>CBFHHM010000001.1:0-34623 GCA_965655705.1 Candidatus Pelagisphaera sp.
GCTCAAGACCATGGGCATCGTTTATGACGATTCGAACGCCTCGCTGCAGCAGGTAAAGCTCTTTGGAATGGGCCAATACCAAATCGGCCACGTCGATGGCACTGACTCCGCGGGCGAGAGCTTCTCCGATACTCACAGCGAATTCCGCCGGATATGGCTGGGCGCAGACGTCAAGTTCCTCGACGGCTTTCTCTTCAAGTCCGTGCTCAGCGTCACTCAGGGCAAGAACGCCGCAACCGGGGACCAGGATATCGAGTTCCAGCACTTCCGGAACCTCTACCTATCCTACGATTTTGCCAAGGCCAACAGCGGCTTTTCCGACTACAAGCGCTTCGAGATCGGATACGGCCGCCGCAGCCTCAAGCTGGCCGACGAATGGCAGCGCTCCGCATACCTCTTCAACCCAGTCGAACGGTCCGCTTTCTCCAACAAGCTTTGGCCCACTGACGAAGGAGGCTCCCATCCCGCCGGAGCCTGGATACGCGTCGCCAAGGACAAGAGCGATTTTCAAGTGGGCATCTTCTCGACGACCCAAGACGACGAGTTTCCCGGTTGGAACGACGGCACCGCCTACTACTCCCAGTATTCTTTCAACCTGACCGAAGGTTCCAACTTCGATCTCAAGGAACTCGTATTCAGCGCCTTCAGTCAGGACGTGGACGCTAGCGACGATGCCCTGGCGCGAGGCAACGAATGGGGCGCGTCAGCGATCCTCCGCCTCCACAAAGGCCCTTGGGAATTCCATTCCACTATCGGAGGAGGCGAAAACGGAGCCTTCACCAGCTCTCTCCGAGACGGTAACTTCTGGGGCTTGTCTCTCATGCCAATGGCTTGGCTGGTCGAAGACAGAGTAAAATTCGTCTCTCGCTACCAATACCAGCACGCTTCTTCTCCCGAGGGAATTCGCCTGAACAGCCGTTACGCCCGCTCTGCAGGAGCGAAGGGCGACGCCGATCTATCGTTCACCGGCGGGCGTGGCGATCGTCACCACAATCTCTACTTCGGCATTAACTACTACTTCTGCGGCAACAACATGAAGCTCGTATCCGGTATTGAATACGACGATATCGAAACGAGAGACGGCCTAAACGTCTTCAAGGGCTGGACCGCAAGTTCGGCCTTCCGAATATACTTCTAATCCACCTGCCGCATTGGCCTCGAAAACACTTCCCTCTAATTCAAAGTTAACTACAATCCTTATGTCTGATCCCTACCTCAAACCAACAACGCTAGAACAACTGCAATCGCGCTTGCATTGGGTTCTTCGCGTCACCGCAGCGTGTTGCTTCATTGGCCACGGCGCCTGGGGCGTCATCACCAAGGAAGGCTGGCTTCCTTTCTTTCGCTCGCAAGGCATCCCTGACGATATCGCCTGGAAGCTGATGCCTATCATCGGCGCCTTTGACATACTCATGGCCATATTCCTCCTCATCAAGCCTCGCCGCATCATCCTCATGTGGATGCTCCTGTGGGCGCTTTGGACCGCAATCCTTCGCCCCATCTCCGGTTCTCCTGGAACCTGGGAATTCTGGGAACGAGCGGGCAACTACTTGCCCCCGCTGATGCTGCTATTCATGGGAGGAGCGTTCGCGATCAAGTGGAGGGATTGGTTTGGCGGATACACGGAGCCCAAGCTGAATGACGATCAAATCGGCGTGCTGCACTTCGTCTGCCGCTTGACAATCGGGTTGCTACTCATCGGGCACGGAGGCTTTGGCGCCTTCGTCGAAAAAGACATGATCGTGAACCACTTCGCGTCCATCGGTCTCCCAGCAGACATCGCGTTCATCAACGTCGTCGGCTGGTTCGAGATCATCCTAGGCGCCGTTATCCTTTTCTTCCCGGTCCTGCCGCTCATTTGGGTCGCTTTGATTTGGAAAACGTTTACGGAGTTTCTCTACATCACCGAGGGCGGCCTGCTGAATGCATTCGAATTCATCGAGCGCTGGGGCGACTACGGCGTACCGGTCGCGATGATCATGATTATCCACTATCAAGCGTCGCAGGCGAAGGCCGGTCCCACCCCCTCGACGGAAGGCCAAGCCGCGTAGCCCGCGTTCGTTGACGAAGTTCGAACCAATCGAATTCGCCAACCCTCGAATATAGGGGCTTGCTCGCTCGCGATTTCCGTCCAACGTGATCGCGAGCGAAAACGCTCCTTTTTCATGCCCATTCCCGACGCCCTTTCGACCATCGAAGCCCTCCAGCTGACCCCCCATGGGGAGGGAGGCTACTTTCGCAGGACCTATCAATCCGCGCTCAACGTCGAGCTGAGCCCCGACCGGAACGAACGCGCCCTGCTCTCGAGCATTTACTACCTGCTGTCTAACGATGCCCCCATCGGGCATCTGCACGTCAATCGGTCGGACATTATCCACTTCTACCACAGCGGCGCCCCCATTCGCTACACCCTCGTTTCGCCAACGGGCGCATTCAGCCAAGTCATTCTAGGCAATGACCTATCGAAAGGCCAGCAACCGCAACTGCTCGCGCCAGGCAATTGGTGGAAGACGAGCGAATTGCTAGAAGGCGAAGCCGACTACGGATTGATCAGCGAAGCGGTGTCGCCCGCATTCGAATACGAAGACATGCGTTTCATTTCGAAGGCGGATGTACGGGAGGCTTACCCCAATCTTCGCTCCCGACTCGAAACCTTCTGCCGCGAGTAGAGGCCTCTTCTCACGGAGTCCGGAGCCCTTCGCCTCCGCCCAGACCAATCGTTCTCTCATCGCATCGAGGTAGCGCGCTCGGAAAGGGATCATCCCACTTCGTTGAACTTCGCTGAAAAAGTCCGTATCTTGCGGGAAGTAACCGCCAGAAGACTTATAACGTCTTTCCCTACCCATTTCTATGACTCCTACTATGCCTTCCCTAAAACGCCTCGCCATCGTTCTAATGCTGCTACTAGTCGCCTTTTCCCACGCCCAGAACGAGCGTCGAGGGAGAGGCCCAGCTGGCATCGTCAGACCTCGCATCAGCGATACTGTACCGGTCAACGTATACGCGGACAACTGGTTCAAGCTCTACATCAACGGCAAGCTGATCGCAATCGACTCGATCGACTTCATGCCGCACAACGTCATTTCCGTGCAGATTCTGCCCGAATTTCCCATGACCATCGCCGTCATGGCCAAGGACAACGCCAACGCGACGACTGCCTTGGAATACAATGACTCGAATATAGGCGATGGAGGCTTCATCCTCAAGATCGGGGACGACATCGTGACCGATTCGAGCTGGAAAGCTAAGAACTTCTTCCATGGGCCGCTCAACGGGGGTCTGCGCAACCCTCGGGTCGAGCATAAAGAGATTCCGGAAAACTGGTTCGCAGTGGATTTCGACGATTCGAATTGGGAGAATGCGACCGAATACTCCGAAGGCGCGGTGAGTCCCAAAGGGCCTTTCTACGAAGCGGACTTTTCTGGGGCCAAATTCATCTGGACCAGCGACTTGGAACTCGACAATACGATTGTATTTCGCAAGCGAATCGATCGGCCTGGATGGAAAGCTCGGTGGAATGTGGGCGACCGATAATTAATATGTCCAAGCGATTGAAAAAGAATGTAGTCGAATCGCGCGATTTCGCGTTACTGCTGGGGTGTAGGGAGACGTAACTATTTTTGTTGATCAGTCAGCGCGGACGCGGTTTGGAGCAATCCAGCCGCGTCCGCCATTTTATTGGCGAGCCCGTTGGGTCGATACCCCCTACTAGCCTCTTCCGACAAAGGGCATTTTGGTAGTCATTACCGTCATCGACAAGACATTCGCATCGAGGGGCAGACTCGCCATGTAAACCACCGCCTTCGCCACGTTTTCCACGTCCATAGTGGGCTCCATTTTCAAGGAGCCATCCGCCTGGGGAACGCCCTTTTTCATGCCCGCCGTCATATTGGTGGAGGCATTGCCAATATCGATTTGGCCACAGGCAATGTCGTATTTGCGCCCGTCTAAGGACGCCGATTTCGTGAGACCCGTTATAGCGTGCTTGGTCGCCGTATACGGGGCCGAATTCGGACGTGGGGTTTGAGCCGAAATCGAGCCATTGTTGATGATACGCCCCCCTCTCGGGCTTTGATTTTTCATCGCCCGGAAAGCCGCTTGGGTACACAGGAAGGCGCCGGTCAGGTTGACCTCAACCACTGCCCTCCATTCGTCAGCTGAAACCTCCTCCAAAAGAGCGGCCGGTCCAAAGGTCCCCGCATTGTTGAAAAGCAGGTCGACTCGCCCAAAGGCATCCACCGCAGACTCGAAAAGACTCGCGACATCGTCTTCCAAAGTCACATCCGCCTGAATTGCGATTGCCCGTCCGCCCAATTCCTCGATCGATGCTTTGACTGTATCCAAGGCCTCTTGACGCCGTCCCGCGAGGACAACGGCATAGTCCTCCTTCGCCAAGGCTTCGGCGACGCTTCTGCCAACTCCCGAACCACCGCCCGTAATAACCGCTACTCTCATCCTACGAGACAGTCAGCGAGCGCTTCCGTAGTCGACTAGAAAACGGCTCCTGGCAATCTGGCCCACGACCCAAACGGGCCCTTACTAAGCCAGAGCCGGTTCGTCTTTGTCCAAAGGTACGCTCAAAATTTCCGGCCCATCGCTTCCAATGATGACCGTTTGCTCGAAATGCGCGGAACGACTGCCATCCGCGCTCAACGCGGTCCAGCCATCCTCTCCCATGGTCACTCGATATCCGCCCATGTTGACCATCGGTTCGATACAGACCACCGCGCCTTCGCGCAATTTGGGTCCGCTGCTAGGTTTTCCGAAATTGGGAATTTGCGGTTCCTCGTGCAAGCTGCGCCCTACGCCATGTCCGACGAAATCGCGGATGACTGAAAATCCCGCCTGTTCGACTATCTTCTGAACCGCATTCGAAATTTTGCCAACGCGGTTGCCTTTGCGAGCCGCTTTGATCCCCTCGTACAGGGAACTCTCCGTCACATCGAGCAATCGCTGCGTTTCCGCGTCCACGCACCCCACGGGAACCGTGCGGCAATTGTCGCCAATATAGTCATTGTAGCGCGTGCAGACGTCGACGCTTATAATATCGCCCTCTTGCAGCACCCGATCAATGGCTCCAATTCCATGCACGACTTCATTGTTCACGGAAAGGCAGGTGTAGGCCGGAAAGATCCGCGAGCCTACCTGATACTTATAGCAAGCGCTCTCGGCGCCGAGCTCCTCGATAAACCGGCGCCCTGCCTGATCCAAATCGTAGGTATTCATACCTGGAGCCACCAGTTCGCACATGCGGTCCAATACCGTCGCTGCCACCTGGGCGGCATCCCGTACTGATTTCATCTGCTGCTCGTTTCGGACAATCATGCTAACTCCCTTGATAATCGGTCTTTAGGGCTTCAACAATAGCGAACCCTCCAGGAATACAACAAAATCCTACTCATCGGAAACGCTTTGCCGACCAGGACGCGCCCGCGGGTCCCTTCTCCAACCCCGTCCCTCACTCTTCCAGAGCCGCATCCTCGACTGCGTCCAGCGGCAAGGACTTTTTGGCCTTGGCCCCCAGAGCCTTGATATCCTCGACGCTCTTGACCAGGTTGCCGCGACCTGATTTCAGCTTATTTACCGCCGCGTCATACACTTCTTGGCTCTTCCCGATTCGCCGCCCCAATTCCTCCATGTCCGTGTAGAAGCCAACGAACTTGTCGTACAAGGCGCCACTGCGACGCGCAATCTCCATCACATTCTTCGACTGCTTTTCCTGTCTCCAAATATTAGCGACCGTTCGCAACGTGGCCAACAAGGTAGAGGGCGTAACAATTACCACATTCTGCCGAAAGGCGTGATCGAACAGGCTATCGTCGAATTGCATGGCCGCCGTGAACGCCGCTTCTACGGGAACGAACATGAGAACGAAATCGGGCGAACGAATCCCGTACAGCGATTCGTAGCTCTTCTTGCTCAAGTCGCCCACGTGAGTCTTCAAACTCGCGAGATGCTCGCGCAAGTGGCTTTCCTGTATTTCCGTATCTTCCTCGTTCACGAATCGCTCATAGGCTACCAGACTGACCTTGGAATCCACAACGAGGCGCTTCTCTTCCGGCAACTTGATTAGCACATCCGGCTGAAAGCGACGCCCTTCTTCATCCGTGATACTCACTTGGGTCTCGTATTCCTGCCCCGCTACCAGTCCTGATTTTTCCAATACGCGCTCCAGAATCATCTCTCCCCAGTTGCCTTGAGCCTTGCTTTGCCCTTTCAGCGCAGTGGTCAAGTTTTGAGCCTCCTCCGTCATCTGGAGGTTCAGCTGATGCAGATTCTTCAGTTGTTCATTCAAGGCCGCTCGGTCCTTGAGGCCTTGCTCGTGGGTCCGGTCCACTCGCTCGCGAAAATCCTTAATGCGTTCGTTCAGCGGAGACAGCAGCTTGTCGAGACTCTCCTTGTTCTGTAGGGCAAACTTCTTTCCTTTTTCGTCGAGGATACGATTGGCCAGGTTCTCGAATTCCGCCGTTAGTTTCTTTTGGATACCCGCAAGCTCTTCCTTTTGCTCTTCGAGCCGCTTCTCCTGACTCTCCAACCGTTCGTTGCCGGCCGCGAGTTTGGAATGCAAATCCGTATTCTCGCGCTGCAACGCTTCCACCCGCTCGCGGGCGTCGCCTAGGCTCTTCTCGAATCCACGAGAACGCTCCTCCGCCCGAGCCAGTGAATCGGCCTCTTCCGCCCGTTGCCGCGAGGCTTCTTCCCGCTCCTCCGCGGTCGGCCCGCCGCTTCCCTTGAGTCGATACTGCTGCATCAGCCAAGCGACCGTAAAACCTCCCGCCAAAGCGATTATCCAAACGTAATCGACCATCGCTTCAGCCGCCTAGCTCCACTTGAATTTTGCGGGCTGCGGGGAAACCCATGCTACAGGCCTCTCCGTCCCCGAAGACGATCGACAGCACTCCCGCATGCTCATCGCAGCTTTGTACGGTCACCTGCTTGCCGGGCGTGAGCCGATGCGACTCGAGATACTGCAGGAATCCTTCCTCCTGATCCTCGATGCGGCTGATCGTGGCCCTCTGCCCCGCTTCGCATTGAACCAGTGGCACTAAATCGCGCTGGGCGATCTCGCCGGAAGGCGACGGAATAGGGTCCCCATGAGGATCGAAATCGGGATTGCCCAGCAAGTCGTCAATGCGTTCGAGCACGCGATCCGAAATCGCGTGCTCCAAGGTTTCCGCCTCTTCGTGAATCTCATGCCACTCCATCCCGAGGGTCTTCACGAGAAAGAGCTCTATCAGCCGGTGGCGGCGCAGGACCAATAGCGCTAAACGCTCCCCGTTTTCAGAGAGCTTCACGCCTACCCTGGGCACGTAGTCAACAAGTCCCGACTTCGAAAGGGATTTGACCATAGAGGTCGCCGTTCCCGGAGTGACTTTCAAGGCGGCCGCCAAATCGCCCATCCCAACGGTTCCCCCTTCTCCCTGCTCGAATTGAAGAGCGTAGATCTGCTTGATATAATTTTCTACAGTGCTGGTAGCCATTGAAGAAGCGAGGAGGCTATTGCTGCCTCAAGAACGCCCGGATTGAAAGCCTTTATGCCCGAAAAAGCGCGTCTATCGCCCATTTGCGCAACGAGCGTATTGCTATCGAGAAAGAACCGTCTTCGTCAATCGTTGGTAAATTGCGACCGAAACGCCACTAGGTGCCTCACTCTATGCGATTGGAGACGATGAAGCTTGAATAAGTCCATGGATTCGAAACCCCTAGTACACATAGTAGAGGACGATAGCAGCACTCGGAGATTGCTAGAGAACCTGACCAGCCTGCTCGGCTACAAAGTCGAGTCCTACGCCGACGGAGGCGATGCTTGGCAGGCCTTTGCCGTCAATCATCCCCAGATTGTAATCAGCGACTGGAAGATGCCCACGATGGATGGGCTCGAACTGTGTCGCCGCCTCCGCGAGAGCCACGCCGACACCTATACCTATTTTATCCTCGTGACCGCTCAAAGGCGCTCTCGAGCGAATTTGGAGACGGCCCTGGAGGCCGGCGTCGACGACTTCCTCAAGAAGCCCATTGGCTCCGAGGAAATCTGGAATCGCCTACGCGTGGCCGAACGTATTCTCAGCTTCAACCGAAAGGTCAAGACGCTGGAAAGCCTGATCCCGATCTGCTCCTACTGCAAAAAGGTCCGTAACGACGACGATTTGTGGGAGCAAATCGAACAGTACGTAAACGAACGCACAGGCGCCGATTTTACCCATTCCATCTGCCCGCCTTGCATCGAAAAGCACGTGCGTCCCCAGATGGAGGCATACAAAAAGGAATTGGCGGCAAAGGCCAAGCAGACCGCCGAATAGCGTCCTGGCGGGGCAACGGATTCCCCTAGCTTTTCAACGAAACCAGAGTCGCTCCCCAGCTGCCTGAGCTTTCGTCGCCCAGTCGAAACGAATCGACTCGATCCGACTGGCGGAGAAAGGCATGCACCGTTTCCCGCAAGGTTCCGATGCCCTTGCCATGGATCACGCGTACTTGCCGGATGTCCCTTTCGAGGCACGCTTCGAAATAATCCTCTAGTAAGTCCTTCACCTCCGGAGGACGAAAGGTGTGCAGGTCCAACTCGCCGTTAATCGGCATTTCAATCGGTTCGGGCTCGTCCATGGTCGAATTTCAAGGCCGCTTTCTCTCAAATCATTCGTAAAACAGCCGAATAGAAACAAGCAGTAAACGAATAGAATCGCTAGCCCAATGAGCGCTCTATTCTAATTTCGATCGCAACCGCTATGAAAACCGAGCAATCCCTCGCTACGTTCATCGCACTCGGCGCCTTCGCGCTGGGGGCCTCGGCGTGGGGGCAGGAAGCGACTCCCGCGGATGAAACCGTCTCGCCTCCCGTCCCGGTCTACAAGGTCTCCCCCAGGCATCCGATCGCCCTCTACGAACAGGCAATCGAGGGAAACGCGACGGTCGTGGTTACGGTGGATGTTCTCGGCAACGTCGAAGATCCCGAGGTCCAGAACGCATCCCACAAGGAATTCGGGATTGCCGCCACGGTCGCGGCTTCGGAGTGGGTCTTCGAGCCCGCCACTAAGAATGGCGTGCCGATCGAGATCCGCGTCAGCCTTCCGTTCGATTTCAAGATCGCCCTCGAGCACAAGCTCAACGTGCAAATCGGCCGCAAAGTTTTCGTCCAACTCGAAGAGTCCGTCCTCCCGTCGTCGGACCTTAGCCAGGAGCCCCTGCCAAGCTACGTGCCTCCCTTTTCGAATTTCTATCCCGAAAGCTTGCGCGGGTCGGGCAAGTCCGCGTCCATTAGCCTCGAGTTCGTCATATCCCCTGAGGGCGAGGTACTGAATCCACGCGTTCTTTCGTCTTCCTCGGAAGGCTTCGAGGAAGCCGCGTTGCTCGCTGCCAGCCACATGACCTATCGCCCAATCGAAGTCGATGGCAACCCCGTCTACGTGTCGGTCATTCGCCCCTTCCAACTCTCGGAGTAGGGCCGTACGCAAATCACCCCATTGAGCCCGCCGTGATTCGCTTAGCCAAGGCAAGTCGGTGGATCTTGGCATTGTGCCGCACATCCACGGGAAACGCCTTCTGGAAGACGAAGCGGTCGATGGGTCGCGTCGCGTCGGTCTTTGAACCGATCTCAATCAACTTCGCGATAAATGCGTCACGAGCCTGGCCGTTCTCGGGGAAGCAATCCGGCATCGGTTCGATCGCTATCGCCGGGACCGTTTTGCCGTCCACTGAGTATGCGATTAGGGCGCTGCGGTACACTTCCTCCAAACGATTGAAAACCCCTTCGCAGCAATCCGTAAAGAAAACCGCATCACCCGTTTCCACACGCTCCACCTTGCGACCGCAGAACCACAGGCGTCCTTCGAGATCGAAGTAACCCAGATCGCCCATGCGATGCCAAACGCGGGAACCCTCTAGGATCTTCGCTTCTCGGGTCGGACCGGGCAGGCGATCGTATTGCTTGGTTACCGACGGACCCGTCACCACGATTTCCCCAATTTCCCCCTGTTCCACAGGACTATCCAAGGCGCTCGCATCCAAAACCCCATCGCTCGAGGCCAGTATGCGCACCTCCACTCCTGGCAAGGGACGCCCCACGCAAGTCCCCTTCCCCAGCAAGGCGTCATCGCGCGTCAGGTCAATGATCGCTTCGTCCGATATCGACGATACCGGCAATACTTCCGTCGCTCCGTATGGCGAGTAGGCATGCCCGTCCTTCAGCAGCCCTCTAAACTGGCGCATCAACTCCGGTGGGGCCGACGCGCCGGCCATGAGGATTCGCTTGAGGCTGGGCAGTCGCTTGCCCCGCTTCGCGCAATACGCGCCGATCTTCTTCCACAATACCGGCGAGCCGAAGGAATTGGTCACTCCGCATTGCTCGATTGCCTGGACGATCTTCGCTGGGTCCACCGTCGCCGGCTTGCTGGGATTGATTTCGGGAACCACTGTCGTCATTCCCAAGGCGGGATTGAAGAGAGCGAAGATAGGGAGCATGGGCAGGTCTACCTCTCCCGGCTCGATTCCGTATTCGGCGCGAATCGCCTCGACCTGGGCTTCGAACATGCCGTGCTCGTAGCAAACGCCTTTGGGAGCTCCCGTCGAGCCGGAGGTAAATAGGATGGCCGCCAAATCATCCGAACGCGTTTCCGCCGCCTGTATCCCCGCGCCGTTTTCGGCAACGGGGGCCCGCGACAAGGGTCCACCCACCATCACTTTAGTTCGAACGCTTCGGAAGGCGCTCCGGAATATTCGAGACACCCAAATAGCGAGACCGATGCCGACCAATGCCTCCGGTTCGCTGCGCCGCACGCAGGCCAGAAAACTCCTCAGCCCCATGCCCGGATCGATAACCACCGGCACTGCCCCGATCTTGAACAGGGCAAAACACAGCGCAATCAACGGCAGTCCCGGTCGGGCCATAAGCAATACGCGGGACCCGCGCTGAATGCCCCGCTCCCTGAGTCGGGCGGCCCATCCGTCTTGCTCGATCGCCAACTCGCGAAAGCTCAGTTGCAAGTAGTCGATGTCGCCTTGCCGATCGCGGCCTCTCGGAATCAACAAGGCCGAAGCATCGCCCCGCTCGGTTCCCATTCGATCGAGAAAACGCGAAACGTTAACTCGCGCGCCGCTGTTGCTGTCTTCAGGCAAAGTCAAAGCGCAGCCCTCGTCTCAAGGACGGCCCTAGGATGCAAGACAGAAGGCGTCCCAGGCCCTATTTATCTTCAATCGAGAAAAGGCCCCAAAGGAACTCGACCTTCGTACCGCTCGGGCTTTTGCGTGGAAGCAGCTCCGACGTTTTCACGCCTATGTTGAGGGGACCCGTCTTGGTATAGGCATCCTCTTCCACCTTGATCAATCCGAGGAAGTTCGCCTCTTGCTTGCCGTATCGGGTTTGCGTAGTAGAACATCCAGTGAAAAAGGCTGCGCCGAGAGCAAGCGCGAGAAGGAGGGTCAGCTTCGTTTTCATAGCTTCAGTTGGGTAGCACTCGATTTTCGAGTGCGGAACCCCACCATCGCGAAGAGCTCTTTTCGCATCAAGGAATTAATGCAGGCGCCGCTTGGCTTCCGGTATTTCAACTGAAGGTTCCACCCCGGTTTCGTCCAGCTTGGGAGCAAGCAATTCGCGTTGCCACGCCTGCAGCCCCCCGACCTCAGAAACATCTCGGGCAAGCTGAGAGACAACGCTTCGCGTGGCGATAAGCGTAGGATCTATGCCCAGTTTCTCGGCGACCTTATTGCGGAATTCCTTAATGCTTTCCTGCCGCTCGAGCTCCACTTGATTGAGCGGTTTTCGGGAATCCCCTCTTCGGGGTCTCGCGGGGAGCGATTGAATGTCGCGCGCCGCGCCGCGCTGGATGGCATCGACGATTCCCTGACGCTTGCGTCGCTGAATGCCCATCGGCAGCGATTCGAAGACGAATTGCCAATTCCCATCGGAAACCGCTTCCGCCAATTTCATCATGTAATCGTTGCCCAGCACCTTGAACGGGGGTCTATCCAAACGCTCGGCAAGCTCCTCCCGCCAGTGCCAAAGCTCGTAAAGCGCCGCCTGGCCGCGCCCATCCAGCTTGTCCGAACGGGCAATTCGCCAAGCGTTTTCATTCCCCCCCGGAAATCCCGTCTTCGCGGTTTCGATTTGCCCTTCGCAACGCTGGACAAGCCAGTCTTCCCGGCTCAACTCGACGATGCGCTCCATAAGCAAGTCACGCAAACGGTGGAGGTAGAGAACGTCGTTGGCCGCATATTTCAGCATCTTCTCCGTCAATGGGCGTTGCGACCAATCGCTCTTTTGACTGTCCTTCGGCAACTTGACCTGGAAAAACTCCTCCAAGAGAGCTGCTAGGCCAATTCGCTTGATGCCCAATAGCTGCGAAGCAAGCATGGAATCGAATATACTGGACGCCTCGAATTGAGCGAACTCTTCGAAAAGACGCAGATCGAAGTCGCTTCCATGCATGATTAGATGCAATCGCTCGAGCGCCTTCCAAAACCCCGCATAGTCGATCTCGGCGAGCATATCGACGAGATAGATACGCTCGTCGAAACGTAGCTGCAACAGGCACAACTGAGTGTTGTAGTGATGCAGATTGTCCGCCTCGCTATCGAGAGCGATTTCCGTTTGAGCCCCCAGCGCCTCGATCAGAGCATCCAGGTCGGACTGCGTATCGATGTAATCGAATGAGACGTCTTCCATGCGCGGATACGGTTAGGATTGGGACCAGCCACTAAGAAAAGCTTCGACCAGCAAAGGCAGTTCTTCGCTGTATCCCCCTTCCATCAATCCCGCAACCGGGACCTCGCTTTGGCTCAACCATACTCCTAATGTCTCGAAATCTTCCACACGCAGCCTCATATCAGTTAAAGGATCCAATTCGTAAGCATCAAATCCTGCGGATACAAGAACGAGTTGCGGCTTAAATTGCAGAATCGCCTCCCAAGAACGCCGCAACGCATCCATATGGGCCTCCGCAGCCATTTGCGGCGCCACCGGAAAATTGATGCAGTTGTCCACGGTTTCAACGCCCGTACCAGGGTAGCATGGGTGTTGGTGAACCGAAACATAGTGGGCGCCAGCCACCCCTCGAAGCAATGCTTCCGTTCCATTTCCATGATGGGCATCGAAGTCCCATACGGCAACGCGTTCGAGTTTTCCGCTTAACGCTTCCAACGCGGCGATTGCCACGTGATTTAAATAGCAAAAACCCATCGCGGTAGACGCTTCCGCATGGTGCCCTGGGGGACGCATCAGCGAGAATGCCCTCTCTCCTCCCAGCGCCGCATCCATTGCCGCCAACGCGGCCCCGGACGCCAGCCGAGCGATATCGTAAATACCCTCGTAATAAGCCGTATCCGCATCGAAAGGACGCGGTTCCTGCAAGCGTTCCAGGTGGGCCAATGGATGAGCTTGGAGCAAAACCGAATCGTCCGCCTTCTCGAAGGCTCCCCATCGCCAATTCGAATGCAGCGCCTTCAAGCGGGCAACCGTCGCCTCGACTCTTTGGGGGCGCTCGGGGTGTCCTGGCGCGTGGTATCCCAGACAAGCCTGGTCAGTGAATAGTATCATAAGCCAGCCCACCCCATACTTTCAAACGAATCATTGCAAGCCGTAGGAACGATTCCGCCACTTCTTCGTCCGACGCGCTCTCCTCAATCCGCGAACAATAGATAGGCCGTCGCCAAAACGCTCAAGGGGGACCAGTCTCCCGTTTCACGCATCACTACCAAGAGGTGACTCGGCACCTCTCGCTCGTCCGCATCCAGTGAGGCGATCCGTCTCTCCAGACGTTCCTCGATCTCCGACTCGTCCAAATTTCGAAAGGCCGAAAGAACGCCCTCCCGTTCGGCTTTCCATTAGTCCGAAAATTCATCGAGGTACCGGTTCAAGCTATCCCTGGCCAGGACTCGACTATCGGATAAAAGTATCCACCTATCCGTTACGCATAGCCATCTCGAAAATATGCTCAGCATCTCATAACGTTCCTCGCGCTGACGCAGTTTCATCAAGCCCCGAAATGCGTCGGCCGCCGCTTCACGCGCATCCAGCCTCAGCAATGCCCAACAGCAACCGGATATAACATGCAGGCTCGCCTCTTCATTGCGCAAAGCGTCGAGAACCGGACCGATCGCGGACCGATCGCCGATCTTCCCCAACGCTCTCGCCCGAACCGGACTTTGCCCTTTCAGCCGCTCCAACAACGCCTCCGAGGCGTCCGCATAACCCAATTCCCCTAAGGCCCAAGCGGTATGGTCCCAGAGAGCGCGTCGCTCTTCATCCTTCAGCGCCTCTAAAAGCTTTTGACCGGCAAACGAACTGCCCGTGCGGGCCAAGCTTCGAATCGCTTCCTTTTTCACCTCGTACGACGGATCCTGCAGGAGCTCGGTCAAAGGTTCGATGTTCAGGGGATTTGGAGAATCGCCGAGACTCCGAGCCAAATCGATTCGATGGTCCTCATCCTCGTCGAGCAAACGTCGCTTCCCAACCATACTGCGCCATGGAGTGTAACGAATCGCCAAGAAAAAGTCGTTCACTCCGAACCACGGCTTCACATTGGGCAGGCGCGCCCCAAAGGGAATGCAGAACAGCATGGCAGCGGGGACAAGTCCCGCGCTGTAAACCTTGTACCAATCGAAATAGAAGAGGCTTTCCGGATCGCTCGGAGCCATGCGAGGTTGGACGAACTGCTGCAGATATACGCCTAGAACCAGCAGCATGCTCGATTGAAACAGCAATTGGAACAGGGCAAACAGATTCAAGTTCGCCAGGCTGTCGCGAGCGCTCACATGGTAGTGCGTCGCCGCAGTAAGAGCGATTCCCGAGCCCGCGTTCAATACGCCCCCAACGAATCCGAATAGGAGCAGGGCTCCAACGCTCAATCCGTTTGTATCCAGTATTTCGATAAACGAAATCTCCTCCAACGGGAAGGGGTGCACCAGCCACAAGATCAATGTCAATGCGCTCGTCATTCCCAGCAACCCTGCCAATACGGAGCGAAATCCAATCGCATCGCACACCTTGCCCCACAGGACCAATGAAATAACCTGTCCTAGGGTCGCGCAAAATATCTGGGCCCCGAGTACGCTCACTGGAACATGAAGGGCCTCCCTGAAATAAACGACTCCAATAGGAATCTGACCCGCCGTAATCACGAACGCAATGGCTAGAGGCAAGCGAAACAGCTTGGACCGCTTCAGCAGAAACCACAGATGCTTGGCAGCTCGACCAACCCTTGGCAAGCGCCCGTCTCCGGCAGCGTTCGGTTCGGGAATCAATCGCGCCCAGAAGATGGAGTTGATCGTTCCCAGGAACGCGATACCGAGGATGATCTTAAAGGAGCCCTCTTCCATTCTCTGTCCCACGAAGAACGCAATGCCAGCGCTCAGCAGTAGGTTCACGACCGTGAAAGCCGCCCGCATGCGACCGAAGAACTGCCCCCGATCGTCCTGCGTCGTAATATTCCGCATCAAAGGCTGCCAGACCGCTCCCAGTCCCAATTCGCGAAAAGCGACGAAGCAAACGACTAGAAGCGATAGCAGCTGCCACTTCATATAGGCCGCAGGCACCGCGATGAAGATCAGGATAATGCACGATTGAGCGGCTCGTGCCGCGCGCAACGTTCGCACGAGTCCGAAGCGTTGAAGGTAAGGGATAGCTGGCAAGCGGAGCAGACTGACGAAGGGCGCTATGGAAAAGATAAAGGCGATCTTCTGCGGCGACAGTCCCAGCACGTCGTTCGCGTAGAGCATCATGTACTCGCCCGCAATGACCATGGTCACCATGATTGCGAAGAGCTACGACAGCAAGGCGGCCCGCTGGGCCTTCGCCCGCTCTCGTTCCGACATTGGCAATCCTGCGCTCATTGCAGCCAACATGCCAAAGCGTATCGGGAAAACAATCCTTCGCTTTGAACGCTTCCTTCGGTTCGGCCCCAACCGCCCCGAATCCTTTCTCCGAAGAGCGAGCCCGTTACGCCTGCGGCGCTTTGGAGGCGATTCGATCGCCCTACCAGAAACGACTGATACTCAATTGCAGATAACTATCGCGTCGCAGACTGTAAAACGGGTCGTTCGGAGCGACATTCATCAACTTCTGAGCTTCCAGCTCGATCTTATAGCTGCGACCGATCCGGCGTTCGTATTCGACGCGAGCCATTACGCTGTCGTTATCCAGGTCGATGAATCCCCCCGCCACCAGAGCCGTATCCGCATCGTCATTCCAGGTTAAGCGCGAGCCGAAAAACAAGTCCCGATTGAACGGCGTAGGCGCCCCCTCCCCCCGCGAATCGAAATGCCCTTCCGCTAGCACACCCACATCGATCGCCGAACCGCCTATTCCATAAAGAGTGTATTCCAGACCGCCCACCGTAGCGCTGAAGCGATCCGACGACGAGTCGCGTCCAATCGCTTCCCACTTTAAAAGCCAACCGCCACGCGTGTACTGCAAATCCAATCCCAATTGATCCATCTGCTCGTAATACGGACGTAGGACAGAAGCGCCTTCCCCGTCCGTTCCCGGAACGAAACCGGGCTCGCGATTCGTGCCTCTAAAATAGTGCAACCCGATATCGAAGTCGCCCGCTATTTGAAACCAGCGCAAGGCGGCATCCACATGGCCTTCCTCCGCTGCGGATTCGTACAAGGGATTGTCCGTATCGACAGTCATGGAACTGAGCAAGCGCCCGCGTTTTCCTGGAAACGTACGTTCGCGAAATCCAGGCAATAAAAACGCTTCCAGGTCGCCAAACGGAGTTACTCGGACCACGTGAATCATCGGCTGTCCAAGCTTGTCCTCCCCATCGGGGCTCGCTACGAGATCGGTCTGATTGATCGTATCCACGAGATGCTGGGACTCCGCTACGCCCCAAAAAACCTTGGAAATGCCAACGCGCGCTTCCCAGTCCCCTGCGACCATCAAATAGGACAGCTCTCGTATATCGAAGAGTCGCCGTTCCGAATCATGCGTATCCGTCCGCAGGTAAGGCGTAAATTCGAACGCTCGGTCGCCCTCCTGCCATTCGGCGTAGAATTCGGGTTCGAAAATCAAGGCCGCGCTCGCCCCATCCTTCTGGTTCTCCAAGAGAGGCGATTCCTCGAACACGCGCGTCTCCACCGTCACATACCCGCTCCACTCGCTTTCCTGCGCGCGGACAGTCGAGACAGCCGCGAGCGCGCTAATCGAGACCTGCGCCAAAAATCCAAGTTTCATTTTCCTGTTGTTCCTTGATGGGCTTTCGTTCGCGAATAGGGAATTCCATCGTTCGCGAACCAATCAGCTCCGGTTTCCATTCAATCCCTATCTAGCCCGCTGCAAACTTCTTTGATCGAAATCGCGTTCGGTATAGCCATTGCCGAACACGTAGTTCTTCCACAACAACTCCGTCGACTTGCCCGTTTGATGATTGACCATCTTCATGCTTTCGGAGCGCCAGAATTTGTCCAAGTAGCGCTGATAGCCGTTGAACGTCAGCGTCTTTAGGAGCGAATCCTTTCGGTCGTAGAAATCGATCTTTATCACTCGATAGTGCTCCTTGTCCACCCAGCCAACCTGGCGCGTGTATCCTGATTTCGGATCGACGGGATAGCGCTCGATTCGAAAGCAATCCATTCCATCCAATTCCGCATCGCCTAGATACTTGTAGGTGTACTTCTCGACCTCTTGGGAGGTCATATCCTCGTAGGCGAACTCGCTTCCCACGAAAGGACCGGACTTATTGTTCGACGCGATCCGCTTTACGCGCTTCAGAGCGGGCAAATACAGCCACTGGTCGTCCGCTCCCTCTTTGTGCGTATACGATAGAAAAGCCGTTCCCTTCACGTCGCGCGGCTGATCGAAGGTGATCAGCGTCTTGTCGCCATCGCCTACGCCCTCCAAGGTCTTGAGCGACATCTTTCGCGTACTGGATTCTCCATGACGGTTGGTGAGGATCATTTCCATTTCCACCACCGTATCGCCAAATCCAGTATCGCGCTTATCCGATTCGGTCGCGATCTTCAGGCCCTTCTCTTCGGGCGTCTCCGCCATCAGACCTGGCATGGCCGCCACCAGAGCGGCGATTTGGAAGGCTAGTACTTTACTCGTTTGGTATTTCATTGTTCTAAATTAGGTTGAATTTCGTTTTCCGTAGAAGCGACTCGACGCCGCGATAATCTGCATTCCGGCCAAGGGATAACCCCGCTCATGCCCTCAAGTTTCTAGGCTACCGCCGGCTTCTCCTCCAAGGCTGCCCTCGACTGCGAGCGTTTTTCCTTTTTTCGGTCCACGACCAGTAGGAAGGCAGGCAATAGAATGAAATCCGCGATGAGGGCGAATACGATCACGATTGCCGTCAGCTGACCCATCCAACTGTTCATTCGAAAAGAGGACATACCCAGGATGACGAAGCCAATGGCAAGGATCACCGTAGTCACCGCCAAGGCCTTTCCAACGGTATGGAACGCATAGCGAATCGCTTCCGCGCCAGCCAGTCCTTTCTCTCGCTTCGCTCGAATATACTTGCTCAAGAAGTGCACCGTATCGTCCACTACGATTCCGAGCGTCATGCCGGAAACCATCGCCAGCGAGAGGCCCATTTCGCCGTATAAAGCGCTCCAAAACCCGAATCCAAGTACCGCAGGTACGATATTCGGAATGAGACTGATAAGACCGTACTTAACGCTTCGCAAGGCGAACGCGAGAATGAGAGATATGGCAAGCACCGCGAGAAAGGAACCTCCCAGCATGCTCTTGATATTCCGTTCGGATATGTGAGCGAACATAACGGTTGGGCTCGCCGCATTCACATGCATGTACTCCGGCGCATTGTCGCGGAGCCACTGCTCTCCTGTCGCGATGAGAGCCCGTAGTTCTTTCGTTGCTACATCTCGAGTCGTGATCGTTACGCGACTGGCAGACTTGTCTACATTAATCTGATTGTTCAAATCCAACCCGTAGGGAAGAGAAAATTCGTAGAGCAGGAGATATTGAGCCGCCAACTCGCGACTGTCCGGGATGCGATAGTAGCTCTCATCGTCGGCATGCATGTTCTTATTCAACCGCTTCATGATGTCAGCGATCGAGTTCACCTGCATCACGTCCGTTTGAGTACGGTACCAGGCCGAAAAACGTTCCAAGGTTTCCAGGTACTCCGGCTCGCTTATCCCTCCGCTTTCCGCAGCCGGCAACGAAAACTCGAAGTTATTCATGCCAGTGAGATTCGCTTCCGCGTAGTCCGCATCCTGACGGAACTCCATCGATTCGTCGAAATACTGAACCCATTGGTCATTCAAATCGATTCGCGGGACGAGCGCTCCAAGGCCGACTACCACAGCAACCGAGCCAACTAGGAAACTCACTCGTCGACGGGCCAGAAGGTCGCTGAAGGAGTCGAAGAAATTCGTCTTGGAGGCATTATTCCGCGTCGCCTTGAAGGGCAGCAGGGATACGACTGCTGGCACGAAGAAGATAGACACCGCCCATGCCACCATAACGCCCGTGGCAACCACATTGCCGAGTTGCTGGAATGGGGGCGAGTCGCTGAAATTCATACTGGCGAATCCGATCGCCGTGGTGACGCTGGTCAAAAAGACCGGCATGAAATTCACCCGCAAGCTCTCCACCATGGCTGAGTTCTTATCGCGACCGCTACGAAGCTGTTGAAAGAACGTAATGAAGATATGGATGCTGTCCGCTACCGCGAGAGTCATTATCATGGTCGGGGCGCTCATAATAGGCGTGCTGAGATTGTATCCGTACCAACCCATCATGCCCATAGCCCCCATAACCGAGAAAAATACGACCGAACTCGCTACCGCTGTCGCCCATACCGACCGAAGCAAAACCGCCATAATGATGAAAATTATCACGAACATGGGCATCATTACTCTCCCCATGTCCGACATAGCGGATTCCGAGAACGCATTGTTCAGCATAACGACGCCCGCCTTATGCATTTCGATATTCGGATAGAGTTTGGCGAATTCCGCCTCTATTTCCCGTATCTTGCTCACGACCTCCGGCACCTCCGTCATGTCATTGAGACCTGGAAGCGTCACCGTAACATTAACGCCAGTCGTGTATCCGACATCGTTAATCAAGCGGTTGTACAGCGCCGGTTCCACTAAGGCCGCGTCCCGGATCGCGTCCAATCGTTCGCGATCCAGGACTTCTCCCTCAGGTACCAAATCGGTCACATACAAATCATCCCCATCCGCGACCGAGTTTTGAAAATTCGTTATGGAATCAACCCTCCGAGAGTACGGCACCTGCCACCCCTGAGTCGTCACCCATTGCACCGCCTCAAGGAATTCCGCCTCGTAAATCGTTCCCTTGTCCGCCGTCAGGACGATCATAACGTTGTCGTCCTTCGTATAGATATTCTGCAAAGCGTCAAAGGCCTGAAGCTGTGGATTGTCTTCCGAAAAGAAAATCCGATAGCTGGAATCGAATCGTATTCCCGGCGAAACCGCCAGCGCTCCACCCTCGCCCCTCTCGAACTTCATCGGCCCAATAAGAGCGATGGCAACTGCCAATAAGGTCGCCCCGATCGCTAGCCATCGATAACGGATCGTCTGACGGGCGAGCCGCTCGATCCAAGTGTCTCCTGCGTTGTTCTGCGTGTTCATTGTATTCGTTAGTCTAAATTCGAATCATACCTACCAACCAGTTGGTATGTGTTTTTGGATAAAAAATCAGGGCTTAAGCAAGTCGAGTAGATTTCCGAGTCCTTGACTGGTCTTAGCGCAGTAGGATGGACTTCGGTTCACTTTAATCATTCCAATCGATCCTTCAAGCAAAGCTACAATCGTTGCGGCCATCGATTCCGGATCGACCTCGGAGCGAACGTTTCCCGCATCGATCCCCGCCCGTATGGCCTTTTCGAGCGCGGCTTCCCACTGATCGTAGACCTTGAGCATGCGCAGCCGAAAGGATTCGTCTTGAGTCGACATCTCCTGAGCCAAGTTATTGAGCGGACAGCCCGATTCTATAAATTCAGGCTGCTCTTCCATCATTCTAGCAAACCCTTCGAGAATCGCTTTGATATCGGAGACCGGATCCACGGAAGTCGCGAGCGGCTCCAGCCAGGTCTCATTGATGTGCTGCTGGATGCACTCGTCCACAATCGCATACCCCAACTCGCTCTTGCCCTTGAAATAGTGGAAAAGCGCTCCCTTCGTCACACCCGCCTGCTCCACGACCTGATTGAGACTCGTCCCTTTGAAGCTGCCACGGTGAAAAAGATCCAAGGCAGTTTCCAGGATCTTTCCGCGGGTATCTTCAGCTTGTCGAACTTCACTCATATTCAAGGTTCCCTTAGCTTGAACCGACCAGTTGGTATGTTGTCAAGGTCATCGTCTAACTTTCTTCGTCGTATGAGCTGCTTGACGGGCAATTTGCGGGGGGGATCGAGTCCGAAGCGGATTGCGATGCTTCCCTAGCGGGGGCAGGGTCGAGGACTAGTATACGTCGCGGGCGTAACGCTTTTCCTTCTGCATCTGCTTTACCAAGGCGATGGCATCCTCCTCGCTCTTGCCGCCATGCTCGGCGACGATGTCGATTAGGGCCTGATGCACATCCTTGGCCATGCGACTGGCATCGCCGCAGACATAGAAGTAGCCCCCTTGGTCGATCCACTGCCAGATCTCGGCGCCGTTCTCGCGCATGCGGTCCTGGACGTAGATCTTATCGGCTTGATCGCGGGAAAACGCTAGGTCCAGCTTGTTGAGAATGCCTTTTTCAATGTAAGCGTCCCATTCGGCCTTGTAGAGAAAGTCCGTCGCTTCGTGCTGATCGCCAAAGAATAGCCAATTTTGGCCCGTCGCGCCCGTCGCGGCCCGCTCTTCAATGAAAGCGCGGAATGGCGCGATGCCTGTTCCGGGTCCGATCATTATCGCCGGCAGCGAACCGTCTTCCGGCAATTTGAAATTCTTATTGCTATGAAAGTAGACGCCTGCAGTGGCTCCCTCGTCCCACATGTCCGCGATAAACGTGGAACAGACTCCTTTCTTTTCGCGACCCTGCGCTTCGTATCTAACGGCTCCGACGGTCAAATGGACTTCATTCGGGTGGGCGGAGATGCTCGAAGCGATCGAATAGAGGCGTCCCGCCAACGGTCGCAATAAAGCGATGAAGTCGGCTGGCGACAAGTCGCCCACAGGATAGTCCTTCACGACATCGACCCAGTCGCGCCCCCAGGCATAGTCGTTCACCCATTCGCGATCGCCGCATTTTTCCAGCAACGCTTCATTGCCGGTCGCCTTCGCATACTTCGTGAGCACGACCTTGGTAACGACTCGCAAATCCACTTTTCCTCGCAAGGCATCTCCAAGCGTCATCGACGATTCATTCTTCCCAGGCACGTCCGTCGCAGCATCGAATCCCGTCGCCTGCAAAAAGGCCTCGACCAGATCCGGCGCATTTAGAGGGATCACGCCCAAGGCGTCGCCCGCATCGTATGTCAATCCAGAGCCCTCCAACGAAATTTCCGCATGGATTGTTTCCTTGGCGGATCCTTCGCCATTCAAGTTGTATTTCTTGAGAAGCGGCGCAGGGAATGGATTGCTCTTAGTATATAGGGAATCGTCGGAAGCGGAACTCATAGGGATCTACAATGCTGTGATAATTCTAATTTCATGAGCCCGAGACCTCGCCTCGGGATACTCGCCACCAAGCCAAACCCCTTGCTCGAACGCAAGACTGGAAACGGCTGAAATACGATGCGGATCTCCACCCAATCTCCGTCGGAAATCCTCCCTAAAGTTCTAAGTCGTGCCAATTCTTCGTTAGAAAGAGATGGCCCTTCACCGCTTCCACTAAGGGGCGATAGCTCGAGAGCGGACCGGCTGCTTCCTCGAGCGTGCGCACGGAAACGCCCACGAAGGCCACCGCCGATCGTTCGCTTTCCTTGCAAATGATATCCAAGGGACGGTCTTGCGAAACGAGCACCTCTAGCTCCGCTTCGATGCGCGCTTCCTCAGCGAGCTCCTCCATGCTTTCAAGGGCCGCCTGCTTGCCCCCTTCGTTTCGGATAATCCTCAGAATGCGGATACGAGCATCGCGCCATCGACGGTTGTGCTGCATCAAATACGCTAAAGTGAGCATCATCGATCCGTTGGCTCGGGCCGACCACCAAACGTCAATTACCGGATACAAGGCTTCGTCTTCGACTTCGGCTTTCGCGTACACCAAGAGGTTCTTCTCCATCTCCAGCGCTTGTCGCACGGTCCGGGCGAATTCTTGATCCCTCAACCAACCGCTGCCCCACTCTATTAGCAGCGTGTTCGGTTGCAGTTTCCCCAGTCCCGTCGCTTGCAGCAAGGTCGTTACGCCTTGTTCGAAATCCTTCGAAATGACCACTTTCGAAAAGGCGGAAAATCCCTGGTCCACGATCATCTCGTCGGTCAATCGCTTCAGGTTCCGCTGACGCTCGACGAGCGGTCGCCAGTCGCCAATAAGGATATGCGACAAGAACAGCACCCCTCGATTCGCCTCGAGATACCGAGCGAACCGAAGCAGGTTTTCGCTCTCCTTCAGATTGCTCAACATAACTAATAGAGCCGGGCGCCAATTGCGCTGATGATCCCGCGATTTCGCGAACTTGAGCAATCCCATCCGAGCCATTGCGAACCAGAAACCGCTGCGCATATCGCCCCACGCCGTCCGATAAACGCGACGAGCCAGTATCAAATAAACCACTATCACGACGATCGCCGACACAATCGCCGCAATCGGATTCAAAAGCAGCATGATCGCGAAACACGCCAAAGCGCCCGCCAAGGAGATGACCCAATGCACTTTGAAGGTGGGGCGATACGATGGATTTCCCGTCCATCGCTCGAGCCCCGCCACGAGATTGACTGCCCCATAGGTGGCGAGAAAGAACATAGAAATCATGGGGGCGATCAAATCCAAGTCTCCTAGGAGCACGCAGGCCAAGGCAATGGAAGCGCTGGCCACGAGCGCAATGCGCGGTTCGTTTCCCTTGCCCGAGCCTTTGGAGAGAAAGCGGGGCAAAACCCGATCCTTGGCCAGAGCCTGCAACGTTCGAGGCGCCGCGACCAGGCTCGCGAGCGCCGACGAAAGCGTCGCGGCCCACAAGCCCGCGATGATCAATGGAGGGAAGATCGAAAGGTCCTGCATGACCAGACGATTATCCTGCAGCTCGCTTCGTTCGCCCATCAGGGCCAGCCAAACGATTTGGAGCAAATAGACGACGAAGGTGAAGCCGACCGCCCAAAGGGTCCCCTTCGGTATGCTCCTGGTCGGATTCCGGAGATCGCCCGACATGCTAACGCCCGACATGATACCCGTCACCGCAGGGAAGAAGATCGCGAACACGGTCCAGAAACTCTGTCCCTCTTGAAAGTCCGAGCGCAAATTGGCCTGCCAATTCTCTTGCAGATCGAATCCTGCGAAAAAGGAGGCGAGCGCCAGAAATAGGGTCGCCAGAATTAGGTACTGAGCTCGGATGGCGATGCCCGCTCCGAACCAGGCGAACGCGAAGAGAGCACCGAGGACGCCTAGCGACAAGAACCGCTCATTCAGATCCGGAAAGAGATAGAGAGCCGATTCCGTGAAACCGACGATGTAGAAGGCCACCGAGATCGCTTGCGCCAAATAGAGCGGCATTCCGATGCTGCCGCCAAACTCCAGTCCCAGGCTCCGCGAAACTAGAAAATACGCGCCCCCGCCCTGGGCCCGCGTATTGGTGGCAATGGCCGATAGCGACAGAGTCGAGATGAGCGTGACCGCGTTCGCCAGGCAAAGCATCAGTATCGCATTCCCAAGACCCGCATTGCCAACGACCCAACCCGAACGAAGGAAAAGAATAACCCCCAGAATGGTGAGTACGTTCGGTACGAACACCCCCCCGAAAGTCCCGAATTTTGAGTCGCCTTTCGACATGTAACTCGAGCTGCAACATGGACCCTCCAATCCGCGTGGCAAGTCCTGAAAACGCTAAAAACGTCTGGGAGGTCCCCAAGAACGCCTCGACCGAATGGAAGCGCATCCCAGGCGTTCCGATCCGCTGGAATCGTCCGCCGAATGCCTTTCGCTCGACTTCGTTACGGAAACGGGAGATCCCGCCTCAACCTTCTTCGATTGCCTCGAACTCGCTCAGAAAGCGATCCGCATCGCGATAGCCTATGAAACGCGTTACCTCGTTTCCGTCAGCGTCCAAAACGATGATCGTGGGAATCGAACGAATCGAGAACCGCGCCGCCAAGTCTCGATTTTCATCCACGTCGATCTTGATCGCAACGGCCTTCTCCTTGACCGACTCGATGACCTTCTCGTCCAACCAGGTTGTGCGATCGAGCACTTTGCAGGGACCGCACCACTCAGCCTTGAAATCGATCATCACCCACTTTTCCTTCGCCTTGGCTTGCGCTTGCGCAGAGGCGAAGTCGCTGTCCACGAAAAGGTCGTCCGCTCGCGCCGAAAGCGAAGCGATTAGAGTGAGGGCAAAAGCGGCGAATAGAGCGTTGGTCTTCATAAGTTGTCCACGTTGGATACCCTGTAGACGGACGAAGCGGCGCAATTCATTCAATTTTTCCCCGATTTCCAACAGGAAACAAAAATTCCAATTCGCCAATTTTCCTTTGCATAGCGCTCTCAGGCCCTATTTTCCTCAACCCGTTCGAACTCCCCGGCTCGAACATCCCTCCCGTAATCACATAGCCCTATGGCCCTCTTTTTCCAGATTTTAGGCAGTCTGGGCGTGTTCCTCTTTGGAATGCGCCTCATGAGCGAATCCATTCAGAAATTTTCCGGCGAGCGGCTTCGCTCGATTATGGAATCGATGACCGGCAATCGCTTCGCAGGCGTGACGACCGGATTTATGATCACCTGTTTGGTCCAGTCCTCATCCGCGACAACCGTGATGGTGGTGAGCTTCGTGCACGCACGGCTCCTAACGCTCGTTCAGTCTATCGGCGTCATCATGGGAGCGAACCTTGGAATGACGACCACGTTCTGGATCATCTCCATCCTGGGCTTCAAGTTCAGCCTATCCGCCATCGCCATTCCCGTCATCGGAATCGGCGTCGGCGTCGCCATGACTTTCATGAAGGGTGCCCGCCTCAAGGAAATCGGCAACTTCTGGACCGGTTTCGGCCTGCTTTTCATGGGCTTGAGCCTCTTGAAGATGTCCGTGCCCGATATTGAGAGCAATCCCGAAGCCTTGGAGTGGATCGCTTCCCTCGCCAACTAAGGATTCGGATCGATCATCATCTTTCTATGCTTTGGCGTAGTCCTTACAATCGTCGTCCAATCCTCCTCTGTCGCAGGAGCGATCACCCTGACGATGGCCTACAAGGGATGGATCAATTACGAACAAGCGGCAGCAGTTATCCTGGGCGAAAACATCGGCACGACCATCACCGCCTATCTCGCGTCGCTAACGGCAAACACGGCCGCGAAGCGGGCTGCCCGGGCGCATTTCATGTTCAATATCATTGGCGTACTTTGGATGCTGGCTCTCTTCTATCCATTCGTTTCGCTAATCGACTCGCTGATGCCCGGCGCTCCCGATGCCCTCGTCGTCAATGAGGAAGGGGCTACCACCATGCCTCATCTGCCCAACCACATGGCGCTCTTTCATACGCTATTCAACCTGACCAACATATGCCTCCTCATTGGTTTCGTCCCGAAAATCGCCCAACTGGTCGAATGGATGATAAAGGAGAAAGCCAGCTCCGGGCCTCAATTCCGCTACCTCGACACCATGTCCTGGGGATCCGGGGAACTGAATTTTTCCGAAGCCAAACAAGCCATCGGCAAACTCGGAGAACTGAGCAAACGCATGTTCCAGCAGTTCCTCTATACCTATAACAATCCCGATGAAGATCTCTCCAAAAAAGTGAAGCAAATCAAGGAGATGGAAAAAGAGAGCAACAAAATCACTTCCGAGCTATTCGAATTCCTCATCCATTGCTCCTCCGACCAAGTGGGAGAAGACACTCGCCAGGAGGCGACGAGCTACTTGCGGGTCATCGCCGAACTGGAAGAAGTCTGCGATTGCTGCAACCGACTCACCAATCGAGCCGCCAAGCGCTACCGGAAAAACCAGTTCATATCCAAGGAAATCGAAGACGACATCGTACAATTTGGCGAAAACGTCGAGTGCTTCATCGACTTCTACCAATCCCGACTCCAATCCAAAGTATCCGCTGCGGACATGGAAATGGCGCTAGACCTGGAAGACATGATAAACGACAAGCGGCGAAAGTTCCGCAAGCGGGCGGTTAATCGGATGAATAACACGAACACCGAAGCCCGGGCCGAACTCATTTATATCGAAATTGTCAATACGTTCGAACGCATCGCGAATCACTCGCGCAACATTCTGCAAGCCCTGCCCAAAGAAACCACCTAGGACAAGGGCTCGACTAACGCAGCGCTAGCAAATCCCGAAACGCCGCTACCTCCGAGAGCTTATCGGCCATCGACCGATAAGCCCCGATCAACTGGCGCGGCATGCCGTAGCTGGGAAATCGGATTTCCAAGGTTGCCGCGTCGAACCTAAAGAGAGCATCCAGCCCTTCGATACGGGCATCGCAGTATTCGCAAGTCGACGGGTATTTCACCTCAATCTTGCCCTCTTCCGCATCTTCGATTCCGTCGATTAATTCCTCTACGCTGGCTTCGCGTTTGAATACGCAACGCAAACGCTCGAATTGAGGGCCAATTGCTTCGTTAAACCCATCCTCTTCCAGAAGATCAGCGCTGCCAGGATCCCGGAGCTCAGTCTCTGCAATATAGGAGCCCGGTTCGTCCTCGATCAGCGAATACCGCCGTTCCAAAATGAAATCCTTCGCTTCGACTCGGGCGACTCCGTTTTCAACGGCCAAGGAAATGTCCGTGCGTCGATAGCGCAACCGCTCCCGAAACGCCGCGAATTGCTCTTCACCCCATTCCACGAGTTCCGGCTCGGCCAAACGAGCGAGAAACTGCTGGGCTCGATCGCCGGCGAATTTCGGGGGCGTGTGCCGCGACTTATCGAATCCGCCCATCCGCTTCACCAATCCTTCCAACTGCCCCACGAAGGAGAGATCGCGAAGGAATCGGCTATCTGAGTCTTGGGTGTCGGAGTCCATGCCGGATTAAACGAATGAGCGCAGATACTTGACACTCCACCCGGGCACGCAAGCCTGGGTTCCTATGCCAGAGCCGGATTCCCAGTTCAACGTTCCCGCATTGCCGCCTCGAAAAGCCCTCGTGACGGGAGCCAGCGGTTTCCTGGGAGGACAGCTCGTCCGTCGCTTGCTGGATCAAGGCTGCGAGGTAACTGGACTCTGCCGCTCGCCTCAACCCGAATTGGAAGCTCTAGGCGTCGCAATGCGCTACGTCGACCTCGCGGATACTAAAGCCGCGCGCGACGCCTGCTCCGGACAAGGCACGGTTTTCCACACCGCTGCCAAAGTGGGGGTTTGGGGCAAGCAGGACGCCTTCCTCAAAGCCAACGTTATCGGCACTCAAGCGATTATCAATGGGTGCCGCGACTTCGAAGTCGCGAAGCTTGTCTACACCAGCACGCCTAGCGTAGTCTTCAACGGAGAGAACCTCTCGGGAGCCGACGAGTCCTTGCCCTACGGAAGGGACATCCCCTGCCCTTACCCCACGACAAAAGTAACGGCTGAAAAAGCGGTTCTCGCCGCACACGGACAACCGCCGGGCAACTTGAAAACCGTCGCCCTCCGGCCCCATCTGATTTGGGGACCAGGCGATCCCAATTTGATTCCACGCGTACTCGAGCGTGGACGAAAGGGACGCCTCCGAATCGTTGGATCCGGAGAGAATCGCGTCGACTTGAGCTATATCGACAACGTTGTCGATGCCCATCTCTGCGCAGAAGCCGCCCTCGACAACGATCGCCATAACCCAGGCGGCAAGGCGTACTTTATTTCCAACGACGAGCCCGTCGCCCTATGGCCATGGATCGATGAGCTATTGAAGACTCAAGGCATCCCCCCCATATCCAAACGCATCAGCCTGGAAAAGGCTCGTTTCGCAGGTTCCCTTCTCGAAGGAATTTGGACCGTCCTCCCTCTTGCGAGCGAACCGCCCATGACCCGATTCGTCGCTTCCGAACTCGCTAAGGACCACTGGTTCGACATCGCCGCCGCCAAGCGGGATATCGGCTATCGCCCACGCGTATCCATGGCCGGAGGCATGCGTCGCCTCCTCGAAAGCCTTCCATAGCATCGCGCCTGCCCAAGCCGCGCTCCTTCAGCCTTCAGCTTTGCTAACAACTCTCTGTCCTATAAATCTCAATACGCCGTAAGCGGCCAAGGGGAAGAGAACGTAAAAAAGCCACAGGGGCATGGAGCCCCCCACCGCGAGGTAGCCAATCAAACCGGAAAGCGTCATTGTCGTCAGCGCGTATAGCAATTGGGTCTTAACGTGAGCGATGTGATCGCATCCCGAGGATATGGAAGAGAGGGCCGTGGTATCGCTGATCGGACTGCAATGATCCCCGAAGATTGCGCCATCGAGTATAGCCGCTGCCGTAAGAAAGAAAACAATGCCACCGCCCGTCTCGTAAGCGCCCAAGCTGAAAGCGAGCGGCAGAATGATGGGAATAAGAATTCCCATCGCTCCCCAACTTGTGCCAGTCGCGAAAGACATGGCAGCCGCTACTGCAAAGGTGAAGAGCGGCAAGGTCCAAACCGGCATGTCATCCCCTAGCCATTCAATCAGATACTGAGCCGTCCCTAAATCCTCGCAGATCGCGCGCATGGCCCAAGTCATCAGGAGAATATAGATCGCCATCCAGAGGGTAGGCAGTCCACTGACAAAGGCTCGGCAGCTTTCGCGAACGCTCATGAGCTTCTGACCGAGGGTAAGGGCAAAGGCCACCAAGGTCCCAAAAGCGGCGGCGAGGAAGAGAATGGGCATAGCGCCCGCTCCGGAGGAACCGCTAACCGTGACCCCGAACGCCTCGCGCCAATCCGCAAAGCTAAAGAGGGAAAAACGGCCTCCTTCCTCCAAAATGCGATAGCGGCCCAGAAAGAGGATGCCGCCCAGAATCCCTAGGACCACAGAAAGAATGGGAGCCGCCGCATTATACCAACGTCGTGGAGTATCCGCTTTCGGCTCCGAGCTTTCCGCCGCCTTAATGCCAAAGGGCTCGTCCGAATCGCCAGCCGGCTTGTCCTCTTCGAGGGCGCGGCGCTCCGCTCGAAGCATCGGCCCGAAATCCCGCCCCATCGCAGAGCTCATGAAAAGAAAGATAAGCGTCCCGATGCAATAGAAACGCATGGGCATCATTTCCAAGAAAATCTCGTATCCAGAAAGCTCGATTCCCAAAGCCTCGGCTTCGCCTCCTAACAACATCGCTTCGAACGCAATCCAAGTAGAAAGCACTGCGAGACCGGCAACTGGAGATGTCGTCGAATCGACGAGGTAGGCCAGCTTCTCGCGCGAGATCCGCCACTTGTCGGAGAGCTTTCGCATGGTATTGCCGAGCACCACCGTGTTGGAATAGTCGTCGAAAAACATGACCACCCCAGCGCCGCCAATTGTTATCAACGCCTTGCGACGGCTCGTCGCGAAGCGCCCCAACCCTTCTACCAAGCCCGCCAGACCTCCATTGCGGGAGATCAAATGCACGAGTCCGACGAGGGTGAAAAGGAAGAGAAAAATATAGAGATTGAAGCTAGAGGTCAGGGTTAGCCACACGTAGTCATGAAATGCCAGGGTCGCGACCACCAAGGGGTTCAGTCCGAACGATAGAAACGACCCCGCGACGAAAGCGCTGAGCAAAGCGAATACCATCGAGCGAAAGAACAAGGCCACCAAGACCGCCAACAAAGGAGGCGCCAAGGATGTCCAGTGCCCCACTACGCGCGGCGCCTCTCCCCCTTCGCGCAGCGAATCGATGAATCCTTCCGTAGATGCCGCTTCCGCTGGGTCAGCCTTCAAGCCAGGCTCGACCGGGACCATCGCCAAGAAGGAGCAGGTCGCCAGCATAGTGAGAAAGAATGCCAGCCATCGCTCAGGTTGTTTCCAGTGAGGATTCGCTTCCATAGGGAAAAAGGAACTGGCACCCTCGAGGCAAAGCCGATCGAAGGCAACGGCAATTCCACTCGGGCCCTCCCTACGTAAAAAAGCCTCCCGAAGCATTCCGCTCCGAGAGGCTTGGAAAATCGCGCAGCGACCGCCTATAGCGCGTAGCCGCCTAGCTGCTTCTCGACCTGTACGCGCTTGAGCTTGGCAAAGACCGGAAGTCCGTTCTCAAACGGGGTCTTGACTTCACCCTGAATGAGAGGCGTCGCGTATTTGACGAACGGATAATTCATGCTTACTCCATCGTCGTTGATCCAATCGGCCGGCACACGCTTGGTACCTTCGGAAACTTCAGTCAAATCAGCCAATCCCGTTTCGCAAACGTAGGAATCCGCGTCGCCGCGCTGCAGAGTGACCATCTTGCCCGACTCGCCTTTTTCAACGGCCGCAACGACCGCTTCCTTGCCTGCGAGATACGCTTCTTCTGCATCCGTCTGGGACGCGCAATGAGTTGCTGCCCGCTGGGCGATGCCCAACTTGCTGTAGCGGGCGCTCACGCTCAAGCTGCTTTCCGCGAGACTGCTCAGGTATTCGCCCGAGCCCCCGAGTTGCACGTTGCCAAAGGCATCCGTGGTCGAAGAGCCCAAGGCCACGTAATTGCCATCCGTATCGACAAGCCCTTCGCCTACGACGATGATGCAGTACTTTTCGCGCTGCAGCACGCGTTGCACGTCTTCGACGAATTTCTCCGGCGAAAACGGTACTTCCGGCAGGTAAATTAGGTGAGGCGGATCGTGCGGATGGTCGCGGCGCTTGGAAAGGGAAGCCCCGGCAGCGATCCAGCCATTGTTCCGGCCCATCACTTCCAGAATCGAGACATAGTCGCCTTGGCCCACCGCTTCGGCATCGGCCGCCAGCTCGCGTACCGTCGTGGCCACATGCTTGATCACGCTCCCATAACCCGGCGTGTGATCCGTACGGGTAATGTCATTGTCGATTGTCTTGGGGATGCCAATGACCCGCAATTCGTAGCCGCGCTCCGCCGCCAAGCTATTGAGCTTCGCCGCCGTCGCCATCGAGTCATTGTCTCCAATATAGAAGAAGTAGCGGATTTCGTGCGTCTGGAAGACCTCCAATGCGCGGTCGTAGTCCGCTTCCTTCTTGAACTGGAAGCGGCACGTTCCCAAAGCCGCTCCAGGCGTTGCCCGCAATCCGCGGATCGCTTGCTGGGACTCGGAAGCCAAGTCAACGAAGTCCTCGTTCAAGATACCCACGACGCCATTAAGGCTGCCGTAGATCTCCTCGATGCACTCGTAATTGAGCGCTTCTTCGATGACGCCTGCGAGCGTGGCATTGATTACGGCAGTCGGTCCGCCCGACTGACCAACGAGGCAGTTTCCTTCTAGTTCGGCCATTGTGAAAAAACAGGTTCTTAAAGTAGCTGGAGAGTCAAAGATCATCCAAACTCGCTTGGCAACCAAATTTAAGGCCTGAATCGTCCTGGCCCCGAAGTATTTCGGTAAAAGTCCCAGGCGCCGCCAAAAGGCCTCAATTCAACCGGTTGAGCATCCGCTTTCCCGGCCGAATTCCCAGGCTTGACCCTCAAGAGCTTCCCCACCATTTAAACACGCCTTATGTCCAAAGCCAAAGCATCGAACCCTTCTCAAATGGACGCCATCGTAGCCCTCTGCAAACGCCGTGGGTTCATTTTCCAGTCCTCGGAAATCTACGGTGGCTACAATGGTTTCTTCGACTACGGGCCTCTTGGATCCGAGCTGAAAAAGAACATCAAGGACGCTTGGTGGAAGGACATGGTCCAGCGACGAGACGATATCGAAGGCCTCGATTCCTCCATTATCATGTCGCCCAAGATCTGGGTCGCGTCGGGACACGTGGGCGGTTTTTCCGACCCGATGGTCGACTGCAAGGTATCCAAAATGCGCTACCGCGCCGATCAGCTTTTCTACGCGCCTGTCACCGTCGATGGATCGATTATCGGCTACGTTTCCGTCCTAGAGGACGGCAGCATGCAAACCGAAGCGGAAACCGCGGCGAACAAGATGAAGCGCAAGGGGGGACGCCAAGGGGAACTCGGCCCCATCGAGCTGAAAGACTACACGGAGGCCGATCCCTCGGAATACGAGCTGATCCCCTCTCCCGCCACTGGCGAGCCGGGATCTCTCACGCCGCCACGCGAGTTCAATCTCATGTTCGAGACCAAGGTCGGGGCCTTGAGCGATAGCTCGGCCACCGCCTACTTGCGTCCGGAAACCGCTCAGGGCATTTTCGCCAACTACAAGAACGTCGTCGATACCGGCCGGGTCAAAATCCCCTTTGGCATCGCCCAGATCGGCAAGGCGTTCCGCAACGAGATCACTCCCAAGAATTTCATCTTTCGCTCGCGCGAATTCGAACAGATGGAAATCGAGTACTTCATCGCCCCGGATGCGGATTGGGAGGCCATCCACCGCGAATGGATAGATACCTGCAAGCAATGGCTGGTCTCCGTGGGCATCGACGCGGAACTCGTCGGCGAAGACGTGCATCCCCTGGAAAAGCTGTCCCACTACTCAAAAGGCACCACCGACCTCACCTTCCATTTCCCGTTCGGCGAACAAGAGCTGTGGGGAATCGCATGTCGCGGCAATTTCGACCTGACCCAACACGCCGAGCACTCCGGGAAGCCAATGGAGATCTTCGACGAAGCGACCAAAACCAAATACGTGCCACACGTCATCGAACCCTCGCTCGGCGTCGATCGCGTCCTCCTGGCCATCCTCACCGCCGCGTATTGCGAGGACGAAGTGGGCGGCGAGAAACGCTCGCTCCTCAAATTCAACCCCCGCATCGCCCCATACAAGGTCGCCGTCTTGCCGCTCCTCAAGAACAAGCCCGAACTCGTGGAGCGCGCCCGTGGCATCTACGACAAGCTGCAGCGCAAGTTCAATTGCTTCTGGGACGTTTCCGGCGCGATCGGACGACGCTACCGTCGTATGGACGAAATCGGTACGCCCTGGTGCGTCACCATCGACTTCGACACCATCGAAAAAGATGGCACCGTCACCTTGCGCGATCGCGATACCACCGAACAAAAGCGGGTTAGCGAAGAAGAGCTCTTCGCCTTTCTCGACGAGCAATTATTCTAGCCGTAGGGCCCATCGTCCATCAGGGGCCGCGCTTGCTAGGTTCGCGTAGGATACGATCCTTGCAACACGCTGCTGTCTCAAAGCGTGTTCAGTGAGTGGAAAGACCGTAGAGTCGTCGCGGGCGCCATGCCGCGATCAAAGAGGCCTATCCTCGCCAACGGCGTATCGCAAGCGACAGCCCCACATCGAAAAATGAATCACTGTGGACTTATGGGACCCTCTCTAAGCCCTTCCGGGCGAAGGGCCATTCCCTCCGAATAACGCTTAGCTAGCTCCTCCACAATTTCCCTATTGCATCCCGCGCCCGCCTCCCTACCGTCCCCACAAGCGCCGATCAGGCGCCACTGCTGCATGGGGAAAACGCTACAGGAATGGAAATCCGAAGTCGAAACGACGCTCGGGCGCGCCCTTTCCAAGAACCAGAACGAGTACTTCGATACGCTTGAAGAACTGCTCGATATGCTGGATTGGAAGGATTCGCTACGAGCTCAGGACATTGCCTTGCTCGAACCGGATCTTCTGAAAAAGGAAAAG
>CBFHHM010000001.1:34721-36663 GCA_965655705.1 Candidatus Pelagisphaera sp.
CATCGTCTACCTGCCTGGCTCCCACTCCCTCTACCTCTCAGGCGACTTCCTTTACCCTGGGCCTAACCTGCTGAAAGCGGATGCCGACCCGAATCACCCCTTTGAAATTCCGCGCGAAGCCATCGAAAGCCCAGAAGGATTGCTCTTCTTGCGCAACCAAGGGCTCGAATTCCCTGAAAGTCTGAACGGACAGGTCGTCGCCGTTCCCCTCCAGTCGCGCCTTTACGTCAACCTGGTGGAATCCAAGGACGCGCTGGGAACGCAAAGCTCCTTGCAAGCCTCCCTGGCCGCCGTCTCTCGCGATCACAAGCACTGGTTCGTCCTTACGGACCAAGGATGGGCCCCTTCCCCCAATCTGGAAACCGAGGAAGAGTCCGCCCCACCTGAAGCGGGAGCCCTCTTCGAGTATCCCGACGCAACCCCCTACCTCGCTCAGCTACGCGAGTTCGATCTTACCGAAATCGATCAGGGCCTATGGCAAAAGGCCATCGACTACGAGTTTCCCGCCGTATTCACGCATTGGGTACAGCGTTTCCCAAGCGAACTGCAGATCATCGCCGACGATGAGCTCGATACCCTTGTGGATGGCAAGCCAGTCGGACGCTACGCCCTCACAATCGATTCCAACGAGCGACAAGATTGGTTTGACGTGCGTCTCGAGCCCGAACTCCTGGATACCTCTTTGACCGAAAACGAGCGTCAATTGCTTCTCAAAGCCCAAGGCGATTTCGTTCACCTGCCAGGCAAAGGATGGAAGCGCTTCGACCCAAGCGTCGACCCGAGCCAACAGGCCTTGCTCCAGCAGCTCGGATTGAGCGATGACGAGTCGGCCAGCGGTACCCACGCTTACCATGCCCTCCAACTCGCAGAGATGCGATTGGAAGATGCCGCCATGGATTCGCTGGCCAAAAATATCCGCAAACGCGCCAAGGATATTACCGCTCGAGCGCCGGCCAATCTACCCAAAGGCATTACCACCGAACTCAGGCCGTATCAAGAGGATGGGTTCAAGTTTCTGGGCTTCCTTTCCCACAATCGCTTCGGCGGCATCCTCGCCGACGACATGGGCCTGGGCAAAACCCTTCAGGCCCTGACCTGGCTAACCTGGCTCAAACTGCATCGTCCTCCAGAAGAACCCTTCCAAGCAGTCGTCATCTGCCCCAAATCGGTCATGCACGTCTGGAAGAAGGAAGTGGAACGACACTCCGACTTGCTCTCCATCGGCATTTTCGATCCCGCCCGCGACCATCCCACTTCTTGGCAGGCGGCCAACATCGACATCCTCGTCGCCAATTACAGCCAGCTGCGCATCAACCAGCGGTTCTTTCACGAAATCGAGTGGACTGTCGCCCTGCTCGACGAAGGCCAGTACATCAAGAACCCGCAGTCGCAGACCGCTAAAGCCGCCTGCGCGCTCAAGTCCGAACATCGCCTTGTCCTGACTGGCACGCCTATCGAGAACAGAGCCCTCGACCTCTGGAGCCTTTTCTCCTTCGCCATGCCAGGATTGCTCGGCAGTCAAGCGTCCTTCAAACGCCAATACAAGGAATCGGATTCCGAATCGCCGCAAAAGCTCTTCAATCGCACGCGTCACTTCATGCTGCGGCGCTCCAAGAAGCAGGTCGCTCCCGACTTGCCAGACCGCATCGAGGAAACCATCGCATGCGAGCTCGAGGGCGATCAACTGGATCTCTACAATGCCGAACTCAAAGGCGCCCAGCAGCAACTGCGTTCCATCGCCAACAACGCCGAATTCGACAAGCAGCGCTTCAATATACTCTCCTCCCTCCTCAGGCTCCGGCAGATCTGCTGCCATCCGCGCCTGATCGATCCCGCCTACGGAAACATGAAGAGCGCCAAACTGGAAGCTTTGGTCGACCACGTTTCCGAGCTCATGGAGGAGGGCCACAAGGTCCTTATCTTCAGCCAATTCGTGGAAATG
>CBFHHM010000001.1:36760-50800 GCA_965655705.1 Candidatus Pelagisphaera sp.
TGGAAGCTTTGGTCGACCACGTTTCCGAGCTCATGGAGGAGGGCCACAAGGTCCTTATCTTCAGCCAATTCGTGGAAATGCTGGAGATTGTCCGAACGGAACTGGAAGAACTCGGCTGCAAGCACCTCATGCTGACCGGCAAGACGCAGAATCGCGAAGAATTAGTAGACCAATTCCAGGAGGACGAATCGATCACCGCCTTTCTCCTCTCCCTGCGAGCCGCGGGATCCGGACTTAATCTTACCGCCGCCTCCTACGTTATTCTCTTCGATCCCTGGTGGAACCCGGCTGTGGAGGCCCAAGCCATCGACCGCACGCACCGCATCGGGCAGGTCAACGCCGTCAATGCCTACCGGCTCATCGCCCAAGGCACCGTCGAAGACAAGATTCAGAGCCTGCAGCTGCAGAAGGAAACCCTCGCCAATCAAGTCGTCCAAGAGGAATCGCTTAGCCAAATCCTAGATCTCGAGCGTCTCAAATCGATACTAGGCGCCTAAGCGGGAACCCGAACGGGGACCCTCCCCATTCATCCAATCCAGCGGTGGCTACCGTTAAAATTATAACCTTGTAAAGTTAAGGGAAGGCATGTCTAAGCCCAAAATCGTCGAGCTCCGAATATAGGGTGTTTTAAAATTCTCGGCATTAGGAAACTCGTCTATATTTCTCGGACGAAAAGATTCGTCAGTAATTCTTCCCCTGATTCTACTACCTTTGCCTCTCAATACCCAAAAAATGCGATACTCTCGTTCAATAGCTCTCTTGGTCGCTCCCGCGTTTGCGTTCGCCGCCGCCGGCGCCGCCGAAGAAATCGACTTCAATCGAGACATCCGGCCCATCCTATCGGACAAGTGCTACTATTGCCACGGACCGGACAAGGAGAACCGCGAAGGCGACCTGCGCCTCGATATTCGGCAAGAAGCTATCGACGCCTACGCCATCATTCCCGGCGACCCGATGGATAGCGAGCTGGTCCTTCGCATATTCAGCGACGACCCCGACGAGGTCATGCCGCGCCCCAGCTCCCACAAGACGCTCGCCGAAGCGGAGAAACGCCTGCTCGTCGATTGGATCAAGTCCGGGGCCCACTACGACGAACACTGGTCCTACTCGCCCGTTGAAAAACCCGTCTTCGATAGCATCGACGCCGTGGTCGCCCATGAGCTTGAGCAACGTCAGCTCGACTTCTCGCCGGAAGCCGACAAACGCGCCCTTATCCGCCGCGTATCGCTGGACCTGATCGGTCTTCCCCCGACACCCGAGGAAGTCGACGCCTTTCTCGCCGACAAAGCCCCAGACGGCTACGAACGCCTCGTCGATCGGCTCCTCGCATCGCCACGCTACGGCGAACGCATGGCCATTCCATGGCTCGATGCCGTCCGCTACGCCGATACGGTCGGCTATCACGGCGACCAGGAACGCGACGCCTCGCCCTACCGCGACTACGTGATCCAAGCCTTCAATGAGAACAAGCCTTACGACGCATTCACCATCGAACAAATCGCCGGAGACCTGCTGCCCAACGCTACCCTCAAACAGAAAGTTGCCGCCAGCTACAACCGCCTCAACCAAATCAGTCGCGAAGGCGGCATCCAAGACAAGGAGTACGTCAAGAAGTACCAAGCCGAACGCGTCCGCACGACCGCTACTGCCTGGCTCGGATCGACCCTAGCCTGCGCCGAGTGCCATGACCACAAGTTCGATCCCTTTACCACCAAGGACTTCTACCGCATGGCTGCCTTCTTTTCCGATATTTTGGAAAAAGGCGCCTACACCGACGACGGCTCCTATCAAGAGGACCTCGCTCCCTATCTGACCGATCCTCTGGAAAACGAAGGTTGGTTCGGTCCAGAGTTGACCGTACCCAACGACACCTTCCATCCCGATCCTCAGGAAATTCGAGCTCAGATACGAACCAGGCAAGCCCGGCTTGCTCAAGGATCGCCCAAGGCGGAGAGCGAATTTCAAGACTGGCTGCGAAAACAATCGGTGCTCGCCACTAAAAGCGCCGAAAATCGATACGCCCTTCCCTTCGGTCAAAGCGACGAGAGCATCCCTATCCGGTCCGAATTTAACCAGCCCGCCAATCTCGCCGCGATCCAATTCGAAGCCCGCTCAGACAATGGCAGCGCCTCCTCCGTCGGCTTGAAAATCGAATTCGCGGTTGGCGACCAGCGTCAAGCCAAGGTCTTCGCTTGGGGACACAACATAAGGGCGAATGATCTGCCGCTAACTCGCGTGGGCGACAATCTCTACGCTTCTCAATGGACCCGACTCGAACTGCCTATCGACGCGATGGAGCTGCCAAGCGGGGCCCAACTCGTCGCCATCACCCCCCTCAAAGAGAACCGAGCTAAATTCCGCAGTTTCGAACTGCGTACGCTCTACCTGGGGTCAAAGGCAGGCAGTCTGAGCGAGCTCGGCAAAGCGCTGCTTTACACGTATATCCGCGACCCGCAATCGAACATCGACGCCCTGCGAGCCGAGTACTTCGTTAACCACGCCGAAACCTTCGCCCCCCAACGCAAAGAGATCGCGGCTCTGCAAGGAGAACTCGACGGCGTCCGCTACGCCCCGCTCACTATCAGCGCCAAGCCCCGCGAAGTAAAAGTCCTGCCGCGCGGCAATTGGATGGACGACTGCGGCGAAACCGTCCTGCCCGCCAGCCCGAGCTTCCTGCCCAATCCAATCGAATCCACGAAGAAGGAGCGTCTCACTCGTCTCGATCTCGCCAAGTGGATCGTTCACCCGGACAACCCCCTCGCGTCCCGAGCCTTCGTCAACCGTCTATGGGCATTGTTCTTCGAAGCGCCGCTCTCTAACGCCCCCGAGGACTTGGGACTACAAGGCGAGTATCCTCCGTATCCAGAACTTCTGGACTGGTTGGCCCACGAATTCGTCGACTCTAACTGGGACATTAAACACGTGGTTCGTACCATCGTCCTATCTCGGACCTACCGCCAGACCAGCGATGTTTCGCCGGAACATATCGATCGCGATCCCAAGAATCGTCTCCTCGCTCGACAAAGCCCCGTCAGACTCCCTGCCGAGCTTATTCGCGACAACGCCCTGAGCATCAGCGGACTGCTCGACACGCGCATGGGCGGGCCCAGCGTTCGCCCCTACCAGCCCGAGAGCTACTATGCTAATCTCAACTTTCCCAAGCGCATTTACCAATCGGATACGGATTCCGATCAATATCGACGTGGCGTCTACATGCACTGGCAACGCACCTTTCTCCATCCCATGATGGTCGCTTTCGACGCCAACGCGCGCGACGAGTGCTCCGTCAAGCGCGACCTCTCCAACACGCCCCTGCAAGCCCTCAACTTGCTCAACGACCCCACTCACATCGAAGCCGCCCGAGCCTTCGCCGAGCGTATTCGCCATGCTGCCAAGGGCGACAAGCGCCGCATACAAATCGCCTACCGCTACGCCCTGGCCCGAGAACCGTCTACCGATGAAACCAAAACACTCGAAGCCTTCCTCAAACGCGAACGCCAGCGATTCAAACGCCAGGAAAACCTAGCCGATCCCTTCCTCCAAATCGGCAATCGCGCCCTCGGAGAGCCCGATCACGAACTCGCCGCCCTCACCAGCCTCTGCCGGGCCATCCTCAACCTCCACGAAACGATTACGCGTTACTAGCGATTCGCTGTTAACGTTTTGTTCGTCCCACCCCTTTCCTCATTCAACATTCACCCATTCCAATGCCCGTCTTCGATCACGATTTCCAAACCGATGTAAACCGACGGACCTTTCTTCGCCACTCCCTTTCCGGCATTGGACTCCTTGCTCTAGGCGACCTCCTCGGAGCGGACACTGGAGCTCAAGCGCTTGCCCCAAAATTGACACCCGGCATGCACCACCCAGCCAAGGTCAAGCGCATCATCCACCTTTGCATGGCCGGCGGGCCTTCCCACCTCGAGACCTTCGACTACAAACCTGAATTGGAGAAGCGACACGGTCAGGCTATGCCGGATTCGGTCACCGCAGGCCAGCAGATCGCCCAGCTGCAAGGCGACGCTCTCAGAATCAAGGGCCCCGCCTTCGCTTTCGAGCGCTTCGGCCGATCCGGCCAGATTATGAGCGAACGCTTGCCCCACATCGGCTCAGTCGCCGATGACATCGCGATCATTCGCTCTCTGTACACCGAACAGATCAACCACGATCCCGCTCACACTTTCATGAATACGGGCTCCATCATTCCGGGTCGCCCCAGTATGGGAGCCTGGACTCTTTACGGACTCGGCAGCCTTTCGTCCGATCTTCCTGGATACGTCGTACTCACTTCCGAAGGGGGCGGACAAGCCCAGCCGATCTCAGCCCGCCAGTGGCACAATGGTTTCCTGCCCAGCAAGCATCAAGGCGTTGCCTTCCAATCCAAAGGGGACCCCGTTCACTACGTGGGGAACCCCCATGGCATCAGCAAGGGCTCCCAGGGCGATCTGATCGAGACCATCAACAGCCTCAATGGCCAGCTCGCTTCGCAGCGACACGATCCCGAGATCGCTACGCGTATCGCCCAGTACGAACTTGCCTACCAAATGCAGTCCTCCGTACCGGAACTCGCCGATTTCTCTCAGGAACCGCAAACCGTACTCGACTTGTATGGCTGCGAGCCAGGCGACGGTTCCTTCGCTTCCAATTGCCTCATGGCCCGACGTCTCGCCGAACGCGGCGTACGCTTCATCCAACTCTATCACCGCGGTTGGGATCACCACAACAATTTGCAGAAAGGCTTTACCACCGCCTCCGGTCTCGTCGACCAAGGTACGGCCGCCCTCATTAAGGACCTCAAGATGCACGGTCTTTTCGAAGATACCCTCATTGTCTGGGGCGGCGAATTCGGACGTACTCCTATGTCCCAGGGAGCAGCTGGCAATGGACGCGATCACCACATCGCCGGCTTCTCTATTTTCCTTGCCGGCGGCGGCATCAAAGGCGGCGCCAGTTACGGAGGAACAGACGATTTTGGATACAAGGCCGAGCAAAACCCCACCTCGGTCCACGACCTGCACGCCACCATGCTGCACCTCCTAGGCATCGACCACGAGCGCCTTACCTACCGCTACCAAGGCCGCGACTTTCGACTAACGGACGTACATGGTCACTTGATTAACGGCGTGCTGGCGTAATGGCTTCTAGGAGCCTTATCATCGCAGAACCGCTACTCATCTCTTCTCTAAAGCCGTAAAGGCAATACCGAGAATCGCTGGGCCTAGTAACGCGGATCAGAACCGATAAGTCCAAGGCGTTTGCTAATTATGCTTCGGGTTCAGCTTCGCTAGGAGAATATTCTCGAAATTGAAATACTTCTTGGCGGCTTCTTGGATCTCATAGGGATCGAAGTTCCGGGCGCGTTCGGGGAATTCGATGATTTCTTCGAAGGGACGCCCTTCGCGGGCGGCTGAAGAGAGGTTCCGCAACCAGAAGCCATTCTCTTTGAGACTGCGTTCGAAACTGCGTATGTGGATCTCCTGCACTTTTTCCAGATTCTTCACCCGCACGCCGCGCTCTTGCAGGTCCATGATTTCACTCAGCCCTGCAGCGATAAGCAGATCCGCATTGGCAGGATCGCAAGAGAAGGCAAATCCAGTCGAATAACGCGCATTCGGTTCACGTATCAGCGAGGCGTATACGCCTACCCCATAAGTGCCTCCATTCTCTTCGCGCAAAGTCTCGCGCATGCGGATATTCAACAAGTCGCGCACAACACTCATCAAATATCGATTTTCGGGCGACCACTCCGCTTCCCCATTGAAGAGCACCCGTACGCTGGTCTTCTCCTCCAAGCCGAATTCGACCAGAACTTTGCGCTCCCCTCCGGCTGGATCATCGTCCACGTGAACGCCCCGTTCCTCGCGATTCGTCGCGGGCAAGGAGGCCAGGTAGGTCTTGGCGTAGCTCTTGAGCTCGTCCAAATCGATCGCTCCTACGAAGACGAAGGTGAAATCGCTAAAGTCGCGAAAGCGGCTCTTGTAGATCGCCAGCGCCAAATCGGGATCGATCTCCTCGAGTAATTCCAAATTCAAGGGACGGTGACGCGGGTGATCGCCGTAGAGCTCCTCTTCGATAGCGTCCTGAAAAACGGACTGAGGCGATTGCTGGCGATTGACGATCATCGCCTTGAGACGCGTTTCCAGGGAGCCGAAGGCTTCCCGGTCCAGTCGCGGCTGGGTCGCCTGAACGTATAGCAGTTTAAAGAAGGCCTCTAGGTCCTGAGGCGAGGAAGACCCCGAAAACCCTTCGTAAAGGCTATTCAAATACGGCGATACGCTGATTGTTTTCCCCGCCAGACGCTTTTCGAGCTGGATCGAATTGAAGGCGCCCGCCCCGCTCTCGCCGAGGATCATGGTCGACATGAGAGCGGACAAGTACTCGTCGTCTAGCACGAGGCTATGTCCTCCCGGACTGTAGGCGTCCATAAGGACCTCGTCATTCTGAAAATCGGTATTCTTAACGATGACCTTAGCTCCATTAGACAACGTCCAGGTATGCGTATCCACGGATTCATCATAGGATTCGGAAACGATTTCCCCAGACTGGGGGATTTCCGCCAGCAAAGGCACGTCGAGAAACTGATCGTCGTAGGGGTCGAGCTGAATCGAGCTCGCCCGTTCTATAGAGGCGATCAGCTCGTCCTCGGATGGCAAACTCCAGCCTGCATTCTCCGGTCCGCTAAACAAGGCGACGCGACTCGATTCTTGGGCGAAACGCTCTCCGATACGATTTACTTCCTCGAGCGCGATCTCCTTGAGAAAGGCATCCGTCATTTGGAGCTCCATCTCGATGCCGGGAATGGGCTCATCCACTGTGAAGGCCCGCGTGTATTCGCTAGCGTAGGTATCGGAATCCGTCTTGTCGCGCTCGACATAGGCGCCTTCCAAGGAACGCAGCACATCCGCTTTGACGCGTTCGAGCTCGTTTTCCGTAAAGCCATCTCGAACCGCCCGATTGGTCTCGCCCATGAGGGCGTCCATTCCCGTCTGGTAGCGGTCTTCCAGAAAAACAACCGTCTGCTGCAAGGCCTCTTTTTCACGAGCGATGCGTGTCTCGCCAACGCTGGCCTGGATGAAAGGGGGATTCGGTTCGCGGGACCGCTCGTCCAAACGGCGATTGAGCATACCGAAGTAAAGACGTTCGACAATCATCTGCCGATAGTCGCGAGCGCTATGATCCGGCGGGACCGGGCGCTTGGTCAGCAGGCGGAACGAGGAAATGGTCAGCTCCGGATCGGAGTCGATCGAGTATAAGGTCTCCTCGTGATCCGGCACCGGCGATGGATCTCGCTCGGGAGCGCCCTCCGGGTTCTCCAGCTTGCCGAAGATGTCGATGATGCGACGCTCGATGTCATCGCGGTTGATGTCGCCTACGACGATGATTCCCATCAGGTTGGGGCGGTACCAATCCTTATAGAATTCTTCGAAGCGCTCGCGGGGCGCGTTGCGTACGACGATCATCGATCCGATCGGCTTCCGCTGGGCGTAGCGCGATTTGTAGAAGATGAAGGGGAGCTGCCCCTCGCTGAGACGTTCGCCGACCCCTTGACGCGAACGCCACTCCTCGAGAATGACACCGCGCTCCTTTTCGATCTCCAAAGGATCCAAGGTCATGGCCGTGGCCCAGTCCTCGAGGATCTGGAATCCCGTATCGAGCAACTCCGGCTTATCCGTGGGTAGCTGCAGCATGTAGACGGTCTCGTTGTGCGACGTGTAGGCGTTGACGTGGGAGCCGAAGCGCATGCCCGCCTCCTCCATGAAATCGACGATGGCATTGCGCTCGAAGCGACGCGTTCCATTGAAGGCCAAATGCTCTAGGAAGTGGGCTAAGCCGCGCTGGCGCTCGTCCTCCTGGAGCGAACCCGCGTTGACGACAAGTCGCAGAAAGACGCGTCCTTCGGGTTTCTTGTTTTCCCGCACGTAATACCTGAGGCCGTTGTCGAGCTGACCGGTGGTCACCTTTGGGTCGACCGGCAATGGGCCATCCATTTCAGGCAGCTCTTGGGCCATAGCTCCCGAAAGGAGCCAAAGACTGGCCGACAATAAAGCGATGCGTAGAGGCGAACGTATTATCATAGAATACAGTAGGTAAAAGCGGATAACGAAAAGGTTCCGTCGCGAGTTGCGCGATTCCTGGCTAAATCCGCATCATGCCCGCCGCCCTAGGGAAGGCAAGTGCGAGCTGGCCGAGTCACCCAACACCCAATTCGTCCGAAACCGATTCGTCGCGCTCCTGTATTGCTACCAACGACGGGGGCTCTTTGGATCGCCACTTAATCATGAGCCAACCCGATCGCGAAGGCATTCTTCCTGTAACCGCCCTTTCCGGATTCCTCGGAGCCGGCAAGACCACCGTGCTGAATCAGCTTCTCCGTCAAGCCGACGGCGAGCGAATCGCCATCATCGTCAACGACATCGGCGAGGTGAACATCGATGCATCCCTCGTCGAATCGGAAGTCAAGCAGCTCGATGGGCCCATCGATCAAGTGATAGAGCTCAGCGGGGGCTGTATATGCTGCTCCATCCAAGACGATCTCGTCGCCGCCCTCTCCGAGCTTACCCAAAATCGATCCATCGATCGACTGATCATCGAATCGACCGGCGTGGCCGAACCGGTATCCATCGCCCAAACCTTTTTCGCCAACGATATTGCCGGCAGGCCTCTGGAAGACAGCGCTCGCATCGACTCGCTCGTCACCGTCATCGACACCGCCTTCTTCCTCAAGGAATGGCGGGCTCATGAGGCCAAGGGAGCGCGGCGCTCCTTGCTTCGCCAAGAGGACGATCGCCCCCTCTTCGAACTGATCCTGGAGCAAATCGAGTGCGCCGACATTCTCATCGCCAACAAATGCGACCTGCTCGACACTGACGAACGGGCCGAAATCAAAGCCATCCTGGCGAGTTTGAACGCGCGCGCCCTCTATCGCGAAACCACAAATGGCGAAATTGCAAAGGGGGAAATCGTCGGTCGCAGTCGCTTCGATCCGAAGCTCACCCTGTGCGGCGCGTCCTGGTTGCAGCACATCGAAAACAGCCATCCGGAAACGCCCGCGGCGCGGCGCTTCGAACCTGCTATTATCGAGCCATCAAGCCTCATCCAACCCACCCTGAGCCAGGCGCTCGGCTCGGTCGAAAAGGCGAAGCGCTCTATCGAGAGCTTTGTCTACCGCGCCCGAGCGCCGATGGCGGCGGATGCGTTCGCTTCAGTCATCAATGGTTCGATTCCTGGACTGCTCCGAGCCAAGGGCTATTGCTGGATCGAAAATCAAAACGATTCGGTGGGCTTTCTTTCGATCGCGGGCTCGACTACGCGATGCGACTTTCTGGGCAGCTGGTGGGCAACCGCTCTGGAAGCCGGAAAGATCGATCGCTCCCAAGTTCCTCCCGAAGTCGAACGCAAATGGGAAAGCCCCCACGGCGATCGACGGCAGGAGCTCGTCTTCATTGGCGTTAATCTCGACGGCGATGCCTTGAAGGCTCAGCTCGACGATTGCCTGATCGACGCGTAGCCAGACGCCCTAATCTTCAAGGGGCAATGGGAGGGCTGCCGCGTCCTCGCAGCGCAACGGATGCGACCCCCTACCGCTGTACCCAACCCGCGTTCGCGGCGCCGAGCAGCGATATGTTGTAGTTGCGGATTATGTGAACGGGCACTTTCTGTAAGATCCGCTCCACCGGTTCGCAGCGATTCTGGCCGAAGAAGCGGGTAAACTGATCGTCCTCTAAAAAGTAGGGTTCGTTTTTCCCAACGATTCCACCCGCGAGGAACAACCCGGCCTTGGGCAAAATCTTAGTCGCAAAGTCCGAACAGACCTTTCCATAGATTTTCACGAAAAGGCGTATCGCTTCCCGACATACGGCATGCTCCGACGCGCGCTGAGAAATCATGCGCGGCTGATCGAGCAAGTCGGCGTTCTGGATTTCCACGATCGTATCGTCAATGCCCGCATCGGCTTCCTCCACGGCATAGCGGAAAAGCGAAGCGATTCCTTTTCCGGAAAGCAGGTCCTCGATCTCCAAGCTCCAGTCGTCCGTCCGGAGGAAATCCACGATCTTCTGCGTCTCCGCATCGAACGGGGCAAAACTGGCATGGCCCCCTTCCGAGGGAACCGCCCGCGCTGCTTCGCCATCGCCGAGCATTACGCTCACGCCCAGCCCGGTACCTGCTCCCACAATCAAGCGCGTATCGCCTACCGGACTCGGGCGACTCCCATCGATATGCGGGAGAACGGTAACCTGCGTCGGATCCTCCAGATCGAGCAGAGGAACGCCAAAGCTAATCGCTTCGAAATCATTGATGGCTTGAATAGGAAAATCGAACTCCCTCGTCAGCTCATTGCCGTCCACGTCCCAAGGCAGATTCGACATCGTACAGTAGTTGCTCTCAATCGGTCCTGCCGCGCTGATACAGCCGAGCGTTGGCGATAGCTCGGGAAAGCGCTGCTGCGCCGCTGCCAGCAAATACTCGATCAACGGAGCAACGCTTGTAAGTCCCAAGCTCGGAGCGCTCGCCTCCACGAGAATTCGAAAGTCCGTATTCGTCTTCGCGACAATACCCAAATTCGCATTGGTGCCTCCAATGTCGCCCGAGAGAATAGTCGGCTCGCCATTCCATTCTCCGCTTTTCCAATCAATCGATGCCCCTGGGACCGTCATGGATCGTCACCTTCCATCCCATCGAATCCGTGACAAGCCAAAATCCACCCGAGAATCCAGCCTCCGCCGGGAACGCAGCGCTTTAGCGCTCGATTTCCGCATGGCATATCTACAATAATGACTCCATGAAATCGCTTGTTCGCTCGTTCTTCGCATTCATTCTGGGAGCTTTCGCCAATGGCGATCTTCGAGCAGTTGAAGCCTACCAGGATGTCCCAGCCGACGAATTCCGTATCCTCGCCGAAAAAGGCGACGGCATTATCCTCGATGTGCGTACTCCTGACGAAGTATCCCAAGGTCACTTGCCCGGAGCTAGCGTCCTCAATTTCTACGACGACGACTTCGAACGAAAACTCAATTTGATGCGCAAGGACGTCCCCATTTACGTCTATTGCCGTTCCGGAGGACGCAGCGCTCAGGCAGCGAAGCTAATGAAAGCCAATGGATTCGAAAACGTCTATAATCTCCTCGGAGGCATCGGAGCCTGGAACAAGGCGAGGTTTCCAACCGAAACGCCAAGCGGCGTCGCCAAGAAGTCAGGACAAGCGATTTCCCAGACCGAGTTTGAAAAGCTACTGGGCAAGAGGGGTGTCACCTTAGTGGACTTTCACACCCCCTGGTGCGCGCCGTGCAAACAAATGGCGCCTATCGTCGACGACTTGGAAGCAGCTCTGGACGATCGCGCGTCCATCCTGCGCATCGACTTAGACGCTAATCCCCATCTTGCCGAAGCCTACGCGGTCCAAGGAGTCCCTGTCTTCGCCCTCTTCGTAAAAGGGAAAGAAACCTGGCGCCATTCCGGCGTCATTGACGCCAAGGCCCTCCAGGCGGCCGTCGAGGACGCCCTGTAGCCCCTGAAGCTCTCTTGCCGCGGAACGACTGGAATCGCCCGCTACACTGTCTGACCTACTTCGCCACATTCTTCTTGGGCGGCGTAATCATTATGTGAGCGCGATGCGTTCCCGGATTCATGATCCAGGGCGCGCCCGGCGATATAGGAGCCAAAGGAAGACCTGTACTCTCGGCAGTTGCAAACGGAATGTAGAAAACCCAGCGCACGTGCCCATTCACGATCTCCCGAGTCTCCTCGTCGATTTGGCCCGTCATCACATGCAGGAGCGCCTGTTTCGGCATGGCTAGCTCGCCCGCCTTGATTTCGTCCTCGCGCATCTGAAAAATCTCATCGGTAGATTTACCCGCCTTTTTCAGCTCTCGGCCCCGCTCCATGAACGGCTCCAGGCTCTTATGATAGCAGGCGGCGCTGAATCCCTTTCGAGAGGGATCGTCCGCCAGGCAAATCAAGTCGTTGGCGCCTTGTCGCAAGACGCCAAAGCTGCCGTCGCCTCGATAGCCAAGAACCGAGGCCTCGTCGCGCTCCGCTTCGGGGGCCGCCAGGAGCGCAGTTTCGATCTGCCAATCTGCCGGCGGATAGTTCTGGGCGGACGTTAAACTGCAAAGAGCCAGCGCAAACAGGGGAATACAAAGCCTCACAGGACCACCGTACAACGCATCCGCTCGCTCTGGCAACGGTAGAGATCAAGAACTTGCCCCGACCAGCGACACCGAACTTCAGGACGAGTCGATGACGACAACGCTATTGCCCAACGCCTGTCTCGTCGACGGTCGCCAATACCCTTCGATACGTATCAAGGTAAGCATCTACAACGACCGCAGCGGAAAACGCCTCTATCGCTCGCCTCTTAGCGGCAATCCCCATCTCCCGTCGCAGATCGCGATCCGACGCAAGGCGCTCGACCGCTCGACCCAGCCCTTCCGTATCGCCAAACGGCAATAGAAACCCGGTTTCCTCTGCAACCGCTACCTCTGCAATTCCGCCAACATCAAAGGAAACGCTGGGCAACCCATGACGCATACCCTCCAAAATGCCCAAGCAAAAGCTCTCGTACTCCGAAGAATATATCGTGAAATCGGCAGCCCCATAGTAGTCATCCACTTCATAAACGCCGTCCTCGACGATCACCCGGTCCTTCAAGCCTCGACTTTCGATCTCCGGGAGAACGCGCTCTGCATTAGCCCCTGCCAGCACCAGCAGTTTGCCATTGTGGGCGCTCGCGGTCGCCTGAAAAGCATCGAGTAGCAAGTCGAACCGCTTGATGCTGCGCAGATTGGACGCATGCAAAGCCAAGGGTTCATCCCCAACATTCAATGACGTTCGAATAGAGTCGCGCGACCGGGTGATAGGTTTCGGCTCGAAGAAATTCGGTATCACTTCGATTTCCCTTTCCAGATCGAAAAGAGCGAGCGTTCGTTCCTTTAGATTATTCGAAACGCACGTCACTTTATCCGATGCTTCCAACACGTGCTGCAAAAGCGGTCGATACTCCGGCATTTCTCCCAGATAGACGATGTCTGTCCCATGCAAGGTCGTGACGATCGGCGGAGCCGCTGCGCCGATGAGCTCCTTGGCGATCCATGCGGCCGCGGTATGAGGAATGGCATAGTGAGCGTGCACTATGTCGATCTCTCGATTCGAACAGACCTCCGCAATCCGAGTCGCTAGCGGCAAGGTGTGATCGGGACTCTTGAAGAGCGGAAACTCGACCGGAGTAGATTCGCAGAAATGCACCCCCGGCGCATCGATACGCATACGAAAGGGAGGGCGTTCGGAAATGACGAACAACTCGTGTCCTCTCTCCGCCAATCGATGGGCTAGCTCCGTAGCCAATATGCCACTACCACCAACCGTCGGATGGCATAGCAAAGCGATTTTAAGCGAGTCCTTCATTCGGAATCGTTTTCAGCGAGAGCTTCCATCCGCCTATAATCTGGGGCTGCTAGCCTGGGACAGCGCTTCCATTGACTCCAGTATCAATGGCCCTTCCGAATACAATCTCAAGGCGGCTTTCACGCCCATTTGAATTCCCAACGTTCGGGCCCGGGAAAGCTGCAGGTCGACGTAGTCCAAACTGCGAACTTGACTGGCATGGCATTGCATCAGCTCCTTCCAACGTTCCAATTGCGAAGACACGTCTACCAGAATCGGAGTCAGGCCATCGCCTCCGAGCGCTTCGCTCGAAATATCATAGAAAAGAAAGGTCTGAGTCTTGCGCGGTTCGTGACTCTCCAATCCTGGCGTCTTGCCATAGCGAGCCAAACGATAGGCATCTCTAACGATTCGACTGGTTTCGCGATGGTCCGGGTGCTGGTTTTCATGTCCCGAAGGGGCCAGGATCACGTCGGGGCGAATGCGGCGAATATGTTTCGCTACTTGCAGAGTCGTGTCCAAATCCGCCCTCAATCGCGTATCGCCTGCGGTCGCCAAAAATTGGATATCCGCCCCCAGAAGCGCCGCTGCCGCTCGGGCTTCTTCCTCCCGAGCAACCCGATTTCCATAAGTCCCCGCTTCGCCTCGCGAAAGCACCGC
>CBFHHM010000001.1:50899-64649 GCA_965655705.1 Candidatus Pelagisphaera sp.
TATATGAATTGCCGCGCCGCGCTCCGCAGCGTCCAAGAGCGCCGGGCCGCAACCGAATTCGATGTCGTCGGGATGAGCCCCGACCGCTAGTATTCGCTTACCATTCATGATCGCAATGCGTCGTATAGGCCGTGCCGCAGTCCTCGATGAAATCGCGCTGGACGTATTCGATCTCCGGAGCGTCTTCCTTATTCAAATATTTCATTTCGCCTTCGCCTGCCACGTAATGCGTACAATGGATGACCGACTGCATCCAACGCAATCGCGTATCGCGCGTCGGACTGATTTGCCGCTTTTCAGCAGGCGGGGCCTCCACCTCCAGATAGCGATTCCCCCCTTTGAAGAGAAAGTAGCCACCTTCTCGATAGCGCGCTCGGGCCGTCTCGCCCTCGTAGGCTATATCGACGAAATAGTCCTCCACATCGATCGCCTGCTCCCGAAACCGAGGATCGCTCGAACGGGCCAACTCGATGCCCTCCAGCAGACCCATTCCTCGATACATCTCCAAACAGAAATCCGCAACGCCATCCGCGTCGTTCGCAGCGAAGCAATCCACCAGTTCCCGGTCCACGAGATTGGGCAGTCGTCGCTGCGTCTTGTCCTTCCATCCCTCTCGGATCATTTTGCAGTACAAAGGCGAAAAACGCTTTTGTATCTGATTCTTCACTTCGAAGTTCAAACGCTCCTCCTTCCCGGAGTGACGATTCATCAGAATCGTATTCGTCTCGCGGTGATCGTGATCGCTGTCGTGGAAGAAAAATACGATACGACCGCCTATTTCGCGCTGCAGGCGTCGGGCCGTCTTGATCTTCGCGAAGACGAAGCGATTGGGAAAGATTCCACAGGGCTGTTGCCCAAAGCAAATGACTGGATCCGACACGTTCCTAAGCCTTTCGATTTCCAATGGCCGCTTGCAGGATCAAACTGATCGCTATGACCAGAGCGCAGGCGATCATGTTGTACCACAAGTAGCCAATCTCTACAAAATTGGTGAAGTACAAGACAAGCACGGATATCTGGGCGATGATGGCGGCAATAAAGGCTGCGTGAGCTTGGACCCTCTTGATGAAGAATGCCGCCAAAAAGAGCCCCAGCACCGTGCCGTAAAAGAGCGACCCGACGATATTCACCGCTTCGATCAGGCTCTCCACCATGCTTGCGAACAATGCAAACAGAATAGCGAGCATCCCCCATATTGCGACGAAGATGCGCGACGCCTTCATATAGTGGCGCTCGCCTCGACCTTTGACGAAGCGATGCTGATAGAAATCTACCGTCGAAATCGTCGCCAAAGCGCTGAGCTCGGAAGCGGTCGAAGACATCGCCGCGCATAGAATCACCGCTACGAGCAGACCGATCAAACCCACCGGGAGCTCATTAAGTATGAAGTGGATAAATACGTAATCCGAGTCTTTCATGCTCGCCTCGCCCGAGACGTCCGCAATGTGAGTCTTCAAATCCAGCCTGGCTTCACGGATCTCCGCGCCCGATGCCTCCACGTTCGCTTTTACCATTTCGATTTGTTCCGCATCTCCCGATCGTAGAGCATCTACATACTCAACGATGGCCACGCGCTGCGTCTCGAAGGTCGCATCGAAGGCATTTTCAAGGTTTCGATACGAATCCGATTCCGTATCCACCAACTCCTGCACCATAGGATCGGGCAGAAAAGTGGCTGGGGGCTTCTCCCACTGATAGAAAATGAATACCAGCGCTCCGAGCAGTAGAATCATGAACTGCATCGGCACCTTGAGCAGGGCATTGAACATGAGCCCTAAACGACTGTCTCGCACCGATTGGCCCGACATGTAGCGCTGAGCCTGCGACTGATCCGTCCCGAAGTAGGAAAGCGAAAGAAAGAAACCCCCTAGCAAACCAGACCAGAGGGTGTAGCGCTTGTCTATATCGAATGAAAGGTCGACCACGTTCAGCCTTCCCAACGCCCCCACCAGATTTAGGTTCTCTGAAAAAGTAGCGTAGTTCGATATCTTGTACACGACGATCCCGAATGCGATCGCCATACCGGTCATGATTACCGTCATTTGGTATTTGTGCGTCAGACTGACCGCGTGCGACCCTCCCGTTACCGTGTAGAGAATAACCGCCAACCCTACGCCGGCAACCGTGACGTTCATATTCCAACCCAGTACGCTGGTCAGAATGATGGAGGGCGCATAGATCGTAATACCCGCTGAAAAGCCGCGCTGTATCAGGAAAATCACGCTACCCAAAGTGCGCGTCTTTGCGTCGAAACGGTGCTCCAGGAACTCGTAGACCGAACAAAGGTTCAGCTTGTAGTACATGGGCACGAAGACCACTGCGATGAGAATCAGCGCAAGCGGCATCCCGAAGTAATTCTGCACGAACGCCATTCCGCTGTCGTAGGCCAGACCGGGAGTGGATAGAAAGGTAATGGCGCTCGCTTGCGTCGCCATGACCGACAACCCAATCGTACCCCAGTGGTTCGAGCTCCCTTTGAGGAACTCGCCCAGCTCGCGATCGTGACGCGTTTTCCATACGCCGAAAAAGACGATTGCGATCAAGGTCGCGCTTAAGGTAGCGATATCTAATGGGCTCATATCGCTTACTGGAATGCGTTCGTTAGCCAGGCGTAGAACACGATCTGGACCGCAAGGGCTCCAATGACGATGCCATAAAGGAGCGCCCAGCCTTTCGAGCTATCGCCGTTTTCCTGCGAAGCGCCTTCTTTATCGAGATTCGTTTCCATGTCCGAGAGAGATTAGATTTACGAAAAGCCGGATTGCGCCTGGATGGCCTTCCGGTAGTTGCCTGAAAAACGATAGTCCCGTATAGACGTACCAACCTTCGCCGTACCGAGCGACCAGCAGCCCCCCGTCTCGAGGGGGCTCGTTTCGATCGTTGGCCGACAGCAAGGCATCATAAGCGCTGTCCCATTTGGAGGCATAGTAGAGTCCACGCTCTTGTATCCATCCTTCGAAGTCGGCATTGTCGATTTCATTGGGGAAAGCGAATACGGGATGCTCCGGGCGCAATATCCGCATAGCGGCCTTTTCTTCCGAGACGCGTTCCCGGGAAAGCGACAAGGGATAAGGCGACTGAAATCGCGATTTCGCTCGAAAGCTCGTCGTATTGTATTGGGAAACCAAGGTACCTCCGTTTTCCACATACTCCAGCAAGGCGGCAAACCGCCTGTCCAAGCCTTCGCTCGCGTCAAACGCGCGAGGTCCGAGAATGACCGTATCGTACCCCTCGAAACGTCCTGGCGCGATCTCATCGATTTCAATGACGTCTATTTCGTAGCCAATTCGTCGCAAGGCTTCCGGCACGGTATCGCCAACGCCTTCAATGCACGCAATACGCATTCCCGCCCTGGCAAGATTCAGTCGGACCGCCTTCGTTTCCGCTTTCGAGAGAATCCCGTGACGGCCGATGTGCTCATACTCGATCCACTCCGCGGTCGCATCGAAACGGCGACCCGCATCGTCGATCGCATAGAAAGAGAGCGCTTCTTGGCTCGCTCCTCCTGGCGGAGCGACCACCACTTCGATCGACTGACTTGGCGCTTGCTCGTCGAGCGCGAATTCCGGTTGTGGAATACGCGCTTCCCAACCATTCGGGACCTCGGCTTCCAAACGCCCGCTGGCCTTTCCTGCCGCAGTCGAGACGGTTACCTCGAAGCGCTTGGGCTCGCCGCTTTCGAACAAGGCGATGCTCACGCTCGGCTCTACGCTCAATCGAGGAGACAAGACGACCGATTCGCGAACCTCTCCTTTTACGGGATCGCTGATTACCCGCTCCACTGGAGCGATCACCTCGATTAAGCGACCCGAAAGTTCTACGGTAACGACGGCTTGCAAGGCCGCCGGTACATGCTCGAGATCGAGCAGTCGTTCGTTAGCAAACGCGTAGCGGCCCGAAGTGGGCTCGGATTCCAACCAGAACGGCTGCGTGAACGGGGCGTCCTCCGGAATTGCGATAGGGACTTCGATCCGCTCGACCATGCCCTCCGCAAGCGGGCGGCGCTCCATCCCGATAGATTCGATTTCCCGGTAGCGAGGCCACGTCGAGCTATCGAACAATCGAATGGACAAGCCCGATAGGAGCGGCGCGAGGGGAGAGCGATTAACGGCCTCTAGGCGAGTCGCGATGGTGTCGCCCGGCATCGCATGGCTCTCCTCTGCCACTGCTTGAATGTGCAGCCCCAACGATCCAACCAGCAATCGCCGCGCGGCCGCTCGCTTGGCTCCGACCATGCTGTCCGTCGGCACGCTTTCGAGCGCATCGATCGCTTCGAGCAAATACGGGGCGGATTTCCAGGGAGCGGACACGTCGAACGAGTCGATCGCCTCGGCAAGCGCCTTGCCGATCGACTGCCCCCCCGGATAGCGCTCCCAACTGGTATCCACTCCGTCCATGAAATCGCCATTGGCTGCAGGGCCCGCTAGCAAAACCAGTTTTTCCTCCAGCGGTCCCCGCTGTCCTGCCCGACCAAAGCCCTGGCTCTTGTGCATACTGCGACTACGCGCGGCTATCTCGGTGTAGGAGGATCCCAAGTACGGGTTGTACTTGCCGACTTCCAATTCCACGATCTCCCGCGTCTCGCTACTCGCGTCGTCCCTTCCTCGACGACCGTAGCCATTCCAAAAAATACGCTTCGCTTGATGGGTTCCCACCGTATCGAGCTGTTCCGGGAAGCGATTGGGGTCCGCCGCGTCCTCGAACGCCTTCAAGGCTAGCTGGGCCGAAACGGTGTGATGCCCATGAGTCGGCCCGGCCTGGGGATTGAAACGCGTTATAATGACATCGGGCTGGAATGAACGGATGGCGTAGACGACGTCGCCGAGCGACTCGTTCTCATCCCAATTCTCCAAGGTGTCTTCCGGGTTCTTGGAATAGCCAAAATCGCGCGCTCGGGTAAATCGCTGTCGCGCTCCGTCGATCCGGCGCGCCTGGAGCAGCTCGTTCGCCCGAATTAGACCGAGCCGTTCCTTGAGTTCCGAACCTATGAGATTCTGGCCCCCACCGCCCCTCGTAAGCGACAAGTACACCGTCTCGAGTCGCTCCTCCTGGGCCAAATAGGCGAGCAACGCCGTGTTCTCGTCATCCGGATGGGCGGCCACATAGAGGACCGAACCGACCGTGTTCAACTTGCGCAACTCGTGAAGAATCTCCGATGAGCTCAGAGATTGACCGAGTACAGCAGGGGAAATCGACATTGCGGCGAGGAGAAGGACCGTACGAAAGCGGAGCATGCGAGAATAAGGAGGAAGAGCGAAAACGAGTCTTTGCGTATAAACAGTTCTCTACGAGCCAAGATCTCCAATTAATGCTAACTTTTTTCCTCTGGCGCAATTTGTCTCGCCGCGAAGGAAATCATCCACCGCTTCGACCCGTTCTCATTGCAACCAACCATCAGCCCCTTGAACCACTCTCTCGACCTCCTGAAAACTACTGCAGCAATCGCCTTCGCATCGCTCGCCAACCTCGCCGCGAATGCCGATTTCTCTATCGCAGGGAAACTGCCCGAGGTAGCGAATGGCTCCCTCCAACTTCTCCGCGAAGACCTAGATGAGCGCAATCGATCTCTGGAAGCTCGAATCCCAGTCAACAGCGATGGATCGTTTTCCTCCCAGGTCCAAGGCCCTGCGGGCGTCTTTTATCTGCAACTTCCCTCCGGTCAGTCCATTCCCTTGGCAATCGACGCCAATCAGAGTCTCGAAATCTCTGGACTTCAAGAGAAACCCTCTCTCATAGCGGTCTCCGGTTCGCCCGACACAGAGGCGTTTCAGGCGTATGAAGCCTTTCGAAAGGATTCCCTCAACCGACTCGTCTATCCGCCCCGGGCGGCCCTCAACGCCGCCAAGGATGCGGGCAATGTACCTGCGGATCGCATGGCCGAATTGTCCGAAGCAGAGGTCCAAGGCTACTTGGCCCATCGCCGGGAATTGAATGATTTCACCATAGAAAAGGTCGGCAACTCCATCGCTCTCTACGCAACCTCCCTCCGCTGGGACGGGGACCATCGCATTTCGGAACTGGAAGCGCTGTTCCAGCGATTCGCTAAACGCGGCTCCGACCTGGCGATAGCAAAGAGCATGGCCGACCGTTTGGAGCGCTTTCGCAGGACAGCCATCGGAGCCGAAGCGGCTTCCCTTGCGGGGCGCTCGTTAGCAGGCGACCCACTTAATCTTTCCGACTACCAAGGGCGTTTCGTACTTGTCGATTTCTGGGCCTCCTGGTGCGTGCCCTGCCGCGTGGAAAACCGCCACTACATAGGACTGCGAGAGAAGTACACGCGCGGTCAATTCGAGGTGTTTGGCGTCAATCTCGACGACAGCGAAGCAATCTGGTCCATGGCGAGCAAGCGAGACCGCGTTTCCTGGCCTCAAATTTCCGATTTCCAAGGACTGAATTCTCCTATGGCGAAGGCCTACAACGTGAGCGCTTTGCCCATGAGCTTCCTCTTAGACGGAGAGGGCAGGATCATCTCGCGCAATCTGAGAGGCGAACAACTGGCCAAAAAACTTGAAGAGCTGCTAGGAAAATAGCGCGGCCGTCGACGCGCTCGCCCCTCAGCTCCCGTTCGACGAGACCGGCGCATCTAGCGCAGCGGCGCTTGAGGGTCGCTGAACCTTTGCTATTGCCCAAGCGCGGGCGGCTGCGCTTACTTCGCCCCCTATGATACGTACCCTTGCCACGCCACTCGCGCTCGCCGGTCTAGCGGCCGCGACCTTCTTCGCCGGCTGTTCCAAGAAAGAGGCCTCCCAAACGCTCGTTGCCCGAATGGAAACGACCAAAGGCACCATCGTTTTCGAACTGTTCGAAGATAAAACGCCTATCACCGTGGCGAATTTCGTGGGATTGGCCGAAGGCACCAAGACCTGGACGAGCCCTGAAGGCGAAGAAAAAAACGAGCCCTTCTACGATGGTCTCGCCTTCCATCGCGTCATCAAGGATTTCATGATACAAGGAGGCTGCCCGCTCGGCACCGGCTCGGGCGGACCCGGATATCAATTCCAGGATGAATGCTACGAGGGCTCCCTAATCTCGCTCGCCGGGGAAATCGACGATGACGATACCGCCAACGAAGTGTTCGCCCAACTGATGCGACCGCACCTGATGGAGCACCAAGGCCAAAGTCCGATTCCTGAAATCGCCGCGATCTTTCAAGAAATGCAGGCAACGCAAAGCGCCGCGCCACTCATGGGCAAGACAGTCGAAGAACTTCAAGCCTTGCTCGGATCCGAAGGAGAACTCACGCGCTTCGAACCCACCCTTGAAACCATCACCGGGAAAATCGAAGACGAGGAAACCGCTACCGCCGCATTCGGCAGCCTCTTCGCAGCTCATCTGCAAGAGCATGAAGGCGAAAGTCCGATTCCCGAAATCGCCGAACTCTTCAACGAAATCAAGGCGGCTAACTCGACAACGCCCCTCATCGGACAAACGGTCGAGCAACTTCAGGGACTCCTCCAAACCGACGCTAAGGTAGAACGACCGACCCTTATCAACAAGGTCGCCTACGGCACCCTCTGCATGGCCAACGCCGGACCGGGCACCAATGGATCGCAATTCTTCATTGTCACCAAGGAAGGCGGCACCCCATGGCTCGACGGCAAACACACGGTGTTCGGTAAAGTGATCGAAGGCATGGAAATCGCCAACGCAATCCAAGCGGTCGAAACCTCCTCCGGCGACAAGCCCGTCGAAGACGTTTCCATCGTCAAAATCACCATCGAGCGGATTTAGCGAGCGCCGTCCGACGCCTTCTCCAACGGTATCGCAAGCGTCAAAGCCAGACCACTGGCTCGACCCTTAAAATTACAAGGTTGTAAAGTTAATGGTATGGATGTTCGGGCCTATCTCGAAGGGATAGCCTAACGGATCGGGTGATACTCGTTTGGAGAAGGCTTGTCCAAACGCTGGGTCCGACCGTTGGGCCAGGTCACTTCGATGTAGTCGACGCCTGCTACGGAACCGAGGCCAAAGTGTTTCACGCTCGAATGTTGGGCTTGAAAGGAATCTCCGGATACGATCACTGCGGACCGTTTGATGCCTGAGGCATCGACCACGAGAATCTTCGCCCCAAGAGGCGACGGCGATCCGGGCTCCTGAATCACATTGACGCCGATCCAATTGCCTTCGAGCGGTTCGACATTGCGGTAGATTTTGACCCACGAGCTGTCCTTGTCTTCGCGGTAGTTCAGCTGGGTTACGATGATGTCCACGCGCCCATCTCCGTTGGCGTCTTCCGTTATTACTCGTCGACTGTCGAGCTCGTCGGCGATACCCATGAGGAACGAAATATTGCGATAGGTCCCATCCTCCATTTTCGCGAAGAGGAAATTGTGCTCGAAGCCATTCCAGGAAACATTGCCTTCCATCATTGGCTGTACGCTCTGCTTGAAGTACTGGGCGAAAATGGGACTTTCCTGGGAACTGCCGCGATAGATATCGTCCGTCCAGAAATTCGAGCAATAGTCCTTGGCCGAGTTGCCGCTGAAATGCCCGTTCGCTACGTATATATCCAATTCTCCATTGTTATCGTAGTCGAACGCTCCGGCTCCCCAAGCCCACCCCGTACGAGCGACTTGAGGCGCGTAGTTCGGTTGCGTTAGCGAACCATCCGCCTGCGCTTCGTATAAGCGATTCCCATACGTCATGGGAATCCGCATGCGATTTCGATCGGGAAAATCCGAACGATTGGCATCCATCGCATCCAGGCGCGATGCGGTCGTGGAACTCATGCCCGTCGCATAAAGATCGATGAGCCCATCGCGATTGAAATCGCCGAAGGCGTGCCCCATTCCAAATAGGCTTCTATTATCGATCGCCTCGCCCGTTACATCCTCGAACGATCCCTTGCCATCGTTGCGATGCAAATCCACGCCCGCAAAATCGCTCACAACGACTAAGTCCAAATCCGAGTCGCCATCGTAATCGTAAAACGAATTGGAATACGTTCTGCGATTCCGCTTGTCGCTCAAACCGGCCGCTTCGGTCGACTCGCGATACGAAATCCCCGATCCGTCGTTGAGCAGCAAATACGATGAATAGCCGTCATTCGCGTCGAAGTAGGGCGTCGGCATCGATCCGTTCACATAGGTAGCCTTGTACTGCGACACCCACATATCCAAATCGCCGTCGCCGTCCACGTCACCCGTCGCAATCGCTCCAATTCCCTGCAGGTATTCTACAGCGGGCCGAACATTCACTTTGATGGGAGGATCTTGGGAAAATCCACTCGGAGCGCCCTGGAGCAGGTACATCCCTGGCTCTGGAGTCTGTCCTTCTATCCAAGCGACTTCTCCAATGCATAAGAGGTCCACATAGCCATCCCCAGTGAAATCGCCGATTACCGACGCCTTGGTCGACACGAAGGCAACCTCATTGAGCGGCTTCACTCCGTAGCCTTTTTCGCCAATATTCCAGAGAACCGCATTGATCCCTGGGAGGATAATTTCGGGCAGATTGTCCTGATTCAAATCGCAGGTCATGAGCGCCCCTTCGCCTCTGCTCGGCACATCGAAATTGAATGCTTCTTTGTAAAAAGGCATGCCCGTCCGCTGGAGGATGGTCAGATCGGAGGCATCGATGTTCTTGGGCGTGTAGCGACCTTTCCCATTGCGCTGCGGATGCCAGCTTACCTTGATTTTCCCTTCGATTATGTAACGCGAGAGATCCTTTTCATTGTACACGTGCAAGACGATGGACACGACGGAATTGGCGCCTGATGGGCTTGCCTCGAAACGAGAGTGGTGCCACTCGGACTGGAAGAACCGATAGCCTTGCGCCTTCATCGCATCGACCCAAGCGGCCCAACTGTTGGAATCGAATTCGATCTTCGCGCCGCTCGTATCGCTGGCCGCGATACCGTGATCCAAGACCGTTTTTTCCGACTGCGTTCCCAAGCGAAGGGAATCGAACGCGAAGGCTTTCAGCACTTCAAGCTTCGCATCGCTCTTGCGAAGATCGTCCCAAAGCTGGATGAAGGTCTCCTCATGGCGCTGAGCCTCTATCTCTTCTTTCCAAACAGTCTGATTAAGCGACTGCTTGCTTTTGATGATCGATGTGAGGTCCTGGCCCGGCGCTCCAGCCATCCAGACGCTCGCCCATACGATGCCTGCAATACGTATATAGCTTCGATTCATAATCGTGACGTTTCCCCTTTTTCTCTCTTCTCTTGAGCCCCGACGCAAGATTCGTCGCATCTCAAACGGCATTTCGCCGAGCCCTTTCCAATGGCCTTCCGACTCGTCGCCCAGCAATCGCGCTTGCAATCCCGTCCGAGTCGAAAAAATGCCCCCTGGCACTAGGCCAGGGGCATTGTACAATGAGCCGTTAGCCCGGTCTAGAAGTCGAATGTATTCGTGATGAACCAGGTGGTGTCGGCGCCAATTCGGAAGAAGGCCGGACTCCCATCCGGCTGGACGTCCACCGCGATTAGGTCGCCGTTGGCCGTCACATCTCGGATGTTCAGCTGAATGCTCCAATCGATGCCGTCGCCAATCTTACGCCCATAGCGAGCGAAGAGGTCGATGTGCGTCTCGCTTGGGGCCATCCAGGGATCGTCGATCCCGAACGCCGCCACGGTAATGCCCGTGTCTGGATCCGTAACTTCCGCCTGAGGATAGCCGATGCCGACTTCGTCTTCCCAACGCATGCTGCCACCAATGCTGAAGCCCTTCAGCTTACCTTCATTAAATCGGTAGTTGGTGACCATGTTGGCGCGCCACTCGCGTAGCTCGTCAACCGCCGTTCCCTGCTTTTGCAAGGCGAGCTGGTAGCCCGCATAGAAGTCGCGGTTCCAGCGATCGCCAACGGTGAAGGTATCGCCTGCCCACCAGTAGCGGATGTCGCCGGCGCGGCCATTGAAGACCTCGTTACGCGCGTCGACCCAATCGCGCAAGCTGCCCGCGAGGTCGGTATTGACCGCCTCGACCTTGGACGCATTGATTGCGATGTCCCAGTTGTTTGTTGGCTGTATGTTCAACTCGAACTCGGTTCCGGTAGAGGTCGTATTCGTTGTCGAAGTGAAATTCGCGGGCACCGCGCCCGGCTGACCGCCAGACCAGGGATCCCACCAGCTGTTCATCCAGCGCTCGTCGGTCTGTTCCGCATTCCAAGCAGTCCAAAATTCCTGAGGAGCTATATTGGAGAGCGCCGCATCGACCACTTCGCTCTGATACTGCTCCGCTTCGTCGGCCGTTTGCCCAGGCCAAGGGTTGTTGCGGTAGTCCTGCCAATCCGCGTCGTAGCCGGGAAGGTTGTTCAAAGACGCGTAGTCGCGATTACCGGCCACGAAGAGACTCGTCTCGATCGTTCCAAGCATCCATAGATTGCCGGGATCGAAGGAGCGATCTCTCGCAACCGTCTCGTACTTGTTCATCTTGAAGATGAGCTTGCCTTCGAAGGCTTCGATCACGAAACCGTAGTCTTCGGTCTCGCCGCTAGGAGGCCCGAGCGGACGATTCAAATGGTCCACGCGATTGGACGATGGTTCGAAGTTCGAAGACTCGTTGTAGAACAAGCTGACCTTCATATCGCCGGGAAGCTCCATGTCCGGAAAGAAACGATCGGTGTGAACGACCACACTGTAGGAATCCGATGAGCCTTCAACGGAATTGTCAGGGCTGGTCGGATACACATAAGCCGAGCTCGAAGGATCCGGTAGAAAGTAAACCTCGTCGGCGAACGGAGCGTCGACTCCGAAAGAGTCCGAGGAATCCTTGCGGTACCCGTAAGTCGGCACAATCGCGCCGTCCCAAAGATACGCCTGCCAAACAAACGCTTCCGATTCGATCTCTTGCTTGTTCTTGCGAGCCAAGGTTAGCAGATCGGCGCGATTGCCTCTTTCGGCGCTGAGAACATTAACCGGCAAATCGGTCCAACCAAGGTAGTTGTCTGGGTTATTAGACTGCGTACCCACTTCGCCTGTCCATGGATTATTCCAATCGGCGGCAGGCGATGGGTTGCCCGACTTCCAGTGCGAATCCCAAAAACGAATGGAGCTTACGCCAGCAGTGCTGAGACGTCCCGTTACCTGGGAGAGGTTCAAGCCAGAGGGAGAGCTAAGGCCGCGCATATCGGGACCGATGTAGGCAGCCACTGCCATTTCGCGTTGGTTCGACGCGATAGACTGGTCGCCTGCGTAGTCCGTATAGGCGTATCCAGGAACCCATTTCTTCCAAGCTTCCTGAGCTTCTTCGACTTCGTCGCCGCTTTTCATCGCAGTGAAGTTGTGGCTGCCGAGCAAGCGAGCGAGGAAGGAGTCCTCTTTGAGGAAGTCGTCCGCGCGGAGCTTCGCAAAGGCAGTCACCCGCCAGCTGTCGCGATTCTTCTCGTTCGCATTGTTGGCGAAGTTCGCGCGATTGAGTATGTAAGGGCGTCCGACATTCGGGTTGGGCGAACCATCCGGATAGACATCGCTCAAATCGACTGTAATCGGAACCGTCCAAGGGAAGGGGCTGCTTTGCCCATCCTCATAGTCCTGCGTATCGTACGCGCCTTCGATTCCCACGCGGCCATTCAAGAAGGTCTGAGCCAGCTTGGCATTGAATACGTTGAAGTCGCGCCACTCGTACTTGTTCGGACCGTCGATCAAGTGATTCTTATAGTCGAAGATCGAACGATCGGTGAGGGCCTTGTCATTGTAGCCCCCATAGCCTGCCAAAGGAAGACCGGCTTCGCGAGCGTAGTCGCTGTACCCAGCGATCTGATTCTGCCCACGATAGAACGGCTGGTCAGTACTGTTGGCCGCTTCGACGTTTCCATCCGTGCCAATCGTCCAGTTGTCCGATTCGTGCTCGGTGGGAACGCTTGCGTAGAAAGGCTGCGACTCGCCGTCTTCGAAGTAGAGGACCGGACCCGCGGTGAAGAATTCGGCCCAGTAGGGATTCGAAGAATTGATCGAGGTCACCGCTTCCGAATCCGGCTGATCCTGGTAATGGCCGGTGTTCGCGAAGAACGGATCGGCGGTCAGCTGAGCTGGCCAGGAAACGTCTCCATTGCTGTAGCTGTTCCACCAGTTCGTTAGACGATCTTCCGGAGGACGCGAGCGCGGACGATTGGAATTGGTGTTTCCAATTTCGTAGTTAGCCGTGATCGTCGTGCGGGCGGAATCCGTTTTGAGGGCCTCGGGCTCGTACTTGAACGCGATGAACTGACGCGAGTCCTTTTGCCACGCTTCTTCTTGCCTAAACTTATCGCTGGTCTCAACCCCCGCGATGCGGACTGCCAACTGATCTTCGAGGAGGACTCGATTGATGTTGAATTCGATACGCTGGCCCCCGTAGCTGCCGATGCGGTGACGGAGACGATGCGTATTGGAGAACATGGCGCCCGTCGTCGAATTGTTGATGATACCTGCTGGGCTACCGAGTCCGAAGAGAATCGAGTTCGGACCGCGCTGCATATCGACACGCTCGACATTGTATCCATCCCAAGGCAAGTCGGTGAGAAAGAAATCGCGCGTATTGTCCGCAGCCGCCAAGCCCCGAACGCGGTTGTTGGTGTTCGGACGGAGGAGATTGGTTTCCTCGCTGCCACCAAAATTACCGCCAACGCCACCTGTTTCGGTGTTGGTCGTATACTGGAGCAGCGTTTCATTGCTGGTAGCTCCGATATCGTCCATGAATTCCTTCGTCAGAACGGAAATCGCAGAACCGACATCTCGCAGGTTGGTATTGATGCGGGTGCCGCCCAAAGTAGACGTGGCGCGATAGCCCCTGTCTTCGGATGCATCCACTTCAAAGGGCGTCAGTTCGAA
>CBFHHM010000001.1:64748-72621 GCA_965655705.1 Candidatus Pelagisphaera sp.
AACTTGGTCATCCGCTTCGTCGTCTTGGGCCGCTAGGAACGGCGCCGCCATGAGCGAACCGCCACATGCCAAAGGCAAAAGCGATCGCCGTAGCCAAGATTGAACTTGGATAGGTTGGTTGTGTTTGTTCATTGCTTGTATGTCACCTAGTTCGTTTAGGTTGAATAGAAACACGCCACGAAGGGCGCGGGCTGGAAAGGGGTTACGCTCGCGAGCGATGGAGTAAGGGGCGGGGGTCGTCGAAAGGAAATTCTCGATGGAAAACGGGTAGAGGGAGTCTGTATGATCAGCGATGGAACAACCGAAAACGATTTTTTCGCTGGTGCTAGTTCGTAAGTTCTCAACCAAGATGAACGGCTCCCGCTTTCTATAAAACCCTTTTCGACTATTACTTTAGAGTAACGGCAGGCAGAGGCAATCCAACTGCGCATTTAATAAATCCTTACCCTTATACACTTAGCTGCAGGAACCTGACTACCGGCTGCAATTCGCTTTCCTTGCATCGATGGATAGCGTCTAGGGGCGACTGAATCGTCATCCGACAGGCGGACTCTTACTTAAGAATGCGCTTGCGAAGCGAGCGGGAGAGAGCGAAGCTTTTCCGCATGTAGCAGAAGCGGGTATTGATGAAGGACATAGCTGCCAAAGCGGGCGTCCACCAGACGACCGTTTCACTCGCGTTGCGCAATCACCCTAGCCTGCCGCAAAAGACCCGGGATCGAATCCGGAAGCTAGCTGACGAAAGGGGCTATCGCCCCGATCCTGCGTTATCCGCTCTAATCGCCTATCGCCAATCGACTAGGCAGAACCGGGTCGACCAGGTAATCGCCTTTATCGTCAATTGCCGCAATGAAACGGAATTCAACGAATCTCACGTCTACCGCCAACTGCTTGAAGGCTCCAGAGCGCAGGCTCAGGAACTGGGCTACAAAGTCGATCTATTCTGGTTCGACCGCGACTACAAGTCGAGCGCGGCGCTCAATCGCGTTCTGAAAACGCGCGGCATCCAAGGCGTAATCATTGGAGCGTTCGATCATCACAATCTCGATATCCAACTCGATTGGGATCAGTTTTCCGTCGTCAAGATCAACATCCTCCCGAGCGAGCTATCCTTCGAGACTGTCCTCAGCAATCAGATGTTCGGAGTTCGAATGGCGATGAAAGAACTGAGAGAGCACGGCCTCCGACATGTCGGTCTGGCAGTAGGCGACCACGATGAAGCGCATAATCGAAATCTCTTTACAGCAGGATACCTCGTTGGCCAACGACACCTGGAACTATCCGATGTAATCCCCCCTCTCATTTTTCGGCGCGCTCCAAATAGAGAGCTGCTCGAACAGGTGATCGAATGGGCGAGGACGCATCGGCTGCAGGCGATTCTCAGCAATTGGAACTTCTTCGACGAAGCGGCTTGGCACTTGACGAACGAACTGGGGCAGAGCTGTCGCTTCGTGCCCTTGGATGCGGACGATCGCACGCAAGCCTATGGTGGCATCGTGCAGAATCACCCGATTATCGGGAAACGCGCGGTCGATCAAATCGTCGGCCAGATAAAGACCTTTCGACGCGGATCCGAAGACACCACTAGTTTGACGATGGTTCAGCCAACCTGGCTACCTCTCCAGGCCTGGCCACCCAAAACCTTCCAGTCCGGACTGGAAGATACGTCGTATCATCCGACCTCCTCTTGAACTGGCCGAAGCCCTTCCCTGCGCCCTTGTCCTCTTCCTCAATGCTTGTCGTAAACGAGGCGATCGATCTTCTCTGCCGTATCGTAGAGAAGAGAGTGTGGGTTGTAACCATCTTTTGGACGCGGTCTCGTTGGTCCGCCCCATGAGCGCGCTCCCAAGTCGCGCCAAGAACGATTTTTCCATTGAGGGCCTCGAAACGGATCGCGCGTGCGGTCCATCCATTGCAAGATCGACTCATGCAAGGCGTTGCGCGCATCCGCAACGCTCGGTTCGTCGATCAGGTTGCGCATTTCGCCAGGGTCGTTTTTCAAATCATAGAGCTCGTCCCTATCCGTCAGGTTGATCGCCAATTTGAAACGTTGAGATACCACGCAACGGGTTGGCGAAAAGGCCCCGAAGCCATCGTGATCCAACTCGAATCGATTGAACTCCAGAAACGCTTCATCGCGATCGCAAGAATCCGGTTCTCGAAGGGACGACAAAAGACTTTCGCCTTGCAGGATTTCAGGTTTTTCGATCCTGAAAAATTCCAGGAAAGAGGGCGCTAGGTCGATGTGCGAAACCGGTCGATCGATCACGCTTCCCGCCGGAGCGCTTCCCTTCCATTTAACGACAAACGGAATCTTGGCGATTTCCTCGTACATTGTGGGCCCCTTGCCCATCAGGCCATGAGCTCCCAGCATATCGCCATGGTCGGAAGTGTACACCGTCAGGGCTTCGGGTATCCACTTTTCTATTGAATCCAACAAGCGGCCGATCTCGTAGTCGCAATAGCTATTGCAGGCGAAAAAGGGGTCCAGGCGGAAGACGTCTCCATCGCCCATAAAGGGCGCTACGTGATTGGCCCAGTCGCGTTGGCTTTGAGGCTTGTCCGCCAGGTCATCCTTTCCATTCGGCCCCAGCCTGAACTCGAATTCCTCGAATTCCTCGAGATACTCGGCTGGGCAGATGAAGGGATGATGGGGCTCGTCTATCGACACGACAAGAAAGAAGTCCTCGTCCTTATGGCGCTCAATGAAATCCATCGCCTTATCGACGCTGCGATGGGCCATAGTAAACCCCTCATCGTACCCTCCATCGCGCATATCCCGAGCAGTCGGAACCCGTCGCGAGAAGTCCCGTTCGGCTTTCCCATCTAAACTATCGAGATAGCGCCGCCCGTCGAACCAGTATTCCGGGTCCCATCCTTCGGGACAGATTCCATTTCCAAAATAGTCCGTTCCATCCAAATGCCATTTGCCCACGTAACCGGTCCGGAGACCGGCGTCGGATAAGCGCTGACCCAGAGTCTTCGCATCCAAGGCGGGGGCCATATCGTTTCCCAAAACGCCATTTGAATGAGGGTAAAGCCCCGTGAAGAGGGCGGATCGAGCAGGGCCGCAAACCGGTTGAGTCGAGTAGGCTTTATCGAAACGGATCCCTTCCGAAGCCATTCGGTCGATTCGCGGCGTTCGCATTTCTGGACGCCCATAACACCCGATGACATCCGTCCCTTGCGTATCCGTTAATATGAAAATCGCTTGGCGAGGCATAAGTCGGGCGATCATTAGCAGTCGGCAGCGGAACTCAAACCGCAAATGCGCGCAGCCTGCGAATTCCAATCCGCCACGCTGCGCTGCGCCTTTTCAGGACGGCTCTTCCAGCCTTGGGCATGCGGCGAGGCAACGCTCTCGGACAGTTCAAAGCAAAAGAACCGCTATACCCCATCGCTTTCATCGCCAAATCGAATTTGATCTTCGGGAGGTAATTGGCGTCTCCCGTTGACCGGACGGGCGTCAAAATGTCCTGTGAGCTTGAATTCTCGCCAGCCCACGCAATCTCGATGCGGATCGCTGCGTTCTGATATCCAAGCGTATCCTAAGCCCCACGACGGACAATCGATTTAGCTCGCGCCCAACCGAAATCATTCTTCAATGTAGCTTAGCCCCCCATAGGAGCGTCCCCGATCTTCTCTAATTTACACGCAATGGCAATGACTGGAAAACTCGTCGTCAACTTACACAAGCTCTCCCGCTTCGCCAATATCGCAATCCCCTTGCTCGCTGGGCTCTTCTTTCTCGCAGGATTGCGAATATCGTTCTACTTCCACTTTCTCACCGTCGCCTTTATTTTCCTGACGGTTCTCAACGCCTTTTACCTCTTCGGTCAAAGGGGCCATTCGCTGCTCCGCAATTTCGGTCTGCTAGCGCAAGGGCGCTACATTCTCGAGAGCCTAGGACCCGAGCTCCGCCAGTATCTATATCTGAATGACACCGAAGAGCGCCCCTTCAATCGAAACGAGCGTTCGGAAGTCTATCGCAAGGCGCAGAATATAAACTCGGCCTCTTCATTCGGATCGCAGAAGAACTTCGATTCGACGGAAGTGAAGGTGCGGCACGCCCTCTTCCCGATCAGCAAGAGTCAGCTCAAGGCCTTAAGCGTCACTTTCGGGGACATGCGCGACTGTCCCAATCCCTACACACTGCAACGACCGTTTATCATCAGCGCCATGAGCTTTGGGGCGCTTGGAGAACGAGCCGTACGCACCTTCGCAAGAGGGGCCCGACAAGCAGGCATTCTCATGAATACCGGCGAGGGCGGGTATCCCAAATACCATCTAGACGAGGGCTGCGATCTCACCTTCCAGATGGGTACCGCTAAATTTGGCGTGCGAGACGAGGACGGACTGCTAGACGACGAGAAACTTCGCTCGCTCGCATCCAAACCCCAGATCAAAATGATCGAAATCAAGTTCTCCCAAGGAGCCAAACCCGGAAAGGGAGGGCTCCTGCCAAAGGAGAAGATTACCGAAGAAATCTCGGAATTGCGGGGAGTCCCCATCGGCAAGGATGTCATATCGCCTTCTAGCCACGCCGAATGCACTGATATCGAGAGTAGCGTAGGTTTCATCGAGCGCGTCCAAAACGTCTCGCAACTCCCTGTGGGCATTAAAATGTGCATGGGAAATTCCGAAGAGTTTCGCCAGCTTGCAAGAGAGATGATTCGACAGGATGTTTTCCCCGATTGGATAACCGTCGACGGGTCCGAAGGGGGGACGGGCGCCGCGCCCAAAGCCTTCATGGACCGCGTCGGGATCCCGCTTTTTCCGGGATTGAAGCGCGCTCACAGCATCCTCTCGGAACTAGGCGTCCGAAGCCGGCTCAAGCTAATCGCCTCGGGCAAGCTGGTCGGACCGGGACGTCAAATGATCGCCTTTTGCTTGGGGGCCGACGCAATTAGCTCCGCTCGGGGCTACATGTTGGCGGCAGGTTGCATACAGGCGATGCAGTGCGGCAATAATACCTGCCCGGTCGGCATCACCACTCACGACCCCGATCTCCAGCGGGGTCTCGACATCGACTTGAAGTCGGCTCGCATAAAGAACTACGTCGACAACCTCGAATACGATCTCGCCGAACTGCTCTGCTCTACCGGATGCCGCTCGATCCCGGAACTCTCCTTCGATCATCTCTACGTACCGAAGGATTCAACGCTTCACGCGTACGTAGCTCAAAAACGATAGTCCCCCATGTTACTATGCCAACGCTCCGTCCCACCGCCAACATCGCATCTTGGATCGCCCAATTAATCGCCGTCGTCATAATGGGGCAAACGCTCTACTACAAATTCGGCGGCCACCCGGAATCGGTACAGCTTTTCACCGAAATCGGAATGGAGCCGCACGGACGCATAATCATCGGCATCCTGGAATTGGTCGCCTGCATCCTCCTACTAATTCCTACCAGCATCACTTTTGGGGCAATGCTTGGATCGGCGCTGATGACGGGAGCCATAATTGGACACTTCACCCAACTGGGATGGGAAGGCGAACGCTTTGCCCTGGGCATGCTTGCCGTAGCCGTGCTAGCCGCCTGTTCGGTCGTCCTTTTTATTCGTCGCCACAGCATTCCATTCCTTGGGTCTGCCCTCCAAGATAGAGGGGCCTAGCTCGCGCTTTTAAAAAAGCTGAGAATTTTTTGAATGCTTACGCAGGGAGTGTGTCTAAACTCTCCGAATGCGAAACTCTCGAGGCAAATATACCTTAGAAGAACTCCTCAATGCCAAGCGCTCGGAAAAGCCGAGCCTTCGGTTCTGGGATGCATTCAATGACGAGCTTCGCATTAAACGTCGCCGCCTGCTTCAGCAGCAACCAGTCGACGACATGGCCCTCGAGCCCAGCCTGTGGCCACGAATCCGAAAAATGGGGTCGCTTTGCCTGGCAGCCGCTTCTTGCGGAGCGATTGGCTACTTTGCGAGCCAATCGCTCGGTCCTCAAACCGATCGCGGCGCTCTCCAGGCCCCAGCTCCGGAAAAAGCGAGCCCATCGCTCGAGGAAACCCGTATTACCATTGCAACCCGGGCGCCGCTCGCCATCGAGACGGAAAGCAAAGCGGAGACTCGGTTTTACGAAATTCCCGCAGCTCGCACAAGCCAAGGAGAGCCCATCGCGGCGGATTCCCCTGTTTTAGCAGTCGCCTCGAATACGGAACCCGAGCCTTCAATCGAAGGATTCACCTTGGCGCTCGACACCCCCTTCGATTCGCTTCAAATAGACGGATCCATAGGAGTGGACGTAAGGCAGAAGCTGACTGACCGTCTGATGGAGCGATATATTCATCCGCTAAGCGATCGCGGCCTGGACTTCGAGGCGTCATACGTCGCGAACCACTCCGATCCGCTCAATCGCTTGTCTACGGTAGCGTTTAAAACCAACTTTTTCGATCTCGACGCCCCCAAGGACCTTAAGTTGAACACGCTTTCGCTTCGGTTCTGATTTCCCAGGAAATTGCTCGAACGCTCGATCCGCGAACCGATGAGGCACGCGGTTTTTTTGCGTCTGCCCTCTCCCAGTTCTTCTTTCCTTGCCAAGCCCGTCCTCGAATGTCGCTTTGAACGACCTGCATGAACTTCGCATCCCGAATCCAAGGACTAGGTCCCGAAGGCGCTTATCGCGTCATGGCGCTTGCCTCCGAACTGGAGAGCCAAGGACGCGACATTATCCATCTCGAAATCGGTCAACCTGACTTCGGCACCTTCCCCGAGATCGTCGAGGCCGGCAAGGACGCCATCGACGCCGGCTTTACGCGTTACAACCCTTCCGAAGGGTATCCGGACATCCGTGAAACGATAGCCGAATACTCCCGTAACAATCGTTCGATACCGGCAAAGCCCCAGTGCGTGGTCGTCGCCCCCGGAGCCAAGCCCGTAATTCTCCTCCCACTATTGGCTCTGGTTGAACCGGGGGACGAAGTCCTCTATCCGGACCCCGGATTCCCCTCCTATCGATCGGCGATCGAACTTGCAGGCGCCAAGCCCGTTCCCGTTCCACTCATCGAGTCGAACAGCTTTTCGTTCGATCTTGCAGAGCTCGAAGCGCGCATCACTTCGAAGACCAAGCTACTCATCCTAAACTCCCCCGCCAATCCAACTGGGGGCGTCATTCCAGACGCGGATCTGGAGGCAATCGCCGAGATCGCTCAGCGAGAGAATCTTTGGGTGATGAGCGACGAAATCTATTCGCGACTCGTTTACGACGATATCCATGCTCGATCCATCTGCAATTTGGATGGAATGTCCGGGCGGACAATCGTGGTCGACGGCTTTTCCAAGTCCTACGCCATGACTGGCTGGCGTCTCGGATACGCCATCATGCCGGAACCCCTCGCGGCGAAAGTAGGTTTGCTTCTCACCCATGCGGTCGGCTGTACCGCCGGCTTTACCCAAAAGGCTGGAGTCGTTGCCATTCGGGAAGGAGACCGATACATCGAAAAGATCGTAGCCCGCTACCAGCGCCGTCGGGATTTGTTTATCGGGGGTCTGAACGATATCGCAGGGCTTAGCTGCAATTTACCGGAAGGCGCTTTCTACGCATTTCTAAATACAACGGAATTGGAGATGCCCTCTTCCACCCTTGCCCAGCGTTTGCTCGAGGAGGCGGGAATCGCCTGCGTTTCGGGCACCGATTTCGGGGCGAACGGTGAAGGCTATGTTCGTTTCAGCTATGCGACTGCAAGCGATCGCCTTAGGGATGCCGTCGAGCGAATTGGCAATTTCATTGCCTCGTTACGAGCATAGCGTCGCTCTGACGGCTCTGTTCATTCTCTACGAGACGGATGAAGAGCTCATCGCTGAAATCAAGGTTCAAAATCTGGATACAGGCCTTTCCCTGAACGTAGGAGCGCTTGTAATCAACGGCAGGCTGG
>CBFHHM010000001.1:72720-88620 GCA_965655705.1 Candidatus Pelagisphaera sp.
CATCATCGCCGGCCGCCTTCAACGCCAAATTCGCTCGCCGCAGCGCGTCTTCCCCGTCTTCCAATTTTAGAGACACGTAGCCCGACTGAAACAGTGCCCACTCTCGCATGGCGCCTAAGTAGGCTACCTCCGGCATGGCGAGAAGGCGGTCGTAGGCTGCGAGCGAGTCATCGAAACGCTCCAATTGCCGATCCAAAATCGCCCGCATCAGCGCCGCATCGGCATTTCTTGGAAATCGATCCAAAAAGCGATCGAGGATCTTACTCGCTACCTCTCGATCGTCGCGCAGTTCCCACTGAACGCCCACCTGGTAGTAGAGGCTTTCGTAGCGCGTCAAAAAGCCTTTTTCCTCCGCATCCTTAAGCTGCTGCAGCCCCAGGTCCATATCGCCAGAAAAGCGAAGAAGCAATGCTATCGGCTTCAGATACACAGGGGCTTCGTCGAGGAAGCAATTCGCCACGCCGATCGGCAGCTTAGCGTCGTGAAAATCCGGATGGTCCTTCAATAGCGCATTGAGACTGGACAGACCGGAGCGAGCCTTGAAGAAGCCCCCTAACCAACGTCCATTCTCAATGTAATAGCGGGCCAGGTTCAATTCGCACATCGCCACAGCGTAGCGCGCTTCCGGAATGCTAGGATGGTCGCTCAAGTAGCGCCGCGCCGCTTCGATCGCCGCTTCCGAGACCGCTTCGAAGCGCTCTTTCAAATCCTCATCCTCTCCTTCCTGATAGTCGTTCAACCGAAAGAGGCGCGCAGCCTTCAAGCATAGGCCGATGGGAGAATCCGGATATTCCCGTATGATCGACTCAATTAGCTCGGACGTTCGAGGGTCCAAGTTGTATCCCAATTGCATTACCGTTTCGATCTCCGCAACCGGAACTCCCAAATAGGACGCATCTTTTTCGGCAGTCTCGCCAACCACGGCGGGCCACAACAAACTGGCGATGAGAATCGCTAAAACAAAGCCAAGAGCGTTTCGAGTCATTCTTCCTTAGCGGGAAACATTGCAACGCGAAAGCCAATGTTGCTGGCCGTGGCGTTGGGCGCATACCAGTTCCGGTTCGCCGTACGGCAGGCATATACCAAGCTGCTCCAACTACCCCCGCGAACGGCTCGAATCGCCGCGCGTTCGCCGCTCTTCAAATCGGTGATTACGCGGCGAAAAAACTGCTCGTCCCGGTCGAGGCACCACTCCCAAACGTTGCCGTGCATATCATGAAAACCCCAAGGGTTGGGTTGCTTTTGGCCCACTGCGCGCGTATGTCCGCCGCTGTTGGCCGAATACCAACCATAATCGGAAAACGTTATCTCATTATCCCCATAGCCATACTTAGTTCCTTTGCCAGCCCGACATGCCAGCGTCCACTCCGCCTCCTTGGGCAAGCGAAACGTTAACGGATGCTCCAATTCTTCGGGCATGAGCGTATTCAATTCGTCGCAAAATCGACACGCGTCGTTCCAGGAGATCCGCTCCACTGGCAAGTCGCCTTCCTCGGATGGGAAACAGCTAGGATTGGAACCGATAATCGATTCGTACTGCCGTTGCGTCACGGGGACCTTGCCGAGCCAGAAGCCCGCCTCGACTTTAATGACAACCGGAGAATCGCTGTTTCCAATATTGAACTCCCCAGCCTCGACCCAAAGCAATTCAAGAAAAACGCCGTCATCTATCTCGAACGAGACCGGCAATCCAGGCGTGGGCGTATCCAGATTGACATCGCTGGTATTCGCTTCGGAGAACTGGGCCCCGTCTAATTTGCAATGGACGAAATTGACGCCCGATAGATCCGCATTGGAGAAGTTCGCTTTGCGCAGATCCGCCCCCTCGATAACCGCCCCCTTTAGATCGGCAGCTTCGAAGCCAAAGGTCGATAGCTTGAGGTTTCGCATTACGAGCTTCTTTTTTCCATGCTCCTCGTCGGAACTCCGGCCTCGAACAATGAAATCGATCATTCGATTCGAGGCGAATTCAGGGACTATGATCTCACTCGCTCCGCTCGTGTCCAAGACGCCCTGAGCGGCAAAGAAAGTCGCGACTAAACCATGGGTAAATCGATAGGTCGCCTGCCCATTCGACCCCTCGGAACGTCTTAGGAGCGAATTCCCGAGCAGGTCCGCCGATCGCATTTCGTAGAACGCGTCTCCGAGAATTTCAACCGCTTCGCGTTCCCCGATTTCCGTCAGGCTTCGTTCGCTCATAGCCAGAGCCAAACGAATGACCAAATCGTAAAACGCTTCTACCGAAAACGAGTCGCCCTTAGCTGCTGCGATCGCCGATTGCTCCTTAACCAGCCAGGCAATGGAGATCGCTTCAAGCATTCCGTATTCATCGCGAATAGCCTCATCCCCATCGACTAGGTATTCAATCATGGACAGTAAAAGCGGACGATGCCCCAGCCTACCCAATGACTCGATCCGAGCGATGGCCAAGTCGCGTTCATTCGCTTTCCCAAGCACATCCTTCCAATGCTTCGGATACCGCAAATTCAGATACAGGTCGATTTGCTCCTCCACGAACTCCAAGAGAACCATGGTCAGACATTCGAAGTCTCCAATCCGGCCATCGCCATCGCCTTTCGAGCGATCGGAGACGCCTTGCGCGAATCCGCGATTGTCGCAAGCGATGAAGACCCGACAAAAGCGCTCGGTTGCTTCGAGCAGCTGCAACGCTCGGTCTCGATCGTCCGAACCAGGAGAATGAGCTTCGTCGAATCCATCCAACAGCAGTATCGTCGTCTCCGGCTCTTCAATACGGCCTAGAACGTCAAGCGAATCGGGGCCCAGAATCGAATATTGGAATCGAAGCGCGCCTGATCGGTACTTCAATTCGCAGACGACCTTAAGCAGCCGAAGCAAGCTGGACTTGCCGATCCCATGATCCCCCAGGATCCACATTTGATTGCCCCCTCTACGACTCGAGTCGACGCCCTCTCCCAAGTAGAGGTTGATTGCATCGAACGCGGCGCAAGACGACTTTCCTAGATTTCCTCCGTGATCGTGATAACGACACAGCGGCTCGACATAGCGAGCCAGCAATTGTTCGATTTCATCCAGATCCAACCCAACCTCGATAAGGGGCGATTGCTTTCGCTTTCGCTCCTTCATGAAGGTCTCTTCAAGCGTTCGTAACGAATCTGAAGAAATATATTTCTCGTTCATCCCTTGCGACCTCCAATACCTCTGCGATTCGAAGAACTGTCAATGCGACATAGCGACGTTTCGCAACTGAGAGCCCATTCCGACTTACTCGATTCCACTGCATAGACTACGTCCGGCCAACGGCAGGAGTTGGATGTTCGCTGCGCGATAGCGACTGCGTCGCCCCGTCTCCGCTGCGCTCCGTCAAACCCCGCGGGGTCCTCTCACCTGCCATACGTTCGCAGGTCTGTAACAGCTTCTCCTAGGGCCACATTCTACTCTGAAAGTAGTGTGGCAGCCCGGCAGGGGTTCGAACCCCGACTGGATGGACCAAAACCATCTGTGCTACCATTACACCACCAGGCTGTCAAAGGCCGGATACGTTGCTCAGAGATTCCTATCTCGTCAAGCGCTGAAATACAGGTTTTTGCGAAACCGAGCATTGACGACCGGAAGTCCCTATGACTTAACGGGTTTTTAATGTCCTCAGACTCAAAACCGGGCGAGAAGCCGAAGTATAAGCGTGTGATTCTCAAGCTTAGCGGCGAAGTGCTGCGCAGCTCAGAAACGGGGGATCCCATCGACTGGGACACCCTAAAGCGCATTTGCCAGCAGATTAAAGAGATAAGAGCGTTGGGAACCCAAGTCGGGATCGTGATCGGAGGCGGCAATATCTTTCGCGGATTGTCCGGTTCCAAGGATCGCGGCGTCGATCGGACCACTGGCGACTACATGGGGATGCTTTCCACCGTTATCAACGGCCTCGCCTTTATGGAATGCTTGGAGAAGATGGATGTCGTCACGCGCGTCCAGACCTCCATCCCCATGAATCAGGTCGCGGAACCCTTTATTCTCAGGCGCGCAATTCGGCATCTTGAAAGAGGTCGCGTGGTAATTTTCGTCGCCGGGACGGGCAATCCCTACTTTTCGACCGATACCGCGGCCGCCCTCAGAGCAAGCGAGATCCAGGCCGAAGTTTTAATGAAGGCGACCAAGGTCGACGGCGTCTACGACAAGGACCCGATGAAACACGATGACGCGGTCAAATACGATCAACTCAGCTATATCGATGCCTTGCAGCAACGACTCAACATTCTCGATTCGACCGCTTTCTCGCTATGCATGGATAATGAAGTGCCCATCCTCGTTCTCAGTCTGGCCGAAGAAGACGGGATTCGCCGGGCCATTCTCGGCGATAAAGTCGGCACTTTAGTCAGCTCGCAATAAGACCGAAACGCCTCACGCTTACCCAAAGCTTTAAACGCAACCCGAACTCTCACACGCTATGGACGAAGACGAAATTTTCCTGAAATTCGAAGAAGGCCTGGAAAAGGCGACTGAACACGCAACGCGAGAATTCGCCGCCGTAAACACCGGCAAGGCCAATCCCACTATGGTGGAGGGCGTCATGGTCGAGGCCTACGGCAGCCAAATGGCGATTCGCGACATGGCGGCGATATCTACCCCGGACAACCGAACGATTGCCATTACGCCTTGGGACAAGGGTACCCTCCAGGCCATCGAAAAGGCGCTGCTTACTTCAAATGTCGGGATCACCCCCGCGATCATGGGCGACGTCATCCGCTTGCCCTTGCCGGAACTCACGGGCGAACGGCGCCAGGAACTCGTAAAACTGGTTAGCAAGCACGCCGAAGACGCCCGTGTCGGCGTACGAAAGGCTCGCCACGACGCGATGGAGGGCATCAAGAAACTGCAAAAGGATGGAGGGATTTCCGAGGACGACTTGAAGCGTTGCGAGAAGGAAATCCAAACGGGGACCGACGACTCGATCAAGAAGATCAACGATTTACTGGCTACAAAGGAAAAAGACCTGCTCACCGTCTAGGCGGCAACGCCGAGTAGGCAGGTTGATAGTCCGTATTCTTGAATTCTGTAGGTTCGAAGAACTTACAGACTTCCCATTTAGTCAGCCTTCAGTCTGAGCCGTTTCAAGCAAGCTATCCATCGACTCTCATGCAACGCATTGTCATCAAGCTGGGCACCGGCATTCTGACCACGGGTATCGGAGAAGTCGATACGGGCCGAATCAATGCTATATGCGAACAAGTTGCCGAAGCGCGCAAACGAGGCATCGAAGTCCTCGTTGTCAGCTCCGGCGCGGTCGGTATGGGCATGGGCGTGTTGGGATTGCAAAGCCGCCCGTCAACGTTGCCTAAACAGCAGGCCTGCGCCGCTATTGGCCAAAGCCGGCTTATCCAGTGCTGGCAGACCGGCCTCGACCCCTATGGAATCGTTGCAGGCCAGATGCTGCTCACGCATGAAGGGCTTCGCATACGCAATCGCTACGTCAACGCCAAGTCTACTATCGATCGGCTCCTGACGTACAATGTAATACCCATCATAAACGAGAACGACTCCGTTAGCGCATTCGAGATCAAATTCGGGAATAACGACATTCTAGGAGCGATGGTTGCCAGCCTGGCAGAAGCCGATCAGCTCCAAATTCTCTCCACTGCTCCAGGCTTGATCGATATGGATGGTACGGGCGAGATCATCCCTGTTGTCGACAAAGTAACGCCCGAAATCGAATCGCTCGCCAAAGGCACCAGCTCTCCAACCGCTGTCGGAGGGATGATCCCCAAACTGGAAGCCGCCAAGCTTGCCACCGACGCAGGATGCGAAACCTACATCGCGGATGGGGCCGCCGAAAATATCATTCTCCGCATTCTGGAGGGCGAGCCAGTCGGCACTCGATTCCTGGCAAGCGATTCTCCTCTTGTATCCAAAAAACGCTGGCTTGCATACTTCCAACGCCCGAGCGGATCCATCCAGATCGACGAAGGCGCCTGCCGCGCCCTTATTCGCGATGAGAGCAGTCTCCTGGCTGCCGGAGTCGCCGCTTGCGAAGGCGATTTCCATGCCGGCGACGTTATCGATGTCCTCAACTTCAAAGGCGAGCCAATCGCTCGAGGAGAGAGCGCGTTTTCGAGCCACGAAATTCGCCAGATCTCCCGCAAAAGCGCTTCCGAAATCGAGACTCTCTTCCCCAATCGAAAACGTCTCGAAGTCATCCACCGAGACGCTCTGGTGCTACTCTAGAGCCTATTATTGAATGCTCGAGGATTGGGCCTTCCCTATCGAATCCGCGCTCTCCATGATCGACGTCTCGCACCATTTCCACTGAGGCAACGCGATATTCCGCTCTCCAGCTTCAACGCAAACGGTTCACTCTTGCCAGATGAGAGCCGAAAAGACAGGGAACTAATATGGCGTTCCGCCAATTTAACCTTACTAGAAATGGACTTCGATCTAAGCAGGCCTGCGCAAACGCTCGAAATCCCGCCGATCGATTTCCGCGGGGAGCTGAATGACGAGCAATTCGCAGCCGTAACGGCAGAGCCGAGCCCACTGCTCATTTTGGCGGGAGCTGGCAGCGGCAAGACGAGAACGCTTACCTATCGCGTCGCCTACTTGCTTTCGAAGGGGGTTAGCCCAGGAGAGATTCTCTTGCTAACGTTCACGAACAAGGCTGCCAAGGAAATGCTGGGACGCGTCGAAGACTTGACGGGCATAGAAGCCCGTCGATTCTGGGGTGGCACCTTTCACAGCATCGGTCACCGCTTGCTGCGTATGCATGGCGATGCGATCGAACTCGCCAAGAATTTCACCATCCTCGATTCCGGCGAAGCCGAATCGATTTTGAAGGGCGCCGTTGAGGGCATCGACAAGACCTTCTTCAAAGACAAAACCCACCCTAAAGCAGGACCGCTCGCTTCCGTGATCAGCATGGCCCGAAACACTCGAACGAGTATCGAAGAGGCCATCGTTAACCATTTCCCTCAACACCACAAATTAGTCGATCGAATCCAGGTCTTCTCGGAAGTCTACGCGAAGCGAAAAGCCGAGCAGCAAGTGGTAGATTACGATGACCTTCTCGTATTCTGGCTCAAGCTCATGGATCGCTCCCCAGAGATCAGGGAGCACTACAATCAACGCTTTCGCCATACTCTAGTCGATGAGTACCAGGACACCAATACTCTGCAAGCGAAGATCGTGGATGTTATGGGAGCCAATCACCAAATCATGGCGGTTGGCGACGATGCTCAATGCATCTATTCTTGGCGTGGGGCCAACTACGAAAACATCATGACTTTCCCGGATCGACACCCCGATACCCGTATCCTGAGAATCGAGACAAACTATCGTAGCACTCCAGAAATCCTGAGCTTTGCCAATGCCATCATTCAAAACCGAAGCGCTCGTGGGTTCGACAAAGAGCTAAAGGCTCACAAGCCCTCTAGCCAAACGCCCTATGTCGTGCAAGCGATGGATGGCAAGGAGCAGGCTCAGTTCATCATTACCCGTATCCAAGGTCTCCTGGACGAAGGGAAAGACCCGCGCGAAATCGCCGTTCTATATCGGGCGCACTACCAAGCGCTCGACCTTCAAATGGAGCTATCCCGAGCGGGTATCCCCTACCAAATCACAAGTGGCGTTCGCTTCTTCGAACAAGCCCACGTCAAGGATATCGTTGCCCACTTGCGACTTGTCTACAATCCGCGCGACGTATCCGCTTTCATGAGGCTTGCCGTTCTTCTGCCTAAGATCGGCGAGAAAAGCGCCCAGAAGCTTTACGATCTCGCCTTGGAGACTGCCAAGAACGAGCGTATCGACTTCATTGACGCTCTAGCCAAGCCCGAAGTCGTCAGGAAAACGCCCGCCGCGGCTCGATCCGATTGGGAGTCCCTGGCCCAAAGCCTCCAAGACATGAAACAAGCCAACGATTCCGGCTCCCCCGAAGAAGTACTTCAATTGGGCATAGAAGGATGGTACGGCCTCTACCTGCAGGGCGCATACGCGAACTATGTCAACCGACTGGATGACCTGAGATCGCTTATTGGGTTCGCCGCCCAGTTCGACGAAATGCAGGATCTCATTTCGCAGATCACGCTTCTCAATTCCGAAACATCTAATCGGAACATCGAGGAGCAGGATCAAGCGATTCGACTGACCACGGTCCACCAAGCGAAAGGGCTGGAATACGACGTCGTATTTCTAATCGGCGCGGCTGAAGGCCTATTCCCAATTAGAAGAGCCGTCGAATCGGGCGACACCGAAGAGGAGCGACGCCTGTTCTACGTCGCAGTTACACGAGCCCGCGACGAACTCTACCTCCTCTTTCCGAAAATGAACGCGAAAGGCGGCGGTTCGATGTTTCTAACGCCCTCTCGCTTTTTGCAGGAAGTATCCCAAGAACTCTATGAACCGGTGCGCATCCGGAGAAATTACGGATGGTAGCCATTTGAACCTCATGAAAACTCTTATTCTTCTTTCGCTCTTCGTTTGTTCAAGCATAGCAGCGCTCTCCGCTGAAATCTTGTACTCGGACCATCGCGACACCGCCTCATTCAAACGAATATCCGAACATCTAACAGGCAAGGAGAACGCAGGACGTTATCATATTTTCAGAACCGACCCCGATGCGCGAGACGGCTACTATGTCGCCCTCAAATTGGCAGATCAGGACAGCGGAGATCGAATACGCTCCATTAAATTCCACTTCGTAAGTCCCGGTTCTCTTGAAGTCGAAACCCAAACCTTGGATGCGGCGCCCGTTCGCAAGCAAAGACTGTTGGTAGGGCTAACTCACGGAACCTGGTCTCAATCCCAAAGGTTGCCGACTGCTTGGAAACTGGATTTTCTCGATGGCGATGGCGAAACGCTCTTTTCCTCCCAAAGCTTTCTTTGGTCCACGGATCCGTCCTAGCGAACCCCAGGTCCCAACCCCGTAATACGAGATGCTTTGGACCCCTTGGCAGGATCTCTCTCTAGACTTGCCCCTACCCCTTGAATCGCTCCGCGAAACCCTCGAAGGAGGGCAGGCGTTTAGGTGGGCGCGTATCGATAGCGAGCCCATTTGGCAGGGCCTCTGGGCCGACTGCATCATTCGTCTCCAATGGGAAGCCCCCAATCTCATCCGATATAGCATCCCCCAATCCAGCGATATTCAGGAAGCTCCGATCGCGAAGTATCTGGGCTTCGATCGAGATTGGGCGAGACTCATCGACACGCTTCCTTGGCGAAGCGACCAGCGACTCGCGCAGGCGATAGACGCCTTTCCAGGACTTCGCCTGCTCGACCAGCCTTTTGCGGAGACCCTGCTCTGCTTTCTCTGCTCGGCCACCAAGCAGATTCCTCAAATCAAGGCGATGTGCCACAATCTTGCCGCATCGCTAGGTTCTCCCATTTGCGGCGGATTGGCGAATGCGCTGCCTACTTGGGAACGCATTTCCGAAGCCAGCGAAGATGAACTGAGAGCCCTCGGACTTGGCTTTCGGGCGCGAAACATCAAGCGAACCGCTGACCGAATCGCCCAGTATCCTTACTGTCTCGATCGAATCGAACAACTCCCCTATGAAGAAGCCAAGTCCGAGCTCATGAAATTTCCCGGCGTCGGCTCGAAAATAGCAGACTGCTCCTTGCTGTTCGGAGCGGGCAAACTGGAGGCGTTTCCAGTCGATACTTGGATTTTAAAGACGTTGCAAACGCGATACGAGCTCGAGGGATGGAAGAATGACCAAATCGAACGATTCGGCAGAGCCCATTTCGGCTCCTACGCGGGTTATGCGCAGCAATTCTTCTTTGCATTCGAGCGATCGGAAGCCAGCAAGGGCTAAGTTCGATAGAAGGCTTGTCCCTGCATCGGGTCGCGCTAGGATACCCAAACACTCAGTCCCAATTGTGGAGACCAATGATCAGAATCTAAATTTCCTCGCCGCGTCGCTGTCGGGCGATTCCCTCAATCAACATTCGGGAACGCCTCGCAAGCCTGCTTATCCGGTCAGCCCATCGCTGCGACATTATCTGAAGGACTACAACCGCGAACAGCCGCTTCCCATCGCCTATCGCGAGCTCGAGCAATTTCAAGCATCCGCGCCGCTATACGACGACAACGACGAAGACACCCTCTGGCAAACCGTCATCTACGACCATGCGTCGATTGGGAAGCTCTCCGATGGCTTGAAACGCATTTACGCCATCATCAAAGCCGGTGGGGACCTCTCGGTCATCCATCACCTCTACGTGGATCGTATCGACTACTGCGTATTCGGAAACTCCAAGCCTTTTCGTATCCGTATTGTCAATTCGCGAAACGACAACCAAGACTACTTCTATGTCAAGAAGGCCGATGCCTCTCGCATCTACGGCTTGGAACTGGAGCATCTGCTTTCTCCCAACCGCATGCACTTCATCAGCGATGGGGACACTTTGGTTGAAGAACACGTCGTCGGCTTGCCGGGCGATATGTTCATTGAAGACTGGATGGAGAACGAACAGCTCAAGGCAATCCGTATCGCCAAGGAACTTATCAAATTCAACGAACGCTGCTTCGTCCGCCTTCTCGGAGATATGAGACCTTACAACTTTATCGTGGACATCACTCCCGATTTCGAAGGAACCCAAATCCGTATTCGAGCCATGGATTTCGACCAGCAATCGTATGACGGCAGGAAGAACTTCTACCTGCCGCAATTTTTCAAGGAGAACAATCCTCTTGTTTCCTTCTGCGTAAGTCAAATCGACACCAAGACCGCCCACCAGTACCAAAGCGAAGAGCAGCATTCGATCGCTAGGCGGATGAAGCTGATCAAGTTGCGGCTCAAGTCCTTGCTGGAAGCAATGGCTCGCGACCCCATTGCCCCTAGGCAAAATGTGCTCCAGCTTCGCGAAGAGCTAGCCGTTCACTATCAGGACAAGGCATTTGGAAAATGCGACTCTATGGGTTCCTTGGTCAGGCAAAGCCTGCAACGTATCTACGAATCGAAAGGCGCTTAGCGCTCTTCCATGGCCAACGACGCCCATATTCATCTCTATCCCGAGAGCGTCTTTAGCGATCTCCAATCATGGGCGATCAAGCGAGGCGAACGCCATTGGCTGAATTGCGTGGCTCCATCGAGCGGGCCTACTCTACAAGGTTGGGCGGATGTCGATCGGTTAATATCGGATATGGACAACGCAGGGATCGAAAGAGTCGCAATCCTTGGGTGGTATTGGGAAAACCCAGACACCTGCCATGAAAATGCGCGTTGGCAAATAGAGTGGATCAAGAAGCATTCCGATCGTCTAATTGCCTACGCGCCCTTCAACGCTAAGGGAGGGACTCGATCGCTGGAAACGCTAGAAAAGGCGTTCGACCAGGGCCTCCGCGGCGTTGGTGAACTAAACCCGCCCGCTCAAGGCTTCGACTACGACGACCCAACCCTCCGAGCAGCCATAGAGATGGCGACCGAACGCGGCCTGCCCATTAACTTCCATGTCACCGATCCCAACAGTCGAGACTATCCCGGCAAGATTGAAACGCCGTTCGCTTCCCTCCGCGATTTGGCAAAGGATCATCCCAAGGCCACGTTTGTCTTCGCCCATTTGGGGGGGATGATGCGGCTCAAGGAACTGAAACGCTTGCCTAATGTATGGGTCGATACCGCTGCTATTCCCCTTATGTATCCCTCAATCGTTTACAAGAAAGCCATCGATTCGATCGGAGCGGATCGTATGCTCTTCGGCACGGACTACCCCTTGAGAACCTTTCCCAGGCATCAAAGGCAACCCGATTTTTCGAGTCACCTGGAATCGATAGCGAATGCGGGCCTAAGCGCCGAAGAGCTTCATTCGATCCTTGCCGACAATTTCAATCGGATACACGCCCTACCAGGGTCCTAGACTCGATCGCCAATAACTCATCGCTCCAATGACCATAGAAGAACGTCTCGAAAAGTACTTGAACAAAGATCCGAAAATCCCCGACTCGGCCTACGTTGCGAAGGAGGCGATCGTCATTGGCGACGTATCCTTGGGAGAACGGGCTAGCGTTTGGCCAAGCTGCGTGCTGCGGGCCGATATAAACTCCATCGCCATAGGAGATCAGACGAACATCCAGGACGGGACGATTGTCCATCTCGCGGACGACTTCGGCGTGACAATCGGTCGGAACGTCACCGTGGGCCATGGGGCCATTATCCACGCCTGTCGGATCGAGGACGAATGCCTCATCGGTATGGGCGCGACCATAATGGACGGAGCGGTCATTGGGGCGAATAGTATCGTGGGAGCCGGGTCCCTTGTTACGGCCAATACCCTGGTTCCCCCTGGTTCGCTTCTCATGGGCTCGCCTGCGAAGATCGTCCGCTCGCTGAGCGACGCGGAACAATCGAACATCAAGCGATGGGCATCGAAATACGTCAACGTAGCCGCCGCCCACAAAGCGAAATTCGAAGACAGTCGCCCAGGCTAGAACGCCAATTCGCCTTGCCCATATCGCCTTTTGGCTTCCTCAAGGTGAGTCTTCATTTCCATCTCTTCCAAAATTCCGAAAAGGCCGGCAGGATCCACTGCCCCCTCCTCGATGAACTCCGGACCGCAATTCGGATCGAATTCAATCACCTTCCGATTCAATTCCAGCCGATCGCCCATCGATGGAACGATGTCCTGAAACCGCACCGGTTTCAGCGTTTTCGCATTCTCGATGATTCCTTCGATCGTCTTGTGCTCCGATAACCACTTCACCGCTGTTTTCGGTCCCACTCCCGGAATGCCAGGAATATTATCCGAAGTATCTCCAATCAACGACAGGTAATCTACAATCTGATCGGTTTTGACGCCGAACTTCGCGACTACGCCTTCCTCATCGAGCAGTCGCCAACCCAATCGGGGGTTCGCGGTCGGGGGAGGCAAGAGCATCTTGATACGTTCGTCTACCGATTGAGCGAAATCCTTGTCGGCGCTGACAATCAACGCCTCAACCGAAGCGTCGCGAGCGCAAAGCCGCTTCGCATAGGCAGCAAGCAAATCGTCCGACTCGACTCCATTTTCTTCGAACAGCCCGAAGCCCATCGCCCGAGTCAACTCCTTGATGATAGGAACTTGCTTTTCGAACTCCTCGGGCGTCTCTCCGCGATTCGCTTTGTATTCAGGAAGCAGAGCCAGCTTTGCCTGCGCGCCACCCAAATCGAAAAAGACAATCGTCTGATCCGGTTTCTGATCGTCGATGAGTTTCCACATCGACTTCACCCAGCCATACAAGGCATTGGTGGGAAATCCATCCGAACGCGTGAGCTCTCGAACCGCATAGAACGCTCGAAAGGCCATGTTGAAGCCGTCGACTAGAAGATATTTGGACATGGGCCATCTTCGCGCGCCCAGGCCGCGCGGATCAACTCGCGATTCGCTTGCAGTCGCCTGCTACTGGCTGCGAGATTCGCTGCCACCCGGGGTCACGATCGTAGGATTCTGGAAAAGCGCGCCGGGTTGAACGCCTCGCAGCGTCTGGCGCTTTGGCGATCCGCCCGGGCTCACCAAGTTCGCCGTCACGAATATCAAAAGATTCCGCTTGGACGAGGATTCCCCCTCGGAACGAAACAGTCGTCCCAGAAACGGAATATCCCCCAAGAAGGGAACCTTATCGTTGACGCTTACCACGTCTTCGCGGGTCAGGCCGCCCATGACAACGGTCGCCCCATCCCAGATCGTCACTTTGGTAGACACTTCGCGTACAGCGAAAATCGGCTGATAGAATCCCGAGGGCACCTTCACCGTACGATCCGCCGTCAGGGCAACGCTGGGCCCCCCATATTCGACGAAGCCTTCGAATTCGGTAACGCGGGGATTCAGCTCCAAGGTAATGCTGTAGTCGTCCTCTTCCACAATCGGTGTCACCGATAGCTCAACGCCAATATTGCGGACTTCGAAGTCTTCTGGCGTGCCGGGAGTAATCGTAACGCCCGCGGCGCCTCCACTATCGATCGAGCCGCCCGTATTGCCCACGTTGCTTTCCGCGTCCGTGTAACGGGTGGGATAGCGAAATTCCTGGCTTACATTTATTTCGGCCTGGTTACCTGAAAGAACCGTTACCTTGGGAGCGCTCAGCAGGTCCGAACCAGAGGATTGAGCAAGGGCCCTCAACTGAACTTCCACGTCCAACGATCCAATTTTTCCGAATACATTGGTAAAGGGTTCCGCGCCTGCTCCCAGATTGACTGCCCCGGGCAAGCTCGGAGGCGAGAGGCGCTCTACCTCGTTGCCATCAATCAGAATCGCGCTCGACACATTGGCCGGAGAATTCGTATCGGCAAGATTCCTAACGGAACTCTCGAACCGTTCTCCAGATAGTCGGTTACCGCTAGCGTCAAACCCATAGTCCGATTCCGTTCCCGACCAATTGAACCCGAGTTCCTCCAGAGTGCCTTCCTGGACTTCCAGAAACTTAGCCTCGATCTCAACCTGCTTCACATCCGTATAGCGATTAAGAATATTTCGGATACGCTCCAAATTGCGCGTCGATTGAGTTACGATCATCGCCGAGCCATCGTAGGCGAGCGTACTGCCTTCGGTCGACGTGAAATCGACTCCCGCTTGCTGCAGGAAGTTGCGGATCGTTGCCGCATCGCCCGCCATGCCGCTGGCAGGAGCGGACGTTCCATCCCTCTCCGCAAAGGGGTCGGAATCGAAATCCGAGATCTCATTCGAACCGGTTATACCGGTCATTCGAATCACCGTCGAGCGGGAGACCGGAAACACTTCGGTATTCAGATTGCGGTTCTCTCCGCCTGGGCGCAAAACCACTGCATCTTCCTGGATCTCGTATTGGAATCCCACCGAATCCACAATGAAATCCAAAATTCGCCTCAACGGCAAATTGCGCAAAGTGATATTTACCGTAGGATTAACGCGCTCCGGATCCAGTAGAACGAGATTCACGCCTCTCGGTCCGGTGTCCGTATTGTCGAACTCCTCGGATATCGCGCTCAGCGTATTAACCACCCGATTCAGAGGCTGTTCGGTGAAATTTACATTGGAAATAACGATCCGATTCAATTTCTGCATCAAAGGCGCCGGCCCCATCACAGTAGGATTGATGTCCGGACGTTCCTCGTATATCCCAGGGCGCTGCCAGGCGCTTGAGACCTCTTCAAGCAACTGCTCGCGCGATTTCAGCTTATTAAGGTAGGCCATCGACTGACGCTCCCGAGAAATGCGAACGAGAAAGCTCTTGGCCATCGCATTGTTAGGATCCAGGACCTCGATCTGTTTAAACGTCGCCTCAGCTCCATCAATGTCTCCCGCGACGAACTGGCTGCGTCCCCGCAAAGCCAATCCCTCGATCTCTTCCTGCAGGCTAACGAAGTCCGGGCTAACCTGCTCGATCGGCAAATTCCCTTTACCCGTCTCCGCCGCCGCTACCCTTCTCGCATCGAAAGTGGATTGCTGGCGCAAAATGTCCCGCTTATCGCGCTTAAGCTCGTCGATGAGGGTTTGGGTCAAGGGATTGGGCTCTAGCATCTCAATCGCTTGGTCGATTGTTCTGAGAGACAAGGGGAAGTCGCCTCGCTTCGCTTGACGTTTCGCAATTTCGCGAATCTCACGGGCGCTTGACATGGATTCCTCGATACGCTCAGCCTCTAACCGAGCGAGGTACTCCGCTTCGCTCTGCAGAGCCGCGCGTCGATCAGCCGAACCCGCTCCACCCGATTCGTTCCGGCTTGCAATCGAGCTCTCAACGCTGTCGAGAATGCTCTGCACGGAACGATCGCCCGGGGCAATCTCGAGCAAGCGCTGCAATCGGGAGCGCGCCGTGTTCAAATCCCCTGAATCTCGTGCCTGGAGAGCCTCCGACATAAGTCTTATTTTGGTGTCGATTTCCGTTTGAGCGTCCGCTAACGGAATGACTTGTACCGCAAACGCAGATACAAGCGCCATCAGTGCGAAACGGGCGATAAAAGGGTTCTTCTTTTTCATAGCGTGGGA
>CBFHHM010000001.1:88719-110674 GCA_965655705.1 Candidatus Pelagisphaera sp.
TTCGAAATTAGCCCTTGGGCTTCGTTGAAAGAGACCGAGGCCTTATAGCGAAAGGGCTCGCTGGTTGGTCGTTTAGGATTCCTTGATTAAAATATTCATCCCCATCGAGAGGCTTCAGTAGCTTCGACATTCGCTTGCCGCCATCGACCGAGACCTTCGTGACCATTGCCTCCTGGGGATTGTCGTAGAGGTCGCCGATTATGTAGAACCCGTGTTCCTGTTCGACCTGGCTTCCTTCTCTTACAACAAAAACATCGCCATTATCCAGGGAGCGTACGCGAGCCTCCAAATCGGAAAACATTTTGGTCTCTAGATTGGTTAAGTATATATCCTCGCCGCTTTCGAAATCATGGAGACGGGCCAATCCAACCTTTTCGTACACTGGCATGCTACCTTCCTGCTCCACCTCCATCTGCTTGACTTCAAAGGAAACCACCTTGACGCCTGCTTCGGACAACCGGCTGCCTTCCCGAGCTAAGAGTACTTCGCCCGTAGGAATGTATTCAAACGAGGCTACATAATTTCCATCTTCGCCGGCATAGCCCACCAACTGCAATCGATAGGGTCGCTGTCTAACTTCGATCAATTCGATTTCGAAAGATTTCCAAGGGTCGAACTTATCCGTGGCTATCAACTCGGGGGGCGTCACGGTAAACTCTCGGGACGCGGGATTGTAATACAGCACGGGAGGCGTAAAAACATCGAATACCCAATTCTCTCCACGCGATTGGCTGACGGGGCGTTCCCAAGAAACCAAATCGACGGACTCGACATCCGCTATATAGGTATCCACGTCGATCTTACTATCGGATAGCATAGGAGCATCCTGCCGAGAGATTCCCTCGAGGTCCTTTACGCTTTTGATACTCGAAACGCCCACCAAGAGAAAGGCAACCATTGCCCCCAGCAGAATGAGCTTATCGTAAAACTCCGACAGACTGAACCTAAACACCACTGCCTCCCGTTCCAGTTGAAAGCGATGCGCGAGCCATCGCTTTGCCGTTCAGCTCCAGGAACTCCAATGTGACCACGAAAAACGACTCGTTCTCCGCGATAATGGGCACACGCATGGCCGACATCCTATTTTCCTCTTCGCCCGGTTGGGCGAATGGATTTTCCAATATGGCGTCGCGCCTTTTGTCCGAACCGGATTCGCGATCAAGCCGAACTTCGATCTCGCTGATGGCGAAGGGCAAGGAGGAACTGGATACTCTGTTCAAGAAACTCCGAAGAGAAAGGCTCTGTCCTTTGAATTCGATCTGGAAGGCAAGCGAACCGAAGGCGCTCGATTCAATGATCGCTCTATTTCGCTTGAAATCGAATTCATCCGATTCGGTCGCCCTACCATTCGAACCGCCAGGAACGGAGGCTTCCCGTTTGATTGACACCAATTCATTAATACCCGAATCGAACAAAGCCAGCAACAGGGCCTCCATAATCTTCGCTTGCCGGTGCACGCGATCGATTGCCTCTTCGTCGGGTCCCACGTTTTCGTATTCCCGAAATCCATACCGATAATCTTCCGGAGCGGATACCCCATTGCTAATCGCCAGATTTCGCGCATCTTCCACGTACTTGGCAATCATGAAGAAGGCATCGTTGTGGGAGGCTGGCGGCGCGCCAAAGAACAACTCGCTATCAAATGTATTCAAATTTAGAGTGGACTGAGCGCGAGAGAGAATTTTCCTCAATTCCACGTAATTCCTATCGAGCTGCTCAAGATTCGCCTTAGTGGGCGCGGGCGACCGATTGACGAACAGCTGAAGCTGCTGGTTCTTCATCGCATACTGCTCCTTGAGCGCGTTGAGCGTCTCTCGATCTTTCGACACATACCACATACCTCCCAACGCAGTTGCCAACATTAGGCAAAGGATGCTGTAGAACAGGGGATTTCTCTTGAACCAATCCATTTCCACTACCCTAGAGCGGGTGCCCTCCGTCAACTACGAGAGTGAAGTCGAATTTCAAAATCCCCGGTACGTTGTTGTCGAATCGCTCGTTTTCGAGCCGCTCGATAAAGGCCGAAGAAGCGAAACTCTCCAATAGCTCGGATACGCGTTTGTTCGATTCCTGGCTGACAGTCGACAATGGATTGGATACATCGAGTAGGCGACCCTCCACCCGAAGTCGAAGCGGCGCTGGAGGCTTATCGGCAGCTACCGCGCTTCCCCCATTGAACCGATTGCCCGGACTCGAAGCAATTCCGTTTTCGTCAACGATCTCGACTCGGTCTAGCCACACGTCTTCCACCTCGTCTAGACGCTCTTGAATATCGTTCAGAAAATGGACCCAATTCGACCGAACGGTCGCGATATTGTTCGCTTGCTCGATCACGCTCTTAAGCGCCTGTATCTCTTCAATTCGATTGTTTATTCCCGTATTCAACGTCCGCAAGGGGACGATTTTAGTATCTAAATTTTGGATTTCCTGTTCGTACCGACTAATAGATAGCTTGGTATTCACCAAAGGTAAGGCCACTGCCGCGCACGCGACCAATCCCGCAGCCAAATAATAGGGTTGCTGTCGCTTGAAACGGCGCTGCCAGAGGATGCTCCGTGGCAGGAGGTTCACTTGCGGGGAATCTGGCAGGAAACGACCGATCGCGATTCCCATAGCCTCGGCTAGAAATACTTTATCCTTCTCTATCGAGGCGCTCGACAGCAGCGGCCCAAGCTTGACCTGTTCGAGGGGATCGAATCGCCGCGTCGTAATCCCCATCCGATTGGCGATGCTTGCCTCGATCCCGGGAAGCAAAGATCCGCCGCCAGCCAGCCAGCAGGATTCCGGTTCCCGATCGTATCCATGATTCTTGTAGATGGCGAGGGTCCTAGATATTTCAATATTCAGCCGATTGAGAAAGGCGCTCTGAGCGCTCTCGAAGGCGTCGTGCTCGACAGTCGGCAAAGGATCTCCCACAATCGCCGATCGCTTGATTTGCTCAGCGTCGTCAAAGGACACGTCCAAGCCTTCCCGAATGTCTTCCGTAATCGAATTCCCGCCTAACGGCACGTTTCTCGAATAGAACTTAGAATCGCCATAGAAGACGATATCCGTCGACTTGGCTCCTATCGAAAGCAGCAGAGCCATCCCATCGGCCTGAGGCTTATTGAACCGAAAACTGTTTATGAGACCGAGATAGGTCGGCTCGATCAGATCCGGATCCATTTTAGCATCCTTCCCGTAGCGCGAGAGCGACTCCACCAGATCGGTTTTCGACGCGGCAATGAGCGTTTCGAAATCCAACCTATCCTCTGCAATTAGAAAGTCATCCCATGCAACTTCGCCAATGGGATAAGGAATGTTCTGCCGTGCCTCGAAGGCGACTATTTTCGCCCGCTTCTTCAACGGAGTCTGTGGAATCCGCAAGTACTTAGTCAGCGCCAGGTTGCCAGGCAATCCGTAGCCGACCATAGGCACGTCCTTGAAACGCGGGCGAATTTCTCCAAAAGACTGCGAAACCGCCTTGAGCCAAATAAGCGGATCGCTGAGCGAAAGCTCGACCTCTTTGATCCAGTAATTGGCCAGCTCGCAACGACCGCTTGTGTTCATCGTAAGATGAACCGCAGCAATGTGGCTGGAACCACAGCTAATTGCGAGATACTGAGGAGGTCTCATATTATATAATTTACTATTTTTTGATAATCCCTGCTCGGGGACAAGCAAAAACAAACCCATGCGCAAGCTTCACCCATAGGGTTTAGATGGACCCGTACTGGTCAAATGCATTAGTCATATACCCTATTCTTCTCTCGTTCGTTCGATTATTCGATAACTCGGCGTCTCCCGAGGGTATGCCGACCGAAATACTGTCTCGAACTGAGGCAAAAGGATACCGTCGTTGCGGCTCGCCTCCGCTTCGGAACGCCGGAGAAAGCTCTCCTTGACCGGCGAGCGCTCCAGTTGGCGAGAGACGAATTCGCCCGCTACCGTACCGGATCGATGCAATCTTACCAAAAAGGAATGCGCCTCGCTGCCGAGTCGATCGCGTTCCAGGACTTCGGGCGGCAGGTAAAAACGTATCCGATGCCTGCCTTCCTTGAGCGAAACCGGGGCGGCTTCGGATCGGTAGAATTCGAAACGGCTGCGCCCGTTTGACGCCGACTCGAATCCAAGCAGCAATTCCACCGTTAAATCGTCGACGTAGTCAGGCGCCCTCCTTTTAGGGTCTCTCGCATCGTGCCGCACTTCCAATTCGACAGAGCACTCCAGCCATTCGCCGTCAGCGCCTGGACCATCCAGCTTGGAAAATTCGGCCCGCCTAACCGCGGTTGACGCCATCGCAGCCGAGGAGAGGAAGAGAACCACGCATGAAACTGACAGGCGGAGTCGGATCGATTGATTCATTTCGGCACGCTAAGGAACAGAACCTCCTCAAGCAAGCCTGGGACGATACCCGCTTCCTGCCAATCGACTCCCAATCGGCTCAGGAGGGAGCGCGCTGCTTACGATTTATCTCGATCCCACTCCATCGATCAGAAAGGTCTATTCCCGAGAGATCCCATTTCCAGCCATATGCAATACAAGATCAGCGTGCTCGTTTTCCTTCGAAATGCAGCGGGCGAATTCCTCATGATCCAACGCTCCAAAGCCCCCAACAAAGGCTTGTGGAGCCCCATCGGCGGCAAGCTCGAAATGGCCACCGGCGAGTCGCCTCACGAATGCGCCGCTCGAGAAACCGCCGAAGAAGTCGGCATGGACGTTTCCACCAAGGACCTCCATCTGTTTTGCATGATCGCCGAAAAGGCGTACGAAGGATCCAATCATTGGCTGATGTTTCTATTCGATTGCCATCGCCCCATCGAGGCCCTGCCCGAATCGATAGACGAAGGCGCCTTCGCCTTCCATTCGCGCGAAGCGATCGACACCCTTCCTATACCCGAAACCGATCGGCGAGGGCTGTGGGCGATTTACGACGAACATCGGTCGGGCTTCGTATCGGCACGGGCCAATTGCGATCCCGAGCGGGCGCTTGAGATCGAAATCGAACAAGCCGTTAACGGTTAACGCCCTTGAATCTCTCTCGAATCGATCAAACCTGGCTCCATCGAATGCGATCCACCTTATGGCCTTGAACAGCCGAGACTTTTCCCCTCATCTTTCGCCCAACGAATCAATGCCACTGTGACTCAGTCTAAATCAAAAAATAAATCGAGCCGGCAAAAGCCCACAAAGGCGAACCTCGCAGAGGAATCGAACCTGCCAGCCAATGCGGCCCTAACGAAGGAGCAGCTGTCCTCCTACTACCGGGACATGGTCCGTATCAGGCGTTTCGAGGAACGTTCGCTTCGCGCCTACCAACAAGGTCGGATCGCCGGTTTTCTGCACCTCTACATCGGCCAGGAATCGATCGCAGTCGGCTGCGTGTCGCTGATGGAGGAAAACGATCACATCATTACCGCCTATCGAGACCATGGACATGCATTGGCAGTTGGAATGTCGATGGACGAGTGCATGGCCGAACTTTACGGGAAGGCCACCGGTTGCTCGAAAGGCAAAGGGGGGTCGATGCACTACTTCGACCCTTCGAAACATTATTGGGGAGGACACGGCATCGTCGGCGGCCAGACCCCGCTCGGCGCCGGATTGGCCTACGGTCTGAAGTACCAAGACAAGAAAGGATGCGCTCTATGCTTCCTGGGCGACGGAGCCATTAATCAGGGCGCGTTTCACGAATCGCTTAATCTGGCAGCTCTTTGGGACTTGCCAGTCGTCTACATCATCGAAAACAACGGCTACTCGATGGGGACCTCGCAGGAGCGTTCAAGCGTACACCCCGCCGGGGGATTGGCCGCTCGGGCGGAAGGGTACAACATGAATTGGGCCACCATAAACGGAGAATCCCTTTTCGCGATTCGGGAAGGCGTCAAGAAAGCGATGGATCTCGCCCGCGAAGAATCCAAGCCATCCCTTCTCGAAATCCACACCTACCGGTATCAAGGTCACTCCATCGCGGACGCCAATCACAAGAAGTACCGCACTAAAGAGGAAATAGACGATTACCGAAAGAACCATGATCCGGTCGCGCTCTACCGAAGCCATATGTTGGATGCAGGAATTCTAACCGACGAAACTATAAAGGAAATCGACTCTGCCGCCAAAGCGGAAGCCGAGAAATCCGCGAAATTCGCGGAAAGCAGCCCCTTCCCAACCGAAGAGGACATTCTCAAGGATGTCTATTGGGAAGAGGACAATCCGGAGGATAAGCTTTCCCAAGGGCGGATCTTCTTCAACGACTAACTTGCTGCGAATTCTGGATACGCTTTAAAATAGGATATTCCCATGCCTGAAATCACTTATAGACAAGCCCTCAAGGAAGCGATGATCGAGGAAATCGAACGCGACGAGAACGTCGTGATCATCGGAGAGGAAGTCGCTCAGTACAACGGAGCCTACAAGATAACCGAAGGCCTCCTCGAAAAGTTCGGTCCAAAGCGGATCGTCGATGCCCCCATAAGCGAAGCCGGCTTTATCGGCATGGGCATCGGAGCATCCATGCTAGGCGTGCGGCCCGTCATGGAGCTCATGTTCTGGAGTTTCGCATACGTTGCCTGGGATCAAATTGTTAACAACGCCGCCAGCGTACGCTATATGTCGGGAGGCAAAATCAACGTTCCGATCGTCATACGCGGGCCCGCCAATGGAGGTACTGGCGTGGGGGCGACCCATTCTCATACACCGGAGAATTTTATCGCCAATACGCCTGGTCTCAAGGTCGTATGCCCAGCTACGCCCTACGATGCCAAGGGCTTGCTCAAGACTGCGATTCGAGACAACGATCCCGTCTACGTGATGGAGAGTACGCTTTTGTACAATATGGTCGGCGAGGTGCCCGACGAAGAATACGTCATCCCCATGGGCAAGGCCGACATCAAGCGAGAGGGAACCGACATTTCTCTGATTGCCCACGGCCCATCCGTTGTGGTCTGCCTCGAAGCAGCTGAAACGCTCAAGGCCGAGCACGGCATCGAAGCAGAGGTTGTGGATATTCGCTCGATACGGCCACTTGACGAAGAGACGATTGTTAATTCCGTGAAGAAGACGAATCGGGCCGTTCTAGTCGAAGAAAACAAGCCATTCTGCGGCGTCGACGCCCAAATCGCCTACGCGATCCAGAACCAGGCATTCGACTATCTCGACGCCCCAATCCAACGAGTTTCCGCCATCGACGCGCCCGCGATATACAGCCCGCCTTTGGAAAAGCGCCAGCTACCCGAAGCAGACGATGTCATCGAAAAGGCGCTTTCGATTCTCTAGAAGACCACAACAAGAATTTATCCATTTCCAAATACAACGCCATGGCCACGATTATCGACATGCCCAAACTAAGCGACACCATGACCGTGGGAACTGTCGCCAATTGGTTGATTAAAGAGGGAGACCCCGTCGCATCGGGCGACGTAATTGCCGAAATTGAAACCGACAAGGCGACAATGGAGCTGGAAGCCTTCGACGAAGGCACGCTCTTGAAGCAAATCGCCCCCGTTGGCGCGGAAGTGCCGGTAGGGTCGCCGATCGCCGCCATCGGAGAAGCGGGCGAATCGGTCGAAATCGATTCATCCCCCAACGCTCCCAGCCCGAAATCCGAATCCCCAAGCGCGACGGCGCCTGAAGAGTCGCTTCCGAATGCGAGCGCGGTAACGCCAATCGAGACCGACGTCGATCAGCCGAGCGCTGCCTCCAGTTCTTCGGGCGGGCGCGTCAAAGCTTCGCCACTCGCTCGCAAACTTGCGGAGCAAAACGGCATCGACCTGACCAGTCTCAACGGGACGGGTCCAAATGGAAGAATCGTAAAGAAAGACGTTCTCGCTGCCGAATCTAGCGGTACCGCTAAAGCAGGCGACTCGCGCGCGACCAGCGGTCCCGTGGATAGTGGTCCCGGAATCGCGGAGGAAGCGGATATCCCCGTGTCGAAAATGAGAACCGTAATCGCCCAGCGACTACGCGAAAGCAAGAATACGGCGCCTCATTTCTATCTCGAATCGGAAATCGACGTCGGGAAGCTAATCGAACTTCGCAAAGAAGTAAACGACGAGCTGGCAGAGTTGGCCCCAGAACAAGGAGGAGCGAAGTTCTCGGTTAACGACTTTATCCTCAAAGCAGCTACCGAAGCGCTGCGCCGCGTTCCGGAAATGAATCGTTCCTGGAATGAGAAGACCATTCGCCAGCACAGCGCCGTCAATATATCCTTTGGCGTAGCGATTGATGATGGGCTGCTAACTCCCGTCATTCCAGATGCCGACGCCAAAGGACTGAAACGAATCTCCCGCGAAGCCAAGGAGCTCATTGCCAAAGCGCGCTCCAAAAAGCTCTCGCCTGCCGAGATGTCTGGAAGCACCTTTACCGTAACGAATCTCGGTATGTTCGGCGTATCCAGCTTTTACGGTATCATCAATACTCCGAACGCAGGAATACTATCCGTTGGGGCGACCGTAGCGCGTCCCGTTGTAAATGACGCGGGAGAAATAGGAATCGGTCGGATCATGAAGATCGGCTTGAGTTGCGATCACCGAGTGGTGGACGGTGCCGTCGGAGCGCGTTTTTTACAAGCTTTGAAATCGATCCTCGAAACACCCGCGCTGATACTGGTTTGATCTAGGTCCTAAGCGTTCGTTTCCACGGGGGATCCGCTCAGTTCCTCTACTGCCTTACGCACTTCGCTCGCTCCAAACGGCTTCATAAGAAACCCGCTGTTTTCGTCAAAGTCTCCGAACGGTTTCGAATCGAATTCATCGAGCCCACTTGTAACGAGTATCGGGATACGCCTGCTCTTCTTTCGGATACGCTTGAAGACTTCCTCGCCACTCAAACCTGGCATGTTCATATCGACTATCGCAATTGAGACGCTATTCATATTGTCAGCATACAGTTCGAGCGCTTCTTCACCGTCGGCAGCAGCAAGGGTTTCATAGCCAAACGCCTTCAATATCGACTCCAGTACCATTCTAAGCACGTCTTCGTCGTCCACGATCAAAGCCTTCCCGATGGGCGACCCGCCGACTCCATCTTCGTCAAGCGAATCGGGCGCTTTCTCTGGGGGAGCATTGCTGGATTTTGCGCGATACGCCAGGAAGGCGGCTTCGACTCGCTTTTGCTTTTCGATATCCTGCAGCGAGATCAACCGCGAAGCCTTGCCGCGCCAATTGAAATTCTCGACTCTAAGATGGACTCGTTTGGGGATGAGCTTCCCGACCGATAGCTCGAACTCCACTATTTCGGTGCCTAGCAGGTCGTATTCGAGCAATGACCCAACGGCCTCTTCGAACGCTTCGCCTAACCACATTCGAGCAGTAGCGTTTTCGTAGAGCGGAACGCCTTCCATCGCGGAGACCACTATAACTGCAGTGGGCAGCTGGTCCAATAAATGCATTTCGCTAGTCAGCTCCCGTCCGTTCTCAGCGATTGGTTTCGAACATTCCCTTTTACTGCCACGAAATTCAGCGATTGCCGTGCACACATTAGACGCATCCACTTCTTCCCACGCAATGCAGGCATCTGCAATTTCCCTGGCGGCATCAACGACCGCTGGCGCTTCGTCTCGCTCGTAGAGGGCGATGACCAACCGGTCCGATCTACCTTTCAGACGGGCATCCAGCAACGCCTTCAAGCCACGATTTTCCGAGGTCATGAGGCTTACAAAGAGCATGTCCCAACGTTCGCCCTCGATCTCTTTCCTATAGGCTTCCGCGTCTTCAACTCGCTTATATCGAATTACTTGCGAGAGCTCTAGATCACCTAAGATCGATTTCAGGCGCAGCGCTCGCGCCTCGTCAGACTCCAAAGCGAGCGCGTTACAGAATGATAGGTCCATAGTTGTTCTGTTCCGTGGAAACGAACCGAACGGTTCATCGAATAGCTTACGCAAATCTCGCTCAATGATCGACCTGGCGCAAGCGGATCGTCGCATTCCAGCTCAATTCAAAAGCCTTTTATAAACCATCCGTCACCCCCCACTCTGACCACGGAAAAGATGTAACAATTCTTTGAATATACCCGCCCCAACAGCCACTGCAAAATACAATTTGACTTGCTAGATCAAATAGAGCTCTTGCGAGAAGTCCAATTCCCTTTCAAGCGTGTTCCAAGAGTCCTTGAAACTCTCGAAATCATAGCCAAATAAAGGGGAAATCTCAATCAAGCGCGTCGGGACACCCTCCTCGTCCACTTCGACATCGACCCCCACCCCTCTCAGCCAACTCGCGAAAAGTCTCTGCTGATCAGCGCGACAGGTTTCGGGAGAATCCACGCCTTCGGCATTCTTGACCGGACTGAAATCTCCCAATCGAGTCGTTTCCACAATGACCGGCGTCCCCGCAAAGGGCAAGGCATCGAACACGAATGTCTCGAATTTCACCCCATTTGGCTCGCTGGGTACGACTGGCTCGCCATCCCAGTCAATATGCTGGATTTTCTTGGTCGCCTTGTGAAACGGCAGCGTCAAGGCGCTTTCGGCTTGATTCAAGGAACGCGCGAATCCGACGGAAAGCAAATGGATGGCGATGCTGCCGGCAATGAATCGAAGCTCCCCGCGTTCATCCCGTTGGCTGGTCAAGCTGTCCGGCATATCGCTGTACTCCACCACTTCCAGCTGATCGCCGCGCACGCAAAAATGACCTAGCTTTTCTTTCTCGTATGCCTTGGGCAGCATCTTGCTCGACATTGAAGTGCCCGCCATAATGTGAAAGCCGAGAAAATAGGGGTCGACCACTTGAACATGCGGATTGTCGACCTGGAAATAGCTGATTATATCTACCCCCTGCGACTCCATTTCCGAAAGCGCTCCACTTCGCTCGAGGGCTCTCAATGACCCACCGTGCCCATCCGGGCTCATCGCGATCGAATCTTTGGACTCCATCAGAATCCGGCCCTCGAAGTCTACTGCAGGCATGCGGCCCTGGCGAAAGAAGCGTATCGTGTCGCCCCCCAAGCCGAAAAAGTCGTTTTGCTCGAAAAAGGACACCGTGTCGTCGTGATTCGCATGGCTGGTCATGACGTACCACGGGAGCGTGCAATGATAACGTCGCCGCGCTGCCAATATTTTCTCCGCAAAAATCTGAAAGAGCGATTTCGCTTTGATCGGGGAAACGGGGAAGGTTCCCTTCGGCCCCGAGTATCCCAAGCGCGTGCCTTGCCCTCCCGCAACCGTGAAGGCAGCCACCCTTCCCTCTCGCAAGGCCTTTTCCCCAATCCCAAGGGCTTTTGTCCAGCGCTCGTCGGAACTCCGGTCAGCGGGCGATTTTTCGTAAGGAGCCGGTTCCAGGTCATCGTAGTTGACGCTTGAATGCGCCCCCCCAGGTTTCACCAAGGTATCGATCAATCTATCCAGCTCGGCCAAATCGATCTCTTCCGCTTGCTGCAGCAAGTCTCCTTGTTGCGATTCGTCGAGACTATCCCAAAAATGGAACACGTGCCCTTGCCCGTGTTGTTCGAAACGTTTCCCTAAATCCATAGGACAAGTATATGCGCCAACAGGTATCGAAACCAAGGCATCGGCTTGGAGAATGCGATATTATCGATCGTTCGCTTCGAATTTGAATACCACCTCGTTCTCCTTGGCGTAATTCAGCTTCTGGCGAATAACTTTTTCCACGTATCCAGGATCGTGTTGCAATCGAGCAAGAGAAGTTTTGCGAGCTCTCGTCTTCTCCTCGAGAAGAGCCAGTTGCCTGGATGCATCCACTTCCGCCCCTCTAGCCGCGGTCAGCTTCTGGTAGCGTTGATATGCGAAAGTCCCCGCAAAAACGCCTACTACAAGCAAGCAAAACAGGAACAGAAGATTGAGGAGGCGAGCCGTTCTCATGTTAGACGACCACTAAATTCAGATAATAGGCTTCTCTTTGCAAAAAAATAATTGCAGCATCGATTCGGTTTAAAAGAAAATTTACGCTTATGTATCAAAGTTTCTACGGGCTAAAGGAGATGCCTTTCAACATCACGCCCGATCCCAATTTCCTCTACCTGAGTCCTACGCACCAGGAAGCGCTTCAGCATCTGAAATACGGAATCGCTGAGAAGAAGGGATTCATCGTCCTAACCGGCGAGGTCGGCTGCGGCAAAACCACTCTCTGCCGCCACTTCATAAACGAAGTAGACGAGGAAAAGTACGAGTGCGCCTTGATCCTCAATCCTCGCATCACCGAGACGCAGTTGCTGAAAACCATCCTTACCGAACTGGGAGAGGAGGGCTCGAGTCGCAGCCGAAGCGGTCTGGTAAAGCAGGTCAACGACGTGCTTCTGGATCGAATTCAGAAGGGCAAGGACATCCTTCTGATCATAGACGAGGCCCAAAATCTCACATTCGAGCTACTGGAGCAGCTGCGTCTGCTATCGAATCTTGAGACCGACAAGCAAAAGCTGCTTCAAATCATTCTCATGGGTCAGCCGGAATTCAAACGGATCCTAGCGGAAAACCGTCTCCGCCAGCTGAGACAGCGAATTCTCGTTCACACCGAGTTGAAGCCGCTCAATCGATACCAAGTCGAACAGTATATCCACCACCGAATCGCAATGGCCGGTGGCCAAGGAATTCCTTTCTTCACGAATTGGGCCGTTCGCTGGATCCACTGGAAATCCAATGGTATCCCTCGCATAATCAACAACATATGTGACAAAGCGCTCCTTTCTGCCTACATCCGAAGCTCGGAAGTCGTCAAGTATAAGGATATTCGCACTGCGCTAAAGGAAATCAGTTCCCTGGACTTCGGCTAGTTGAAAGGAGGAGCTGAAGGGGCGCTTCCCTAGGCGAAACGGCTAAATACCGGCGAATAAACGCCGTTGATAACGGGTAGTTCGAATAATTCGAACCCAACCAGCCCAAACCCGTTATGAGCCTCATCAATCAGGCCCTCAAAAAGGAACAGCAACGCCGCAGCCTCAACTTGAAAGCTCCACCGGAGGAGATTCCAAGCTACGAGTCGCAACCACTTTCCGCAAATCAGGTCGCGCGCCGCGACCAGGGACGCAACCCTGCGGCCCTCCTGCTCGGCTTCGCCGGCCTCGGTCTCTTCCTCCTCGTTTGCGGAGGCGCCGTTGTCTATTTCGGAAAATCCTATCTTTCCACTCTGAAGCCCGAACAGACAATCGCCGCCAAAGGGCCGGAAGCGATAGTGGAGGCCTCTTCCCCCGATACGAACTCCCCCGTCGCTCAGGCATTGGAAGGACAAAGCGAACGGGCGGCAACCGTCGACGCCATCGCCCAATCCGCGGAAAGCGATCCCGTTCAGGAAAGCGTCGCGAATAAGAATCTAGCTGCAGAGGAAGGCGTTCCGCCAGAGGCCGTGGTGGAAAGCCCAAAATTCAATATGGAAGCGCAAGCCCATATCGACTCCCTTCAAGTGCACGGTTTTCGATCGGCGGGTTCCAATTCCCGGCTGCTCATGAGCGGAAAGGTCTACAAGATTGGGGACTTCGTCAGTCACGAATTCGCGTTGCGCTTCCTCGGCTCCCAAAACGACAGGCTCGTATTCGAAGATATAAACGGGTTTCGCTACGAAAAGCCGCTCTAATCGAAATCGGTCGACCTAAGGGCAGTCCGCATTAAAAGGCCCCAAAATACCGATTGAACTAACGCGAGGACGTTACCATCATCCCCGGCGAGATGGATGCCGAGGACTACGATTCGCCAATTGGATGGCTCCGTTTAGAAGCCGATTCTTCCGGTTTGCGATCAATTCACTTCCCAAGCGCGGCCCATGAAGGGGCGGGCGACAAATTCACGCCCTTGGAGCAAGGGGTCGAGAATCCGCATTTAAAAGATGCTCGACGGGATCTCGATCGCTACTTCTCCGGGGGCGAATCTCAAACCTTCTCAACCAAGCTAGCCCCTCTCGGCACCGGGTTTCAGAAGCGCGTTTGGGACGAGCTTCGGAAAATCCCTTTCGGCAGCAGCGCCACCTATGGCCAAATCGCCGAGCGCATGGGCAACCCAAAGGCGTCTCGAGCGGTCGGCGGGGCCAACAACCGAAACCCCATTCCAATTCTTCTCCCCTGTCATCGCGTTGTCGGAGCGGGAGGAACGCTTGTGGGATACGCCGGCGAACTTTGGCGCAAGGAATGGCTTCTCAAGCACGAAGGAGCGCTCTTCTAGCATCCGAAGATGGACTTCACTGAATATCTCGATGCGATCTGGCCTCACCTGGGAACCGTTCTCGGTTTCTCGCTCGCCCTGGTGCTTATCGCTCGACTGATGCGGGAAAAAAGACGCCCCAGCGCTACAGTCGCCTGGATGCTCGGCATCATCCTCATCCCCTACGTTGGCGTTCCTCTCTATCTAATTTTCGGCGGAAGGAAGGTAACCAAGCTTACCCAACGCAAGAACCCTCTGAACCTGATCCCTGGCAATGAGGAGGAAGAGATTCTGCGGGCATCTCCATTCGGCGTCGTTTCGAAAGGAAATCGAACCGAGTTTCAAAAGAGCGGCGTCGAAGCCTTCGAGGGCCTGGTGAGCGCCATTCGAGCAGCGAAATCGAGTATCGACATTACCACTTTCATTCTCAGCCATGACACGATCGGGAGAACGGTCGTACATGAACTCTCTCAGCGGGCAAGAGAAGGCATTTCAGTTAGGCTGCTCCTCGATGCAATTGGATCGTGGGGCAAGAAAACGATGTACATGCTCGAACTCGAAAACGCGGGCGGGCGAATCGAGCGCTTCATGCCGGTTCTACCCCTGTCGACTCGAGGAAGAGCGAATCTTAGAAACCATCGCAAACTCGCAATCTTCGACGGCAGACGGGCCATCATAGGAGGTCGGAATATTGGTCGAGAATATATGGGACCCATTCCCGCCCCTAAGCGCTGGAAGGACTTGAGCCTATTAATCGAAGGACCTGCCGTACGACAGCTTTCGACGATTTTCGAGGCCGATTGGGAATTCGCCTGTTCTAAGAAAGACAACTCGGCTCGGCCGATATATCCGATAGAAATCTCGTCGCTCCCCGGCAAGCGAACGATTGAGATCATGGCGAGCGGGCCCGACACAAAGGGAGACCCCCTATACGAGAAAATTTTATCGATTATCCAGGAAGCGGATACCAGCGTTACCCTTGTCACCCCTTACTATATTCCGGACGAAGTCCTCCAGCGATCGCTCGTTGTAAAAGCCCGCACTGGGAAGAAGGTGCAATTACTCGTACCGAAGAAATCGAACCACCCGATAACGGATCTGGCCCGAAATCCGTTTCTCCGCGAACTGGCGGAAGCGGGCGTTGAAATTCTGCTATACGCCGCCGGGATGATGCACGGAAAGGCAATCCTAGTCGACGACTGCATTGCCATGACCGGCTCTGCGAACATCGATTTACGCAGCCTCTTCGTCAACTACGAGCTAGGGGCTTTTTTCTACGACTTGGAGGATATTGCGGAAATTTCTTCATGGATCGACGACCTGAAGAAAGATTCCGAACACTTCTCCGACCTACCGGTTGAGAAGCCAAGCCTATTGCGTTCGACGGCCGAAGATTTGAGCCGTCTGATTACGCCGTTGCTGTAGCGCAGCGCCCTACCTACGGGGAGTCGCCGTCCTGCAACAGCTTGTACTCGACCGAGTCGCGTATCGCCTGCCAGCTTGCTTCGATAATGTTGTCGCTGGCTCCCACAGTGCCCCAAATTTCCTTTCCATCGGACGATTCGATCAGGACGCGCGTCTTAGCATCCGTGCCCGATTGAGAGGCAAGAATCCGAACCTTGTAGTCTTTCAGCTCGAGGTCCTTTAAATTTGGATACGTTTTCCCCAAGGCAATGCGAAGGGCCTTGTCCAAGGCTCCCACCGGTCCACTCGATTCGGCAACCGTATAGTGAGGTTCGCCATCCACGTTCACCTTGATGGTCGCTTCGGAGGTCGTCGGTTCTTCCGGCGAGCGTTTCTCCACGATCACCCGATAGCCTTCGAACTCGAAGTGGGGCTTGAAATTCTCTGTGAATTTATCCAAAAGCAGGCGGAGCGAAGCGTCGGCGGACTCGTATTCGTAACCATGAAACTCCAGCTCCTTTAGCTTTTCGATAATTGCTTTCGTTTCGGGAGAATTTCGATCGATATTCAAGCCCAGCTCCTGAGCCTTCATCAGCAAGCTGCTACGACCCGCCATATCCGATACCAATACACGCTGACGATTGCCCACCTTCGTCGGATCTATATGCTCGTAGCTATAGCTCACTTTCTTAGTCGCATCCGCATGGGCGCCGCCCTTGTGCGTAAACGCGGAAAGCCCGACAAAGGGAGCTTTATTGTCGTGCGACAAATTCGCCAAATCCGCGATGAACATCGATATGTCGCGCAAGCGCTCCAAGTGGTCCCTGCAGTTCATCTCATAGCCCAGCTTCAAGGCCAAGTTCGGAACGATCGTGGTCAAGTTAGCGTTGCCGACGCGCTCTCCGTAGCCATTGAAGGTTCCCTGAACATGCGTAGCGCCCGCTTCGATGCCCGCGATAGACACGGCGACGCCAACGCCCGCATCGTTGTGACAATGTACGCCGACCTGCGTCTCGGGGAAGCGTTCGACGACCGACCGAGTCATCTCAGTCAGCTCGCCCACCATCTTACCGCCATTGGTATCGCACAAGGACAGGCAATCCGCTCCTCCTCGAGCAGCCGCTTCCAAGGTTTGCATCGCATAGTCCGGACTATCGGCATAGCCGTCGTAAAAATGCTCTGCGTCGTAGATTACCTCGCGGCCGTTCTCCTTTAGAAATCGAACCGAATCTTCGATCATGCGAAGATTTTCCTCCGGGTCGACCCGAAGCACTTCAGTGACATGAAGCAGCCAGGTTTTTCCGAAAATGGTCACTACAGGCGTTTCCGCGTCCAATAGCGTTTGAAGCTGCGGATCTTCCTCCGCCTTGAGGTTACCCCGTCGCGTGGAACCGAAAGCCGCGATCTTCGCGTGCTTCAAATTGAGTTTCTTGGCCTCCTCGAAGAAGGCCATATCGCGCGGATTCGATCCCGGCCAGCCCCCTTCGATATAGTCGATTCCGAACTGATCGAATTTCTCCGCAATTCTCAGCTTGTCCGTAACGGAAAAAGAAACGCCCTCGCCCTGCGTTCCGTCTCTCAACGTCGTATCGTATACGAAAATCTTAGCCTTGCTCATAGTATGATTACTTTTGATTGGGTTGCTGATTAGAGCGAATGAATTCCTTTATGGATTGTTCGTCCGGAGAAAGCGAAAATTTCGATATCTCCCGCTGTTTTAAGGCTTCGAGAGTAGGATGGGTCGCTTTGCGACCGATACTCTGCTCTATTACGTCCGGAAACTTCGCTGGATGAGCCGTAGACAAAACGACCGAGTAGTCGAACGCCTCGAGCTCTTTAAAGCCGCAGGCCGTATGAGGATCCACTACATATCCGTATTTCTCGTACACCTCCGCAATCGTATTGCCAATTTCAGCATCATCCATTCGAGAGCTGCTCATCGACTCTAGAATATCCGTATCGCGACAGACGAATGAGCGGGATTCCTTGATCTTTGCCATCGTCGCTCGCGTTTCTGCCGGGTCTTCCTTCTGCATATAATAAAGGAAGCGTTCGAAATTGGAGGCCACTTGAATATCCATCGACGGCGCCAGACTCGGCGAAACCTCGCCTACTGCGTACTCCCCATCACTGAAGAATCGATCGAGGATGTCGTTTCGGTTCGTAGCGACACGAAATCCAGCCACTTCCATGCCCATCTTGGACATGAGCCAACCCGCCAATACATTGCCGAAGTTACCCGTCGGAACGACAAAAGTCGTCTTGCTCCTGTTTGCGTGAGGCAGTTTCAGCCAAGCGTACAAATAATACACGCATTGGGCCAGTATGCGGGCTAGATTGATGGAATTGACCGCGGATAGGTTTACCGACTGGCTGAACGAACGGTCGCCGAAAACGTCTTTCAAGGCCGCCTGAGCGTCATCGAAACTGCCTGTTACCGCCAGCGGATATACGTTTGCCGCTTCGGTACAGGTCATCTGCCTTTCCTGCAGAGGCGATACGCGACCATCGGGATATAGAATGAATATATTCACTCCGGATTTTCCTAGCAGTCCGTTGATCGCCGCCGCTCCAGTATCGCCAGAGGTCGCTCCCAGCACATTGATCAACTCGCCCGATTTCGCGACTTGGCGACCATAAAGGTTGCCCAGCAACTGCAATGCGAAGTCCTTGAAGGCAAGCGTCGGACCGTGAAACAACTCCAAAACGCTCGTTTTCTCGTCGAGCGTTACTAGAGGAGCGCATTCTTCGTGATCGAAACGTGAATACGAATCGTCGACGATATCCCTTAGCTCGGCCTCATCGATATCGGTGGCGAAATGCTTATAGAAAGAAAAGCAGAGATCCGCGTAGCTCAAGCCCTCCCAATCGGCGAAGGAGCCTGACAAGTCCGGCAGCGACTCCGGCACAAACAGCCCTCCATCGGGAGCGAGGCCCACCTTTACCGCTTCAGTGAAGGAATGCGGTTCCGTTTGACCCCTTGTACTTACGAATTCCATACGAGAAGGCTCAATCCTCCTTATCCAAGCCGAATGCGGAATGCACCTTGCAAGTCGCCTCTTCGGCGCATTCTTCGTCGATCACAACAGAGATTTTTATTTCCGAGGTACTGATCAATTGGATATTCGCTTTCGCCTCTCCCAAAGCGGCAAACAGCTGTCCCGCTACGCCTGAATGGCTACGCATTCCGACGCCCACAACCGAGAGCTTCGCAATATTCCCGACCACGGAAACTTCTCCGCCACCCAACTCCTCAAGTATTTGCTCCACCGCAGCGACCGCTCGAATCCGATCGTCTTGAGGCACGGTAAAGGTCAAATTGGCGACCCCATTGCGACCAATATTTTGGACGATCATGTCGACGATAACCTGAGCCTTCGACATTCCCTCGAATACCTTTGCCGCAGAACCGGGCCGGTCGGGGATATTGCTTATAACGACTTTCGCCTGGTTCCTGTCGAGCGCTACACCGCGTACGACGACATCTTCCATCGAGTTTACTTCCTCTTTCACGATCGTGCCTGGGTTATTGTTGAAACTGGACCTTACTTCAAAGGGAACGTTGTATTTGTTCGAAAATTCTACGGACCGGGCCTGCATGACCTTGGTGCCCATACTCGCGAGCTCGAGCATTTCTTCATAGCTGATCTCTTTGATCTTGCGAGCTTTGGGGACGATTCTCGGGTCGGCCGTGTAAACGCCATCCACATCCGTATAGATCTGGCAGAGATCCGCCTCGACTCCATTCGCCAGGGCAATGGCCGAAAGGTCCGAACCGCCCCGTCCCAGAGTCGTCACCTGTCCATACGCGTCCGCTCCTTGGAATCCTGCGACGATAACGACACGCCCCGCCTCCAAGCGCTCAACGATCTCCTTGCAGTCCATGCTGACGATGCGAGCCCGCGTATGCGACGGGTCCGTCCGAATCCCCGCCATTGCTCCCGTCATGGAAACCGCATCCACTCCGATCGCATGCAAGGCCATAGCGGTCAGAGCAATCGTTTCCTGTTCGCCCGCCACGAGCAGCATATCCATCTCGCGATCCGCCGGATTGGGATTTATCGCCTTGGCTCGAGCGATCAGCTCGTTGGTAACTCCCGAACGCGCCGAGACGACGACAACGACCTCGTTGCCCCGCCCTACTTCGCTCTCGATAACCTTGGCGACGTTTTTTATCCGCTCGACATCGCCAACGGAAGTTCCGCCAAATTTCTTTACAATTCGCGCCATTATTCAGTCGTCCCGCGCTATGACGCGAAACTGTCTATAGGCATGTAGAAGGGACGTTCCTCCACGCTCGCCAACTTCTTCAAATCCTCGACGGCGCGCGCAGCCGCGCGCTCCGTAGTTACGTGGGTCGTGATAATCAAAGACACGCGCTCGGCGTCCTCGGGGACCTCCTTTTGCGAGACGCTCGCCAAGCTAACCTCATGCGAAGCCAAAATCGACGCGACTTCGGCCATCACTCCCGGCTGATCCATCACCACTAATCGCACATAGTAGCGAGAGCGAACCTCCTCGGGCTTCGCGATCTCGATAGACGCTCCATTTCGAGGCGCTGGATCTAGGAATGGGAAACGCCCCTCCGGGCCCCCGAAAATCAGCAATTTTGCCGCATCCGCTACATCGGAAATAACCGCGCTTGCCGTCGCATCCCGACCCGCGCCGGGGCCGATATAAACAGTCTCTCCAACGACGTCCCCTTGTATGGCGATGGCGTTGTACACGCCATCGACGCTGCCCAAGGCCGATTGCAATGGTACGAGGGTTGGAGATACGGAAACGCGTAAGGTCGAGGATTCCGCCGGGCGGTCTATAATCGCTACCAATTTTACTGCGTATCCATTATTTCGAGCGTATTGAATGTCCTCCTGAGAAATCTCTGTGATGCCCTGCAAGCGCACATCATTGAAATCAACCCATTTGCCGTGCGCCAAGTAGGCCAGCACGACTGCCTTGTGAGCCGCGTCGATTCCATCCACATCCAGTGTTTCGTCTGCTTCCGCATAACCCAGGGCCTTGGCTTCGGTCAGAATTTGGGGATAGCCCAACCCCTCGTTAGTCATTCGCGTCAGGATATAATTGCACGTTCCATTGAGAATCCCGCGAATACTGGAAAAGTCGTTGATCACAAGCCCCTCCCTGATCGCTTTGATAACCGGAATCCCTCCCGCAACGCTCGCTTCGAAAAGCAAGTGGCCGCCATGTTCCTGGGCAACTGCTAGAAGCTCCTTTCCATGATCGCAAAGCAAGGCCTTGTTCGCCGTTACCACGATCTTGCCCGCCCTAAGCGCTTCAAGCGTCACCTCGCGAGCGAATTCCGTCCCCCCCATAAGTTCGCACACCACGTCTATTTCCGGATCAAGCGCAACTGCCATGGCATCGTCCCCAACGATCGCCTCGGAAACCGCGACATCTCGATTTTTGCTCAAATCGCGTACCGCAATTTTGGACACAAAAATATCGGCTCCCAGTTGCTCCCTCAATACGGACCGCTTGCGCTCCAGATGATCGAACACGCCCTGACCAACGACTCCAAATCCGCACAGTCCAATTCTAATTGCGCGATCGCTCATGACACCTCCTCCGAATCGCTGTCCGTCTTCTCGAATCGATTCTCTTCTCCACGCATTAAGCGCGTGATATTAGATTTATGGCGCGCGACGACCACAACAGCCAACGCAATCGATACCCATAGCATCGCATCGGAAGAACGCATAAAGTAATTGGATACAGGCAAGCTCATGGCCATTATAATCGAAGCGACTGAAACATATCGAGTAGAGTAGAAAACGACTAGCCAAACACCGATGCCAATCAATGCGGCCAATGGCATCAACGCCACTACGCCACCGAGCATCGATGCAACGCCTTTGCCGCCTCGAAACCCATTGAATAGCGAATAGGAATGGCCTATCACTGCTGCGAAAAGACCCACCAAAGCGTAGGCATCCACAGACCCGTAATTTGAATACGCCAGCGCTGGCCATCCAGTTGCGACAAGCCCTTTAACAAAATCGAGGACGAAAACCGCATTACCGGCCGCTTTGCCCACCGAACGCTTGACATTGGTGGCTCCAGGACTCCGGCTCCCCACGGAAAAGATGTCGACACCCTTGGCCTTGGCTATCCAATACCCGAAAGCGAGCGACCCGATAAGGTAGCCCAATCCGGCCGATAGCGCCACCGCTGTAACGTCTAGGGACATGCGTATTCAGTCTAGCATTCCAAATGCGCGAGTTTCGCTTGCTTAACCGCATCGATTGCAAGAATACGGCCCAGCGTTTCGTCATCGAGCGGACTGTCGAGCCCCGCAACATTCAAAGCGATGCCACCGACCTCGTTGCGGCTCAACGACATTGAAGCAATATTAACGCCCGCATCCCCGATAATCTTACCGAGTTGGCCCACGATCCCCGTTTCATCGCTATTCGCGATGATGAGCAAGTACCCGCAGGGATCGACCTCGACCTCGCGATGGTTGATAGA
>CBFHHM010000001.1:110772-121101 GCA_965655705.1 Candidatus Pelagisphaera sp.
ACACGATTCGCGGCGAATGGCCCTTGCCCATCAGGGTCCCTTCGGCTGAAACGGTATCGCCATTGTCGCATTTGGCTTCAACGCGAATGAGCTCCGTATAGTCGGTTTCCGCGCTGGATTTGACTACATCCACGCCTACCCCCAAACGCTCGACCAACACCATGGCATTGACGAAATTCGCGTTGTTGCCCGAAATATTCTGGAGGAACCCTTTCAACACGCCGCGCGTAAGCGACCCTTGGTCCAAATCGACAACCTTCCCGAAGAAAGTGATCTTCAGCTCTTCCACTTTTTCCAGAGCGAGCTGCTGTACGAAGGTTCCCAGCTTCGAGCACAAATCCAAATAGGGGCCGACCTTTTCAATGGTAGTCGCATCCAGGGCCGGCATGTTGATCGCATTGCGAATTTCGCCACCGCGCACGGCAGACGCGATCGCTTCCGCGATTTCTATGCCGACGCTTTCCTGAGCTTCCTGAGTCGAGGCGCCCAAGTGGGGAGTCAGATTGACCTTCGGATGGGAACGCATGGGGTGGTCCGCGGCGGGCGGCTCGCTTTCATATACGTCCAAACCGGCTGCTGCGACCTTGCCACTGTTCAACGCATCGAGCAAAGCGGACTCCTTGATGATACCTCCACGGGCGCAATTGAAAATGCGTACGCCATCCTTCATCTTCGCGAAGGCGGCCTCATCGATCATGTATTTCGTCTGATCGGTTAGCGGCATATGCACCGTAATATAATCCGAGCGCTCGAAAAGCTGCTCCAGCTCCACGGGTTCTACGCCCATCGCCTCAGCGCGAGCCTCGGTTAAAAACGGATCGTAAGCGATAACCTCCATACCGAAGGCCTTGGCTCGTTTCGTGACTTCCGAGCCAATGCGACCCGCGCCACAAACGCCCAGGGTCTTATTCATCAGTTCGCTGCCGCCGAGCGCCTTGCGATCCCATCGACCCGCCGCCATGGAGGCAGCCGCCTGAGGGACCGGACGGGCCCCGCATAGCATATGCGTGAACGTCAGTTCCGCCGTTGCGATCGTATTGCCCCCAGGCGTATTCATGACCACGACGCCGTGGTCCGTCGCAGCGGGAATATCGATGTTATCCACGCCCACTCCGGCCCGGCCAACCGCCTTCAGCAAGGGAGCGTTTTCCAACACTTCCTTGGTAATCTTGGAATCGCTGCGAACGATGATCCCCGAGACCTCGGGAGCGTGCTCCATGAGCTTCGCCGCCCGCTCGTCTTTGGGCAGTTCGAATATCTCAATTACCTCGAAACCCTCTTGGCGTTTGAGGAAGTCCACTCCAATCGAAGAGATTTTGTCTGCTACTAGGATCTTCATCTGGAAAAAAAGAGGCCTCATAAAAGGGCGTCCCCGACAAAAAGCAATAGCGAATGGCGTCATCGACATCCCCAGGGAAAATCGTCTACAAACCGCTATTCCAGGCGTCTGATAAAGCCTTCTATGGAACGCCAATACGCCACGCCGCCCACCTCGGCCAGATCGCTATGCCCCCCATTGGGCAGTTCCAGCAAAGTGGCTTGTCCAGCCGGGAAGGCATCGCGCAACGCGGAGGCGTGGGCCGGGTCGATAACCGAATCCTCGGCGCCGTGGAGGATGAGAGCAGGACAGGTTGCCCTTCTCGCCTTGCGTTCGTTTTCGAAGCTATCTCCGGGCACCCAATTCAACGGGAGTACCGCATGGAAGGCGCTCCGAAAGGCGGATTCCAGAATGAGCCCTGCCGGCTGGCGGCGAATCGCCAGCTCCATGGCCACCGCCGCCCCCACGGACCGACCATGCAATACGATTTTCGATTCATCGACGCCACTTTCCAAAAGCCAATCGTAGATTCTTTGCCCGTCCGCGTAGAACCCTCGTTCCGAAGGGCTGCCCTTCGAATAGCCGTAGCCGCGATAGTCGATGCACGCCACATTGAAGCCCCGAATTCCGTAGGATGCGAGACGGGACATCGCGATGCCGAGATCCTCATCGCTTCCGTAAAAGTAGATGACCGTCCATGCGTTCTCGCGCGCCGAACGCCAAAACGCATTCAGCCGTTCGCCATCGGAGCCCGTAATCCACTTGAAGGAATCGTCTCGCTCGTATGTCGGCGGCGGCGGGCGAAACAGCATCTTCTCGGCAGCCTGCCTTCCGAAGAGAGCGAAGAAGAGCACGCAAACGACCACGAGCGCCAACACCCCATTGAAGGGATGCTGCCGGGAGTGCTCACCTTTTCGACGCATCGCGGATTCCTGTTAGCCGAGACGGTCCCGCAGAACCAGCGCCAAACGATCCCGGGGAACGTCCTCTTCTTCGCGATTGCCAAGATCCCTCACTTTCACGACACCGCGCTCTAGCTCTTCGGACCCGTATATCAAGGCCGCTCGGGCGCCAGACGCGCTCGCCGCCTTGAACTGCTTGCCGAATCCGGCGTTCTTGAAAGAGTAGTCGACCGAGAACCCCATTTGCCGCAAGGCCATAGCGTCCGCCAACGCCACGCGTCGCTCCGCATCCCCGCCAATTACCAGATACGCGTCGAGCGTATCGACGAACTGCGGCATGCGTCCGCGCTCCCTCAGAATGTCCGCCAATACGACATCTCCCATCCCAAAACCAACCGCGGGCAAATCAGGTCCTCCCATCTTGCGGATCAGATTATCGTATCGCCCGCCCCCCGCGATTGCCCGATTTTCCTTAGCCCGGTCGAAGGCCTCGAAAACGAAGCCGGTGTAGTAGGCGAGCCCACGCACAATACTGAGATCCATCTCCACGAATGGCCCCAAGCCCATGGAATCGAATCCATCGAGCAAGGTCGACCAGTCCGCCAGTCGACTCTTGAAGGCCTCCGATTCGCTCCCTGCTACGTCCTCGAAGGCGCGCCTCAAGTCCGGCAAGCTCTTGACCCCCAGAAAGGCATCAATCGCTTTTTGCAGCGACGACGATCGGTCGCCCGCGATCGATTCCAGCTTTTCCGCCAGCGCCTCGGCCGGCAAGCGCTCCCACTTATCGACGATCTCCAAGATGCGCGGCGCTTCGGATTCGTAGCCCTGCGCCTCGAGGAAGAGCAGCCAAAGATTCCGATCGCTCAAGCGAATATAAAAATCATCGGATCCGAGACCGAACCCTTGCAGAATCTGGATCAGAAGCGCGATCAATTCCAACTCCGCCGCGGGTCCCGCTTCGCCGAGAATATCCGCATTCAGCTGAGTGAAGCAGCGTAGCCGCCCTTTTTGCGCGCGCTCGTACCTGAAATTATCTCCGATGCTGAACCACTTGATCGGTCGCTTCAACGCGTTCGCTCGATCCGCCACCATCCTGGCTAAGGTCGGCGTCAGCTCAGGCCGCAGGGAGACCTCACGCCCGCCTTTGTCTTCGAAGCAGAATAATTGAGATTCGATTTCGTCCCCGGACTTCGCCTTGAAGAGCTCCAGCGACTCGAGGACTGGACCATCGAATTCCTGGAATCCGAAACGACGTCCCACTTGACGCCACACTTGAAATAGAAAGCGGCGTTCCGCGAAGTCCTCCGGATAGAAGGCGCGAAAGCCCGGTAATGTTTTGAAGTTCGACATACGACCTACGAAATAAAAAAGGCGGCATAGGCCGCCTGCTTGCAGAGTCAAGATCGCGAATCCGCTCTCCGATCTAGAGCGATTCCAAATCGATTTCCTGGATGCGCGTCTTGAGCACTTTGCCCGCCTTGAATTTCACGACCGCTCGCGTTGGAATAACCACATCGGTTTCCGGACGATTCGGATTCCGGCCTACGCGGGCCTTCCGCTTCTGCACCTCGAAGACGCCAAAGTTGCGAAGCTCTACGTTGCGACCCTCCGCCAGCGCATCCAAGACGATGTCGAGCGTCATCTGAACCGTCTCCTGAATCTTACTCTGAGGAATGTCTTTCGTCTTTTCGAAGATCTTAAGGACGATATCGCGCTTGGTCAGATTATTGGACATGTTGAGCTGGTATGGAAGTTAACGGTGGAAACTCACCCTAACTTACTTTCACACTTTAAGTTGCGTCAACCTCAAAGCCATGCAATTTACCACCCACATGACCAAAGAGAACGATCCAAAAGATCCCATGGAGGAGCTGAAGAAGAACCTGGACCAGGTCTTCAAAGGGGGCAACGCGTTCTTCCCCATGGGCGGCAACTTCAGGCCGCAAAGCGGAGCGACGCAGAAACCCGAGCCAACCGATTCCGATGGCCCCGACGAGGAAGACGAGGAACGAGCGGAAATCCTGCGACGCATCCAGGGATTCAATCTGAAGCCGAAGGAGATACGAGACTACCTCGACCGTTTCGTCATCCAACAACGCGAGGCCAAGAAAGTGATTTCAGTGGCGATTTGCGATCACTACAATCACGTGCGAGGTTGCCTCGAAAACCCGGAGCTCAAGGAACGCGACTACGCCAAGCAGAACATCATTCTTCTCGGACCCACCGGCGTCGGAAAGACCTACCTGATGCGAAATGTAGCGAAGCTGATCGGCGTGCCTTTCGTCAAGGCCGATGCTACCAAGTTCAGCGAAACGGGTTACGTCGGAGGAGACGTCGACGACCTTATCCGCGACTTGGTAAAGAACGCCAATGGCGACGCCGACCTAGCGCAATACGGCATCGTTTATATCGACGAGATAGACAAAATTGCCAATAAGGTCGAAGGCGGACGCGACGTATCCGGTAGGGGCGTACAAATCAACCTCCTCAAGCTGATGGAGGAGACGGACGTCAACTTGCAAAGCCAGACCGATCTGCTTGGACAGATGCAGGCAATGATGGATCTCCAACAAACCGGCAAGCCGCGCAAGAAAACGCTTAATACGCGACATGTACTCTTCATCGTCAGCGGAGCCTTCGACAAACTGGGCGAATCGGTCAAGAAACGCCTCACTACAACCACCTTAGGCTTCGGCGCTTCCGTATCGACGGATGACGACGAAGCGGACGAATACCTTAGCAAAGTCGAGACCAAGGACTTCATCGACTATGGGTTCGAGCCCGAGTTCATCGGGCGCCTGCCCGTTAGAGTCGCCTGCCAACACCTGCTCCCGGATGACCTAATGCGGATCCTTACGTCGTCCGAAGGCAGTATCCTCGCTCAATACCTTTCCGACTTTGGCGGCTACGACATCAAAATGGATGTCACCATCGAAGCCCTACAGAAAATCGCCGAAAGGGCTCACAAGGAAAAGACCGGCGCCCGCGGTCTTATGACAGTCCTCGAACGCGTCTTCCGAGATTTCAAATTCGAGCTGCCCTCGACCGGCATAAAACGCTTCGAAATATCCGAACATACGGTAGACGACCCCAGCTCGGATTTAAAGCGACTGCTCCGAGAGAATCTATCGGAACAACGGGGCGTCTTGCTCGAGGAAGTGCAAACCTACGCCCAGAGATTCGAAGCCCAGCACGGATTCGCCCTCGAATTCGACGACGACGCGGCGATGGCCCTCGTGGAGGAAAGCATCGACTTGGATAAGACCATTAGAGCCCTTTGCGAACAGAAATTCAGAGACTTCCATCACGGACTGACGCTGATCTCGCGCAACACCGGCCAAACGTCGTTTCCCATCACCGAATCCGTGGTCAAGAACGCCGAAAAGGAGCTGTCCCGATGGGTCGTAAAAAGCTACCGTCAAGGCGAAACCGAAGCTTGAGCGACGCGTCTATGCCAGAAGCCGCCAAAGTGAACTCCATGTTCGCTCGCATCGCTCCGCGATACGATCTCGCGAACCGTATGCTCAGTTTCGGCATCGACCAATTTTGGCGAGACCGACTCGTCGAGGAAGTCGACCATTGCAAGCCAGGCTTGGTTATCGACCTGGCCACGGGGAGCGGCGACGTCGCGTTCGCCCTCAAAGAGGGCTTGCCCCACGTGACAAGCATCCTGGGACTCGATTTCTGCGGACCCATGATTGACGAAGCCAATCGAAAGCGAAACGATCGCGAGGCGAAAGGAATCGAATTCGGCATTGGCGACATCCTGGACCTACCACTCGAAGATGCGACAGCGGATGCAGTCACTATTTCCTTCGGCTATCGCAATCTCGAAGATCGTCATCGAGGCCTGCTCGAGATGAAGCGTATCCTCGCTCGCGATACGGGGCGATTGTTCATCTTGGAATTCTCGCAACCCCACCCGGTCTACCGACCCTTCTACTACTTCTATCTCAAGCGCATCCTACCTGCTATCGCCAGCCTGCTGACAGGCGACTATGCCGCCTACCGCTATTTGAGCGATTCCATCGAAGCCTTCCCCGATCGAGAAGGCATTTCCGCGGAAATGGAACGCGCCGGGTTTCGCGATGTTACCGCAATTCCGATGGCCCTCGGTAGCGTAGCCCTGCACATAGGACGAGCATAGAGTCCAGCAACGACGCTTATCCGAACGCCCCGCGCCCGGGACAGTTGGCATCAGAGGAAAGTCGATAAGCGAAGGCCGGAACCCTCGCCCGCGAACTTAGCTAAACGACTTGCCGCAACCGCAAGTGCTTTCGGCATTCGGGTTCTTGATTTCGAATCCCTTGCCCTGCAATCCATCGTCAAAGTCGATTTCGCTGCCATCCATGTAGGCGAGACTCGCATCGTCCATCAGAAAGGAAACGCCCGCGCTTTCGAGCACGCTGTCTCCGTCTTTTTTCGCATCGAAGGACATGCCGTACTGAAATCCCGAGCATCCTCCCGATTCGACGAATATGCGTAGCAGATTTCCCTCCTGCCCATTCTCTTCCTGTAGATCGCGAACTTTCGCTGCTGCCTTTTCCGTAAGCGTGATCATCCTTCAATCGATGCCAATTTCGCAAGCGCTGTCAAGGTAACGAGGTCGACCCGATAACGTCACAGCATAAATCGCGCTAATTGCGTGCATGCGTCTTGCCTTGCTCAAAATTTCCTTCTCTACTTCCGGACTGTTGCCAAGGCGTCACCTACCCGAGCAACGTTATCACTACGAACGAAATGGCAGCGCAAGGATTCAATCAAGAGCTGAGACAGAAGCAGACGCAGTCTCAAATTCTTGCCCCGCAACTGCGTCACTCCCTCAAAATCCTGCAGGTCGCCGCTCAAGACCTGCACACTACGATTCAGGAGGAGCTGCAAACCAATCCCTCCTTGGAGGAACTGCCGCTCGAAGGTATCAGCCTTGACTACAAATCGAACAAGGACGACTCCAACGCCGACAACTCCAGCGAATCGAACAGCAACGAGAATGAGGAGATCAAGTTCGATGAGACCTTCGAAATCCTGAACAAGCTCGACCAGGACTGGAAAGATCACTTTTCCGAGGCTGGAGGCGCCCAGAATTTCACGAGCGAAGATGCCGAAAAGCGCGACCACTTCTTCAATTCGCTGGTAACCGAAGTTTCCCTGCAGGAGCACCTCCTGTCCCAAGCCGCTCTAGCGGATATCGATCCAAAGCAATTGGAAGCGATCGAGTATTTGGTGGGCAGCTTGGATAATAGCGGGTTCTTGAGCACGCCACTATCGGACCTCGCTCTCGTTTCCGGACACGCGCTCTCCGAAATGCAGGAGGCTCACGCGATTCTAAAGTCCTTCGATCCTCCCGGTATCGGGGCTTTCGATCTGCAGGATTGCCTAGCCACCCAACTTGAGCTGCTCGGACTGAAGAATTCCGACGCGTACGAAATCGTCCAAAAGCACTTCGCCCTGCTGGCCAGGAGACGGATCCCAGACATCGCTCGCAAGATGGGGTTGCACGTCGACGATGCCCAGGTGGCCATCGAAGAGATTTCCCAGCTCGATCCCGCGCCCGGCCGCCGATTCGCCGAGGACAACAATCGCTCGGTCCTGCCTGACGTGGTGGTCGAACGAGACGACGAAAAGTGGAAGGTTACGCTGAACAGCGATTATATCCCGCGACTCCGCATCAGCCCCACCTACAAGGAGATGATCGCCCGGGGACAGTTATCGAAGCAGGAAAAGGAATACATCCAGGACAAGATGCGCAGCGGCAAATTTCTGATCAGCTCTATCGAGCAGCGGCAGCAAACCATCGAGCGCATCGCCAACGAAATCGTGAAGGTCCAGAAGGCCTTCCTCGAAGAAGGCGTCTCCAAGCTGCGCCCGTGCACCATGACTCAAGTCGCCGAAGCGGTGGGCGTCCATGAAACGACCGTTAGCCGCGCCATCGCCAACAAGTACATGCAAACGCCCCACGGGGTTTTCGATATGAAGTTCTTTTTCACCCCGGGCTATCAGGGTGGCGATGGCGAATCGATTTCGAACACCAGCGTCAAGGATATGATCCAGCAGCTCGTATCCTCGGAAGATACCACCAAACCTTTGAGCGATCAGGCGATCGTGACCAAACTCAAGGAAAAGGACCTCAAGATCGCTCGCCGCACCGTCGCGAAATACCGTGAGGAACTCGGCATCCTGCCCAGCAATTTGCGACGCCAATACTGAGCGCGTCCGTTAAAGCCGATCCAAAGCGTCGAGCACGATTCCCGGATTAAGCAATTCCGGAAGCAGCTGTGGCGCGGCCTCGGCATCCCCATCGTAAAGCACATATAAGGGTACTCCCGAGCGGCCGAAGGACTCCAAGGCTTCCGTAATTACGGGATTTCGTTTGGTCCAGTCCGCCTTGACCATCAGCACATCGAGGTCCTCGAACCGTTGCTTGACCTCATCGGAAGCGAATACCACAGCCTTGTTGGCCTTGCAGGTCAGGCACCATTTTGCAGTGAAATCCACAAACACCGGCCTACCGGAGGCCCGAGCGCTGGCAATCGCGTCGTTCGAGAAGTCTTCCCACACCACACCATAGGCATCCGGACCGCCCGACGATTCCGCCGCCGCATTCGCGGTTGCCTTTTCGCTCGGCAGCAACATCCACACGCCCGCTGCCCCAACGAGCAAGGCCAGGCCTGTAGAGAGGCGACGGACAAAGGCGCTGCGAACCGGAGTCGCCCAGCGACCATAAATCCAGGCGCCGATCGCGACCACGAGCAGGCCTCCCATAACCAATAGGAGCCCATCGTTCCCCACGTGCGCTCCCATTAGCCAAACGAGCCATATGCAGGTGGCGAACATAGGGAACGACATTAACTGCTTGAACGTTTCCATCCAGGCGCCTGGACGGGGCAGCTTGTCGATTAGCTTAGGGAAACTGGACAAGGCCAAGTAGGGAGCGGCCATCCCCAATGCCAAAAACGTGAATACCGTCAGCGATTGAAAAGCGGAAAGCGTCAGGGCGAATCCCAAGGCCGGTCCCATGAACGGCCCCGTGCACGGGGTCGCCACGGCAGTCGCCAGAATACCGGAGAAAAAGGAACTGCCCAAACCTTCGCCTCTAACCTTGCCCGCCAATCCGACCGCAGATCCGCCGACCTCGAAGACGCCCGCAAGGCTCAGGCCGAAAAGAAACATCACAACTAGAAGGACGCCAACAAAGTACGGCGATTGGAGCTGAAACCCCCAACCGAGACTCTCGCCCCCGGCTCTCAGAGCAATCAAGGCGCCGGCTAAAACCCAAAAGGAAAGCAACACTCCCCCCGCGAAGGACAATCCGTGGGAGAGGATCTTTCCATCGTCCTCTCCCGACTGCTTCACGAAACCTAGGACTTTAATCGAAAGCACTGGAAAGACGCAGGGCATGAGATTCAGAATGATTCCCCCTAGGAATGCGAAGAGCAAGGCCTGGCCAAACGAGAGATTCGAATTCGCCGCGCTCGATGCGGCCAGTGCCGCGCTCGATCCCGCTTGCGTCGAATCGACCCCTACCGCAGCAATCCCTCCCATCGCTTCGAAACCGCTTTCCGACACGAGGACTCCTTTCAAGGACGCGACGTCTCCCTCGAACCATTCCGATTTCCGCATCGACACGATCAAGGTCGTTCCATCGAGCGTGAAATTCTGGGGAGCGGCCGAATTGATGAGGCCTTCCTGCTCCGCATAGAAGTAGAACGCGCTTGGATCCATTCCCGCGAATCCCGACCATTCGATACTCGCCGTAATCGTCGACTCAAGGGACTCGAAACTCATCTGCGACGCCTTCAACAAAGGCGGCAATGCCTCGCGAGCAGCGGCCAGCTCGCTCGCCCATGGGGACGGCGCCAGCGATTCGCCCGTTTCGGTTACCGGCAGCTTCAAGGCTAAGTTCGCGTTGCCAGGAATGCACATGTTCTCGCAGGCCAACCAACTGGCTTTCGCGTTGAGAGCGATCGTTTGACTCGGCTCGACGCTTTTAGCGACGGTGACCCGAGCCAAGAAGAACACTTCCCCATCGTAGCCGTAGGAAACGAAGTCTGGAGGAGTGATGATTTTCTCGGGAGCCGCAAACTCCAATTCCCCTACCTTCACTCCTTC
>CBFHHM010000001.1:121200-189844 GCA_965655705.1 Candidatus Pelagisphaera sp.
AGGCAATTCCCATTCCACCTTCGGGGCCAGCCCCGTGTCTCCCGGATTCTTCCAGTAAACATGCCAATGGGGAGCCAGCTCCAGCCTCAAGGCGACATCGAACGTCTGCCCAGGCCGGACCGCCGCCACGTCGGCAACCAATTCCGCGATCGTCTGTTCCGCGTCCACAGGCCCTTCCTGAAAATCCTGAGCGCTCGCAATCGACCCCAGGAGAGAGAATCCAGCGAAAAGCTTGAGAGTACTGGTGAAAGTACGCATAACCATATTGATCCTAGCTCTAGCGCTGAATGCAGCGCGAATCCACTCTGTATTAATGATATTCAAAACGACGAAACAGGAGCGAGACATCCTCGCCCTGCTCGCTTTGCTCATCGTTCTGGGCATTATCGGCTTGGCAATTTTCTAAAGTCTCCTGGTAGTTGTTGAAAACGCTGCCTTGCTCTAGCTGATTGCGAACCGGCAAGGTTTATCCTGGATTAATCGCTCGATCTCGCCCAAATAGCCCCTTGCTCGAATCGCGTTGCGCGAGCAGCGGTTCGACAATCACTCCCTTTTCCTATGATCATACGTCCAAAAGTTAGAGGTTTCGTCTGCGTCACCGCGCACCCTACCGGATGCGCCGCCAATGTGCAGGAGCAGATCGACTACGTCAAAAGCCAGCCCGCCATCGCCGACGGGCCTAAGAACGTCCTCGTGATCGGAGCTTCGACAGGCTACGGCCTGGCGTCCCGCGTCGCTGCAGCATTCGGATGCGGCTCCAACACCTTCGGTATCTTCTTCGAACGACCTTCGGAACGCGGACGCACCGCCACCCCTGGCTGGTACAATTCAGTCGCTCTCGAGAAGCAAGCCAATGCAGCGGGGCTCTATGCCCGCAGTCTCAATGGCGATGCCTTCTCTCAGGAAATAAAGGATCAAGCGATTGAGCGCATCAAAGCCGATATGGGCAAAATCGATCTCATCGTCTACTCCCTGGCCGCGCCGCGAAGAACCGACCCCTCCACGGGCGAAGTCTACAAGTCTACCTTGAAGCCCATTGGAAGAAATTATTCCAACAAGTATCTGGATACGGATAAGAAGACGATTCAAGAAGCGGAACTGGAAGCCGCTACCGAAGAAGATATCAACGCCACCGTCAAAGTCATGGGAGGCGAGGACTGGGAGCTTTGGATACAAGCGCTGAAAGATGCAGAGCTGCTGGCAGATGGCTGCAAGACGGTTGCCTACGACTATATCGGACCCAAAGCAACTTGGCCCGTTTACAAGGACGGCACGATCGGGAGGGCTAAGATCGACCTGAGGCGAGCTAAGAAAGCGATCAACCAATCGCTCGAAGACGTGAAGGGCGAAGCCCACGTATCAGTCAATAAAGCGGTGGTCACCCAGGCCAGCTCCGCTATCCCAGGCGTCAATCTATACATCACCATCCTCTTTAAGATCATGAAAGAGAAAGGCGGTCATGAGGGCTGCATCGAGCAAATGGCCCGACTCTTTTCCGATCGCCTCTACAACGGTTCCGATGTCCCTCTCGACGATCTAGGCCTCATCCGCATGGACGACTGGGAAATGGAATCGGCCATTCAAGATGCCGTCGCCGAGGTCTGGCCCAAGGTAGAAACCGATACCGTCGACGAACTCACCGACTTCGAGGGATACCAAGCGGAATTTCTCCGTCTCTTCGGATTTGGCGTCGAAAGCGTCGACTATGAGGCCGAGGTCGAGCCGGTGGTGGAATTCGAATAAATTTCCCCGAAGCCGCTGATCCCAGAGGCTTTTTCGCATTCCAAGAGACTATCCGCCTCATGAAACACCGCGACGAGGGATACGCCCTTCTTCAGGGCAAGGGGCTGGAAGTGGGAGCGTTCAACGAACCCGCAGCGCTTCCGGACTCCTGCTCCGTTCGCTACTTCGACGCCTTGGATCCTCAAGAAGCCGCCAAGCGCTTCCCCGAGCTGGACCCCTCCGGTTTCGTTCCGGTCGATTTCATCGGCGACATCGATAGACGCGATTTGCGTCAAGCTGGCGAGGCCGCCTACGATTTCGCAATCGCCAACCATGTAATCGAACACGTGGCCTGCCCCATCGCCATGATCGAGGACCTCTTTTACCTGCTATCGGCAGGCGGGCGCTTGGCCATTTCCGCTCCCGACAAGCGCTACACCTTCGACAAGGAACGAGATCTGACATCCTTCGCGCATCTCGAACGAGAATATCGGGAGGGCGTCACTGAAGTAGACGACGCTCACTACATGGATTTCCTCCAACACGTAGCAAAACACCTATTCGAGGAGCCTGGACGCGATATAGCAGGCGACATCGCGTGGGTTCGAAGCAGACGCGAACACGCCCACGTTTGGGACAGCGACTCGTTTTTAGATTTTCTCGAGCAATGCAAGCGAACCCTCGGCATCCACTTCGAAGTCGACTACCTCGATAAGGGCGATGCCAATGGGATCGAATGCTTCGCCGTTTTGACCAAGGCCAACTAACCTATGAAAGCCATTGCCCAACGCGTGACCAAAGCGGCTGTGCGCATCGAAGGGAATGAGCATAGCGCAATCGGAGCTGGCGCCCTCGTTTTCCTCGGAGTCCACAAAGAGGATACGGAAGAAGACATCGAATGGATGACGCGCAAGCTCGCCAACATGCGGATTTTCGAAGACGAGAGAGGGCTCATGAACTCGGATTTGCAAACGATCGCAGGCGATCTGCTCGTAATCAGCCAATTCACCCTTATCGCCTCGGTTCGAAAGGGCAATCGGCCCTCATTCAATGACGCCGCGCCGCCAGAAAAAGGAAAGGCGTACTACGAGGCAGTAGTAGCCAAGCTCGGAAACGTCCTTAAGCAACCCGTGAAAACAGGCGTATTCGCCGCCAACATGAAAGTCTCCCTGATAAACGACGGGCCTGTAACCCTCGTCTTCGACTCTCGAAATCGCGAGTAATCCTATGAGCGATGCCACCGAACGTCTCCGCCAGCAGCTCCAATTCATCGCCGAGGCCGACAAACTGAAGAATATTTTTCGCCGCTCCTACATCAGCGACGGATCCCGTCGCGAAAACGACGCGGAGCATTCTTGGCATCTCTGCTTAATGGCCCTTCTGCTCTCCGAGCATGCCAACGAAGCCAATGTCGATATTCTGAAGGTCCTGAAGATGGTGATCATCCACGATATCGTGGAAATCGACGCGGGAGACACCTACATATACGACGAAGCCGCAAAGGCCCTGCAAGCGGCGCGTGAACGCCAGGCCGCTCAACGACTTTTTGGCATGCTTCCCGATACCCAGGAAGCGGAGTTTCATCGTCTCTGGAACGAATTCGAAAGCGAAAAAAGCCCCGAAGCGCGCTTTGCCAAGGCCATCGATCGTCTTCACCCGATGATGCTCAACTACCTCGCCAAGGGAAAGACTTGGAACGAGAATGGCGTCAATGAAACGCAGGTCCGGGCCGTTAACAGGCAAATCGCCGAAGGAAGCGACGCCCTATGGGAGTACGCGGATACGCTGATCCGGGAATCCGTCGCGAATGGCTGGCTGCCGGAGAGTTAAGCAGTCGACTCTGGCCGTTCAAGCTGCATTCGCCATTGCGCTTTGAACATACCCTCCGATACACTGGTCCCAATCCGCTTATGACCCTCTCCCTCTCCAAACTTAGCAAATTCGACTTTATCGGCGTGTTCTTTCTTCGCCTGGGGGTGGGCGCCTTGATCGCCTTCCATGGCTTCCCGCTTCTGATCGGCGGCACGAACGGATACGAACGGCTCGGCAGCGCCATGAGCCTGCTGGGAATAGATGCGCTCTACTTGATTTTCGGCCTCGCCTCCGCCGTTCTCCAATCCGTAGGCGGGCTTTTCCTAATCCTGGGAATCCTCACAAGAGGCATGGCCATCCTCCTGAGCTTCATTGTCGGATTGGCCGTCGCCAACCTGATTCGAAGCGGAACCGAAATCGATACCGTATTTCTGGTCTACTGCCAGACGCTGCTCTCTTTAATCGCCCTAGTATTCATTGGCCCAGGACGATTCAGCCTTGATCGGAGAGGCGTTTAGATCGCTCGTTCGAACCCTAAGATTCACTCTTTCATGGATTGGGAAGTCCACCTGCGAAATGGAATCTACCTGCCTCAAATAGGCTGGCATCTCGACGCCCGAAAGCCAACGCCCCAAGCCTTCGTTTCCCATGCTCACTTCGACCACTGCGGGAAGCACGACTCCATCGTGTGTTCAAAAGGCACTGCCCGACTTCTACAAGCGAGGCTGGGTGGCCAACGGACGTATCGAACCTACGAGTTCGGAGAACCCTTCGAACTCGTCCCCGGTACCAAGGCCTGTCTCTATCCAGCCGGCCATATTCCAGGGTCCGCCATGCTACGCCTGGAACGCGAAGGACGGTCCCTTCTCTACACTGGCGATTTCAAACTCAGCCCTAGTCTGATCGCAGAAGCCTGCCAAGTACCCAAAGCCGACACCCTCGTCATCGAGACGACCTACGGACTGCCCAAATACGCGTTCCCCCCATCCTCTGAGGTAGCGCTGGATATCAAGGCCTTCTGCGAAGGCGTTTTCTCCGATGGGAAAACCCCCGTGCTCTTTGGCTACAGCTTGGGCAAGGCTCAGGAAATCATCGCCGCCTTGGCCCACTGCTCCTTTGAAATCATGGTTAATCCGGAAGTTCTTCGCATGACCCAAGTCTGCCAAGAGCTCGGGTTCGAATTTCCACCGTATCGCTCAATTGACTACGCCCTTCAAGAAAAGGCGGCCATCGTAGGCCCTCCCCCTAATCGAAATTCCAATTGGCTGGACGGGATTCGCAGCCCCGTTACCGCTATGGTTTCGGGGTGGGCTGTGGACTCCTCTTATCGCCATCGTTCGCGAGCCGATCGCGCCTTCCCTTTATCCGACCACGCCGACTTCCTCGACTTGCAGGAATGCGTCCGATTAGCCGACCCCCAAATCGTGTACACCACCCACGGCTTCGCCCAGGAGTTTGCCGAAACGCTGGGAGAGCAGGGCATAGACGCTTGGGCCCTCGGCGTCGAGAATCAGATGGGACTCGGGCTAGCCTCGCCGCCAACGCAGAAACCAAGGCCGAGCGTTCGACAGGAAGCGCCGCCACCCACTGACGTTCGAAACGCGTTCCTCGATTTCTCCCGTATGGTCGATTCCGTCGCCAAAATCGAAGGGCAGGCCGAAAAGGCCCAGCGCATCGCGACCTACTTCGAGACCGTAGATCCGGAATTCCTATCGGACGCCGTCCTCTTCGCCGCCAGTCAACCCTTCCCCAAATCTTCGAAACGAAAGCTCCCAATCGATCGAACGCTCATTCGCCAAGCGCTTTCGAGCGCTGCCGATTCAACGGGAGCCGACTTCAAGCTCCAATCCAGCCGGGGGGTCGGTCGAGAGCTCGCCCTCGTTGAGTCGCTTTCCGGCGCGAGCGCCGGAACTCGGACTTTGAAGGACATCCGATCCCTCTTTCGCCATTTGGAAAAAGCCCCGAATCCAGTATTCCAACACTCGATACTAACGGCCGAGCTTCGCAAGCTCGGGCCGACCGAAGCGCGTTGCCTGAGCCGTCTAATGGGAGCGAATCTCAAGGCGGGGATTGACGAATCGACAGTGGAAATGGCCTTGGCGCTACGATTCAGCCATCCTGTCGAATCCGTGCGCCGCGCCAATCAACGCTGTTCCGACCTCCAATGCGTCGCCAATGCCGCTATCGACGGCATGCTGGATTTCGTTCCTCTCCAAGTATTCTATCCCTTGCCGCTCGTGGGGTCGACCCGCGCCGCGTTTGACTTGGAAACGCTCTCGACCTTGCCCGCTCCCATCTGGGTCGAGTATCTCTTCGACGGCCTACGCTGTCAAATTCACAAAATCGACGAACGCGTCGAGATTTTCGACGGTTCCGGAGCGCCCCTAACGCACAAGTTTCCCGAAATCGCTGAAGCTGCTGCGTCCATTTCCTACAACTTCGTCACGGATGGCACGCTTCTCGCCTGGCAAAAGGAAACGCCCTTGCCCTTCGCCGCTCTAGAAGAGCGATTGCGACGAGCGCCTTCTGAGCTGCTGCTGGGCCGCGAAGTAGACACGACTGTCTGGATCCACGATCTCCTTTGGCTGAATGGCGAATCCATGCTCGACCAGCCTCTCCATTCGCGTAAGCGAGAACTCGATACGTTTTCCGTAAATACGAAGCTGAGAATTTCGCCCGTAACCACTCTCGATTCGACGCAAGCCCTGGGGGGCGCCTTGAAAGAGGCCCAGGACCGCGGACATCTGGGAGTTATCGTCAAAGACAAGGGAGCTCCCTACGATACCCTATCGGAATCAACGTGGTTTCGATTCAAGTGACCCTCCCGACCCGCGTCCGCTATCGGTCGACCAGGAATCGGTACGGGCGATTCGCCCAGTCCTCCCCCGCGTAATCGACTCCGATACGGGGCGTCGCTCGAATCTCGGTATCGGCATAGCTCAGACCTCTATCCTCTAGCCACAATCCCGTTTCAGGGGAAGCCACTTCCCCATTGAATCGACGATCGATTTTCATTCGGCGCGTCAACCGCCCTGGACCGTTCACCGACTCCAACCCACGGATGAGAATCGCCGCGGGATACTCCGGCGGCCCTGTCACTACATTGAGCAGCTCATGCACCCCGTAGCACAAATAGACATACCAATGTCCTGGTGGGCCGAACAAGACCTCGGTTCGCGCGGTGCGGCCCTTGCTCGCATGGCAGGCCAAATCTTCAGGCCCATCGTAGGCTTCTACCTCGGTGATCGCCTGAGCGATTGCCTCGCCCCCTCGACGTACAAGCAAGCATTTGCCCAACAGCGATCGGGCCAAGCCTACCGTGTCCCTCGAACGAAAATCCTTTTCGACAAGCCGCCTCACTTGCTTCATTCTTTTCATCTCCAGCCATTGGACAACCTTCGATTTCACCGTGAATCCCATACTTGCCTTTACCGCTAACCTCGTAGCCGAAACGACCTACTACGCCGATCAATGGAGCATCGAGGCTACCGGCCGCGCCCACAGCGAACGCTTCCAGGTCGGAGGCAAAGGGGTTAACGTCTGCAAAATGCTGCAACGCTTGGGAGGCGAGAGCCAAGCCCTGTGTTTTCCGGGAGGCCCTTTCGGGACCCTGTGCGAAGACTGGCTGAAAGGGCGCGACTTTCCTTACGTTGGCTTCGGAACGGGATGCATCACTCGCTCCGGATCCGTCATCCGCGTCCCGGGCCAAAAGGAGACCACAATCCTCGGTATCGATAGCCAGGTTTCGCTCGAGGCCGTAGCCGACTGCGTTTCCTACCTTGACGGGCAACCGAAGCCCTTTTACCTCGCTTTCTGCGGTGTCTTTCAGGACTGGGACAGCCCGAATTGGCAACCCTTGCGCGACTGGATCGGGCAACGCGATCCCTCGATACGAATTGCCATCGACACCTACGGACCGGCCCTTCCTTGGTTCGCTCGACAACGCCCGGATATCATCAAGATCAATCGTCAAGAGCTGGAAACGCTTTTCGATGCGTCCGAGAGACATCGATCGACCGAGGAACTCCTGCGAAATGCAAGCGCTCTCTACGCTTGTCCGCTCTGGATCGTGACGGATGGCGACGCCGCGATCCACTACATCGAACAGGATCGAACCCCTCGAACCGTCCTTCCTAGAACGGCCCGGTGTCTATCAGCCACTGGTTGCGGCGATGTATTTTTCGCCACGCTGTTGCACGCTCGGGTTTGCCTCCCGGAACTGACCATCGAAACCGCGATTAAGCGAGCGGCTGAATTCGCCACGCGCAATGCCGAGTCGCTTGAAATCGCCGAGTTTTCCCTGGACTAGGAAACGCTGTTTTCAAACGCCGCGCCGCAATCGTCTATTCGGCTAGGCATATTTATTTTTGGATACGATCCTCGATCCAGATCCATCCAGAGCGATTTCCTTTACTGCGAGTGAAATGCGATTGTCGCCATCCAATGCGTTCCAATAAGCCTCTAAGGTTTCCTCGGCGTTCGCCTGAAGCGGTAGCGTCAGAGGATCGCCCGAAAACGTAGGTAGCGGATTGCCATCGCCCATGTAGGTCGTTAAGCCATACGCCAATCCATCGCTAGGCAATGCGGGATGGTAGTAGTAGCGATCCGTATAGGCCGGTTCGATCTTGTTCGCCTTTAGAATACTCAGCGAAACCGAAGGAGCGCTTCCGGAGAAATCTAGCATACCCGTAATGCGTGGCGTGTAGTTAGGCGCATCCGGCTCGCGTTCCCGCGATTCCAGAGCTTGGGGCATGCTTTGTCCCGCCGCTAACCCGTCGCAAAGCGTGCGCGTCTGATCGCCATTGCTGACAAGGAAAGCCTTATCGATTTCCAGCATCGCTTCGTAGATGATGAGCGAGGGATCCTCGACCTTGGACGCGTCGTAGGGCTGGGTCTCCAAGATGCCGCCAATTGCGGCGAACTGCCTATTCCGGCTATTGGGACTCCTCCCCATTATGAAGTAGACTTGGAGCCAAGCCTCCCCGTTAGCCGCCTTGCCGATTGCCAACCCCCTCCCTGGGTAAGGATTAGAGCTAATGTGGCTGCCAAAAGTCGCTGTTGCCATCTGGTGAGCGTTCATAGGCCGGAACTCATACCTGCGTCCGTCCGCGAATCAACGCTATTTTGCGATTGCCCCAAGGGACTCGCTAGCTCGAGGAAGTCGATCGTTCGCGGGAAGAGCGGCAGGACGCGAGAATCCCGCTCGCCATTTATTTTCGAGAATATCCGCTCTCCGAAGAGAGATCATCAACAGCGCTGAGGCTTTCGTCTAGTACTTAAAGTGCTCTACCGCTCCGTAGGGCTGATTGTTCTTCTGCTGCTCCTCGAACTCTTCAGTCGAGCAACCGCAAAGCTCCGTCTTGCGCATCGTAATCGCGTTGGTTGGGCAAATGCGAACGCACTTGCCGCAGCGGATACACTCGTGGCTATCGATCCAGATATAGGTACCCTCGTGGTTCAAGTCCGTTTCCAGAGCCGATTCGACGTAACCGTCTTCATCGTAGAAGAGTCGCGACACTTTGTTAATGCAATCGCGAGGCGTTACTTCGATACACCAGTTGCAATGGATGCACTTGTCGTGATCGATCTCCATCTTGTGCTGACACCAGTAACAGCGAGTCGCGTGCACCTGGAGCGCCTCGAGTTCATGACCCGTTTCGACTTCAGCAACGCCATCGCGATCGCCTAACGGCAGAGTCGGCATGTGTGGCGGAAACTGCAAGTCATGGTCACGTACGCGGCCTGTCTCGCCATTGACCTGCGTCATCTCGATGGCGATGTGCTTCACGCGACGCTGACGCCCCATGAGCGATGTATCGATCGCTTCAGCCGCTTCCTTGCCATCGTTAACCGCGGTAATCACGTCTTGACTACCGTAGTTAAAATCTCCTGACACGAAAATCTTATCGTGAGAAGTCGCATGCCCCTCTTCGTGGCTTACGCCTTCTGGAAGAAGGCTCGCATCTCGATCCTGACCGAACGCTACAATCAAAGTGTTGCACGAGTATTCCTCTTCGGTCCCTTCGATAGCAGCGATCTTCGGCTTGCCATTCCAATCCACTTCGTCGAGCAAGGTCTGGCGTTGGAACGTCACCCCGGCCAGCTTGCCATCTTCGACCCGAGCGCCAATCGGGCTGAGAAGCGTTTCGACGTCGATGCTTTCTTTGTCCATCTCGTCGATTTCCTCGTATCCACCCGTCATCTGAGCATCCGTACGACGGTAGACGATCTTCACGGTACCGCTTTCGCCCACCATTCGCTTGGCAGCCCGAGCGCAGGAACGAGCGCAATCGACCGCAGTGAAACCGCCCCCAAGAATGATCACGTCTTGCCCTTCCATATCGCCAATATTGCCCATGTTGTAGTCATACATGAACTTCAGGCCGGAAACGCCTACCTCTTCGCCATCGGCTCCCGAGATATCCACTCCAAGCTTCTTAGCCTTCGTCGTGCCCACAGCGACGAGCACTGAATCGAACGCATCGAGCAATTGCTGCATTTTCGCGGAATCGACATTGGCGTTAAACTCTACATTGATACCGCTATCGATGATGGCCTTGACCTCCGCTTCGACCGTATCGCGAGGGAGACGGAAAATGGGAATTCCTTGGACCATCAATCCGCCAAGCATGGAATCGCGCTCGAAAATCGTGACTTCGTGGCCATAACGCTTCAATTCGCGAGCTGCAGTGAGACCCGCAGGCCCTCCACCGATAACCGCGACCTTCTTGCCCGTCGATTCGAACCAAGCAGGAAGCGGCGCGGGAGGATTCTTTTTATAATCCGAGGCGCCACGCTTCAGATGACAGATGTGAACAGGACCGTTTATATCCGTCCAGTTATGACGACATCCATCTTCGCAAGGACGCGAGCAGACACGCCCCAGAACGCCTGAGAACACATTGTCCTCCTGATTGATCAAATACGCTTTGTCAGGATTTCCCTCTGCGATCGCTTGGATGTAATGCGGCACTCGGGTCTTTGCCGGACAGGCTGCCTGGCAGGGAATGTCCTTCGCGTAACTTTTGAAGTCGAGCGGCTCTTTGGCGACGCCAGTGAACACCGAGTATTCCTGGTCGATCGGAGCCATATCGTACTTGATATTAAGACCGCCGACGGCATCCAAAAAAGGTCCTAGTGAAGTGTCTTCATTCATCTCGGTAAGGTGTTAAGCGTTCGCCTTTTCCGTTTCGGCTCGCACGCGGTTTACGCATTGGGAAAGCGTTTCCTCCCCTTGGCGTTCCTTTAAGAACGTATCCAAAACCGCCTCCACGACACGTGGGATGTCAGCGACCTTAAACTCTCCTAGAATGCGTCCAAGTTTGTCATGCTCTCCGCCTATTCGCATTTCATAGGCTTCCACAGACCCCACTTGCTCGCGAATTCGCATACCGCGAAAACCGATATCGGCAATGCGGTATGGGGAACAGCTGTTTGGACAACCGGTAATATTGATATACGCCTTGTCCCAAATTTCCGAGTACTTCGATTGCGAAACCACCGGTCTCAATATATCGAATAGGGCGCGCGTTTCGGTGACTGCCTTTGGACAGTATGTCGTACCCACGCAGGCGACGATGTCCTGCAAACCGAAGAATCCTTCCGTGCCAAAGCCCGCTTCTTTAATGCCAGCTGAAAGCGCTTCCACCTTTTCAGGCTTAACGCCATGAATTTCGATGTTCTGGCGCTGCGTGATAAATAACCTCTTATCGCCAAACTCCTCGGTCAGTTGAGCCAAACGCTTCATTTGCGGATGCGTCAACTCGCCCTTAGGGACCATCACACGCACGGTAGTGAGACCGTCACTACCAACAGGATTCGGCTCGAGCATCGGACGATCCGGATAGGCAGGCCCGATGTCCTCCACCTTGTCTGTCGTAAGGATGCCTTCCGTGCTAACCCCTTCCTGCTCCATAAAATCGAGCACGATTTTGCGGCAGTATTCGATTCCCTTCTTGTGTACGACAAACTTGAGACGCGACTGGGTTCGGTCGCGCCGATCGCCGCTTTCACGGAATAGCTGAGCGATCGCTCGATTCACTTTGGTGATTCGATCAGGCGGTACGAATGAGAAAAGCTCTTTGCCAATGAAAGCCGCCCAACCCATGCCGCCGCCAATAACGACCTTGAAGCCGGTCTCGTCTTCTCCGGCCTCGTTCTTACGCGTGACAGCGATCGCGCCGATGCAGTTAATGAACGGCTGACCGCAGCCGGCGCCGCAACCGGAGAAATTGATTTTAAACTTACGCGGCAAATTATCGAGGTCCCGCGCGTCCGTGAGCTCCTTTGCGGTTTCCTTCACGTACGGAAGCACGTTGATTCGCTTGTACGCGCACGTCTCAGCAAGCGGACAGGCGACCACGTTTCGGGTCACGTCGCCGCAACCGTGGAAACAGCTCAGATTATCCTTGGCGAGATCGCGCAGCATGTCAGCCAGCGCCGGAGCCTTCAGCCAGTGAAATTGGACGCACTGTCGCGTCGTGATGGAAATCTTACCCTGACCATAGTCTTCGGCTACCTGGCAAATGCGGCGCGCCTGGCTGGACGTCAAAACCCCACCGGGAATCACCACGCGGGCCATGTGGGCTCCAGGGTGACGCGAACCGTATATGCCGTACCATTTAGCAAGCAGCTTCTCGCCACCGCCGAGGGCGCCCTTGCGCGCGACTTCGTCGAAATCGAGAACGAGACCATTGTCCTTGATCTGTTCCTCTTCGCTAACGTGTCTCTTATCGAGTCTCCACTGCATTGTTTCTAAAGGTTCTTTCGTCTGAAGGTAGACAGTCGACGGTTCGCTTGCTCGTCTTAAAACGCTACGAACTTAACTGCTTCCAACCCATAAGCTCAAATTTTAATCTTGGTAGAATAGAAGCGTCGAGACGTAACGCTCGCCCGTATCCGGCTGCATTACGACAATGTTCTTGCCTTCGTTTTCGGGACGGGAAGCCACTTGTTTAGCCGCTAGCGCGGCAGCGCCGGATGAAATGCCCGCGATCAGACCCTCGAGTTTTCCGAGTTCCTTAGAGGCGCGGATTGCGGCGTGGCTTTCCACTTGGATTACCTCGTCAACTACGTCGCCATTGTAGGCGCCGGGCACGAAGCCAGCTCCTATACCCTGAATCAAGTGAGGACCCATCTCTCCCCCGCTGAGGACCGGCGATTCCTCGGGCTCGACTGCAATAACTTGAATATCCGGGTTTTGCTCCTTCAGGAATTTCCCAGTTCCGGATACCGTTCCGCCGGTTCCCACACCTGCGATGAAAATGTCGACATTTCCTTCCATATCGCTCCAAATCTCGGGGCCGGTGGTCTCGTAGTGAACTTGAGGGTTTGCGGGATTTTCGAACTGCTTCGGCATGAAAGAGCCCTTGATTTTGCCATGGAGCATCTCCGCTTCCGCGATCGCTCCTGGAATTCCGAGATGTCCATCGGTCAAAACGAGCTCCGCCCCCAAATTGATCAGAAGCTTTCTACGCTCCACGCTCATCGACGACGGCATCGTCAGAATTACATGATACCCCTTGACGGCCGCAGCAATCGCTAGACCGATACCAGTATTGCCGGAAGTCGGTTCGATGATCGTGCCGCCTTCTTTCAAATGTCCATCGCGTTCGGCCGCTTCGACCATGGATCTTCCAATCCGATCCTTGACGCTCCAGCCCGGATTATAGCCTTCGAGCTTGCCAACGATATTGCCCGGCAAACCTTCCCCGAAAGCGTCCAAGCGGACGAGCGAGGTGTTGCCGATCATTTCGCACAAATTATTGAAAATTGCCATCTTGCTAGGTGGTTCTCCCATTGGGCGGGTCGCTTGCCGAGCGACCCCTTAGTTTCCAAACTCTATATAATAAGCCTCACAATTTCTAGTTCAAGGAGAAAGGAAACTGCCGTTATTACAAAAGCTTACCCCCCCGTTGATGCCGAGCCAAAAGACAAAAAGACCCGCCAAAACGACGGGTCTTCGAAAAGAAATAAGGCGAGCTGCTCAGGACCTACCGAAAACCTAATACCGATAATGGCTCGGCTTGTAGGGACCTTCGACCTTGACGCCGATGTAATCCGCCTGTTCCGGAGTGAGCTGAGTCAGCTTCACGCCGACTTTCTCCAGGTGCAAACGAGCGACTTCTTCGTCGAGGACCTTGGACAGCAGATACACGCCCGGTTGGTAGGTTTCCTTGTTTCGCCAGAGATCGATCTGGGCCAGCGTCTGGTTGGCGAAGCTGTTCGACATTACGAAGGACGGATGGCCCGTCGCGCAGCCGAGATTCACCAATCGGCCCTTGGCCAGCATATATATGCTATTGCCCGCAGGGAAGATATACTTGTCGACCGCGCCTTGCGACTCATCCTTGATCACAACCGTCTTGATGCCCTCGTAGGCATTTAGCTTGTCGATTTGGATTTCGTTATCGAAGTGACCGATGTTACATACGATAGCCTGATCCTTCATCTTCTCCATGTGCTCGATCCGGATAATATCCTTGTTGCCGGTAGTCGTCACGTAGATGTCCGCGCGGCCAAGCGTATCCTCGATCGGGCAAACTTCGAAGCCTTCCATCGACGCCTGCAAGGCGCAAATCGGATCGATTTCGGTTACGATAACGCGAGCGCCCATCCCAACGAGCGCTTGCGCGCAGCCCTTACCTACATCGCCGTATCCGCAAACCACTGCCACCTTGCCGCCTGTCATGACGTCCGTCGCGCGCTTGATTCCGTCAATCAAGGACTCGCGGCAACCATAGAGATTATCGAATTTCGACTTGGTAACGGAATCATTCACATTAATCGCCGGAACAAGCAATTTGCCTTCTTCCATCATCTGGTAGAGACGGTGCACGCCTGTAGTCGTTTCTTCCGAAACGCCCTTCCATTCCTTGACAACCTCGCCCCAACGGGAACCGCCTTCGGCGTGAATCTTCTTGAGAAGGTTCTTGATGACCTGCTCTTCTTCCGATCCTGACTCCGTATTCACCCAGTCGCTACCATTCTCGAGCTCAACACCCTTGTGAATGAGAAGCGTGGCATCGCCACCATCGTCGACGATCAACTGCGGACCAAGGCCGCCTGGAAAACGCAGCGCTTGATCCGTGCACCACCAGTACTCTTCGAGCGTTTCGCCCTTCCAGGCGAAAACCGGTACTCCTACCTTGGCAATCGCCGCGGCGGCGTGATCTTGCGTCGAGAAGATATTGCAACTGACCCAACGAACGTCCGCGCCGAGGTCGACGAGCGTTTCAATGAGGACCGCAGTCTGGATCGTCATATGCAAGGAGCCCATGATGCGGACGCCGTCGAGCGGCTTCTCCGCCGCGTATTTATTGCGAATCGCCATCAACCCGGGCATCTCGTGCTCCGCGATTTCAATCTCCTTGCGCCCGAAGTCCGCAAGCGTGATGTCCGCAACTTTGTAATCGTTTTCTAAATTCGTTTCACTCATTTTGAGAATAGGTTATTTGGTAGGTATGTGTTTAGTCTGTAACTACATTGAATTTCGCAAGGAGCAGACACGCGCTCCGAGAACTTTTTCCGATTCCTCGAGAAGGCGATCGCCCCCTCGACGCTACGCTTTGGCCAGTTTATTCGCTGCTCGCTTCAACGCGGTCGCTTTATTCGTCTGCTCCCAAGAGAGCTCGTCTTTTCCGAAGTGTCCATAATTCGTCGTCGAACGATAGATCGGACGCTTCAGCTTGAGCTGACGTACGATGCCAGCGGGTTTGAAATCGAAAACTTCCGTGACCGCTGCCTCGATGATCTCCTCATCGACCTTGCCCGTGCCAAATGTATCCACCGTGATCGATACAGGCTCGGGATGGCCAATTGCATAGGCGACCTGCAGCTCCGCCCGATCAGCGAGACCGGCCGCGACTATGTTCTTCGCGACCCAACGACACATGTACGCCGCAGAGCGATCCACCTTCGAAGGATCCTTCCCCGAGAAAGCCCCACCCCCGTGGCGACCGGAACCGCCGTATGTATCGACAATAATTTTACGCCCGGTCAGTCCTGCATCGCCTTGCGGCCCGCCAATGACAAAACGCCCGGTCGGGTTGATCAGAAATTGGGTGTTCTTCGTGAGCAGCTTCTTGGGCAAGCATTTCTTGATAATCTTCTCGACCATGAACTTCTCGATATCCTTGCGCCGCACGTCATCCGTGTGCTGCGTCGAAATGACCACCGCTGTAATCTCAATCGCCTCATCGCCCTCGTAGCGAATCGAAACCTGCGACTTGCAATCCGGGCGCAGCCATTTCGCCTGACGACCGGCATGGCGAATTTTGGCGATCTCTCGGCCTATCCGATGAGCGAACATTACCGCGGCGGGCATCAGCTCCTTCGTTTCGTTGGACGCATAGCCGAACATGATGCCTTGATCGCCGGCGCCTTGTTCGGCCGTATCCTTATCCTTCGCCTTCTTGGCGTCCACCCCTTGAGCTATATCGGCCGATTGGCTAGTCAGATTATTGGTAATGAAAACCTTGTCCGCGTGAAAGACATCGTCGTCATTCACATAGCCGATCTCGCGAATCGCTTGCCGAACGATTTCCTCGTAATTCAGCTTGGCCTTCGTAGAGATTTCTCCAGCCAAAACCACTTGGTTGCTTTTGACCAGCGTCTCGCAAGCAACCCGGCTGTTCGGATCCTGCGCCAGGCAAGCGTCCAACACGCTATCGGAAATATAGTCGGAAACCTTGTCCGGGTGCCCCTCGGCAACGGACTCGGAAGAGAAAACGAAGTTCTTACCCATGTATTTGCTTTGTTTCGTTATACCTGCTTCATGGATAGCCCATGAAATATCAACATATTCGGATTTATTGATATGTTCTCAAGCGATTCAAGCCAATAATCGCTATTCGCCGCATCCCGCAGCGGTGTTCGGACAGTTAGGCAAGTTCAAATGCGTTTCGCTGGAAACGACCCAATTCGACTATATCGAGAGCGAACTGCCGCCTCCGAGGGAACTGGGACACGCTTTAGCGCTGGCGCTCGCTGCCGTTCCGCGCCCGGTTGATCAGCTCCTCGCGGGCTCGGCGATTTTCTTCGCGCTTGGCCAAGCTGCCCGCCAGCAAGTCGCTCACGAAGCTACGAGCTTCCTCTTCTTTGCGCAGCGTTTCCGGATCCTTCTGCGCAATCGCCTTGTCTTTGCGCTGGGCACCCGCGCGGGGAACCGGCTGCTTGAGAGTGACGATTTCGTTTTCGTTGATCGCAAGCTCCCGAGAGAGACCGCCAAAGGAAACCGTTATCGAGCCATTCTCTTCATTGAAGTCCGTAATGGAATAGCCTTCTTCGGAACTCTCCAAGGGCACCCAAACGCTGCGTTTCTCCTTTGTATCGTAGAGGCTGATCGTGACGTACCCTTCGACTGCGAAAACGCCCGTGAACTCAAGTTCATCCAACTGACTGGGAATCGGCTTGGATGGAGCGGGAGCGGTCTCGGCTTTGGATTTCCCTCCGAATGGCGAGTCGTAAACCGCTTGGGCAAACGCGACGCTGGTAAGAATCGAAGCCGCCAACCCTGCGGATAAGATTCTCAACGCACCCTTAACTGCCTTTGAAACCCCCATATTTCTCGTTCGTACCAATGGCTAACGACATCAGACCCATCAATCGTTACAACACAAATAGTGTAGGGCGCCCGCCTCGACGGAAAGTTCCCAAAAACGTAAAACCAGCCCTCGCCTAAGCGAGAGCTGGTCCCCGTAATCACAAAGCCTCGCGACTTTGAAAAGAGTTTGCGTTATTCGACCACTGTAACGTCGACGAGGATTTCGCCCGCGCTTCCGTCTGCCGAAGTAGCGACGACCGTGTAAACGCCTTCCGTCAGTGTAACCAACGCAGCAGCGGAGGTCGTATCGACGGTTGGGCGGTCTGCGCTTTGGAATTCGCCTGCAGTAAAGGGGAACAATCCGGCTTGGTTCGCCGCAGCGACGACTGCTGCGCCGCCATTGTCTTCGTCCCAGTTGTCCGCAGAACCGACTTCGATCTGTCCGCCATTGACGAAATCCGCCTTGAATAGCGTCATGATTGGATCTGCCACCGTTGCCGTCGTCACGCCGAAGTCAGCCAACTTGGGTCCCACCGCTCGGATGAGAACCGTCTGGGTGCCTAGAACCGTGAAACCCGGAATGAGACTTTGCCCTTCGGCCAGGGTGGCCCGAGCGGAAACGTTCACAACTTCCCCACTAGACTGAGGAGCCGCCGCCAGGTAGCCGGCTTCCGAAAGGTAAGTCCAACCTTGCAGCCAGTTCGCATCCTTGGAGAACGCTCCTTGGTAATCCACCTCAGTAAACCAGTCGTCTCCTTCCGGGTAGTCTGCCAAGACATTGCTCAAGGCTGGGCTTCCTGCCATTGGACGGGGATCGAATCCACCATCGGCCGTACGAGAAATGCCGCCGAGCATCGCGTCTTCAACCGTATTGGTCGCGTCACTCGCGAGGAAAGACTCGTCGTCATTGAGATTCGTTCCGCCAGCGCCAAGCGTGTCCTCCTCGTCGCCGTGGAAAAGATCACCCACTGCGAAGTCCCAAATGTTGTTTGAAATATCGATGAGCTTGTCGGTCTGTCCGTTGCCAGGGATGCGCAGGCCAGAGTCCGCCTCGATGCGGATGCCTTGCGGCCAACCCGTGAAGATCGAGTTCTTGTATACAGCATAGGCGTTGTCGCGAATGCGCAGAGCGAACCCCTTTACGCCATTGCCGACGTAAGTCGCATTGTAAACGGTACCGCCGCCGATGTTCCGACCTTCGTTGAACGAAGTCTCGCCATCGTGCTCGCCTCCGTTGTCCGGTTCGAAATCGCCGTCGGCAACGGGTCCGCCAATGTAGACCCAAAACTGGCCTCGGCCTTCCCAGCCTTGGTCGTAATCGAATCCATCATCGCCACCGTAAGCAGAAACCGCGTATTTCACGTCAACCGTACCGCCGAAGAACTCGATGCTATCGTCCGAATTCGCGAATACTTCGATGTGGTCGATTTGGGTGCCGCGTCCAACGCCTCCCAAGGTCAATCCATTGATTTCAGCATCTTCCGCCAAAGGCGAACCGCCAAAGCGAATCGATACGTAGCTCAAAGCTCCCGAGCTGTCTTCCGGGTCCGTGCCGCCGAACACCCGCGACGCTTCCGGCAGGAAAGAAGGAATGCCTTCCACTGTATCCGTAATCGTTTGTTCTGTCGTCCACGTTTCTTTGTTGCCGTCGGAATTGATAGGCGCGTTGCCGAGAATAATGAGACCGCCCCAGGCGCTGCCCATTTCAGGGCCCCAGGAACCATCCATTGGATCCGCTTCCGCAGTGAAGATGATCGGCGCGGATGGAAACCCAATCGCGTTGATCTTAGCTGATCGCGAGATGATAAGAGCGGTCGCATCCGTTCCCGAACCTGCTGCCGACTTGATAACCGTACCCGCCTCGATCGTCAATGTTGAGTCAACTACAGTGATGAATCCACTGAGATGATACACATTATCCGAAGTCCACGTGGTATCCGAGGTTATGTTAGTATTGATGTCTACATCCGCTGCGTAAACCGCTCCCGCGAGGAAGCTCGAAGCGATGATCGATTGTATGGTTTTTTTCATGGTGATATAAGGCTCTAATAGAGTATTGAGAAATTCTGCAAAACCGTACTCAGCATATACTTACTTACCGTAGCTTACGCTGAGGGAGAGCGTTCTTCCCGACTCCTTTGCCGAATAGGGGAACATAACTCCTTGATAGGTGTGAAAGCGCGTCGATTCCGAATCGAGCATGTTGCCTACTTTGAATTTGAGCTTCCAGGCAGGACCCAGTCGCTGGCTGACGATTAGATCTAAATCTTCGCCTGGCTCTTCGTCGACGAGTGGCAAGGAAGAGTTTGTAACCGCATAGAGGCGCTTACCGGTATTGTTGTAGGACAAGGTGATTGCAGTGCCCTGACGAAAGTGCTCCCACGACGCATCCAAGTTGTAAATAAGAGAGGACTGCCCTTGAAGCTCGCGAGTTGTCGATAGATCGGGAAATTCGGCGATTTTGCGATCGATCTCCAACTGAGACCGATTCACCTCGGAATCGATTACGGCCAGATTGCCTCCTACTGAAAAGGCAGTGAACTCGGAAGAAAGCGCGTCGATTTTCTTGCGAGCCTCAAGCTCGAGCCCTTTGACCTCTCCGGTCTCTACATTGTCCCAGGAGATGAATCCAAAGCGGTCGATTACCTGTTCGATCGGATTCGTAAGCTCCTTGAAGAATACGCTCACCGCAAAGAGGTCGGTGCCACCATCGGGAAACATCTCCCAGCGTAGATCGTAGTTGGTAATCTCGGACATCTTCAAATCCGGATTTCCGATAATCTGAAAGGACCCTATCGCATCGAACTCCGCGGCCGAGGTAAGCTCGCGAAAGCTGGGTCGAGCGATCGTCTTAGTAACCGCAAAGCGAAGGTTTTGCCGCTCGCTAACGCTGTAAACCAAATTGGCTGCCGGCAAAAGATGACTCTCGGAAATGCCGGACTCCGCGTCCGGAATAAAACGAGGGCGACCCGATTTCGATATCACTTCAATCGAGGTGTCTTCATGGCGAAGGCCGCCGATGAAACGGAATTTGCTGGAAAACGGCACATCCGCCATCAAATAGGTCGCGTCAATTTCCTTGGAACCGAAGTACTGAGGATACGCATCCGTTAAGTTCCTCATAACGATGGCCGTCTCGCCATCGCCATCGAGACCGATCGCATCCGGGGACAAATAGGTTTCCCGATTGCCGGTATACGGAATGTAGCGATCGCCATCGTTCCAGCTAAATGAGAATTGGCCATAGTCGCGGTCCGCCTCGATCTTCCGGTATCCCGCCTTGAGGCTAGAGCCTCCGCGATCTCCGAGGGAAATGGGGAGCTCGAAATCGACTCCGAATTCATCCGCGTTCTCATCGAGCGAGCGGAACATGCGTCGATTGGTAAATCCGGTCGGAAATTTCCAGTCGTCTGGTTCGACCATCGAAAGATCCTCGTCCGCGTTTCGATACGCCTCCAAATCGACCGCATCGAAGAAGATAATATAGTCGGGCTCGTCTTGAGAGCTCTTCGACTTGGAGATGTCCCACTCGAGCTTTCCGTCACCGAGACCCGCGAAAACGTGCTTGCCGTAGAGTTGATTCGATTGGATTGACCGTTCCGTGAAGTGGATACGGCTTTCGCGCAAGTACTTGCTCTCGCTGCCTTCGACGATGCCTTGCTGGAAAAAAGCTCGGTCGTTTCCAGATTGATTGTAGAAGTTCTTGAGACCGATTTCGTTGTCCGAGGACAACTGTAGGGCCACATTGAAAAGAGCGCCCATATTGACGATGTTCTGCGACTCGTCCACCGACATGTCGTATTCGGGAACCAAGACATTGCCCTCGACTCCACGGTCGAATTGGTAGCGAGCTTCTGTGGCGGCAATCCGGTTTTGGAAGTCCCTGCTGTGCGTTATGCTGGCCGTGTAGCCCAATCGCCTTTCGCCGTTCTCCGAAAGAAGCATGCTATCTCCAAACGCGAACGAAAAACTTTGGTTCAGTGGCGCATCGCCGGAATCGACCGGAGAAACGACCGTCGAAAGTTCGCTCAGAATAGCCGACTGCTCTTCATTGCTAAGCGTCGATAGATTTTCATTCTGCAGAAGGCGTTCGGGAATCGCTCGAGAGCCATCGTCCTTGCCGAGCCAATCATCGGATCCGCCTGGATAGGAAAGAACCGGGTCCCCGGTCGTATTGGTATTGTACCCGATTCCATACGACACATTGTAAAAGAACTGATCCGGGAAGGACTTCGTCTGGATGTCGATCGCTCCTCCCGTGAAATCTCCCGACTTGTCAGGGGTAAAGGTCTTCGTCGTCTCGATTACATCCAGTAATCCCGTGGGGAACTGGTCGAGCTGGACGGACTTCCGATTCGGATCGGCGCTGGGAAGCGTCGTACCATTCAGAGTAGTCGTATTGTACCGGTCCGAAAGACCGCGCACGACAACATACTTTCCATCTTGTATCGACGCTCCTGTTACCTTGGACAAGGCGTCGGCCGCGTCGCCCAGTCCGAGACGACTGAAGGTTTCCGAGCCAATCGCGTCGCTAACCGCTGCTGCCTTTTGGCGCTGGGCGATCAGTCCGATGTCCGATTCTTCCAATACCGTCGCCTTCACAGTAAAGGACTCCAGCTGAAATACATCGGAAGAATCGTTATACAAGGGCACGTCAACCTTGGCGGCTTCGCCAGCCCCCACCCCAACATCCTCGATGGTGGATGCCTTATAGGTAGGAGCGGTTACCAATACGGTATAGGATCCCGGAGGGACCGAACCGATAAAATAGCGTCCACTGACATTGGCTTTGGTCGACTTCTGCAGTTCTACGATCGTTACTTTGGCATCGTAGACTTCTCCGCCATAATCCGCATCCTGGATAGAGCCAGACAGTGAGCCTGTCGTCATTTCCTGGGCACGGGAAACCAATGCAGACAACGCTATTGCTGCAATAGAGATAAAGGTCTTAGTCGCTAAACCGAGAACCTGTGATTTACGGGATTGGGGTCTAATCGGGTTCATGATCAGTCCTCATAAAGACCCGATTCGGAGACCCCCTTTCAACCGCAATGTCCTCCCGTAACGCATTCGTAACCTGGGCGTAACAGTTGCCTTATTTGCGTAACATCCGCGTAACATAAGCCCTCCCAGACCGAAGCTCCATCGGTTGGAGCAGCCGCTTCGAATGTCGAAATCGCCTTTTTTTACAAATTGTCCGAGAAATACCGTGATTACCCTTATTCACAGGACCTCGATTAATGGAACCGAGAGCGAGCGATTCGAAAACAAGAAAGCCGTTTCGAATATCGAAACGGCTTTCGGAAAATGGCGGGATAGACGAGACTTGAACTCGCGGCCTCCTGCGTGACAGGCAGGCGCTCTAACCAACTGAGCTACTACCCCGTAGTGCTAAGAGGCCGCTGAAACTAGAATCCGCTTTACCCAAGTCAAGCGTCCTTTTTCAAAAAAAATCGCGATTTTAGCGGGCGCTTAGACCGAGCCAATCCTGCAGTCAAACCCGGGGCCAAAATAAGAATCGGATCCCCAGTCCCAGAGCGTTCAAAGACCGTTTACCGTGTTGACCTGAGCAGGGATTCCCTCGACGATACGTCTCGCCCTAATGCACGATTCAAGCGACATCAGCCTTCGCAACAATGACGGCTCCCAGCCCGAGTCCCCGGGAGAGCTATTCGAGCTTTCGAGGGCAACTTCCCCGTCAAACCCCAACCCACCCGCGACCGCGATTAACGAAACGGCCGATTTCGCCCAGCGTCGTCCGCTCTCCATTCTGGTCGTCGATGACAACGACATCAATCGCAAGGTCGTAGGGGCCATTCTCGATCAATTGGGCTATCGATACGCGGAGGCCTCAAGTGGCGAAGCCGCCATAGAGGCAGTGGAGGGGACGGACTTCGACTACCTCTTTACCGACCTCGATATGCCGGGAATGAGCGGCATCGAAGCGACGGAAGCCATTCGCGATATAGAGGCGAAATCGAATTCGGAAAAGCGGATGGAGATTGTGGCCATAACAGCCAATATTTCACCGGATACACGGTCGCGCTGTCGACGGGCCGGCATGAACGGCTTCCTCGAAAAGCCAATCACATCGCAAATGGTAAAAGAGCAGCTCCTCCGCAGTTGGAACCGCATTCGACCGAAGGCCACCTAGCCAATGGGCCAAGGAAAGGCGCGCCCCAACCGGAACGCGCCAAAAGAATGCGTGAATCGCTTCTGCGACTAGGATGCGTTTTTCGCGGACCCGACAAGGTCGCAGAACGACTTGGCGTCCAGCGCGGCTCCGCCAATCAGGCCACCATCGATGTCCTTTTGAGCGAGCAACGAGTCCGCATTCGCCGGCTTCATACTGCCGCCATATAGTATGCGTACTTTTTCGCCAACCGCAGCGCCGTACTTTTCGTTCAACAAGGCTCGGATCGAGGCGTGGACCTCTTGAGCCATCTCGGGAGTAGCGGTCTTGCCCGTTCCAATCGCCCAAACCGGTTCATAGGCGACGACGACGCTAGACATCTGCTCGGCAGAAACCTCTTCGAGGCCGCCCAATAGTTGGGTCTTAGCGACTTCGAGCGTCTCATCGGCCTCGCGTTGCTCGAGGGTTTCGCCAATGCACAGAATGGGAGAAATTAGATTTTCCAAGGCGAACTTCACCTTCTCGTTCACGAAGGCATCCGATTCGCCGAAATACTCGCGACGTTCGCTGTGCCCCAGGATCGCATACTTCGCAAACACGGCCCGCAGCATCTCAGGCGAAATTTCGCCCGTGTAGGCGCCGCTGCTCTTAGGATAGAGGTTCTGGGCGCCCAACTTGACCGCCGACCCTTCGATCGATTGAGAGACTCGATCCAACGCCGTGAAGGTCGGACAAACCACTACGTCGACCGATGCGTCTTTGCTCACGATCGAAGCGATCTCCGAAGCCAGCTCTGTGCCTTCCTCCGGCGTCTTGTTCATTTTCCAATTGCCTGCGATAAAGTATTTCCGGCTCATATCTCTAGTGTTACGTGTAGAATGTTGAATAGGGTTGAAGGTGGATTGCCTATCGATCGTCGAGCGCCGCAACGCCCGGCAAGGTCTTGCCTTCGAGAAACTCCAAGCTCGCGCCACCGCCCGTGCTCATGAATGAGACCTGGTCGCCGTGGCCCGATTGATTTACGGCAGTCACCGAATCGCCGCCGCCGATAATCGTGGTCGCTTCTTGATTCTCGGCGATCGCAGCCGCCACTGCGAAGGTGCCCTTGCTGCATGGCTCGCTCTCGAATATGCCCATCGGGCCATTCCAGAGAACCGTCTTGGACTTGGCCACTTCCTCGCAGTACATGGCCGCCGTCTTCGGTCCGATATCGACGCCTTCCCAGCCAGCGGGAATGTTGCCGTCTTCATCGGACGTTCCCAAGTTGCCAACCGTCATCGTGGGGAAATCGAAGGAATCGGTCGTCACATTGTCCACCGGGAGCAGCAATCGCACGCCTTTCGCTTCCGCCGTGGCCTGCAACTCGCGGGTCATTGCGATCATGTCTTCCTGCTTGATGCTATCGCCAACCGTCTTCCCATTTGCCAAGGCGAATGTGTAGGCCATGCCACCCCCAATCAGGATGGTGTCCGCCTTGTCGAGCAACGCATCGATTACCTTGAGCTTATCGCTGACTTTGGCGCCGCCGAGGATCACCGTAAACGGACGTTCCGCATTCTCCGTCTTGTCGCCCAGGTACTCGAGCTCTCGCTGAATCAGGAAACCGGCCACCGCGGGCTTGAGGTGAGCCGCGATCCCCGCGGTCGAGGCATGAGCGCGGTGAGCCGTACCGAACGCGTCATTAATGTAAAGATCGCCCAACTTGGCGAAATCCTTCGCCAGTTCCGGATCATTTTTCTCCTCGCCATCGTGGAAACGCACGTTCTCCAGCAAAGCCACGGATCCTTGAGAAAGCTCGGATACGATCGCTTCAGCGGTCTCGCCCCGAGATTCCGGCACGAAAACGACTGGCTGCCCAAGCTCGGCCGCCAAAGCCTTGGCCACGGGAGCCAGAGAGAACTTCGGATTGACCTGCCCCTTGGGACGGCCCAAGTGGCTCAGCAAAATAGCGGTCCCCCCTTGCTCGATCACATGCTTGATCGTGGGCAGAGCGCCGAGAATACGCGTCTTGTCCGTTACGGTTTCGCCTTGAAGCGGCACATTGAAGTCTACGCGGATGACCGCCTTCTTGCCCTTCAGGTCAATGTCTTCGATCGTCTTTTTCGCCATTGCGAGGAGGCTCGGTCCAGCCGAGCGGATGTGTGTTGAAAGCTGTATGTTACGGACCGCGCTCGCAGCGGGCCCGATAAATAAAAAGGCCCTTTGCCCGCGCGAATGCGAGCAAAGGACCGAAAATCGATTCGATTAAAGCGCTGTGATCTTCTTGAGAAGATCGACGACGCGATTGGAGTAGCCCCACTCGTTGTCGTACCAGCTAACCAGCTTGAAGAAGGTATCGCTCAGAGCGATTCCCGAGCCAGCATCGAAGATCGAAGAGTCGGCGCAATGAATGAAGTCGGACGAAGCGACTTCGTCTTCGGTGTAGCCGAGGATACCCTTTAGAGAGCCTTCGGACGCCTCCTTCATCTTGGCGCAGATGTCTTCGTAAGAAGTCGACTTGGTCGTCTTGACCGTGAGATCCACAACCGAAACGGTCGGGGTCGGAACGCGGAACGCCATACCGGTCAGCTTGCCGTTTACTTCTGGAAGCACGAGACCAACGGCCTTCGCAGCCCCCGTCGAAGACGGAATGATATTCATCGCTGCAGCGCGGCCACCCTTCATGTCTTTCGGAGAAGGACCATCGACCGTCTTTTGCGTTGCCGTATAGCTGTGAACCGTAGTCATAAGGCCTTCCTCGATACCGTAGTTGTCGAGGATCACCTTAGTGATCGGAGCCAAGCAATTGGTCGTGCAAGAGGCGTTCGAGATCAGCGTGTCCTCTGCAGTCAAGGTGTCGTCATTGACGCCCAGTACCACGGTCTTGACGCCGTCGCCCTTGCCAGGCGCGGAAATGATAACCTTCTTGGCGCCCGCATCGATGTGGCCTTGGGCTTTTACATCCTGAACGAAGAGACCGGTCGACTCGATTACGACGTCGATTCCGAGCTCGCCCCAAGGGAGGTTCGCAGGAACCTCGCGCAAAGCGAGGCACTTGATCTTCTGACCGTTCACGACGAGCGTATCGTCGCCTTCGGCCTCAACGGTGCCGTTGAAACGTCCCTGAGTCGTATCGTACTTCAGGAGATAAGCGAGATTGTCGGCGGGAACCAAATCGTTCACGGCAACGACCTCGACTTGGTCGCCCAGGAGACCCTGGTCGACAATTGCGCGGAAGACGAGACGGCCAATGCGGCCAAATCCATTAATAGCTACTTTTACAGCCATTGGTGTATAGTGTTGTGGTTGACGTCCTTATTATAGAGGGAACCGCCCTCTGATTGCCGCCCGAAAATCGAGCGAATCGGGAGTAGAGGGCGCGCTTCGGAGAAAATCAAGGGTTTAAACGCGCCAGTTTCGGAATTGAAGCCAGACGGGCTCGGGCCCTATCTCGAACCTTCTTCGACCCACAAGCCGCAACTGATCGGAGGCAAATCGATTTCATCGCGAACGTCCTGCCGCAACGCCTCCTCGTCATCGCCCCAGAAACGATCGCGATCCGCCCAATGGCGCCAGCGCCCAGTCAACTTCCCGAGCGCAATGCGTCGCGCTTCGCCACCTGGATTCGCTGCAAAGAGGAGCTTGCGATCTCCCATGCTTCCATCGGCATTGTACACGCACGCGAATGCATTTCCCTCGGAAACGCCAATCGACTCGAAGAAGCCCTTCCCTGCCCGAGCGAAGTGACGCATCAAGGAACCCAACTCCGACTGGCGAAATGCAATCCACTTCCTAAAATATTCGCTAGTCGAACCATACTCGTGCCGTCGGGCGTACGACAGCGCATTCAGATCGCCACGCTGATAGGTGTTTCGAACGCCGCCCTTGGAGAATAGAAAATCCTGTCCCGCATGCAGCATTGGCATGCCTATCGACATCAGCAGCAAGGCGCCCATTAATCGGGTACGCTTTAAATCTTTCAAGGTCGGATGCGTTCCGTTGCCCTCGCCATTTTCCGTAATGTCATCTATCCACACATAATCGTCATGAGACTCGGTATAGTTGACCGTCTGCGATGGCCAAGAGGCATAGTCAGGAGTGGAACCCTTGAGATAGTGGAGCATCGCATCTGCCGATAGTCCGTCTTGAACGAACGACTTTAACGCATCCCTGTAACCATCATTCCACGACGCATAGCCCGTATCGCGCAAGTCGCGACCGATGTGTCCGCGAAAGCTCCAAGGTTCCGCAATGAGCAGAACATCCGGCTTGATCGCCTTCAACTCGCGTTCGATCTCCTGCAGGAGCGGCTTCCCCACCAAATCCGCCAAATCGAATCGAAAGCCGTCCACGCCATAGAATTGCACGAAGTGCTTCAGACTTTCCACAATCAACCGGCGAGCCATAGGCGCGTCGCAACGCAGATCGTTCCCGCAACCGCTCCAATTGACCGGCGTCCCATCGGCCTCCAAATGGAAATAGTATAGCTTATCGATAAACATCAGGTGCGCAGGTTCGCCGACATGATTGTAGACCACGTCAAGTATCACCGCCATGCCCCTTTCGTGCAATCGCTCGACCAGCGAACGAAACTCTTTCACCTGAGACGCTCGACGCGGATCCGATCCATACGAAGAAGCCGGAGCGAAGTAGTTCGACGTCATGTATCCCCAATGATACTCCTGGTAGGTCTGACTGTCGTTTTCCTGAACCGGCTGAAGCTCAAGGGCATTGATCCCTAAACGCGCGGGATAGAAATCAGGGCTCGCCGCATACGCCTCCAGATCGGCGAATCCCAAGGGGGCCTCCTCATCCGCCCGGCTCGGCAGACCAGCCACCAAGTCGCGTACGTGCCCTTCCATTATCACCAGATCCTGCCAAGCCGGAACGCCAAAGCCTTCGGAAGACTCGAATCTACCTTCGTCTACGACAATTCCGGGACCCGCCCGACTTGCGGCCGCTTTGGCGTAGGGATCGAGCGCATTGAATTTCGGGTCGAACAGGCTGCACGGCCCCTGCGGACCATCGAGTCGATACCAATAGAAATGTCCGTCCAGATTTTCATGTATTCGCGTTTCCCATACAAAGTCTTCAGCCCGCTCCAGCAGCATCCACCGAATCGCCGATTCGTCTTCATCGCGACCGAAGATCCCCAGCTTGACCCACTTCGCCCGGGGAGCGAAGAGTCGGAATACGGTGGTATCCCCTTCGACGATCGCCCCCAATGGCTTGTCCGACTTCAATTGATGGAAGAATGGACCGGGCTCAATGTAAGCCCGTTGGGAATGCGTTCGGCCATGATAGATAAGATAGCGATCCTCGGATAAATCGACAGGGTTCTTAAGCTCGAATCGAAAGCGGTGACGCCCACTCAGCTTTTCCTTGAAGATATAGTTGCTGTTACCTGCTCCGTCATGGACCGCGTTAGGGGATTCCGCATCCACAGGGAGCCAAACATGCTTCGATGTAACGAACTTGAACGGCGTCGTTTTGCTCCCAATCGCCTCCATCGAACATCTCAAAACCATCGCCTCCCGGTTATCGATAGACTGGCGCCGCAATTTCCACCTGGCATTTCCAACTCCCTCTTGCCAACCGTTGAAAGGACCCACCACGTAGACGTCTACATCATCGTAATCCACATACGGATACTCGCTCGGGGCAAACGCGAAAACCGCCTCGCCTTCCCCATCTACGAAATAGCGGCTCTCCCATACGAAGTCGCTCGCGGGCAAGCGTTCCAAGTTCAAGTGACCGTCCAGCGACCCTTCCAGACTGAGGCTGGGCGATCGAATCGCTCTCCAGTCGGACGTGAGTTCCACGATGCCGTCGCTCAACGATGTCAGGACGGACTTGGAAATTCTGTGCGTTTCGGAGGACATAGTTTCGCCCAAACCAAAAGTCCAATTCCGCAAGCACTGCAAGCCAGGACGCCTCGATTCGACAATTCGTTTCAGAGAAGGCTTCCCGCTTCCAAACGTAAAGGAGCCCTATGAAGAGCCCCCTATCCAAAATGCCCGCGAGCGACGAAACGCTTCCCCATTTTCATCGGCAATCCCCATGCGAGAGAAAAGAGTGGGCATCGGAGCTGATTGCGCCCATACCCATCAGAGTAGCGCCCATGGCCGATCTGCCGAAAATTTCCATTGTCACGCCCTCCTACAACCAGGGCGCTTTTTTGGGCGAAACGCTTCAGAGCCTGGTCGACCAAAACTATCCCCGTTTGGAAGCGATCATCCAAGAGGGGGGCTCCAAGGACGAGTCCATTGCGATTGCCCAATCCTTCGTCGATCGCTACCCAAACGCGTTCCAGCTCCACATCGAGGAAGACGCTGGCCAAGCCGACGCCCTCAATCGGGGATTCGCCAGAACGACGGGAGATATCCTCGGTTTTCTCAATTCCGACGATCGTCTCCGACCCAACTGCCTGCAACGAGTCGCTCAAGAGATCGACCCCGAAGAAGGACGCCATGTCGTATTCGGACGCAGCCTCTTTTTCGGCGATGACCCCAAGAGCGGCCAAGAGCACCCATCCGTCTACGAGAATCGCTTCGAGCAACTGGCGATATGGAAGCGCGGGCAAAACCGCATACCCCAACCGTCCACCTTCTGGACGCGCGAAGCCTGGGAACAATGCGGGCCCTTGGACGCCGCGCAATCCCACGCTCTAGACTACGATCTATTCTGCCGTTTCGGCCAACGCTACCAGTTCCACAAGATCGACGCGCTCTTGAGCGAATATCGGCTACACCGCGAATCCAAGACGACCAACAAATCCCATGAAGCCCTAATGGCCGATTGCATTGCAATCAGCCGCCGCTACTGGGGGCCCTGGACCGACCCGCTCCGCTGGAAGTGCGAACTCTCCTATTTCCTGCACAAGCGCTCCGAGCAGCCCGAAGCGAGGGATGCGCTGCGTCGAGCGGAGGTCGAACTGCTTTTCGGAACGAAACGCAATGCGCTCAATCGCAGTCTGGTCGCCGCTTGGCGCTCCCCCATTGGGTTTCGCCCACGCATCCTTCTCCCCATAGCGGCTCGCAACGGCTGGCTGAGAATCGCCGACGCCCTAGCCGACAAGAACGAGTCTCAGCTTTGCCCCTATCGCTGGATCGGTCCCTACTGCAGCGCCCATTTAAAGAAGCCTTCGATAGCCCGCGGGCTGCGCGTCAAACTCGAGATTCCCGATCGCGTCGAACTGCTTCCCATGGAAATCCAGGTAGGCGTCGATGGCCGCATCATCGGCTCCCAAATCGCTACGCAGCCAGGCGCTTTCGAGTTCGACGTCCCCCTGCCGAGCGCTTCAGGCGACTCTCTAACCGTTTCGCTTCTCTGCGATCGATACTTCGTTCCCTCCCTGACCGAAGAAAGCCCCGATCGCCGACAACTCTCAGCCAGTCAGCTCGAACTGAGAATAATCTAGTCGCCTGCGGGTCGATCCAAGCTTGCGGCGCAAAGCGCAGCCTGCATGAGTGGGCGCGTGAAGAAGATTCTCGTAGCCATGTCCGGAGGCGTCGATAGCAGCGTCGCCGCTCTGCTCCTCAAAGAGCAGGGATTCGACGTGGAGGGCGCCTACATGAAGAATTGGATCAACGAGGACGAGATCTTGGGAGACTGCCCCTGGCAGCAGGATATCGAAGACGCCAGCGCGGTGGCCCTGACCCTGGGCATTCCGTTCCGCGTAGTGAACTTGATGAAGGACTATCGGGAGCGCATTGTAGACTACTTGCTCAATGGCTACCAGTCGGGCCTCACGCCCAATCCCGATGTCATGTGCAACCGAGAGATCAAGTTTGGGGTATTCCTAGACTACGCCCTGAGTGAAGGCTTCGACACCGTCGCCACCGGACACTACGCTCGATTGGCAAACGAATCCGACCGCCCCGAAATCCTTGAGGGCGCCGACAAGAACAAGGACCAAACCTATTTCCTTGCCTTTATGAAACCGGAACAAGTCGCCCGCGCTTCCTTCCCCATCGGGCATTTGCAGAAACCCGAGCTTCGGCGCCTTGCGGAAAAAGCCGGCTTGCCCAACGCGGACAAGAAGGACAGCCAAGGCATCTGCTTTATAGGGAACATTAAAATGCAGGACTTCCTTCGAGAGTATGTGCCTGATCGACCCGGTCCGATCCTCAGAGCGGAAGACGATAAGCCCTTGGGCGAGCACAAAGGCCTCCACTACTTCACAATCGGCCAACGCAAAGGAATTGGCGTCCCCTCCAACACCGACAATCAAGCCTATGTCGTCGTCGGCAAAGATCAGGATCGAAACGCGCTGCTCATCTCATTCGAAGCTCCCGACGCTCCCGGACTCTACGCCAAGGGTTGCCGCGTATCTAATCTAAGCTTCACCAGCTCCCCAATTGAATCCGCCTGCCAGATGGAGGCCAAAACACGGTATCGCGATCCAAGAGTGCCCATATCGTATTCGCCTAATAGCGACGGTAGCGCGGAAATTGCATTCGACCATCCCGAGAGAGCCTTAGCGCTCGGCCAAGTCATGGCCCTTTACGATGGGGAACGCCTCCTGGGAGGCGGCATTTATACGCGAATCGATTCCTAGCCAGCACATGCCCGAACCGAGAGAACAAAGTCCAATCGAAGATCCCGATCTTCTCCTGAGCCTCTATCGCATCAGCCAAATCGGCAGTTCCGCGTACAACGCGCGCGAAGCCTTTCAGTCCGTCATGGAGGAAATTCAGAGACTATTCCTCCCCTCTTCTGCATCCATTTCCCTAATAAGTCCGAATTCCGGCCTGCTGGAAAAGGAATACGCCCTGGGCTACCCCGCGAATATCGAAGAGCTCTCCTTGCACATCGGCAAAGGAATCGCTGGAGCAGTCGCTTTTCGCGGCGAGGTCATTTGCTCCGAAGACGTCCGCCAGGACCCCCGATACGTCAGCCTCATCGATAGCGTTCGATGCAAGATTGCAACGCCCATGATTTCCGAAGGGCAAATCATCGGCGTTATCGACGTCGATTCCGATACCATTGGCCAGTATGGCCCCCGAGATGTCCAACGGCTTCAGGCCATTACCGATGAAGCGGTTCGTTCCCTGCAAAGCGTTTGGCGGCAACGCCAGCTCATTACGCAATCGGACCAATTGAAGACTCTTCTGGACTTAGGCCAGATCGTCGTGTCCAAGCTTGAGATACAAGGGCTATGGGATAGCATTACGGAAGCGACTCTCGACCTAACGGGATCTCGTATGGCCACTCTGCAGCTCTACGACGAAGAACAGGACCAAGTGGTCCTGCAGGCAGTCAAACCGCCCTACCCCGAGTACCGATCCAAAATCGAAGTGCTGCGACTCGCCGAGAGCATGGCTTCGTCCTCCATAAAGACGAAACGCCAAGTCGAGTTTCCCAATATCACAACTCCCGACTACTTCGATTTGCGGGATGCCCCGCAAATGCCGGATGTATTCTCCTGTCTTTCCACTCCTATGATGTACGACGGAAAGGTCATTGGCGTCATAAACGTATTCACTAAAAACAGACATCGATTCCCGAACGACGAGAAGCGACTGCTGCAAGCCTTTGCCTCGCTCTCTGCGGTCGCCGCCAAGAACGCCGACCTGTACGCCCGCGTATTCAACAGCGAGGACCTGCTCCGAAAAAGCGAGCGTCTCACCACCCTGGGCCTGCTTTCCGCTGAAATCGCCCACGAGATCCGCAACCCGCTCACTGTCATCAAGCTGCTTTTCGGTTCCTTGGGACTAAGCTATTCCGAAAACGACCCGCGCAGCAAGGACACCCAGATAATTAAGGAGAAAATCAATCAGCTAGAAGAGATCGTATCCAAAGTGCTTTCGTTCAGCAAGGCGCCCGAGAGCTTGAATTCGGACTGGCCAATCGACGGCCTCATCAACGACACTCTCCTTCTCGTCCGCTTGAAATTGCAGCAACAACGCGTCGAGCTAATCAGCGAGACCATTGGACCGGAAGTCATTGTCAGCGGCAACAAAGGGCAACTTCAGCAAGTCTTTCTCAACCTCATTATCAATGCGGCCGAAGCGATGCCTGAAGGTGGACGGCTTTCGGTCGTTCCCATGCTCGAAAGCGAAGGAGAGAAGGAGCGCCTCGCAATCTACTTTTCGGATACAGGCACCGGGATCCCCAAGAAGATCCAAGGGCAGATCTTCGAGTCTTTTCTAACGGGGAAGCCGGAAGGCACCGGATTGGGGCTTTCCATTACCAAACGAATCCTTCGCTCCCATCACGGCGATATCACGGTTGCCCAATCGAGCAGCGCAGGGACCACAATAAGAATCGAACTGCCAATCGCCGAGACCTGATCCTTGAGCAGGCGATCTTCCCTAGCTATCGAGCTCGACATTCCAGTAGGCAATGTCGATAAAGCGCTTCCATTCCTCCAACTTGCGACCTCGAGCGGCAATACTGATAACCGGTCGCCACTGCGGCTTGGAAGGTTTGCTTATAAGGCGCATGTTTGCCTCATGAGGCAGGCGATTCGCCTTGCGAGAATTGCATGGGACGCACGAGCAGACGATATTCTCCCAGGTGGTCTTGCCGCCATAGTGACGCGGAATCACATGGTCCAGGTTGAGCTCCTCGCTAGCGAATCGCTTGCCGCAGTACTGGCACTGATGCTTATCGCGTTCGAAAACGTTCTTCCGAGTCAGTTTCAGCTCCTTTTTCGGCATCTTGTCGAAAATCGACAAGAGTATGATCTTCGGCACGCGAATCGGGTGACGCACCGTGCGAACGAGTTCGACTTCGGAAGCGGGTGGATTGTAGAGAGAGAAATCCATCCAATCCATCATGTCGAAGATCTGAAAATCGTCTTCGTCCGCGTGGACAACGCTCGCGTGCCCAGTGGCGATAAGAGAAAACGCCCTTCGAGCGGCGATAACATTCACCGCTTGCCATAAGCGATTTAAAACGAGCACGGGCTCAGCCAGGGCGGCCTCCATTAATGTATTTTTCTACGATTGAAGACGGCCCTGTCAAGCGAGGAGACGCCAACGTCACTCGGATGTCACTATTCGGAGCTCTCCCGTACGTATTGAAGCAGGGGATACCTTGCTCTCTGAATCGAAAAAGGCTGCCCAACACGAGCAGCCCTTGCAATTCTATCGGCGAAAAGTCGCCTTTAATCCGCGTCGCAAACTGAAACCTTGCCCCAATGCTCCTTGTTATTCGCAATGAATTCGTCGTGCAAAGGATGGGTTTGATAGACATCGTGGTCCGCAATGCTGTCAAATATGACAGTCAAGCAGAGATCGAAGTCGCGAACGCTAACCGGACGGATCTCCGTATCCGCAGGACTCCCGATATAGAGGGCTTTTACGGTCTCGATCTTGCCGAGCAAATTGCGAGCGTCGTCCGCGCAAGCCTGAACATCGGCTTCGTCGGAACTCTCGGTGAATGTGAAAAATACGGTATGAACGAGCATTGCTGTCTTCGGTTTCCAATGGGTTATTTACTAGTTTCAGCGACCAATCGCTTCGAATCGATCGAGGACCCGATCAATGCGCTCCTTCATTGCCTTGTAAAGCCTTAGGTTTCGAGGGACGTTTCCTTGAAGCAAGGCAACTAGGTTTCGCTTCTCCGAAATTTCGCGTTCCGCCTGCTCGAGCACGAAGGGCGACAAGCGATTCTCCGCGATTACGTTCTCCATTTGCTTGATTTCGTTTTTGAGGGATTTCAGCTCTTCAGGAGAGCCCGCGTAATCCTGCAAGAAAATGAGCTTGGCCAAGGTCGCAACGAATTCGGAAGCGCTTAGTTCAATGGAATTCCAAATCTCGAATCCCCGCACGAGGTCCAAGGGGCGGTCCGCTGCATCCGCTTTCGCCCATTCCTCTCCATGCCGTTCCGACCAAGCGAGCACGCTTCCGGCCGCTTCGAGAAAGCCCTCGAGCTCCGCCTTCGACAGTCGTTCTCCCGCCAAATCGAAAAAAATGGACGCAAAGTCGCCCGCCTCCTCGACCATCTCCGACCCGGCAATTCGTTCGGCCGATACGGCACTCGCACACCAAGTAAGCGCCAGAAACCCGACCATCGCTCCATTCGAATACGAACCTACCATTGAAAATAGGCCATACGACGTCCGCCCTCGGGGCAAAGCCAATCGACCCGCATTTATCGGCGAGTGGCCTTTGGATGCTAACGCAATAGCGAAACCTTGCCGCTACCCTTAACCGCCTGACCAATCGCCACTGCCTTCGTTCCCCGATCGCGGCAAGCCTTCAGGATGGCATCCGCCTCATCCGGACTGGCGATTACGGTCATGCCGATGCCCATGTTAAAGACTTCGTACATCTCGTCGAAGTCGATCTTCCCGTACGTCTCGATCAGGTCGAAAATGGGCAAGGGCTTCCAAGCCGTCGTGTCGATTTCGACGTCCACCTTATCGGGAAGAATCCGCGGGATATTTCCCGTGAAGCCGCCTCCCGTAATATGCGCGATACCGAAAATGGAATTGCCCTTTCGGAACTTCGATGAACGCCCTGTATTGAATTCCTGGAGCAATGCCTGAATAAGCGGCGCATAATTGGTGTGCGGAGCCTGCAAGGCTTTGAATACGCTCTGTCTCGATCCAGGCACTTTGTCGCTGCCTTTAAGCTTCGCGGTCTCGAAAACGACCTTGCGGGCCAGCGTATAACCATTGGTATGCAACCCGTTCGAAGGCAGACCGATAACCACGTCGCCCGCTTTGATCGTCTGTCCCGACAGCATCTTCTTCTTTTCAACGATACCGACGATCACTCCTGCGATATCATATTCTCCAGGCTGATAGAAACCCGGCATCTGAGCGGTTTCTCCACCAATCAAAGCGCAGTTGGCAGCCGAGCACGCATCCTTCATTCCGGAAATGATTTGCTTGAAGATTTTTGGCTCAAGCTTGCCAAGCCCCAAGTAATCCAAGAAGAACAGCGGCTCCGCTCCGATGACGGATATGTCGTCAATGCAGTGATTGACGATATCCATGCCCACGCTTTTGTGCTGCCCTGAATCGAAGGCCAGTTTCAGTTTCGTACCCACGCCGTCAATACTGCTCACCAAAACAGGTTCCTTGTATTTGGACTTGGAGAGGTCGAATAATCCGCCGAAACCACCCACGGCCCCCATTACTTCGGGTCTCGAGGCGCTCTTGAGCGACTCCTTCAAGGAGCCTTTCACCCGATCTCCCAGATCGATATTTACGCCCGCTTGGGCATACGCTTTGATTTTCTTCTTTGCTGGCATGGTCAATTAGATGGATAGTCCCAAGGTAGACAGCCTCTTAGCTAAAGACTCATTGGCTACCCGCTAAACGCTTTTTCTCAATAGCTTCGCCCCGTTGACTTTTCGTAGTAGTTTACGAACGCCTGGTTGACGACTCGATAGCCTCCCGGCGTAGGGTAATCTCCCGTAAAATACCAGTCGCCGCGATGATTCGGCAAGGCCTTGCGCAATCCTTCGACTGTCTGATAGATCACCGAGACTTCGCCTTCCCAGCCGCGATCTTTCGGATACACGATTTCCGAAATCTTTCGAGAAATCTGATCGGCCGTGAACGGCTCGTAAATCTCCTTAACGTAATTAATCAGACAAGGCTCCGCCGATTTGAGGCATTCGATGCATTTGCGATATACGGAACTCGCCACATCGCTCTTGCCGCTTTCCTTGAGCAAGGCGATCGCAGCCTCGAAGGCGATAAATTTTCCGAGCTCGGACATGTCGATGCCGTAGCAGTCCGGATATCGGATCTGAGGGGCTGTGGAGGCGATAACGATCTTCTTCGGATTCAAGCTGCTGAGAATCTTCAAAATCGACTTCCGCAACGTAGTTCCCCTTACGATGGAATCGTCGATGCATACCAAATTGTCGCTCTCTTGGATGATTCCATAGGTGACGTCGTAAACGTGAGACGCCATTTCGTTGCGAGAGTCCTCAGTCGAAATGAAAGTGCGCAGCTTTTGGTCCTTGTGGGCGATCTTCTCCCCCCGCGGCCAATTGCGCATGATCAATTCTTCAAGCATCTCGTCATCGAGCTCGCCCGTCGCCTGAGCATCGAGAATTTCTTGCTTCACTAATTTGCGACGATCCACGCGCAGCTTTTCCAGAAAGCCGAAATAGCCGACTTCCGAAGTATTGGGAACGAAGCTGATGACCGTGTTCTCCAAATCGTCATCGACTTCCTTGAGAACCTGCTCGGACAGCTGAGCTCCCAATGCTTTGCGCTCCTTGTAAATGTCGGCATCATTGCCCCGAGAAAAGTATATGCGCTCGAACGAGCACTGAAAACGCTCTTTCACCGGCTTGGTGAACTCTTCGCAGATAAGCTGACCGTCCTTCTTCACCACGATGATATTCCCTGGGGGAACTTCATGAATATCCTCGATATCCTTGTCGAAGATCGTCATCAGCGGCGCCCGCTCGGAAGCCGCGGCGAAGACTTCCTCGTCTTCGAAATAGAAAGCCGGGCGGATGCCGCGGGGATCGCGCAAGATGAAATTGTCCCCATTGCCGATTGCCCCGATCAGGGCATAGCCGCCATCCCAGGAATCCGCCGCCTTTCTAAAGACCTTTACCAAATCGATGTCCTTCAGAATGCGTTCCGAAATCGCATCGGCTGCGTAGCCCTCGTCCCGGAGATATCGGTAGAGGTTGTCATGGGCCTCATCCAAATGGAAACCCACCTTTTCCAGCAGAGCCTGGGTATCGGTCGCGAAAATAGGGTGCTGCCCCATCGAGATCAGGCTATCGTTGAGCTCGTGCGTATTGGTCATGTTGAAGTTGCCCGCCAACATGAGATTCTTGGTCGGCCAACTGCTGCGTCGGAAAAACGGATGGCACACGCTCAGCGAGTAGCCACCCGAGGTGCCGTAGCGCAAATGCCCCATATAGTACTCAGCGCAAAAGTCGTACTTCGCCTTTATCGAAGGGACGTAATCAGGCAGAATATCGCCATTGCGTTGCAGCTTCTGGTACTGCTTCAAGGTGTCCTTGAAAATTTTGTCGAGAGCGTTCGATTTTACGCTTCGCTCGCGAAACATGTAGGGCTCGCCCGCCGGCATATCGAACTTGATCGCCGCCACGCCCGCGCCGTCCTGTCCTCGATTCCGCTGTTTCTCCATGAGCAGGAACAGCTTGTAATAGCCATACAAAGGCGTTCCGTACTTTTCCGCGAAATACTCCAAGGGCTTTTTCAGCCGAACCTGGGCCACTCCGCATTCATGTTTGATAAGTTCGCTCATTGATATTCCTTAATGGGCAATACGTAATGGATTCGAAAATACGTTTTCGCGCTGGCAGACCACTGCCTCGATCCTCTCGTCTCGAAATAGAGAAACCGCCGTTCTCATGCGGCGGTCTTCTCCCATCCAGTTTCTATTGCGGGCTTCCCAAGCTCTGAATAGGCTCTCTGCGATCGCTGGCCCAGCAGGGCCCTTCGGCGGTGACGCCATCGCGTTTTTTCAGTCGTTTTCGAAACGATACGGTTCACTGGATCGAGTGTTAAATTAACGAAACATCTCCTACGAGAAAATCTAGCCGTCTGGCAACAAATCATTGCGCCTTTCTGCGATTCATTTTGCATCGCCGCATTCCCCGACCATTCATGCCATCGCAATCCCATATTGCAGACATCCCTTACTTGCCCTCTCCGGAGCGGGCAATGGATTGGCGGGATCTCAATCGCTTCGGCAAAAGCGATCGTGGCGCCGCCTTCTACGAGACTTGCATGGAATACGGACAAGTCCTCTGGCGGAAACGTCTGCCCGCGAGGGCAATACTCTGTCTCGATCGAGCTTGGGGGGCCGATCTGGATGGGACTGAGCCCGTACTCGAAGATTGGCCCCTCCCCTACGAAGCCCTCGTCTACATCCTCCGCAAAGCGCCCGAAGAAGTGTTTATCGGCAATCCACGCGTACACTTCCAGCACTACGCCGATCGATTGGGCGAGCCCCGCATCGAGCAACGCAAATGGCGATCCTGGGCCTGCTGGGCGCTCACGCGGGCCGCCCGGCCTGACTTGCCGGGCGATCCCAAGCACGACGTTGCGGCACCGACCCTAGACCGCATTGCCTCCCGACTCGATCAGTACGGCCATCCCGACGAAACCGCCCTCTGGCAACGCATTCTCCATTCCCTCTAGCCCGACCTTAGACCTTCGGGCTTAGAAAAGCCTAATAACGGCGCATTCGCCCGTTCCCGTTTTCGGCGAGGCCTGGGAGAGGCGCCCATGTCCTCGGGCGGAACGCAGCCAAAAGCGCAGTTGGGCGCCCATAGGGACTGATTCGGCGCTCTCCTCCTAGAACTCCCGCAAGGTTCCCCCAAAGCGGCGCGTCAGTCGCTCCAGCCCCCTGCGGTCCTTATCCTTCAACTCGAAGCCAATCGCGTGAATGCGGACGCGAATACCCGCTTTGCGAGCCTGCCCATCGATCGCTCCAATCAGAATCTCATAGGGAATCTCAGGATACTGATAGCTACTCCCCGAACGCACCCGTTTGTTCAGCACGCCATCCGTCACCAGAAAAATCAAATCCGGCACCATCTCTAACGCGAAATACAAGCCGGCCTCATGCCCGAGCAATCGCTCGTTTTCGACTTTGGGATTCCCGCGCAACTCCTCACGGGTCCATCGGGTCGCTTCTTCCTTGTTTCGACGAATAGCGGGAGCCATCTGGGGCGCAAAGCGGCGGGCCCCTTGACTGAATTGCACGATTCCGAAAAGGGTGCCGCTATCCAAGCCATCGATCAGTTCAACCACTTCTTCGTGTATTTCCTCGATCGATACTCCCTTGTTGCGGGCCTTTCGTACGACCGAGGCCGAGGTATTGACTACAATCGCAATGCGCTTGCCGGAATCCTGAACGCCGAAAAACGCCGCCGCCGAGGTCTCGCCCGCAACGCGCCGCGCCGAATCGAACAAACCGGCCTGTTCGAGCATGGCGCTCGCGTCCTCCATCAGCTCCGCGGCGTCGCCCTGCAGCTCGAAGGACTCCACCGGCAAATCAGGCAGGGGCGGCAGGTCGCTGGGCAAGGCTGATTCCACCGACAAGCGCTGCATCGGATCTAGCCGCTTCATGCGCTTGAGGAAGCGATCCCTTTGCTGCTTTTCCCGGAAATCGTCTTTCTCCACCGCCATACTCGCCTTGCCTTCGAAACGAGGCGGCTCGCTTTCAGGCGTATCCAGAACGATGATAAAGACGGTGACTGCCAAAAACGCGCCTTGGATGATCAAGGCAATGAACAGAGCGCTTTTGTTCATGCGTCGCCGAGCGCGGCGGGATCGTTGTTTATGAGAGGGGGCAGGCATCGGGCTGGAAACGCTCGCGTTCGCAAACGTCTAAGAGAGATTCCATTGAACAAATTGAGACAGGCTCCGGATCGGGTCAACCCCTCAGGAAAATTCGGTAGCCGCTCCCGAGCCTAGTCCCCTACCGCCATCGCTTCCTTCGCCAGACTGCTTAGCAGGCTCGTCGACGAACGCATGATCTTGCGTTTCGGTATGGCAACCCATTCTGGATCGATCGGAATTTCATCGGCCAGCATCAAATTGATGGAAAAGAGCTTCAATTCGCCTTTAAACGCCTCGATGCGCACCGGCACCTCCCCGCGCTGCAGCGCTTCGGGCAAGCCCGGCACTTTCAATCCCCCCGATCCAAACAGCCATCCCCCCGCGATCGAGCCCCAGTTGACCCGATAGTCGCTCGTGAAATACATGTCGTAGCGCAAGTCGCTTTCGCCGCGGTAGCGCATCAAGCCAGTACGAAAGCCGCGCAGGGCATAGGGACCCGATTCCTCTGGGCCCAACATATCCACCGGAGCTCCCGCCAGAGCTAAGGCGCGAAAGGCCACGCCCAGAAGCGCTTGGTCGATTCCACCGAATCGATAGGCATCGACCCCATCGCCATAGATTATGAAATCTCGATCATCATGCAGGAATAAGGCCGAGGAAACCCCTGGCGGGGCATTGTTCGCAAACACCTCGTTCGCATCGAGTTCCGGCACGCTCAGTCGCTTTTCCGTCGCCAATACGTTTACTTGCGTGCGCTCGAGCGCCTTGCCGGAGCGTGGAGAATAGCGCGACACCACGTAGCGAAGCGCTCCTTCGAAGTAACCGCTGCTCTTCTGACGCGCGTACTCGCCCGAACCCAATAGACTCGTCCCCCAGCAGATCGCAATGGCTATGAACCCAAATTTTCGCACGGCGCCCATAAAAAGCGAGTCGTCCCCGGAATTGCAATCCCCGGACATCGAAAAATGCGCAACTTGGGCGCCCCTTGCGATGTTGTAAATCCAATGAGTCAATGCACCTGCAACACGCGTCGAGGCGGCGCCGGAAATGTGATCGCCGCTCTCGCGAACGTTATCATCCCCGGACTGGGCCAGCTTGTCCAAGGCCGCATCCTGGCGGCGCTCTTCTTTTTCACAACGACGACCGTCCTCTACTTTTTCGCGTTTCTGATGCTGCCTTGGCCCTTGGCCGTCCTGATCCATCTGTGGGCGATCATCAACGCAGCCACCTATCAGCCCTAGACCCCTAACCTCCCTATGCGGCTTCTCTTTCTCGATACTGGGGCGGCTTGAGTGCAAACCGCCACTTCGGCCCATTCGGGAACGACGCGCCAGTCTTTCTAAATCGGAGCGGCTATCGCAATCCAAGGTCTAACACCCCTTCAACGCCCGACCCGTCGCCGACGCCTTGCAGCGCTTCAGCGCCTCCACCGTTCCCGCAAAGACAATCTCGCCACCTCCCGATCCCCCATCGGGGCCGAGATCCACGACCCAATCGGCAAGGCCCACGAAATCCGCGTGGTGCTCGATGACCACTACCGTGTTGCCCTGATCGCGCAGTTGGAAAAGCAGGTCCGCCAATTTCTGGATGTCCGACCAATGCAGCCCTGTCGTAGGCTCATCCAGCAGGTAAAGCGTTCGACCCGCCGCCCGTTTCGAGAGCTCGAGAGACAGCTTCAACCGCTGGGCCTCGCCGCCGCTGAGCGTGTTGGCCGCTTGACCCAGTTTCAGATAGCCGAGACCCACCGCATCTAGAGTCCTGAGCTTGTCCATCACACGCGGCACGTTCGCAAATTGCTCCAACGCCTGGCGGACCGACAAATTCAAGGCTTCCGCGATATTCAATCCACCGAAGCGCGCTTCCAAGGTCTCGCGATTGTAGCGCTCGCCCTGGCAACTGGGACAGTCGACGTAGGCATCGCTCATAAAAAGCATATCCAGCTTGATCGAACCCTGGCCCTGGCAGCGCTCGCAGCGACCGCCCCGAGCATTGAAACTGAAGCGCCCCGGCTTGTAGCCGCGCGTTCGCGACAAGGGCATCTTGGAATAGAGATCCCGCAACGTATCGAAGAGCTTGGTATAGGTAGCCGGATTCGAACGCGGACTTTGACCAATCGGATCCTGACTCACGCGCACGACTCGTTCGAAATGCTCGAAGCCGCGAATCTCTCGGTGCCTGCCCGGAATGTCCTTCGATCGATTCAATCGCCGAGCCGCCGCCTTGGCCAGAATCTCATTGATCAGGGTCGACTTGCCCGAGCCTGAAACGCCGGTCACGCAGGTCAGCAGTCCAACCGGAAATTCGGCATCGACCCCTTTCAGATTGTGATGCGCGGCCCCGAGGATCTCCAGCCACTGATTGCCCGACTCGATAGTCTTTCCCGCTTTGGTCAAGCTTCGCCTGCCCGAAAGGTAATCGCCAGTCGAATACGAATCGGATTTAGCTTTGGCGCAATCCGCCGCTTTTCCTTCAAAGAGAACGCGCCCCCCCATAGATCCTGCTCCCGGGCCCAATTCGATCAAATGGTCCGCCGCCCGCATCGTATCCTCGTCGTGCTCGACCACGACGACTGAATTTCCGCGATCGCGCAGTTCCTTGAGCGACTCGATCAGCTTCCGGTTATCCTTCGGATGCAGCCCAATGCTTGGCTCGTCCAACACGTAGACCACTCCCACCAGACTCATACCCAATTGGGTCGCCAAGCGAGCGCGTTGGGCCTCGCCTCCGCTCAGAGTGCTGTATTGACGATTCAATGTCAAATAGCTCAAACCGACTTCCTTGAGAAAACGCAGGCGCATTTCCACCCCCTCCAGAACCTCGCCATGCGTTTCGTCCTTGTCGGCTAGGGATTCCAGCGAAGTCGCAAAGGAATGGGCCTTACCGATATCCATCGCCAAGAAATCCGGCAAGCTCACTCCCTCTACGAATACATTGGCGCTGCGGGGACTGTATCGATGCCCATGGCACATGGGACAATCCTGATCCGTTTGATAAGTCATGAGACGAGCTCGAAAGCCATCGCTCTTCGTTTCCAGATAGGACTTCTGCAATAGCGCCATAACGCCTTCGAAGCGCTGGGGCGCTGGCTTGGTCTTGCGCCGCGTAAGCTTGAATTCGAATTCCCGATCCTCTACGCCCCATAGCAAGGCCTGACGCGTCTCCTCGTCCAAATCCTCCCAGGGACAGGTCAATTCGAAGGGAAGCTGCTCGGCGAGCTGGCGCATCAGAGCATTGTTTCGAATAATCAGCTGCTTGCCCCCTATCCGCAGCGGCTTCATCGCGCCCTTCTTGACCGATTTGGTAGGATCCGGAACGACCAATTCTTCCAAGAAGCGCCGCGTCCGTCCCAGACCGCCGCACTCGGGGCAGGAACCCTCAGCCGTATTGAATGAGAAATGACGCGGGGCAATCGGCTCGTAAACCTCCCCGCAATCCGAGCAAGCGAAGTTTCGGCTGAGCCCCATTTCCTGCCAATCCGTAGCGCCCCGCGGCTGATGCAATGCAATCGCCCGGTCCTTGCCTTCGCTGAAAGCCAACTCCAGGGAATCGGCGATGCGGCTCCGCTGCTTTGCATCGACAACCAGTCGATCTACAACCAATTCCACTTTGAGGGCAGTTCGCCCCCCCAGTTCAATATCGGAGTCGTCCAAAGACTTAACCTCGCCGCCGATCCGCAAGCGCTGAAATCCCTTTTGCCGTAAACGGGGCAGCTCTTCGCGAACTACGGCCGGCTTCGCTTCCATATAAGGAGCCAAGAGCATGACCCGACTCCCTTTCTCCAATTCGAGAATGCGATCGACCGCGCTGTCCAAGGTCTGTCGGGCGATCAAACCGCCATCCTTGGGGCAGCGCTGCTCCCCTTTCAATGTCCACAGCAAGCGCGCGTAGTCGGCGACCTCGGTAACCGTCGCCACCGTGCTACGCGGCGAGGAACTTCCCGCTCTCTGCTCGATCGCCAGGACCGGCGAAAGACCGTGGATGAAATCCACATCCGGACGTTTCAATTGCTCCATCGCCTGGCGCGCCTGCGTGGAAAGACTCTCCATGTATTTGCGATAGCCTTCCGCGTAGAGCGTATCGAAGGCCAGCGACGACTTCCCCGATCCCGACACCCCAGTTATCACAACCAACTGATTCCGCGGAATCCGCAGCTCGATATTCCGCAAATTGTGCTCCCGAGCGCCCTTGATGTGAATGTGTGTCGTTTCTTTCAAACGCCCCCATTCTCTCTGGCCCATCTCTCAAAGGTCAACCTTCGTCAAAGATGAGGGAAACCGAAATTCTCCGATTTCCGAATAGTCGGTGATCCCTTTCGCCCATCGAGAGCGCATTGGAAATGAAATGCCGGAAATCGAGACGTCTGCATGGGAATTCGCAGTCCATTCTAAGAAAACCCGCCCCTCGCGCGTTAACGCTCCCAAAGAGGGCTTCAAAGGCGTTGCCTTAAGCGCCCTCGTCGAGGATCCTAACGCCTGGCTCCATGTCCTTCCATACGCATTATGAAAACGCTACTGCTTTTACTCGCGATTACTGCATTGCTCGCCGTCCCTTCAACTCGGGCCGATGAGATCGAGGTCGACTCCACTATTGCCGAAATCGCCCTGTTCCGCGACGGGGCCCTCGTCACCCGGGAGGGCCGCATCGCCGTTCCGGCGGGCAAAAGCGCCCTGACCTTTCCCGCCTTGCCCACCCAAGTCGATCGCAGCGCTCTGCAAGCCAGTTTCGTGGGGGCCGCCAATGGCGTCATCCGCAATGCCAAGATCTTCATTCCAGAAGATCGCGATGAATCGGAGGCTGTCGAAACGCTGCGCGACAGACTCGACGACGCCAGGACCGACAAGTCCCGCCTCGCCCGAAAACGATCCGAGGCGGTGGCCCGTATCGAATTCGCCCAGGAGATGCGACGCTCCTTCGCTCAGGAGTACGGCAAGATCGACGAAGGCGAAACGCTCAGCCTCGAACAAGCTCAAGAACTCGCCGCCTTTGTGGCCCAAACCCAAAGCGACGCCTACCAAACGATCGATACGGTCGAAATAGAAATGAAAGCCATCGACGAGCGCATCGAGGAATTGGAGAAGGCGCTCAACAAGGCCATCCAGAACGACCAAAACCTTTCGTCCATCGCAGAAGTCGAAATCGAGATGGCCGAAGCGGGCGAAATCGGCATCTCTCTCAGCTACTTGGCCAACGCCGCTCAATGGACGCCCCAATACGAGCTCCGGGCGCAACCCAGCCAGAAGCGCATCGGCTTCGGCTACTTTGCCTCGATCTGGCAGCAGACCGGCGAGGACTGGACCGATGTCACCCTTTCGCTGCACACCAATCGGGCCAATAGACAAGGCAATGCGCCAGAGCTGCAGCCACTCGCCCTGAGGAATCAGGAAACCTACTACAATCGGGGTCGGCCGCAAATGGAATCCTTGTCTTCTCCCAAAGCCGATGCGCTTTCAGCTCGGTCGGCGCAGATCGGCGTTGCGACTCTAGAACAAGGGGTCGACGTATCCGCTTCCACCGTATCCTTCCAGGCGACCATACCCGGCAACATTTCCGTGCCCAGCGCCCGGGAGGCCAGCGCATTCAACGTGCTCGAGTCCAATCTCGATGCCGAATTCTGGTCGGAAGCCGTTCCCAAGATTCAACTCGATACCTACTTGCGGGCCAAGATCTCCAATACGCTAGACCTGCCTATCCTGCCAGGACAAGCCTTGGCCTTTGTCGACGGCAAGCTCTCCTCCAAGGTCTTCCTCCCTAAAATTCTCCCCGAAGAGGAAACCGACCTGTCTCTCGGCACGGACGCCAACATCATCGTGACGCGCCGCGAGGGATCTCAGAAAGACACCGATTCCGGATTCATCGACAAGACCACTACGCTCATGCGTTCCTACGCAAATGAAGTGACCAACTACCACGCCGCCGACCACAAGGTAATCATCGTCGATCAGTTTCCCATCGCCCAAAATGCCAAGATCGAAATCCGACGCAAAACCCCAAAGGCAGACGAGGTCGTCATCGAAGACGAAAACAACGGCCTCTTCAAATGGGAGGCCACCCTCGAACCCAAGGAAGAACGCGTATTCACCACCTCCTTCGAAGTCATCTACCCCCGCGACTGGAATCTCTACCCTGAACTTTAAGCGCAGAACGATTATGCAATGCCGCCGCAAGCGGAGGCCCTGCAAGCCTAATTTCTCGCAATAGCATCGCCTCCCAATGGAATCCCTCCTCTTTTTCCTAGCTGCCCTGTTTCTGCTGCTGCCACTCCCCCTTTGCGTGTTTCTCCTCGTCAAACGCTCCAAGGACGCAAGACGTATCCACAATCTCGAGCAAGATCTCGCCTACCTCACCAAGAAGTTCTATCGCGATTCCCACGACGCTGCGCCGGAGCCTGAAGCGACGCCCGCAACAGAGCCGAACGCAATAAGAGACCCCAATCCTGAAGAGGCAACCGCTCCTCCACAGGCCGCTGCCGCAACCGCTGCGTCTCCGGGCGATACCAGCGATTTCGAAATCGCCTTGGAGCCCTCGCCTGAAGCGCCCGAAGCAGCCCCTCCACAGGCAGCAGGGCGACGCTTAAACCCGATCGCTTTCTTGCGAACGATCGGCCTATGGCCACCGGAAGACGCATCGACCGCCGAAGCGGGCCTGATGCAATGGTGGCTGCCTCGACTGGGTGGCTTGCTGGCCACACTGGCCGTCATTTCCTTTGCCGTCTACATTTCCCAAGGCACGCCCCCATGGGTACGCTTCGTCGAACTGGTCATCGCCGATGGCGTCGTCCTCGGATTGGGAATACGCTTTCTCAAAAAGCGACCGCGTTTCGGAGCTAATTTGCTATCAACCGGCTTAAGCATGGTCTATTTCACCAGCATCGCGGCCTATGCGGCCCGACCGGTACGGGTCATCGAATCGCCCACTCTCGGCATCCTGTGCCAATTTGCAGTCATAGTCGGCATCTTCTTCGCCAGTCTCAAGCTGGCCAATCGGAACATCGCCATCACTGCCCTGATCTACGGCTTCGTTTCCTCGCTCTTTTCCGCCTATCTCGGGCTCTTGGAGAGCAGTCTCATCTCCGCCTTGGCTCTCTACATCGTAGGGGTCTTTTTCAGCCGGCGCTTTCAGTGGACTCCCATCCTCGCCCTCTCGACTGTGGGCGCTTATCTGCCGATTCTCGCTTTCTGCGGCCTTAAGATACTCGATTCAAGCGCCTTGGTCTTGCCTCACTCTTGGAGCGTTCTCGCCTTCCTTATGGTGACCGTATCCCTGCTTCCGCTCTGCGAATCGAAGTGGGATCTGGGCAAGACATTGGACTCCTTCCGCTCGCTCCACATTCTGAATACGACTCTTTTCCTAGGATTCGGCTATCTCTACATGCGCTTCTTCACGAACGAGCTGGTCTCCTTCTACGGAACCGGCGCCCTCGTATTCGCTCTCTGGGCCAGCCTATTTGCGAGACGCGGACTCGGCGATACGCTCTTCCAGCTCTTCTTCCTCAAGGCGTCGGCCCTCGCCGCCCTCTGGCTCGTAAACCGTTTCGCCGGCGACATACGCTGGTTCGCTCTGATTATCGAAGCGGCGCTCATCGCCTGGGTCGCCTTGCGCTCCAAAGCGCGTCTCCAGGAGATCGCCAGCATCGCTCTCTGGGGCGCGGCTCACTGGATCGCCTACAGAGCGCTCGGATTCGAAAAGCAAGCCATCGGGTCCTTCGCCTGGTTCCTCTTTCTCAGCCTTCCATTCATCGCCGCCGCCACGCTCGCCGCTTTGGGGAAAGGCCTGGAATCGACTGCCTTTCGCAAATACGGCTACCGCTTTCTCGCCGTCATCAATGGAATGGCTGGGCTCCGATTCATTGCGAGCTCGGACCTCGCTAGCGACACCCTTCCCGTCGCCGCCGCTCTCTACGGCGTCCTCCTCTGCGCCCTCTGCCTCATTCCATGGTTCTCCAATGCCCTGCCCGCAATCTCCGGCGCTCTCATCGTGCTCGCAGCGAATGCTATGTATTGGAGCAGCCCTTACAGCGAGATGAGCTTCGCTGTCGTCTCCAGCATGGCAGCCCTCCTCGCCTGGGGCATCGCCCAGACGCGCACCGGAACAGTTCGTATGGGGCCCCTGCTTGCGGAACTCGTATTCCACGCGGCCTGGATCACGAGCGCTTACGCCTACCTCGCCAATTCCTTTGCCCAATACGCCTGGTTCCCATTCGTTCCCGCGCTGTTCTCTGTTGCCTTGCTATGGACGCCCACCGGTCCCTTTAAGGCGCTGCGCGATGCCTCGCTCGCTCCATTGGCTCTATTCGCTTTGCTTCACGCAGATAGCCAGCAGCTCGGCGGAACCGGTCTTTTGGTGGCAGCGCTCCTCTATTTCTCAGCGCTCTTCCTCGTAAATCTCAAACCCCGCTTAATGGCCGACTTCCGCTTCTTTCGCAAGCGGAGCGTTTGGAGGATCGCCCAACACATCCTCGTCGCCTATATCCTAATCGCTCTCGCCCTTAACAACGAGCCCTGGATGCTTCGCATCATTGTCCTTGCCCTCTCTGCTGTCGGCTTCCATCTGCTTTGGAGGGGGCACAAGCAGGGCATAGCCCTACTGCTCGAATTGGCCGTCCTCTCCATCGGATTCGCCTCCATCGCCAGCATTTGGTCCGAAGATTTGGCGAGCGTCTTTGGACTGCAAGCGCAACCCTGGGGGAAGGAAACCCTCATGGGCGGACTCCTATTGTCCGCCGTCGCCATCGGGCTAGGCATCGACGCCGCCCGGACGCCGCATCGACGCATTTCTCGCCGACAGAACCAAGCGCTCATCTCCTTTATGGCGATTCTCGCCTTCGCCACCTACGCTCTGACGCTTTCGACAGACAGCCTCTGGAACGAATCGGCCTTCACTCCCTTAACGGCCCTCTTCTGCCTCCTACTCGTAGGCATCGGTATCGGAGCTAAAATCAAACCCTACCGGCTCATCGCCCTCGTCGGTTTCGCCCTACCGCTCACCCGACTGTTCGCTTACGATATCCGCGACACCCTCATTCGCATCGTCGCCTTTGCCGTGCTCGCTGCGCTCTTTATCTTCATCGGCTATCTTTACCACCGATTCCAATCGCGAATCGAGTGAAGCGCCCAAAAACCTTATGCGTTTTCGAGAATCTGGAGCGAGACCGATTCGACCAAGTGACCCGATTGCTCGCGAAAGGCAAGCATGTGAGGCGCCTCTAAGTGCGCCCTCAGCGCTTCGAGGGAATCCCATTTTTCAATCGCCGTAACTCGATGCTCATCCGAATCCTGAACCTCCAGTCCAGAGGACGCATCGACCGTGGGGGCATACTCGATACACCCTTCTTCCGCTAGCACTGCCGGAACATTGGCCTTGAAAAGCTCGAGGAAGGCCGCCCGATGGCCTTCCTTGATGCGGATTGAAGCTACTACATGGATCATAGCTTGGGATGAATGGGCAATGATGGGCCCGATGTCGACTACGCATTCCTTGAAGATCCGGTTGAGGCAGGACTGCTTGCTCTCAAGCAGCTCTAGCCTATTTTCGACCCAGTCCTTCCGTTTCTACCTCAACTTTCGCTGATCCAGGCGTTCGCCAGCGGGCACTCGAAATGGCACCTCCAATGCGCCCGACTCCTCTAGCTCCTCGAAAAGTCGCGTCCTAAGCTCCAGGATACGTTTCCGAAAGCTAGGCGCCTCGATCAAATTATGGCGCTCGATGGGATCTTCCTGAAGGTCGTAGAATGCATCGATGTCCCAAGTCCCGTGATGGTAGACATATTTATATCGGTCCGTGCGGATGGCGAAGAGGGTTGGGGTGGCGGGGAAATTCCACTCCCAATGATACTCATAGAGAATCCAGTCCCTCCTTGGAATGGCGTCTCCTTTTAAAAGCGGAAAGAAACTGCGCACATCCATCCGTCGCTCTGGCGGGGCATTCTGCGGAACCGCAACCCCCATCGCGTCCATAACCGTCGACGCTACATCGATGTTTTGTACCATTTCATTAACTACGCTCCCCACTTCGATCAAACCGGGAGCCCTGGCCAGCATTGGCACTCGAATCGACGTTTCATAGGCATCTCGCTTATCGTAGAAGCCATGCTCCCCGAGGTGGAAGCCATTGTCGCCCATGTAGAGGACCAGCGTGTCCTCCGCCAAGCCAGTCTCGTCCAGGTAGTCCAACACCCGCCCTACATTTTCATCCAATCCGTGGACCGCTTCGCAGAAATCCCAATACAAATCGTCGAAGTCCGGCACGGGGTCGTTGTCGAAGGCGCCCGTCTCCATGTGATCGATTCCATGGATCGAGTAACGCCGTTCCTTTACCCAGCGAGGCGCCGTCCGGTAGTTGCGTTCCGTATTGGCCATCGTTTCCGGATAGGGAATCGACTTGCCATGATAGCGTCCCGCGTGTCGCTCGGGCGGTTGAAACGGGTAGTGAACCGCCTAATACGAAAGGTAGAGGAGGAAGGGCTCGTCCTCAGTACGCCCCTTGCTGAGCCAATCAATCGCCTGGCCGGTTAGAATGTCCGCATTATAGCCTTCGAAGTCGCGACGTTCCCCGTTGATGTTCAGAGTGGGATGCGAAGTACTTCCCTTGGCCGACGAAATAACCCAGTGATCGAAGCCCGGGCGCCGAGAATCGTCATCGTGCCCCATGTGCCATTTCCCCACGAAGGCCGTTTGTATGCCCGCGTCCTGCAAATAGCGGGGGAAGAATACCGTTCCCTCAGGCACCGAGCGTTGATTGTCCACGACGCGATGGCGATGCATGTACTGGCCTGTCAAAATCGAAGCCCGGCTCGGCGAGCAAAGCGATGTCGATACGAAGGCGTTTTCCAAATGAGCCCCCTCTTCTGCCAGACGATCCAGGTTGGGCGTTTCCAGCCATTCCGGCGCTTGCTCCATAAACCCCATCAGATCGTAGCGATGGTCATCGCTAAGGATGAAAACGACATTCCGGATTTCCGCGCCACCGCAAAGGCCTGCGGAAAGGCATAGAGCGGAGAGCAGAAGCAGGCGCGGTGGGGACGGGCGAAAAGCAATCATTGCCGCCATCTTGAATTCTCTCTCATGCATGGCAAGCGTTGGAGCGCCCCTCGCCTATCGGTCGCTCGGAAGCAAGGTTTCGATTTCCGCCAATTGATCGGGACCCATACGCCGGCCAAAGCGCCCCAAAAAGCCAATCAGCAACTTCACCCAATAAGGCAGGGTCGAACGCTGAAAGTCCACCGTGTGAACCAATTCGATCTGACCGCTCTTCCGCTTCGCGATACGAAAGCTCTCATCGACGGACCCCATGCCATTCGATTCCTCGTACTCGTAGCGCAAGACAATCTCTCGGCCTTCATCGTAGGCGATTACTTCTCCTCGAGCCGCCTGTCGCTTGTCTCGCATCTCGAACACTGCATTGAAGCGACTGCCTAACCCACCGCCTACGATACTCTCGCATTCGACGCACTTCTGACTCCAGGCCGGCAGGTTGCCCGGATCGCGCACGACTTGCCAAAGATCCTCGGGGCGGGCATCGAAGCTCCGTTTCTCTACGATCTTCATAATCGGCCTTTCCTCGGTTAGCCTACCCGCTTCCCCCAATAAGCGTGCCCGATTTCCTCCCCATCGAAGTCTGCCACGCCTGGCAAAAAGCCCCACTTTTCGAATCCCAAGCGCTCCAGCAGAGCGGCGCTGCCGACATTGGATTCCAAGAGAATACCGAAGAACGTTCGAAGATCCAATCGAGACGCATCCGCGATCGCATGGCGTACCAGTTCGCTCCCAATACCCCGCCGCCAATGACTTCGAGCCTGGTAGTAGCTAATCTCTGCCGTGCGTCGTAAAGCGAGGCGACCCGGCCGATAAGGACTGCAACTGCGCCACCCGACGACCAGAGATTCCAACTCTGCCACGTAGACCGGATAGCGATCCGCGGAATGGCTCTCCAACCAGCTCCGCTTCGAATCGACGGTCGCCAGAGCTGTGTCTGCCGTGGAATACCCCGTCACCACCGCTTCATTGTAGATTAATGGGAGTTTTTTATATCTGTTCAGCCTTTGAGATTTAAAGTAGGTACTGGATCTCCAGTGAATGCTGTAGCTATATTTTAAAGACAATTTTTTATAAAAAAACAGCCTTATACCCAAGGCTTTTTTTGCTTTATACAGTAACAATTATCCTATTTTTTTTAGTAATTCTTGGATAGAATTATCAATAAAATCTACCTCGTGCGCAGAGGATAAAATGGGCGACATACTTCCCGCAAAGTGACCGTATTTAGAATCGATGACTCTAAGTTCGGCATTTGGCAATTTTTCAACTTCAGGAATATTATCTTCAGCGACAAATGAAATATCTGACGAAGACGGCATAACCAGTGTTGGACACGTAATATTTGAAAGTGCTTTGGCAGTGTTACCTTCAAATTTTTCGTGCTTTCCAATATCTCCGTGTTGCCATGTATTGGCCATTCCTATGAGATTGTTTGCATCAATCCCGCTAAAGAGGTCATTCAAGGTTTGAAAATAAGCGTTGTCATCAGCAAGGCCACCAAATAAACCTAAATGCAGTTTTTCTTCGTATCCTTTTTGATCAAATAATCGTGAAGTATAATTCATTGAAAACGCCTTTAATCCAAGAGATGGAGGTGAAGTATAATTTCCATTTTCAAAAGCTACATCTGCACATAAAGCCATTTTGCAACCTTCTAATGCTATCCAGTTTTGGAATGTTGTTTTGGCTGTACCACAAATTGGAACGATTCCACCGGTTCTGTTTCCATGCAATGTGCCCCAATGAAAAGCTTGCTGCGCACCCATAGAAAATCCGATATACAAGAGGGGATTTGTTATACCAAAGTATTCTTGTAATAATTTATCTTGGGCATTTATATTGTCGTAATATGTAATTAAGGGAAAATTTGATCCCTTTTGAGAAGGACTTGCATTACTTGGAGAAGATGATTGTCCACTGCAAAAAAGATTGGGTGAAATTATACAATATTTTGAAGGATCTAATGCTCTTCCTTCACCAATACCCATTTGATTAAAATTGTGATCTCCACCAAAACATGTGGCAAATACAATGGCATTGCTTTTGGCTGAATTCAGCTCTCCCTGAACATCAACAATTAAAAAAGCATCGTTTAATATTTCACCACTTTGTAGTTTAAAATCTCCGAGCTTGACAGTGAAAGTTTCATGTTTGTTTTCCATTGTAAAAAGGTTGATCAGTTTATATAAATTGTAATATAAAATATAATTGTTTTTGTTGTTTTTATTAATCATTTAACTTCGAAATATCATCGGAATGAATTCAAGTCTTATGAGCAAGCATATTAAGGTGTACAGAGATCTACGATGCGCGACCAGTCGCTTCGCTCGGCTATTCGAATATCCATGTCGCCCCGATTCCCTCTAATTCCTAATTGGCTTGTTTCGGTCCGGGCCGATATGCAGCTTCCAAGCTTGGTAACGGGCCGCCAATTCGCTCGTCTTTTCCGGATACCGACTCGCTAAATCATTCCGCTCCCCTCGATCCGCTTCCATTTCGTACAGCTCCCAATTCAAGTTCTTGGTCGATGGAGCGAGCAGCTTCCATTTGCCTAAGCGCACGGCCGCCTTATTGGCATAATCCCAAAATAAGGCGCGTTCGGGCAGCGATCCATTGTCGAAAACGCGCCGCAACGACAAACCCTCCTGTGGCAGCAATCGGCGGCCCTTGTATTCGCTTGGATAGGACGTTCCGGTTATGTCCAAGCATGTCGCCATAACATCGATCACGTGAGCCACCTCGTCCGTAATCGCTCCCCTCTGAGCGATTCCTTCGGGCCAATGGGCAATCATCGGCGTGGCAATGCCGCCTTCGTGCGACCATACCTTGTGCATGCGAAACGGGGTATTATTTACGTTGGCCCATCCTGGCCCCACCCCCTGAAAGGTTTCTTCCGGTCCCGGAAGAACGTTCGGATCTCGCCCCACTTGGATGGGAGCGCCTCGACGCGTCGTAGGGCTGCCGCCCAGACAGCTTACGCCATTGGCGAATCCGATCTCCTCGTGCGAGCCCCCATTGTCCGACATGAATAGTATCAGCGTGTTGTCGAACGCTGCCTGCTTCTTCAATTGAGCCGTAATTCGCCCAATGCCTCGGTCAACGATGTTCAGCATCGCAGCGTAGGTTGCCATGCGGTGAATCTCCCATTCGCGGTCTTCCGCATCTTCCCATGCGGGCACTCCCGGGTTGCGCGGACCGATGCTCCATCGAGGATCGGCGACGCCTAATTCGACCTGCTTTGCGAACCGCTGCTCGCGCAACGCGTCCCAACCTTCCCGATACAGTCTCTTGTACTTCTCGATCTCGGCAGCCGGAGCCTGCATCGGCCAATGCGGCGCCGTGTAGGCGACATAGTGGAAGAAGGGCTTCCCCTCGTCCGAAGCGATTCGAAGGCGCTCGACCGCATGGTCGGTTATCGCATCCGTATAATAGAAATCCTCCCGGGCCTCAACAGGGGCAAAGCCTTCCTGCAGCGTGAAGGGATCGTAGAACGAACCCGCCCCATGCAGGGTCCCGTAGAATTCATCGAAACCATGCGATAAGGGCTGATTGCTCCGTTTGTCGAAGGTCCCTCCCGACAAGTGCCACTTGCCCGACAAGGTTGTCCGATAGCCAGACGCTTTGAGCGCTGCCGCAATAGTGATGCCATTGCGATCCAGCTGTTTTTGGTCGGTGACTTGCTGATAGTAGAGCCCGGTCAGCAGCGAAGCCCGCGTCGTCCAGCACTTCGCCGTGTTGTAGAATTGTCTGAATCTCAGGCCATTTTCCGCCAGCGAATCGATGTGCGGCGTGGGGATCTCCGATCCGTAGCACCCCAAATCGCCGTAGCCCATATCGTCGACGACGATGAGAACGATATTAGGGCGCTCGTCCGCATAAGAGCTGCACGCGGCCAACAACGCCAGCCAGACGATTCGCAACATCGGATGAACGGGATATTCGCGGATTGAGCGCACGATCTCGACCCTGCAGACTTTTCGTAGCGGATCAACGAAACATACTCGCAGAGAGAACGGGGCGCCGCTGCCCATACGCATTCTCCAACGCGTATCGGCGGCTTCACGCGTCTCCTACAATTCCTTGATTTTCAGATCGCGAAACCAAACGCGGTGACCGTGATCCTGCAATCCGATATGGCCCTTGCCAAGCGTCGCGAAGTCATCCCACGTCTTGAATTTCGAATTCTCGATCTGCTCGTTCCATTGGTCGCTATGCATCTCGTATTCGGCCGTCTTGACCCCATTGAGAAAATATTCGACCTGGTTTCCCCTCACGACGATGCGCCCCTCGTTCCATTCGCCGATCGGCTTAGTCGCATCCTGCAACGGCTCCTCGATCGCATAGTGCCCAGCCGTCCATTCCGCCGAAGTCACAGGATTGCCCTTGCCATTTCTGAAACCTAGATTGTCGAGCACCTGGTATTCAGGGCCCGTCAGGTAGGGCTGCTTCGGCCCTTCGCCAATGTGGAAAATCGCCCCAGAATTCGTGCCTTCCTCAATCTTCCAGCCGAATCGAAAATCGAAATCATCGTATTGCTTCTCGGTGATGATGTTCACGTGAGGACTGCCTTTTTCGCGCCCCACCAGATGCATCGTCCCCTCCTCAACAACCCAGATGTTCTCGATCTCCACGCCATTGTAGCCACGCCAGCCATTGAGCGTAGCGCCGTCGAATAGAGCGGTCCAGCCGTCCGTCGCCTCTGCTCCGTCGCCGGATTGATTGGAGTTCGAACAAGCCGACGCGAATAGCAAGGCCGCCAGCGATAGGAATATAATTACGTTTTTCATAAGGATTAGCAATTGAGGGTTTGAAAATCGGTTGCATGGGAACGCCATTGACGCGTTCAACGGGCAGCAGCGCCCTTTCGCTTCGCCTGAGCCAAATATCCCTGCATCGATTTCAGACGAGAAGCGTATTCAGGATTCCCCGCCAAATTAGTCATTTCCAAAGGGTCCTTCTTTAAATCGTAGAGTTCGGCCGAATCCGCATCGAACCATTCCGCATAGCGCCAGCGGTCCGTCCGAATGGCTCGTCCCAAGTTCTTTCCGCGACTGACCACCGTGTAGGCGAAGTCCTTCCCTCGGCTCGCAGGGTCTTTCAACAGGGCAAGCAAACTTGCCCCTTGCAAGGAAGCGGACGGTTCCAATGCGCAAAGCTCCAGCAGGGTCGGATATAAATCCACGTGCTCGACCAAGGCTTGGGAGCGCGCGCCCGACGGCGTTAGGCCAGGAACGCGCACCATCATAGGAACCCGAGCGCACTCTTCGAATAGGGTTACCTTGCCCCACATCGAATGCTCGCCCAAGTGATAGCCATGATCGGAGGTGAAAACCACTATCGTGTCCTCCCAATGACCGCTTTCCTTCAAGGCATCGAAGACCCGTTTCAACTGCGCATCGACAAATGAAATACAGGCATGGTACGCCTGTATATATTCGCGGCGGAGGGCATCGTTCTCCTTGCCGAGCTCGAATCCGAACGCGGGAAAACGCTTCGACATGGCTTGCTCCGGAATATCATTCCAATCGTCGGCCAGGACTGGCGGGTAATCGATCGCCTCCAAGGGAAATCGATCGAAATACTTCTGCGGGGCCAAGAATGGCACGTGCGGCTTCTGAATCCCGCATGCGATAAAGAAGGGCTGATCGCCATTCGCATCGTTACTCAGCCAATCGACTAGCTGCCTAGCGTTTTTCCCATCTCGGTGCTGACCGTCCTCAAGATCCGTAGGACCATAGCCTGGGGGCGTTTGCCCATGCGTCTGAGTCGAGTAAGCGCTCAGAAACGCTCTCCACTCCTTTCGATTCCGAGGAGTCGAGATAGATCCATGCTCTTTCTCGAAAGCCGTCTTGGCCTCGCGCTCGAGAGCGAGTTCATCATTCTGGAAGAAGTGGTATTCGCTCCACGCTTCCTCAGTCGGCTGCAGCTTGGCATTGTGGAAAATCTTCCCGGTCGCCGCGGTCCAATAACCGCTATCCTTGAAACGCTGGGGCAACGAAATCGTCCCGGGACGCGTATCTCGAATGTCGGCTGTATTATTAACCACTCCAGTGGATTCCGGATATAAGCCACTCAACAGGGAAGCCCGCGAGGGACCGCATACGGGGTATTGGCAATACGCGCGATCGAAGGTCACGCTCTCCGCGGCGAAACGCTCCAAAGCGGGAGTCGCTACCGCCTCGTATCCCGCCGCGCTGAGATGGACGTTGAGGTCGTCGCAGATAATGAAAAGTACGTTCGGCCGGTCCTCAGCGAATAGTCCAGGAGCGAGGACGGCCCCTCCGAAAATCGCCGCAACGAACGCCGCCGGCGCCGGCATTCCGAATAAGGAGCGCACGGAGTTACGGAGTTCAAGAATAGGCTCTAGACTTAGCATATCTCCGCGTCTTCGTTAGCTCGGTGGCTGGGCCCCAATTAGCGACTCCGCCCGCTATCGACGATCTTCGCCATTTCCTTGCGCAAGCGCTTGACCATTTCCGGGTTCGACTCGAACAGATTGTTGGCCTCGCCAATGTCCTCGCTCATCAAATACAATTGAGCCTCGGGCTCGCCTTCATAGGTCTTTTTCCTGTTGTTGCCCGCCGCCAGAGGATCGCTGCCCGCATCCGCTCGATCGGAGAAACCACCCGAACCCTTGCCTTCGATGAATTTCCAATCGCCCGAACGAATAGTCATTAGGCCACCGCTGCCCGACTTCATGACGACGCTCTCGCGAACCTTAGTCGCTTTTGGCTTCGCGCCCGTCAATGCAGGGAGGAAGCTGAAGCTATCTGGCCCTGCGCCGCGCGGCAGTTGGGCGCCGTGAATATCGGCGAAGGTCGCCAGCAAATCAGTGAAGCAGACAAGCTGGTCGCTCGTCGTTCCCGCTTCGACCTTGGCCGGCCAGCGAGCGATAAAAGGCATGCGGTGTCCGCCCTCCCAGGCATCCGATTTCATACCCCGCAAGCCTCCCGAGGAATCGTGACCGAATCGCTCGACATCGCGATCGAACCATACCGGGCCATTGTCGGAAGTGAAAATCACCAAGGTATCTTCCTTGAGCCCATTCTGATCGTAAGCCTTGAGAACCCGGCCAATCTCGTGGTCCACCATCATCATAAAGTCGCCGTACATCGATGCTGCGCTCTTCCCAACGAATTCTTCCGAGGGGAGCCAAGGCGTATGCGGCGCTGGATACGCCAGATATAGCATCAACGGTTTCTCCGAACGAGGTCCTTTGACGTGGCTCTCCATCACATCGATCGCCTCGTCGGTAAAACGCGGTAGAACATCGTGCAAGGTCAACCCTGGAGCGATACCGCCTTCTCGCCAGAATTCGCCTTGGATCTTGGACCACCCTTCGGTGTGGCGCTGCTCGATTCGATCCGTGGGAGGCGTTACGGCCTGATTGCCGCGAATATAGAAATACGGGGGTATATCCGTCGATGCGCGAATGCCGAAGTAGCTATCGAAGCCGCGATCGACTGGGCCGCCTGGCAATGGATTTTCATAGCCGTTCTCCTTGAATCCCAAATGCCACTTCCCAACCATCGCCGTGCGATAGCCTTCGCCTCGCAGGAACGAGGCGATCGTCTCTTGCCCTTCATCGATCAAAGGTTCCGTCGGCCATTTCGTTACGTCCGTGCGAAATGGATACCGACCGGTCATCAGTCCGTAACGAGACATATGGCAGAGAGGCCCTGGAGCATGAGCGTCGGTAAAGCGCATTCCCTCCCCCGCCAGCTTGTCGATATGCGGCGTATCGATCTTCGAATCGGGGTTGAAGCACTTGGCATCGCCGTAACCCATATCGTCGACTAGTATTACGAGCACGTTCGGCTGGTCGGCCTGCGCGAGGCTCATTAGCGAGGAAGCGAGGAAAAAAGCGGAGAGGTATCGGATAGCGTATTTCATAGGTAAACGAAGAGACAAGGTAGCGGTCTAACTCCGAGCGGCCATTAAAAAATTCGAAACGAGAGCAATTAAGAATCGACGCGCCTAGTCGCCTTCGCGCCGAGCGGGACGATTGGCGGTCAACTCCAAAGGCAATGCGCGCTCTCCGGGAAACGTAACGTCGAATTTCCAGAAGAAGCGAAGCGGTTCCTCACGCCAGAATCGGCTTAACGATTTTACCGTGTACATCCGTCAACCGATAGTGGCGCCCTTGGAACTTGTAGGTCAGCTTTTTATGATTCACGCCTAGCAGGTGCAGCATGGTCGCGTGCAGGTCATGCACGCTCACGGGATCCTTAACCACATTATAGCTGAAATCGTCGGTTTCGCCGTAGCTTTGCCCCCCCTTGATGCCGCCGCCGGCCATCCAAATGCTGAAGCAACGGGGATGGTGATCCCGACCGTAGGTCTTGTCGTTCATCTCGCCCTGGCAATAAACCGTGCGGCCGAACTCGCCGCCCCAAACAACCAGGGTATCATCGAGCATGCCTCGCTGTTTCAAGTCCTTCAATAAGCCCGCAGTCGCCTGGTCGGTGCTTTTGAACTGGCGCTTGAGCTGATTAGGCAGGTTGCCATGAGTGTCCCACCCGCGGTGGAAAAGCTGCACGAATCGCACGCCCCGCTCCGTCAATCGTCGGGCAAGCAAGCAATTATTGGCATAGCTGCCAGGCTGCTTGGCATCCTCTCCATACAAGTCGAAGGCGCTTTCCGGCTCGCTGGAGACGTCGGTCAACTCGGGAACGGACGTCTGCATGCGAAAGGCCATCTCGTACTGGGCGATGCGCGCCTCGATCTCCGGATCGCCATAGTCGTCGAACTTCATCTCGTTCATCGCTGCGATGTGATCCAATGTCTTGCGCCGGACCTCCGAGCTCATCCCGTCGGGATTGTTCAAATACAAAACGGGATCCTTGCCTCCCCCGAACTTGACCCCTTGATACTTCGACGGCAGGAAACCCGCGCCCCACAATCGATCGTACAACGGCTGCCCGCCCGTGAAGCTTGTCATCGCTACAAACGCCGGTAGATTTTCGTTTGCGCTGCCCAGTCCATAGGATAGCCAAGCGCCCACGCTCGGACGCCCCGCAATCTGAAAACCCGTCTGGAAAAAGGTTATCGCCGGGTCGTGATTGATGGCTTCCGTATGCATTGACTTGATAACGCATACGTCATCCATCACCTCTGCTAAATGCGGCATCACTTCCTTATTGAGCCATTGACCGCCCTGGCCCGTTCGCTCGAATTCGAATGTCGATCGCGCCACGGGAAAGGAACTCTGTCCCGCCGTCATTCCCGTCAGTCGTTGACCATTGAATACAGATTCCGGAACCTCCTGGCCGTGCGCTTGATTCAAGAAAGGCTTGTAGTCGAAGGTGTCCATTTGCGGTGGACCGCCCGACTGGAAAAGATAGATAACTCGCTTGGCCTTCGGGGCGAAATTAGGAAACCCTGGCAACGCCCCCGAACTGTCGGAATTGGCCAAGAGACTCTCGTTGAGAAGCGAGCCCAGAGCAACCCCACCCAACCCCTTGGCCGCTTTACCGAGGAAGTAGCGACGCGTCATCGTCAATGGGTTATCGGATAGCTTATTGTATCCCGTACAGCCTTCAGTGTGATGATTCATGATCTACTCCTTGGTCACTGTTTCGTCCAAATTCAATAGCACATTCGCCAAGGCGGTCGCCGCAGCGACTTCCCTCGGGTCGAGTTCTTTAGCCACTTCGGATTCGCCAACCGACACAAGGCGTTCCGCGTTCTCTAGATCGTCTTGGTAAGCGTCTCGATAGTCCTGATAAGCGCGCCCCAGCAAGGCCATCTCCCGGTCCTTCGGCTCGCGAGCCAAGGCAGTTCTAAATGCGAACGTCACTTGCTCCTTCGCGGACTCGCCTCCTTCCAGCAATATGCGTTGACCGAAATTTCGAGCCGCCTCGACGAAGACTTTCTCATTCAATAGCGTCAACGCCTGCAAGGGCGTATTCGTGCGCTTGAGACTGACCATGCAGGACTCTCGATCCGCCGCATCCATCAATGCCATCGAAGGCGGCGGGACCGTGCGCTTCCATATCGTGTACAAGCTGCGTCGATACAAATCCTCGCCCTTCGATTGCTTGTACTTCATATTGCTCATATTTTCCCACAGCTTGTCCGGCTGATACGGACTAACCGACGGACCGCCCAGGCGTTCTACCAGCAAGCCGCTCGTAGCGAGCGCTTGGTCGCGTAGCGCTTGGGCCGAGAGACGCAAGCGTGGACCTCGCGCGAGGTAGATGTTCTCTGGGTCGGCTTCGAGCGCTTCAGGAGTCACCCGCGACTGCTGGCGATAAGTCGCGCTGGTGACGATCAACTTCTGCACGGCCTTCACATCCCAGTCTAATCGCACGAATTCGTCCGCCAGCCAATCGAGTAGCTCGGGGTGACTCGGCCAAGCGCCCTGCAATCCAAAGTCTTCCGCCGTTTTGACTAATCCGCGTCCAAAGTATTTAATCCAATAACGATTGACCGCCACCCGGGCAGTCAAGGGATGCTCTCCACTAACGAGCCACTGGGCGAATCCCAGACGATTGCGGGGAGCGCCTACAGGAAAGTCAGGCAAGACCTCGGGGAGCTTGTCCTCCACCTCGTCGCCATACTGGTGGTACACTCCCCGGGTCCTAACATGGGTTTTTCGCGGCGGGTACATCTCCTGCATCACCATCGTCGTGGGCAGACCGTCGATGTAAGCCTGTCTCTCCAATCGAGACGCGAGAACAGCATTGTCCAATGCCTTGTAGCTGTCCGGCGCTACGGTCGCCAGATAGTGAGCTCGCCACTTCGTCCGCTGCGAGCGATTGCGATTCTCTGCCGCGATCTTGCTGATTGCGCTTAGCGTTTTCGGTTCGGACAGCAACGCTATCTCGTCGTCCCACAAAGTCCGATCGTAAACCCTTAAATCGTCAACCCAACCGCCAAAGGTCTCCCCGACCACTCCCGCGCCCACGTAAAGCTTCGCGCTGGCATCTGCCTTGATCACATTGCTGTTCGTATTGTGCAGAACACGGGTCTCGGGCTCTCGACCGTTTAGAAAGATCTTCATACCCGTAGCGCTTTGCGACCCGTCGTTGGTCAGAACAACGTGCAGCCATTCGCTGGAATCGATTGCATCGACGGTTTCCACAGCGCCCACGCCTGCAACCCAACGCGTTATGATGTAGAATTGGAGTCGACCACCCTTAATCTCCACCGACAGGCCAGGCCTCCTTGAGTTCACGCCTTGCTTCGACAGAATCACTCCATCCGACAAGTCCTCTGGCTTTATCCAAAAAGAGACGCTGAATCGATCATTGCAAAGGAAAGTGGACTCGCTCTCGAGAGCCAGCGAACGTTCGCCATCCAAGTATACGGCTTGGCCTCGTATTCCCTTTTCGTATGCGACAGGCTTACTATCCGAGTCCAAAGTCGCATCATTGCCGAATAAAGTAAAATGCTCGACCAACCCTTGCGAGACGATGGCCGCCTCGTCCAAATCGAGTTTACCCATCGATTCCCAATTCTCAATATCCTCATCAAGGGTCGCTTGAACCTCGGACCGCGTATCCCGTATCCGTTTCAACCTGGAATCGTAGTTCGAAAGCTCCTCGGCTTGCGACGTTGTCGGAGCAGTAACCCAAGGCTCGGAGTTGCCAAATTTCACCGCTCGTCCCGATTCCGTTATATTGTCGAAAATGGATATCAACTGGTAGTATTCCTTTGTCGAGAAGGGATCGTACTTGTGGTCATGGCAGCGGGCGCAGCCCATGGTCAGCCCCATCCAGACCGTCGAAGTCGTATCCACTCGATCGACCGCGTTTTCGAGCAGAAATTCCTCGGGAACTAATCCTGCCTCGGAGTTATAGCGGTGATTTCGATTGAAGCCAGTAGCGATGATCTGATCGAGCGTCGGCTCGTCCAGTAAATCGCCGGCAAGCTGTTCAATGGTAAATTGGTCGAAAGGCAGATTTCGATTGTAGGCATCGATCACCCAATCGCGCCAACGCCACATCTCCCGCGGTCCATCGTTCTGATAGCCATCCGTATCCGCATAGCGCGATGCTTCCAGCCAAGGCAGGGCCATGGCTTCGCCGTAACGCGGCGATGCCAGCAATCGATCGACCAGCCGCTCGTAAGCCCCCGGTTCTCGGTCGGCTAGAAAAGCGTCCACTTCCTCCGGAGTCGGCGGCAGACCCGTCAGATCCAAGGTCGCTCGACGAATCAATGTCTCGCGATCCGCTTCCTCGGAAGGTTCCAGTCCCCTTTCCGCTTGCTCGGCTAAAATGAAGGCATCGATTCCATTCTTCCCCCATTCCCGATTCGCCACCTTGGGCTCATCAGGCCGAACCACCGGTTCGAATGACCAATGACCTTTCCACTCGGCGCCATCGCCAATCCATTTGCGCAGATTCGCAATCTCCTGCTCGCTTAGCGATAGATCCGAATCGACCGGAGGCATCAAATCCTCCGCTTCCTCTGCCTCGATCCGCCAAATCAATTCGCTATCGTCCGGATTCCCCGGGATAACCGCAAAATAGCCATCGCCAAAATCGGCGGTCACGCCTTCGAAAGTGTCCAGTCTCAGGTCCGCTTCCCGATGCTCCTCGTCCGGTCCGTGACACTTGAAACAGTTGTCCGAGAGGATGGGTAGGATGTCGCGATTGAAATCGACTTCTTCGGCCCGGGCCAAGAGGCCAAAGGCGACCCCAGCGGCAATGGCGAAGAGCGACCGAGGGGGAAATGCGAAAAACTGATTTTCGGGGTAAAAACGCACGGGAAACGAACTTATTCTAGAAGAAAGGGATGGCAATGCCCTTTCCCTCGGCCTTGCAAAGAGTGGACACTCCTTCATTAGCGCGGGCAAACGAATCCCTTATCGGGTCTGACGAGCCGACTTCGCCACTCAACGCTCAATTCCCTAGCGTTTCTGGGCGAACATCCACTCCCAAAGCTCGTCTTCCCAATACGCGTTCAGCCAGGAGTTATGCTTCACACCCGGGTACTCCGTATACCGAATATCCCCGCCTGCGGCTTTAATCGCTGCAAGCATATCCCGTGAAAACTGCACTTCGACCGAAGTGTCCAAGTCGCCATGAAAAAGCCACATCGGCGTTTCAACGAATGACGCCGCATCGTTCGCCGCCCATCGCGCGCAAACCGGAACTGCCGCTGCCCAGAATTTCGGGCGCTCCGACACAACGCTGTAGGTCCCCATGCCTCCCATAGAGAGTCCCGTAATATAGAGACGGCGCTTGTCGATATTTCCCTTCGCTACCATATCGTCCACCAACTCCAGCAACACGTCTTGCACGCTAATGCGATCGCTGCGGCGCTCCATTCCAGCAATCGTCTTGCCCCAGGTGTTGGGGCCTTGAGCTTGGGGCACGAGGTAGAAGGCTTCATGCCGACCGCTGACCGCATCGCTAGCCAACCGCGCAGGGGTATCCGCATCGACGAGATTGCGAATATTGCCGGAACCCCGACCGCCGCTTCCATGCAAGAACAGAACGAGTGGATATTTCTTAGAGGCATCGAAATTGCGAGGGGGCAGAAGCTGGTAATCGATACTTTCCGATTTTCCCTCGAAACGGCCGGCTTCGAAGCCCGAATAACGATGCTTCTCGCCTTTCCATGCCAATTTCTCGATCAGGAAATCCACAGTCGATCCATAGCGCGTTTCAGGCCCCGGGTAATCGAGCACCGCTTCCACGCCTGCCGTCCGCAATGCCCCCATCAAATGGATACCGAAATTAACGTGGTGAATTTTCCAGCCACGCAGCTTCTTAGGATCCTCCGGCGGGTCGGAATCCGGAGCCATGCCATAAGTCAAGTAAACCGGTGGGTCATCTGGCGTGACGAGGTTTACGACCGAGTATCGCTGGGCGTATTCGTCCCGCATCTCCGGTCCGCCGCGAAAGTAAGAATTGGGATTTGTATGCGGCTTGTCGTATCCAGGAATGTTCTTAACCCACCAATTCAAATCCATCGAGGATTGGCATCCGTTAGGCGCCACGCAGGCCAAACGCGTAGATTGGCGAGCTATAGGATCGTCGCTGTTCGGATCAGCCATATCGTCATGAAAGGCCAAATACGCCACGAGTTGAGCTCCGGCAGATCCGCCGAAACCGCCAATCTCCTCCGTCTTGATGCCCCACTCCCTTCCTTTCGAACGGATAAATTGAATCGCCCGAGTCACATCTTCGTGAGCGGCCGGAAGCTTTGCATGCTTGAGAAGTCGATACTCGATAGAGGCTACATGTATCCCATTGGCCAGCAGTTCGCGAACCGTTCGCGGATTGACCTTATCCTTGGAGCCGCTGGAAAAGCCACCTCCGTGAATATACACCGCGAGCGGCGCCCGCCCGCCAATATCGGCCCTCCAGAAATCGACTACCTGCTGGGGGTGGTCCCCATAAGCGACGTTGGCATGCGTCTTTGGCGGCAACTCGGGTCGTGGCTCATTTTGGGCCGTAGCAGATGCCAAAACGACGAGGGAAAAAAGAAAAACGAGGGACTTCATACTGGAAACTGTGAATATCGAATGGCCAAGGGTGAAGCTTATAATGAGAAGACGCCAAGGGCGAGATGAGCGACCCGCTCAACCCATGGCCTGCGCCCAAAAGGCGATGAAAATCATCGCTCGGACTAAGCCCGGGTTCCCGCGTGGCACGGGCACGTCCCAAGAATTCAAAAACTTTTCATTCGTCATTTCCCGCAATTCGGTTGTCCTCGTATTCAATCATGAAACGCTCAATCGCCCTGCCTTTCCTTCTCGCGACCCCCCTTTTCCTTCTTCTCGCCAGCGCAACAGCGGCCAAGCCGAACTTCGTATTCGTCCTTGCCGACGATCTCAGCCATTTCGACATAGGCTGCTACGGGGGCCAAGGGTACACGCCTCATTTGGACCAGCTGGCCAAAGAGGGCATGCGTTTCTCGAACTGCTTCCAGTCATCTCCGACCTGCTCGCCCACCCGCCACAATATATACACGGGACAATCTCCGTTCAAGACGGGCGCCTACCCAAATCACACCTTTGCCGATCCTAAAACGCCCAGCATTGTCCACTACCTGGAGCCCCTCGGCTACCGCATAGCCCTCAGCGGCAAGACGCATATCAAGCCAACCTCCGTCTTCCCTTTCGAATACCTGAGCAAAGGCAACAGCCCCAACTTCGAGGCCATCGAAACCTTCATAGCAGACTGCGCCGCCAGCGGAACGCCCTTCTGCCTCTTCGTCACCTCCAACGAGCCACACGCCCCTTGGGACAAGGGCGACGCCAGCCGCTATCCCCCCGAAACGATCACGCTGCCCAAGACGTTCGTCGATACTCCGGAAACCCGTGACGCCATGAGCCGCTACCTGGCCGAAGCGACCTACTTCGACGGACAAGTCGGCCAAACGCTCGACTTGATCGATCGCTACGAACTCGCCGCCAACACGCTCTTCATCGCCACGACCGAACAAGGCTCTAGCCTCCCGTTCGCAAAATGGACCCTCTATGACGCGGGACTCCATACCGGTTTCATTGCCCGCTGGCCGGACCTAATCCAAGCGGGCTCCACCTGCGACGCCTTGATCGAATACGCCGACGTACTACCCACCTTCGTAGAAGCGGCTGGAGGAACTCCGGACCCTGTCCTCGACGGGGAAAGCCTCATGGCCATCTTCAAAGGATCGCAGGGTCCCCACAAGCAATACGTATTCTCCCAGATGACCACCCGTGGCATCATCAATGCCCCCGAGCACTTTGGCATCCGATCGGTGCGGTCCTTGAGATACAAATACATCTGGAACTTCACGCCCGAGGTTAAATTCGAGAATGTCGTAACGATTCCCGAGGACACCAAATGGGGCGAGGCCCAGGTATTCAACTCCTGGAAACGCGAAGCGAAAACCGATCCAGACGCAGCCGAGAAGGTTCGGCGCTACCACTTCCGTTCAGGCGAAGAACTCTATGCGATCGAATCGGATTCCGACGAATGGAACAACCTCGCCGACCATCCGGAATACGCCGCGATCAAAGCGGAGCTTCGGGCAGCCCTGCTCGCCGAGATGAAACGAGTCGGCGACAAAGGCCAGCAAAGCGAACTCGAGGCGGACCTGCGCCACTCCCGCAACGCGCCGCAGGAGACGAAAAAGTAGGTTCCGTTTGTCGAGGCGCCCAATTTCACCGGCATCGAGGAAAGGAAATCGGGGCCTCGAAACGCTTTTTCAAAACGCGATGTAACGCTACCTCAGCAATCGGGAGTCTATTTAAGGCATACCCCCATTCTCCTATACAACTGTCCAAAACCCACGTTCCAACCGTCAATTCACTCCGAACCCAGGCTCGCTTTCCCTTGCCTAATAACAATCCTCAGACCACGTTTCGCCCTCCAAACCGACACCTTCATCCCATTCCCAATGCGTTCTCTGACCCTAACACTCGCGTTCGCCCTCGCCGCGACCTCTCTCCAATCTGCTGACTACCAGCTTGAAGTCCCTAAAAACGTATCTCGCCCGTGGATCGCTCCAGAAATCTGGACGACGCCTCTGATGGACTGGCGTCTCGATTCCGGGCGCATCGAACTCATTCAAGGGGGGCGGGGACACGACCTTCAGCTGCTCACGCACCAAATGAAGCCCGGCAACGGCTCCTTCAAAATGTCCGTCAGAACCGGCGCCCTACGCGACCATTCGCGCGAGCCCGGCACGGGTGCCGTCGGCTTCCGCTTCGCCGTCACCGGAGCCATGCCGGAAGAATACCGATCCAATCTCTTCGGCTCCACGGGCGTCAATGCCGGTCTCACCACCGAGGGCAGGCTATTCATTAATGGCAATATCTCCCCGGAAACGCTGGAAGCCGACTTGCTCGACGACGTTCGCCTCGAGATCGAAGTCGATTGCCAGGGAGCTCAGGCAGCGGTCACCCTGACCGCCAAAGCCGGCCTCGGATCCGACGACATCGTGGGCGAGTTCTCCGCCAAGGTGAAAAGCGACCCCCTCATCGGCAACATCGGTCTCTTCGCCGGCCCCATCGACGCCAAGGGCCAGTCCAGCGCCAGTCGCCGGGCCGGAGAAAACGGCGATTACCGTTTCTGGTTCAACGATTGGAAGGTTTCCGGAAAGAAAATCGCCGCCAAGGCGGATCAACGCTTCGGCCCCCTTCTCTGGTCGCAATACACGACCCACGAGAACATCATGAAAATGACCGCCCATCTCGCTCCCGTCGGCAAGGGCGAAAACAAGGTGGTCGT
>CBFHHM010000001.1:189941-233258 GCA_965655705.1 Candidatus Pelagisphaera sp.
GTTCTCTCCCTTAAGCAGAACGGCAAATGGAATCCCGTCCGCCGTTCGGCCATCGATCCGCTGTCCCGCACCGCCCACTTCCGCATCGACGCCTGGGACAGTTCCAAGGACATCGACTACCGCCTGAGCTTCGACTATGCCACCGCCCAAGGAGTGAAGACCGATCACTGGGACGGACGCATTCGTCGCGACCCCATCGATCAAAAGGAAATCACGCTCGCCGCCCTGTCCTGCATGGTAGACTACGCCTTTCCCAATCAATACATCTCGGAAAGCGTCAAAGCCCAGAATCCCGACCTCGTCTTCTTTGCAGGCGACCAGATCTACGAGAGCGTCGCTGGCTACAACGTCGTTCGCACGCCGACGATCAATGAAGTCCCACGGGCCGCCTTGAACTACCTGCCGAAATACTGGCTCTTCGGGTGGAGCTTTCGCGACGTGCTCAAGGACCGCCCCTCAGTCATCATTCCGGACGACCATGACGTCTATCACGGCAATATTTGGGGCAACGGCGGCATGGCCATGCCCAAGGAAGCGAAAACTACGAGCAGCTTCGGCGGCTACAACATGCACCCGACCTGGGTCAACATGGTCCACCGCACCCAAGTCTCCCACCTGCCCGATCCCTTCGATCCCACGCCCATCAAACAAGGCATCACCGTCTACTACACCGAACTCAATGTAGGCGGCGTCAGCTTCGCCATCCTCGCGGATCGCATGTTCAAGTCCGCTCCGGGCGACGCCCTCGACGAACCGGTCGGCGGCCAAGGACGCATCGATCACGTGAAGGACCCAAGCTACGATACGCTCAAGCTCGACAAACCCGGCCTCAAGCTGCTGGGCGATCGCCAGCTCGCCTTCCTCGACACCTGGAATGCCGACTGGACCGGAGACAAGATGAAAGCCGTGCTTTCCCAAACGCCGCTCGGTTCGGTCGCCACCACGCACGGAGGGCTTGACGGACGGCTCGCCGCCGATCTCGACTCCAACGGATGGCCTCAAAGCGGACGCAATCGGGCCCTCGAATCCATCCGTCGGGCACACGCCCTAATGATTCACGGCGACCAACACGTGGGCACCCTCACCCACCAAGGCGTCGACGACTGGAACGACTCCGGCTGGTCCTTCGCCCCTCCCGGTATCGCCAATGGCTACAAGCGCCTCTGGGATCCGCTGGAGCCCGGCAAGAACCGTCAGCCTGGGGCCCCTGAGTACACTGGCGAATTCCTCGATGGTTTTAAAAACAAGGTTAACGTCCGGGCCGTCAACAACCGCCCTGATACCATCAATCCGAATTTCGAATTCGGCGATGACACCATGCTCACTCGCCTCCAAGGAACGGGCAGCGGCTACGGTATCGTCCGCTTCAATACAGAAACCTTCGAATCCACCGTCGAGAACTGGGGTCCCGACACCAATTGGACCCCCAAGAAGAATCGCGGACAATACTTGGGCTGGCCTCACACGATCCCAGCGGTTGACCAGTACGGGCGCAAAGCCTCTGCCCATCTTCCCGTCGTAAAAGTGCCAGGCAAGTCCTCGGACAAAGCCAATGCTCAAGTGCTGAACGAAACGACAGGGGAAATCGAATACACCTTACCCGCAAGCGGAGGCGACAGCCTAAAGCTCAAGGTCTTCGATAAAAGCGCCACCTACACGGTCAGGCTTCGCGACCTCGCCGGCAAAGAGCTCAAAAAACTAGAGAAGCAACGCGCCCGCTAGCGTCCCCGGGGCACCCCATTTCTCCCCTCCTAAGGCGTCTCGCGGATTGCCTCCAGCAGCGTCTTCATCTCCTCTGCTTTCTCCGGGAAGCGTCCGTAAAGATTGGTCGCCTGCTTGGGGTCAGTCTCCAAGTTGTACAGTTGCCCCGGATACGAATGCGCCTGAACGCCTAAACGCTCTCGATACCACTCCGGCTCGCTGCTTGGGTGGTCTCCGCCATCAATGTAGACCCAGTCTTCCTCCCGAATCGCAAAGAGCCCTCTCGGAGTGTGATGGACCACCTGTTCTCGGTAAGGCCGCGCAAGCGTTTCTCCTTTCAGAATCGGTAGGAAACTCAAACTGTCCTCGCCCGCATCCTCCGGAATTCGCTGATCCGTTATCTCCGCAATAGTGGCCAACCAATCGGTGAGCGATACCAAGGCACAGCTGAGCTGCGAGCCCTCGATTGCCTTTGGCCAACGAACCGCAAGCGGCACGCGATGCCCACCCTCGAGAACATCGGCTTTCATGCCGCGACGCTCCCCCATGCTAAGGTGCTCGAACGCTTGAATGCGTTCATACACTCCCGTGGCCGGTCCATTGTCCGAGGCGAATATGACCAGCGTATTCTCCGCCAGATCGAAGCGATCGAGCGTATCGAGCATCTCTCCTACATAATGATCGATCTCCAGCATGAAATCGCCGTACAACCCCGCACCCGATTTCCCGACGAAAGCTTCATTCGGAACGATGGGGTCGTGAGGACTCGGAGGATCCCAATAAACGAAAAATGGGTTATCCGTATCGATGCCGAATTGGGCGTTTTCCCGAGCTCCCCCATAAACCTCCAGGTACTCGACTACCTTTTCCGCGCTGTCCGGCAACCAACGATAGGGATCGGTAGGCGCCAAGGTCGGATCGAGCGGCTTGCCGTTCTCGAATTGACTCTTTATATTGCTATCGCGCTTATCCAAATAAGTGATACACCACGAATAATCGAATCCCACCAGCTGAGCGCCCAAAAGTCGCTTGTTCTGAAGATCGTAGGCATCCAATTCTCCAGGCTCCCGACCGGGCAGGACCGTCTCCGAATAATCGTGACGCAAGCCCCACTTCCCAAACTGTCCCGTATTGTACCCCTTACGCTTAAGCAAGGAGGCGATGGTCATTCGATCGGTCCGCAGAAACATATCCCTAAACTTGGCCCCATTGCTCGTGCCACCCTTCCCCCTGCGCCAGGGATAGCGGCCCGTCAGTAGACCATATCGACTGGGCCCGCACACCGCGGCCGCGGCATGGGCATCGGTGAATACAATTCCTTCGTTCGCGATGCGATCGATATGCGGCGTACGAATCTTCGAGTCAGGATTGAAGGCGCTCGCGTCGCCATATCCCATATCGTCCAAATAGATGAGAAGGATGTTCGGGGAATCCGCCAGCGTTAGGGTCGCCAGGGTCCAGACAAGCCCAAAAACCGTTAGCCCTCGGATCTCTTTGCACCACGCGCTTCGTCTTGTACCCATGCTTCAGTCACTCGAAAACCCGCCCCTAGCTCGATACGAGTTTGTCCGTAGTTAGGGTCGCGTCGTAGATCTTCTTGATCTGTTCCGGGGAAAGGGCCCGATTGAATATCGACAGCTCGTCGATGCGCCCATCCCAAAAGCCTGGGGAGCCTTCCGAACGGCCATTCAGAACCGGAAGCTTTCTCCCAATGCCTAGGGCCTTTATTTCAGGTATCGCCAAACCTTCGTGCGGCGCCTGAGCGACCTCTTCCCCGTTTCGGAACAAACGGAGCGTATCGCCATCCGCAACGAACGCGACATGCTGCCACTCGTGGAGCGGCAACGGCTGGCCCTCATTTAGGTACACCGTACCGCCATCGGCTTCGCGGATTTGCACTTCAAGCCCTCCTTGGTCGTGAAAGAGCCCAAAGTGGAACTGGCCAAGCTCCTTTTTGCCCCAATTCTTGGCGATGCTGGCCCACCGCGGTCTCGATTCCGCAAACACCCAAGCGACCACTGAAATCTGCCCGTTCGTTGCCTTTGGGTAATCATTGACGCGAGCAAAGGCTTTTCCGGATACGCCATTCATGCGCAGCGCAGCGCCGACCCGCCCCGCAGCGAAAATCGATTGCTTGAGCTTTCCTTTGACAATACGTCCGTCAATTCCGTTGCCCGAACGATCGATCAAAGTCTCGCCATTATCGCTTATCGACATTCTATAATAAACGACCGGATCGAGATCCCGAACTTCTTGACCGTAGGTACGCATCGGCTCATCCAAGCTCCTCATAAAACGCTCGGGAGCGACCTCGATCCCAGAAGGCTCGCCAGATACCGCGTCTACTCGAGTCGCTTGATCCGTTAAGAGTCGCACCGGTTCCTGAAGCGAGTCCCGAGAGACTACCTCGACCTCACCGCTGAAAACATGAACTTCGCTACGCTGCTCCGCATCGACTTCCACGCCAAACTCCGTGCCGTAGTCGATTACGTCCGCGCCAGGCGTTTCCACTTTGAACCCGGTCGCTTCAGGCGAAACCTCCGCCGAGAGGCGTCCTTGGTGCAAGGCCATCTTCAATGGAGTATCGATGCGAAACCGAGCAGGCGCCTCGACGAGGACACGAGCGCCATTGTCGAAGTCAAGCTGAGCGTATCCTCCAACCAAAACGTAATCTCCGGCCCTCAATTCGTCTCCACCGACCAACGCTATATTCAAATTTTCAATACTCAACTGACCTCCTGCTTTCACGGAGACCGTTCCAAAAGCCGTCGTCGCCTGCCATTGGCTTTCCCGCAGCGATGGGGCAATGCCATTCCAGAGCAGCCCCAAAACCAATACAAGACCCGCTGCCCAGGCCAACGGGCGCCACCAGTGGACTAAGGTGGCAGCGGTATCGTGTTCCGAGCCCTTTATCGGTCGAGGGATCTCCGCTTCACCCAGTACGCCATGTTCCCAGGCTAATGCCGCATCCAAGGCGCAATGTTCGAGATAGCGGGCCCGGTATTCTGGATCGGACTGAATGAGCTCCGCCAATCGACGCTGTTCGACATCGCTCAACGAATCGTCGATAAAACCGGATAGCAATTGTTCGAAATCGTTCATGCGTTTTGCTCCTTCAGGCGAAATCGGACGCATTCGATTAGCTTGCTGCGGGCTCGAAACAAGGTCTGCTTCACCGCGCTCGCCGCGATTCCAATCTGTTCCGCAACCAACTTGATGGACGCTCCTTCCGTATAGCGACGCCGCACCAGATCGCGCTGTCTGTCTGGGAGTCGCTCCAAGCAACGCTGCAAGGCCATCTGCTGCTGTTCCAAGGTATCCGTCGAATCGGCCGCTTCCACTGCCAGTGTCGACAGGAACTCCTCGTCCTCGATAAATACCGCCTGCCGATTCTGTTTCCGCCGAAACTCCAACGACTGGTAATAGGCGATCTTCATCATCCAAGCGCCAAAATTCGTACCCAGTTTGAACTGCTCCGCCTTCCGCCACATGATAATATTGGTCTCCTGCATGACCTCTTTAGCCGATTCTCGATTGCCCAGCAACGACAGGGCATAGGCGTAGAGGCGACTCTGGTGGGTCGTCAAAAGCTGAATAAATTCAGCCGATACGTCTGTTGGGGGCGGTTTCACAGTTCTTGATGGTGCGCTCGAAGATAACGTCACTCCAGTTCAAAACGTAACGTCCAAAACGCAGCCTCTACTATACTTTCATTGTTGTGAAACGAAGCCCATTGCCTTTTCAAGGACATCCCCATTTCCCCGAACCCCTATTTGAAGCGACCTCATTCTCAATTGGATCGCCCCAACCCTATCCACGCAAGCTCATGCGCATACCCACTATCGACTCGCCTCCGAGGGCATTCGTTTCCGCAATGCTATGATCGTCACGGCTCTTTGCTCCCCTAGCCGGGCCCAGTTTCTAACCGGACGCTACGGGCACTATAATGGGGTCGCCAATAACCACGTTCACTTTCCCACCGAGAACGCGACCTGGGCAACGCGCTTGCACGCTGCAGGCTACCCTATCGCCTATGTAGGCAAGTAAACTGGAAAACCGATGTGACCCTTCTATTTCGGATTCACAGTTACTTTTATTGCCTATTCGACATATCCTGAGAACTTCCACGACTTGCTATGCCCACTATTGCCCCATCCCAAGCTAAAGAAGAATACGATGTCGTCATTGTCGGCTCTGGCGCCGGCGGCGGCCAAATGGCCTATACGCTTACCTTAGGCGGACTGAAATGCGTCATGCTCGAAGCCGGGCGACACTACGATCCCGCCACGGAAACGCCCATGTTCAATCGCCCCGATCAGACTCCGCTCGGAGGCGCCTCGACGCCCGACAAGGATATGGGCTTCTGGGACTCCACCATCGATGGCGGTTGGCAAGTGCCGGGCGAGCCCTACACGCAAGGCAGCAATCACCCTAACCAGCAATTCACCTGGTGGCGGGCCCGCATGCTCGGAGGCCGCACCAATCACTGGGGTCGCATTTCCCTCCGCAACGGCCCCTACGATTTCAAGCCCTACAGCCGCGATGGTCTCGGGTTCGACTGGCCCATCGCCTACGAGGACCTAGCCCCCTACTACGACAAAGCGGAGATGCTCGTCGGCATTTACGGCACGAATGAAAGCATGGAGAACACGCCCAATTCGCCGCCTGGCGTTTTACTGCCTCCACCCAAAGGACGCGTAGGCGACTTGATGACGCAAAAGTCGGGCCAGAAAGCAGGCGTACCCGTCGTTCCCATACATCGGGCTGTACTGACCAAGGCCCTCGATGCCGATCGCGTTCCTGCCAAGCTCCATCCCAACAACCCAACCGCCCAGCGTCTCGTCGCCGATTCCATGCGTCGCCGGGCTGCTTGCTTCTGGGCCACCAACTGCGGACGCGGCTGCAGCACGGGAGCAAACTACCAAAGCCCCACCGTTCACCTCCCTCCCGCGCTCGCATCCGGAAATCTGGACATCATCCCCAACGCCCATGCGAGAGAGATTCTGATGGGTCCCAATGGAAAGGCCAACGGGGTGCTTTTCATCGACAAGACTACGGGACGCGAAGAACGCATCAAAGGCAAAGCCGTGGTCCTCGCCGCTAGCAGCGGCGAGTCCGTGCGCATCCTACTCAACTCCAAAAGCTCGCAATTTTCCGAAGGGGTCGGCAATCGAAACGGCTTTGTCGGCAAGTACATTATGGATACGGCCGCCTCGAGCCTCCGAGGTCAAGTCCCTGCCATGGAGAACCTGGAGCCGCACAACGACGACGGCGCTGGCGGCAGTCATTTCTACAGCCCCTGGTGGCTCTACAAAGAGCAACTCGCGGGCAAACTCGACTTCGCCCGCGGCTACCATATCGAAATCGGCGGCACCCGACGCATGCCAGGCGGCAACAGTCCCGTGCCCGGCGACTACACTCGAGGACTCTACGGCACGAAGCTTAAAGAGGCCGCCCGGCGCTACTACGGTTCCTTTATCAGTCTAGCCTGTCGCGGCGAAATGATTCCCAACGAGGATTCTTACGCCGAGATCGATCCCAATGTGAAAGACAAGTGGGGTATTCCCGTCGTCCGCTGGCATTGGAACTGGAGCGATCACGAGTTGAACATGGTCATGCACGCCGAAAAAACCTTCGGCTCCATCATCGAAGGTATGGGCGGCAAGATTCTTGGAACGCCCGCCCAAACGGGCCATGACGTTATTCGAGCCGGCGGCAATGTGAAACACGAGGTCGGCGGCGCCCGCATGGGAGCCGATCCAAAGGACTCCGTATGCAACAAATGGAATCAAGTCTGGGACGTTAAGAATCTCTTCCTCTGCGACGCGGCGCCGTTCGTCTCCAACGCCGACAAGAACCCGACCCTCACGATCATGGCCCTCGCGTGGCGTTGCGGCGATTACATCATCGAGGAATCCAGAAAGGGAAATATCTAATGGAAACCGAATCATCCCTCCCCCGACTCTCTCGCCGCGACGTCCTAAAGTGGTTTGCCGCAGCCGCGGCAGCAACGCAAGCCGGCCCCCTGCTATCCCTCGCTCAAAGCGAGCCAGCGAATCAAGCCGCTGGATACGGCAAGGATCCTCTGCTCAACAAGCTCTACAAACCCGGAGATTTCTGGCCACTGACCCTCAGCGCGGAGGAACGGAAAACCGTAACCGCGCTCGCCGACACAATCCTCCCCGAGGACAATTACGGTCCCGCCGCCAGCGCCTTGCGGGTGCCCGACTTCATCGACGAATGGGTGAGCGCCCCCTATCCCAAGCAACAGTCCTCTCGAAATACCATTCTTCCCGGGCTGAAGTGGATCAATGAAGAGTCTAACAAGCGTTTCCGCAAGGACTTCGCCGCTACATCCGATTCCCAGAAACAAGCCATTTGCGACGACTTGTGCGATTCAAGCAAAACGGATCCTCAGATCAAGAAAGCCGCCGGTTTCTTCCGCAGCTTCACTTCCCTTTGCATGGGCGCCTACTACGGGACGCCCCAAGGCTGGAAGGCCATCGGATACGTGGGCAACGTCCCCTCGGCTACCTTCGATGGGCCGCCACCTGCGGTATTGAACAAGCTAGGCCTCACGCAGACCGTCGTATAATTTCCATGATAGGTCCGTTGCCGCGATGGCTTTGCCATCGAAGCGCCGCGCCTGTACCCGCAATCGAAGCCACATGTTGCATTCCACGCTATTGAGAATCCTCATTTCCGGCTTCGCCCTTTGCCTGGGCGATCTCAACGCCAAGCCGCTGAACGTCCTGTTCATTGCAATCGACGACCTTCGTACGGAACTGGGGGCCTATGGTATCGATGCGGCGCATACGCCCAATATCGATCGTTTGGCGAACAAAGGACTGAAATTCGAGAATGCCTTTTGCCAGTACCCGGTCTGCAATGCCAGTCGCTCCTCTTTTCTCACGGGCCTGCGTCCCAACGAGCTAGGCATTCTATCCAATCAGCAAATCTTGCGACAGGAGTATCCCGACATGGTCACCTTGCCTCAGCTCTTTCGGCAGAACGGGTATTTCTCGGTGGGTATCGGTAAGCTGCTACACGCCGGCATGGATGAAAACGGCAAGCGAACCTTCTTTCGCGACGACCCGTCCTTCGACTCCTTTTACAGCCCCCGAGGCAAGACTCCCCAGATTGGCCAGCAAGGCGAAGGGCGCAAACTGGGCGACGGAACCGTAGGCTGGGCCCGCTGGCTTGCGGCAGAAGGCGGGGACGAAGCCCAAATGGACGGACTAAATGCCCAGGAAGCCGTACGGGCTATCGAAGCCAGAAGCGATGAGCCCTTCTTCATCGGCGTCGGCTTTCACAAGCCCCACGATCCCTTCATTGCCCCCAAGGAATATTTCGAGCGCTACCCGATAGACGAAATCGAATTGGCAAGCGATCCTCAGGACCGGACGCCCGCGCTGCCTTACGCGACGCCCGGAAACTACAACTTCCATACCTTCGAAGACCGCGACCGACGCGAATTCAAACGCGCCTACCTCGCCTGTACCACTTTTGTGGATGCGCAAGTGGGCAAGGTGCTCGACGCCTTGGATCGCCACGACCTGTGGGACAATACCATTGTGATTTTGATGAGCGACCACGGCTACCACCTCGGCGAACACGCCTGGTGGAACAAGGTCACCGTATTCGACATCGGAGCCCGCGTGCCCTTGATCGTTTGGGCGCCAGGAACCGAACGAATGGGAAGCGCTACAGATTCGATCGTTGAACTCGTCGACCTATACCCGACCCTGGCCGAACTTTGCGAGCTGCCCGAACCGCACACTCTCTCTGGAACCAGTCTTCGCCCGATTCTCGAAGGCGAGGCCACCCCGCCTAGACCCGCCTACACGCAAGTAAAGCGCCCCAATATCGACATGGGCTACAGCGTCCGATTCGGCGATTGGCGCTTCACGCAATGGGGAGCCAAGGGCGAGGGGGGATACGAACTCTACAACGGCGCCAAAGACGCATTCGGCTACTACAATTTAGCTGACCATCCCGAATACGCGTCTACCCGCGACTATCTGTCCGAACTATTGAAACGAACCTACAAAGAACTCCGATGAAACGATTTTCCAAGCTATTCTGGACCCTCGCGGCCACCCTAGCGACCGTATCGCAAGCGGATGATACGCCGCCCAACATCGTCTTCTTCTTTTGCGACGATCTGGGCTATGCCGACATCGGCGCATACGGACATCCCTACGCCGTAACGCCCGCCCTCGACCAACTCGCCGAGGAAGGCGCTCGGTTCGAACAGCACTACGTCACCGGCGTCACTTGCAACCCGAGCCGCACGGGATTGATGACCGGCCTGTTCCCCGCTCGCTACGAAAAGTACGCTTCCTTTCATGGCTTCGGCGAGCGCGTATCCATTACAGAACTCCTCAAGAATCGTGGCTACAAGACCGGCCATTTCGGGAAGTGGCACATTGGCCCCAAGGAGACGGAAGTCGACGGCATGTACGGCTTGGATCGCGTCGAAATCATCGGGAAGAGCAAGGGCAAATCTGCCGGACGCGACGACGACCTGACTGGCGCTGCAATCGACTTCATAAGGAAAAACGCCGGTGCCCAGCCGCTCTACGTAAACATATGGGGGCACAGTACCCATTTTCCGGTTACCGTTGCGCCCGAGCTCGCCAGCCGCTTCATCGAACTGAAAGTCAAGCGAAGCGACTTCTCGAAAACGATGCAGCATAAATTCGACGAATGCCTGGAAATCGGAGGCGATCTCGACGAATCCATGCGCCAATATCTCGGCGACGTCTATTCTATCGATCGCAACGTTCATCGCCTCCTTAAAACGATCGACGAGCTCGGCATGCGCGATAATACGATCTTCGTCTTTTCCAGCGACCACGGCCCCGCCCCCGTCATCCTCAGCAAGCAGGGACATCGAGAGTTCTCCAACAATATGCTCGGCTACGCGGGCGTCTTTCGCGGCGGCAAGCACACCCAACTCGAAGGCGGCGTTCGGGTGCCCTTCATAATCCGCTGGCCCGGTCGCATTCCCGCCGGTCGCGTCGATAGCGAGAGCGTCACCTCCTTTATCGATTGGATGCCCACCCTGGCCACGATCGCAGGGATCGAAACCCTACCTGAGCAACTCGATGGCGAAGATATAAGCGACATCTGGTCCGGCCAAAGCCGCGAACGACAGAAACCTCTTCTATGGAAAACCAGCTCGCCCGGCGGCACGCCCTCGATCCGCGACGGCAAATGGAAGTATCACCTCCCGCGTCGCGGCGAGCCCGAACTCTACGATCTCGAGACCGATCCTTCCGAGAGCGTCAACCTAGCTAATGCGCATCCCGAACTTGCCGCCGAACTGAAAGCGAAAGTCGAGGCTTGGGTTTCCGAGCTTCCCAAAGCCTACATCAAGCAGTAAATTCCCTAGAGCGTCCCGTTATGCGCCATTTCAATCTAACAAAATGATCATTCCCTCGCTCCGAGAGGATCCTGCCCTAACTTGGGGGGAGTCCAGCGAGCGCGATAAACGATGTCGAAAACCAACCCATTCCCCCATGCCATACTCTAACCGTCGTCACTTTCTCAAAACCGCCTCCGCCGGCGCCCTCGCTGCGAGCTTGAATCCCGCGCTCAGCTTCGCCCAAGAAGCTGGCCGTAAGAAGCCCAACATCGTCGTCCTTTTCATCGACGATCTCGGCTACGGAGACCTCGCCTGCTTCGGCCATCCGCGCATCCCCACTCCCAATATCGACTCCCTCGCCGCTCGCGGAGCGAAGTGCACGATGTCCTACATCACCAACCCGCCCTGCTGCCCGAGCCGCTGCAGCCTCATGACGGGCATGTACGCCCAGCGCTTCGGTAAATCCGGCATGTCCCGCGGTCTTCCCATTCCCGATGGCCACCCCACTATGGGCGAATTCATGCGCGACGCCGGTTACGCCACCGGACAAATTGGAAAATGGGACATCGGGGCCAAGGGGCAAGGCCCCCACGAACGCGGCTTCACGCAAGTCGCCAAAAATGCTCCGGGCAACCAATACGACCGCGAACGGGAAGACGGCAGCTATGTCTACCTGACCGATCTCGACGGCGAATACATGTCCGAGTTCGTCGACCGCAACGCCGAGAAACCCTTTTTCCTCTACTTCTCTCCCTTCGCCGTCCACTCGAACGTCAAGAATACTCCGCAACGCTATCGCGACCGAATACCCGGAGGCGACGGTACCGCTTACGAAGGGGCCGTTGTGGCAGTCGACGATGCCGTGGGCAAGCTGCTCGAACAGCTAGAAAAGCACGGCTTGGAAAACGATACGCTCATCTTCTTTACGGGCGACAATGGAGCCAACCGAGCGCATGGCGGCTCCTCCGAACCCTACCGTGGCGGTAAGGGCAAAGACACGCAACAGGAAGGCTGGGTCCACACGCCCACCATTGTCACCTGGCCCGGAGTTATCCCGGCCGGCGCGACCTACGAAGGCAAGACCGCCACCATCGATTTCTACGCCACCATGGCGGCCGCCATCGGCAAGCCCCTACCCCGTCAATGCGATGGCGTCAACCTGCTGCCGTTCCTCAAGGGAGAAAAGAAAGGAGACGCCCACGAGTATATCTACTGGCACAATGCCGACCCCACCGATGAACCACGGCGCAATCTTTACGCAGTCCGCTGGAAGGATTGGCGCATGGTAAAGGGCCTCTACTACTGGCAGCTCTACGACCTCAAGAGCGACCCCAAGGAAACGAAGGATCTAGCGAGACAGCATTCGGACGTAGTCAAACACCTGCGCCAAAAATATAATGAGTTTGTCAATACGCTCCCACCCCTCAAGCCCAGCGCCAATTATAGCGGAGGCGGACAGGTCCCCAAAGGCTGGGGCTGGCACAACAGCAACGGATAACCGGCGAACGCAATGAGGATAACTCGAATTACGGGGATCGCCCTTTCGATCCTCTCTCTCCACTTTTCTCTAACGCTTCCAGCGGAACGACCTAATATCATCGTCTTTCTCACCGATGATCAGGATAAGGAATCCATCGGCGCCTATGGGGGCGAGGTATGGACGCCCAACTTGGATCGCATGGCGAAAGAGGGCATGCTCTTCCACAACGGATTCGTCACCAGCACCGTCTGCACGCCTTCCCGCTATTCATTTCTCACTGGCCGCTACGCCAGTCGCTCTACCTCGGAACCCTTTCTGCACGAGAATCCCGAAGGCGCCCAAGCCTTTCCGGCCTTCAATATGGGCCTCGATCCGGACAATCTGAATGTCGCGGGCGTTCTCTCCAAGGCGGGCTACCGAACCGGGTTCGTCGGCAAGTATCACGCCAGCGGTATCGAAAGTTTGCGTACGGAATCGGACTACAAGGCTTGGGGCCTGAAGTACATTCCCCGAGACGGCAAGCGTTCTCCCGAACTAAGCGACGCTTTTCGCTACAACGAACTCCAGTACCGAAAACTCCTCACGGCTCGCGGCTTCGACTGGGCCAAGAACATCTACCTGGGCAACCTCGAGAAACCCTACTCCGAACACAATCTGGAATGGACCATCGAGGCAGGGCTCGAGTTCATCGAGGACAGCGTCGGTTCCGGGAAGGGCGAGCAACCGTTCTACCTACACCTCTGCACCACCCTCGTCCATGGTCCCGATGCCTCATGGAGTCGATCGATCAACGATCCCTTGGTTACCGGCTCCGGCCAGGGAAGCGCGGCCATCCAGCCGGAAGGCATGCTAACGCGACAAGGGATTTTGAGCGAACTGGCAAATCGCGACCTCGACCCGGCCAAAGGACATGCCGGCTATTCGTGGATCGATGCCGGCGTGGGCGCCGTCATCGCCAAACTGAAGAAGCTCGGCATTGAAGAGAACACCTTGCTCGTTTTCACCGCCGATCACGGCTCGCGCCAAAAAGGATCCCTCTTCGACATCGACGGCGCTACCGTGCCATTCATCATGCGCTGGCCCGGCAAGATCGCGGCAGGGGTCGAAAGCGCCGATCTCGTGCAAAGTATCGACATAGTCGCTACCGCATTCGAGCTCGGCGATGCGAGTATCCCCACCGAATATCAGCTGGACGGTCACAGCCTAGCCCCTTTGTTCGATGGACACGCCCCAAACGACTGGCGCGATCATGTCTATCTCGAACTCGGCTTCGGGCGGGCAATCCGCACCCGGGACTACAAGTACATCGCCGTACGCTACCCTGAAGACCATTTAAGCGTTATTCGGAAGTCGAAACCGGAAAACCTGCCCAAGGTTATGGCTCCCCTCAACAGAGCGGGCATCGGTACGCGAGGGTCCGCGAATCCAAATTTCTACTATGAAGACGCCCTCTTTCGAATCGATCGCGATGGAAACGAGCGTAAGAACCTCGTTGACGATCCCGAGTCGCGTCGGGCCCTGCAGGAACTAAGAGCCCTCCTCGCCCGAACCATCGAACCCACGGGACGCCCCTACGGAGAGATTGTTCCCGGCGGCAATGCGACCACCCCCGGTCAAGTTGAAGCGCAGCAAGCGCTCGTCCGTAAAATGAAAATTCAGGGAAAGAAAGTAACGCTTCCCGATTAATCGGAAACCCGATCGCCCCAATTCCCAAAAATCTATGAAACGACTGCCCCTCGCGCTCGCCATTCTCGCCTTCGTTCCCAGCCTATTCGCGGACGATGGTTTCAAGTCGCTCTTCAACGGCAAGGACCTCAGCGGATGGGAGGGCTCGCCCGGTCACTGGAAGGTGGAAGACGGGATCGTCATCGGGACCTGCTCCGGACCCGGCGACCTTGAACACAATACCTTTCTCGTCTGGTCAGGCGGAACCGTCAAAGACTTCGAGCTCCGCGCCACCATCCGCATGGTGGGCGACAACAATTCGGGCATTCAGTACCGAAGCCGCAAAGTACCCGAATTCGGGTCGTGGGCGATTTCCGGATACCAATGCGATGTCCACCCCGCCATCGAACACACGGGCATGACCTACGAGGAAAAAGGGCGCGGCATCTTCGGCCTCAACGGAAAAAACGTCACCCTCGATCCCGAGGGCAAGCGCTGGCAGACTTCCGAACACGACCCCGTCGAAGCCGACCTGAGCCAGTGGAACGAGTTCACTATCATCGCCCGCGGCAATCGCCTGATCCACAAGGTCAACGGGCAGATCGCCTCCGAACTAATCGACTGCCACGAATCGGGACGCTCTCTCGAAGGCTTGCTCGCGATTCAATTGCACAACGGCAATGCGAATAGCGTGGAAATCAAGGACCTGCGTATCAAAGTTCTGGATAGCGGAAAGATCCTACCCTTCGACAAGTCGAAGCTTCCCGCCGGGTCCAAGATGATCGACAAGCCGCGAACGACCAATCCCCAGGGAACCGGACCGATTCAGCGGCGATAGTGGAATGAGTTCAGAGAGAGCGCGTCTAAAGCTCTTTGATCTTAATATTGCGCCAGCGCACCTCGAAGGGGCCGCTGCCCGCCTTTATGCCGTGGACTTGCAGGCCGATGCTGCCCGAAGGCGATTCGCGATAGATCCCGCCCGGTAGCTTCAGCTTAGTCACCTGCTTGCCATTGATGAAGGTCGTGAGGGTCGCTCCCTCGGCGATGATACGGTAAGTATTCCACTTGCCGTTCTTCATATAATTGTGCTCGTTGACCGATTTGTCGTCGCTTCCCGGCTCCTTGGAAATCCAGCCGGTATTGAGGCCTTCGCCGTAGATAAACCCAGATTGCCCTGGACCCGACTCGATTTCGACTTGCGTGCCGAAATAGCGACGGCTTCCGAAATCCCGCGTATGCGAGCGAATCTGCACGCCGGAATTGAGGCCGTCGTCGACCTTGACTTCAAAGGTAAGCTCGAAATCGCTGAAGTGATCGTAGGTATGAAGAAACGTATTAGGGCTGCCTTCCGCCGTGCGTCCGAGGATGGCCCCGTCTTCCACGTAGTAATTGGCGTAACCTTGGACGACGCCCCAGCCTTTGAGGGTCTTGCCATCGAAAAGCGAGCGCCACTCGCCTCCACCATGGGAGTCGGCCATAAGCGCGCTGGCAGATGCCAATGCTGCAACTAAAGTAAGGGCGGTTCTGAGGTAATTCATCATAATGAGTATTTAGACAATACGACTACTATTGGACGATTTCCAAGCCGCTTCAATCGAAACCGGCGCTTTCAAGCGCCCAATTGACAGACAAGGCGCGACGGTCAATCGTTTTACCGATTGCCTGCTAGCGTCATAAGGCCTACCCTCTCTTCATGCCCCTCAATCGACGTAATTTTATCGGCGCCACCACAGGAATTGGAGCCTTCGCCGCAATCAGCCCCGCCGAACTGCTTAGTCAAGAACGACGTGACGTATCCTTCCATTTGGATCAAGCGGCCTCTCAGTCTGTGTTGGATACGACCGGCCTGAACGATCCGATTATCATCGAATCCATCGATCTCCTCCACAAGGGAAACCAATACTACATTCGGGTGCGCTCCAAAGACGGAGCCGAAGGCATCTCCCTAGACAACAATCGGGCCCAGTACCTCGCTCCGATACTCCTGCAGCGCGTCGCGCCCTTCTTCATTGGCAAGGACGCCCGCCTCCTCGAGGAACACCTTTGGGAACTCTACCGGTGGCGGAGCAATTACAAGCTGCAAGGGCTGGCCTATTGGAGTCCGGTCGCCTGGGTAGAGTTTGCCATCCTGGATCTCTTGGGTCGCGTCGCAGGCAAATCGATCGGCGATCTGCTGGGCGGCGTTATCCGAACCGAGGTCCCTTTCTACGTGGCCAGCGGACGACGCGACACGACCCCTGAGGAAGAGATCGACTACCTGCAGGGTCTCATCGAAGAAACCGGAGCGAAGGCGATCAAGTATCGCGTCGGCGGTCGCATGAGCCGCAACGAAGACGCCCTCCCGGACCGCACCCCGCAGCTCATCGCCTTGTCGCGCAAAGAACTCGGCGACGAGATGGCCATCCATGCCGACTCGAATAGCTCCTACGATCCGCCGCAAGCCATCGAGGTGGGCCGCATGCTGGAGGACATCGGAGCGGTCTACTTCGAGGAACCCTGCCCCTTCGACCACTTGGAAGCGACGCGCCAAGTTACAGACACCCTCCGCATTCCGGTTGCGGGAGGAGAACAGGAATACAGCCAGTGGCGCTTCAAGTGGGCCATCGAAAACAGAGCCGTCGACATCGTCCAGCCCGACCTCCAATACTACGGAGGCCTCATTCGATCGATTCGCGTCTCCCGCATGGCCGAGCTGCTCAACATCCCGACCACCGTACACATTTCCGGCGGCTTCGGTTTTATCTATATGCTGCACTTCGCCTCGCGTACCCCCAAGATAGGAGGATGGCAGGAATACAAGCGAAACATAGAGGCCTACGCCGATTGGTTCGATCCTCCCCTCCGCATCGAAGACGGCTCCCTAAGCGTTCCCCGAGGGCCCGGTGTCGGAATTGTCGATACGAATCGCGTTCTTAAAGGAGCGCGCAAGCTAGACGCCTGAACAGTCCGCCGCCGACAGAGACTATTCTGCCATCAGAGCCTTTAGCTCGGTCGACAAGCGCTCGACCGTTTCAGGCCTCTCCTCAAACAGGTTAGCGGTTTCGCCTAAATCGCTTGCCAAGTGATATAATTCCCCCTTCGCCGCCTGCCTTCCCTTTCGCGGCAATATTAGTTTCCAATCTCCCGATCGAATCGAAGTGTCGCTGTGAACGATCGCGGGGCGGGGCGAGAGCGCCTCGCCTTTCAGTATTGGAAAAAAGCTTACACTGTCCGGGGCTGTCCCTGCAGGAATAGCCGTTTTGCCGACGAGATCGGAAAACGTGGCGTAGAGATCCGCGAATGAAATCAAGCGTTCGCTGACGCTTCCAGGCGCGATCGCTGTGGGCCAGCGCACGATGAAGGGCACTCGATGGGCCCCTTCCCAAGAGGTCGCTTTCTTGCCCCTCAATGGACCAGCCGCCGAATGGCCAAAGCGCTCTGTATTTTCCTCGTACCAAACCGGGCCATTATCGCTAGTGAAAATGACCAAGGTGTCCCGCTCCAAGCCAGTGTCTGCCAGCGTGCCCATGAGACTGCCCACGACCGCGTCTACCTGCATGACGAAATCTCCATACATTCCCACTCGACTCTTGCCGCGAAACGCCTCGGTCGGCAGCCAAGGGGTATGAGGCGAGGGCAAAGCGAGATAAAGGAAAAGCGGCCTCTCCGATTCGCTTGACGCATGTCGAGTCAATACCGCCGTCGCCTCCTCCAGAAACCGCGGCGTTACCTCCTCGTGGACGAAATCCGAACCGACAAGGCCCTCCCGCCAGAAGGCGCCCTGTATTCGGTTCCAGCCCTCCGGACCCCCTACGCTTGTACGCGCCTCAATGATACGCTCAGGCAATTTCGTGGCCGACCGGCCTCTCATATAGAAATAAGGGGGTATGTCCAAAGAGGCATGCATGCCGAAAAACGAATCGAATCCCCTGTCCACCGGTCCTCCCGTGATGGACTTCGCGAAATCGAAGGTCGCGTCCTTCGTTTCCTGCGGTGGCATGTCGAAGCCTTGATGCCACTTGCCCACCATTGCCGTTCGATATCCATTCGACTGCAGCAAGGAAGCGATCGTCATCCGCCCTTCTTCGATCAGCGCCCCATCCCTCCATTTCAAGGAAGCGGCCCGAATTGCAAAACGCCCCGTCAAGAGGGCGTAGCGCGAAGGAACGCAGGTGGCGCCTCCCGAATGGGCATCCGTGAATCGCATACCCTGGGCAGCCAACTGGTCGAGGTAAGGCGTCTCGATTTGGCTCCCGCCGTTGTACGCGCGGATATCGCCATATCCCAAATCGTCCGCCAATATGAACACGATGTTCGGCTTCGCCTGCGCAAGGGCTAGAAGGAAGAGGGAGCTAAAGGCAGCAATGAGTCGTTTGTTCATGAAAAAGGGTGTCGATCTACTGTCGTTTCGGTTCCCAGCGAAAAGTGTCGCCTTCGACTACCATTCTCAAGTTCTTCTTCGGAGTCGCTGGCGCAGCGAACGTTGCCGGCGCCTGAGCCTTAAGCCGTTCCCTCACTCCCGCGTATTCAGGGCTGCCCGCTAAGTTATTCCACTCGTGGAAATCCGCGTTCAAATCATAGAGTTCCTCAGTCCCATACTTGTAGTGGATATAACGCCAGTCGCCATTGATAATCGCGTAGCTGCCCGGGTGATCGTGTGGCAGGAAAACGCTTCGGGTTCCCTTATGGTTCGGGTCTTTCAATACGGAGGACAAGGACAGTCCATCGTGCCCCGGGTCTTTCGCTAGGCCGCAAAGTTCCACCAACGTCGGATACATATCTACCAGCGTCGCGGTATATTCGGTCTTGGCATTGCGGGAGACTCCCGGACCTGCCCACAGGAAAGGCACATTCGACGTGCGCTGCCACAGTGTGTGCTTTCCCCAATTACCCTTTTCGCCGTGACCGTATCCATGGTCGCTCCAGAATACTATGATCGTATTGTCTGCATGGGGACTGGCCTCGAGCGCGTCCAGCGCTTTCCCCAGCAAGGAATCGGCATAGGAAATCGACGCCAGGTAGGCCTGCAAGGACTTCTCTACGATATCGAGTTCGAGCAACTTGTCGTGAACGGCCTTTTTTCGATTCTGGTATTTTCGCCGTATCGGCTCCGGCAAGTCGTCCAAATCGTCCTCTTTCCACTCCGGTCGACGTATCGTCTCCAATGGATACATATCGAAAAAGCGCTGCGGGGCGTAATTCGGGAAGTGCGGCGCATAGAGACCCAAGGCGAGAAAGAAGGGATCCTTATGCTCCTCGCCTAGAATCTTGCAAGCCCAGTTCGTTCGGATCGTATCGGTAATCGTCGACTCTAGGGCATCGGGGATGGGGCCGCCTTCCATAAACGGTCTCCCCGTCCACTTGGGGTTCGTTTGATTGTAGGGACTATGTGGATGAGGATCGGGCAACGGAGCCCCGTGCTCCCACCCATCCATCGGCCAGCCCGACTCCTTTTGCGCGTCCGTGCGCACGAAGAATTCGTCCCACCCTCGCAAGTCGACCATGCCCGCAGGGTGATGGAATAGCTTGCCCGTCCCATAGACCTTATATCCGCCCTCTTTGAACGCAACCTGCATGGGCCTGTACTCCGGGTGATCGTAGAAGTAGATGTGATCGCTATAGCAGCCCGTGGTCGATGCATAGCGTCCAGTGAAGATCGCCGCCCGCGACGGAGCGCAATAAATGCCTGCCGTGTGGGCATTGGTGAACGTCACTCCCATCTTCGCCAACCGGTCCAAATTCGGTGTCTTGGCCATAGTCGAACCGAGCGGTTCCGACCAATCGTTCATGTCGTCGACCGCGAAGAAAAGGACGTTGGGCTTCGATGCAAACAATCCCGCAGTCGCGAAAGCCATCAGAAAAAAGGCAGGAATTATTTCAAGTTTCGATCGTTTGAACATAGCTTGCATAAGTATCGCCAAGGCAGATTGGCTTCGCGAGTCAATTACTCGTTGACGTTGCATCTCTCGAGCGTTTTTCGAGGGATCCGATTACTTTCTTTTCTTTGGCAACTCGGAATTCGGCGGAGGCATCTCAGCCCTCCACGAAGTGTAGAGTTTCTTGAGCGATTTCACCTTCTCGGGGTTCGTCTTAGCAAGGTTAGTCGCTTCCGATGGATCCTTCGCCAGATTGAACAGCTCGAGCGTAATGGCATCGCCCCGCAACTTCCAGTCTCCTTCGCGCACGGCCCACCCTTTCTTGGCGTCCGCAGTATCCCAATACAAAACGTCGTGATGCGTTTTCGACTTGCCCTCGATGAGGGGGAGAATGCTTTTGCCATCGAACCCCTTGGCTTCAGGCGGACTCGCTTCCAAGGCCTCCATAACTGTCGGCAGGATGTCGAAGGAGATGATGGGCGTATCGATCACGCGCCCGCCCTTGAAACGATTCGGCCAACTGACCATGAAAGGCGTGCGTATGCCACCTTCGTAGACACTCTGCTTGAAGTCGCGCAGGTGGCCATTGTCCGCATCCATCGCCGCCGCTCCGCCATTATCGGTCAGGAAAAACAGCAAGGTATTGTCCCACAGCTTCTCTTGCTTCAATTTGCCGACCACTGCCCCGACGCCCTCATCGAGGTGCTCGAGCATCGCCATCAAGATCGCCCGCGTGTCGGAAAGATGCGGATACTTTCGCTTGTATCGATCGATATCTCCCTGAGGCGCTTGGGCCGGCGTATGCACGGCATTGTAGGCAAGATAGATAAAAAAGGGATCGTCCTTTTTCCGGTCGATAAAGGCGACCGCTTCTTCGCTCAGACGCGTCGTTAAGTAGCCTTCGTAATCGTTTTCGCCGAGCCTCTCCTTGTTCCGATAAATCGGCGCGTAATCGCCCTTGATCCCTTTTTGCTCGAAATAGTCATGGGCGCCTCGACCCATAAACTTGTACGCTTCATCGAAACCTCGAGTCACCGCATGGTACTTGAGCTCGGGATAATCATTATCCAACCCCATGTGCCATTTCCCGATCGCCATGCTCGTGTATTCCTCAGGCAAATACCCAGGAAATATCTTCATATCCGGATCGAAGCCATTGCCGCCTTCCCCTGCCGTGTAAACGCCCACTCGTTGCTGGTAGCGTCCGATCATTAAACCCGCTCTGGTAGGCGAGCAAACGACCCCGCTGGTGTAGGCTTGGGAAAAGAAAATCCCTTCGCGAGCAAGCGCATCCATGTGGGGCGTAGACACTTCTTGTCCGTGACGCGGATTGTAGCTGATATCCGCATAACCTTGGTCGTCGGTAATGATAACGACGACATTCGGTCGCGGCGGCGAATCGGCTGACGAAATCAGCAATGGCATCGCCCAGCCGAATAGAAACGCGATGATCTTGATCTGTGATAGTACATTCATGAGGTTGAAGGAGAAGATCGGAAAAATCTGACCCGAGAAACGACCAAAAGCGACCTCGAATCGAAGACTTCAATAGCAGATGTCGATCACACCCATTCCGTAACGTCCTTACTGCAAAAATTGACCGCAATAGCCACTTGCCAGGCGAACTCAAAGCCCCAATCCTAAGCTCCTATTCAATGGCAAGCCGTTCCCCTACTCGTCATTCCCCTTTCCACATTCCACATTTAGCATTCCACATTTCCTAGCCCATGCCTCACATCAACGCAGGTAAATCCAAACCCGAATACGACGTCATCGTCGTCGGTTCCGGCGCCGCCGGCGGCCAGACCGCTTACACGCTCGCCATGGAGGGCGTCAAAGTCCTCATGCTGGAAGCCGGGCGCAACTACGATCCTGTCAAGGAAACGCCCATGTTCCAAACGGCCCAGCAGGCGCCATTGCGCGACGCCTCGACACCCGAGAAGCCCTTTGGCTTCTACGACGCCACAGTGGACGGCGGCTGGAAGGTTCCCCACGAGCCCTACACCAACGCATCGGACAAGTCCGAGGAGCAATTCTGGTGGTGGCGAGCCCGTATGCTCGGCGGGCGCACCAATCACTGGGGCCGCATCTCTCTGCGCAACGGCCCTTACGACTTCAAGGGCAAGAGCCGCGACGGCGTGGGCATCGATTGGCCCTTGGACTACGAGGATGTGACCCCCTACTACGATAAGGTCGAGTCCCTCATCGGCGTCTATGGAAGCAATGAAGGTCTGGAAAACACGCCCAACTCGCCCGAGGGCGTGCTCCAGCCACCGCCTCGAGCGCGGGCCAGCGAAGTCTATACCCGCAAGTACGCGCAACGGCTCGGCATTCCAGTTATCCCGATCCACCGAGCCGTTCTGAGCCGCCGCTTGGACTCCAAGAACATTCCTGGCCGACTGCATCCCAACAATCCCCAGGCCGCCAAGATTCTCGCCGAGGAAATGAACCGACGCCTGGCCTGTTTCTGGGCCACTCCATGCGGGCGGGGCTGCTCGATCGGAGCCAATTACCAGTCCACCACGGTTCACATTCCGCCTGCCCTCGCTAGCGGCAATCTCGACATCATCACCAACGCCATGGCCCGTGAAGTCGAAGTCGACAAAAGTGGCAAGGCCACCGGCGTCAACTTTGTCGACAAGGTCTCTGGCAAGGACTATTCGGTCAAGGGTCGCATCATCGCCCTTGCCGCCAGCTCCTGCGAGTCGGTCCGCATCATGCTCAATTCCAAGAGCTCCCTCTTCCCCGATGGGGTCGCCAATTCCTCCGGCAAAGTCGGCAAGTATATCATGGATACAGTGGGAGCAGGCCTGGGCGGACAAATTCCCGCTTGGGAAAACATGCCGCCACACAACGAAGACGGGGCCGGCGGCGGCCACTCCTACGTACCTTGGTGGCTCTACAAGGAACAGTTGGCCGGCAAGCTCGACTTTCCCCGAGGCTACCACATTGAAATGGGCGGGAGCCGGCGCCCGCCGAGCGTCTGGACTTTTGGCGGACTGGAAGACTATACGCAAGGCAGCTACGGCGCCCAGCTCAAGGAGGACGCCAAACGCTACTACGGCAGTTTCATGAGCTACGCGGGGCGGGGCGAGATGGTGCCGAACGACGATTGCTACTGCGAGATCGACTCCCAGACCAAAGACAAGTGGGGCATCCCCGTCCTCAAGTTCCATTGGAAGTGGAGCGATTACGAAACCCGCCAAGCGGCCCACATGCACAAGACCTTCGCCGAACTCATTACTGAAATGGGCGGAACGATTCGAGGCGAAGTCGACCCGACCGGCAAGAAAGCGATTTTGCCAGGGGGTATGATTATCCATGAAGTCGGCGGGACCATTATGGGCGCAGATTCGAAAACGTCCGTAACGAACGAATACAGTCAAACATGGGATGTGAAGAATCTCTTCATCACCGATGGGGGCCCCTTCTGTTCCAACGCCGACAAGAACCCGACATTAAGCATCATGGCCCTCGCTTGGCGATCGGCCGACTACATGATGGACTCCATGAAGAAAGGAGAAATTTAAGATGGAAGCCAACCAACCCAATAAACGAATGGACCGCCGAGATGCCATCAAGTGGATGCTCAGCGCCGCCGCCACCGTTCCCTTTCTCAACTCCAAGAGCTTCGCTCAAGCCGGTCCCGCCATTCCAACGCCGGACGGCTACGGCTTCGACCCGAATCTCGTCACGCCGTCCCCCGCTCCCTGGGAACGCATTCTCACCGACGAACAGCTGAAGACCGTCTCCGCCTTGGCCGATGTCATCTTGCCGCGTGTCGACGATTCGCCCAGCGCTTCCGAGCTGAACGTGCCTGACTTCATCGACGAGTGGATCAGCGCGCCTTTCGAGACGCAGCAAAACGACAAGGAAACCGCGCTCGCTGGAATCGAGTGGCTGGATTCCGAGTCGAACAAGCGATTCGGAGCGAGTTTCGACGCATTGAGCGAAAGCCAAAAGAAGGCGATCTGCGACGACATTTGCTACGCGCCAAAAGCGAAGTCCGAATTTAAGGAAGCCGCCAATTTCTTCAACGACTTCCGACGCCTAACCATGGGCGGCTACTACACCACCAACTACGGAACCAAGGAAGTTGGATACGTGGGTAACGTTGCCCTAGCGACCTTCGACGGCCCGCCCAAGGAAGTTCTGGACTTCCTCGGCGTCGACGGACACCCGTGGTAGGGTGTCCAAGCAAACGCCCCAACCCAGCCTACAACCAACCCGATTGCGCCCTTTGCATGGCGTCGCTATCTACCCCACCCGATAGCGAAACGTCTCGCCGTCTAGCTCGATCTCGAATTCGACGCTTCGATCTTCCGTCGGATGGCGTCGCAAGGCCCACCGAATCGGGAGGCGCTGCCCTTTTGTTACGGTACGGGGCCTGAAAGTGAAGTGAGTCTGCGACCAGTGCGTCGGCTCGCTAGCCGGTCCTGTATCCAAAATTACATTCGGAGAAAGCTGGGCAGTAAACCAGCCGAGAAACCCGTCAAGCTCTCTGTCTTGCTGAATCTCGAAGGTCACCTCGCCTGTCTGCCAAGGCTCCTCCGCCGTAGCCGTCTTAAGATCCAATACCACTAAGGGCGCTCCTGGAGCAAGCAGCGCCTCGTCGGGCAAAATCGACTTTCCGGCGATCGCCTGATCGAGCTCCCTTTGCTCAAGCGGCGTGAAATCGATTCCATTCACAGCGCTTCGCCAATAACCCGGCCCATCTTGTTCGTATATCCAAGGCGTGCTTATCGGAGCGAGCAGCAGTTCGACGCGCGAGGGCATCATAATTCCATCGGGTTTCAAGTTCCGATCCCGCGCCGCAATCACATCGTCGAGCATCGTTTCCACGAAGAGAAAGTGGCCCAGCCATTCGCTGACAAGCAAATCGGCCTTTTCATCGAGCGCGATCTCGTTGGCATTGCCCTGAATGACTTCAATCGTATCCGACAATCCATTATGGGCCACGAGCTCTCGGGCCAGTTCGACGATCGTAGCCTGATCGATTCCATAGACCTTGGACGCGCCCGCTCTTGCGGCCAACATAGCCAGCAAGCCCGTTCCCGTTCCTACGTCCAGGACCGTCTCTCCATCGCCGACTACCTCCTTGATAGCCGCTGCAAAGGCATCCGTTCGCGCCGCATCCGAAATCATTGCCCGGTGCAATCCCAGTTCGCCGTAGCTATCAAAATAATAATCCATAAAATGTCGGCCCTTCTCTAGACCGTTAAATGCGCTCGCTGCAAGCCGCGAACGCTTCAAGTTCCAAAACCGTACTCAATCGTCCGTATCGATCGGCCCAAATCCTTCCGGCCGATCATCCGTGAAATAGACGTCTCGATCCGGCCGCGAGCCTGGAGAATGTATATCGAGCATCACCAAGGCCTCCGCTCCCGTTTCGAAGCGATGGCGCGTCCCGGGAGGAAGCCGCAGAAAATCTCCGGTCTGCAACGGCCGAATCTCGCCGTTCAAAATCGCCAGCCCCTCGCCTTCGATCACGTAATAGATCTCCTCCGCAAGCTTATGATAACTCTCGCTCGTAACCTGCCCCGATTCGATCCGCACCCGATAGGCCGTGAACTGCCCCTCTTGATCCGGAGCGATCAAGGAAGCGATCTGGTAGGGCCCCAAGGCTTGGGCCTCCTCGAAGCCGTTATCCGATTCGTGTACGATATCCACAGAAGACTAACTATGCCCACCCCGAGCCATTGGGCAAGACGTGAAGCGAATTCAGCTACACATCGCAGCGGGGTGGCTCGCGAGCGGCCTGGACCTCCAATCGACTCATCGCGTACAGCGCTGCCAAAAGAGTCACTCCCCCGATCGCGATACCGATTCCGACGGTCTCTTCCTCAAGGAACAAAGCCGACTCGAGCACGCCGAAAAGCGGGATAAGAAATCGGTAGGCGGACAATACGTTCACGCTGTAGCGCTCGATCAAGCGATTCCACACCGTAAAGGCAGTCGCCGAGAGAATCGATAGATAGAGAGTCACCCCCGCCGTCGACCAGCCGAAGTCCCGCCAGAATGGCTCCCATTGAAAGCTCCCCGCCGCTGTCAGAAATAATCCCCCGATGAAAAGCGACCACGCCGTCATGGCCCGGCTCCCGAAACGCGGCGCCACACGCTTCATGCCGATTGCGCCCATGGCCCCGCAAAGCGACGCCAGCAGGAAAGCGATCGTCCCTTGAAACACGTTCCCACTCCCCGCTCCTGGAGCATAGACGGCCAAGCTGATGCCAATGCCGCACGCAGCAAGGCACAGCCACTGCCACCCACTTGGAAAGGGGCTTTTCAGAAACAACGGAGCCAACAGAACCCACCAAAAGCTGCCCGCTCCATTTAGCAGCGCCCCCAGGATGCCTCCCGATACGGCCAATCCGTAATAGAGAAATACATACTGCCCGAAGGTCTGCCCCAGGCTCACCCACAAAAGATCTTGCTTGGGAACGTCGCGAAAACTCCGCCAAACGCTGCGCCGGCAGAACAGCATCGCCAGCAGACCCGCTAAAACGAAACGCGTCCCCGCAAATAGCAGCTGCTCCCCGTACCCTTCCAATTGCAGACTGCGGTAGCTTAGCTTGACGACCGGAAAGGCGCTGCCCCAAAGTCCCGCGCAGAGCAGAATTTGAAAATAGAAGCTGGCGGGGAGGACTTTCATGAAACAAACCGACATTCGACAGAACGCTTCGGCAAACCGCAAGAAAGCAAAGAGGCTTCCCAAGGTCGATGTTCCCTTCGAGCGCTTTCGCCAGCTTCCATTAGACGTTTCACGAATCCCCCTCCCCGAATTCCTGCGGTACGGACGCGCAAGGCCAAGAGAGCATTCACGCCTCGATCCGCCGCCAGGACGCGGGTTGACTAGGGCGATACGAGCCGATTGGGCCACCTCGTAAGGGAACAGGGAATACGGAATCGACCGCGATCCATTCGAGTCGGGAAATTAAGCGTCACCCGAGAAACCAGTGAAACGCATCGAACAATCCATAGACGCCATGGGAGCAAGGGACCGCGGCCGCCTCGGTTTTTCCAAACCGCTAAAAGGACGCCCTGAAATTCGACTGCATCAATCGCGGCTACTCCGCTCCTAACCTAATCCCCCATACGATCGCTGAGGTCATGGTTCCCATCCACTGGGGAACGCTCGCTTTCGAGGTCGCTAGAAACAACGCCCTAAGCCCACTCCTCTACCCGAGTCGCCGCAAAACTCGTCCACTCCTCGCCACAATAGCATTGATCCTGGCTGAGGCCCCTTCCAATCTACCCCCATGACTTTCACGACCCCGCTTACGCGACGCGAATCGCTCAAATGGATGGCTCTGGGAACCGGAGCGCTCGCTTCCGGCTCCGCTTTATCGGCCAAAGGCAGTCTGAAGAAAAACGGTCTCAAACTGGCCGTCCAACAGTACAGCTTCAATGGCCAGCTGAAAGATGGCTCGCTCGACCTCCTCGACTACCCCAAGACTGTCGTCGAAGGCACCGGCATTAAGGCCCTCGAGTACTTCAATGGCCACATGCTAGAAAAGGCCGGCAAGCGCAATTACTTCAAAGGGCTGCGGCAACGATGCGACGATTTGGGCGCCGTCAACACCATGATGCTCTGCCGATCTTCCATCCCGCTCGACGCAGCTACCGCCAAAGAGCGCGCCCGATCCGTGGACGAATTGAAGGTCTGGCTCGAAGCCACCCAGATCCTCGGCGGCAATACCATTCGCGTAGATTGCCGTTCGCCCGGCGACTACGACGAGCAAATGAAACGCTCCGCCGATGGACTGAACGCTCTTTGCGATGTCGCAGCTGGAATGAAGATGGACATCGTAGTCGAAAACCACGGCGGCTACTCCAGCAACGGCAAGTGGCTGGCCGAACTCATGCAGCGCGTCAATCGACCCAACTGCGGCAGCCTGCCGGATTTCCAGAACTTCAAGGACTACGATGCCTACCAAGGCGTCGAGGACACGATGCCCTATGCGAAAATCGTTTGCGCCAAGTCCAAGGGCTTCGATGCGCAAGGCAATGAAACCAACGTCGACTACTATCGCATGATGAAGATCGTGCTCGATGCGGGCTTCAAAGGCTATGTAGGCATCGAATTCGAAGGCCACGATATGGATCCCATAGCCGGCATTCTCGCGACCAAGGCCCTCATCGAAAAGGCTGTGCGCAAAGCGTGAGTACTGCGGATCGCGAATCGAGAAAAGCCCCCTCCTCCTGCTTGCTCGCAGCAATCGCTGGGGCGCTGCTGTCGGGCTGCGCCGCCACCCAATCGCCCCCGCTTCCGGAATTCGAATCCCCTCCGAGCTTCCTGAACGCCGACGCGACCGGCGACGGCGAACCCCGTATCCACACTGCTTGGGCGCAACACTTCGATTCGGAAGGGCTCTCCGAACTGCTCCTTTCAGCCCAATCCAACAATCACTCCGTTAGCGCCGCGTTCCACGCCCTGCAATCCTCTCGCGCCATAGTCCGCCAAAGCCGATCCGAGCTCTGGCCCGAAATCGACGGCTCCGCAAGCGCTCGAAGGCTTTCCGAATCCGCAACGCTTTCGCCCAACGGCGTTTCCGACGACATCGATCGCTACGACGCCTCCCTCTCAGCCGCTTGGGAAATCGATCTCTTTGGCCGAATCCGCAAAAGCGTACGAGCCGACCAAGCGAACGCGGCAGCCCAAGCCGCCCTCTACGAAGACATCATGCTGGCCGTGCAAGCCGACGTCGTTCAGAGCTACTTCCAAATCAACTCCTTTCAATCGGAAATCGAAATCCTGGAACGTAGTCGGGAAACGCGCCGCCAATCGCTCGAACTGGTCGAAAAGCGATTTGACGCGGGCACCGTGAGCGAGCTCGACGTCGCCCAATCCCAAACGCTTTTCGCAATCGCCGAAGCGCGCCTCTTCGACCTGCAACGTATCCAGAACAGCCTAATCTATGGACTCGCCGTCCTCTTGGGCGAAACGCCTGCAACCTTCGCATTCGAACCGCAGCCAATCGAATTCGCTTACGAACCCACACCCGCTGGCCTTCCCAGCCAATTGCTGGCTCGACGACCCGATGTACGCCAAGCGGAACAGCGCTTGGCCGTGGCCAGCGAGGAGGTCGGCATCGCTAAGGTTGATTTCCTTCCTCGGATTTCATTGTCAGGGGCAATCGGATACGCCGCCTATAATTGGGACGCTCTTTTCAAGCCCGCGTCGGCCTTCGAGGAGCTCGGCGCTCAAGGGGGCGCATCCTTTTTCCAAGCAGGCGGCCGACGCGCTCGCCTCGCCCAGCGGCAGGCCACCTTCGAGCAACGGCTCGACGAGTACAAGCAGATCGCGATCGAAGCGATTGCCGAAGTCGATGACCTGCTGCAGAGCAACCGCCTGCTGGACGCTCGCAGCAAAGCATTGCAGGACGCCGTCGGAGGAGCCCGCAGGGCTCGAGAAATTTCCGCCGTCCAATACGAAAAGGGTGTAGTCGACTTTATCGCCTTCCTGGATGCCGAGCGAACTGCCCTCGACATCGAGCAGCAATTCGCTCAAGCGCAGCGCACCCAAATCGTCAATACCGTCAACCTGATGCGGGCCCTTGGAGGTCCATGGCTTCCCGCAGAAACCGATCGATCGCACGCCCAATGACCGACCCCCGCACTTCATCGCCTCGCATCCGAAACGCCGGACTCGCCGCGACTCTCTTTTTTCTTTGCTCCCTCGTCTCCGGCCAAACCGCTCCACCCGTTGTCGTGGAAATGCCGGATACCGACGCGGACCCCGCCACTTTTCGCTTCAATGGCACGATCACTGCCAAACGCGAAGCGCGCCTTTCGCCACGCGTGGCGGGCTTGGTCGTGGTAGCGGATGCGGAAACCGGTTTCTCCGCCCGCAAGGGCGATACCTTGGTCCAACTCGACGACACCCTAGCCCGCATTGAGCTAGCCCAGCGCGAACTCGCTATCGATGCTGCCCGGGCCGAACGAGACAATGCCAAGAGACGCCTCGAGGAAGCCGAGCAGCTCGGCGACGCGAACTTCCCGCGAAGCGAGCGGCAGACTCGGGAAACCGCATTTCGACTGTCCGAAGTCGCTGTCGAACAGGCTCAGGCCGCCCTGCAGCGCCAGCGCGAAATCGTCGATCGCCACGACATCATCGCCCCTTTCGACGGCATCGTCGTATCGAAGAGCGCGGAGGTCGGCGAATGGGTGCAGACGGGAAGCCCGGTCCTCCACTTCGTCGGCACGGCCGAACTCCGCCTGGACATCCAAGTCCCTCAGGAACAGCTGGACATCATCCTGCAAACGCGATCCGTCTCTATTGCGCTTTCCGGGAAACGAGAAACGCCCATCGCCGCGGAGATCGAAGCGCGATCGCCTAAGGTCGATCCCCAAACTCGTACCTTCATGGTTCGCCTGGCGCTCGACCAAAGCATCGACGGTATCAAACCCGGCATGTCCGCCGAAGCGATTTTCAGACAGGTCCCGGACAGTCGGCGATTGGTCATCTCCCGCGACGCGTTGATTCGCTATGACGATGGCCGGACAGTCGTCTGGGTGATAGACGACTCGGGAAGCGAGGCCGTTGCCCGGCAGCGCGAAGTAGCCCTCGGCAATACGAGCGGCACGCGCATCGAGGTCGTATCCGGATTACAGGAAAACGAACGAGTCGTCGTCCGCGGAAACGAATCCCTGCAAGAAGGGCAAGCCGTTCGTATCGCCAACAACGAAGGGAGGGAGGGATAGGATGTTCGAATGGTGCATAAAGCATCCGACCCAAGTAGCGGTCATCGCCCTGCTCGTTTTCGTCCTAGGCATCGTCGCCGCAATGCGGATACCGGTGCAGATGATTCCGGATCTGGATGTTAGGACCATATCCGTAGTCACCCGCTGGCCAGGAGCGACTCCGCAGGACGTGGAAAAGGAGATCCTCATTCAGCAAGAGGACTACCTGCAAAACGTCGCCGGATTGCAGCGCATGATTTCCTCGTCCTCCACTGGAACCGCTTCCATCGAACTGGAATTTCCTGCGACCATCGACACCAACGACGCCCTCATTCGCGTGCTCAACGCCTTGAGCCAGGTGCCCACGTATCCAGAGAACGTCGATGAGCCCCAAGTCATCGCCACCGCCTTCTCCTCCAATGCCTTTATGTTCTATTCGATCCAGGACATATCCGGCGAGCGCACGCCCGAAGAAGTCCTGCGCCTCTTCGATTTCATCGAGGATCGAGTGAGGCCGCGCATGGAACGCGTGCCAGGGGTTTCCCAGGTTCGCATGCAAGGGGCCCCCGAACAGCAGATTCGCGTGACCGTCGATTTGGCCCGCCTAGCCGCGGGCGGCTTGACGCTGCAGGAAATCCGCAGCGCCATTCGCGATCGCAATCGCGATATTTCGGCCGGCGATATCAGCAGCGGGAAACGATCCTACTTGGTGCGCACCATCGGTCGCCTCGAAACCCCGGAACAATTGAAGGCGATAATCCTGAAACGGAGCGGGGATTCCACCACGACCCTTGGCGACGTAGCCGAGATCGAGCTGGGGCTTTATGAAGCGAGGACGCTTAGCTACCAAGAAGGGCGTCCCAGTATCTTCGCCTCCGTATCCAGGGAAATAGGGACGAACGTCATCGAAATCCGGGACGCGATGGAGACGGCTATCGAGGAAATCAATCGCGACGTGCTCGGTCCCGAGAAGCTGCTCATCTACAAGACGAGCGACGACGTGCGCTATGTCGAGGCGTCGATCAAGAACGTGTGGCGCAACCTCATCGCAGGGGCCATCGCCGCCACCCTGGTTCTCTGGCTATTCCTCCGATCGGCGCCGGGAACGATGCTCTGCGTCATTGGCATTCCCGTCTGCACCATATCCGCCTTCATCGGACTGCTCGCTGCCGACCGGACCATCAACGTCATCTCCCTCGCCGGCGTCGCCTTCGCCATCGGCATGACGGTCGACAATGCGATTGTCGTGCTGGAGAGTATCGAGAAGTTGCGGCGACGAGGAATGGGCCGCATCGAAGCCGCTCTCAAAGGGGTGAGCGAGGTGTGGTCCTCCATCCTCGCCTCCACGCTCACCACCATTATCGTGTTCGCGCCCATCTGGCTGATCGAAGAGGAAGCGGGACAGCTTTTCTCGGACATTTCCATAGCCATCTCCGGAGCGATCTTCTCTTCGATGCTGGTCGCCATCGCCATCATCCCAACCGCTTCCATTCGCTTCAAACGCCTAGGGCGCAGCGAGACCCAGGAAGCGCCGCGACCGAAGATCTTCGCCTTCTTCGATCGATCGGTCGCCCTGATCACCCAGTCCTGGAAACGAGCCTTGGCCGGCGCCGCGATCACCGCAGGAGCCAGCGCCCTGATCATCGCTACCCTCACCCCGTCCGCCGAATACCTGCCGGAAGGCGAGGAAGCCAAGATCTTCGCCCGTCTCATCATGCCTCCTGGATACAACCTGGACACCATGGACGAGATCGCCCGCGAGGTGAATGAGCATTTCATGCCTTACATGTCGCGGCTTCATCCGGAAAGCGAAATCCTAGAGCGTGGCGACGTGCCGCCTATCGCACGCATGCTGATGATCCTCCGGTCCGGTATGATCCTCATCGTTGCGGAGACAACGGACCCCGCTCGCATCGACGAACTGAGCGACGTCTTTACGGAATACTTCAAGAAGTTTCCCGGCATTCGAAACTTCAATAGTCGCGGATCGATCATCTCCAGCAACGATGGCGGATCCCGGAGCGTAAATCTGGATATAAGCGGATCCAGTTTGTCGCGCATCTATACAGTCGCCGACGCCGCCTACCGACGGGCGTTCGAAGTCTTCGACTCGCCGCAGGTCAACTCCAGCCCTTCGGCCCTCAGTCTACAGCAGCCTATGGTGGAAATCCGCCCCAACTGGGATCGAGCCACCGAGCTGGGCTTCGCCAATCAGTCGTTTGGCTTCGCCCTTTCCGCTCTCACCGACGGGGCCTACGTGGACGAGTTTCTCTTGGACGGCCAACGGATCGATATTTTCCTGTACAGTCGCGAAGGCGAGATCTCCAGCCTCGACGCTTTGGCCAATCTGCCCCTATACGCTCCGGTGGGTGGAATCGTTTCCGTCGATGCCGTGGCGGACCTCGTAGAAACCGTCGACACGACCTCAATACGCCGACTTAACGGCGAACGCACGGTAACCCTTAATATCATCCCCCCCAAAGCCGTCGCTCTTGAGGACGCGGTCGAGATCGTGCGCGAAGAAATCGTCTACTTCCTGCGAGACGAGGGTATGATCGACTCCAGCGTGGTCGTCGACGTGACGGGCGCGGGAGACCAGCTTTTGAAGACGCGCGAGGCACTGATCGGAAATTTCCTCATCGCTCTCGTCCTCTCCTACCTCCTCCTCGCCGCGGTTTTCTCCCACTGGGGATTTCCATTGGTCATACTCGCCACCGTACCGATTGGAATCGCAGGGGGAATCGGCGGCCTTTGGCTACTCAACGCTTTCGGCGCTGCTCTCCCCGTACTCGGCCTCGGTCCGATTCAACAGCCTTTCGACATGATCACCATGCTCGGTTTCCTCATTCTTCTGGGTACTGTCGTCAACAATCCGATACTAATCGTCAGCCGGACGATCGACCGATTGAGAGAAGGCAAAGGGGTGGCGGAAGCCGTACACGAGGCCACGGTCTCCCGCATTCGCCCCATTCTCATGTCGACCACCACAACCGTCTTCGGCATCGCCCCCTTGGTTATCTTCCCCGGAGCGGGAACGGAGCTCTACCGAGGAGTCGGAGCAATTGTGCTTTTCGGGCTCTTGTTTTCGACCCTCGTTACCTTGATCTTTCTACCGTCCTTCCTCACGCTTTCGCTCCGAACGATCGAGGCGATCTTCCCGAAAAAAGCCTAGCGCAAATTCATCACGCCCCCATCGATGTCGTAGGCAGCGCCGGTGATGAAGGAGGCCTCCTCGCTACAGAGAAACGCAGCCAAAGCGGCGATCTCCTCGGGCTTGCCCATGCGTCCCACCGGTTGGTAAGCCGACAGCTTCTCGAACATTTCCTCCTTGTTGTCTGGGTAATGCTTCTCCAGAAAATCATCCACGAAGGGCGTATGAACGCGAGCGGGACAGATGCAATTGCAGCGTATGCCCGCATTCGCGTAGTCCTTGGCCACTGACATCGTCATGGCAAGGGCTGCTCCCTTGCTCATCGAATAGGCAAAGCGATCATCCAGCCCAATCTTGCTCGCTATCGAGGCGAGATTCAAAATCACTCCGCTGCCACGCTCCTTCATCCCCGGCACGATCGCATGCAGGCAGTGGTACATGCCTTTGACGTTCACCGCGTAGACTCGATCCATCTCCTCCGGCGTTGTCGTCTCTACATTGCCGATAGCGGATATCCCTGCGTTGTTAACCAAAACATCGATACCGTCTATACTTTCGCAGGCCGCTTGCACGCTCTCAAGCGACGCAATATCCACCTCCAGAGCGTTCGCTTGACCACCTTTTTCTCTAATGGCGTTCGCAACGGTTTCCCCACGGGAAACGTCGCGTTCCAAAATCGCCACGTTCGCTCCTTCGCTAGCCAATCGCATGGAGATCGCTTCCCCAATTCCTGCCCCGCCTCCCGTTACAATTGCCGTCTTTCCTTCTAATCGCTTCATATTGGCGCCTCCGTTCATACGCTTTCCAAACCCTTTTTCATCGCGAGCTCGTACAACGGCGATCGAAATGCGTGTAACCGCCATCTACATACAGAATTTGTCCGGTCGTATGAGCCGACAAGGGAGAGGCGACAAAGGCCACTGTATCTGCAATCTCTTTGGCCGTCGTCATGCGCTGCTCCAAGGGAATGGAATCGCAAATCGCCTTGAGCTCGGATTCCGGGTTCGGCTGGGAACGAATCCATCGCTCGTAGAGCGGCGTCATCACCTCGGCAGGGATCACCGAATTGACCCGTATTCCGAACGGGGCCAAATCCAGAGCCCACTCGCGAGTCAAACCGTTCATACCGCCTTTCGACGCCGCGTATCCCGAGGTGCCCCCCTGTCCCGTTTCAGCCACTTTCGAACCGATATTTACGATATTGCCACGACTTTCCTTCAAAGCGCCCAAGCAGTGATGAACCAGGGAGTAGCACTGCGTCAGGTTTTTCTCGAGCGAACTCCGAAACGCGTCGACGCCGGCATCGACGCCTACTCCGTCGTTCACGCCCGCATTGTTCACCACGATGTCGATACGTCCAAATTCCGCCAAAACGCTTTGCGCCGCCTCCATCACTTCCGCTTCCTTCGTCATCTCAGCGAAGCGAAAGCTCGCCTTCCCGCCACTCGATCGCAGGCCTTCCACGAAGGCTTGGCCTTCCTCTCGGTTGCGACCGAATACGACGACGACAGAACCTTCTCCAGCGAAGGAGCGCGATATGGCTTCGCCGATACCTTTGTTCCCCCCCGTAACGACGACGACTTTATCACTCAATTCCAGGTCCATCGCGACGTTTATCGCCGCTCGTTTTCCGTCCGGCAACTCTATAACGCTTCCTTTCCCAACCCTGTTCGGCCCAACCCTACACGCGTGTGATTTTTTGGGTTTATCATTTGCATTCCCCAATGGAGGTCCCCTAACGTGGCGGCTCTTCAACGAAAACCTGCAACGCGCCCAAACCTAGAGATGCCCTCCATTCGCTCCTTTCTCGCTCTCGCTGCGACTGCTCTCGCGCCGAACCTCTCTCCATGGGCCTCAGCGGGTCCTGACTTGCCCCAAGGCTACACGCTTCAATACGAGCAAACCTTCGAATCCAAGCGGGCCTTCGACGCGTTCATGATGACCGATCGTTCCGCTTGGGAATTGCTGAAGAAGGATGGCAGCCAGGTTCTGGCCCTCACCGGCAAAAGCGACTACGAACCCCCGCATCGCTCCCCCTACAACATCGCCCTCATCAAGGGGCTGACCTTTGGCGACTTCGTACTCGAGGTCGACATCCAGCAAAGCGGCGTCAAAGGCACGCCCATCTCCGAATTCATGAAGCAGCACCCGGATCCGACCGAGGCCGGCGGATACGCTCACCGCGACCATTGCTTTTTCTTCGGCTTTCAGGACCCTGCCCACTACCTGTATATCCACGTCGCCAAGACAGGCGACAACAACGCCCACAACGTTTTTGTCGTCAACGAAGCGCCGCGCACGCCGATTACCGACTTCCGTACAGTCGGCGTGGATTGGGGCGTCGACGAATGGCGCAAGATCCGCATCGTCCGCAATACCGCCCGCAACACGGTAGCCCTTTACTTCGACGACATGCTCACTCCCATCATGATCGCCGACGACGTGCCTTTCGATCAGGGCTTCATCGGCTTCGGCTCCTTCGACGACATCGGGTGGGTCGACAACATCAAGATTTGGGCGCCTTCCGCCAAGAAAACCAAGCAGACCTTTTTCGAATAGACCTTCCCCCCCGTTCACGAATTCACGCGAGTCGATCCTCCACTACCGCGCCATTCGCGGGATTCTCCTGATTTACGGGCCGATTCAATCCCTCCTCCATGAAATTCGCCATTTGCAATGAAACCTACCAGAGCTGGAGCCTGGCAGATACCTGCGCCAGTGTCGCCAAGACTGGCTATCAAGGTCTGGAAATCGCTCCCTTCACCTTAAAGGAGGATCCACGGGAGTTGACCCTCGCAGAAGCCGAATCCATGGGCGCCATCGTCCGAGATCACGGACTCGAAGTCGTCGGTCTCCATTGGCTGCTAGTAAAGCCGGAGGGCATGCATCTCACCACGCCAGACAACTCGATCCGCCAGAAGACCCTCGACTTCGGCAAGCATTTGGCGGACCTCTGCGCAGCGATGGGCGGCGCCGTCATGGTTTGGGGCAGTCCCAAGCAACGCGATATCGCAGACGGCGGTTTCTACGGGGATGCGGCCAACCGAGCCAGCGAGCTACTGCGAAATTTAGGCGCGCATTGCGCTGGTTGCGACGTATCCGTGGCCGTCGAGCCGCTGGGAACCAACGAAACCAATTTCCTCACCTCCGCCGCCGAAACGATCGAACTGCTCCAACGGATCGACCACCCCAACATCCAGCTCCACCTCGACGTCAAAGCGATGTTCGCGGAAGGCGGCGACATTCCTTCTATTGTAAAAGCGAGTCGCGACTACACCATTCATTTCCACGCCAACGATCCTAATCTGCAGGGCCCTGGCATGGGCGATCTCGACTTTCAGCCGATTGCCGACGCCTTGGCGGAGACCGGCTACGACAAGTGGGTTTCCGTCGAAGTCTTCGACTACAATCCCGGAGCCGAGACAATCGCTGAAACCAGCCTCCGAAACCTCAAAAACGCCTTTCACTAAACAACGACACAATTATGAGCAACGACCCCCAATCCCGTGAAGACGCCCTCTTGGCCGAAGCGGAAGCCTCCCCGACCTTCAAGAAATTAGCCCTCTACTCCAAGCTTTCCGGGCCCGGATGGCTGCAAGGCGCCATTACGCTTGGCGGCGGATCCCTAGCCGGCGCTCTCTACTTGGGCGTGATCGCGGGCTTTGGCCTCCTCTGGCTCCAGCCCTTAGCGATGATTTGCGGCATCATCATGCTGTCCGCGATCGCCTATGTCACCCTATCGACCGAAAAGGCGCCATTCGGCTTGGTTAACCAGCACCTTTCGCCCGCCCTGGGCTGGGCCTGGATGATCGCGACCATAATGGCCAACATTGTCTGGTGCATGCCGCAATTCAATCTGGGGCGGGCCGCCGTCCAGCAGAACTTGCTGCCTTTCGTCGGCGACAGTACGGCCTCGACCGTCATCATCTGCCTCATCTTGCTCGCGGTCGGCTTTTTCATCAACGTGCTCTACGAATCCGAAGGCAAGGGGGCCAAGAATTTCGACCGCATCATCAAGGTCATGGTCGGTCTCATCGTCCTTTCCTTCGTCCTCGTGGTCATCACTCTGGCCACCACTGGCGGCATCGACTGGGGCGCCATCTTCAGCGGCATCATTCCCAATCCGAAGCTGCTCGTCGCTCCTGCCGCAAGCTACGCTGATCTGATTTCCCAATCCAGCCATCCCGAATGGTGGACCGCCAAGATCGTCAATGACCAACGCGACATCATCATCGCCGCCTTCGGCACCGCAGTCGGCATCAACATGACCTGGCTCCTCCCTTACTCGCTGCTCAAGAAGCGCTGGGGCCGCAAGCATCGCAGCTTCTCGATATTCGATCTATCGATCGGACTTTTCATTCCCTTCTTCCTCGCAACGAGTTGCGTCGTCATCGCCGCCGCTTCCCAATTCCACGTGCAGACGGGCGACGTCGATCCGGGAGCTGGGGCGGGCACCCTTGCCCAGCTCGCTGCCGCGCATCCGGGCATGCCCAATACGGCCGACCAGGAACTTGCGCTGACCCTCGTCAAACGCGACAACTTCCAACTCGCCACCACGCTCGAGCCGCTCGCCGGCAAAGTCGTTTCGCAAACGATCTTCGGCATCGGCGTACTCGGAATGGCCCTTTCCACCATCATCATACTCATGCTCATCAACGGCTTGGCCTTCCAGGAACTACTCGGCAAGCCGGGCGACAAAGGCGCCTACTTCATCGGCTGCGCCGTATCGGGTATCGCAGGATTCGCCGGACCTTTCATATGGACCGGCGCCGCAGCGGCGGCTCTCGCCATACCTACCTCGGTCATCGGGGGGTCTTTGATTCCCATCGCCTACTTCACCTTCCTCCTTATGATGAACTCCAAGAAAGTGCTCGGCGACCGGCGACCAGAGGGTACGTCCCGACTGATCTGGAATATCCTCATGGGCATCGCAACCGGTATCGCCACCCTCGGATCCGTCTGGGTACTGTCCGGCAAAGCGCATTTCGACAGCTGGCAAGGCATGATCCCCGCGGCCGGGCTGGCCATTCTGGTAGTCCTGCTCGTCGTTGGTCTGTTCTCGTTTATCAAAAACGAAAAAGCGTAATTGCCCTTAAACGAAGCAATCAGTCGCGAAGGACGCGAAGATCGCAAAGCCATTTCCACAATGAACTCGATTTGCGAACTTGCGCGAAGCGAGCGGTAAAACTCAAACGCACTCTATGAAATTCGGAATCATCGGTTCGGGCATGATAGCCCGGTTTCACGCCAAGGCCATCGGAGCCATGGACGGCTCTCAGCTGCATTCGGTCTATAGCCGCAATGCTCAAAGCTCCCAGGAGATCGCCGACGAGTTCGACTGCGCCGCTTTCACGGACCTCGACGCCTTTCTATCCGATTCGGAATTGGAAATCGTCACCATCGCCACGCCCTCCGGGGCGCATCTCGACCCAGCGATCGCAGCCGCGAACGCCGGCAAGCACGTCATTTGCGAAAAGCCCTTGGAGATCACGACCGAGCGCGTCGACGAGATGATTGCGGAAGGTCAAAAGGCAGGCGTTACCATCTCCGGCATTTTCAACCGCCGCTTCAACCCCGGACTAGTCGCTCTCAAGCAAGCGGTCGATGCGGGACGCTTCGGCAAAATCGCTATGGCCGACGCGTACATCAAATGGTATCGCGACCAGGCTTACTACGACTCAGGGCAATGGCGGGGCACTTGGGAACTCGATGGAGGGGGGGCCCTCATGAACCAATCCATCCACGCCATCGATCAGTTGCTCTATGTCGCCGGCCCCATCAAATCGGTCTGCGCTTCCGTGGCAACCGTGGCTCATGAACGTATCGAAGTCGAAGATACGGCAGTCGCGATCTTGGAATTCGAGAGCGGGGCCCGCGGCGTTATCCAAGGCTCTACCGCCTGCTGGTCGAAAGACGGGCATTCCGCCGAAGTGCAAATCTGCGGCGACAAGGGATCCGCGTTTCTAGCCGACGACAAATTCCGAATTTGGGAATTCCAAGAGGAAACCGAAGCGGACGAACGCATTCGCGCCGAGCTCATGATCAGCTCCGGCGCCAAAGGACTCGGCGCCAACGACCCCAGCGCCATCGACTTCGGGGGCCACCAGCGCAATTTCCAAGACGTCGTCGATGCGATCGATAAGGGTCAAACGCCACTCGTCGATGGAGCGGAAGCCCGCAAGGCGGTTGCCTTGATCAACGCTATCTACGAAAGCGCCCGCAATGGATCGAAACGCGTGGTAATCTAGGGAACGCCCGATTCGCTAGTTCGCTTTGGGATTCAGATCCGTAGCGTGGGTCGAGAAAATGGAAGCCGGGTCTTCGTCGGTCGTATTCTCGCCTACCTTAGCAAGTTCCTCCGAATGGGGTTCAACCTGGGAGTCCTCGCCTTCGCCCTCTTCTCCCGCTTGATCTCGCAGGCGGCCGACTAAAAGCTGCCTGACCGCAGGATTCCATACGCCAAGCTGTTCCGACTTGGCTGTTTCTTGGGCCTGTGCAAGCTCGCGGTCCTCCGCTGCCTCGCTCGCCGACCAGCGGGCAAATCCCTGGCGGATCATGATCGCATTCAAGTATTCGCCCGTCAGCAGGTGGATCTCTCCGACAATCACATCGCCAGCCAATACGCGACGCGGCTTTACGCGAACGCGACCGCCACGAACTTCTTTGTTTAGAAGGTCGAAAATCTTGTCATCCATCATCTCGCTTTCGCAAGCCATCGCCAAGCCGTAGAGGCGCACAATCGTCGGACGGCCGTCGTCGAATTCTACGCTAAAGGCATCTTTGTTGAGGACTTCCTTCACAATACCTTCTCGTTCGACAGGAACTACCTGCCGGTTCACGAGAAAGAAAGCCGCGAAGATTGCTACCCCCGCAACGAAGATGAGGGAAATTAACATATCTATAAAGACGATACCTAGAGCGACGCCTTTAACCCAATCACCAAGCTTAACGTGTTTATATACAATTTTTTACGGGTTTTAGCGGTGTAATCGCATAAATAAGGCTACGTATGCTCAATCTTGGTGGATTCGGATGCCAAACCCTGTAAGGCCCAGAGGGCCCCTATTGCGATTCCATAAGCTTAGCGCTTGATGCCTCGTGAAATGCAACGCATTCAAGGATTCGTCCCGATGATTGACGCCGAAAAAATCACCAGCCTGCAAAACGCGCGCATCAAGAATTTGGTAAAGCTTCGCAATCGCCGCTCTCGCGATCGGCAAGGCGTCTTCATCGCAGAGGGCTATCGGGCCGTCAGCCGGGCGCTCGAAAAAGGCGTCCTGCCCGACGAGGTCTATTACTCGCCCGACTGGTTTCTCGGCGAAAACGAAGAATCGTTGCTGCAATCGCTCGCGGAAAAGGGCGTCCCGCTTTTCGAAACCAGCAAGATCGCTTTCGAAAAAGTCGCCTACCGCGACAGACCGGAGGGCATTCTCGCAATAGTCTCCCAATGGAAGCGTGGACTGGACGATTTAGTCCTCAGCGACCCGCCCTTCCTCCTCGTCGTCGAATCGATCGAGAAGCCGGGTAATCTCGGCACCATCCTCCGCTCCGCCGATGCTGCGGGCGTAGACGCCGTGATCTGCTGCGATCCTGTCACCGACCTGTTCAACCCCAACGTGGTGCGCTCGTCGACCGGGGTTCTGTTTTCGATGCCTACAGTCATGGCCACGACTCCAGAGGCCATAGACTGGCTCAAAGCCAAAGGCATCCAGTCCATTGCGACTACTCCTCACGCTCGGAAACTGCATACGCAGACCGACCTGAACGGACCTATCGCAATTGTTATGGGCAGCGAGCAGTTCGGTCTTTCCGAGACCTGGCTCGACGCAAGCGACGCTCAGACACGCATCCCCATGGCTGGACAAGCCGACTCCCTCAATGTCGCCATGGCGACGCTCGTCACCCTTTTCGAAGCCGTGCGACAACGCGCCGAAACGCCATGAACCTGCGCCAGCTCGAATCCAACTTCGAAAGCCTCGCCGCGGACGATCCGCTCTGGACCGTGCTGTCAGACAATTCAAAGCGAGGCGGCAAATGGGACGAAACCGAATTCTATCAAACGGGAGAAGACGTGATCGAAGACCTCGAGCAGCGCCTCGACCAAATCGGTCACGCGCTCGCAGGCGAAAGATGCATTGACTTCGGATGCGGCGTCGGGCGACTGACCTTTCCGCTGGGCAAGCGCTTCCAATCCAGTATCGGCATCGACATTGCCCCAAGTATGGTCGCCTTCGCCCAGTCGAGAATCGAGCGCGGTCGCAATTGCCGCTTTATCGTAAACGCTTCAAGCAAGCTGCCCCAATTCGAAGACGCCACCATTGACTTCGTCTATTCTGCTATTGTCTTTCAACACATAGCGCCTCGCTACACGAAGGCATACCTCAAGGAATTCGCCCGCTGCCTGAAGCCCGAAGGACTCATCGTCTTTCAGTTGCCAAGTCACCTCGAGCCCAATTACTCCGGAAACCAGAAACGCCTCCGTCTCTTCCGGAAGCGTTTTCACTATCGCCTCAAGGCGCTCCTCCAAAGAATCCCCTTTGTCGAAACCGAGAGTTTCTTCGAAATGAACGCGATCCCAAAAGAAAGTCTCGCGCCCTTTCTGGAATGCGACTGCGGCCTCGAAATAATAGACGCTCAGGATTTCCCCGCTGCCGGCCCCGCCTGGATAAGCTACCTCTATATCGCTCGCAAACGCTAAGAGCTCGAGCGTCGACGAACGAGAAACAAGACGGTCGATTATACTTTGATTGATCAAAATTTGCCTTTTGCCACCTAAAGTTTGAATTTGACAGCTGCCAAAGTCGGCGCAGAACGCTAGAGTATGACGCAATCGCTGAAGTTTATTCTCCTGTGCGTTTCGCTGGGAATATCGCTGACTAGCCTGAGCGGGCAGCCCATTCGCATCGCGGCGACGACGACCATGGTTGCGGATCTCGCTCGATCTATAGCGGGAGGCGATGCCGAGGTCACCGGGCTCATGGGTCCGGGCGTCGACCCCCATTTATACAAGGCGACCGCCAAAGACATCAACACGCTCCAATCCGCGGATCTAATCCTCTACAATGGCTTGCATCTGGAAGGACGCCTCGCGGACATACTGGTCAAACTCGGCCGGCGTTCCAAGCCAGTCTACGCCGTTACGGAGAGCATTCCGGAAAACCAGCTGCTCGAGCCCGAAGAATTCGAGGGGCACTACGACCCACACGTCTGGTTCGACCCTCGACTGTGGGCGCTCTGCGTCGACACAGTCGTAGACGCCCTGCAAACGGTCGATCCGGCCAATGCGGCCGGCTACGCGAAACGCGGCGAAGCGACGCGCAATCGCTACCTCGAGTACTACGACTGGGGAAAGCGCTACTTGTCCGCCGTCCCGAAAACACAACGCTTCCTCATCACTAGTCACGACGCCTAT
>CBFHHM010000001.1:233357-236007 GCA_965655705.1 Candidatus Pelagisphaera sp.
AACTACTTTGGGAATGCCTTCGATTTTCAAGTGATTGGCGTACAAGGGATCTCCACTCAAAGCGAAGCAGGGCTCGCCGATATGGTGAAGATCATAAACTTCATTAAGAGCAAGGGCATCAAGGCCATTTTCGTCGAATCAAGCGTATCCCCTGCGGCGATACAACGAATCAGCCAAGAATCCGGATGCGTCATAGGCGGCGAGCTATTCTCCGATGCGATGGGCGCCTCAGGGCATATGGAGTCCGCTTCCGATGGATCGACCTTCGACCTCGGCGCTTATGAAGGCATGGTTAAATCGAATATCGCCACGATCGCCGACGCCCTCAAGTAGGGCCATCTCCTTCCTCCATGGGCGACTCCTCTAGCATCTACTCGAATTTCATTCGGCGCCTTCGCTCCCTTCTATTCGCGACGACCACCGGCATCGCTGCTGGAACGCTCTGGTCTCAAACCGACGAATCCAAGGCTTCGATACAACCGTATGCTGAGATCGTTTTGGAGGGTTGGTCATTAGTCGACGGTGGGATCGACCCAGGCGCTCGCTCAATGGGCTTGATCGATGCCGGCTTCGACTTCCTTCTTTCGGAAAACGCGGAGGGACACATTGGCTTTCTCGCCTTTGGAGGCGATCGCGACATCGGAGCCTTCACCGGAGACTTCGGCGCCTACAGCAGCTCGATCACCGATTCCCAAACAACCCTCTTTACAGCCTGGCTCCAAAACACCTTCGAATGGGGGGCGCTCCGCTATGGCCAACTCGCGGCTGACGAAACGTTCCTTGTTGCGGAGACCGGAACCTTGTTTCTCCATGCGAACTTCGGGGCCACTCCCATCTTGTTTGCCAATGCCCCGGCGCCCGCCTACTCGGTCGGAGCAGCGGGGGTCGAATGGATCGGAAAAATGGATGCGGGTTCCTGGCAAGTCGGTCTCTACGCAGGCGACCCGGGTCCAGGCGACGCGAGCGATCACGGCGTAAACTGGAAGATGGGCGGAGACGCGGGATATTTGACCATCGCCGAACGCGCTTGGAACTATGGCTCCCAAGCCAATGCTGGCAGTGTATTCAAGATCGGAGCCTACTATCACTCCGGACGCTTCGAAACGCTGGAAACTGGGCTAGCGCGTTACGGCAACCACGCGTTTTACTTCGTTTGGGACCACCAATTCGAGGGACAGACCAGCGCCTTCGTCCGAGCCGGATACAATCCTAAGTCCGACCGAAGCGTCGTACGGAACTATATCGATCTGGGGTGGAGCATTTCCGGACCCCTGGGGAATCGCCCGGAAGACGTCTTTGGCATAGCCTATTCCATTACCGACTTCACCGATTCCTACCTCGCTTCCCAAGACTCTGCCGTCTCCTCTAGGGAACAAGCGCTTGAGCTCACCTACGCCATGCCCATCGCCAACCAATGGGACGTTCAGCCGAGCGTCCAATGGATCGTCGATTCACACCAAGCTAATCGCGACGCCTATCTCATCGGATTGCGACTATCCGCGGCTTTCTGAATCGAACTTCCCGATGGCTCCCGCTTTATAGAATCCGTTGTTCATTGAGATTCGACACGATGTCCACTACTTCAAACCAACCGCAAGCCTCCAGTCTTTCGACTCTGCCGCTCGAGATTCACGACCTTACAGTCGCCTATACCAAGCGACCCGCTCTCTATGGGATTGACTTGGAAGTGCCCCAGGGTTCGATCGTCGGCGTCGTAGGTCCTAATGGAGCCGGCAAGTCTACCTTGATCAAAGCGATCATGGACCTTATGCCGACCGCCAGCGGCTGGATCAAGGTATTCGGCAAGCCCTTCAAGAAAGCCGTCACCCGCGTAGGTTACGTTCCCCAACGCGAATCCGTCGATTGGGACTTTCCCGTCAACGCCTTGGATGTGGTTCTGATGGGCCGCTACGGACGACTCGGGCTCTTCAAGCGTCCGAGCAAAGCCGACAAGGAAATCGCGATGACCTGCCTCGAGAAAGTCAAGATGACCCCCTACGCGAAACGTCAGATTTCCAATCTCTCCGGAGGCCAGCAGCAACGCGTTTTTCTCGCGAGAGCCCTGGCTCAGGAAAGCGACCTCTACCTGATGGACGAACCCTTCGTCGGGGTCGACGCTACCACTGAAGCGGCCATTATCGAAATTCTGCGTGAACTACAGGCTCATGGAAAAACCTTGCTGGTCGTGCATCACGACCTGACCACCGCGCCCGAATACTTCGACCGTATCCTATTGTTGAATATGCGAGTAGTTGCCTACGGCAAAACCGAAGAGGTCTTCACCTTCGACAACTTGCAGAACGCCTACGGCGGCCGCTTAAGCATACTATCCGAAGTAGCCCTCACGAGAGCCCGCAAGAAATTCGAAGGCGACACCCCCGAGAATCTCGGCCAATGAACGCTCCCAGGGCGCACAGCGACCGACCTCCGGGCGGCCAAGCAGGCGAGGCCACGGGCGCTCGAAGATCGACCGTAACCGTCCCTCGGCAACCGCGCTTCGCCCTCGCGTTCGTAGTCGTTGCCGCCCTCGCCCTGCCCACTCTCGTCCAAGCGGCAAAGATCGGCGAGCTTTCCGAAACATCCGTTCTGGAGCAAGCCTGGGACTTCTTTACGCTTCAAGAGCCGATCGTGCGCAGCGCTCTGACCGGCG
>CBFHHM010000001.1:236106-245945 GCA_965655705.1 Candidatus Pelagisphaera sp.
CTCTGCTGATTGGGTTCTGCTGCGGATTGCTGGGCAGTTTTCTAGTCGTGCGCAAGTTGTCCCTCATGGGCGACACGCTCTCCCATGCAGTGCTGCCAGGCGTAGCGCTTGGCTTTCTCTGGAACGCCTCCAAAGACCCCTGGGCGATTTTCATAGGAGCTACTGGAGCCGGCGTGCTCGGCGTAGCGCTCGTCGGTTGGATACGAAGCAGCACTCACCTCAAGGAAGACAGCGCCATGGGAATGGTCCTCGCCGGATTCTACGGCCTCGGCATCACCATGACCACTATGATTCAAAACATGGCGATGGGCAACAAATCGGGACTGGACAAATTCTTCTTCGGACAAGCCGCGGCGCTCTCCCACGGCGATATCCGCCTGCTCGGCATCATCTCTCTCGTTACCGTCATTGTCGTCCTACTTTTCTACAAGGAGTTTCTCGTTATCAGTTTCGACTCCGGCTTTGCCAAAGCCCTCGGCATGCCTATCCACGTTCTCCACTATGCTCTTATGGCCCTGCTGACATTCGCCGTGGTCGTTTCCCTCCAAGCAGTTGGCGTCGTGCTCGTATCCGCATTGCTGATCACTCCCGCTGCCGCCGCGTTCCTTTTAACCGATCGCATGCATCGGATGCTCGCTCTAGCCGCCGCATTCGGCATGTTGGCCGGCGCCCTCGGAGCCTTCATTTCCTATCTTTCCAACAACCTGCCAACAGGCCCGTTCATCGTGCTCAGCGCCACCGCTATTTTCATGCTGGCTCTTTGCTTCGGGCCCCGTCATGGCTTGCTCCCCAAAATCCTTCACCGTCGCAGACAGCGTCAGCGTATTGCCTTGGAGAATACACTCAAGGCAGTATTCCACCTCTGCGAACGCAATGCGTTCAAGGACCGGACCTTCGAGATCGGGAAACTCGCCATTGAACGCAACGCCAACGTCCATGAAACCGAAGCGGAAATCGCAAAGCTGGTCAAAGCAGAGATGGCCGAACTCTGGCAGGACCCCTCCTCCTCCGGCCTGAGCGCTCAAGCCAAATTCCAGCTTACCGACGATGGCTGGCTACGAGCCTGCGAGATCGTCCGAAATCATAGACTTTGGGAGCTCTACTTGACCAGCGCTGCGAGCTATCAGTCCGATCACGTTCACGACGATGCGGAAGACATCGAGCACCACCTCGGGGAGGACATTGTTCGGCGCATCGAGGCCCGCCTCGAAAATCCTTTGCGAGACCCGCACGGCAAGCTGATCCCCAATGGCGACTCTATCCGAGCCTAGCAAATGAACGAGCGTTTCATACCGGAATTCGACTGGCAGACCGTCTTCGTCCAACCTTGGACTGAGTTCGGCGCCAATTCCCTTTGGATCACCCTCATGGGATTTCTGGTTTCCTGCTGCTGCGGATTGGTAGGCTGCTTCGTCATCCTGCGCCGCATGGCCCTCGTCGGGGATGCCATTAGTCACAGCCTGCTTCCGGGCATTACCCTGGCCTTCCTCATCACGCAATCTCGGGCGACCCTACCCATGATGATCGGGGCAATGGCGGCAGGCATCCTAACTGTCGCCCTCATCGAAGCGATTCGCTATTCGTCGCGCATCAAGCCCGACGCCGCCATAGGTATCGTTTTTTCCAGCCTCTTTGCGGTTGGCGTCATTCTCATCTCGCTATTCGCCGACAAAGTCGATCTCGATGCGGAGTGCGTCCTATATGGCGAACTGGGCTTCGTTGCGCTCCAAGAAGTCGCTACCCTTGGCGGCGTTGAAATCGGCCCCGAACCGGTTGTTCGCATGGCCATCATTACTATAGTAGCTATCGGTCTGATACTGGCCTCCTACAAGGAAATGCTCGTTACTTCCTTCGATGCGGGCTTGGCCGCCTCGCTCGGGATTAATCCGAACCGCTACCAGTACGGATTAACGCTTTTCCTTTCAATCGTCATCGTAAGCTCCTTCGAATCGGTGGGCGTCGTTCTGGTCATCGCCATGATCATCTTCCCCGGAGCCACCGCTCTGATGTTGACCGATCGCCTTTCCACCGCCTTGCGCTTGTCGGCGCTTTTTTCCGCACTGTACGCATTCCTTGGATTCCATCTGGCGACCTGGCTCGCGGCCTCTATCGCCGGTAGCATGACCGTTATAGCAGGTTTGCTATTCGGCTTCGTTTGGTTCTTTGCGCCGCGACGCGGCATCGCGTGGAAACTGGCCAAACGCGAATCCGCCAGACTAAAGTCGCCAGAAATCGGCTAGGTCCGGTCCCGCCCCCTCGCATGCGACTCAATCAAACGGCAGGCCGGAGCGTTAATTCGGTCGAACCCCTCGATTATCTATGGAAAAAGCATCTCTCTTCGCCCGCTACCTTCTCGCGCTGGCAATGCTCGTCTTTGGACTTAACAAATTCATCGGTTTCATGCCCATGCCCGAATACGGGCCTGGATCTCCACAGTTGAACTACATGGTCGGCTTGTCTGGCGTACACATTTTCCCGATACTGGGCATCATCTATCTCGCTTCCGCGATTCTCCTAGCGACCAACAAGTTCATCGGCCTCGTTTCCGTAGTGCTCGCAGCGGTTGCGTTCAACTTTACGCTCTTTCAACTCGTTCTCGATCCCGCCGGACTTCCCCCAGCCCTCGTTATCGTCGCCCTGATCGTTCTCGTAATTCTCGGCAACAAGGAAATGTTCGAAGGACTGCTCAAGTAGCTCGATCCGGGAGCATGCCTTCCCGGAACCGTTCCTAGCGATTGACGCTTGTCAATTAACCTCCGGACGACATCTAGGAAAGCATGTATCGCATCGTCGCTTTGCTGCTTTCCGTATCCGTCCTGACCGGTTGCTATCGTCCTAAGAACGCTCACCCCCAAACCGACGCCGAAGGTTGGGTCGATCTTTTTCAAGCGGACCTCTCCAACGCCCTCGACTCCAAAGGCGTTTGGAGCGCTCGGGAGGGGGTCATCACTGCGAGCGCAGACTTTAATCTTTGGAGCGCTCGCGAATACGATAACTTCGTTCTCGATCTCGAGTTCAAAAACGCGGAAGGGACTAATAGCGGTGTCATCGTCTACGGTAGCGACCTGGAAGACTGGATACCGAATTCGGTCGAAATTCAGATCGCCGACGACTATTCGAAACAGTGGTCGGAAGCTCCCTCGACTTGGCAATGCGGGGCAGTATTCGGTCGCCTGGCCGCCAGCGAACGTCGCGTCAAGAGGTCCGGAAAATGGAATCGCTATACGATCATCGCCCAAGCTCACATGATCGAAGTGATTCTCAACGGAAAGAAAGTCACCCAATTGGATATGTCCCAATGGACGTCGGCCAAACGAAATCCAGACGGATCGGAGATTCCTTCCTGGCTCAGCAAGCCGCTAGCCGAACTGCCGACTAAAGGCTATATCGGCTTCCAAGGAAAGCATGCCGGAGCGCCTGTCTACTTCCGAAATATTCGAGTGCGGGAGTTATAGGATCGACTACTGCCCTGCTCGCATTTGAGCGATAAAGGCATTGGCCTCCTCGATTGAGGCGCTCATTTGCCGTATCAGAATATCTACTTCGTTACGCAAGCGAAGCGAGGTTTGATCCAATGCCGCCACGGCTTGGGCATTCAAATTATGCTTTAGATATAGCGTTTGATCGCGAAAGGCGTCGAGCACTGGCGTCATACGACTCGCCGCCCCTTCCATTGCCGTGGCCAGCTTCAAGTATTGGTCATAGGTGCGACTCATCTGCGCTTCGCTGGACCGCCTCAGATCGAGACTGGAATATTGCTCCAACTCCTTCTCCCATTCCTTGAACAGAGCCTTGCCCACCCGCTTGATGGCGTCGATGCGATCCCATACCGCCTTGGCATCGCGTTCGCTGCGCTGAAAGGAATCCTCGATTCGCTCGAAGGCGCTTTGCAAGTCTCCCAGGTCGACCTGAGAAACCGCGATAAATTCGTCGAAGGCGCTCGCGAATTGCTCCTTGGCCTCTTCCTGAGCAACCTTCGCCTCTTCTACTCGATCCACCAGTATATCCCGCTTGTGCGACCCCATCTTCTCCATGGCTTCGTAGTACACGGACTGGCAACCGCTCGACAGAGCGAGGGCAAGAGCAAGGGTGAGGGAAACGAGAATCGATTTCATAGCGGCACTTACTTAATTCAGACTAACTAGGGACCCCTTGAATACAAGTGGGATCCATGGGAAGACTCCCTTCAATTAACCGAGCGATTGAATCGAAACGTTTCCAAGGGCGACGGTTCGATGGAATTCTCCGCTAGCTTGGAAAGCTCATTCACTACCTCAGGGAAGTATCCGGCTACATTGTTGGTTTCGCCAACGTCCTTGGAAAGATCATACAATTCCCACTGAGCGCTCGGGTTCTTGTCCACGTCGTATTTGACAAGTTTCCAATCTCCTTTGCGCAAGGCAACTCGTCCGCCTCTTTCGTAGAACGCCCAGAATAGGAACGAATGCTCCTGCTGGCCGCCCTTGCCCAGTAAAGTCGGGGCGAAGGAAATGCCATCCAATCCGCGAGGCGTATTCACGCCCGCAAAATCGCACACCGTCGGCAAGAAGTCCCAGAACGCCGAAATGTGATCCGAATGCGAGCCGGCCGCAATTCGCCCGGGCCAACGAGCGAAGAACGGCACCCGAATGCCTCCTTCGTACAGGTCGCGCTTGTAGCCGCGCAATGGGCCATTGCTGTTGAAATAATCCGGGTCGGCGCCGCCTTCCAAGTGAGGGCCGTTGTCCGAAGTGAACATCACCAAGGTATTGTCATCGATGCCGAGCGCTTCGAGCTTGTCCAGGATTTGACCGACGTGATCGTCCAGCATGGTAACCATGGCGACGAAGGCCGCGTGACTCTCGGGCTGCGACCCGTAGGGACCTAGCCGAAAATTGGGGCCGTCATCGACGCCCTCGTACGCGAGCTCAGGCAGGAACTTGCCTCGAAAGCGCTCCATATAGCGTTCTGGCGCGAAGAGCTCCGCATGCGGTATGACGTGGGGCACGAAACAGAAGAAGGGCCTTTCACTATTCGCCTCCAGGAATTCGAGCGTCTTTTCCTGAATCAACTCAGGCGCGTAAACGCCTTCCTTTCGCCCCTCGTTCTCATCGAGTATCAACCGAGTATCGTTGTCCCAGAGGTGATAGGGATAGTAGTTGTGGGCGATCCGCTGGCAATTGTAGCCAAAGAAGAAATCGAAGCCTTGATTCAAGGGGTCCCCCTCCGATCCCGGAAAGCCGAGGCCCCACTTGCCGAAAGCGCCCGTGACGTAGCCTTCCCGCTTCAGCAACTCCGCAACCGTCACGGCCTCGCTCGGCATGGGATACTGCCCTTCCGGCTGAATTTCCATGTTGCCTCGAATCGGCGTGCGCCCCGTGTGCAAGCCAGTCATCAAGCAGGATCGCGACGGGGCGCACACCGTCGAGCCCGAGTAGTGCTGGGAAAATCGCATGCCTTCCTTGGCAATCCGGTCGATATTCGGCGTATCGAAGCGGGTTTGGCCGAGTAAGCTTAAATCGCCATACCCCAGATCGTCCGCGAGGATGTAGACGATGTTCGGCTTCGCTGACTCCGCCCGGAGCAACGAAGCAAGAGCGGTAAACATCAGTAAAGCGAGCAGGGTAAAACGAAGCATTTTTGGGCGTTCCATTCCTCAGCCCCATCCAAAATGCGGGCCCTTGTCCAGAGAAATGACATTCGAGCGGAAACCCCAGGCAGAAGTCCCCTTTCGCTTGCGGGCGAGGCCAATAGCCGAATGCTCGAATATCAATCGACAACCTCCCATGCCCCAATGACACGCTTCCCTTTCCCGTCGCTCTTGCCGCTCGTGGCGCTCCTCCTATCTGCATTCGCCTCGAATGCCGCTCAGGACCGACCCAATTTCGTATTCCTCCTCGTCGACGACCTAGGGTGGAACGACTTGGGATGCTACGGAAGCGATTTCTATGAAACGCCACGCATCGACGCATTGGCCGCCACCGGAGTTCGTTTCACGAACGCCTATGCCGCCTCTCCCGTTTGCTCGCCGACCCGCGCAGCCATTATGACCGGCAAATATCCCAGTCGAGTGGATATCACGGACTGGATTCCAGGAGCCACCCCTCCGAATCAAAAACTCAACGCGCCCGAAGACCGAGACAATCTCGCGCTCAGCGAGGTGACTCTAGCCGAGTCCTTCAAGGAAAAGGGCTATCAGACCTTCTTCGCCGGCAAATGGCACTTGGGCGATGAAGGCCATTACCCCGAGGACCAGGGCTTCGACATCAACCAGGGAGGCCACCACAAGGGAAGTCCTCCCGGCGGCTACTACGCGCCTTTCAAGAACCCACGCTTGGATGACCAGCCGGATGATCGCTACTTGACGGATCGCCTGACGGACGAATCTATCGATTTCCTCGATAGCCGCGACCCGGCCGCTCCCTTTCTCCTCTATTACGCTTTCTACACCGTGCACACGCCCATTCAAGGCTGCGACGAGTACGACGCCTACTTCGAGCGCAAAGCCGAGGGCTTAACCGGTGGCAACGCTCCGATCGTCGAGCGAGAAGGCAAGACGCGTTCGCGCCAAGACGCCCCGAAATACGCCGCCATGGCAAAGTCGCTGGACGACAACGTGGGGCGTCTCCTGGACGCGCTCGAGGCGCGTGGATTGGACGATAGCACGGTGGTCATTTTCACCTCGGACAATGGTGGCCTATCGACCAAAGCCGAGGTCGGCCCGACCTCGCTTCTCCCTTTGCGCGCTGGCAAAGGATGGTGCTACGAAGGTGGAATCCGCGTGCCTTTGATCATTCGAGCTCCCGGTGTCACTCCGACTGGTCTAGTCGTCGACACGCCGGCGATCAGCATGGATTTCTTTCCAACCATGCTCGAACTCGCTGGCTTTCCCCTCGAACGGAAACGCCACAATGACGGCATGAGTCTCGTCAATTCCCTGCGAGGCAAGCCGATCGATCGCGACACCCTTTACTGGCATTTCCCCCACTACCATGGATCGACATGGACACCGGGCGCCGCCATCAGAGTGGGCGATTGGAAAGCCATCGACTTCTACCACTATGGCGAGGCCGAACTCTACAACCTAAAGGACGACATCGGCGAACGAAACAACCTCGCCGCAAAACGGCCGGAAAAGCTCGAGGAGCTGCTCGGCAAGCTCCAATCGATCCAACGAAAGACGCGCGCCAAGCTACCCGTTCCAAACCCTGGATACACAAGCCAGTAGCTTCTAGGGAATGATAAGCGACATGCCGGGTTGCAGGTGATTCTCGCTCGGCAACACCGCCCGATTGGCCTGGAGGATCTCTTTCCAACGGCTGCCGTCACCGTAAACCTCGCGACTGATCTTGTATAGGCTATCCCTTGCCTTCACCACGTAAACGCGACGCTCCTGGGGCTCGGACGCAGTCGAGGACGGGCGTTGCGGCTGGCTTCGATCCAAGGATGGAGCCGGATCCGGCTCGAGAGCGAGCTGACCGTTGGGCTGATTGAAAGCGCCCTTGCGCGAATCCGAGAGCTGTTTGCGCAGTGTCTCGTTTTCCGCATGCAGACTTTCAATCGTATCCAATAGCTTGTTGCGATACTCTCGGGCATCCAGGGTCGAAAGCAGCTCCTTCTTCGCCGTCTTGATCAAGTCTTCCACGCGAGCGAGACTCGCATCGTTCGAGGGCGACTTCGGTTCGCTATCCTTAATCCGCTTGAAACGATTGAAATGATAGTAGGCCGAAACGGGGTCGTCCATGTGATCGAGGTAGATCAGTCCCGCTTCCAAATGGGATTCGGGAGCCCTGCCGGCTCGCATCATGATCAATTTGTCGAAATTGGCCAGGGCTTCCGCATTGAGATTCCGAGCGAGCAAATCCTTGGCCCTCCGATAGACCGGGTCTTCGCTCTCGTCGAGCACATCGTAGGACGCGTTTTCCGAGCAACCGAGCCACATAATGGACGCAAGGAGTCCGAAAATAAGTTTTGATGCCTCGACAGGTCTCGTCATGATCATTAGCCCGAACTCTATGAGACCACCTCTGACCGACTTTCCAAGTCTGAAATCGGCAAATCGCTCTTCGTCCCGCCATCTCGGGCAGATTTGAATGGATACTAACGAAATCATCTCCAAAGGCCAGCGTTGCATCGACATCGAAGCGGCCGCCCTGAAGCACACCAGCGAGTCGCTGGACGAAGCCTTCGCCGAGGTCGCTCGTTCGCTGATCGAGACTCTCGACAAAGACTCCAAGCTCATCTTCTCCGGAATCGGCAAGAGCGCCCATATCGCCCTGAAGCTGGCCGGAACCTTCAACAGCATTGGCGCTCCCTCGACCTTCCTCGATCCGGTAAACGCCTTGCATGGAGACATGGGCCTTTGCCGCGAAGGGGACGCTTTGCTGGCCTTCAGCAACAGCGGCGAAACCGAAGAGCTGCTGCGGCTCGTCTCGCTCGTGTCCCGTTTCAAGCTTCTTAGCGTTGCCGTCACGTCGAAGGCCGACTCGTCTCTGGCTCAACTCTGCGATGCGCGCCTCGTGTATACCGTCAACCAGGAAGCCTGCCCGCTCGATCTCGCCCCGACTGCCAGCTCCACCGCCTGCATGGCAATTGGCGATGCCTTGGCGATGGTTGTTCTGGAAGCGAGAGCCTTCAGCCGAGAGGACTTCGCTCGCTTTCACCCCGGCGGCAATCTGGGCAAATCGCTGGCCGTGCGAGTCGACGAAATCATGCGCCCTCGAGGAGCCTTCGCCGAACTTTCGGATGCCGCCACTTGCCACGAGTGCCTCCAGCGCATGACCAACCCCAACAGCGGGTGCATTGCCCTCACCGATTCCGAAGGACGACTGACGGGCGTTTTCACCGATGGCGATATTCGCAGACTTGTATTGAGCGACCCCGATTTCCTGTCGAAATCCGTATCCACATTTATGACACGAAATCCAATCGTCATAACCAGTGGGTCGCTGGCCGCGGAAGCCCTGCGCATCTTCGAAACGCGTAAAATCGACGATCTTATAGTCGTGGATGCGGCCAATGCCCCGATCGGAGTCATAGACGGACAGGATTTGACAAAGGCCCGTCTCGTCTAGTCGCGTCAAGCGGCTCTGCCTCAGCGCTTTTTTGTTTGGGAAATTCCGAAAACCCGTCAAGTTCCCTTCCAAGGCAGACCTCCGACTCATCCCTTTACGCGATTCGGCACCTAATTCATGAGCCAAGCTTCCCAAACAAGCGTCCCCAGCGAGACGAAACAGCTCCCCGAGCTGTTCCAGCTGCTACAGCCGCATTTGAAGCGCCTGGACGCCTTTCTATTCGAACAGATCGACAGCTTCGAATCCGAAATAAGAAACTATGTCGAATACTGCATCGATACCGGGGGAAAACGCATTCGCCCTTCTCTGATCTTCTTTAGCGGATGGCAGGGTGAAAATGGCGTCGACGAGAAACTCGTTAAACTCGCGTCGGTCATCGAAATCATCCATCTCGCAACGCTTGTCCACGACGACATCATGGATGGGGCGGACATCCGCCGCAAGCGACCTACCGTTGCGAAAGCCCACGGAAACGCGACCGCCGTACTTTTGGGAGACGCCCTCTTCTCCCACGCCGTTTATCTGGCTACGCAGTTCCCGACGTCCGAAGTCAGTGAAAAGGTCGCGATTGCCATGCGGAACGTCTGTACCGGCGAAATCCTGCAAACCATGCAGCGTGGCGACCCGGATATCGACCTCGAGACCTACTATCGAGTGATCGACCTGAAGACTGCCGAGCTCTTTAGCGTCGCCTGCTTCCTCGGGGCCCGCCTCGCAAACCGTGACGACGCCTACGTCCAAGCCGCCGGCGCCTTCGGACGCCACCTGGGAATCGCCTATCAAATA
>CBFHHM010000001.1:246044-267348 GCA_965655705.1 Candidatus Pelagisphaera sp.
CTCATACTGATGCGGGAACGACTCCCGAATGCCGAGGCCTCTGAGCTGCGCGCTACCCTCGCGGGAAAAACCACCGCCGATATTCCCCGCTGGCTGAACCACTTGTCCACGTTGGGGATATTCGACGAGGTACGAGATGCCGTGCTTCGCGAAATCGAGTTGGCCCGATCCCAGATCGAGCCTTTCCTACCGCGCGAAGACGCGAATCTCCTGCTTACGCTCAGCGAGCTCCTGTGGAACCAAGTCGACGCCCTTGGGTCTCTGAAAGCCGGTTCCTAGGAAATTTTCCCAAAATATCGAGATTCCCTCAATTTCTGAAGATGGGTTCTAGACTTTTTTAGACTATCAGTCTAGGGTTCCTCCTTATACTGACGCCATGAGTATCACCAAAGCCATCAACAAGTCGCTCGTATCTTCGCCGGAGAGGCGGATCGAGGCAGACGAGGACCTTGCCATAGTGAGCAAGATCCAGGCTGGCGATGTCGACGCATTCGATACGCTCATTCTCAAATATCGCGAACGCGTCTACGCGGTCATCTACAATCTGACCTCGAATCGCGAGGACGCGTCCGACCTCGCCCAGGACACATTCATCAAGGCGTTCCAGTCGATCAACCGATTCAAAGGCAAATCGAGTTTTTTCACTTGGCTCTATCGGATCGCCCTGAACACGACTCTCACGCACCTGCGGAAAAACAAACTGCGCCGCTTCCTGAGCTTCGAGAAAATGGCCAACGAGGACCATTCGGCTGGCTTCATCGAAAATATGACCACGGAGTCCGACTCCGACAAGGCCGCCTTGATGAACGAGCTCCAGGAGAAGCTGAACGACGCCTTTCAGAAACTTTCGGTCAAGCACCGCACGGTCATCACCTTGTTCGAAATCGATGGCCTCAGCCACAAGGAAATCGCGGATATCGTCGGCACATCGCTCGGCACGGTTCGATCGCGACTTCACTACGCCAAGCAGTTTCTGCAAGGCGAACTCAAGGACTATCTTCGCTAACCCAACGCCCTCGTAAACAAACGCCATGCCCTCCGAAGAGCCCAGATCCAAAGCAGACGAGCGTCTTAGCCAGCTTTTGCGAATGAAGCGACAGGAACGACCTGATGCCGCTTTTTGGGACCGATTTGACGAGGAATTGAGAAGCAAGCAGTTGGGGGCGCTCGTGAGAACGCAAGCTTGGTACGAACGAGCCGGCACGTTTTTCCTTCTTATCGCTCGAAAATCCGCCGCAGCCACCGCTGCTGTCAGCGTGTTTGCTCTCGGCATATTCGCTATCTCCAGAAGCGATTACTTTGCCGATCAAGAAATTCAGGCCCCTCAGTCACCCCTGGCTGCAGAGAACAGCATCGCGATGCCTAGCCAGGATGCGGCGCCTATTTTCGTCGTCGAAGAATCCTTTCAAAGCGCGCACGGCGCTAATATCGAAAATGCCGGCATCCACGCCGATGCGCCTCATTTCTACGAAGTGCATGCCTTGCGCCCTCAAAGCGCTCCCAAAAGCTATCAAGTCATCGCATCGCCCAAGCAATTCACTGCGGGCGGAACGACTGCGGCGAGCAATGGTCTCGGAGCCAAGGTTATCCGCGTAGGGAATCGACTCTAGCCAATGCTACGCTCGACGCTTAAACGCGCCCGACGATGCGGGCGTTTGGCCGTGGGTATCGGAATGCTCTTCGCAATGCCGCGCATCGCCATCGCGTCCACCGCCCTGGGAGATCTGCAGAGCGTCATCCAAGGCGTCTACCAGGAGCACGCCCGATCGGTCGTTCGCGTCAAGGTGGCTACCGAACAAAGGGACGCCGACAACGAACCCAAGGTCGTTTTGCGCGTCTTCTCCGGTTTCTTCATAAGCGACGCGGGCCAAGTGCTCACAAGCTTTATTCCCCCGGAAGAGTCGACGCGCGTCTGGATCGAGCAAAATGGGATTTCCTACCTGGCCGATATCGTAGGCGTCGACGCGCGGACGAATGTCGCTTTACTCCAGGTAATCAACCTTCCCGAGAACTTCGACTTTATCCCTTTGAATGAAAACAAAGGCGGTCAAGCGATCGGAGCGTTCGCATTCGCCATTACCTCTCCGCTGGACTTCAACCCGACTCCGAAATTCGGTCTGGTTTCCGGCTTCGAAAGTCACTTCGCGGAAGTGGAATTCCCATTCGCCTACACGCGACTGAGCATTCCCATCGGACCCGCAGAAGGCGGTTCCCCTGCCTTTGACGCCAACAAGGAATTGATTGGCATTGTTATGGCGACTCTGCCTGAAGTCGACTCCTCGTACATCATTCCAACCCGAGCGCTCGCCAGAATCGCCCAGCAGCTGCGAGAGTATCGTAAAGTTCGATACGGAGTCCTGCCCATCGTATTCGAAGAGAAGGCCGATCAATACAATCTCCGAAAGCGCGTTCTCATCAAGTCTGTCGTCCCAGGCAGTCCTGCGGATCGAGGCGGACTGCGCCCCAAAGACGAGATTGTCTCCCTGGATGGGACCGGCATTGAAACCCTCAATCAAACGAGGGACCTCATCTTCTTCAAGAATCCCGGAGATTTTGTCCTGTTCAAAGTAAGGCGCGACGACCAGGAACTCGATTTCGCGATCTTGCTGGAACCGGAGGAAGATCACTCTCAGTCCACGAACCCTGCATCGGAAAACGCGCCGTAACGATTTCCATGTCCGTAGTACATTCTGAGTTCAAAATCGATACGAGCGGCCAGCGCACTTACGAAATCACCGATAGAGTTCGCAATGCGCTCGCCAGATCCGACATGCAAAGCGGTACGCTATGCGTATTCTGCCGCCATACCAGTTGCAGTTTGGTCCTTATGGAAAACGCAGACCCATCCGCTCGGCGCGACCTGGAGAGTTTCATGAAGCGACTCGTACCCGAAAACGATCCCCGCTTCACACACACCTACGAAGGGCCGGACGACATGCCCAGCCATATAAAGATGGCGCTCACTCGCAGCTCGGAGACCATCCCGTTTATCGAAGGCCGGTTGCTTCTCGGAACCTGGCAAGGACTCTTTCTCTGGGAGCATCGCGATCAACCGCATACGCGCTCGATCGTCGTATCGATCGTAGGCGAGTAGCCAAAACGAAACAGGCCCCTCCCTTTCGGAAGAGGCCTGTGAAATTCAATCAGTACTCGATTACTGATTGCGGAGGGTCTCGAGATCGAGACCGACTTCGCTGATGCGTTCCTGGGTGAACACGTCTTCGAAATCCGCGTCTTCGCTCGGAAGGATCTTGGCGGTGATGAAGATAAGCAAGTTCATCTTCTGGCCATCCTTATCCTTGTGACGGAATGCGCCGCCAATGCCAGGGATCTTGTGCAGCAATGGCACCTTGCTAAGATTTTCCACTTCGCTCGCCTGAAGCAATCCGCCCAAGCCCATCGTGTAGCCATCCTGCAATGCAATCTGCGTCATGGTGCGGCGGGTCGAGATAATTGGAATGCTCGCTCCGCTGGCCCCGCCGAACTCGCGTTCGCCCGTGCGGCTGCTAACTTCCGGCACAACCTTCATCGTGATCAAGCCTTGATTATTAACCGAAGGCTTAACCTTGAGAATGACGCCGATGTCCTTGTAGTCGAATCCGCTAACTTCAAACGTACCGCGCTCTTCGTTGTACTGGTAATTCGGAATTGGGTACTGCTCGCCAATCGAAATCTCAGCTTCCTGATTGTTCAAAGTCACCACCGTCGGGTGCGAGACCAAACGACTGTTTCCTTGCCTCTTCAACGCGCTCAGAATGAAGCCAATCTGGCTCGAGCTGAATACTGCGTTAGTGGCCCGCGATACGCTTCCAGTGTGCACGAGCGACTTCAAATTGCGAACCGCATCCTGCTGTACCAACGAGTCCGAGCGGCTTGTTGCATCTAGCAAAGTCTGCCCAGTCAGGTTGTCTATAAACCGACCATTGTAGAGGCCCGGGTCTCCCGATATCTCAGAATCGCCAACCGCGAGATCGGTGGTTCCGAAGTTCGCTTCGCGATTGCTTTCCAATCCATCGTCATTGGATTGATTGCGTCCACGCGTATCGAAATACTGGCGGCTTATTCCATCGGCGCTAACTTCAAGATTTTCCAAACTGTTCCAGCGTACGCCGATCTTGGTAACATCCTGATTCGTAACTTCTACGAAACGAGTTTCGATCATCACCTGCATCGTCGGCTTGTCCAAGCGATTGATGACTTCGCGGATGCTTCCCATGCGCGACTGACGCTCGGTGACAATCAGCCCGTTCGTACGGGCATCGATTTGCACTTGGCCGCCTTTTTCGGTGTCTACCATGCTGCTAACCGTACCCGAGATTTCTCCGGCCTCGGCATAGTTCAGCATGAAGATCTCCGTAATTGGAGGTTCGAAGTTCAAGGTCTCGTTAGAGGTGATCTTGATGATATTGCCTTCCTCGACATGCGAGAAGCCGATTGGATCGAGCACTACCTTGAAGATTTGCCTCCAGGAAACGTCGCGCAGCTTGATCGATGTCGTGCCTTGCAAGTCTTCAGGAATGACGATGTTCAGCATATACAAATCCGCTACGTTGCGTAGAACGGTGCGAATTTCCTCGTTCGGAAAATCGACCGAGATTGTATCTGCTTCACCCAGTGCCAGATCGTTACCTAGAGGCGCTCCAGTGGAGATGCCGCCTCCGGCGCTTCCGGCTTGATTCGACGACTCATCGTTAAGAATCGAATCATCGAATTGTCTATCGACATCGTTAGGACTCGGAGGGTCCAGGTCGACGCCATTCTGGCCGAAAACTGCCAATTGGAAGCTTCCAGACAGGATCATAGCTATCGCTATTCTCTTTGCTGTGTTCATATCTCTCTACTTTAGTTTGATTTCCATCTCAGCATCTTCAAAACGGAATTTGTATCCATTTCTCAACACATTCACTATTTCCAAATCGTATTTCCTCCCCAGATACTCGACCGGCAATTTCATTCCCGATTTCACGCGACCATCCGGCAAAAGCAAAATGTACTCGCCGCCTACATTCACGATCCCCGTTGGCTTAACGTTATCCGCCAAAAGCGGGATCAGCTCTTTCGGTGTGAGCGACTCCTTTATTTTCACTTCCGGTTTCGGCTCGATGAAGATCTTGATCTCCAGCTCTGCAAAGGGATTGCCAATCTGAGCGATTAGATTATCGCCGGCGATCTTCACTTCGCGGTCCAAAAGCTTGTCGGCTAAATCGATTTTCTCCTTGCGCTCTTTCGGAGATTTAACCGCTGCATGGCTTGCAACGCAAGCCGACGCCAATACGACGGATGTCAGGAGTTTTAGGACAGGTATTCTTTTATTCATTACGAGGTCTTTCTACCGAGAATCAAAAGCGACAAATCCATGGAAAGCGTTTCTTCTCCCTCTGCGCTTTGGGGACGAGCCAAACGGAATTTCTCCAGACGGTAGAACGACTCTCCGCCCTCCAATTTCCGCATAAAGTTGACGATTTCGCCATAGTTACCTGTCGCCTTCATGTGGTAGCGTATCTTTTCATACACTTCCTTGGTCGGCTTCGGCATCCTACGCTTCTTGCCATTGCTCGGCTCTTCCTTATATTCGAGCTGTTTCAATCCGCTCAATTTAACACCGGTCTCTTCTTCCAAATTGAAGAAGTAATTGTAGTTAGTGGCCAACTCCAGAGGATCAAAGAGCCGAGCATCCAAGGCTTCGATTCGTTCGTCCGTAGCCACTAGATCCTCATCCAGACCAGAGCTGTTCTTCAGATTCTTGAGGATCGTGGACATTCGAATATCCAGCTGCTCGATTTCGGATTCCAGGTCCGCCCGCTTATCCATGTGAAACGCATAAACGCCACCGCAAGCCAGGATGATCATCCCGGATATCGAGACCATAACTTTTCGTCTCAGGAAATTCGCTATCGGTTCAAAACTCATCGTTAGGACTTCTTTGGAGATTTCTTGCTTCCTTCTTCGGAACGAGCGGCTTCCAGGTGGAAGCGGATCTGACTGGAGCCAGGGTTACGCTCGACCGACACCTGAGTGAATTGATCGTAGCGCTCGCTAAGCAGTTCGATGCCCTGCAATTCATCCATGTATTGCTTTAGCAGGGAGTCGGTTTCTCCATTGGCCTCTACCAAACCATGCAGAACCGTCTTATCTTCGTTGAATTCGACGCTCAGCAAAGCCATGCCCGGCAATAGGCTGGCTCCAACGTCTAAAATAAGGTCGGAAGCGACCATCTGATCTTCCCCAAACGTATCTATCTCGTCGATGCGCCTCGCATTTTCCAGAAATTGATTGTTCATCCCAATCGCTTTGGCATGCACGCCTTGGCGAGAAGCGATTTCGGCATTCACCAAGTCCACCTTGCCCTTAGCATTAAAGATGGCATGTTCGTGGAATCCAACTTGCATCAAACTGATAATCGCCAAGCTCGCAGCAAGCGCGGAGAAGAAGAAGCTCGTCCGAACCGTCTTAATGTCAGGCAGCGAATCGGGGTCTCTAAAATCGGGGCGCCAATTTAGATCCGCCAACGCCGGCTTCTTTTTCGATCCCTTTTTCATCAAGCGGCCTCCTCTTCTTTCTTGAAGCCACAAAGAGCGGAAATCTGGCCGATCCAGCTCAGGTCAATCTTTTCGAACGCGTCCTCTTTTTCGGAGCTTTCGACGCCATTGGCCTTCAGCCACGCCGACAGATCAATCTCGAACGGCCGCAGGTTTAATAGATCCCCTACGCTCTCTTCCAACCATCCCATTGGGTTCGCCCGCGTCGCGCAGTGAATCCAATGAACCGATTGGCCGGTTTGCACTTCGTAGAACCCGATCGACGATTGAAGGTCGCGCATCAGGCGGCGCAATATCTTGCGGGCAATCGAGCTGAAGTCGAAATCCTTGGATGCGAGCAAACGATTGGCTGCCGTATCATCGTTAAGGTTAAGCTCTTCCTTCAGGGCAGTCGCGATATCCGAGGCCCCAGAATCGATGCGGCGCGACATCTCGATACCCTTCGGTCCGACGATGATGGCATTCGAAAAATCTCGTTCGACCTCGAGGAAAAGCGCTGGCGCGTTTGCTCCCTGCCAAGTCAAGGCATCTTGCAGCGCGCCGACAATTCCAACCGTTCCGAGTTCGATGCGACTGGGGTAGATCCCGTGTTCGAGCATCTTCTTTTGAACGTCTACAATATCCGGGTTCGGGATGCCGCAAACGATGACTTCCTTCTTGTTGAAGGCTTCGGGATCGATCGGCGCCCCAGAAACGGGAGACAGGCAATGGGCGGAAATCTCGGCCGGAATGTTGAGCGCCTCGCCCAAGGCCTTGAAAATGAACTCGGCTTCCGTCCCCTTAGGAGTGTCCAAAGACATCTGCCGAACAATGCGGCGATCGGGATAAATGACGCACACGCCATTCATGTAGCCATTGGCCTTCGCCCCGGCGATTTTGCGGACTTTCGACGCGACCGCGTCGGCATCGTCGCCTAACGGTACCTCTTCGATCGCTTCAATCGTGAGGGGAGTCGTCAGCGAACTGACCCGGATAATCCTTATGGAGGACGGTCGATACTCTATTATGAATTCTTTCTTGCTGGAGGAAATCATGACTGGATTCCCCGGACGTTAATTCGCCCCTATGGGATATCTTTCGTATCGACTCCTCCCAGGGTAAATTGAGGGCTATAGAGGGATCTTATGCGGGAAAAATGCAGCCGTTCACGACCCTATCCGCGCTAGCGCTAACCTCCACCGAAATCGCCGCGGAATCGGCTCACTATCGAATAGGGTCCTTCACTTATGAGTCCCTGACGAGCAACGCTTAGCCCTCCAGGCTTGAATCTAGTGTTCACCCAAAGCTCAAGCGCCCCAAGTCTTAAGGGTATAAGTAGCCTGGGCGCCCTGTAATGAGCCCTTCCCTATAAGCCCACGCCATAAAGCCCGACTCGCATTTCAGGCTAGATCAAGACTCGGGTTCCCGCTCGAAAACAGATCCATTTCGCTATTCTGGGTTCGTAGCGGGACCCAGCTTCTGAAAATAAAAAAGCTCGGACTGCCAAGCCCGAGCTTTCGATTGTTTGCGCTTCGTCCACGCTTGGCGAAGCCTTCGTCACGACGAATCCCGTCGCGACGTCCGTCCATGAGCGATCTTGCCCTACCAGGCCTTCTTCTTGTGACGATTCGACTTCAAGCGCTTGCGACGCTTGTGCTTCGACATCTTCAGACGACGTTTCTTCTTTAGATTACCCATAGATTCGTATCTTCAAATTTCGGAAAAGTCCGAGAAACTGATTGGCGGGCCCTGCTCTGTAAAGAATATTTTTCAGAATATCGTCTACGCAAGAGCCCCGCTCTTCTCAGCTGCGGGGCCCTTTCAGGCGATCGAGATTCTTCAAGAGGCTTTCGAAACCCTTGGGGAGAGGAGCCGCGATAGCAGGCGGCGATTCCTCAGGCAGCTCGAATTCTACCGACACTAAGTGAGCGCAGAGCTGCTCGTAGATCGGTCGCTCCGCTTGCCGGCCGCGACGGCGATAGTCCTTCTTCAGCATGGATAGGAAGATCCGCTCTCCCTGAGCGTACTCGCTCTCTCCCACAAGGGTCAGATCGCTCTCCGCCGCGTGCATCCGCAATTGATGCATCCGCAGGCTCCGCGACTCCGCCTCCCAGAGCTGATAGCGTCCGAAGCTCCTGAGATAGCGAAAACGGGTTTCGCACTTCTTTCCGGTGCGATGGGACACCAGCATGCGCGGCTCGTGACTGTGGCGAGCGAGCGGCAGGTCGCAAAGGCGCTCGCGGCTCTCGGATTCCGTCTGGGCAAGCAAATGGTAGCGGAAGGTCAGCTGCTGCGAACCGAAGGCGTTCTTAAGTCGCTCCTCCCATTCCACATTCTTCGCGTAGAGCAACACCCCACTCAGCTCCGCATCCAGTCCATAGACCCGGAACAGGCCTTCCACACCAAGTTTCTTCAACTGCGGCTTTTCATTGAGCAGCTCCCGACGCAGGGCCATGGAAACATCCGGTCTGCCAAAGGTCCATTCGTGGCGGAAGCACGCTAGCCCCGCAGGCTTGTTGAGAGCGAAATAGCCGTCCGTATTCGCCAAGAGCGGAAATTTAACTGGGCGCTCGCCCAAGTAGCGCTCGGGGAAGGAAATAAAGGGGGCGGATTGCGACATGGCTTCGAAAAAATAAAAGAGCCCCCATCGCCAAGCGCTGGGGGCCCAAGATGGGGGGGAGGAAAAATTCTATTTACGCAGCGATCAGCTTGGCCATGGCTGCCTTCGTGCGGCTCGCCTTGTTGCTGTGAACCAAGTTCGTCTTAGCTGCCCTGTCCATTGCGGACACATACTCGACTGCCGCGGCCTTGAGCGCTTCCTTGTCGTCGCCTGCCGCGAGCGTCTGCACCTTCTTGGCCAACGTCTTCAGACGAGACTTGCGCGAGCGGTTACGCAAAGTGCGCGCGATCGTTTTGCGGTTGTTCTTCTGTGCTGACTTGGTGTTTGCCATAAGAGGGGCGGATATTCCGCCAATCTGACGCCTTGTCAAGGCATTTAGCCAAGATAATTCCAGGCAAAATCAAAGCGGAGCAATCGACGAGGCCAGGGCGGCCGTGCTCGTAAAATCGAGGTGCTCGCTGGCTCCTCTGAGCTCGCGCCAGCGACCTATCGACATCGCTCCACCATCCTGGCGATTCGCCAGATTCACATCGTAGTGGAAGGCAGCGTTACCGGTCAGCGTGATATCTTCGCCCACCGCAGCGCCGGAAACGTTTCCGTTGCCCTTGATTTCGACATCGCCGTTTGGCGCGTAAATGATGCCCGCGAAGTCACCGTTGCCGGCGACTTTCACTGTTTGGCTAGAACCGGCGGCAGCCGTTCCCCATACTTGGAATCCTTCAGGGTTCATGGGCTGATTCAAAACGCCTTGTCCCGTAAGATCCAAATCTCCGCCAACATAGAGCTCCAGATAGGAATCCGTCCCTATTATATTCAGCTCAGACTGTCCCGACATGCTGAAGTTGCCATCGCATATAATGACGGTCGGCCCGACCACATTGACATGATTGTGACCGCTCATGCTAAAACTGGAGACATGGTAGACGACTGGGTCATCGCTCCAAGCCGCTGCCGAATCCCCGACATTGCCTGCCGCCAAGGTCGTATAGTCGACCGTCAAGCCAGGGGCATCGACATCCGGCAGGGTAGCGGAGAAATCGTAAGCGATTCGGTCTGGATCTTCGTCGACTCCCGCCGGAGTGTCCGCGCCGCGAACGCTTCCGTTGTTACCGATGTCGTAGGCGCCTCCACCGGTCGCCAAGTAGCCCCAAATATCGCCATTGCCAATATCCGCGGCTCCGTTGTCGACTGACGTGCTGGCCACCGAACCTTCATCTAAACGGTTCAAAGTGGCATTCCAAAGCCCGAGAGTGGAGTCATAGGCATCTACCGAAACGTTGTTACCGTTAAAATTGATCGAATCCTTGGCAGTCAGCCCATTGGCGAACAAGCCGCCCGCTTTGTCCATGTCGACGCGAACCTGCTTGAACACCTCGTCCCCGTTGGGCTCGGCGATACGCCCTTCCGCCACCATGATTGGCAGCGAGTCGTAATCCTCGACATAAACTTTGATATCGGCCGTGCGCGAATCGGAAAATGCGATTCCTGAGATGGACTTGTAGTAGCCATCCGTGCCCACAGCCGTCCAACCCGTCCAATCGTCCAAATTGATAGCATCCATAGCTTCCTCCAATCCGGACTCCGCCAAATTCATAGCGCTCTGCATGAGAAGCGTTCTGTGCGACAATTTATACTCGGTTAGCGACATCGAGAGATAGCCGCTGATAACGGTCGCGCCGACAATCGCGATTCCCACCGCTCCTAAAAGGACAGATCCTCGTTTTTTGCTAAAAAGGGACTTTTTCATACTATAGCGTCTTTCCTGGCTTATTTTCGACAGTCGAATTCGGGCGAATGAACAAAACAGCTACATCACTCGACTCGATTTCGTTCGGTCCGTATGGGCGCAATTCATCCATTCCCTGATGAAATCGTCGCGCCTTTAGCGGACTGAAACCCGACATGCCCACTTGAGTACAATTCGTGGGAGGCTTTCGAATTTCCCTTTTTCCCGACTAAGCGCCGGCGCCTATAATCGTTTACAAGGGACTGATAGCAGACGCTAGGGCGGCTCGATCAGTGAAGTCCAAGCGTTCGGAAGCGGCTCTTAATTCGCGCCAACGCCCTACCGAGTAACGCCCATCGCTACGGAAACCTTCGAGATTCACGTCATAGTGAAATGCCGCATTGCCCGTAATATCAATGGTCTCACCGACAACCGCTCCGGACACTCCTCCATTCCCAACGACCGTCACATCGGCATTGGGGGCATAAACCACCATGGCCGTATCGCCATTCCCCTTAACCGAAATAGACTGGCTGCTACCTGTGGGCTGCGTACCCCATATTAGAAACGCTTCGGGGTTCATCGACTCGTTAAATACACCGTTACCGCCAATTTGAACGTCTCCGTCTGCATAGATTTCGAGAGAGCCATCCGGAGCCAGAATATTTATTTCAGCCAATCCCGTAACTGAGATATCCCCATCTACGATCATAACGGTAGGTCCTACGATATCCAGTGCATCAGATCCCGTCATCGTGTAGCTGGGGATATGATACACCTCAGGGTTGCTATCCGTTCCCGTCGCCCCAACCGAGCCCAATCCGAGCGCGAGGTAGTCCACCGTATAGTTTATACCACTGGACGTCCCCGTTGGAGCCGAAACGTCCAGGAGATTCGCGTAAAAGCTATCGGAAACGCGACTGTCATCAATACGATCGGTCGAGCCCACTCCTTGAATGCTTCCACTGGCACCTACATCTGGAGTTCCCCCTCCCGTTGCTACATAGCCCCAAATATCGCCATTCCCAACACTCAACGCTCCATTGTCAACCGAGAGCGAGGCAACGGTTCCTTGATCCAGCCGATTGGTAGTCTCATTCCATAGCCCAACATTGGAATCGTACGCGTCTACCGAAACATTGTTGCCGCTAAAACTGATCGTACGTTTGGCCAAAAGGCCGTTCGCGAACAAACTCGCTCGTTCCAGGTCGACGCGAACCTGCCTGAAGATCTCATCTCCAGACGCGTCGACAATACGACCTTCCGCGGCAAGAATAGGCAATGTACTGTAATCTTCGATGTAGATCCGCAGTTCCACAGAGCGCGCATCGGAAAACGCCATAGTGTCCACTTTTTTGTAGTAGCCATTCGATCCTACCGCTGTCCAGCCACTCCAAGCGTCCTGCACAATGGCATCCATGCCTTCCTCGAGTCCGCCTTCCGCCAAATTCATGGCGCTTTGCAACATAAGCGTACGCTGGGCCAGCTTGTACTCGTTCTGGGACATCTGCAGATAGCCGGCAATGATGACCGCGCTGAGAATTGCGATTCCCAGCGTCGCGATCATTATCGACCCGCGTTTCGAACTATGCCCCATTGTATTCAAATTCGTATCCTCCGTTTCCTAGCTGCTCACTCTCCGATTGCGGAGCATGAAGCGGGCTGAAATAATTTCGTCGGTATTGGCAATCGTAAGAACGTTCTTCAAGAGAATGGCCTCGATTTGCACCTCCTTAACCGACAGAGCGTTGGTAGTCGAATTGCGGTTCAAGTCGTAATACGAAAGCCCAAAGCGGTCTACATCGCTTAGCAGCACCATGCTCGTTCCATCGTAGGTGCGCCTCAGTTCATCCGTATCCGGATCGTAAATATAGCTTACCGTTACGATCGTATTACTCGCATCGTAAGCGGTAAACGTGAATGAGGTACTGGTCGAAACGGATACATTGTTCGCCATACGCACATCCGACGCGAAAATATCGAGCGCTCGCCGGCAACTGCCGCTCATATCGGCATAGTTGCCCAAGCTCATGGAGCTGCGCGCCCACATATTGATGGTAAAGGTCGCTCCCGCGATCACTAGCGACGCAAGCGTCATGGCAAGCATCAGCTCTGCCAAGGTGAAGCCTCGGCGGGCATTGCGACCGAGCGATCTGCTTTCTTTGAAATTCCTACCTCTCATAGCGCCTAGAAGGATCGATAGTAATAGTCGTACAGACCGTCCTTAGTGATGAGCGTGATGTACTCGCGTGTATGCGTCGTGCTGCGGCTGTCCTGCCAGGCGACCATAAGCGTTATCCGCTTTTGCGTCGCCGACCGCGTGGCGATCACGCGCTTGATAGTGTAGCGTGCCGCATAGGCATCGGTGAACGAGCTCTGAGGGTTGTACTTCGCTTCCGTCGGCAACGCCGTCAACGTCGTCCAATCATGGGTTCGCAGATCCTCGATCTCGCTCTGCAGAATTTGCGACGCACGCGTTTCGTCGCGCGAACTCTCTATCAAACGATTGCCTTGAATTAGAGCTCCGAAGCCGCCGGCAAAGACAACAAGCATCAGCACCGACCCCACCATGACCTCGATCAAGGTGAAACCGCTTTTCGAGCCGCTAGCCGATTGGGATCCGCTACGCTTTCTCGTACGTTTATCTGAAGTCAGCTGATACATTGGTTGAAGCGCGCTCCTCGTTCGAGTGCGCGAGCGCTGCAAAGCGTACATCGACCATCGCCGCAGATACTAGAGGTCCCCGTTAACGATTTGAGCGCTCGCCCGACATCCGCATAGAGGGATTTCTCTACTGAGCAGCGAAAAGGCAGCAGTCCTAGCTCCGGAGCCTGTAAGCCGGATTCTGTGGTTCGCCGAGGCGAACCCGCGTTCATTTATCTGTCCCGCTAGAAGCGAGACCCTTCCGAAAAAGGCGCGACATACCCGGGGCATTGGCAAGCGGGCCGCTCTGCCCCCTATTTTGTCTTGCGTCGGGTTGGGCTTGCCCTGCCCGAACGATTGCTCGTCCGGCGGTGGGCTCTTACCTCACCTTTTCACCCTTACCCGGGGCCGCTCCGAAAAGCGACGCCTGGGCGGTATATTTTCTGTGGCGCTATCCGTCGACTCGCCTTGAAGCGAGCCTCCCTCGCTTTCGCGGGGAACCCTGCCCTATGACGTCCGGACTTTCCTCTCCACGAACTGATTAAAGAACGGCGGAGCGAACACGCAGCTCCGAAGCTAGACCCTTAGCCCAATCCTATCTCAAGCGCGGACGCGAGCGAAATCGACTGGGGCGGCAAGGCAGGACTGCTTGCCCCCGAATTCATCCTATGCTTCCCAGTACAGAATGCGGCCGCAGTTGTCGCAGGTGGTAATTTCCGACCCCTTCTTCACTTCGACTTCGACTGAGGCCGACACTCTCATGTGGCAACCTTGGCACTTGGCGTCGCGCTGGGGCACTACGATGGGAAACTTCAGCCCGCGGGCCACTCGGCGGAAGATAGACAACGAAGGCTTGTCCATCTCCGATTCCGCATCGGCCAGAGCCGTCTTGGCCTGATCGATTTCGCCTTTCAAATTCGCCTCCTTCTCGTCGAGCCGCCCGAGGTAGCGCGTCTCGGCATCGATCTTCTCTTTGCTCGCGGCTTCTTCCGTCGCCTGAGTCTTACGAGCTTCGTCTAGTTCATAGAGCAGCTCTATCTCCCGTTCCTCGATCTCGGAAATCTTGCCCTGCGTCGTTTCGATCTCGTGGGTCAAGGCCTGGTACTCCTCGTTCTTCTTAACTTGGAGCTGCTGATTCTTGTATTTGACGATTTGAGCCTCCAATGAAGCCATCTCCGTCTCCAGCGTCTTGCCATGGGCCTCGACCTCCTTGATGCGCTGGCGCCCCGCTTCGATGCGTTCCTCGAGCGTCGCGATTTTCTGCCGCGTGGATTCGCGCTCCAGGGGCAATGCGGCAAGATCCCGTTCGATCCGCTGCAAATTCATGTCGCGATCCTGGAGGATCAGTAGGCTGGTAGTGCAATCGGCAGGCATAAAGCTATGCTCGATTGCGCGCCGCCTCATCCCGCGCGTCAATCCCCACTTCGCGCCAATCGCGTTTGCGGGGAAAGAACCTCGGGCAAGGTCCGCTTAAATGTAGTACATTTCTTCCGCAGGACGCTCCGCCAACTCCTTGAGCGTGATCGATGCCGCGCTCTCTTCGAATCGAGCCTGCAGACGATTCCAGGCATCCGCCACCGCCGGCCCCGACTCGCCAGACGAGCCCGCAGCGCTCTGAAAGAGGCCGCCCTCCATGAGCCCAATAACGTCCCGCAGCGATATCGACTCCGGTTCGCGAGCCAGCAAGTAGCCGCCTTGTTTGCCCCGGCGGCTTTCCACGAGACCCCCATTTCGCAATTCGCCGAGAATTTGAGACAAGTACTTTGCGGGAACGTCCTCGGCCTTCGCCAAATCCTCGATGCGCGACACTTCGCCGCGCCCATGCCGCCTCGCCAATTGCGAGAGGACGCGACACGCGTAGTCGAGCTTTACGGTGAGTTTCATAAACGGCACCCAATGTGACCTCCCGATTAGAATCGATCCAGTACAAAAACGCCTGAAAATCAGCGTTTTCAGGGCAAAAGCAGTCCTTTGCGGGCACCCTCTTGGCAATCCGTGAAAAAGGGCCTTGCGCGAAGGAAAACAATCGATTGAATCGCGCGTTTTTATCGGAGAAAAAGGTTGTGATCGCGCGTGCGATTTGAGACCGTTTCGATTGACCAAAGCAACCATATGGATCCTCAGACCGACGCTGAAAATAATCCCGTAAATCACGAAGGGGCCGAAGACTACGATGCCTCGAAAATTCAGAAGCTAGAAGGCCTGGAGGGCGTGCGTAAACGCCCGGACATGTACATTGGCGACACCAATGAACGCGGACTCCATCACTGCGTTTTCGAAGTCGTCGACAACTCTATCGACGAGGCGCTGGCGGGCTTTTGCAAGCAGATCAAGGTTTCGATCCATCTGGATGGTTCCTGCTCGGTCGAGGACGATGGACGCGGCATCCCAGTGGACATCCACCCGAAGTACAATATTCCCGCTTTGGAGCTGGTTCTGACGAACCTGCACGCAGGCGGCAAATTCGGCAAGGGCGCCTACCAAGTGTCCGGCGGCTTGCACGGCGTGGGAGCGAAGTGCGCCAACGCCGTTTCCGAATGGTTCGAGGCCGAAGTTCGCAAGGAGGGCAAGATCCACCAAATGAGCTTCAGCCGCGGCATCACCACCAAGAAGCTAAGCGTCATCGGAGAAACGAAAAAGTCCGGCACGAAGATCAGCTTCAAGCCGGATCCAGAGATCTTCGAGGAAACGCTCGACTTCCAATACGACATCCTCGGCAAGCGCCTGCGCGAGCTCGCCTTCCTCAACCCAGGCGTCAGCATCACGCTCAATGACGAACGCTCGAACAAGAACGAGCACTTCCAGTTCAACGACGGCATCTCGGAGTACATCCGTTTCCTCAATCGCTCCAAGAACGTCTTGCACGAAGATCCAATTTCCTTCGGCGACACCTTCTCGAATCCGACCGAGCCGGATGCGCCCTCCACTGTAGTTGATGTTTCCCTACAATACAACGACTCCTACAACGAACAGCTTTTCGCCTACGCCAACTCGATCTTCAATATCGAAGGAGGCACTCATCTTTCGGGATTTCGTACGGCGTTGACACGCGTCGTCAATCAGTTCGCCCGAGCCAACAACTTGCTCAAGGACAAGGATCCTTCCATCACTGGCGACGACGCCCGCGAAGGACTAGTCGCCGTCGTTTCGGTAAAGGTTCCCGAACCGCGCTTCGAAGGCCAGACCAAGACCAAGCTCTCCAACTCCGAGGTCGATGGCATCGTGCAGAAGATCGTCGGCGAACGCCTTAAGTTCGCCTTCGAGACCGATCCCAAGCTCGCCAAGCGACTGATCGACAAATGCCTCAACGCCGCACGAGCCAGGGAAGCGGCCCGCAAGGCCCGAGAAACGGTGCGCAAGTCCGCCCTTTCCGGCGGTGGCTTGCCCGGCAAGCTGGCCGACTGCTCCTCCCGCAAGCCGGAGGAAAGCGAGCTCTACATCGTGGAGGGCGACTCCGCGGGCGGTTCCGCCAAGCAAGGTCGCGATCGCCGCACTCAAGCGATTCTCCCGCTGCGCGGCAAGCTCATCAATTCCGAGAAGGCCCGGATCGACAAGGTGCTTTCGAATAACGAAATCCGCACCATGATCACCGCGATCGGTTGCGGTATCGGCGACGTCGAAGGCGAAGGCGGTTTCAACATCGACAAGGCTCGCTACCACAAGGTCATAATCATGACCGATGCGGACGTTGACGGCTCGCACATCCGCACCCTCCTCCTTACCTTCCTCTATAGACAGATGAAGGAGCTCATCGAAAACGGCTACGTTTACATCGCCCAACCGCCGCTCTACAAGATCAAGCGGAAGCGTCGCGAGCAATACATCGATAACGACGAGCAACTGAACCGCATTCTACTCGAGTTGGGTTCGGAAGACGTGAAGATGAATCGGCTCGATGACGGACATGTATTTCACTCGGAGCAACTCGACCAGATCGTCGAAATCTTCGCCCAGCTTGAACGCATCGGTGGATCCGTTTCCCGTCACGGCGCTTCGCTCGGCGAGTACCTCGAACAGTACTCCCAAGACGACCACGTATTGCCTCGCTACTTGGCTCGCGTTCGCGAGGGCAACGTCGAGTCCTTCGTCTTTCTGAAGTCGGAAGTGGAACGCGCTTCCTTCGTTCGGAATTCGGGTCTGGGACCCGAGGACTTGGACGGCGAAACCTCGACAATTACGATTCAGGATAGCGACGCCGGCACGTCCAAACGCATTTCGCTCTTCGAAATCTTCGAATCGAACGAGATGTCGAAACTGCTCCGAGAAGTCGAAGCGATCGGACTCGATTTGAATCACTTCCAAGGATCCGAAGACACCGTCTACACCATCCTGGAAAACGAAGGGCAGAAGAACGAGAATACTATCGAGATTCGTTCGAACTTGGAGATCCTGTCCCAAATTCGACTGCTCGGACGCAAGGGCCTGAATATACAACGCTACAAGGGTCTTGGCGAAATGAACCCCAAGCAGCTCTTCGAGACCACCATGGATCCCGACAAGCGTCGCTTGCTTAAGGTGAACATCAACGACGCCGCCAAGGCCGACGAAATGTTCACCATCCTCATGGGCGAGGAAGTCGCACCCCGCCGAGAATTCATCGAAGACAACGCCCTCAACGTCTCTTACCTCGACGTTTAAACGCTCCTGCTCCCAGCTATACGTAATTAGAATTTAGGTACGAATGGACCAAACCTCCGAACGCATCACCTCCACCAGCATTACCGACATCATGTCGACCGCTTACATCGATTACTCGATGTCGGTCATCGTCAGTCGCGCCCTTCCCGACGCAAGGGATGGTCTCAAGCCCGTGCAACGACGCATTCTCTACGCCATGCTTCGAGAAGGCCTCTTGCACAATCGAGCCTTCGACAAGTGCGCCGGAGTCGTGGGCGAAGTGCTCAAAAACTACCACCCTCATGGGGATGGATCCGTATACGATACCCTCGTACGCCTCGCCCAGAGATGGGTCATGCGCTACCCGCTCATCGATCCGCAAGGCAACTTCGGCTCCGTCGACGGGGACTCGCCAGCCGCCTACCGGTATACCGAGTGTCGCTTGACCAATATCGCTGAAGATCTGCTTCGCTTCATCGACGAAGACACGGTCAATTTCGTAGCAAACTACAAGGAGAGCACGACCGAGCCCGATGTACTGCCCGCCGGTCTGCCGAACCTGCTCATGAACGGTTCGACCGGGATCGCCGTTGGAATGGCAACCAATATCCCGCCGCACAATCTCGATGAGCTGGTTGACGGCGTTTGCGCCCAAATCGACAATCCGAATATCGAGATCGAAGAGCTGGCAGCCTTTATCCAAGGTCCCGATTTCCCGACCGGCGGCCAGATCGTGGGAACCAAAGGCATCAAGGAATACATGCACTCGGGCCGCGGCATCGTTCGCATGCGAGGCATCGTTCGCAAGGAGGAAATGGATGGCGATCGGGATCGACTCGTTGTATCCGAAATTCCTTACAATGTAAACCGATCGACGCTGGTCACGAAAATCGCCGAACTCGTATCCTCCAAGGAGATCGAGGGAATCAGCGACCTGCGGGACGAATCCGACGAGAATACGCGGATCGTCATCGAGCTCAAACGGGGCGAGTTCCCCGAGGTTATCATGTCCAAGCTCTTCAAGAAGACTGCCTTGGAAAGCAGCTTCGGCGTCAACTTGCTGGCCCTCGACAATCGTCGCCCCAAGCAGATGAACATCAAGGAGCTGATCAATTGCTACATCGATCATCGCCGCGAAGTCATCTACCGCCGCACCGCTTTTCGTTTAAAGAAGGCGGAGGACCGGGCCCATATCCTCGAGGGCTACAAGATCGCCCTCGATAACCTGGACGACTTTATCAAGATCATCCGCTCGTCCGCCAATCGCGACGAAGCGAAAGAACGCCTGCAAGGCAAGTATCCACTCTCCGATCGCCAGGTAGCGGCCATCCTCGACCTTCGCCTCTACCAGCTAACGGGAATGGAGCGAAATAAGATCGAAGAGGAATACGCCGAGCTCATCAAGCTCATCGAGGAACTGCGCAGCATACTGGATAGCGAGTTCAAACTGCTGGAATTGATTAAGACAGAGCTTCTGGAGCTGAAGGAGAAATACACCTCCCCTCGGCGCTGCGAGATCGTCCCGTACGAAGGCGAGATTTCCAAGGCGGACATGACGCCGCGCGAAGGCTGCTTCATCACCGTATCGCACAAGGGATTCATCAAGCGCACGAGCGACAGCGAATACCGCACGCAAAAGCGCGGCGGCAAAGGCGTGCAAGGCGGCAACACCTACGATGAAGACTTCATCGAGCATATATTCACCGCCAATACGCACGATTTCATCTTTTTCGTAATGAACAACGGGCGGGTTTACGTGGAGAAGGTCTACGAGATCCCAGAGGGTTCGCGCACCTCCAAGGGCCGCTCGATCGCGCGCGTATTCCAACTCCAGGAAGGCGAGAAGATCGCTGCCATGATCTGCTTGAACGAGATTGTCGATACCGAGCACCTAGTGATGTGCACTCGGGCAGGCGTTACCAAGAAAACGAATCTTATCGACTACAAGAATTTCCGTCGCGGCGGCATTATCGGTATCAACATCGACGAAGGCGACGAGGTCATTTCGGCAAAGCTGACGAGTGGAGAAGACGACCTGGTGATCATTACCTTTAAGGGCAAAGCCATCCGGTTCTCAGAAAAAGACCTTCGCGACCAAGGCCGGGCAACCCGTGGCGTTCGTGGCGTCAAGCTGGCGAAGGGCGACGAGGTTAAGGCTATGGAAGTCGTCAATCCGGAGGGCGCATTGCTCATTTGCGGCCTCAACGGCCAAGGCAAGCGAACCAAGTTCGACGAGTATCCCATGCAAAAACGTGGAGGTAGCGGCGTGATCGCAGCTCGAACGTCCGGCGTCTCCGGCGCATTGACGGTATTCGAGAACGACGAGATGATGATGCTTACCCAAAATGGCCAGGCCGTACGGACCAAAATCTCCGATATCAGCGTAATTGGACGCGCCACCAAAGGCGTTCGCTGTATCAACCTAGCCGAGGGAGACCAGTTGCTTGGAGTCGCCCGTATCGTCGAAGTGGACGAAGAGGAGAGCGAAGAGGAATCGCCGCCCGAAACCGACGCGGAATAAGTCTAATTCTTAGGTCCTCCTGCGCCATGGAGCGCGGGTGGCCGGTCGTTCGTCATACGAAATTCTTAAGTTATGCGCTTCAATTTGCGCGACTTTGCGCTCGTTTTTACACATTTTTCCTCCTTTCGCATGCTAATAACGGGTTTTCTTCTTGATCTATTATGCTCTCATTCAACTATTTGGTCCACGTCCCGGGGGCTTTGAATGAGGATGAGCGCGTGATTTTGAGCCCTGTCGCAAAAAATAAGGAAAGATCGACGCTCATTTAAACTGATTTTCAAGGTTGGCAACCAATCTGCTAATGCTTTGCAAGGCTCGAGGACAGCAACGTCGCTTGAGAATTGCTTTATACAAACGTCACTAACTCACAGTATAACTATGAACAAACTACTCAAAGCATCGATCGCGGGAGCACTCTTGACTGCTACCGCTCTGCACGCGCAGATCGAAATTAACGAGAATATCTCGGTCACCGGCTTTCTCGACATGTCAGCGACCGATACGGACGCAGACCCAGCCACGGGAGTCTCCGACGGATCCTCTTACAACCTGGATCAGGCTGAAATCGATTTTCTCCTCAGCTTCGACGAGATTTCCGGTCAGATCGACCTGAACTACCTCGGCGGTAACGACGGAGCATTCGATCTCGAACAAGCGTT
>CBFHHM010000001.1:267357-345409 GCA_965655705.1 Candidatus Pelagisphaera sp.
CTTCGACGAGATTTCCGGTCAGATCGACCTGAACTACCTCGGCGGTAACGACGGAGCATTCGATCTCGAACAAGCGTTCCTCGCTTACGACCTAGGCGGCGGCAGCAATATCGAAGCAGGTAAGTTCCTCAGCTATATGGGCTGGGAAACCGCTGAGCCAACCGGTCTATACCAGTACTCGTACGCTTACGACCTCGCAGGTACCATTCCTGGCTACCACAATGGCGTGCGCTACAATTACAACGACGATTTCGTGGGCCTTGGTCTTTCGATCCTCGATTCCGTTTATAGCCCTGACGCTTCCTTGGGCGACAGCAGCTACGGTGTTGAAGCGAAGATCGCTCTCTACCCAATCGATGGTCTCACCATCTTCCTCGGCTTCGCCAAGGATTCGATGGACAGCACCGGAGAAGACATGGATCTCATCAACTTGTGGGCATCCTATGAAGTCGGAAACGTAACCTGGGCAGCTGAAATCAATGACTACGACTTCGGCGCGATGAACACCGGAAGCCAGTTCCTCGTCATGGCGAACGTTGGCGTTACCGACAATGCCGGTATCACCTTCCGTGTCAGCGAAGACGAGCAAGACTTCGCAGGTGGCGATACCGCTACCAAGTACACCATCAGCCCAGGCTGGAGCGTTAACGACAACCTCGGAATGCTCGTTGAGCTTAGCCAGACCGACTTCGGTTCGGAAGGCGACGTAACTTCGATCGCATTCGAGACGATCTTCACGTTCTAATCGCATCTGAACAAAGCCTAATTTTCAAAAGCCTCTCTCGCTCCGGCGAGAGGGGCTTTTTCGTGCCTCGAGGCTCGCCGCCATTTTATCCGAAGGGAGCTGTGATTCCACTCAAACTCGGAGGCTTAGGAAAGGCCGCAGCCCCCATACGGCAGAGCGGCCGCTCGAAGAGACTCGTCGCGCATGCGACTCGACGGGATTCCAAAGACACGACTCCTCGCGTACAGCTGGCTAGGAGACAGCCGCAATGCAGCTCTCGATAAAACCCCTATACCGTCAGATAACGCTCGATCAGAGCATCATCAAGCAAGGAGATCTCCCCTTGCTGAACGACTGATCCACGTTCCAGTATATAGAAGGTATCGCTCGCGTTCTTGGCGAAATCCAAGTATTGCTCGACTAGGATTACGCTCATCTCGCCCTTCTTCTTGATTGCGTAGATGGCGTCTTCGATTTGATCGATAATAGAGGGCTGGATACCTTCCGTAGGCTCGTCCAGGATGAGAAGCTTGGGCTTGAGCAGCAGGGCTCGACCAATTGCAAGCTGCTGTTGTTGGCCGCCGCTCAAAACGCCCCCCTTTCGCTTGAGCATTTCCTTCAATACGGGAAAAAGTTCGTAGACCTCAGTCAATCGCCGATCGGCCTCCGTTTTGTCCACGCCTGCGACGCGCAAGCTGACATTCAGGTTCTCCCAAACGGTCAAACCAGGAAAGATGTCTCTCCCTTGCGGCACATATCCGATCCCTAAACGCGCCCGCTTATCCACAGGCATTGGACCGAGATCCTCTCCATCGAAACGAATCGACCCTGCGCTTGCAGTAACGAGACCCATAATAGAATTTAGCAACGTCGTCTTGCCCACGCCATTACGACCAAGCAAGGCAACGACTTGATTGCGGGGAACGACCATAGAGACGTTCTTCAAAATCAGGGATTCGTCGTAGCCCGCGCAAAAGCCATCCATCGCGACAAGGGCATCCACTACTGGAACCTCCGAACTCGCTTCGTCTTTCTCGATAACTGTATCCATAATACAATCCTCAATGCTTGCGGGTCTGTCGCCCTAAATAGACTTCAATTACCTCGGGGTCGCTTTTGACGAAGTCGAAACTGCCTTCTTTCAAAACACTCCCTTGGTGCAACACAGTGACGCGTCGAGCGATTTGCCGCACGAATTCCATATCGTGCTCGATGACGATCAAGCTGCGCTTTCCTTCCAAACTGAGAAGCAGTTCGCCAGTCCGATCCGTTTCCTCGTCGCTCATGCCGGCAGCGGGCTCGTCGACGAGCATAATTTTCGGATCTTGGGCCAGCAGCATGCCGATCTCCAGCCATTGCTTCTGACCATGGGAAAGCGAACCGGCTAGCTTGCCTTCGAAGTCGCTCAAGCGAATCGTTTGGAGGACCTCTCGAATCTTGTCCCGATCGTCGCTCGATTCCCGATAGAAGAGCGAACTAAGCAGTCCCCGCTTTCCGCTGAGAGAAAGCTTTAAATTGTCGTACACAGTGTGGGAGCGGTAAACCGTGGGATTCTGGAACTTCCGCCCTATCCCAAGCTGACTGACATGATGCTCGCGAACGCGTGTCAGGTCTACGTCTTCGCCGTTTTCCAAGTGATACCGTATGTTACCCGAATCCGGCTTGGTTCGCGCCGTTATCAGGTCCATAAATGTGCTTTTGCCCGCGCCGTTGGGACCGATAACCGTGCGTAGCTCGCCCTCTTCCAGATAGAAGCTGAGATCATTGATCGCTTTGAATCCATCGAAGGCTTTAGTAACGCCGTCAACCGACAGGATGAGCGGTGTGTGCTTTGCGGCAGGAATGTGTACCATATTACGGCGCAGAGGGGTTTGCGGCTTCCGCGTTCGAGGATCCTATTTTCGCCTTCAGGCGATCGATCCATGGTTTCAACTGCTTTGGCAGTCCAACTAATCCGTTCGGCATGAACAAGACGGTAAAAATGAAAAGCAATCCCAGAATAATCAGCCATGAATCGGGATACGCTCGTAGAAAATAGCTCTTGAGCAAACTCACCACAACCGCCCCCAGTATTGGCCCGAATTTCGTCCCTCTACCTCCGAAAGCCACCCAAACGACGACATCCAAAGACTTTGCAGGCGTCATCTCATTCGCGTTGATGCCCCCGACTTGCGGCACATACAAGGCCCCGGCAATCCCCGCAATCATCGCCGCGGCAGTGAAAATCAATAGCTTGTAGCTGGTCGTCGAGTATCCGCTAAATCGGATACGATTTTCACTGTCGCGAATGGCTTGCTGTACTTTGCCGAACTTCGTCTTGAGAACCCAGGCAATCAGGACGTATACGGCCAACATAAGCAGCGCACTGGCGATAAATAGCCATCGTTGGGTGGATTCCGAATCGATATCCGCGCCGAAGATCTCTTTGAAATCGTTTAGACCATTGTTGCCGCCAAAGAGAATATACGATTGCTCGAACAGCTCTAGGTTGTTCTTGAAGAACAAAAGCATCAAGGCATAGGTCAACGCTTGCGTAATAATGGAAAAGTAAACGCCTTTAATCCGCGAGCGGAAGACCAAGACTCCAAAGACGAAGGCCACGAGCCCCGGAACCCCTACGGCAGCCAACACTGCAAACGGTCCGTATTCGAAAGGGGACCAATACCACGGGAGCTCGGTATAGCCCTGAAAATCCATGAAGACCGGAAGGGACGTATTGTACACTTCGTCAATGCCGATATGGAGCACCAAGTACATGCCAAAGGCATAGGCCCCGAGCGCGAAGAACAGACTCTGACAGAGACAGAGCAAGCCCGTATATCCCCATAGGACATTGAGGCTCATCGCCAGTACCGCATAGGTCACGTACTTGCCCCACAGGGCGAGCTGGAAAGTAGAGACGTGGAAGAAGGAACCGGACGACACCAATCCATTCAGCATGGGAATCAGAAATACCAGCGCAACGAAGGCGCCGAAGAAGCTCCTGGACTCGAGTTTGTTATCGAAAATTTTCATTCGAGCATCCTCCTTAGTCATCCATGCTCCTCGACTTAGTCGGGAACAAGCCTCCAGGCTTCCATTGCAGAAAGAGAATAATGGCGAAGAATACGATGATCTTGCCCATTACCGGGCCCCAATAAGGTTGCAGGAATTGGTCGATCGTACCGATCCCCATCGCGGAAATACCCGCTCCCAGCAAGTTGCCTACTCCGCCTACGACGACCACCATGAAGCTATCGACAATATAGGTCTGGCCCATCGTCGGTCCGACATTTCCAATCTGCGATAGGGCCGCGCCGGCTAAGGCCGCTAGCCCGCAACCAAAGGCGAATGTCAATGAGTTGACCTTGCTTACTGGGATTCCCAGGCTGGAAGCCATGTTCCGGTTTTGCATTACAGAGCGAATGTAGAGGCCCAGATTCGTTTTCGATAGCAGTATCCAGGTCATGAGCACGACGAATCCAGCAAAGGCGATAACGAAAATGCGCGTGTAGCTAAGAGCGACCCCTCCTACTTCCAAATTTCCAATCAACACGTCAGGCGTGTTCACCTGGACGTTAGCCGCTCCGAATCGCAAACGAAAGACTTGCTGCATCACCATAGACAAGCCCCAAGTCGCGAGCAGGGACTCCAACGGCCGCTTGTAGAGAAATCGAAAGAGGCTTTTCTCCAAACCAAAGCCAATTCCCCCCGCCACGAGGAAGGCAATGGGCAAGGAGACCCAGAAGAACATCTGATAAGCCGAGGACTGAGTACCGAAGTTCTCAGCGAAAATATTCTGGATCACGTAGCAGGTGTACCCGCCGATCGCGATAAACTCGCCGTGAGCCATGTTGATGATGCCCATCAGTCCAAATGTAATCGCGAGGCCGAATGCGACGATCAGAAGTACGGATCCTGTACTCATGCCCCGTACTAAATTGCCCCAGCGCTCGATGGACTTCTGGCGATTGTCGATTCTCTTCAGAGCGGCAACGCCAATCGATACGCGTACCGTATCCCCTTCCTCCTCCGCCTTCGCTAGCAACGCCTTGATGCCATCGCGCGATGGAAGCGATTCAAGCTCGCCCAAACGCTCAATCGCCCGCGTCCGCTCGGCCTCGTCGCTCGCATTGGCAAGCAAACTGATATTGATACCCTCTTCGAACGCCAATCGAACGCGCTCATTCGACTCGCTTTCGAACTTGCTCTTCAACGCGTCGAGATAGTCCGTGTTCTGGCTCAAACCCAGCTTCAGAGCCGCCTCGATGCGAACCTTAGGGATGGGAGATGAAAGATCGATGGTGTCAGTGATCCGCTTCAAATCGCGTCGCAGACCCCGCGAAGGGCGCACCTTTTCGAGGTTCTCTTGCTCCGCCTCCGTCAGCTCCAAGACCTCGTCGTTGGAAAGACGGCGAAACTGCTCGGAAATTTGCCTCAGCACGATGAGCTCGCCCTCCGCTATGGGATAGGAATAGACTTCGCCAACGCGCCAAGCATCAACGAAATCCTTTATGAACGGGTCGCCCGTCGCGGACAGTTCCTCCACAAGGGCATCCTCTTCGGAACCTTCCGCGAGAGCCAGCCGCTCGAGAATATTCCGGGTGGCCGGATCGCCATTCGCAAACATAGCGGGCATGGCAACCACCGCCAAAAGTAGGAGTAGGGTTTTCATTACAGGAGGAGAAAATTCAAACCGCCTGGCGAAGTCGAACTTCGCCAGGCGATCGCAAATCGATTCAAGCAAGAGGGGCTTACTTGAAGGTGCCCTTGAGGAAGGGCTCGCCGTATACGTTGTCAAACGACTCGAGAATCTCGAACTGACCGTCTTCCAAGGTCTCGCCAATGTATACGTTCTTCGTCAAATGGTGGTTCTTTTGAGACGTAACCGTGCCGCCAGGACCATCGAATGAAATGCCCTTTTTGAGCTCCGCGATGACCTTTTCCTCATCGAACGTACCGGCCTTCTCCACGGCAGCCTTCCAAAGGTAAACTCCATTGTAGGAGAGGACCATTGGAGAACAAGTGACGCGGCCTTCGCGCTGCACGCCAGCAGGAGCGGTCTTGAGCCATGTCTGGAAATTATTGACGAACTTCTTGTTAGCAGCCGTATCCAAAGACTGGAAGTACGTCCAGCATCCGAGATGTCCGACTAAGTCCTTAGCGGGCAAGCTGCGAAACTCGTCTTCGGACAAGCTGTAGGAAACGATTGGGCAATCGTCAGCCGTCAGCCCGGAAGCCGCAATTTCCTTGAAGAAGGAAACATTGGAGTCGCCATTGATCGTATTGATCACACAGGCGTCGCCGCTCGCAGCGAATGCCTTGATTTCCGCTACGATCTGCTGGTAGTCGGAGTGGCTGAAGGGCGTGTACTTTCCTGCCGAGATAACCTCACCGCTCGGATCCTTGCGGAGACCGCCGCCGATGTTCTCGACTTCAATACCCTTGGATTGCAAATACTCGAAGAGAACCAAATTCGTGGTCTGTGGATACACATAGTCCGTACCGATCAGGTAGAACTTCTTGTACCCTTCCTTGAGCAGATAGTCTACCGCGGGAATCGCCTGTTGGTTGACGGCTTCAGCCGTGTAGAAGATATTAGGAGACATCTCTTCGCCTTCGTACTGAACCGGATAGAAGAGAAGACCATTGTACTTCTCGTAAACCGGGAGGACGAACTTGCGACTTACCGAAGTCCAGCAACCGAAGGTCGCGGATACCTTGTCTTGAGCCAAAAGCTGCTCCGCCTTTTCGGCGAACGTCGGCCAATCGGAAGCGCCATCTACGACGACGGGCTCGATCTTCTTGCCGAGAACGCCTCCAGAGGCATTGATTTCGTCGAAAGTGAAGAGAAGGATGTCGCGCAGCGAAGTTTCGCTAATCGCCATCGTTCCGCTGAGCGAGTGGAGGATGCCTACCTTTACGGTATCGGCCCCTTGGAGCGCAGTTGCCGCAGACGCGATGATAGCCAAAGCCGCGGTCAGTTTTTTAAAGGGATTCATAGTGTTGTTCGTTAATGGTTATTCAGATTAAGCGATAGGCTTGCCGAAACCCTCGTCCCGACCGCCACAATCAAGTGTGCCTAAAGCAGTAGGTGGGCCAACCCTCTCGATCGTCGGTAAATAACCCGTCATGCTTTAAAATGAGGCGCGCTTGGATCGGCTGTGATCAATATTGATCATAACTGCGGAACCGACTTTCCAATCCAAGTAGACGAATTGCTTTTGCCCGCACGATTGGCCCTCAATCTGCTGGACTGCCTGGAGCCCACGCCCTATTTGTCACCGATAGTCGCCCTCATGGCGAAACCCGAATCCGAATCATGCATCTCACTCCTCGAGAACAGGAAAAGCTAATGGTTGTCGTAGCCGCCGATCTCGCGCGGCGGCGACAACAGCGCGGCCTGAAGCTCAATTACCCGGAAGCGGTCTCCATCATCACTTACGAGATCTTCGAAGGCGCTCGCGATGGAAAGTCGGTCGCCGAGCTGATGGCCTACGGAGCCAGTATTTTAAACAAGGACGATGTGATGGATGGAATCGCCGAAATGATCCACGAAGTTCAAGTCGAGGCCACGTTCCCAGACGGGACCAAACTCGTAACCGTTCACAACCCCATACAATGATCCCCGGAGAACTCATTCCCAAACGTGGAGAGGAGAAGCTGGACGCGAATAGCGGACTTGCAACGATCCAATCGACCGTCAGCAACACCGGTGATCGCCCCATTCAAGTGGGCAGCCACTTCCATTTTTTCGAAGTTAACGAGGCCTTGGAATTCGACCGTGAGGCTGCCCGAGGTTTTCGTCTCAATATCGCCGCCGGAACCGCAGTCCGCTTCGAACCCGGAGACACCAAGCAAGTCGAGCTTGTCGCCCTCGCGGGCCAACGAATCGTGCACGGCCTGAACAACAAGATCGACGGCTCCCTCGACTAGCGAACCGTGTCTCCAACTCCTGAAGCCTCAAATCCAATCAGCATGAATCGCCTCAAGACGCTGAGGAAGCGGCATTCCGGTCCGGCGACGACATCGACAAGCTGCGGGCGACCCCAAGCCCTTGCCTGCTTTCCATTGAACCTGACCGACTGATTTCCCTCCAAACCGATCCTAACGAAATAGCATGCCACTTCAATTCGACCGCAAGCAATACGCTGAAATGTTCGGCCCAACCGTGGGCGACCAAGTCCGACTCGGCGACACCGAAATCTTCATCGAAGTCGAACGCGACCTCATCGCCGAAAACGGCGGATACGGCAACGAAATCAAATTCGGCGGCGGCAAGGTAATACGCGATGGGATGGGACAATCCCCCCTCGCAACCGATAGCGAAGCCCTCGACTTGATCATCACCAATGCAACGATTCTCGATGCCAAGCAGGGGGTGATTAAGGCCGATATTGGAATTAAGGCGGGGCGCATCGTTGGCATCGGACATGGCGGAAACCCAGGCATCCAAGACGGGGTTACGGAAGGAATGGTCGTTGGAGCGGCCACCGAAGTTATCGCTGGAGAAGGGCATATCATTACCGCTGGAGGCTTCGACTCGCATATCCACTTCATCTGTCCCCAGCAAATCGACGAGGCGCTCTCCAGCGGCATCACCTCGATGACCGGCGGCGGCACTGGGCCCGCAACCGGTACCAATGCGACTACTTGCACCCCGGGAATATGGAATATCCATCGCATGCTCGAAGCAGCGGACGAATACGCGATGAATCTCGGCTTCATGGGCAAAGGCAACTCCTCCAACCCGGAAGCCCTGCGAGAGCAAGTCCGCGCGGGGGCCATGGGGTTGAAGCTGCATGAGGACTGGGGAACCACCCCGAGCGCAATCGACGCCTGCCTCGACGTCGCGGACGAGATGGACGTGCAGGTCGCCATCCACACGGATACGCTCAACGAAGCGGGATTCGTCGAACACACGATCAAAGCCTTCAAGAATCGCGTCATCCACACCTTCCACTCGGAAGGCGCCGGCGGAGGCCACGCCCCGGATATCATCAAGGTCTGCGGCGAACTCAACGTCCTGCCTTCGTCCACGAATCCCACGCGTCCTTTCACAGTGAATACGATCGACGAGCATCTGGATATGCTCATGGTCTGCCACCATCTGGATTCCAAGATTCCCGAGGATGTCGCCTTCGCCGAATCGCGCATTCGACCGGAAACGATCGCCGCCGAAGACTTGCTGCATGACTTGGGGGCCTTCTCCATCATGTCAAGCGACAGCCAAGCGATGGGTCGCGTAGGCGAAGTGATCTCGCGCACCTGGCAAACCGCCCACAAGATGAAGACGCAGTTCGGCAGACTCGAATCGGAGTCACACTCGGCTGCGGATAATTTCCGAGCCCTGCGCTACGTAGCAAAGTATACGATCAATCCGGCTATCGCCTGCGGAGTCGCCCACGAAGTCGGCTCCATCGAGACCGGGAAGCTCGCCGACCTCGTCGTTTGGAAACCCGCCTTCTTCGGAGCCAAACCCGAACTCGTACTGAAGGGCGGCATGATTGCTCTAGCCAACATGGGCGACCCCAATGCTTCCATCCCAACGCCTCAACCAATGCGCTATCGACCCCAATTCGCAGCCCACGGCAGAGCGAAATATTCGACAAGCGTAACCTTCGTTAGCCAATATTTCCTAGACAATCAGGAGGCTGCTCCCGAGTTGAGCAAACGACTCGTCGCCACCCGCAACACGCGCTCCATCAGCAAGAAGGATCTCGTCTTCAATGACGCGACTCCGAAGATCGAGGTCGATCCCGAGACCTATACGGTAAAAGCCGACGGCAAGGTTCTGACGTGCGAGCCGGCAACCGAAGTGCCCCTTGCTCAACGCTACTTTCTCTTTTAGATCCCTAACGCCATGCGACTTATCAATGACCACCTCGCTCCCGGAGAAACCGAGAAGAGCATCGTCTCGCTTAAAACGGATCGCCGCACCCTGGCCAAACGACGTTGGCGCGGCATCGCCGACGATGGCGAAGAATTCGGCTTCGATCTTCCCCATCCGCTCAAGAACGGAACGCCCTTTCACGAAACCGATAAAACGCAGTATCGGATAGAGCAGACGGGGGAACCTGTATTGCGTATCCCATTCACGGAAACAAAACAAGCCGCCTACTATGGATGGATGGTAGGCAATCTTCACTTTTCCGCCGACTTCGCAGAAGATGCAGTCATCGCCGAAGACGATCCGGCAGTGCGGCAAATGCTCGAACGCAATCGCATTGCCTACGAACCCGCTACGCTCGTTTTCGAACCCGTAATCGTTTCCCACGGTCACCACCACTAGTGATGGCCGCCCATTCGCAATCCCGCCTCGAGGATCGCTACCCTTGGTTGGCATCGATGCTTCAAACCGTAGATCCGCTCTTCCCAATAGGATCCTACGCCCACTCCTATGGGCTAGAAGAATTGGTCGCCATGGGCGAGGTTACGAATGCCGAAGAACTATCGCAATATCTCGCGACAATCGTCGATTTGAATCTCAGCCAATTCGAACTGCCCTACCTCCGCTATCAGTACGACGCGCAAACGGAGAGCGATTGGGAGGCGGTCGGCCAACTGGATCGGGAAATCGGGGCGAGCAAGCTAAGCGCTGAAATTCGAACGGCCAGCATCGCTCAAGGACAACAGCGCCTGAAGCTTCTGGCAAAGCTTCGGCCCAGCCCCAATCTCGATCGCCTGAAGGCGCTCTGGCAATCCCAGCAGGTCGCCCCCCATCACCTTACGGTCTTCGCCGCAGAACGTATTCAGCAATCAACTCCACTGGACGCCACTCTAATGTCGTGGACCTACCAAGCCTTGGCCGCGCCTTGCGCGGCCTCTCTGAAAATCATGCGAATCGGACAAGAAGCCGCTCAGCGCGTTCTAACGCAGGCGCTCGAAGCCTTGCCTGACCTCGTAGCGCGTTCCCTAAACGTGGATCGCTCGTGGGCGGGCGCATTCAACCCGCTTATCGACATTGCCTCCGATCGACACGAGAAAGCCTACGCCCGACTTTTCATTTCATGAAAACGGATTCCCGCGATCTTTCAAATTCGACTTAAAACTAGCAAGCTACAGACTGACCACCCATGACAAACTTCTCTCGACCTGTTCGTATTGGAATCGGCGGCCCCGTAGGCTCCGGAAAAACAATGCTCGTGCTCCGGCTATGCCAAGAGCTCCGCGAGCAATTCGAACTCGCTGTCATAACAAACGATATCTACACGCGCGAAGACGCTGAATTTCTCGTAAGAAATGAAGCCCTTGAAGCTGAAAAGGTACTCGGCGTAGAGACAGGAGGCTGCCCGCACACGGCGATCCGAGACGATACGAGTATGAATATGGCGGCGATCGACGATCTCATCGAACGCAATCCGAAAACCCAGGTCATTCTTATCGAAAGCGGGGGAGACAACCTATCCGCTACGTTTTCGCCCGAACTCGTGGACGCGTTCATCTACGTAATCGACGTGTCCGAAGGAGACAAAATTCCCCGCAAAGGCGGCCCTGCCATCCAGTATTCGGATCTCATGATCATCAACAAGACGGAGCTCGCTCCATATGTAGGAGCAGACTTGGGCATAATGGAACGCGACAGCAAGAAGATGCGCGGTCAACGTCCGTTTCTCTTTTGCGACCTAAAGTCCGGCAAAGGGCTGAACGATGTAATCGCCTGGATCGAGAAAGACGTCTTATTCCAATAGCGTATCCTACGCATCATTACGCGGTAGAACGTGAAACCGATCCACACAGGTCAATCAGTGGTCAGAAGGCTCTCTGGATACTTGAAGGTAACGGCATCGCCTAGCGCGACCGGAGCAACGAGATTAACTCGAAAAGCGCACAGCGCCCCGATACATATCAGTAAGCCGTATTGGGATGGGCAATGCCTATTGCTCAACGTCATGAGCCCCACTGCCGGCTTGCTGGAAGGCGATCGAGTCGAAATCGATGTCGCAGTCGATCCAGGCGCAGCGCTTATACTTTCAAACCCGACTGCCCTGCGTATCCACAAAATGGGCGAAGGGAAAGCCGTGTGGAATCAGAGAATCCAAGTAGACAGCAACGCATTTCTAGAGAACAACCCCGAATGGCTCATTCCGCAGTCCGAGAGTCGTTTCGAGCAAACTAGCCGTATCGAGCTCGGAGTGGACTCCCGCCTTTTCTTTATTGAGGCGATCGCCCCCGGGCGGGTCGCTTCAGGCGAGTCCTTCGCGTTCCATTCGTTCCGCAATCGCTTCGAACTCTACCACAACAAGGCGCTCTCTGCCTTGGAGCAGTACGACCTGCGACCTGCCGAAGGAAATAGCAAGGGATGGAACGTAGCCTTCGAGAACCCCTTCTACATCTCCGTCTACCTAGCCGCTCCGGAACTGCAAGACAGCAGCCCCTTGTTCCAAGACGCTTACGAGCTTATGACCGACTCCCTGCGTATCGGATCGAGCAAGCTTGCGTGCGGCAACGCGTGGAACCTCAAAATCCTAGCTCGCAGCCCAGTAGACGCTAAAGCAGCCCTCGAGGCCGTTAGGACTTCGTACTACGAAGCGCTGGGTATGCAGCCCTCTCCACTTCGGCGCTAGCTACCGGCGCAAACGGCCGTAGGCCCGACTCTTCGCCTTGAGCGAGGCAGCCTTTTCTTCGGATTCGAACAGGGCGGAGTACATGTAATCGAAGCCGTCCAGCTTCTTCCGATCGACCTTCTGCCCCACGTAGTGCTCGATCGCAGCTGCATTCTTAAGTTCGTCCTCGGTGAGCAGCGTAAAGGCATCGCCTTCCTTTTCAGCCCGGCCCGTACGGCCGATACGGTGAACATAGTCTTCCGCATTCAGCGGAACATCGTAGTTGATGACGTGCGTCACACCTGCGATGTCCAGTCCTCTCGCCGCGATATCCGTTGCGACCAGCACTTCGAACTTGCCCGTCTTGAAGCCTTCCAAAGCGGCCGTTCGCTCGCGCTGAGCTCTGTCGGAATGCAGCACCGCAACCGAATGATTCAATCGTTCGAGGCGGCGCGAGATCAGGTCCGCATTCAGCTTGGTCCGCGTGAAAATGAGGACGCTCTCATAGTGCGTACGCTCTAGCAATTCGATCAATAGCTTGTATTTCTGCTGCTCGACAACCGGATAGAACGCATGGGTTACGGTCTCAGCCGCGGAACGCGAGCGTCCAATTTCGATGACTTGCGGATCCTTTAGAACCCATTTCATCAACGACTGGATCGCCTTTGGCAAAGTCGCGGAAAAGAAGAGCGTTTGGCGCTCCTTAGGGCACAACTTGATCAGACGGCTCACATCCGGCAGGAAGCCCATATCGAGCATACGATCCACCTCATCGAGAACCAGTACCTGCACATTGCGCAGCGAGATATTCCCTTGCCCAATGTGATCCAGTAAGCGACCCGGCGTGGCGACGAGAATATCCACTCCCTTTTCCAGCATTTGACGTTGGCGCCCGTACTTGACTCCGCCGTAAATCACTCCCACCCGAGTCTCCAAATGCTTGGAATAGGTCTGCAAGGCGTCTTCGACCTGCTGGGCCAACTCGCGCGTCGGCTCCAGAATCAGACATTGGATTCGCTTGCCAGGGACCAAGCGGTCCAGGGTTGGCAACCCGAACGCAGCGGTTTTACCGGTTCCTGTCTGCGCCGATGCGATTATGTCCTTCCCTTTCAGTATCAGGGGGATCGACTGTTCTTGAACAGGAGTAGGCTTCTCGAATCCCAGTTCGTCGAGCGCTTTTAAAATGGAATCTGAAAGACCAAGACCACTAAACGGCATTTCGGGTATATGATTGCCCGATCCCCCCGAAGCAAGCCCAGCCTCGAATAAATTCATACCCTTGACGGGGCCCATTCATGATAGCTTTTCGATTCGACAGCCATGAGCCCTTGCCTTTCTCATCTGCATTTCCGATCCAAACCCCAGATGCGCTCGCTTCTGCGGGGAAATTCGCTTTGCTCTAAGCCGCCGATCCGCAATAAATCAACCGCTCGCCATGACTGCGCCTATAGCACCGCCACCGATTCCCGATCGCCTTGAAGAAGCGCGCAAGGAATTCCCTATCCTTCGACGCTCCATAAACGGTAAGCCGCTCGTCTATTTAGACAACGCCGCCTCCACCCAAAAGCCTCAATCCGTGCTGGACACGATCAATCGATTCTATTCGAACGAAAATGCCAATATCCACCGTGGCGTGCACCTTCTGAGCCAGGAAGCCACCGCGGCCTATGAAGCGGCCCGCGACAAGGTCGCCCGCTACTTGAATGCGAGAGACGACTCTGAAATCGTTTTCACGCGCGGCGCAACGGAATCCGTCAATTTGATTGCCCATTCGTTCCTTGAGCCGCGCTTGAAGCCTGGCGACGAAATCGTGGTCACGGAGATGGAGCATCATGCCAATATCGTACCCTGGCAGCTGCTCGCCGAACGCACCGGAGCCGTATTGAAGCCCGCCCCGATTTTCGACAATGGAGATCTAGACGTGGATGCCTATCTGGCCCTGCTCGGCCCGAAGACCAAACTGGCTGGCATCGTACACGTGTCCAATGCCATCGGCACCGTCAATCCGATCGAATCGATCATCGAAGCCGCCCGCGAAAGGGGTATTCCCACCCTGGTCGATGCCGCCCAGTCCATCCAGCACATGACGATCGACGTACAGGCCCTCGGGTGCGACTTCATTGTTTTTTCCGGCCAAAAAATGTTCGCCCCGACAGGTTCGGGCGGGCTCTATGGACGCAGGGAAATCCTCGATACAATGCGACCGTATCAAGGAGGCGGCGACATGATCGCTCACGTATCGTTCGAGGGTACCACTTACAAAGAGCCCCCTTCTCGATTCGAAGCAGGCACTCCTCACATCGCAGGAGGCATTGGCCTAGGAACGGCAATCGACTACATCGAATCCGTAGGGCGCGACGCCATTGGGACGTACGAAACGCGCTTGATCGAATATGCGGCCCAACGCTTGAAATCGATTCCGGGAGTAACTTTGGTTGGAGAGCCGAAAAAACGGGCGGGCGCAATTTCGTTCACCATGGCGAACGCCCACCCCCACGACATCGGAACGATCTTGGACACGGAGGGCATCGCCATCCGAACCGGCCATCATTGCTGCGAGCCACTAATGACCCGTTTCGGCATTTCCGCAACCGCTCGAGTCTCGATCTCCTTCTACAACAATCACGAAGACATCGACGCCCTCGTTGCCGCGCTCTCGAAAGTGAATGCCCTATTCGGCTAGCCGAATTATGGACGAGAACTTGAAAGCGCTCTATCGGGACACCCTCCTAGACCACAGTCGCAATCCTCGTAATAAAGGGAAACTGCCCGAAGCCACCGCTACTGCCGCGCTCAAGAATCCCCTTTGCGGCGACTTGGTTTCGATTCAAATCGCCATCAATTCGGCCCGAATCGACGCCGCGCGGTTCGAAGCCCAATGCTGTTCGCTCTGCATGGCATCCGCTTCCTTGCTAACGGAAGCGATTCAAAACCAAAATGTTCCAGCGGCCCAACGGCTAGCTCAATCCCTAATCCGCCAGCTCAACGAGCCAGACCTCGAGATCGACATTGAACCCTTTAACGCGCTCAGTGGCGTCAAAGCGTTCCCATCGCGCATTCGCTGCGCCACACTGCCCTGGGAAGCCCTCTTGAATGCCTTTGCCCATCCGAAGCAATCCTAGCGCGCCTCTACTTTGACGGCGCTTCGACGACTTCAATGATACAACTTCGAAATCTCTACCTTCAATACGGGGAGCGCTATATCTTTCGCGATGCATCTTCCAGCATCGGGCCCAAAGACCGTATCGGACTTATTGGCTCCAACGGAGCGGGTAAAACGACTCTCCTCAGGGTTCTTGCAAGCCAAGAGGATCTAGACGGCGGAGAAGTCGACAAAGCCAACTACGTGACGATCGGCTATTTGCCTCAAGATGGAATCGTGGCCGCAGGCAAAACGCTCTACCAGGAGGCCGAATCCGCGTTCGAAGACATCATCAGCCTTCAGTCCAAAATCGATGTCGCGAGCCAAGATCTCCAATCGATGGATACGAACTCGGAAGTCTATCACGAAACCTTGGAATTGATCGGCGGATGGGAGCGGGAACTCGAAGGCCACGACGCTGATAAATTGCCCTATCGCATCGAATCCGTTCTTCAGGGGCTTGGATTTCAATCTCGCGACAGGGATCGCCCTACCAGCGAATTCAGCGGGGGTTGGCAGATGCGAATCGCATTAGCCAAGCTGCTTCTCGCTTCCCCTTCTCTATTGCTGCTCGACGAGCCAACCAATCACTTGGACGTCCATTCGCAGAGGTGGCTTGAAAGTTATCTCAAGCGTTACGAAGGCTCTATTCTGATGGTTTCCCACGATCGAGCCTTTCTTGACGAGCTATGCAGTCGCTGCTTCGAGCTATCTCAAGGGACGTTAAGCGTATATCAAGGCAACTACACGCAATTCGAGTCGCAAAGCCGCATACGCAAAGAGCAGCTCGTCCGGTCGTTTAAGAATCAACAAAAGGAAATCGAGCGAACGGAGCGCTTCATCGAGCGCTTTCGCTACAAGGCATCGAAGGCCACCCAGGTGCAAAGTCGCATCAAAGCGCTCGACAAAGTCGATCGCATTGAGATCGAAAGCGAAGAAGACTCGATCGCGTTTTCCTTTCCTCCCGCCCCTCGCAGCGGACAGACTATCATCGAGCTAGAAGATCTCTGTAAATCCTACGGGGACCTGGAGGTGCTGCGCCACGCCTCCATTCGAATCGAACGAGGGGACCGTATCGCTGTGGTGGGGGTTAATGGAGCCGGCAAATCGACCCTTGCCAAGGTCATGGCGGCTGTAGAGCCCTTTCAAAGCGGCGAGCGAACGCTCGGAGCCAATACCGAGCTCGCCTACTTCGCCCAGCATCAAGCCAGCGAGCTGAATCCCAACGATACCGTGCTCGAGACGCTCGAGAAGGCTGACTCTGGACAAACCACCACCCAATTGCGGTCCGCATTGGGAGCCTTTCTCTTTCACGGCGATGACGTATTCAAAAAAACCGGCGTGCTGTCGGGTGGCGAGAGGAACCGCCTCGCCCTGGCTAAGATCCTAGTGCATAAAGCCAACTTTCTAATTCTCGACGAGCCCACGAATCACCTCGACATGCGTTCGCAGGGGGCCCTCCAAAGGGCCCTCCAGGACTATCGAGGCGCGTTTCTTATCGTATCTCACAATCGATCCTTCGTCGATGGAATCGTCACCAAAACCTTGGAAATTCGCAAGGACGGGCTCTCTTTATTTCCTGGAAACGTATCCGACTATCTAAGACACATAGAACAACAGGAGGCTGAAGCGGTAAGCCAGGCTGTGGAGACTCCTCCCAACGAAAAAGAATCGCGCAATTCCAGCCTCTCTCCGAAGGAACGGCGCCAACGGCGGGCGGCGCTGGTCACCGCTCTAAGCCCCTTGAAGAGGCAAAGCCAAGGGCTCGAATCGAAAATCGCCAAGCTCGAGTCCGAACAAGCGAAATACGAATCCCAAATGACCGATCCCGAATTCTTCAAGACGGCTGACGCGGGCGAAGCGATGCGGCGCTACGATAGGAACAAAGATACGCTGGAGAGCGTCTACGAAGAATGGAGCTCCCTTTCCGATACCATTTCCGAGAGGGAGCAGGAACTGGATGCGATCTCCTAGCCAACGATCGCGAAACGCTTAAAAAAGCTCGCGCTGCTCTACTTTCCCTCTCTTTGCCGCGTTGCCCTGACTGCGCGCCAGCAATCGAATCAAGGTTAGGCGATCGCTCGCCAATTCGCTGCAATAGAAGGTCAAGAGCAAGGCCGACGCCAATGCGTCGTACAAGGCGCAGTGATAGGTCTGGCGCCCCTTTGGACACTGAGTTCGAGCGAGCGCCTCCAATTGTCCTTGCAGCTCGTATCGCCTAACCAAGTCTTCAAGCTTCAGAGAATTCCCGGTGTCACCAAGCACTCGGTACAACGTACCCGTATCTATCCAAGGACCCCACGTAGCAACTTTGGAGCCTTCACCTACCCAATCCGGCGAACGCCTGGGGTATGGGAAGACTCCTCGCAGCATAGAGTTCTCGGCGGACGCAAAGTGGGCTGACAGAGGTCCTGTTTCTCGCAGTCCCGCGAATCGGTCCCACTCCTCCTCGAAGGGCGAATTTCGCCGAGCGTCTTCGGTGTCGATCCCATGCACCGCTCGCTCGTTCTCGGGAATCGAGGCCTTAGGGCAGCAAATCCGAGTCGAAACCGACTCTATGGCGTGGCCCTTCAGAGTGACCACTCCGTATTCTACGATGCCGCATCGCGGACCGCCTTCGAAATCGATTACATGAATCGGAGTTTCATCCCAATAGATCTCCATCTTCCAAAGTAAAAAGCTTTAACCCGCGCCAACCGCCGCGCAATCTAAGAAGTTCCTTACCAATGGATTTCGATGCCTTCAATACGTTCACGGATAAAATCTGCGATCAAACGCGCTCAATTATCCTGTCGCACTACGAGTCGCCCGAACTGACGGTCGAGATGAAGCCGGACGATACTCCCGTCACTATCGCCGATCGCGACGCCGAACGAGCAATCCGCGAAGCGATTCAAGCCCAATTCCCCGATCACGGCATTCGTGGCGAAGAATTCGCAGACCGCAATCCAGGCGCTGCCTATACCTGGGTCCTGGATCCAATCGACGGCACGAAGTCGTTCGCCGCAAACTGCCCTTTATTCGGCACGATGATCGCCTTCCTAAAAGATGGCGTGCCCATTTACGGATGCATCGATTTCCCCGCCTTGGACAAACGGATCGTCGGCAACGGCCAAGCTTCCTGGGTCGACGGCGAACCGGTTAGAGTCTCCTTGAACAAGCGGCTCGATGAGGCCATCGTTCTCGCCAGCGACCAAAACGACATTCGCAAACTCCAAGACGAGGATGCGTTTCGCCGCCTGGCCGACTCTACTCGCTTCACCCGAACCTGGGGCGACTGCTACGGGTACTATCTCCTGGCGACTGGGAACGCCGACATAATGCTGGATCCCGAAATGAGCCCATGGGACATCATGGCATTGATTCCCATCGTTCGCGGAGCAGGGGGATGTATTAGCGATTGGCAGGGAAATGATCCGGCAAAAGGGAACTCGATTGTCGCCACCGCGTCCAATCTGCACGAATCCGTTCTGAAGATACTGAACAACTAATTTGAAGGTTTGAATACAATGAACTCGTATTGTGGACTTCCGCTAATGCTTCTCCTTCTCGCCGGATGCGGGAAAGGGGGGGAATCCATCGACATTCACATGGTCGAGCGCGAAACGAAGGCCTGGGAATCGGCCCCGGTTTCAACGATGAGCGTCCGCGACCTTATGGACTATTTGGAGCTGCTCGGCACGGAAATGACCAGGGCCACCGCTAGCGGTCAATTCGCCGAAATGCACCATTTGGAGCTCGCCCTCACCCAAGCGCTCGGGGCGCTCGAAGGCGAGGTTTCCGAAAAGGCCCGATCGACGATCAATACCTTAAAGATCATCGCTGCCAAAATTCATGGAGCGGGACATGACCAGAACTCAGTGATGGCTGGCAAGCTCGATCAGACCCTCAACGCGCATATCAGCAAGCTACGCCAACAGATCCCACTCTAAAAAAAGAGGATCCTAGCGCCGCAGCGCGCGGGTTCACTTAGCCGTTTCAACGAATCGCTGTTCTCGAATCACGGTAATTCGAATCGAGCTCGGATAGTCCAATTCATCCTCGATGCGTTCCCGAATCCGCATCGATAGCTGGCTCGCCTTCTCGTCTGTAATCGACAAGGGGTCGACGACCACCCGAACTTCGCGTCCCGCCTGGATCGCGTACGCCGTCTTTACCCCTCCAAAGGATTGAGCAAGCGTCTCCAGCGTTTTAAGACGATCAATATAGGCGGAAATGGACTCGGCGCGAGCGCCTGGACGCACCGCTGAAATCGTGTCGGCAAGGATGACGATACCTGCATAGAGAGTCTCTGGAGAAACTTCCTCGTGGTGCGCGCCTACCGCATTGACGACTACCTCGTTTTCCCCGCGGGCCTTAACGAAATCGGCCCCGACGATCGCATGGCTGCCTTCGTATTCACCGTCGATTCCCTTGCCGATGTCGTGGAGCAATCCGGCGCGCTTCGCTAAATTCGGATCCAAGCCCAGCTCAGACGCGATAATCGAACAAAGCATAGCGACCTCAACCGAATGCTCCAGGACGTTCTGCGAGTAGGAGGTGCGGAACTTCAATTTGCCGAGCAAGCTGACAATCTCTGGATGCAATCGCGAAATCTTCAGCTGGTTAACCGCCGCATCGCCCGCGTTCTCGATAATGCCATCCACATCCTGTCGAGCGGAACTGACGAACTCCTCGATCGTCGCCGGATGGATGCGGCCATCCTTAACCAAGGCCTCCAATGCGCTCTTGGCTATTTCGCGACGCACAGGGTCGAAGGAGGAGATCAGTACCATTTGCGGGGATTCGTCGATCAAGAGCGTGGTGCCGGTGGCCGTCTCGAAGCATTTTATATTTCGTCCTTCTCGCCCGATGATGCGACCTTTCATGTCATCGTTGGGCAACTGTACGATCGAAGCGCTGATTTCACTGTTCGGCTTGCTGGCAATCCGCTGCATCGCCGCCATCAAAGTGCGATTGGCTTCGCGGTTGAGATCCGCTTCGGAGCGCTCGACCAGGTCCTTACGCATACGGCCCAACGCATCGGAGCATTCCAGTTCAACCTGCGTTTTCAGCTCCGACTTTATGTCCTCGATGTCCATCGAAGCCAAATTAGCCATCGTCCGTTGCACATTCCCCGACATCTCCTTGAGATTGCGCTTACTCGATTTGATCTCTTCGAGTTCCAGTTCGATGTTCTTTTCACGGAGACGAAGCTCGTGATCCAGCGCAGCCAAAGACTCTTCATTGGACTGGATTTCGGACAGTCTCACTTCCCACTCCATTTCTCGGCGCTTGGACTCCCGTTCGAAATCGCTGCGCCGCTCGTCCAATTCCATCTGCAACTTAGATGACGCTTCCTTGGCGATTACCCCTGCTTCTCGCTCCGCCATAGAGAAGATTGAGGCCGCATCGCTTTCCGCGCGCTTCCGTCCATGTCGAGTCGCTAGCCAGCCGAGACAAAACGCAGCTCCAAAGCCTGCGATAATCGCCAAAACCCCTGATCCAAAGACTTCCATTTGAAATAAAAAATACGAGACCCTAGCGACGGGGATCTCGCATGAACGGCAAACCAAAGCAATATCCGGTAAAAAATCAACGCCCAAGTTCGATCGTTTCCGAGGTAAATGCCAGCCCAGCAAGGTCTAGCGTGAGTTTCAGGGCGATTTTGCCCTCCATCATGGGGTTAACTTACCGATTTACAGCCCTATCCTCGCACTCAAGGCTTCATCATTTTAATGCAAAACCCACTTGCCAGGCAAACGATCGCCGCTATCGAAACCGCGCTAAGCGACAAGCGGACCGCTGCCATTAGCGACATCATACAGATCGTTCAGGAACTGGCGAGCAAGGCCGCCTCGATATCGATCAACGAGCTCGCCGAACTAATCGGTCGCGATCCCAGCATCACGCAAAAGATAATCAGCGCTTCGAACACCCTCGCCTTCAAGGTCGGAGGCGATCGAATTTCCGCAATCGGCGAAGCCGTGCATGCTCTTGGCTTTCAACGTATTCGCAACCTAGCCGTGTCGATACTGCTCGTCGAAAGCGCTGCCGAAGCGATGAATCCCTACGAGCAGCGCGAGATCGCTTCCCTCTCCTTTTGCAGCGGACTGATGGCTCAGTCGCTCACTCGCAGTCAATCCTTGCCCCTGGATCCTGAGCTCGCCTACGTCTGTTCCTCGCTACGCAACTACGGCAAACTCCTTCTGACAAGCTTCCTAATCGAGCAATACCGTCAAGCCGAGGCCCTTTCCTTCGAAATTGGAGACGCTCAAGCCTTTGAAGATATATTCGGGATACAGCCACTCCAGCTGGGGAGGACCCTCCTGGAGATCTCGCATCTCCCCAAAGAGATAACCAATTCATTCCGAGGGGTTTCCGAAAAAACCCTCGCCAAGATAGCCGACACTCCCGAAGACCAACTAATTGTCATGGCCGAGCTCTGCGTCCAGGTCTCGCAGGTCACATTCGACAGTCGCGTATCCCCGGACGAATTCGAAGGATCCGTCCAAGGCGTGCTCGACAACTTCGAGGAATCTCTCCCTGTAGAACTCGAAAGCATCAGCGAAGCCCTCGTCGAAATTGAGTCCAATCTCGATACCTTTACGCAAACGATCGGCACACCCGCCAGCGCCACTCCTGGCGCCGAGATCCTGAAAGCTCGGGTCAATGGAAGCCCCTTGCCCGTTCCCCCCAAGCAAGTCGGGCCTTCGTCAAGCAAAGCAGCGAACGTCGAAGAAATGTCTCCGGACGAGCGGGAAGCATTCGCAGAAGAACGCTATCAAAATGCGCTGGCCCGCATTTCCGAGGAGAGCAGTCTTCCTCGGCCCGATTTCGGAAGAGTTCATTCGATCGCGTGCGAAGCGATTAGAGAAGGTCTGGGACTATCGGGATGCATGATCTTTACCCCGGAAACCCATGAACCCTGCGTATTCGCGACGCGCTCCGGACTAGGGAAACTCTTTCAGGAAGCGCGAAACCGACCCTTCGTTTCGACACGGAAGCGAGACATCTTCGGGATCTGCCTCAATCGGAAGGAAGATATTCTGATTCAAGATGTTAATGCTGGGAAAATCCGTTCGGTCATCCCGGAATGGATCGATACCTCGGACCGGAACCAATCACTCCTTATTCTCCCTGTCGAGAGCGATGGAACCGTTTACTCTTTGATTCTCGGCACTCTAGATTCAGGATCGATACAACTTGGCAAAGGCGACCACCGGCGACTCAAGGACCTCCAGACTCTCCTAAGCGATTTGAGTAAAAACGATTCGAGCGCGGCGGCGATCCCACGTTAGCAGCGGGACTGCGCAATTCCCGCAGGCCTCGAATAGAGGATTCTAGCCATGCTCCCTAAGCGGGTTCGGAAGACCGAGGATCGACCTATAGATTCGATTACCAGTTCTTCCCCAATCCGCTTAAAATCATTGATTTACGGGCGTTTAAAGCGGGCATGGAACGAATGAATAACACAGTCGACGCGCTTCAAAGACGATTCGAAGCGTTGACTCCCGCACCCCGAATTTCCAACAGCTTTAGAGCCCTCGTTACCGAGGGCAATATCAATCCCGACGAGATCATTGCGCTTATTCGCCTCGAGCCGTTGCTGGCGACGCGAATCATGCGAGAGGCCAATCAGCAGGAGGGCGCGCGAGTCGGAGGCTATTCTAGCATCGAGCAAGCCGCGACTGCCATTGGATTTCAACGCATGTACGACCTCCTCGGGCTCTACGCCTATCAGTACGTCGACGAACTGGAATTCGCGGCCTCCTACAGTCCCGAGGCCTGGAGGCGCGCCGTTACCTGCGCCGTCTGCATGGAAAGCTTGGCCGCAAAGCACAAGCTGGATCCGCACGAAGCCTATTCGATCGGCTTGTTGCACTCTTTGGCAACCTCGATTTCGGAATCCGGCGACCTCAAGGGCCAAGGCCTTCCAGAGGCTCCTTTCGGCCGCCTGAATTCGCGACTTAAGAGCTTCGGCAGCTCCGGTCTGTCCTATACGCTATTTCGGTCTTGGGGATTTCCCGATTCCTTCAACGATCCGGTCCGCTTTCAATATTCCCCGCTCGATTGCATCACAACGGGGAAAATGGCCTGTCTGCTAAACCTTTCGAAGTGGATCACAGGAGTCATTCGCGAGAGCGATGAGCTCCCCGACCAAGCGATGGGGCCCGACCTGCTCGTCCTCAATCTCCTCGGAGAAGGCGAGCAAACCCTTTGGAACCTGGTCACGGATGTGAGCGACTGCCTGCAACGCGCCGACGCGATTCTGCAGGGCAAATACTGCGTCGCCTAGATTTTGTAAGCTCCTACTGCTCCGATTCGGGAACGAACGGATCCAATTCCACGTTGGGAACGACCGTAAGCTCAACCTCGACCGGCTTGATTTCCTTCTGGATCTCGACACGAGTCTCTTCGGGCAATTCGATTTCCGGCTTGGTCCGCCAATCGAACCCTTGAGCTTCCAATTCTCGACGGTAGAGCTGGGTCGCTACGATTTCAGGATTGGGCGGTGGAACCGGAGGCAAAGCGAACTCCGTCTCGTCGACCATATCTACGCTCAGGATGACCTGGTCCTTCTCTATCTCGAAGAACTTGAAGGCGATGGACTTCAAATAGGGAGCCGCCATCAAAAGGAAAACGCACATAATCAAGGTAGGGATCAGCGTGACCATGAGTCCTGGACCCACAGGTTTTTCGAGTCTACTCCGCCAGATCGCTCGGCTTTCCGAATTCGCCGCCAGTTTTCTCGGTTCAAATTTCATCGTACTCTATCTTGACCTTGGATATGCAAGTTGCGTTCCCGCTAACCTGGACAAACTTCATAGGGGGCCCGCCAAGCTACCGCAAGCCCGATAATCACCCATTCGCAGCGTTTCGCGATGGCAATCCGACTCCTCTCCCAATGCGACTCTTACCGTCGAGGTCCAAGCGAATGCGCCCCGCCAGGAAATCGCCGCTTGGCAGCGCAACCTTCTCGGTACCCGCAAGCGATGGCAAGGCAACACAGCTTTCCTCCGGTTCATCGGAAAGCGGGGCGGTCCGCTCCAAGCGCGAATAACGATCAAACGCGCTTCGCGCTAGCCACCAAAAATGGATTGCATTCGAGAGCATTGACCGTACGGCTTTGCTGCAGCGCCTTGGAATCGAATCATCCCCGCATGGCTAGCGAAAAGAAAAAGAAGAAACCCGCCAAACCGAAGAAGCGGAAATTCGTCGGTCTCGACAAAAACGGCAATCCATCTGAATTCCCCTACGTACGCGCCGCGTCATCATCGATTCACAACAACGGCCTATTCGCCGCTAAGAGAATACCCAAGGACGCCTACGTTATCCAGTATCTGGGCGAGATGATTTCCAAGAAGGAGTCCAGCGCCCGCGGGTTGGATCAATACGACAACGCTCAGAATCGGAACGTCGGCTCGGTCTATATCTTCGAGCTCGACGGCAAGCGGGATCTCGATGGCAACTTCGAATGGAATATTGCCCGCCTCGCCAATCATTCCTGCGATCCCAATTGCGAGGCCCAGGATATCGAAGGCGAGATATGGTTCGTCGCGCTTCGCGATATTGATAAGGGTGAAGAGCTGACGTTCGATTATGGATACGCTTTGGAACATTGGCAGGATCACCCCTGTCTCTGCGGGTCCAAGAACTGCGCTGGATACATCGTCCGCAAAGAAGATCGCAAGAAGTTAAAGAAACTTGTAAAAGCCAGCGCCTGATCCATGCCCTGCCGCCTCCTCAGTATTCTCGTTTGCGCGATCGCCTTGTTGGCAACGGTCGACGCAGCCACTCACGTGGTTCGCAAAGGGGATACGCTTTCCACGATTGCGCAATCATACCAAGTAACGGTAGACGCAATCAAGAAAGCCAACGAGATCACCGATCCGAACAAAATCCGCATTGGTCAGAAACTCGAGATTCCCGGCGGGGTTTCCAGCTATATCAACTACAAGGTAAAACGAGGTGACAGCCTATCTTCGATCGCTTCCCGATACGGCTTGAAGACGGAGACGCTCGCGGCCTTCAATGGCATTCGAAACAAGAACCAAATCCGCATTGGTCAAACGTTGCGAGTCCCCTCGAAAGGGGGAGCGGCTTCTCGCTACGCGAGCCTCCCCTCCAGCCTTCTCGCTGCCTTGGACAAGATCGCTGTCAAGCGGGGCCAATGGAAGAATATCGTCATCCACCACAGCGGCACCAGCGCCGACAGAGCGGTCAACATCGCTCGCTATCACCGGGAGGAACGACGTATGGAAAACGGTCTAGCCTATCACTTCGTCATAGAAAACGGTACTCGAGGCTCTCGAAACGGCGACATCTACATTGGCGATCGGTGGAAGAAGCAGTTGCATGGCGGACACATGAAACTGTGGGCCCACAATCAGATAGCGATCGGTATATGCCTCATCGGCAATTTCGAAAAATCGCGCCCGAAGGAGAAGCAGCTCGAACAGCTGGAAGCCTTGCTCGCCTATTTGCGGGAAAAGACCGACGTTCCAGCGAAGAATGTCATTACGCACACGCTCATGCACCCAAAACATACGCTCTGCCCGGGAAAGTACTTCCCAACCCAGCGCCTCAAGGCAATGGTCCGCTAGCAGCGTTCAGCGATCGATTCTGACCGCGATCTCTTCCGAATAGTTGGCTTCGTAGGGAATGCTCCGATAGGCTCCGAATCTCCAAGCGGAAATTTCAGCCTTATTTTCCCTTACGTCATCGATTCGCAGATATTTCCAGGCGTCCGGGTCCGCAAGCTCATAGTGGAGCACCACCGACCAAGTGACTTCTCCATCTTCGAGCCCCGCGGGAAGGATCCACCCTTGAACCTCGAATCGATCATTCCCTAACTCCTTGACTCGAGTGCGAAAATCGCCCCAAACGCCATAAGAGTTGAATCGAACCGGATTGAATCGACTCTCTTCGAGCGGATCCAGATTCAGCGATTTTACAATGTAGTCTCGAGCGATGTGAAACACCTCTGCCCGGTGTTCGGAGATTTGCTCTTCGTTTGGGGCAAACGCAGGCTTTCTGGCCTCGGATAGGAGCCCAGTCGTCAGTATGCATGCAATTGCCAGAACGCTTCGCATTCCCTCAGCTATCGACACGATTGCCCTTCCGGTTTAGCGACGGCCTCCCTGCTCGCATCCCAATAAACGCCCAACTCCCTCAGCCTCATTATTTTCTGGCCTGAGCAATGCCTTTCAATAGCGTCTTCCTCGATGCTCACCCCCACCGAACAGAATCTGCTCATTCTGATGACCTTCGTGATCATGTTCGGCCTCGGCTGCACGCTTTCCATTCAGGATTTCAAGGATGCGGGACGACATCCCAAGCCAGCGATCGTGGGCTTCCTCTCCCAATACGTCATCATGCCGGCGCTCGCGTACAGCATGGCTAAGCTCTTCGACTTCTCCAACCCAGTCGCTATCGGTTTGATCATCGTAGCCTGCTGTCCATCGGGCACGACCTCTAGTCTGTTCAACTATTTCGCGAAAGGCGATCTCGCACTTAGCATTTCCCTGAGCACGCTCACCACAGCCGTGGCCCTCTTCGCTATGCCTATTTTGCTCAGCATTTACGCGAGGCCGTTCACCAGCGACGACATCCAAATCGACTACGGCAAGGTAATTGGATCGCTGGCCATTTGCCTGCTTCCCGTCGTGGCAGGCATGTTTCTCAAGTCCAAGAGCGCCCGATGGGCCAAGAATATGGAGGAAACCGGCAGCGCTTTGGGTATCGTCGTTATCGTATTTCTAATCATCAGTTGGCTGCCTCGCAATATCGACCGTATGCTCGATCCGCAGGAAACCAGCCCGTTCATTCTCGTAGCGAGCATCTTCCTCGGCTTAGGCGGATTTCTCTTCGGCTACTTCTTCAGCCGCGTTCTCGGCATGGACAAGCGAAGCAGTCGCACCGTCTCCCTCGAAACCGGCATCCAGAATGGGCCTCTCGCGTTCGCCATCATCACCTTGAGCTTCAGCGCCGCGATTTCCGGCGATATCCTGTGGCCCGCCTTGCTCTATTCCTTTTTCATCGTCAATACTTCTACAGTCGTCACGTACTTTCTTCGCAAATACACTCGAAAAGAGTGGTTCCACTATGAAAACACGGTCGTTAAAGACGAGCTCTTCACTCGAGGCTGGCTGAAGCCCTAGTCTCGGGCCAGGAACGCCCTCCGTTAATGGAAGGCGGCAGAGCGACGTAACCCCTCGCAACGCAAGGGTTCGCCCTTGCATTGATCCGTGGAATCCTGGGCCTTCCTCAATGCAGGTCTCGGCAAATTCAATTCTGAGGATGGGTATTCCTATTCTTGCTCCTACGATGGTTTCGTCGCTTCGCAAACCGCAGTCTTCGCTACCGAAACCAACCTTTGGGCGGTTCTCTACTGGCCCCACCTGCACAGCCTGGCCTACGTTTCGCTCGCCTAGGGCAAAATGCTTCTCGGCGAAATAGGTACGGTCAATGCGATCGCAACCTATCTGCTTCTCTTCGCCGCGACGCGTTACTTCGCCGCGGCGCAATAAGCTCTAGCGGCTACGCTAGTTAGAAAAAAGAGAGGCGATTAGATCGCCGTACTTTTCGTCGACGACATGGCGTTTCACTTTGAAGGTATTCGTCATTTCGTCACCCACCTCGAAGGCTTTCGGAGCGAGGGCAACCTCGTGAATATGCTCGAATGCCTTGAATCCGGTTTCCGAAGAGACAAGACGTTTGGCTTCCTTCGCCACCCGAGAGCAGACCTCTTCGTCGGCCGATAGCAACTCGACGGTCTCCGCTTCGATTCCTAAATTCGCGAACCCTTCCAAGGAAGGGACAATCAGCGCGCCCAGCTTCTTCTGGTCCTGACCCACCACCATGCATTGATCGATCAATGGAGATTCGCAAAGCTTGGCTTCAATTGGAATCGGCTCCAGGTTCTCGCCATTCAACAGGACAATCGTATCCTTCGACCGACCTACGATCTTCAAGCAATCGTTGAATGTGTAGATTCCGATATCGCCCGTATTGAACCAACCGTCCTTTAGGGATCTCGCTGTCGCTTCTTCGTTCTTGAAATATCCTTTCATCACTTGAGGGCCCTTGACGTGTATCTCGCCCTTCATCCCTCGACCTTCTCCTGGGTTCGACGAACTTGGATAAAGCGTTTCCCCTGTATTCAAGTCGACTATGCGCAGCTGCGTTTCCTGGTAGAGCGGACCTACTGTGCCAATCACCAGTCTCGGAATCGTGCGCACTGCGATGACCGGAGAGGTCTCCGTCAACCCATAGCCCTCTTGTACGGGAATGCCAATGTAGTTGAAGAACTCGTCGACATGCGGCTGCAAGGCCCCACCCCCGGAAACGGTTCCCTTGAAGCTGCCCCCTACGATCTGTCTCAGCTTTTCCAGTACCACCGCATTGAGCGCTACGTAAGGAGGGCAAAACAAAAGGGCCCTCGCAGCATGGCCCAATGCGAGCGCCGCAGACGTCGCTAGACTGCGCCCTTCCATATCGATCTTCTTCCCCTGAAGAAAAAACATCGAGCCCTTCACCATACGGGAACAGAAGTAGGCGCTGTGGAATAGGCCACGGCGTATCCAATGCGAATCGCGCACATTCTTGACGATTCGCAAATAGAGATTCTCCCAAAGGCGTGGAGCCGAAGCCATGATCGTCGGCTTAACTGTCTTCAAGTCGTCCGCTAGGCTCCGAAGACTCGTAAAATACGTGCAGCAACCATTGCTGATCGCGATCATCTGAAATACACGCTCATAGCTGTGCCATACAGGAAGAATCGACAGCAACCGATCATTCGGTTCGAGAGGGAAAGGCAGATACTTGACCTGCGAAGCCATGTTGGCGTGCGTCAGCATAACCCCCTTGGGCGTACCTGTAGTGCCCGAAGTATAAATCAAAGTAAAAAGGTCTTCCGGAACGATTCCGCTCATTCGATCTTCGATCTGACGGTCGCCTCGCGCTCTCAGTTCTCTCCCTCGCTCGATCAAGCCATAGAGCGTTTGGACTCCTTCCGGCGCTTTACCTTTCGGGTCCATCAAGATCAAATGCCGCGCCCGCTCCATTTTCGGCATAAGCGAAATAATTCGATCGAGCAAACGCTTGTTCTCGACGAATAGAATCTCGCTCTCGGAGTGGTTTACGATGTATTCGATTTCCTGGTTCGTTACATCCGTTCCGCGAGGCACATCCGCCGCACCGGCCATGAGAATCGCATAGTCTGCGATATTCCACTCGACCCGATTGTCCGCAAGCAAGGCGACATGATCTCGAGCCGCCACGCCGAGCTCGATCAACGCTGTTCCGAGATAAAGGCCGAAATCGTATAAATCGCGGTAGCTTACCGGCTTGAATACACCACTGCGTATGCGGGTCGCGAATGCGGGAAGATCGCCGTAGCGTTCCGCTGCAAGACGATACATCTCAGCGAGGCTTCCAGCCATAACGCCATTGTGGAGGGATTTCGACATATGCTTCAAAGTTAGAGAAGAAACACATAAGCACTGATTGAGCCCAGCATCGCTTTCAACCTAAATTCAACTGACGCGAAGAAGCCGCAGCCGATTGTCCTTGCGCCAGAGCTTCGAGAAATTCCTATAGCCTAGCATTAAATGCCCGTTCTCAGCCTAACCGATATCTCGATCAGCTTTAGCGGCCCTCCCGTGCTTGAGGATATCTCTCTGCACGTAGACAGAGGGGAGCGCGTTTGCATTCTCGGTCGCAACGGCGCCGGTAAATCCACTTTGCTTAAAGTGATTAGCGGGCAGTACGGCCCCAATCAGGGAAGCATCGCCTTCCCGGAAGGGGGCCAGGCGAGAGCCTTGCCTCAAAACATACCGGACGAGTTGGCAGGCGACGTATTCGACACGATCGCCCTCGGTTTCGGAGAAGACGGAATGTCCCTATCGAAAATTCGCAAGGGACATTCGGAGGAATCGCTGGATCCCGACGCCCAATGGAAAATGGACCAGCGTATCGAGCGCCTTGCCCAGGAACTCGGGCTGGAACTGGATACGCCTTTCGATACCCTTTCAGGAGGCTTGAAGCGTAGGGCTTTGCTCGGGCAAGCGCTCGCCCCTAGCCCCGCGATCCTCACCTTGGACGAGCCTACGAACCATATGGATTTGGATTCGATTCTCTGGTTGGAAGAGTACCTTTTGAAAAGCGAGCTCACGCTTCTCTTCGTTACCCACGACCGGACCTTCCTTAGGAAGATCGCCACGAGAATAATCGAAGTCGATCTCGGCAACGCAAATAGCTTTCGATGCGACTACGACACCTATCTCTATCGAAAAGCGGAGCTGCTGGAAGCCGAAGCCAAAAATCGAGCCGCATTCGACAAAAAGCTCTCCAACGAGGAAGCGTGGCTCCGCAAGGGCATCAAAGCGAGACGCACACGAAATGAAGGCCGCGTCAAGGCGCTGAAAAAAATGCGCGAAGAGAAAGCGTCCCAGCGATCTCGGCTGGGCGCGTCCAACTTCTCGCTACAGAGCGCCGGGCTGTCGGGGCGCAAGGCCCTAACCGCGAGCGGTGTAAGCGTAGCGTTGGGGGGGAAGGTAATCCTCAAACCATTCGACCTCGAGATTATGCGCGGCGACCAGATTGGTATTGTGGGTCCAAACGGCTCGGGCAAAACCACTCTGATTCGAGCTCTGCTAGGGGATCTCGAACCCAATAGCGGCGAGGTCGAACAGGGCACTAAACTACAAGTCGCCTACTTCGACCAGCTTCGCAAGCGCCTCGACGATAGGACGTCCGTTTTCGACAACATCGCCGACGGCAACGAAAGCGTCGTCATCAACGGCGCCCAACGTCACGTCATTTCCTATCTGCAGGACTTCCTGTTCACGCCCGATCGAGCGCGGGCTTCAATAAAGACCCTGTCGGGGGGGGAACGCAATCGACTGCTTCTGGCAAAGCTCTTTACGCAGGCAGCGAATTTTATAGTTCTCGACGAACCCACCAACGACCTGGACACGGAAACGTTGGAATTGCTCGAAGAGCGCATTATGGACTATCCTGGAACGCTTTTGATCGTTAGCCACGATCGATCCTTCCTCGAAAACACCGTGACGAGCCTGATCGCAATCGACAAATCGGGACAGGTATCCGAATTCGCCGGAGGCTACGAAGATTGGCGAGCGAGACAGGCGGATCCGCAAGCGGCAGCGGATTCTGCCAAGCGCAAATCATCCAAGCGAGACTGGAAAGAACGGCCACGCAAGTTCACCAAACGCGAACGGGATGAATTGGAGGCGCTGCCGGACTTTATGGAATCACTCGATTCGGACCGTCAAGCGATCGCGGACAAACTCGCGGATCCTCGAACCTACAAAGAGGACCCCGCTTTCGCCGAGTCCGCCAAATCCGAACTCGAGCGAATCGATGCCGAAACGGAGAGAGCCTACGCCAGATGGGAGGAGCTCGAAGCCCTGAAAGAGTCTCTGGAATCGCAAGCTACCTGAATCCTACTGTCCATGCGCTTTTGGGAACAGCGCCTATTCGCTAGTAGCGAATCCCCTCTACTCCCTAATTAGGCCTTCCGCATTCGGGACAGTTTCTTCTGCAAAATCGCCCCAATATTCTCAGCGATGGGATTTTCTGCCGATACTGACAGCCTCGCGCTCTATCGAAACCAGAGGCGCGGATTCGAATCCAATAGACCTCCAACTCCAAACCTGAGAAATTTCCATGCCAAATTCATCAACCTCGAAACGTGGCTTTACCTTGGTCGAATTGCTAATCGCATTGGTCGTAATCGGACTGATGGCAGCCATGGCGATCCCCACCTTTCTCAAGGTTACCAAGACCTCGCGGATTACTGCATTCGCCCGAGACGTAAAGACCATGGCTAACGCTTCGGAAACCTACATTCTCGAATCAGGTCTCTGGCCGCCGGACACCAGTTCAGGCGTCTTTCCAAACGAGATGGCTGGCTATTTCTCCAAGCGGTTTTTCGAAACGACTACACCTGTTGGTGGAAGCTGGGATTTCGAAGAATTCGATAGCGGAATCACTTCTGGCATTGGCGTCGTTTCTCCTTCTCTGGAAGAAGCCGACCTTATCAAGGCGGATGAAACCATCGACGATGGCAACCTGGCGACCGGTCAGTTCCGTAGAATCGCCGACGGACGCTACTACTGGGTCATCGCCGACTAGAATCGACCCGTTTGAAGCAGTACCAGCGTACAAGCTTCGAGCGTCTGGATACCCGCATCGCGAAGCTTGCCTTGGCTGTCCGCGCTTTCGGTCCCCGGATTGAAGATCACTCGCCGAGGTCTCGCCTCGACCAAGTCTTCAACTATTGACGCTTGACGGGTCGGACCGACGTAGAGCGTAACCGTATCCAAGGCCCCATTGACCTGCCCTATTACAGGGAAAACCGGAACGCCACGAACGGTCGGCGTCGAGGGATTAACGGGTATCACCGAATGCCCGCATTCTTCCAGCATCGCCTGCGCGCGATGGGCATATCTTTCCGGATTGGAACTCGCCCCAACAATCGCCACCGCCTGGCACTCTTCGAAAGGAAGCAAACGCTCGACCCCGCTCGAATCGGACTCTGACAAGCAGTCGGCGACGGGACGACCCCCTATCTTAATCTCAGGCGCAAGCTCGAGCAAAGGGGCTAGCACAAAGGCCCGTTGCCACATCTCCGGATGCGGTACTTTCAAACGGGGATCGCTAACCCGTTCGTCCCCGTAAAGCAAAAGGTCGATGTCCAGGGTTCGAGGGCCCCATCGCAGCGTTCGCTCTCGCCCTCGGCTTCGCTCGATATCCAAGCAACGTTCGAGCAAGGGTTCGGGCTCTATTGCCGTTTCGATGCGAGCAACCATATTGAGGAAGTCGCCCTGTTCCACCTCTCCCACCGGAGTCGCGCGGAAGATCGGGGAAAGGCCTCTGGTTTCAATTCCCTCAATCGATTCGAGCTCGGAAATGGCTGCCTTCAAATGGCCCGCTCGGTCGCCCAAATTGCTTCCCAATCCCAAAAAAACGTCAGCCATCCCTCGCCCTTTCAATTTGTATCCCTACCGATTCGAACTTTCCAACGATTGGGGCATCGGGTTTGAGGACACGAATCGAAGCCTGATTCGCCCTCGAAAATCGACGGAATATCGCTTCCGCCAATCGCTCGGCGTAGCCTTCAATCAGGTCGCCACTGCACTGCTCCAGAGTATCTCTCGCCAACTCGAATACCTGCCCATAGTCGATAGTCGCTTCCAATCGATCGGTTCGTCCCGCCTCGCGAAGATCGGTCTCTATCTCGATCGTAATCCAATATCGCTGCCGCCCGTTTTTCTCCGACTCCAGAACGCCCACGTTGCCCCAGAGCTCGATTCTATTCAGTATTACTTTATCAGTCATCGCCTCGCAATCAAATCGCCCATTCTCGCGGCCCGAACATGCTCCTTTGCATCGTGAACCCGGACAAAGTCTACTCCAGTCGCGACGCCCCACACCGTCGTAGCGAGGCTCGTTTCCAATCGCTCGCCGATAGGCAACTCGAATGGTTCGCCCGTAATCCGTTTGCGCGAACAGCCGAGCAGCAAGGGGAAGCCAAAGTCGCGCAATTCGGGCAAGCATCGCAGGATCTCCAAATCCTGCTCTCTTGTATCCGTGAACCCGATTCCCGGGTCTAAGATGATTCTTCGCTCTTCAACCCCGGCATCCGTGGCAATCGCAATCGATTTTTCCCAGTCTTTCTTTATCGAGGAAATCAAGTTCCTATCGCTCATGCCAGCTCGACCGTTTCGCATCAAGATGCAAGTCGCTTGATGGCATGCCGCGACCGCGGCGATTTCCGGATCATTCTGAAAACCCCAGATATCGTTTACGATAGACGCTCCCGATTCGAGGGCGGCCTCGGCGACTGAGGCCTTCATCGTATCGATGGAAACGCATACCGACTTCTCTCGTTCGACGAGGCCTCTTATGACGGGCTTAATTCGTCCGATCTCTTCTGCAGCGGAAACCGACTCGAATCCCGGTCGGGTCGACTCCCCTCCCACGTCGAGGGCATCCGCCCCTTCAGAGAGCATCTGCAAGCCGCGCTCGATAGCGCCAGCCGCATTATCGAAACGCCCCCCATCCGAAAAGCTATCGGGAGTAACATTCAGCACGCCAAGGATTCCCGTTCGCTGGCCAATCGGCCAATCGCTCGTCCCAAACCGCAATATTCCACTCTCTTTCACGACCCTTCCAAACTCGCTATTTCTCGCTCAGCAAGGCGTCTCTTCAACTCGCCCAAGCGCTCGGAATCGACCGTCGGGAACGATATCGCCCGAGGACCGGAGAATTCGGAAACCGACCTCAGCCCTTTGCCAGAGCTCGTTGCAAAGACTTCCTCGGCCGATTCGAATTCCTCGAGATCGAATGCCCCTTCCTCTACTCTCCATCCCATTTCCTCGGCGATCTCTAAAACCTGACCGCGAATCACCCCATCGAGCAGGCCGCATTCCAAGGCAGGCGTCTTCAAGGCGCCGTTTTCGAAAAAGAAAACGTTGGCAGTGGCGCACTCGGTCACTTTGCCGAGCTCATTGACAAAAAGGCACTGATCGAATCCGTGAGTTTGAGCGCGCTTCAGCTCGAGCCAATTGTCCATGTAGTTCATCGTTTTTCGCTTTGTGGTAAAAGCTCGGGAAGCCTTTACCGTGTCCGATAATCGCACGCGAATAGGGTCATTCGAAAGCTCCAACCCAACCGACCTCAGAAAAACGACCGTTAGAGCGCCAGCCCCTTCCCCCGTAAGGACGATTTTGAATACTCCCTCCTTTACGCGGTTCTCCTCGAACAGTCGAAGCGCTTGGGCGCGCATCTCGTCTATATCGAAAGGCAAGGCCATGGCGGCGTCGCGAGCCGCACGCCTCAATCGAAGATAGTGTTCCTTGAAAAAGCAGGGCCGCCCCTCCACGAACTTGATTGTCTCGAAGAGCCCGAACCCATACGCAAACCCAGGGCTTAGGACATCCAATCCGACTTGACCGCTGTCCGACAGGACTCCGTCGACTATTTGCCTACTCCCCATTCCACTCTACTCCCAGCGCATCGAAAAGCGACTTCGCCTTATGCAAGGTCTCATCATATTCGGATTCAGGCACGCTATCCCAAACGATGCCTCCACCCACATTGAAGGACAGTTCTCCATCAGCGATTCGCATAGTTCTGATAGCTATGTTGAAGTCCGCGCTCCCATCAAACCCAATATATCCTATCGACCCCGTATAGACCCCTCTACTGCGCCCTTCCAATTCGTCGATTACCTCCATTGCCCGAATCTTCGGCGCCCCCGTGATCGACCCTCCTGGAAACATCGCTCGAATGCAATCGACCGCTCCGAAGGGCGTCCGCAACGCGCCACTGATGCTCGCCGTTTGGTGGATGACCGAGGCGTAGGTCTCCAATTGAAACAGGTTCTCCACTGCGATCGTGCCCTCTCTGCAAATGCGCCCCAAATCGTTTCGCTCGAGATCCACAATCATAAGAAGCTCCGCCCGGTCTTTTTCTGAGCGAGCGAGTTCATTCATGAAGCTCTTTTCTTCTTCTGCCGTTTTCCCGCGAGGACGCGTCCCCTTGATCGGGCGAGTATCGATGCGGCCTTTGTCGAGAAAGAAAAAACGCTCGGGCGAAGACGACAGTATCTCCTCGTCCTCAAAATTCAGGTACGCAGCATAGGGGGCTGGATTCGCTGCTCGCAACCGCCGATACAGCGCCAATCCGTCTCCCTTGAAACGAGCTCGGAAGCGCTGCGAGAGATTCGCCTGATAAATCTCGCCCGCCGCAATGTACTGCCGCGTCCGCTCTACTCGTTCCAAGTACCGAGAACGAGTGAAATTGGAACTCACGGCGCCAATGGAGCTTTCCGCAGAAATGCGGGTATGTCGGACTACCTCGACTAAGCGCCGCAAGCGATCCAAGCCGCCCTCCCGTCCAACGCCCGTTCGAGCCAGACAGCGAACGCTACCCGCCTGATGGTCCCAAACTACGGCCTCATCGTAGAATCCGAACCGGAGCGTGGCAGTCCCAGGATCGGGCGCCCGAGGAGAGCCTGCTTCGTATGCGATGTAGCCGATCGCTGCCCCCACGAATGGGCCATTCGAAGAATCGGGTACTCGTTCCTTTTCGATTTCCTCTCTCAAGATCTCGAGAGGATCTCCGGAGGGAGTCGCTAGCTGACCGTTCTCAACGATTTCGGCTTTCCCTCCCCTGACGACGAGCTCCTTATACGGCTCGCAGGCAAGTATAGAGCAGTTTCCAAGTCCGTATCCGCGAAAACTGCTATCGAGAAACACGCAACCCGAACGATTTCGGAAAACCTCCAGCGCTCTTTCGATGGGAAAGTCCCCGGGCAACGCAAATGACTCGATCATTGGCTCAGTCTCCATCGGTCCGCCAAGGAAACCGCATTCTCCAAGAGGGCGAGCCCCCGCTCCGTAAGAATCGCCTCTGGATGGAACTGCACCCCCCAAATGGGTAGCGAGCGATGCGAAAGTCCCATGATTTCTCCCGAGTCCGTTTCCGCATCGATTCCCAATTCCTCGGGAAGCGACGCTCGATCCACCACCAGCGAGTGGTAGCGCGTAACGCTCAATGGGCTTGGCAATCCCTCGAATAGCCCCGACTGGCAGTGCTGGATCGAGCTGTTTTTACCGTGAACCGGTTCTTTCGCTCGCGTCACCATTCCTCCCAGGCAATGCGCAAGGGTTTGCATGCCCAGACAGATGCCTAGCAATGGAACCCTGCCCATGAACGCCTCAATGACTTCGCCGCATTGCCCCGTCGACTCCGGTCCTCCCGGACCCGGTGAAATGACGATCATTTCAGGCTTGGAATCCGCCAGTTCATCCAATCGCAACGCATCATTTCGAACGACCTTTACCTCCCTGTCCAGCATGAGCAGATACTGGTATAGATTGTAAGTAAAGGAATCGTAGTTATCGATCAGCAGAATCATTCCTGCATTCCCACTCGATCGCCCGTCTTCTGTTCCCAGACTAACAAGCTCGGCTCTATTTCCGTGCCTTTAGGAGCGTGGATAACGCAATACTCAGATGCATCCGGATTCAGGATACACTCTAATAGAATCTTCCGGTCGAGTAGAGGCATATCTAGCTCTTTCAGAGCATCGACTTCGAAGAATTCGAATACTCCTTCATCGATCGGAGGCGGCAGGGAAGCCAATCGTGGGCGTACTTCGAATAGAAACATAAGCCAATGTCCCGTTCCTTCGTAGCTTCGCTCCGAGAGCATGCACCTCAACGCAAGGTTATCTTCTTCGAGAACAGCGCCCACTTCTTCCTGGGCTTCCCGAATAGCGCACTCGAAAGGCGACTCCCCCGAAGCCATCTCGAGCTTCCCGCCCACCGCGCACCACAGGCCCATATTCGGGCGACGCGCTCGCCGGATTAAAAGAACCTCACCCTGGTCGCTTCGAAAGTACAGCAAGACGCCCACGCGATACCGACCACCTGGGGAACCCGTTTCTATCTCGCCTTGTTCGCTATCCGGCACAGTGCGGATCCTGTCAGGGGCAATTTAGCCGACAACCTAAATCGAGCGAACTACGCATCCTGATAGCTCCGCGTTCCATACAACGCCGTTCCAACCCGAACCATTGTGGTCCCCTCCAAAATCGCCTCCTCTAGATCGCCACTCATCCCCATCGACAATTCCGGCAAAGCCACTTGGAAAGAGGCCTCGAGTCGGTCTCGACATTGCCTCAGCGCCGCAAAACACCCTCTCGCTAGTTTAGAGTCATCGCTATACGGAGCAATCGTCATGAGACCCTCCGGAATCAATCGAGACGCTTCGAGGGCCGCCTCCAGCAAAGCGTCCGCCTCTTCAAGGGTTGCTCCCGATTTATTCGGATCCGAACCGGCATTGATCTGAAGCAAGATGGGAAGCTCTCTACCCGCATCATCCGCATGACGCTGGAGCGCCCTTAATATCTTTACTCGGTCAACCGTCTGAACGCGATGAAATCGTTCGGCAGCCTTTTTGGTCTTGTTGCTCTGCAAAGGGCCAATGAGTTCCCACTTCAGCGTTTTCGGGGCGTCATCCATTTTCGAAAGAGCCTCCTGCACGCGATTCTCTCCCACCGCCATCAGTCCCGCATCAACGGCGTATCGAGCCGCATCGACGGGGTGGTTCTTGGTCACGGGAAGCAAAGTCACAGAGCCTTCCGAGCGACCCGCCCGGGCCTCGGCCAGTCGAATTTCCTCCTGAACGTTCTCCAGATTATAGCAAAATTCCTGCTGTGATATGAACATTAATGAGTCTTCTCTTTTATTTTGGGCAAAATTAGATACGATAATACAAATTACATTTCAACCACCTCCCCATGCAAGTCGACAACTTTAAGATCTTCGCGGATCTCGTGGAAACCAAAAGCTTCTCGAAAGCCGCCCGTCTAAACGGGGTCACTCAATCCGCGGTCAGCCAACAAGCCAGAGCGATGGAAAAGCATTTCAGTACCTTGCTGATCGATCGCAGTCAAAAGCAATTCCAGCTCACGCGCGAAGGCAATCGGGTCTACAATGCTTCCAAGGACATTCTCCAAGTTTACGAGAAACTTATGTCCGAGCTGATGGAAATGAAGAAGGTCATCAGCGGTACGATCCGTATTTCTACGATCTACAGCATTGGCCTCCATGAACTGCCGCCTTACATCAAGTCCTTCCTCACCGATTATCCTTCGGTCAATGTACGCGTCGAGTACCGTCGCTCCAACTTGGTTTACGAAGACATCCTCCACAACTCCGTGGACTTCGGTCTCGTCGCGTTCCCTGTAAAGACGCGGCAAATCGAGATGATACCCTTCCGTGAGGATCGATTGGTCGCGATCTGCCATCCCGAACACCCGTTGGCGAAGCAGGCCACAGTCGACGTCGATGCCTTGCGCACCTTTAAGTTCATCAGCTTCGACCCGGATATTCCGACTCGAAAGGCGGTAGACCAGATTTTTCGCGAAAACAAAATCGAGATAGAGCCCGTGATGGAATTCGACAATATCGAAACCGTAAAGCGAGCAGTCGAAATCGATGCGGGCATCGCGATTGCGCCTCAGGCCACGGTCACTCAAGAGGTTAAGCAAGGGACACTGGCATCGGTAACCTTGAATGGGACCGGATTCACTCGCCCCCTCGCCATCTTGCACCGCAAAGGACGCGTTCTTACCCCAGCGATGAAAAAGTTCATCAAGACGCTCACTGGCAAGGAAGTCGAATAGCCGACTGGCGTTCCCGTAATCAACAGGCGAGGCCGGCGAAAAACCCCTTAACGCCGGCCTCTGGTTTTCTGCTCCTGCAAAAAGCTGTTGAGCTTCCCTGTCTCGGATGACAGAGAGCTCAACACTGACAGCATTGCGCGCGCCAAAACTCCCGTAGAAGCGCCAGTCGCATCGTATTGAGCGTATCGGTCCTCGTCAGAATTGCGTTTGCGAGGAAAATCGATCACAGGCGCTCCCAATCGAGCGCCGAATGGCTAATAATCGAGGTTGGGTTGAAGCCACTTTTCAGCTTCGGTAATCGAAATGCCTTTTCGCGCCGCGTAGTCCGCGACCTGGTCCTTGCCGATTTTGCCCACATTGAAATAGCGAGCCTGAGCATTGGCGAAATAAAGTCCGGATACCGAACTGGGTGGGTTCATGGCAAAGCTCTCAGTTAAGGATATGCCCGTTGCCGCTTCCGCATCGAGCGCCTTCCAAAGCGTTTCCTTTTCCGTGTGATCCGGACAGGCGGGGTAGCCGGCGGCTGGTCGAATGCCTCGATATTTTTCTCCGATCAGGGAAGGAACATCCAAGCCTTCTTCCTTTCCGAATCCCCACAGATCGCGCGCTTGCTTGTGCAGGTACTCCGCCAACGCTTCCGCAAAACGATCGCCCAGCGCCTGAGCCATGATCGCTCTGTAATCATCGCCTTTCTCCTTGAAGGCCGCCGCATAGTCTTCGACTTCCGGGCCCGCAGTCACCGCGAATCCCCCCAAGGAATCGATCAATCCACTGGATTCAGGGGCCACGAAATCCGCCAGGCTGTAGCAGGTATCGCCAGACGCTTTTTCCTTCTGCTGGCGCAAGAATCGGAAGGTCTCCAAGGGAGTTCCAAGATTCCCATCCGCATATACCTTGATATCATCCCCATCCGACTGAGCAGCCCAAAGGCCAAACACCGCTCGCAAACGAAAGCGCTTGTTACGCGTAATATCTTCAAGCATGTCCCGAGCATCCCGATACAACTCGCTCGCTTGCTCCCCATACTTCTTTTGCTCCAGAATCGCAGGGAATACTCCTTTTAGTCCCCAAGTCCAGAAAAACGGCGACCAGTCGAAGTAGTTCAGAACCGTTTCCAGATCGATATGGTCGAGGGTCTGGCAGCCGAACGTTTCAGGTTGGACGATAGTCGCATCGTCCCACTGCACGTCGAAACGGCGTCCTCGCGCTTCCTCGAGAGCGAAGAGGCGAGCCGCGTTGGACGCTCCTGAAGCATGGCGTTCCCGGAGACGCGCTTGATCCACCTTCAACGCTTCGACAATCGTTCCCTTGCGCTCGGCGCTGAGCAAGTCGCTGCAAACCTCCACGACCAAGGAGGCATCCGCCACTTGAATCACAGGTCCATCGTAGTCGGGAGCGATCTTGATCGCAGTGTGAGCCTTACTGGTCGTTGCGCCGCCAATCAGAAGCGGCAGCTCGAAGCCTTCCCGCTTCATTTCGGAAGCGACGTAGATCATTTCGTCCAAGGATGGCGTAATCAATCCGCTCAGACCGATTATGTCGGCTTTTTCCTCTCGAGCGCGGGCGAGAATCTTGTCGCAGGACACCATCACGCCCATGTCCACTACATCGTAATTGTTGCACGCCAGCACGACGCCTACGATGTTCTTGCCGATGTCGTGCACATCGCCTTTGACTGTCGCCAGGACTATCTTGGCCCGGGCGTTGGCATTGGACGACGCTTTCTCTTCCTCCATGAAAGGCGTGAGATAGGCGACCGCCCGCTTCATTACCCGGGCCGATTTCACCACTTGCGGTAGAAACATTTTCCCAGCGCCGAACAGTTCGCCCACCACTTTCATGCCATCCATGAGCGGGCCTTCGATTACATCCAATGGACGGGGCAGTTTTTGTCGGGCTTCTTCCGTATCGGCCTCGATATGGGTCACGATTCCTTTGACCAGGGCATGCGAAAGACGCTTCTCGACGCTGTCTTCGCGCCAGACCTCGGTCTTTTCTTCTTTCGCTTTCCCGCTCCCTTTAACCGTTTCGGCAAAGTCCACCAATCGCTCGGTAGCATCGGGACTTCGATTCAGCAGCACGTCTTCGACCAGCTCCTTGAGCGTCGGCTCGATGTCATCATACACCGCGAGCATGCCCGCATTGACAATCCCCATATCCATGCCCGCTTGAATTGCGTGATAGAGGAATGCCGCGTGCATGGCTTCGCGCACCACGTTGTTGCCCCGGAAGGAAAAGGAGATGTTGCTCACGCCGCCGCTAACGCGGCCGTACGGGCAGCGTTGCTTGATCTCGCGCGTCGCTTCGATAAAATCGACAGCATAGGTATTGTGTTCCTCAATACCCGTAGCAACGGTCAGAATGTTCGGATCGAAAATAATGTCCTCCGGCGGAAAGTCCAAGCGATCTCGAAGCAGTCGATAGGCGCGTTCGCAAATGCGAATTTTGTCTTCTCGAGTCGCCGCCTGGCCTTCTTCATCGAATGCCATGACGATAACGGACGCTCCGTATCGAAGGATCTTGGACGCCTGAGCTAAAAACGACTCTTCGCCCTCCTTGAGACTGATCGAATTGACCACGCATTTGCCCTGGACGCATTTCAGACCCGCTTCAATTACCGACCACTTCGACGAGTCGATCATAATTGGGACGCGAGCGATCTCCGGTTCCGACGCTACAAGATTGAGAAAGCGCGTCATACAGGCTTCGCTATCCAGAAGCCCTTCGTCAAAATTAATATCGATGATGTTCGCGCCGTTTTCAACCTGTTGACGAGCGACCGCCAAAGCGTCCTCGAACTTGTCTTCTTTGACCAAGCGCTTGAATTTCGGCGAGCCCATCACATTGGTGCGCTCCCCTACCATCACGAAGGGAGCATCCTCTCCCTTGACCTCGAACGGTTCCAATCCACTCACCCTCAAGGCGGGTTCGATCGTCGGGAGCGGACGCGGGGCGTAGTCCTTCGCTTTGCGAGCGATCGCCGCGATGTGGTCCGGAGTCGTGCCGCAGCACCCGCCTATGATGTTAACGAATCCGTTGGACGCGAACTCCTCGACGAATCGGGCCGTATCTTCGGGCAGCTCGTCATACCCCGTTTCGCTAAGCGGGTTGGGCAAGCCCGCGTTCGGATAACAGGAAATATAGCAATTCGCCGCCTTCGAAAGAGCTTCGATGTAGGGGCGCATTTCCTGGGCTCCAAGAGCGCAGTTGATACCCACGCTCAACGGCTTGGCATGGGCCACCGAATTCCAGAATGCTTCGATGGTTTGCCCCGACAAGGTCCGTCCCGACGCGTCGGTTATGGTCACGCTCAACATCACCGGCAGTCTCTGCCCAGTCTCTTCGAAAAAGTCCTCCAAGGCATAGATGCACGCCTTGAGGTTGAGCGTATCGAAGGTCGTCTCCGGCAGGAGCAAGTCCACGCCCCCCTCAACCAAACCGCGAATCTGTTCGCTGTAGGCATCCTTTAGCTCGTCGAAAGTAACCGCTCTATACTCGGGACGGTTCACGTCAGGCGAAAGGGAGGCGGTCCGGTTGGTCGGGCCCAAGGCTCCCGCCACGAAACACTCCCGATCCGGATGATCGTTCATGAAGGCGTCCGTAACTTCGCGAGCGAGGCGCGCCGCCGCTACGTTTTGCTCGTAGACGATTTCCTCGAGCTGGTAGTCCGCCTGGGCGATCCTCGTCGAACTGAATGTATTCGTTTCGATTATATCGGCCCCGCCTTCGAGGAAGGCTTTATGGATTTCCCGGATCACGTCTGGCCGCGTATGGACCAGCAATTCATTGTTTCCTTTCAAATCGACAGGATGATCCTCGAATCGTCCCTGGCGAAAATCGGCTTCCTCCAACTTGTATCGCTGGATCATGGTACCCATGGCGCCATCCAAGAAGAGGATCCTCTCGGCTAGAAGCTCTCGAATTCGAGCGCCTTTTTCAGTCTCGGGAAGTAAATTGTCGTACGCGTTAGACATAATCGAGCGTTTGTTATCTCCGGCCAATCAAACGAGACCCATCTCGAAGGCCATTAAAATCGCTCTCGATGACGCGTTTTACCAATATTGAGAAAGGACGGTTAATTCGACCGCGCAGGGCTCGCCCCGCTCAAGTTCCGCGGAGCGCGCTCGATTTAGCAGACGAGACCGTGTCTCCTAGCAATCGATGAGCTCCAGCGCATTCACCCATAACTCGAAGAAAACGTCCTCTTCCCCTCTCAATGCCATTCGGAATCCGAATGCGTCGCGCAGCGCTGCGACCCTCGACAGTATTTCCTCCGCCGACTACGAGTTCATTCGCAAAGTGATTTACGAGGAGACTCGGATCGACTTAGGCGAAAACAAGCGGGAGCTGGTAACCGCCCGTTTGAGCAAACGAACTCGCGCGCTCGGGATCGGGTCGATCGGCGCCTACTGCGATCTCCTGCGCAAAGACCCCAAAGGCGGCGAATTCTATAATCTAATTGATGCGATCTCCACCAATCACACCTTCTTCTTTCGCGAGGTAAACCACTTCAACTTTCTCAATCAGACCCTCTTGCCTCAATTCTGTGACGGCCAATTGGGCAATTCCAGCTCTCTCAAGGTTTGGAGCTGTGCGTGCTCGACTGGAGAGGAGCCCTACTCGGTGGCCATCACCCTGGCCGAATACCTTAGAGATCGCCCGGACATCCATTGGGAAATTCAGTGCAGCGATATCTCGACCCGCGTTCTAGACTTCGCATCCAAGGCGATCTACGACCAAAATCGATTGCAGCATGTCCAGGCGGACTGGCGCCGACGCCACTTCCAAAAGGGCGAGAAGCAAATGAAAGGCTACTACCGCATTCAGCCCAATCTAAGGAAGCAGCTCCAATTCCAGCGACTCAACTTGTTCGAACGCTTTCCCTGGAATGAGAAATTCCAGATCATTTTCTGCCGCAATGTGATGATCTACTTCGATAGAGAAACGCAGGAGGACCTTGTCGGCCGCTTGGCCCAGTATCTGGTTCCTGGAGGCTACCTATTTATCGGTCACGCGGAGAGCCTCGCAGGGGTGCGTCACCCCTATGAAACGATCAAACCCGCTATCTATCGCCTCCCTGAGCGATAAAAGCAGCCCCTTCCGGTCAATTCTCACGAGTTATTAGCGGTTCGAGCATTGCATCGAATCGATGGCGCTCTAAGTTCTTAGCTCGATTACGCCGCTCTATCGGCGAACCTATTCCTATTCCCACGAATTTGAACCCAACGATCGCCAAAGACCCATCGATATTCAATGAGCTGGGGCAAGCCCTGGCCTCGCTTCAGGGAGAAAGCGCCCCCAATTCCAGCATCGATGCGCTCATCGAAAATGGCCCCGGAGCCTGCTACATCGCCGATGCCAATACGTTAGCCATTCGCTACCTCTCAGGCAAAGCGTTCGATTTCCTCCCTCATTCGTTCCGCAACCTGGTCGAAGAACGCGGAAACTGGCCCGCCCTCATTTGCGGCGAAGACCGCCCCCACTTTAACGCTGTGATCGAGAAGCTCGGGGAACGGCGAGGCGAGGCCATGATCGTTTATCGGCTTGATATATCGAAGAAAGGGGCGTGGCTGCCCGTCAAGGACTTCGTGACGCCGCTTTTCAACGCAAACGCTCAGGTGGTTGGCTATTTGGGACGTATCATTGACGACTCATTTCGCATTCAGGCAATGGATACGCTTGTAAAGCGTTCATGGAAGGAAGTCGCTACCGCGGTCACGCGCCGTTTCCTGCACGACTTCAATAATATGATCGCGGGGATCTATTCGCTAAGCGAGCTCTACGCAGTACCAGGATCGGACGCCGAGACGATGACCGAAGCCATGGTCCATATTCGAGACAGCTCGATTCGCGCCCAGAAGACGACACAGAAGATCCGCGAGCTCGCGTCGATGACCGATGGGGAGGCTAGCTACTACGAAGTAGCGGACCTGGTGCGAGAGCAGGAGGACTATCTGCGCGCCATCCTGCCGCGACATGTTGAACTCGAGCTCGAATTGAGCGAACAATCGATGCCAGCGCGGCTAGACGCGAATCGCTTCAAGCAAGCCATGCTTCATCTGGCCTCGAACGCAGCCGACGCCTCAATCACCAAGCCCCAGCTTTCCATTCGTTGCGCTCCCGCCGAAGTCCAACACGACCAAACATCCAAAGCATTTATTCAAATTCAGTTCCAAGACAATGGCGAGGGGATCAAGGAACGGCACCTCGAACGAATATCCGATCCCTTTTTCACTACCAAGGATCCTAAAGTCCACGCGGGAATGGGCCTATTCATCGTCACCCGATTCGCGGAGGAATTCGGTGGATCGCTAAGCATTGACTCAAATCCTGAACAAGGGACGACCATTACAATGCGCCTGCCTATGGCCAATTTGAACGAGACTCTCGACGCCTCCTCGACATCTTACCCGCAAGACGCGGCGCCTGCTACGAAGCCTCGCAAGAAGCCAACGCTATTGATCTACAGCTGGGAGGATATAACCCGTCACCCCTTGGTTAACGCGATTCGCAGAGACGATTGGAAATTCCGTATTCACATAGACCCGCATCAATTCGAACTGGATCTGAAAGATCTGAAGGCGGAGCTCGATGGCGTCCTGATTTTCCGTAGCGGCTTGGACGAACAGGCGGATCCTCTCATTGACTCCCTCGCCGAAAGAACGCCTAGACTTAAGATCGCCATTGTTTCCTTGGGAGAATCGACTGACTCGATCGAAGAACGCTTGCAATGCGCGGAGTGTTTGCTGGCGTCGGGAAACGCCAAACCGAACAGCTTGATGAAAAAGCTGTCTAGGCACTACGCCTGACTGGGTGGCTATTTCCTATGCGAGTTTCCGAAACACGATCGCGCGATATTCTCGTGCTTGATGACGACCATGTGGTCCTTATGGCCATGAAGGAAACCTTGATCCGCGAGCGCTACCAGGTTCAAGCCTTCACCAAGGCAAGCGAAGCGCTCGAGGCCCTCGAAAAAACCCGTTTCGCCACGATCATATCCGATCATCGCATGCCTGAAATGACCGGATTGGAGTTCCTGGACAAGTGTAAGCAAATCCAACCGAACGCCTCGCGCATACTTATCACCGGAGTCCTTACTCTTAACACGGTGATCGAAGCGGTAAACCGGGGCGAAATCTTTCGCTTTCTTGCGAAACCTTGGATTCGCGAAGAGGTGATTGCCACTATCGACAACGCAGTCCAACGCTACGCCCTGGTCGAAGCCAACGAGCGCTTGAGCGCCGACACCTTGGAGCTAAACGAAAAACTGGTTTCCTCCAATGCCTCCTTGGAAGAGAAGATTCGGTATCTCGAAGAGCAATCCGAACGATTGACCGATTCCAACCAATCGCTGGAACGCAATTTCGAGCACTCCTTAGAGATTTGTTTCAGGCTGATCGAGGCCTTTCATCCGGTCTTAGGCGAACAAACCAAGGCGGTCGTTTCCATCTGCAAGGAAATCGCCAAATCCGATTTGCTCGAAGAACGCGACAAGAACGCCCTTACCGTTAGCTCCTGGCTCTACAATCTCGGGAAGATCGGATTGCCGCGCGATTTGCTCACCAAGAGCTTGAACGATCCCCAAAGCCTGAACGAGCAAGAGCAAATCTTGCTTCGCCACTACCCGGTTTATGGCCAAACACTCGCGGGATTCGTTGGAACGCTGGAAGATGTCGGACTGACGATCCGTTCCCATCGAGAACGGTTCGACGGCGCCGGATATCCGGACAAGCTAAGCCGCGAGAGTATCCCCATCGCGGCGCGGCATCTGGCAGTCGCAGTCGGGTTCGTGGAAAGCGCCTTGCCCAAGGATCAAGCGCTCGAGCAAATGATCAGGGAATCCGGGAAGTCCTATCACCCCGAGGCGGTCAGGCTCTTTATGAAGAGCTCGAATCTGACGAATCTTCCCAAGAAAGTACGCGAGCTAACGCTCGCCGAGCTCGAGCCTGGAATGGTCCTCGCAAAGGGGATCTACAGTCCCTCCGGTCTCTTGCTCATTCCCGAAGATCGCCGCCTGACGAAAGGCATTATTTCCAAAATCAAGGAGCACGACTTCGCGAATCCCATTACCCAGCGTCTCATGGTTTTCCGCTAGGGATACCTCGGAATTACATAAGGGATTTAACCCACGCTTTCCTGCTCTCGGATTCGGATCGCGGTTTTACGATTCGTATACGCATTTCTACGTGCGAACCCTTTAAAGGTGCCCCCGATGCCGTCGATGTAAATTCCGACAGACTAGCGTATTAGCGTCTAGCGAGTCTGCAATTTCAAGCGACACGTTTTATGAGTAACCTCACTTTCGACAGCACAGAAACCCTATCTTCTTCTTTCGTTTCCGGAAAATTCCTCACCTTCCTCTTGGCCGACGAAGCTTACGGGGTCGAAGTACTGCGTATCCGAGAGATTATCCGGATGCAGAAGATCACACCCGTCCCTCAGATGCCCCTCCATGTAAAAGGGATCATCAATTTGAGGGGGAAAGTCATTCCCGTAGTAGATCTACGCTTGAAATTCAATTTGCCGGCAGAGGAAGCCACGGAACGCACCTGCGTAATCGTAGTTGACGTAGAAAGCGGACAAGGGGTCAGCACGCTGCTTGGACTCGTGGTCGACGCCGTCGAGGAAGTTCTGAATATTACCGAATCCGAAGTGGAGCCCTCTCCCGATTTCGGCACGGAACTGAGCGCGGAATGCTGTCTCGGAATCGCCAAGATCAAGGATAGCATCAAAACGCTTCTCGATATTGAGAAGGTCGTCTCTAGCGAGCTCTCCGGCGGGCTTGCCTCATTCTAGTCGCGGGCATCGCTTCGGGCGCCCGCTCCTTCTTCACTCTCGCCACGGCTAGAACGCCATGCCTCTCTCATTCACAATACTCGCCTTCCCGATCTCGAGCCGAATCGAGCGAAAATCCCAATGAGTGGAGCGCCGGCACTTCCCAGTTTCCTTAGCCAGAAGGCGGTCGTAGGCGTGGGAGACGTCGCCGTCTCGAACAACCCGTCGGTCACGATTAGCACCTATGCTCTGGGGTCGTGTATCGGACTGATCGTCTACGACTCTGCAGTGAAAGCCGGCGGTCTGATCCACATCATGCTGCCTGATTCCACGCTGGCCCCGACCAAGGCGCAAAAGCAGCCCGCTATGTTCGCGGATACCGGAATCCCGCTTATGTTCCGCAATATGATCGGCCTAAGGGCGGAACGAAAGCGCTTGAAAGCCTATGTGGCGGGGGGGGCGTCGGTAATTAGCGGCTCGGAAATGTTCAAGATAGGCGAGCGCAATATCGCCGCTGTGAAACGGATGGTAAACACCCTCGGGATTCCGGTTGTGAAAGCGGATATCGGAGGCGTCAACAACCGCACGATACACCTCAATGTCGCCACCGGCGAAGTTGAACTGAAAACGCCAATCGAACACTCGAAATTCAGCCTAGCATGAACTTATCCGAGATCATAAGCAATACAGAGGCCCTGCCTCCGGCTCCGGAGGTTCTACCGCGACTGGTAGGAATAATGAAGGACCCCGACACGGATGCGAACGACATCGTCGCCCTCATCCAAACCGACCCGGCTATCGTAGCGGGCGCCCTCAAACTCGCGAATAGCGGAATGTATTCCGCTTCCAATCCAGTCACCGATTTAAACGAAGCCGTCGCCCTGCTCGGAGTGAAGGAGATCTACCGTATCGTCAACCTCGTTACCGGCGGCGAGTGCCTCGACGAGGCCTTGGGCAGTATGGAGATCCAGCGCGGCGGCTTGTGGAAACACAGCCTTGCAGTCGCATTGATCATGGACTTGATCGCAACGGATGTCTGCGAGCATGAAGGACTTCCCTACACCCTCGGCCTTTTGCACGATATCGGTAAGCTCGCTCTTCACCATGGATGCGGCGAACGCTACGTAGACGTCTTTCGAACGGTGGAAACAGAGCGCGTCGCTATCAATGTCGCGGAGTCCGATACGCTTGGCTTCGATCATGCAGAGGCTGGAGCCAAGATGCTTGAGGAATGGGGATTCCCCAAAGAAGTCTTCGAACCGATCCGTTACCAGTATCATCCGCGCGAAGCAGGCGAATTCAAGGAGTTGGCCGGGGCCTTGCAAGTCGCCAATTGGGCCGCCTCCGTAATCGGTTGCAACGATGGACGCGACGCCTGGGCGCTAGAGATGGATCCAGACGTATTTGACATCGAAGAAAGCGCTCTCGAGCGAGCGATTATCGAAGGTCGCTATCGCCTTGAAGCCGCCGTCAAAGCCTTAGAACCCGGAGCGAACTAGCGGTACTCGATCCAGATTCCGCCCTCGGAATACACCCTAGCGAAAACTAGGCGCTTTACGCTAAAGAAAGGCCCTTTGGGCGCCGATTCTAGAAGGGTATCTTCATACCTGTAGAACTGCGTTCATGTCCGACTACGATAAATTGCTTCAAGCCTCTATGCCGGAGGCCCTCGATTCCGCGATAGAAGCTGTAAACTTCGCCCACGAGAGCGGAGAGGAATTGATAAAGGCGGACGTCAGTTCTTTCGAAGGATTGAATTTCTGCATTTTCGCTTACTTCAATCGAGATGAGCTCTTCTATCTCAATCGGACTGGTCGGAAGCTCCTGAGCGCCTACCAATCGATCATGGAACGCAAGCCTATGGAGGCTCATTTCTCGCTAGTGTCGCATTTCGAAAGCTCGCAGGATGATCGCGACGTCATTGAAAACTGCCGCCCGAAGCACCATGTCCGGGAGCGGGTCGATCTATCTTGGGGACAAACCTGCCTTCGAGGATCCAAGTATCCCATTCGGGCTGTAAACGGCGTCCCCATCGCTATCCTTTTCGCCGGTCGCGAAATGCTCGGTTCCGAGCAAATTCGAGCCGCTAATCTGAATCTCCAAACCGCCCTGAATTAAAGGGCCCAGTATCGCTATGAAAAAAAACGTTCTCCTCGTTGAAGATGATCCCGCCCTTCGTATGGTCGTACGCGAAGTGCTTAAAAGCGACTTCAACATCGACGAAGCAGACAACGGCGAAGACGGAATCGCGAAAGGTCTCAACCCAAAAGCGGACCTGGTTATCCTCGACTATCACCTGCCGAAGAAAGACGGCCTCGAAGTCATTGCAGCGATTAAGAAAGCCCAACCCGATTTGCCTGTCATCGTTCTCACCGGTTACTTGAGTCCCGAGTCCGAAAAGCAATTCCAGCGCCTCGGCGCCAATCGAATATTTCCAAAGCCCTTCAATTATCGCAACCTGCTCGACGCAGTGAAGGATCTCGCGGACGACCTTGACATATCGCCACCGACATCGACGTCGCCATCGACGAGCGAGGAACCTATCGCGGATCTGTCACAGTCGGACTCGGTTCTGACTGCGAGTCTCAACGTTTTGGCCTCTTTGGCCGAGAAAATCGAATTTCTTCAAACGATCACCGAAAAGGAGTGGCTCGAGCAAAACGACGCGAATTCTCTACGAGAAACCGCACGCTTGATGGAAGCGGAAGTACGCAAGTTCTACGGCCAAGTGAATCAAAGCCTATTCGCGAGCGGGCAACCGATCCCCCCCGCAATCGAAGCGGCCAACAAACCCTCTTTGATGGGAGATAACTGAGCTGTAAACGCCGCGCTAAATTCTCCTCCAAAATCGAGTAAGTCTAGAACTCCAAGACATAGGTCCGTTTAAGAACGAAGGATCCCAACGCGCTCTAACAATTAACAAGCAGTCAACATGAAGATTTTAATCGTAGACGATGATCCCGCAATCCGACTTCTCCTATTCACCGTGTTAGGCGAAAGGCATGATGTTTCGGTCCTATGCGACGGTCACAATGCCGTTTCCGTCCTTTCCGATCCGAATCACCAATTCGACGTAGTCCTGCTCGATTTGAAAATGCCTCGGCTGTCGGGCGAAATGGTTCTCGAATTCCTATCCGGATGGCAGAACATAAAGACAAAGTTCATTATCGTATCCGGCTTCCACGAAGAAGCGGAACACCTCCAGTATTCGAACCTGATCGCGACTCTCGCAAAGCCGTTTAATATCAAGGAACTCGTTCAGCTCGTAGAGGAATCCGCAAACGTTCCATACGAGCCGGTCACCTAAGCTCCGGAATTCTACTTCTGACCGTACTTGGCGTAGGCTTTGGCTACTTGTCCTGCGGCCGACTTGCCATACGCTTCCTTCATTTTCGGGGGAAGCGAAGACTTCAGCAGCAAACGTTCGTTTTCCCTGTCGAGCATCATCAGGTTCATTACCTGAGAACGCGCCTCCTCGACGAGCGGACTCAGCGAACGATCGAAGGAATCGGGATTTTCGTTAATCCGCTGCAACAGCTCTAGACCCTTGTCTAGGGCGGGAAGAAACTGTTGTTTGCGTTCGAGAAACGTCTCGTCCGGGGGCAGTCCCGTAGAACGCATAATCTTGCCTTCTTCGACGAAAAGCTCCCGTAAATCGGAGCAGAGTCTAATGTGCTCGCGAAGGATGCGCTCGGATTGTTCGGAATTCATGGCTACGATAATTAGCGAGCTCCCAAAACGGCAAGCCTAGCCCCAAGATCGTCTTCCCATTTCAAGTGTTCAAGCCTCCATTTGGCCATTTCCCTCATGGATTCGAGCCCCGGGCTCAATGACTCCAAGGCGCCGTCTTCCAAATTGAGGATTTCCTCGTACGCCATAATCGCCTTCTCCGGCAAACCAAGTCGCTCGAAACACAGCCCTATCTGATGAATCGCTGGCCAGCGCCAGACCGGCTCGGCGTTGTATTTAGCGAGCGATTGATAGATCGTCAAAGCGCTCCGATAGTCGCCTTGCTTATAGAATTCGTTTGCGAGCTCATTGCCCATTCGTTGCTTCCAATAGTCCGCATCCCCTTCCAACGCCGTATCCGGGCTGGACTGACGCTGCAGAATAAGCACGACTTCGCGGAGCGCGTCGGGCTTGCGATTGAGTTGTTCGTAGGATTTCGCCAGCAAATATCGCATTTCAGGCGAATGCGGGCTGAACTCATACGCTTCGAGGAAGTCCTTCAATTGGGGAACCGCTTGGTGGTAGTCGCCCATCTCATACAAAAGATTGCACATCCGATAGCGAACTCGCATCAGTTCGACCGGTTCCAGCTCGAGCCTGGAAAGCAGTTCGTATTGACGATACGCTTCTTCGTAATCCAGCAGCTCCGCATGCGTCTTTGCAATCTCCAGCTTAACCTGACGCGAAAGCGGACGGTATTTTTCCACCTGATCGATGGATACATTCAACATCGCGTTCAATGACTCCAGATATTGGGCAATCGCCAATTCCATTCCGCCCATCTTGCGGTAGACCCCGCCTAGTTCCATAAAGACTAAAGGCAGTCTTCTACTATTGGGGTACTCTTCCGCCAATCGCTCTAGAATGGCTATTGCGTTCGGGTACTTCCCCGCGTCTCGATACAGTTGTCCCATCCTCCACAATACATTCTCCTTTTCAGGCGATCGACCAGGCAGCCCCAGGGCGGCCGCGAAATACTGCTCGGCCAAAGCGATATCGCCTCCATCCCAGAACGATTCTCCCAATTCCAAGTACTTCTCCGTTTCAGCCGCGACGACCTCTGGGTCCACCAACTTCTTGGGCTCCAATATAACGATTCGCTCCGGCTTAGGCGGAGCTGGCTCGCCCTCCGCATCGCCAGACTCTTCGATTTCCTCCGTTGCATCCGCGGCAGGCGGAGCGCCGAAAAGAAGAGCGTTCGATAAATCGAAACTCAGGGCGCCGAAAAGCGCGAACGACAAGAGATATACTTTAGAGACTTTCATGACATTCACAGATTCTCCGAGCTACTGCTCGACGCGATAGTTCGCTTTGCTATCCACTGCCGGTTGCCGATTCGGAACCGCTGGGGCAAACTGAGGAACGATGGTCCGCGTATTTCCGCCGGTCTGATTCTCGAAGAAGATCAACACTTCTTCCGGCCGCAGCACTTCTTGGGATTCATCTTCGACAACAAAGCGTTCGCTCTCGACCGCGATCCGAGGGATCGTCGTATCGACCGCTCCTGACACGATAACGTGGGGCTCGAGCTTGACGACCGCTTGGCGGAGTAGCTCATTTCGCTTGATATCCTTTTCGGACAGACGAACTTCGCTCAAAAGCGTATCGCTGCTCGGAGCCATCATTGAAAATTCGGGCAAGGCCTGTGACGGCGATCGCTTGCTCGAGCGGTAATCCTCGGTAAAGCGCAGCGCGCGAGGTTCCTTGTAGGCCAGGTAGCCTTCGAAAGGCGGTTCTTTCCGCCCGATTACGAAAGGCGAACGGAGTCCTTTGGGAAAGCCCAAGCGGCGAACCGGCGCCTTCGAATCATCGGAATTGGATTCTACGGCTTTCATTTCCTTCGCTTTGACCGCCCGTTCCAATGCGGACAGCCGCTCTTGCTCTTTCAACCGTTGCGTGCGCTCCCGACGAGCCTCTCTCACCTGCTCCTCAAGGCGCTTCTCGAGCTCCTTTCGAGCGCGCTCCGCTTCGGCCAACCGTTTTTCCAGTCGAACCTGGTCGCGCATCGCTTGCTCGTTTGCATCGTTGTCTTTAGCCGATGCATCCTGGCCCGGACGACCGGCGATTGCAGTGAAATGGGAACGCGTTTTCCGATCTGCGCTTCGGACCACGGCAGGACCCAACGCAATTAGAATCGCGAAGAAGGCTAAAATCGCCTTCGCCAGTCCCGGATAGGTCTTATTTCCTTTTGAATTCATATTCTGGTTCTCTCGCTTAACAACGCTGTATGCCCACATCGATTATCGACTTTTCTGGCGGTATCCTTGAACGACCGTGGGCCGAAAGCCCTCTGGAAGGCCATCGGGGGCAAGGCCTTGTCTAATTTGATAGGTTTCTAGCAGATCGCTTATCGTGTGTATGTCGATTTGCCCTGCTCGATCGTCTTCGAATTCATGCTGATGCGCCGAAATATTAACGGTATCTCCATAATTCTCGAGGCAGTCGCGCGTCTGCGCCCAGGCGGCGTATGGATTCGAGAGGGCCTCTCCGTTTTCCAACGCCAGTTCGACGGCTCGATCGATAACCGCCGGAGCGCACATGGGAAAATTGATGTTGAAGTTCACATGAACATCGCAGGGAAAGTTCTGCGCGATGTGTTGGAAGACCGGAACCGAGGGAACCCCGTCGCCGGCCAAGTCCGCCGGCCGCTGAAGTACCGTCGCCCCAAAGTCCAACGCGACGCGGGCGATGAGCTCGCTTTCGGTAGACACGACAATTTCATCGACACGACTCGCCCCCCTAAGGATCTCGATGCCCAAACCAACGAGCGGCTTGCCTCCAAAAGGCAGCAAATTCTTGTAAGTCAACCGCTTACTGCCAATTCGAGCGATAATGGAACCGACTACATGCATAAATCGAATCCTGCGCGACTTTTCACGATACGGCAAATTCTGCCGCCGCAATGCGCCCAAAGGCGCAAAACAATCCTGTTTTTCGGCCCTAACATAAAGTACCCGACTACATAGCAGGTCCCGGGCCAATCGCCCCTATTTCCCTACAAGCAACTTTCCTACAGCCACTTATATTAGGTAAGTCGCTCCTGTCTAAAGCGACAATACTCTACTCCGTGTATCCTGAAAAAAGACTGACCCTCAACCAGCCCCCGATCTTCCAGCGCTTGAGCGATTTCGCCTTCATAAACCGAGGCGATCAGCGTCACCGTGTCGCTCCCATCTGAAAACAAAGCCTCTGGGCCATCCACCTTCAGGCCTCGATACGATTGGCCCCACTTAGTGGCATCCGAATCGATAAATCCTTGGACCTTGGCCCCCGACTCCGCGAGCAATTCCAAGGCGCCTGAGCCATACTCTCCTGCTCCCCAAATTCGAATCGGACGATCCTCCAATGACAGCTCGGCGCACCCCAATCGGTCCATATGCGCCTGAGCGGGAGTTCGGGATAGGATGCGTTCGCGAATCGCCCGATCGAACGAGGTTCGCGAATGGGAGGATCGATTCGCCGATAAGTTATTCCCGTGCCATCGCCAATATCCCAGATCGCTGCCAACGTGATACAGTGAAAACCGTTCTCGCGACCGCGCCCACAAATCCCAATCCTGACACCTGGAAAACGCGCTCGAGTAGCCACCGCGCTCGAGAACCCAGGATCGTCGAGCCATGGCGAAGCCGTCCCCAATCTGATTCGTGAAATAAAGGGCGGAACTCAGCGGATCGAAGCGCGCCTCCCACTGCGGATAGCGAATTCGCCGAGTTGGCTTCAGGTTCTCGTCCGTCGCAATCAAGTCGCCGTAATAGAGATCAAGCTCCGGGCGCTCTTTGTAGCCCTCAAGAAGCGCTTCGATACAATGGGGCAGCATCACATCGTCTGAGCCAACCGTAACGACGTAATCGCCATTCGCTTCTGCCACCCCGAGATTGCGCGTTTCCGGAGCGCCAGTATGGGGTTTGCGAACGAGGCGCACTCCTCGACTTTGGAAGCGTTCGACGATTTCCGGCGATCCGTCCGTGGATCCGTCATCGACGACCAAAACCTCGTCAGGGAGCGTCGTCTGCCTAAGCGCGCTCTCGATCGTCTCGGCAATGAACGCCACGCGATTGTAAAGAGGTATGAAAACGGAGATAGACGGCATCTAGGGCAACAAACTCCATGATCCATCTCCACGAAGCAACAAATTGTGGTTTCAATCTCACTCGCTTCCTATCAAAAGGGAAGATCGATTCTACCCGAAACAAGAACATCCTTCACATCACTACCTACCTCCAGGGAGGGGCTGGAAGAACGATCACGGAACTAGTGAAGAGCCAGGACAAGGCTGGAGCGATTATTCGCTTCGTCTGCGCCGAGACGGAATACCCCGGCTATTGCAACTATCCCGAGTACATGAACGCCCTCTCTAACAGTAGCGCGGATACGCTGAAAGTGGATTCCACCTTTAAGCGAGACGCCCATTCACGCAAGCGGGCGATAGAAGCAATACGGTCCATCCTTTCCAATAGCAAAATCGATCTCGTTCATTGCCACGCGCCCAATGCCTCTTCGATCGCGCTCGAAGTCCTAGCTGAGCTCAGCGTGGAGGTTCCATTGATACAGACGATGCATGGATGGGGGAACAACAAGACGCCAGAACAAGAACGAACTGATCTGAAATCCGTATCCCAAGTCGATCGTCTGATCGTCGTCTCTCGCTCTTCCGCCGATCTGCTAATAGCAAAAGGGGTGCCTGAAAATCGGTTACGCTTTATTCCAAATGGAGTCAAATTGCAGGGCGTACCGTCCAGTATGGACGAACCCGAAGCGATCGCCTCACCCGAAACGAAACGTATTCTCTGTCTCGGTACACTGTGCCGACGCAAGAATCAAGGTCTCCTGATTGAAGCTCTTTCGGAAATCGACCGCGCGAAGATTCCATTTCAATGCGTTTTCATCGGCGAAGGCGAAGACAGGGAATTCCTCGAAGAACTGACCGACAAACTTGGCTTGCGAAACTGTATCCAATTCATGGGCTACATTCAAAACGCTGCCGCGCTCGTACCGACATTCGATCTGCTCGTTTCGCCTTCGCTCTCCGAAGGCATGCCTCTGGCCGTTCTCGAAGCGTTCGGCTCTCGGGTCCCGACGATCGCAAGCGACACCCCAGAGCACAAGGAACTCATCGAAGACGGGTCTACCGGCTTTCTTTTCGTATCCGACAATCGAGCTTCGCTCGTCGAGTCGTTGCAGCGCTTCTTCGCATCCAACCCCGACGCGCTCGACAGCATGGTCGATTCCAGCGAAGCGATCTTCCGAGAGAACTACGCGTTCGAGAATATCATAAAAGCCTATGATAGACTCTACCGAGAGTTGCTGGTAAAACCGTAACGCGTCTGATCGTCTACAACGGCACGGTTTCAAGCGTATCGGGATCAAGTTCCAATAGCCTCATCGATTCTCGATCCAAGGCCCGGATATTCTTCAAAGAATAGCCGAGCGTCACTAACTGGAATACGCTTTCATGGTGCATTCCATTGGTAACGATGAAACGTAGATCCGGGTCGAATGGGTAATCCTCGGGTCGCCACACATCCAACCCGCAATATGTATCTTCCTCCGCTGAGAAATTGTCGAAAAAACAGACAATCGACAGTTCTTCCGAATAGCTCTGATAGGTTTTCCTCCCAAACAAACCCGTACCCAGAATAACCCAACGCTCCGCATCTTCCTCGACCAATTTTGCGCTCTCCTCAGTCGCGTTTGCGACTTCCAACGCCCGCCCGAAAAACTGATCGATCACCTCGTCGTCACGCAAAGCAGGCAGCTTCACGTCGTAAACCAAACTCGAACTCCACTCGCCCCGCTCGATGGGATCCCAATCGAGAGGCTCGATCCCTTCGTCCTCCGCGAGCGAAGACAGTTGATTCCATATCTTACGCAAAATCGGGAAATCCATTGGTTGGATACATCGGGCGATTTCCACCGCCCTTCTGGCCTGGCCTATTCGCATAATCGAATAGAGCAGGCACGCAAGGGCCAGCGGGTTCGAGCAACGCTTCCGAATATAGTCGCTGGTCAGTTTTCGAGATAGCTCCGATACCACCTTCCCATACTTCTTGTCGGCGAACGAGACCAAGGTACGAGCAAGCGACAAGTCCACGCTGTCCTTGTTGTATCGTTCGAAACGCAGCAGCAATCGATCGATCTCCCGATAGTTCGCCTCCCTCAACGCGCGGTCCATGCCCCGATGCAATTGCTGAACGCGACAGTCGCTGCCCAAATGAACAGTGGCCCGCGAGCCTTCCTCGATATGGGCGATCAGCGCATCGAACGGCGACAGCTGGGCAATGCGATCATTTAGATGGCCCTCGTTCCGCAAGCGCAGCCAATCGGCGATTTGCGTCCGATTCTCTACCAAATGTCTCGAGCTCACAAGCCTTTGCCCGTTTTCGGTCATCCTCGCCAAATCTCCTTCGTCCATCAGGGCGCGGTCCAGCTTCTCGACGATGTTTTCGCTATCCGCAAAGATACAATTTTCGCCATCGGCGAATCCCGCAGCTCGCGTCGCCTCCGACTCCTCAGTCACAAGCAAACTGCGGCAGGCAGGTATCTCGAGCATTTTTCGAACGAGAATCTTCCGGTGACCGCCACATCCTAAACTCAATTTCGACCGATTGAGAACGCGAGCATAAGCTTCGCCATGCAGTGTATCCTTAGTCGAACGGTGAGGCCGATTGGACAGGAAACAGGGGAAGTTAGCAGCGACTTCCGGAAACACGCTCTGTCGCCAAGGATACGAGCCTTTCGTATAGTACCCATATCCCGTCATCGAAACCAACAAGTCCTTCTCCAGGCCGTAGTCCTTGGCATGGCGCGTGTCCACAGCCCACAGCAAATAGTAGAGGCGATCCCGCAAGTAGTCGTGGACTTGCCCGAATCCGGAATCGATCGCGAACAAGGCTTCGACCCCAAACCCGTCGAGTCGATTGAGCGAGCGAAAGACATCTCGATCCCCCGCATCCTTCCGAATCAAGCCAACCCGAGGGACATCCAAAATCTGCGGCACGTTCCTAATCTCGATCTCGCGAACGTCCTTCTGACCCATGAAATGACCATCGAAAATGACGATGTCTGGACGGACCCGATCCACTTCCTCCTTGTAGTCGCAATCCGAGGACACCACATTCAATTCGAAATGCGCCCTCATCAACCGATGGAAGAATGCGACATAGCCATGTTGCAGATGAGGCAACACCCCCGAGTAATCTTCCTCGAAAAATAGCGCCTTTGGTCTATCGAGCATAGGAATAACTTAAACTTGAAGCGCTGCGGGTTTCAAAGTCGAGCGCGCTTTGTCGGAATCTCTTTAAAGCGCTGCTGCGACCCTCCCAATTTTGCATTGCAATGCAAACGACGCCTACCAGAGTAACCGCCACGCTTTCGCCCTGGATTCACTAGTCAAGCCGACCTGCAACCTTCATTGAAATTCGTTCTTCACGCGCGCTCGCTCATCGATTCGCTAGGTGGCTGCTACGACGCCCTTCTAGAGAGGATCATCGACGTTGAATCCGATTGGAGCTACTGGATTCCAGACGGTTTCACCGAGGCAGAGTCAAAACAGGCAACGGCCAAATTGAAATCTGGAGGAGCAAGCCAGTCGTGGCGGCGCTCCGAACCGAGCGATATTGGGGAAGAGGCTATCGTGATTAGCCTGGGCTCTCTTGATGAAGACGATCCAGCCCTGCAACTAGGACAAGAGAATCCTCGCCTCATTGTCGGATACGATCCGCGATGCGATCCCTATTCAACACAGTTGAGCGCGCTCTTTCAGCGGAAAGTGTCGGGAATCCTGTCGCCTCTGCCGGAATCCGAACTTCCGCCAGACGCTAAAGAAGCTGAAGTCCAATTCTACCGAGAGCGATTGATCAAACTTCCCCCAACGCTTGACTTCAACGATGCTTCGAAAACGCCAAAGCGAAACGAGCCGCTCATCCTAATCAAAGCGATGACCGATCAAGCGCCAACGATTCTGGGTTCCGTTCCTTCGAACTGGCCTTGGGACGCTCGTTTCTCCCAAACGCTTTCCCATTGGTCGCCCGCTCTTAAATCCTTCAACTGCCGACGATTCGAAGACGCATCGACGATCGACGCCAATGCGGCGACTCAAATCGCGGAAAGAGAACGAGTCATTGCGATTTCCAATGACGCCACCTTTTGCCAAACCGTCGCTGCGATCGCAACCGTCGTCGAAACGGAGTGCGCAGTCATAGCCGACCCAGCATTCTCGCCGCACTTGCTATCAGAGACGGGCGCTTCGCCTGAGCTCAGCATTATTGAACCCATTCGCGCCGGCAAACTCCGCGCCTTCTTGCGACCGATCAACCAAGCCGGAATCGAATCCCAGTCGGGCGACGCCGCGCGCTGCCGGCAATACTTGAATCGAGCCCAGCCCAGCGTTCAACTCCAGCTTATCAAAGAGGCGCTCGCCGAAGGAACGACCACTAACGCCAATGGAGCGGCAACTAACGAAGACAATCTGCATTCGGAACCGGCAGCTAGCTGGACCAAGCTCTGGAGCGCTTTGCGCGACAAAGGCGTTTCGATACCTGGACTAACGCGACGTTCACCCGTTCACGCTTTGCAAGCCCGCGCTCCCTCGGCCGCTTCGCTCGAGTTCTTCGCGATGCGGATGCTGTTCGCCGAAACCGCGGACTCCAAAGAGTGGCTCAACCACTTCGCCGCATGCATTCGCCAGTACCCGGATTTTCTTTCGAAGTGCGAAATATCGATCGCGACTCATAGACGTTTCCGCTATCCTAACCTGCTTGCTAGTGGGGATGCATGGGCGACGGCCCTGGCGAATCGCATAGTCGCAGCCAATGAAGACGAGCTGTTTTCCGAAAAGGACGCAATCGGTCTAGAAACCGCAGCGGCAACAGGGCTCGACCTTATCAGATGGGACGAAGACCAGAACCGTGTCGTAGAGGGGTCCGAGTTCTCGCTTATTTACTGGGCGACGATAACAGGGACGCAAGACGAGCTGCCGGAACGATTCCAATCGGAACGCAGGACAGCCTTTCTCTGCCACACTCCCATCGCGATTTGCCTCCTCTCGCTAACTCGCTACAAGGATCGAGCGATTCAATTGCTAGACTACCTAAAGGAGTCGGACAGTGAACCGCCAAAGGACGATCGAGCGCTGCTTCTCACCGCCCTCGCATTTGCTCTAGGCAACAACTTTTCCGTCGCCAATCCGCTCCTCCAAACGCTCTATCAATCCAACCCTCGGATGCTCATCCAATCGAGAGACGCATTAGGATTCGATCCATCGCTCTATTTCGCCATTTTGTTTCAGATCGCGGGAAAAACAACCCTCGCAAAACAATTGTTCAATATAGGAGCCGCTGAAATTGCCAATCTCGTCGGACGATCAAACTCTTGCCTTGGACGCATTCCCCAATCGTCCGATCTCGATGTACCGAATTTCTTGATACCTGAAACGCTCTAATCAGTCTCAATGCGATCCATTTCCACCAACTCTACAAATGAGGACAAGCCGGCAGTCCTTGTATTCGGATGCGGAGCAGGGGGCCTTCACGCTTACAATGCCTTGCAAGGGCGCTATCGAATCAACGGATTCCTAGACAACGATGAGAAAAAGCAAGGACGCGAATTCTGCGGGAAACCCGTTTATTCTCCCCAAGCGATTCCAACGATCGAATACGACCGAATCGTCGTAGCCAGCCAATACTCGGACGTCATTTGCCTGCAATTGGTCGAACTGGGAATTCCCGAATCGAAAATCGAACTCCTGTCGCAGCAAATTCTGCTCAATATTAGCGACAATCGTTCTCTTCTAAAACAGGTGGCCATTTGCGGCTATTTGGCAATTTCCTCTGTCATACTTTGGATCTCCGCCGCTATTCGAATCGCAAAAGCGAAAACGGACTGATCGCAGATATTTCGACCTCACTGCAATTGGATACTGTTCCATGAAAATCGACGATCCGACAAACAAGAATATCTACGCGAAAGAATTTCAACCGTACCAAATATGCAACTATTGCATAATGGATACGAGCGATCCGGAAATCGAATTCGATTCGGATGGAAATTGCCGCCACTGCAAGCCCTATAGGAGTCGAACGAGCGAAAACGCCTCCGCGATCGCTGAGCGTATCAAAAATCAAAAACGCGCGGCCGAACTGGAGTCGATAGTCGATAAGATCAAGAAAGCAGGTCGAGGGAAGAAATACGATTGCATCATCGGAGTGAGCGGGGGAGTCGACAGCAGCTACGTCGCTTGGCTGGTCAAAGATCTTGGTCTGAGACCTTTAGCCATACACCTAGATAACGGATGGAACTCGGAGCTAGCCGTTCAGAATATTCATCGTCTTCTAGAAAAGCTGGGCATCGAGCTCTATACTCATGTACTCAACTGGGACGAATTTAGAGACCTGCAATTGGCCTTTCTCAAGTCGTCTACCGCAGACAGCGAAATCCCAACTGACCATGCCCTAGTAGCCCTTCACTATGACGTGGCCCGCAAGTTCGGCATCAAGTGGTTCGTTACCGGCAGCAATACTCAAACCGAGTCGATCATGCCTCGCTATTGGTCGCAAGGGCATGCCGATTGGACGTACATAAAAGGGCTCCATTCTCTCTTCGGCACGAAGCGTCTTACGAACTACCCTCACTACAGTTGGCCTAAACTCGCGTACCATACGCATGTGAAACGTATCCAACGATTCGATATCTTGCACTACGTCGACTATCGAAAAACGGAAGTGGTGGAATTCCTCAAGGGAGAAATGGGATGGGTCCCCTATCCGACGAAGCATGGCGAGTCCATTTATACGAAATTCTACCAGCAGTACATTCTCCCTCGAAAATTCAATGCGGACAAGCGTAGGGCTCATCTATCGAATCTCGTTGTCAATGGCGAGATTACTCGCGATGAGGCGCTCGGTCAACTGGAGTCATCAACCCCCCCAGAACGGGAATTGCAAAACGACCGCGCCTTTGTAATCAAAAAACTCGAAATCGACGAAGCGGAATTCGAATCGATTATGAACGCCCCGCCGAAGACCATCTACGACTATCCAAACGATTCGTTCTCGCCTCTCCACCAAAAGATCATGGCCCGCTTCTACCAGCGATTCGCCTAGGCGTTTCCCGCGACCTACCAACAACCATCATGCCTTCTAACCCTTCCGACTGGATACGACAGGTAGACCTCGACTATCACGAACGTCAATTTCGAGAGCCCTACCGCAGCACGGTTGCATTCTGCGATTGGATCGAATCGTTGAGTCTCATCGACAACGCAAGCCGGATCGAGGTTCTAGACGTCGCATGCGGACTGGGCGGGAATATCGCCTATATGGCAAAGCGATATCCTCAGTGTTCATTCACAGGGATCGATATCAACGACCAGCTAGTCCAAGCTGGCAATCGAATCTTCGAATCGGCGGGCATCGAAAACTGCCGCCTCAAAACCGCCGATCTATATCGACTAAACGAAAATTTCGCTGGCAAGTTCGATGCAGTTATTTCCTTTCAAACGCTTAGTTGGCTCCCTGATTTTGAAGCCCCCCTCCAATCCCTTTGCAAGCTAGACGCCAAATGGATAGCGCTGACATCTCTCTTCTACGATGGACCCTTGTCCTGCAAAATCGAAGTACAGGACTACGATCCCGATTTCAATCCAACTGAAATCAGTTTCTACAACGTGTACTCGCTCCCTCTGGTCGAAAAGCGCCTGGAATCGCTGGGGTACTCTCAGATCAGCAATACTCCATTCGAAATCGATATCGATTTGAATCCTCCCGCAGACCAAGGGAAAGGCACCTACACGAAGCGTCTCGAGAACGGGCGACGATTGCAATTCTCTGGACCGCTGCACCTTCCCTGGAAATTCATCGCCGCCTCGCAATAGCGAGGACGCTATTTCCGAGCGTGAGCAATGAGCGTATCCGTCGCATCGATATCCTTAAGCATTTCGGAATAGGATTTGGAAAGCTCTTCTGAATCGAGCTTCGCCCATTTCACATGCCCCCCGGGCATTCCATTCCTCAGCCAATACATGTGATTTGATAGTGGATACCGTTGATAGCCTTCAATTCGAACATTCCGAAATCCCGCCGCTTCAAGGAAGATTCGCAGACTCTCTCGAGTATGAAGAATCAGATGCTCGCTCCAAAAGGTAAAATCCTTGAACGCGCCCACATCGAGAAAATCGATAAGGAAATCTCGAGCGTGCGGCACTTCGATAATCACGCTACCCCCAACTTCGAGTCGACGGCGAATTTGCTCTAGCGAATCGAGAGGGCGCGTCAGATGTTCGAATACATGAAAAAGACTGACGACGGTGAAATCGCTACCGGGCGTTTCCTCCAAGGAGGCGTAAACGGGATAGCCCAACCGTTGCAGGTCTTCTCTAATTTCGCGTTGAAGTTCAACGGCATACGCTTCTTTCGCCACCGGTCCAAGCAAATCGAGAAGTCCACCGGCCCCTGCGCCTACATCCAACCACTTGCTTCCCTTGATCAGATCGGCGAATTCCCTACTCCGCCGCTCATCGTCGAAACGGCATTGCTCGACCGCCTGGGCCCGCGATTCGGCTCCCCAGTATTCCGTCGCCTTTTTTCCCGCATAGTAAGCTTCGTCCATATGGTCGGAACGCGAAAGGAATATGACTCCCGATCTGCCGCATCGCTTCACGGATACGTCGCTACGATCACGCACTTTCGGATGGAAATCTTCAATCGCCGCCAAGTCGCAAATACCTAGGTCGCAAAGCGTATCTTGAATGCTGTTAATCATTTATAAAACGAAAGCGATCGAACCCGTAGAGCTGACAAAGCGGCAGGGATCCCGTTGATAAGAGGTTCAGCTCTCCGCTTAATCAAGCGCTAAACGAAATCGAATCGAATGATCTCGGATCCTCCTACTTATCGCTATCCAACCTTGCTGTGACAGCCGCGATCGAAAACCAATCTTCGAAAATCGCTGTCTTCGGAAGCGGTTCTCTTGCCGACCAATTGTACGACAGCATTCAAGAACGCGGCGCCGTAGTCGCCTGTCTCGATAATGACCAATCGAAATACGCTAGCAATTGGAATGGCGTTCCCATAGCGAATCCCGAATCCCTCGAATCCCTCGTTTACGATCAACTCATTGTAGCCAGCTCCTACACCGATGAAATTCTAGGTCAACTCGCAGAGAACAACCATCTCGACAATCGAGTATTCCTGCCAGACTCCTCAGGTGGAATCGAAAAAGTTCCAGCGCTATCTCGACTGACCCAATTGGATTCTTTCGATTCTCAACTCGTTTGCAAATATCTCGACAAGCGAAAGGCCTCTAATCGCTACCTTTCAATCTTGGAAGCTCGCAATCGAGTAACTGACATACAAACGCTGCCCTCCGAGCTCGTAATCGATCCAACCAATCTCTGCAATTTGCGATGCCCGCTCTGCCCCACCGGACGTCGCGCTCCAGGACTCGCAAAGGGCCAGCTTTCCGTGGATGATTTCAGACGTATCATCGAAAAGATGCGTAATTCGCTTTGCGTCGTTTGGCTTCAGAATTGGGGCGAGCCCACGCTCCACAAGGAGCTCGGAGAATTAGTTGAAATCGCCGACCGCAACTCTGTTCTCACCTACCTGGCCTCCAATCTGAATCGGCTCGACGACCGGACCGAGGACGCCATTTTGAATCGGGGATTGAAGTTCTTGAAAGTGGAAGTCGACGGCGCATCTGAAGAGAGCTACCGAAAATTCCGGGAGGGAGGAGAGCTTAAGCGCGTCCTGGAAAACATGAATCGACTCGCTGAACGCAAGCGAAGCCTCGGACTCGCATACCCCACAATTGCCGCTGCCTGCCTGGTATCTCGATATAACGAGCTCGAGCTCGACGAGCTCAAGCGACTCGCCATTGAAAACGGGGCTGAAAAAGTCGAGTTCTTCCGGATCACCCTGGATGGACGCAAGCGCGAGCTCATCGAAGAATGGTCGCCCGACCGCCCTGACTATCCACTCGATATTAACGATCCAAGCGAACGCCATTTCTGTTCGGATCCCTGGAAAATGATATCGGTGAACTTCAAAGGAGAGGCCCAGCCTTGCTGCAGAATATACGACGATCGCGTTACCTACGGCAACTTGCTCGAAGCCGATCTGACTCGGCTCTGGAACAACGACTACTTCGCTTCCTCGAGAACCGTTCTCGCAAGCGGTGGCCGGCAAAGCGGCTCGCGCAAAACTATCTGCCATCTGTGTATGGGCAACCTGAATTCGGATCGTCTCGAGCAAGTAGAGGGAACTCTCGCCATTCGCTTGCCAAAAGACGTCGATCCAGAGTACGTCTAACTTGAATAGCTCCTAGCGGTAGCCGCTATCCTTCGCATCCTTGAACCACGCTCAAGCCTTAGACGCTCTAAATCTGATCGAGAGATCGTTCGCTGTAAGCGATCTCGAGTACTGTGGCGTCCCAATATGGCCCATTCTTAGGATACAACTAGGGGCTGAATTGCTCGCCAACGATGTCCTCGACATATCCAATGCCGTTTCTTCGAAAACGCCGCCTTTAGACCTGCAATCGCTCAAAGGGTACTTCAAAGCGAGTTTCAAGGATGGAAAGAGCGAAGCTCGATTCACCCGATCAAGCGATGTTCTATTCCTTGGAGATCAACTCTCGAGGACCTTGCTGGAGGGCTCTCAATATGATCGCCTTTGCGATCCGCTAGCCGATCTATACGAAAATTCTGGATACAGGACAATCCAATTCGAGCCGCTCATTTCATTCGACCGATTTCCCCGCCATCGTCAATCCTGCCTGTTGTCGCGAGCGACAATGGAAATTGCGGCCAATCGCTTTCGAGTGCCCCGACATTCGCGCTATCCAGCGATGGATCGTCACCTCCTCCAGGAAGTGTATCAATCAATCGAAGACATTTCAGGGCAACCTGTTCGTCACACGATTTCAAGTCTACTGGAACGAGTTGCCAACTGCTCTCGAAACGCATCGATCTGGGAGGCGATTCTCGAACGCGTCGATCCTAAGATCGTCTACCTCGTCCAATACTACGGCGATATGGGTTGGGCGCTCTGCCTGGCTTGTCGAAGACGGGGCATTCCCACTGCAGAACTGCCGCACGGCCGCCAAGACACAAGCCACTCCGCCTATTCCCGTTGGCTCAACGCGCCTTCGGATGGATATTCGATCCTGCCGAAAGTATTTTGGACTTGGTCGTCCTTCGAAGCCAAGGTCATCGACGACTGGAGCCATTCCCTACAGCCGCAAGTTCATTCGAGCTTCATCGGTGGGAACCCCTTCCTGGAAGCCTGGAAGCAAGGAGTGCTCACCCTCCCCCAACTGCCTCCCAAGAACGACCCCGATTCGCTGGATGTTTTGGCAACCCCTGAATTCTGTTGCTATGCAATCGACCCCATCCTGGAGACGATCGCTCAGGCGCCGCCAAACTGGCGTTGGTTTCTCCGTATGCACCCCTCGGAATATAATCGAAGAGAGGAACTCCGCGATCGGATTTCCCAAGCAGGTATCGAAAATGCCGAAATCGATTTTGCTACTGACGAACCGCTCTACGGCCTCCTCAGCCAAGTCGATGCTCTCTTCACCCATTTCTCTTCAACAATTCTTGAAGCCAAAGCCTTGGGCATTCCAAGCGTTTCTTTCACGCCTATCTCCGAGAAACTGTTCGAATGCGAAGCGCGATCGGGATGGCTGAGTATCGCCGAAGGGCCCGATGCCTGCATTGCGGCATTGCAACGATACGCGCAGGACGAGATCGGACGAGAGCCTCGTCCAGTAAGCGGAACGCCATGGAACTTAAAGGACGCCATTCACTCCTTGCACGAGACCTTGTCAGTCGACCTTCCGATCCCATGAAAACGCGGCGAATCGTAATTTTCGGAGGAGGCAAAGGCGGGATACGAGCCTTGAAGGCTTTGAAGGCCGACGAACGCGTTGTCGCCTTCTGCGACAATGACAGTCGCAAACAAGGCGCTCGCCTCGCTGGCAGGCCAATAGTCGGTCCGCTCGATTTGGCGAATATCGACTTCGACTCGATTCTGATCGCAAGTCAGTACTCCGAGTCTATCCTCCAACAGCTTGAATCGATGGAGACGCCTTACTCTAAAATCGAATTGCTCGCGCCCGAGATTCTGGCAGGCAAAAAGCCCGGCGCGGACCGACTGGACCGCTGGAAGGCTATCTTGGGCATTCAATTGGCGCGGATCGCTTTCGCGGTCTGTCGCTTATGGAAACGATTGAAGGGGGATCCCGTTTGAAATGAGCGCCATCGCGATCGTAGACTACGGTTTGTGCAATGTCCGCTCCATCGCGAACATGCTAAGAAAAGCGGGCCACGATGCGGTCATCACCTCGGACCCTGATATGGTCGCCAAAGCCTCGAAACTGATTCTGCCAGGCGTCGGTTCATTCGACGAAGGGGTGAAGGCCCTGGAGAACAAGGGGCTGAGAGAAATTCTGGATCGCAAAGCCCTCGTCGAAAAAGCGCCTATACTCGGCATCTGCTTGGGAGCCCAACTCATGACCAGAACGAGCGAAGAAGGTGTCCGCTCTGGCCTTGGGTGGCTGCCTGCGGAAACCGTCCGCTTCTCTTTCGATACGGGACCATCTAAGCTCAAGACGCCCCATATGGGTTGGAATTACATACGCTTGCCCCGCTCGCATGCCATATTCGAGAACCTGCCCCCAGCGCCTCGATTCTATTTCCTCCATTCCTACCACTTCCAGACATCCGAAGCGCGTCTCCCTATTTCCGAGACTGACTACGGACGAAGCTTCGCTTCCGGTCTCGGACAAGACAATTTAATCGCTCTTCAATTTCACCCTGAAAAAAGCCACCGCTTCGGGTATTGCATCATGGATAACTTCGCTCGTATCCAAACATTCGATTCATGATAAACTTTCGCGTCGTCCCCTGCCTTCTGCTCTATCAAGGCGGCCTATCGAAAAGCGTTCGCTTCAAGCGCTTGCGCTATGTGGGCGACCCCGTGAATACGATTCGAATTTTCAACGACAAGGGCGCCGACGAAATTGTTTTTCTCGATATCGAAGCATCTACCCGAAACGCCGAACCAGACTATTCCATCGTCGAGCGTCTCGCTGGCGAGTGCTTCATGCCGATGGCTTACGGAGGCGGCATTGCTAACGTAGAACAAGCCAAACGCATTATCGCAACGGGAGTGGAAAAGGTCGTCGTCAATTCGGCCGCATCGCCAGCGCTCATCGAAGCGCTTGCCAACGCCATCGGTTCGCAAAGCGTGTGCGTTTGCATCGATTATCGGCGTTCGCTGTTCGGTCGGCTTCGCGTCGCCAAATTGAGGGGACGCACGCTCGAGGCGAAGTCGCCGTTGGCGCTCGCCAGCGAACTGGAGCAAGCCGGCGCCGGCGAGATCATTCTGCAGTGCATCGATCGGGACGGCGGTCGAAACGGCTATGACCTGGATACGCTGCGCACGGTAGCGAATAATGTCGATATACCTATTGTGGCCCTGGGGGGCGCCGATTCGCGATCCGATCTAATCGCAGCTCGGGAAGCGGGAGCCAGCGCAGCGGCCGCGGGGAGCCAATTCGTATTCGTCGGCGAACACCAAGCAGTCCTTGTCAATTACCCTCGAGAGGATCAGCTCGACGAAATACGGGGGCTGACTACTGTCTAGCAAATTCTATGACTGAGCAGAACGCCCGTAGCGAAGCCGACCATCGCCTGAAAGTACTCGCCATCGTTCCTGCCCGAGGCGGATCCAAAGGTCTGCCTGGCAAAAACGTAAAGACTATCGCCGGGAAGCCGCTCCTCGCTTGGACGATCGCTCAATCCAAAGGGGCGCGCCTCCTAACTCGGACTATCGTTTCCACAGACAGTGAAACCATTGCGGAGATCGCAAGAGAACACGGAGCCGATATCCCTTTTCTGCGCCCCGCAGAACTGGCTCAAGACACCTCTCCGACCGCCGACGCCGTCATTCACGCGCTGGATTGCCTGCAAGCGGAAGGCGAGCGATACGACTTCGTGGCAATACTAGAGCCCACCTCTCCTTTGCGCCAAAGTTCGGATATTGATAGAGCAGTCTCATTGCTAGCTGACAATCCAAACTGCGAGAGCCTTGTCTCCGCAGGGGAAATACACACCGAGCATCCCTTGATCGCTAAACGCATTGTCGAGAATCGGGCCATCCCCTACTTCGATTCCAATATTTCGATACACCAGCGCCAACAAGCCGATTCCAGTTACTTCCCTTACGGCGTAATCTATCTGTCTCAGGTTGATGCCTTTAGACGTAATCGCAGTTTCTACAGCGCGTCTACCCTACCCATGCTTATTGAGCGTTGGCAGAACTACGAAATAGACGACGAAATCGATTTCATGATTGTCGAGCGATTGCTCGAACGGTATGGCAATCGAGTGACTGGAAAGCGTTAGCTCATGGGGGACCTATCCTGGAGATTCGACCAACGAGAACGAGACTATCTAGAAGAAGTCCTCGCTTCGGGTTTTGGAAGCGGCACATCCGGTTCCATGAACGCCCGGTTGGAAAAGGCCTTCTCAAAGAAAATGGGGCGGCGCTTCAGCATCACTTTCAATTCCGGCACCACAACTCTGCACGCTGCGCTCTGGGCCCTCGGCGTTCGAACCGGCGACGAAGTGCTCGTCACCCCGCTGACAGTGATATCCTGCATGAATGCGATCCTCTACTGCGGAGCCATTCCCGTATTCGTCGATATCGACCCCGACACCTTTCTCATGGATCCGGACGATCTGCAGCAAAAGCTGTCCCCCGCGTCCAAAGCCATCATGCCAGTTCACTTGTATGGCCAAGTCTGCGACATGACTCGCATTCAGGCGATCGCCGCCAAAGCGGGTCTGCCGATTCTCGAAGACTGCGCCCAGTGCTTTCTCGGAACGCACAAGGGCCGCATCGCGGGCGATTTCGGCGAGGTCTCGAGCTGGAGCTTCGAAAACTCGAAGCATATGACAACCGGCGACGGCGGCATCGTCACCTGCGACGACGAATCGCTAGGCGATCGCATTAGGAAACTCAGCTGCCAGGGCTTCCGCAATGCCACTGCCGTCAGCGGCAAAATACGCGTTAGCAAAGATCTTTTCCAGAACCCTTCCTACAAGCGGCATGACTCCTTCGGCTTCATGTATCGACTCCCTGAGGTTGCCGCAGCATTGGGTCTCGCCCAGATCGAAAAGCTCGACGCATTCGTCGAACGCCGAGAAGCCATGGCCTGGCTTCACAGCGAAGCAATCGAGTCCGCTTCCTGCGATTGGCTGAAACCGCAACGGACTCCCGACAGCGATCGCAATGCCTACTACACATTCGCGCTTCGATTTGAGCATCCAGACGTTGACTGGGGAGCGTTTCGGCGAACATTCATCGAATTCGGAGGCGATGGCATCTATGCCGCCTGGGCGCTTCTTTATGAAGAGGATTCCATTCCCGAAATCCACGCGCTCCTCAAGTCATGGGGTCTAGCCAATCGCTTCAATACGGATTCAGGCCAATGCCCTCAAGCGGAACGCATCCAACCTCAACTCATGCAATTCACCACCAATCAGAACAGCGATGAAGATCGCGAGCGGCAAGCCGACGCGCTGGCGAAAACGATTCGCTATTACTCCTGACCCACCGCGATGATCGACTCATTCAAGCTGACAGGAAAAACCTGCTTCGTAGCCGGAGCCAACGGCCGGATCGGACAGCCGCTCTGCCACGCCCTCGCCCAACTCGGAGCCCGGGTCATCGCTTGCGATCAAGCGGACCAAGACTGCTCTGGCTTCATTCATACGCTTCCCCAAGTGGCCTCCGAGCCGCACCTCGCCTTGCAAGTGGACGCGACCGACGAAGCGGCTGTTCGGGAAGCGATCCCAACGGATGAAACGATCGATGGCTTCGTTCACTGCATCGGATTGACCAGCCATGCGTCACTCGATGGATACGTCGCGCCCGTGGCCCAACAGTCTCTCTCCGCATGGCGCTCCGCGATCGAAGCCAATTTGACGTCCGCCTTCATCCTCAGCCAAGCCCTCGAACCAGCCCTTCGAAAGAGCGACGCAGCTTCCATCGTATTCGTCGGTTCTATCTACGCCGAACTGGGTCCCGATAATTCGCTCTACCAGGAAACCGACATGGCGAATCCTATCGCCTATGGAGCGAGCAAGGGTGGTCTGCTCCAGCTCATGCGCTATCTCGCCACCCAATGGGCTCCCGACATCCGCGTAAATAGCGTTTCGCCCGGCGGCATCGAAGCAAATCAGCCTGCGTCCTTCAAAGGGCGCTACGCTGATCGAACCCCATTGAATCGCATGGCGACGCCGAACGACATCGCCGGTCCGATCGCGTTCCTGTTAAGCGATGCCGCTCGCTATGTAACGGGCCACAACCTGATTGCCGACGGCGGCTGGAGCGCCTGGTAGAATTCCCGATGCCCGTATCCATTATAGCCGAGATCGGCGTCAATCATGACGGGAAGGTCGACCAAGCGAAACAGCTGATCGACGAAGCCAAGCGTTGCGGAGCCGACTGCGTCAAATTTCAGACTTTCGATGCCAACCGTCTCGCTTCTTCGGATACGCCCAAAGTCGATTATCAGCATAGAGGAACAACGGAGACTGAGAGTCACGTCGACATGCTTCGCAAATTGCAGCTTCCAAGCGAAGCCTTTGCCACGCTCAAGGACTATTGCGACAAGGTGGGTATCGAGTTTCTATCGACGCCCTACAGCGTCGAAGATGCCCGATTCCTCAACGAACTTGGCGTCAGCCGTTTCAAAACCGCAAGCGCCGATCTGGTGGATCGGGAACTTCACGAATACCTCGCGACGCTTGGGAAACCGGTCCTCATCGCCACGGGCATGGCGACATTGCAAGAAATCGATGTCACTCTTTCTCTCTATCCAGGCAATGGCGAAAACGTGGCCCTCTTGCACTGTACCTCCGCCTACCCTGCCGATCCAGCGGATGCCAACCTTCGAGCGATCTCGCTGCTATCTACGCGCTATCCTAAATGCGCCATTGGCTACTCGGATCATACTCCAGACGAGGTCAGCGCCGTGGCAGCGATCGCCCTGGGAGCCTGCCTAATCGAAAAGCACTTCACATTGGACAAGCGCTTGCCAGGTCCCGACCACGCGGCTTCTGCTGACCCGGAAACCTTCGAGCGATACGTCAAGGCGTTGCGTCAAACCGAAATCTCGCTCGGCTCTCCAACGAAAGAGCCCGTCGAGGCCGAAAAGGGAATGCGCTCCGTATCACGCAAGAGCCTGCATTCGAGCGAAGCCCTTGGGGCCGGTTCGAAGATTGATCGCTCCAAAGTGAGAGTCTGCCGCCCCAATGATGGCATCTCCGCAATGGACTTGCCCAAGGTTCTCGGAAAAACGCTCCGAGTCAATCTGGCTGCCAGCGAGCCCATCACCTGGAACGATCTCGAAGACTAGGACCACCTTCGCATGCGCTTCAGGAAACTCGAAATAGCGGATTGCAAGGCGCTCGCAGACTTCTTCGAACGCAATGACGATGACAGCGCTACCAGGCATTTTCATCCATTTCCGTTGAATCGACTGTCTGCTGAAGCGCTTTTGAAGGAAAAACGAAGGGACTCGTTTTTCGCTCTTTGGCAAGAGGATCGCATCATCGCTTTTTCGATGCTGCGCGGATTCGACGAAGGATACGATATCCCTAGCTTCGGACTGCTGGTGGATCGCCACGATCGCAACAAAGGCCTTGGCCGCTACCTTTCCGACTGGACCCTGCTTTGGGCGGACCGAAGCGGTATCGAAGCAGTACGACTAAACGTCTACAGCGACAATCCACGAGCGAAGGCCCTCTACGAATCGCTTGGGTTTTCGACAATCGAATCCACTCAATTGGAGGGTCGATCCAAATCGATCATGCGGCGCCAACGCCCCGAAGAACGCATCGCTCTTTACGTAAGTCTGCTCGCCCTAAAACCTGCCGAATCGCTCGTCGAGCGAATAGATCAATGGCATCGATACGGCTTAGACTTCATCGAGGCGACTTGGTATCCGAACATCGAAGACGCCCCACCGCCCCTCGAGCTCATGCGCGACCGGACTGTCATCCACAACTATTTCCCGCCGGAACCGGATGATCCCTTTCTCAACTTGGCATCGCCCAACGAAGCCAACCTCAGGCGTTCTCTTGAATTCTACGAAAACCGTATTGATCTCAGCCGGCAACTCAATGCCCCATGGTATTCGATACACGCAGGCTTCATTGGCGATCCGATCGGTCGCGACTCATTTGGATTCCTTTTCCAAGAGCCCAAACAAGGCGAACAGATCGCCGCATTGGACCGCTTTGCCAATGCCCTTCCGGCACTCGAAAAGCAAGCGAGGGATTCGTCCGTCTCGCTTCTAGTGGAAAACAACGTCTGCTCGAAATCGAATCGCAATAAGCTGCTGCTCGTTACGCCCGAAGAGTTCCAGCAGTTTCGCGATCGCTATCAGGGTGAGTTTTTCCGCATTCTACTCGACACTGGCCACATGAATGTCTCCGCCAAAACGTTGGAGTTCGAAGCCAGCGCCTTTCTCGATCTCGCGTCGAATATCGAAGGCGTCCACTTGCACCAGAACGACGGCGAAGCGGATCAGCACCTCCCCGTTTTCGCGAACGACTGGCCGGTCGATTTCGCGCTCGAAGTCAAACCGCGCTACGCTAGCCTGGAAGGACGCTACTCAAGCCTAGAAGAACTTCAGGACGCCTACATCGAGATCTACCGACGTCTAAATGGATAACGCAACGCTCTCAAAAATCACGCTCTCGGAGGGCGCGCTCATTCGAGACGCCTACCAAGCCTTCGACAAGACGGGCTTGGGGCTGGTCTTGATCTGCCGCGAAGATCACACTCTGGCGGCGATTGCCACCGAAGGCGATGTACGCCGAGCCATTCTTTCCGGACAAGGCCTAAAGAGCCCCTTGCTTCCGTTCGCCAATCCCGATCCGAGCATCGGATACATCCACGAGTCGCGCGAAACGCTTTCCACTCGCCTGTCAAGCGAACGCTATTGCCTGCCGATCCTCGACTCGAACGGAGCGCTCGTCGACCTGTATTACCATGACCGAAGAACCATCATTCCCATCGCATCTCCCACGATCGGCGAAAAGGAACTTCAGTATGTCAGCGATGCCGTATTGAGCGGTTGGATATCCTCCAAAGGAAAATACATCGATCGTTTCGAGGAGCGCTTTGCCGCATTCTGCAGCGCTCCCAGAGCGTGCGCGGTTTCCAACGGCACCACAGCGCTTCATCTAGCCTTGCTCGCAGCGGGTGTCGGCGAAGGAGACGAAGTAATCCTCCCCAGCCTAACTTTTATTTCTCCTGCAAACGCTATCTCCTACTGCGGAGCCAAGGCCGTCTTCGTAGACGTCGAAGCGGATTCCTGGAATATCGATCCCGGCGCGGTGGAAGTTGCAATTACACCGAAAACCAAAGCCATAGTCGCGGTTCATCTCTATGGCAACCCTTGCCGCATGGCCGACTTGCAGAGAATCGCCGACGGGCATGGCCTAACCGTCATCGAGGATGCCGCCGAAGCGCACGGCGCGTGTATCGACGGTAGACCCGTAGGCTCATGGGGCGACTACGCCTGCTTCAGTTTTTTCGGCAATAAAATCCTTACCACCGGCGAGGGCGGAGCAATCATCGCCAAGGATGCCAAAAAAGACGCCTATATCCGAATGCTTCGAGACCACGGCATGGATCCGAAACGACGCTACTGGCACGAAGAGGTTGGCTACAATTATCGCATGACCAACCTGCAAGCCGCTATCGGCGTCGCCCAAATCGAACGTTCGAGCGAGATACTGGACGCCAAAGAACGGATAAAGCGACGCTACGACAAGGCTCTGGCCAACGTATCCATTCGATGCCCCATCGAGGATTCGAATGCCGCATCGGTCTGTTGGCTCTATACCTTCGTCGTTGAAGCGTTCGAAAACGCAATTGAGCGCGACCTATTGATCGATCGCCTGAAAGAAAAAGGCATAGATTCGCGCCCTGTCTTTAACGTCATCCCCGCAATGCCCCCATTCTACGAAGCCGACTGGGAAGATCGCTATCCCATAGCCAGACGCCTATCGGAAACCGGCATCAGCCTCCCCTCTTTGATCGAATCGACAGACGATCAAATCGATTCGATCGCTCAAGCAGTCACTTCTCTGATTTCAACCAATCCGAAATCGTAGAGACAATTCGATCGCTTGCGAAACCATCTCCATATAATTCCGGATGCTCGTCGGGACGAACCGGATTCGCGCACGCTTCCCGCAAATCGGTTTCCATCGGAGAAGCAAGCCTCCCCCAACCTGTATCCAATATTTCAGTCCACTCCGTTTCGCTTCGCAAAGTGACGCAAGGCGTCTTCAGCCAATAGGCTTCCTTTTGCAGTCCTCCCGAGTCCGTCGCTACGAAAGACGCATCGTGACAGAGCTTAATCATATCGAGATAGCCAAAGGGCTCCTCTAGAATAATATTCTCGAAGCGAGCGTCTCCAATTGCTTTTCGCAATCTCGGGTGGATGGGCGCCAATATCGGCACGCCGACTTGGTCCAATTCGCTTAGAATTCGCATAGCGACTCCCGGCGCATCGACATTGCTTGGGCGATGCAAGGTAGCTACCCCATATCCTTCCCGAGTAAGCGAGTGACGTTCGACGATTTCCTCGCGCTCCAGAGCTAAATCCAGAAATCTTCGTATAGAATCCTTCATCACATCGCCGACCTCGAAGACCCCGTCTTCGATTCCCTCCGACTTCAATCGACCTGCATCCGCGGCAGATGGACAGAACAGCAAGCTCGAAATATGATCGACCATCAAGCGATTGATCTCTTCTGGCATATCTCGATTGTAGCTTCTCAATCCCGCTTCGATATGGGCTACCGGAATATGCAACTTGGCCGCGGCCAAAGCGCCGGCCAAGGTAGAGTTCGTATCGCCGAAGACGATCGTCATATCCGGAGAATGCTCTATCAAGGCGCGCTCGATATCCACGAGCATTCGGGCCGTTTGATCGGCATGCGAACCCGCGCCGCACTCCGCATGGATATCCGGTTTTGGCAGATTCAGCTCTCGAAAGAATACTTGCGACATTCGATAGTCGTAATGCTGACCCGTATGCATCAACGCCACTTCCAAAGGACTTTCTTCCAATGCCTTGAGCAATGGAGCGACTTTTACGAATTGAGGGCGGACCCCTACTACGATCAGCAATTTTCGCGAATTGCTCACTGAAGAAACTCCAAAATGGATTCCACCACGTATCGTATCGCTTCCTCCCCAATTTCTGGATATACAGGAAGGGCTAGCGACGTATCAGCGGAGCGCTCGCTCACCGGGAAATCGCCTCGTTTGTATCCAAGCGCGGCAAAGCACTGCTGTTCATGCAAGGAGAGAGGATAGTAGATCGCGGTACCGACTCCTCGTTGAGACAAATGGGCCTGTAGATCGTCCCGGTTCTCGACTCGAATACAAAATTGGTTGGAGACGTCTCCCTCGCCGACAAGGGGAAGCGTCACCCGACCGCTCTTCGCGAAAGGCCGAAGTAATTCCCGATAAAGAAGAGCGTTCGATCGTCGAGCCGCATTCCACTTATCCAAGTAAGGTAGCTTCACATTGAGGATCGCCGCCTGCAATGCATCCAGGCGAAAATTGCCGCCAACCGTTTCATGGAAGTAGCGTCGCTCGCCTCCGTGAACTCTCAGTTTTCGACAGCTTTCCGCCAAACCAGCGTCATTCGTCGTAACGAGTCCCCCATCGCCATAACCTCCCAAATTCTTGGCAGGAAAGAAGCTGAAACAACCCAAGTCGCCGATCGTTCCTACTCGAGTCCCCTTCCATCGCGCTCCGATCGACTGGGCCGCATCCTCGATCACGGGAAGGCTTCTCGACCGAGCGATTTCCATGATCGCATCCATATTCGCCGAGCGTCCATAAAGATGCACA
>CBFHHM010000001.1:345508-369655 GCA_965655705.1 Candidatus Pelagisphaera sp.
ATTGCGTCTTCAATACGATTTGCGTCGATGTTGAAATCGTCTTCAGCGATATCCACAAATACAATCTTGGCCCCCGTACGGGCAATCGATCCCGCCGTCGCGAAAAAAGTATAGGGAGTGGTAATGACCTCATCGCCGGGACCGACTTCCAACGCCATAAGCGATAGAAGCAACGCATCCGTTCCCGAGGAAACGCCTATCGCGTATTTGCAGCCCAAGTACTGGGTCATCCTCTCTTCCAAGGATTGCACCTCCTTGCCCAAAATAAATGCCTGCGATTCGAGGACGCGATCGATTGCCTCGCTCACTTCGCCCTTAATCGTCGCATATTGGGCCTTCAAGTCCAATAGCGGAACGTTTCTTGATACCATAGCCATCTAGTCCTCCATCGCCGTCATGCCATTGTCTTCTGTCAACCGATATCGTTCTTTAGTGTCGGGACATTCCCAAATATTGGCTTCGCCTGTTTCCACCAAACCCACGCCGTACCGTCCTACCCAACCGATTCTGCGAGCAGGTACTCCCGCGACGAGTCCGAATGAAGGCACATCCTTGGTAACAACCGCGCCTGCGGCGACAAACGCGTATTCGCCAATTTCCGAGCCGCAAACAATGGTGCAATTAGCTCCAAGCGTGGCCCCGCGGCGAACCAGAGTTCTCTTGAATTCGTTCCTACGCGATACGTGGCTTCGCGGATTGACTACATTGGTAAATACCATTGAAGGGCCGCAGAAAACGTCGTCTTCCAGCTCGACGCCTTCGTAGATCGATACGTTGTTCTGGATTTTCACGCCATTACCCACATTTGCTCGAGGACCTATGGACACGTTTTGCCCAACGCTGCAATTTTCTCCGATAGTGGATCCCGTCATCAAGTGGCAGAATCGCCAGACTTTAGTTCCGGGTCCTATGGATACGCCATCATCCACATAGCTCGATTCGTGAACAAACGCCTCGCTCATCGACGGACACTCTCTCCATCCAAGGCCGCTTGGCAATCCTTCAACACACGCAACACGCGCAAGCCTTCCGGCCCATCCGTATACGGCGCCTGGCGAGACACGACCGACTTCAAGAAAGCGTCCACTTCATTCCGAAGCGGCTCGGATGCCTCGTAGTCCACGGCCTCTCCCGCAGACTTCACCGCGACCGGAATGCCTTTTTCCCATTGCACGTCGTGATCGTACAGAACGAGCTTCGCCTCTTTTTCAACATCGTCGAAAACAGCCATTCGCTCCTCCCCGACGACAACCAGTTTCTGCTCTTTGAACGGATGGAGCCAGGAGGTAAATAGATGAGCTCGAATTCCCGAAGGAAATCGCAGCTCCGTATAAGTAACATCGGCAACCTCTGCGCTCAAGTAGCGTCCACCGGTGCAAGAGTGCACTTCGGGCGACTCTCCTACAAGACCGAGAATGACCGAAATGTCATGCGGCGCAAAGGACCAGAGTACATTTTCTTCATGCCGCACTTTTCCGAAATTCAAGCGATGACTCGTAATATATCGTAGCTTGCCCAGGGCGCCTTCGTCGATCAATCGCTTCAGCTTCAATACCACCGGGTGATACCAAAGCAGATGGCCCACCATGAGGATACGACCCAATCGATTTGCTTCTTCCACCAGCGCTTCTCCTCGCCTGACATCCAATGCCAGCGGCTTTTCGATATAGACGTCCTTGCCGGCTGCTAGCGCCTTAGTGGCCAAATCGACATGAGTGGTCGCTGGCGTGGCAATCGCTACCGCGTCGATCGATTCGTCATCGAACGCGGACGCGAGATCGGAACACATTCGGACGTCTGGATATTTTTCTTGGATAAACGCATGCGCGGACTCCGAGGGATCGCAGACCAATTCCAAAGCACCCGCTTCATGGAAATTGCGAGCAAGATTTCTGCCCCAATAGCCGCAACCAATCAAAGCGACTCGAGTTCCTTGAATTTCCGACATAAAGTCACCCCTCTTATGCGCACGCTCACCCACGGCGCAAGGCAGGGGGCTTAAATAATCTGCTAAACGCCCTCGAGCGGCTCTTCTAGCCTATCAGTCGTTGCGTCTTTCTAGAACCTTGAAAGCCAAGCATTGCTTTTCCCGTGGATTTACTGCAGCATTAACTTCCTACACACGCCGCTATGTCGTTCCAGCCCAGGCTTCTATCCTCTAAAATCGAAGACGTATCCTTCGGAGAAAACGTAACCGTCGTACAACCCACGAATCTGTACGGCTGCGAGCTCGGAGAAGACGTATTCGTTGGCCCATTCGTGGAAATTCAGCGAGCCGCCCACATAGGCGCCCGCACTCGCATTCAGTCCCACAGCTTCATTTGCGAATTGGTCACCATTGGAGCAGACTGCTTCATCGGTCATGGAGTCGTTTTCATCAACGATCTATTCAAAGAAGGAGGGCCTGCCCCCGAACGGGAGAAATGGAAAGCGACCCTAGTAGGCGATCGAGTCTCCATCGGCAGCAATGCGACCATTCTTCCAGTATCCATATGCGATGGAACCGTCATTGGCGCTGGCGCTGTCGTTACCAAGGATATCGCGGAACCCGGCGTCTACGCTGGCAATCCTGCTCGTAAACTGAGGGATTCAAGCTAGGCGACGATAGAAAACGAAGCGAGCGTTCGCCAGTTCCAGCGCGATACAATGAAGATCCCATACAACGACCTCCTGGCATTGCACGAGCCGATTATGCCAGAACTGCGCCAAGCGATAGAGGACGTACTGTCTTCCTGTCAGTTCGTCGGCAACAGTCGCAACTCATTCGTCCAACGGTTTGAAGATGAATTCGCTGCATTCTCCGGAGTCTCCCACTCCATAGGCTGTTCCAACGGTACGGAAGCGATCGAGCTCGTTCTTCGAGCATTGGAGATTGGCCCAGGGGATGAAGTGATCGTACCCGCCCAGACCTGGATATCGACTTCGGAAGCGGTCAGTCACGTCGGAGCCCGTCCGGTATTCGCCGATATCCAACCAAGGCAGTTCACCTTGGATCCGTTAGAACTCGCCAAGCGAACGAACGAGCGAACGAAAGCGATCATACCGGTTCATTTGTACGGACAGCCCGCTGATATGGATCCGATCTTGGAATTCGCGAATTCCCGCTCCTTGCATGTCATTGAAGATTGCGCCCAAGCCCACGGCGCCCGCTACAAGGATCGGCCCGTCGGCGCGATGGGGATTGCCGGGACATTCAGCTTCTACCCAGGCAAAAACCTCGGAGCCATTGGGGAAGCTGGAGGCATCGTCACCGAATCCTCCGATATCCGCGACACGGTTCGCAGCTTGCGCGATCACGGCTTAGCCGCCAACGGGGGGCACGACCGAGAGGGTCGCAACGCTCGACTGGACGGAATCCAAGCCGCCGTTTTGAGCGTGAAGCTGACGCGCCTCGAGGCGTGGACTCGTCAACGGCAGTCACTAGGAGCCTACTATCGCGAACGATTGAAGGAAATTGGCGTTGGGTTTCAAGAAGTCCTCGACGATCGAAGCCACGTCTACCACGTCTTTTGCGCCCAAGTAGAAAATCGGGATGCGGTACGAGAGGGCCTGGATCAAGCCGGCGTGCAAACCGGTATCCACTATCCTACCCCACTGCCGTTCTTAGACGCCTATTCGGAAATTGGATACGCCAATACCGACTTCCCTAATGCAAGGCGGCAATCCAGCAAAGCGCTCTCCCTGCCCCTCCACCCGGGAATGACCCCTCAGAACGTCGATTACGTCATCGCGCAACTCGACCATTTCCTCTCCTAGGCCAAGCAAAAGGGCCGCCTTTGACGCTCTTTCTATTCTTTCGAACATCCAAGCATTGCCTTTCGTTTCGTTTTCGCTCAGCTATGACCGATGGACCGCTCCGCAGGTCCACCGCCCCGATGCGAGCAATGGAGACAGATGAAGCGAAACACACCGATTCCTTGAGGGACGAATTGTCCAAGGCCCAAGGTTTGACCGAATCGCTTCTCGAGTTTTCAAGCGACGGGATCGTCGTCCTGAATCGATTCGGACGAGTCGAAAACCTCAATCAGGTTGCCCGCAATTTGCTTGGATGCGAACTTCCCGATGCCTTGGGAGCGTCCATTAGCGATCTTTTCAACGCCCATGATCCGGAAAACGGCGAGCGTATCGATCTCACCAATGATCGCTATCGCCTCCCTCAAGTATCCTTCACACGAGCCTTCCTGGGAAAGCCGGATGGCAGCCGCAGCTCGGTCGCTTTTCAGCTCAAACCCAATGCGAATCCGCTGAAGCCCGAACTCTCCGGCGCCCTGCTTTTCCTGCGAGACGAAAGTCAGGCCGATGCCAAGGAAGCCCAAATCAGACTCATCGCCACCGCCCTCAAGAGCATTGGCGAAGGCGTCATCATCACGGATAGGAACTGGGAAGAGGGCGATGCCCGTATTCTCTACGTCAACGACGGCGTGACTGAGATCAGCGGCTACTCCGAAATGGACGTAGTCGGAAAAGGAATCTCCCTCTTCCATGGCAAGAACACTGATCTCTCCATCGTGAAGGAGATGCTTCTCGATATCGCCGAAGGCCGCGCCGCGGCGGGCGAGATGGTGGGCTACAAGCGCGATGGAACGGAGTTCATCATGGCTTGGAAAGTCTTTCCGGTATGGGGTTCTCCGAACGAAGTGACGAACTACGTCGTCATCCTTCGCGACGTCAGTCAGATTCGACGACTCGAACAAGATCTTTTCCAATCCCAGAAGATGGAAGCGGTCGGTCGGCTCGCGGGAGGCATCGCTCACGATTTCAATAACATCCTGGCGGTAATTCTGTCCTTCTCCGACTTGATCCTGGAATCGAAGGTCGACGAAGATGCCGACTCCCAATACCTCAAGGAAATTCGCAAAGCCGCTGAGCGAGCAACCGACCTAACCCAACAACTCCTCTCGTTCAGCCGTCGCAATAAGGACCTTAAACCCGAAGTCCTCGATGCCATTAAGGTCACTCGAGACATGCAGAAGATTCTCACTCGACTGATTCCCGAAAATATCGGCTTCAACCTCCAGTTCGCCGAAAAGCCCGTCTTCGTAAACGTCAATCGCACGGCGCTTGAGCAAATCCTCATCAACTTCACGACAAACGCTCGAGACGCCATGCCCGATGGGGGCGAAATTTCACTGTCCATGATAGACTGCTCCGCAGAAGACGCCGCGAAGTACCTACCGGAACACATCGAAGCGCGCCCCTATATGGTGCTCAGCTTCCAAGACACGGGCATGGGAATCGACGCCGAGACGCAGCGCCACATCTTCGAACCCTTCTTTACGACCAAGGATCAAGGCAAGGGCACCGGCCTTGGCCTAGCGACCGTCTATGGAATCGTCCGCCAAGCCAATGGGCATATCGAGGTCGCCAGCGAAGAAGGAAAAGGAACCCTCTTTCGCATCTTCCTTCCGAAAGTCGCTTCCAAGGAAACGACGGACGACGATACCGTAGAGCCATCCAGCGAGGACCTCTCTTCTACCGAGCGGGAAACGATTCTCGTGGTCGAAGACGACGTAACCATGTGCGACTGCATATCCGGACTATTGGTCTACCACAATTACGAGGTCTTCTCGACCAACCTCGCCGAGGACGCTCTCGACTTTTTCGAGGAGTCCAACGCCGATATAAGACTCCTCATCACGGATATTATCCTGCCCAAAATGCGTGGCACCGAACTCGCGGAACGACTGACTCAGAAGAATCCCGAGATGAAAGTCATCTATATGACGGGTTACTCGGAAGAGGTCTTCTCCCAATTCAATATTCCCGAGGACGCGACCGTTCTTAAGAAGCCCTTTTCCCTCAAAGGCGCGCTCACGGCAGTACAGCGGCTCCTCAAGCAAGACGCGCCCCAGGTCTAAGCGTTCTTTGCGCCTTCGACATCCGCAGGATCCAGGAACGCGACGCCACAATTTCGCGCATTTTCCGTAAATCCCCTCGCTCTAGGTAAAATCGCTGAATTTACCGCATTGGCATAGAGTTTTACGCTCAAGAATGCCTCCAACCGAGACGATGGACCCCCCGTAGGGCAACCAAACCCGCCTCTATGCAAATCCCACCGCAATCTCACTACGTACTGAAGCGCCATGCAATGGACTCCTGAAGATATCTCACGCCTCGACGAAATCGTAACCGGACTCGCGGGGGAGATTCACCTTGCTCAACCGGATAGCGACGAAGGCTTGCTTCCGATTTTCAGCCTCGTGAACGACTTGGTCGAAACATTCGCCAACCACCCTTCGATCGAGACGCTTTCGAGCGCATTGCAATCCGCTGTCCAACCTATCATCGATAACGCGCGCCCTTTCGACGAGCCCACCATCGCTTCGCTCAAAGCGCTTTCCTCTCAACTTTCGGACGCGCTGATCGCGATCACCGAAGGCAAGGAGCCTGAGATTGACCTGGAATCGCAAGGAAACGCCACAGCTGAAGAAGAACCCGCTCCGTTAGCGATTGAAGACCAGAGCGAGGATATCATCGAGATGCCGTCCCCGATCGCGTTCGACCCTGCCGAAACAGAGCCCAGCGACGCGCTCGCTTCCGAACAAATCGAACGATTCGCTAACCTTTCCCAACAAATTTCGGGTGAACTGCTGCTCGCCGACAAAGGCAGCGACAACGGTCTGCTGCCCCTGTACAGCTTGGCCAAGGAACTGGAGGGCGACTTCGAGGCCGTCGAAGCGATCCACGAGGCCGTTCAGCCCGTAATTGAGAAACTGGATGGGCTGCTCGACAGCGGTAGCCCATTCGATGGGGCCACCATCGAACTGCTCACCGAGTTCAATATCTGGCTGGAAAGAGCCCTCAACGCCTACAAGGCAAACGAGACTCCGGAGCGCTTCTCCGCTCCTCTGAGCGAAGCGATCGAAGAGAACGTTGCCCCTGCAGAGGACAGTGACGAAGACGATCTCATCCAGGAATTCTCGGAGTATGACGTGGTCATGGATCTCAACATGGAAGAAAACCAGGAACTACTGGTGGAATTCCACGCGGAAGCCGTCGACCACCTGGGCCAAATCGAAGAAGCCGTACTGGGGCTCGAACAAGACGTTTCGAACCGCGACGCCATCAACTCGATGTTCCGCTCCTTCCATACGATCAAGGGCGTTGCCGGGTTCCTGAATTTGATTCCCGTAAACCGACTCGCCCACGAGGTCGAGTCCCTCATGGACTTGGTCCGCAATGACGAACTAAACGTCTTTACAGGCCTCATCGACCTCGTACTGGAAAGCAAGGATGCCGTCTCCAAGCTTATCGAACAGATTTCGGTGGCGCTTTCCACAGGATCCCTTCCCTCTGAGGTTATTCCCGTCAGCCATCTCATGGCTCGGGCTCGCTGGGCGATGGAAGGCCCGGAAAAATACGCGGAACGCATCGGTGAAACCGCCCCAGTCGCGTCCAATGACTCAGACCCTGTCGAGGTCGAAGAACCGGAACAGGAGGAATCCAGCGCTCCGGAAAGCGAGACGCCTCAGTCGAATATGTCGGAAAATGCCAAGGCCGCGAAAAAACGAGCGTCCGAAAGCGCATCCATCCGCGTCAATACCTGGAAACTCGACAACCTTATGGATATGGTCGGCGAACTCGTCATCGTACAGAGTCAACTCCAAGAAAGCTCCAAAGACCATACCCGCGAGAACTCCTCTCTCCTGCGCAATCTCTCCCAGCTTTCTCGCATCACCAAAGACCTGCAGCACACCTCCATGGCGCTGCGAATGATCCCCATCAAGCCGACCTTCCAAAAGATGAGCCGCATCGTGCGCGACCTCAGCGCCAAGTCCGGAAAGAAGGTCCGCTTCGAGCTATCGGGCGAAGATACCGAACTCGATCGCAATGTCGTCGAGGAAATCAGCGATCCGCTCGTCCATATGGTGCGCAATTCACTCGACCACGGACTTGAAGGGCCCGAGGAACGAGCCAAGACCGACAAGGACATCACGGGGCATGTCACTCTCAAGGCGTTCCACAAAGGCAGCAGCATCGTTATCGAGCTGGCCGACGACGGACGCGGAATCGATCCGGATCGCATTTTCAAGAAGGCGCTCGAAAACGGAATCGTCCGCGAGGACGAACAGCTTTCGAACGAGGAAATATACAAGCTGATTTTCGCTCCAGGCTTCTCGACCGCCGCCGAAGTCACGGATATCTCAGGACGCGGCGTCGGCATGGACGTGGTCAAGAAGAACATCGAGAAGCTGCGCGGCAAGATAGAGATCGAATCCGAGCTCGGCAAGGGATCCGTATTTCGGATACTGCTCCCACTTACGATGGCCATCGTCGACGGCCTTGTCGTTAAGGTCGGCGAAGACCGCTTCATCCTGCCCACCACTTCGGTCAAAGTGGCCTTGCGACCCGAGGAAAAGATGCTGGCCAAAATTCAGGGCAACGAAGAAGTCCTCAACCTACGCGGCAAAGTCATTCCACTTTTCCGCCTGCACAATCACTTTCAGATTCCCGAAGCCGAGACCGATCCGAAAAATGCAACCATCGTTGTAGTGGAAACGGCAGGACGCCCATGCGGATTGCTGGTCGATGACATGATCAGCAAGCAAGAGGTCGTGGTCAAAAGCCTCGGCAGCATGATGCAAGGCATTCGAGGAATCTCTGGCGGCGCAATACTCGGCGATGGCAACATCGCCCTCATTCTCGATCCCGTATCGCTAGTCAGCGCCGCTTAACGCGAATTCTATTAATCGGATACGAATACGGCCCGACTCTTGGGAGTAGGGCTTCTTCGTTTATGGCGACAACAAGCGTTGCCGAAAGAATTCGATCATACGTCGAATCGTCCTTCCAATGCAATTGTAGCAGCGGGGGATCGCTGCAGTCGCGCAGGCTTATCATTCGCCTTCAAGGCACTGCATCGATTACCGGTCCCCGCTCTTCGGCTTCGCTCCACAAAACTTACCGCAGAGGATCGCGCCTGGCATGGCCACGGGAACCAGAACAGCCATGCTCGGCCAGAACCAGCTGAAAAAGGTCTCCCAGACATAAGTCCACGCCGTCCCGCTCTCCGAGCGAAACAGCCCTCCTGGATTTTCTTTCCAGCTCGCATAGGCAAAGACGGAGGAGACTGCAACGCACACTCCGGTGGCTAGCCCTATGGCGTATCCCCACTTCCTTACCATCGTTCGACCGCCCCTTTAGGCACTTTGATCCGTTCGTCCGGTACGCCGTCAATAATCGACGAATACTGGGTCGCAGGGCGATACCGTTCCAGTAACTCGCCCCTATCGTCGCAAAAGCGCCGCCGCCATTCGATATAGTCAGCGAGAATCCCATCGAATTCCTCGAGGCTGGAAAAGCGTACTACTCGATCCTTGAAATACTTCGAAGGCCCGAATCGCTTGGCATACCAAGGAGCCACTTTCCGAAACTGCACGCACCCTCGATCCTCCCCGTAGAATTCGATCATACGCCCCAAGTGGACTCGCATCAGCTCCACTCGATCCTCGAAACGAGGATCCGGTAGCTTTTCTCCTGTATCCAGATAGCGCTGCGTCTGCCTGAAAATCCATGGGTTGTAGAACGCCCCTCTACCGATACTGACCCCGTCGCATTGCCCGCGCTCGAGCATGATCTTCGCCGACTCGACCGTCGTCACGTCTCCATTCCCGATAACGGGAACCGACGTGACCGCTTCCTTAACCAAGCGAATCCCTTCCAATTTCACGCCTCCCGAAAAGCCCTGGGCCCGCGTTCGCCCATGCACGAAAATCGCCGCTACGCCCACATCTTCCAACGCTCGCGCAAGATCGGGAGCCGTAATGCTTTCATCATCCCAACCCAATCTCATTTTAGCGGTCACCGGTATCTTCAAGGCGTCCACCATGCCCTTTACCAAGGCCTGGGTCGCTTTCAAATCCTTCATCATCGACGAGCCGCTTCCCGTCTTGGTAACCTTCTTGACCGGGCAGCCCATATTGATATCTACCGACTGAGCCCCACGCGCTTCGACCACAAGGGCTGCCTCTCGCATTTCTTCGGGAACCCCACCAAACAGCTGCACGGACATCGGTTGCTCTCGGGGGTCGGACTCGATCATTTTATAAGCGACCGGACGCTTTTCGAGCAGCGAACGCGCATTGACGAGATCGGTCGTCACCAAGCCCAATCCGCCCAAACCTTTCACCGTCAATCGAAAAGGCAGGTTCGTATAGCCTGCCAAAGGGGACAGGAATAAATTCGATTCTAGCTCGAGATCGCCGATCTTCATTTGCGCGGCTCTGGGATCTAGGATCGCTCGCCTCCCGATCAACCCTCAACTAGTCCAGCGCTCCGAGACGCCCCCTACTAGATCTTCACGTCGAGCGTCGCCAGAACCGTTTTCAGTTCCGGATCCATCGGATGCCCATTGTACAGGACCTTGCCATCCGGAGCCACGAGTACCATCCGAGGAATTGAATTGATCATGAGCAGCTGGCTGAGGGGCCGCTCCGCCGGCTCCAAAAGCCAAGGGACCGACTGCATGTCGTGCTGATCGCGGGTCTGCTTCGCCTTGCCTACAGGATCATCCGAATCGGTGTTCATCCCAGCTACGAAAATGCCTTGGTCGGGCAGTGTCCCCGCCTTGGCCCGGAGCTCTGGCATCAATTGGATGCAAGGCCCGCACCAGCTCGCCCAAAAATCGATCAGCATGGCCTGATTGCCGGAAAGCCACTCCTTCATCGTGCGCGTCTCGCCATCCGCGCTCGTGATCTTCAAGTCCATCGGAATGCGAAGATTCGCCATCGCCGCCTCTTGAACTTCCTTCTGCCGAATCTCCGTCATAAGACTCATCAAGCCAAATGCCTCATTGTACTCCGGCGAATTGATATAGGACTTAGCCGCCTGCGTTTCGAACGTCGGAATGTCGCCCGCTTCGTACGCTTGGATTGCTCGAATGGACGCTACCATTCCAATGAGCTGCTTCTCCGAGTGGAAGGTCTTATCCAATCCGTACTCCAAGCCAACCGCCGCCCCTTCAAGCGCGTCCATTGACTCGAAGAGACGTGGCATGTTGCCAGTGGAAAGATAATTGAGCACTTGCGACTCTATCAGAAATGCTTCCGCGACCCCTGCTTCTTGAGCTGCCGTATACGCCTCGTCGAACGATTTCTCTGGATCTCGAGCCGCTTCGTAAAGAGCTGATTTCGCGGCAGCTGCATCGCCCCAAGCGATGGAGAAACCGACTAGCGCCCATGCGAGTAGGCCGATACGCAAAACGAACTTCATAACACGAATACGACCCGCCGCCTTTCGCGCATGCAAGACCAATCGAATGGCCCCGCCTGAGAGCGACGAACTCCCTCAATTTCGATCTTCCCTCTTCACAAGTCCCAATTCAATCTTTCGACCATGCCTGTTACCAACGCCATGGACTCCGCCCGAGCCGCTCTCAAGCGCTATTTCGGCCATGATTCCTTCCGTCCGCTGCAAGAGGAAATCATCTGGGAAAGCCTCGATGGCAATGACGTGTTTGCCCTGCTGCCCACTGGCGGCGGCAAGTCCCTCTGCTACCAGCTCCCCGCGATCGTCAGCGAAGGCCTCACCGTCGTTATTTCGCCCCTCATCGCCCTAATGAAGGATCAAGTAGACGGCCTCGAAGCCAACGGAATCCACGCGACCTACCTCAATTCATCGCTGAATAAGACCGAAGCCCGCAAGCGCTACGCCAAGCTCTTCGCGGGCGAGTACCAGATTCTCTATGTCGCTCCGGAGCGCCTTATGCTCTCAGGCTTTCTCGACGATTTGAAGGAATGGAAAGTCACCCGTTTCGCCGTCGACGAAGCCCACTGCATCAGCGAATGGGGGCACGACTTCAGACCCGAGTATCGCCAACTTTCCAATCTGAGGCGTCTCTTCCCGAACCTGCCCTTCATGGCTCTGACCGCAACCGCGACCGACCGTGTCCGGAGCGACATCCTGAATCAGCTCCAGCTCAAGGACCCCAAGTCCTTCGTCGCCAGCTTCAATCGCCCTAATCTCGCTTATCGAATCGAGACCAAGCAAGCAGTCTTTCAGCAGATTCTTCGCTACATTCAAACGAAACCCTTCGAGAGCGGTATCATCTATTGCTACTCGCGGAAGGCGACTGAATCGATCGCAGACCGACTTCGCCAAAATGGCATCGAAGCCCTGCCCTACCACGCAGGCATGACGCCTCTCAAGCGGGCCGAAAACCAGGAGGCCTTCATCCGCGATGAAGTGAAGGTGATCTGCGCCACCATCGCCTTCGGCATGGGCATCGATAAGCCCAACGTACGCTACGTCATACACCAAGACATACCCAAGAACATCGAGGGATACTACCAGGAAACGGGCCGGGCGGGCCGCGACGGATTGCCATCGGATTGCATCCTCTATTTCAGTCCGGGCGACGTCGCCAAGCAGCTGCAGTTCATTGCCGACAAGGACAATATACGCGAACGCTATGTCGCCAAGGAACAACTACGACAGATGGTTCATTATTCGGAATCCTCCGAATGTCGCCGAAAAGTTCTCCTGGGCTATTTCTCCGAGGATTGGACCGAGGGCAATTGCGGCAACTGCGACAATTGCCTCAATCCGAAAGAGACCTTCGACGGCACCCTGCCCGCCCAGAAGTTCATGTCTTGCATCTTTCGCGTCCATCAAGCCAGCTCCTTCAGCGTCGGCATCAACCACATCGTCGACGTCCTCTTGGGCAGCAAAAACGAAAAGGTACTCAAGTGGGGCCACAACCGCCTTTCGACCTACAATATTGGTCAGGAATACAAGCGCCCCGAGTGGCAGGCCTTCGGCCGCGAATTGATCCGCAATGGCTATATCAGCCAGAATGCGGACAACCACAGCGTTCTAGAACTCACCTCGAAAGGAAAGTCCGCCCTTCGGGACCGCGACCCCATCCAACTGACTCGGCCCAGCATGTCCGCAAAGGCCACGCGTGGTATTCGCCCGCCTTCCACTGGCGGCATCGAATGCAACGAAGCGCTTTTCGCTATCCTGCGATCCCTGCGCAAGGAGATCGCGAGCGAACAAGGCGTTCCTCCCTACATCGTCTTTTCCGACGTCACGCTGCGCGAGATGGCCCGCGACTACCCCACCGACGAAGCCAGTCTCTCCGACATTAGCGGCATTGGCCTCAAGAAGCTCGAGCAATACGGCGACGCCTTTATAGAAGCCATCCAAGAATTTCTCGAAACGCATCCGGAAGAAGGTCCCCGCTACGAAGCCTAGCTCGCTTCCATCGCAGTCGCCGTCACTCATATGCCGCGTCATAAAGCCTTAGCCACATAATCCAAATCAGTGATTTGGCGGCATGCCATTGATGGGGTATTTCGAGGCAGCGTATCATTGTTTCCGAATGAACCTCACGGGGGGTATGTACAGTGGACTAGGTAGAAGAGGGGCGCCAACAGTTGTCAGTCATCGCTCGAAAAATAACGATGGCGCATCCCATTATTGCAGCTGAAATTGCTCCGTAACCGCTTACTGCGAACGGGAGCCTGGGGACCCATTCGCACCCGGACGATAGCTATTGAGAGTCTCGCTAAACCTCAGCTAAATTTCGCTCGCGGGGCCTATTATTTTCCCAGCCCGCATCTCGGGATTGCTTTAGCTCGCGTTCTCGAACCGTTTGCCTCTTTTATCCGGCCTGAAGACTATAAATTTTGCCAGGTCGCTCATCAAGGAATTGAGAAATTGTATCCGAGTCGCTTCGCTCGACTCCTCCCTCTAGTAAACTTGCCGTATGGAGCCTGTAACTTTTACCCAACCAAGCCGCTTGAAATGAAAATCGCCAAAGCCCTCATCACCCTCGCCGACCCGCGACAACGCACCCTCCCGCTTCAAACACTCATTGATCAAGACGGCACCCAGAAAGCCGCCCTCGAAATTGTCCTCCAGGAAGCAGCCGCTGCCGACATCAACGAAATCTGTCTGATTATCTGTCCAGGGGACCAAGAAGCCTACACCCAAGCCGCCGGGCCCTACGCCGATCGACTGCAATTCATCGAGCAAGCCAAGCCCGAAGGCTACGCCCAGGCAATCCTGCTCGGTCGCGAATTCGTCGGCAAGGATGCCTTTCTCCACCTTGTTGGCGACCACCTATGCATCGCCGAAGGTCCCATTCGGTGCGCCAAGCAACTGGTCGCAATCGCTGAGGAAAACGACGCTTCCGTATCCGCCGTACAAGCCACTCGCGAAAAACTCATCACATCCTTCGGCGCTATCGGGGGACGCCTCGCAGGAAGCGTCGACGGACTCTACGAAGTAAACGCCGTCCTCGAAAAGCCCACGCCAACCGAAGCCGAACTGAAAATACTCGTTCCAGGCATCCGCGCCGGCTTCTACCTCTGCTTCTTCGGCATCCACGTCCTAAAACCCTCCATTTTCGAAATTCTGAAAGAAATCACTCAACTCGAAGGCTCTGAATCCAAGTTCCTCTCTACCGCTCTCGACAAGCTCTGCCAGCGCGAAAAAGTTCTCGCCTACGAAGTCGAGGGGCAACGCTACGACATAGGCTCCGACTACGGCCTGCTCTTCAGCCAACTTGCCCTCGCCTTCTCTGGCAAAGACCGCGACCGCGTCATGACCGGCCTCGTCGAAATGCTCGCGAATAAATAGCCCCCTCCAACCCGTTGGGCCCTCGCTCGCGCGCGGCCACAACGCTATTATCGTCTGACCTCCGTTATCCGACATCCGATCTCTTCCATCCCATGTCTCTCCTAAACATCATCACCAGTCTAGACGCTACAGTCCGCGACACCTCCCTCGCCGAGGCCTGCGCGTCCCTCGACACCGAACAACTCCTCGCCGAAGCCGCCGCCCTCGAGGCCTACCGACGCCAAGAAGATAGCCTCTATCGCAAAGTCCGCTCCCTCTTCTTCCTCCACGCCATCCACCGCTTCCAACTCCCCAGCCGCCCCGGCTTTCCCGACCAAGGCAAACTCTCCTACGCCGCCCATGAGCTCATGCTCGAACGCCGCTTCGAAGAAGCCCTTACCGTAATGCTCGAAGAGCTCCAGCAAAACGGCCCCAACGACACTCTTTCCTCCTCCCTCGCAGAAGCCTACCACCAGCTCGCCTTCCAAACCCTCGCCGACCAAGTCCGCAAAACCGTCCGCTCAACGGCCGGCAACACCTGGATCTTCCGCATGGGGCACTCTTTCGACCATCCCCTAAAAATCCGCCAAGAGCTCCTCCAAAAATCCGTCTCTCAAAACGTCTACCCCATCCTCCGCGAACAAACCGCCGTCCGCATGGACCTCACCCACTGCGCCTGGTCCGACATCTTCTTCCTCGGCATGGACTTCCCCGAAGGCGCCCGCGTGATGAACGTCTCCGTCGACCTCGGCGTCCGCGGACGCGACGCTGCCACTCAGCCCCCCATCGAAGCCTACTTCCGCGTCATAGAAGAACCCATCCTCCGCCTCACCAGCGTAGACCTCGGGGCCTCCGCCGAACTGCAAAACGTCGACGACGTCTTCGACTTCGCCCGCGACTACCTCGGCCTCCTTAAAGCCGCCGTCATCTCCGCCGGCATCATCCCCCCTGGCCTCGAAGGCTCTGGCCTCAGCCTCGCCTCCGTTTTCGAAAAGATCATCGGTCGCGGCAAGGGCATCGAAATCGTCTCCAACGTCAACCGTATCCCTAAAGGCTCCCGCCTCGCCGTATCCACAAATTTACTCGGAGCCCTCATCTCCGTCTGCATGCGGGCCACCGGCCAAACCCAATCCTTTTCCGGACCCCTCCTCGAAATCGAACGCCGCATCGTCGCCGCCCGCGCCATTCTCGGCGAGTGGCTTGGTGGATCCGGTGGCGGCTGGCAAGACTCCGGAGGCGTCTGGCCCGGCATCAAACTCATCGAAGGCGAAGAAGCCCAGCCAGGAGACTCCGAATTCGGGGCCAGCCGCGGACGCCTCCTCCCACGCCACACTATCCTCGACCGCGACACCGTCGACGACTCCGCCCGCCAAAAGCTCCAAGACAGCCTCGTCCTCGTCCACGGCGGCATGGCCCAAAACGTCGGCCCCATCCTCGAGATGGTCACCGAAAAATATCTGGTGCGGGGCTCCAAGGAATGGAAAGCCCGTCGCCAAGCTCTGGATACCATTGGCTGTATCGTCGACCAACTCAGCAAAGGCGATATAAAATCTCTCGGCAAATCCCTCACCGAAAACTTTTTCGGCCCGCTCCACGAAATCATCCCCTGGGTCTCCAACATCTACACCGAAACTCTTATCGCCGACGTCAAAGAAAATTTCGGCGACGATTTCTGGGGCTTCTGGATGCTCGGCGGCATGTCCGGCGGCGGCATGGGCTTCATCTTCGCCCCCGAGCGAAAAACCGAAGGACAAGACTTCCTCGCCACCACCATGCAGAAGCGGAAAAATGAGTTCGAAGCTTCCCTTCCCTTCGCCATGAACCCGGTGGTCTACGAATTCAAGATCAACGAAAACGGTTCCTTCTGCACCCTTCTCCAAGCCGAAGACGCCCTCTTCCCCGGCGAATTCTACCATCTCACCATCCCCAACGCCCTCCGAACCGACCCTCGTCACCTCACCGACGCCCAGCGCTCAGACCTCCAACAGTTCGCCCTCGCCTCCCAAGGCGAAAAAAGCGGATTCGAGTCCTCACTCGGCAACGTCATCCACCGACTCCTTCCCGAAGTCTCGCAAGAAGATACCAAAACCCTAAATTTGGATACTCTCCTCGCCGAAAACGGCTTCGACACCGAGCAACACGAGCAAATCCGCAGCGATATCAAAGCCGGCCGTATCGGCATGGCGATGAACCGCCTCCCGTCCAACACCACCATCGAAGACGTCGATAAGACGAAGCTCTTCTGTCTCCAGGATTCGGATTCGCGCGACCACGCTTCCCTCGGCGAACAAGCTCTCCGCGAAGGCAAAGTCGCCGCCGTCACCTTCGCCGCAGGAGTCGGCAGTCGCTGGACCCAAGGCGCCGGAGTTGTCAAATCCCTCCACCCTTTCGCCAGCCTCGACGGAGCCCACCGCAATTTCATCGATATCCATCTCGCCAAATCCCGCCAAGTCGCCCAAGCCTACGACACTCGAATTCCCCACATCTTCACCACCAGCTACCTCACCCACGCCCCCATCGAGACCTTCCTCCAAAACCAATACGGTGACCAATTCGAGGATACCGCTTTTCTATCCCCCGGCCGCTCCATCGGCCTCCGCATGATCCCCACCGAACGCGACCTCCGCTTCGTCTGGGAAGAAGTCGCCCAACAAAAGCTGGACGAGCAAAAGCAAAAGATGCTCGAAAGCGTCCGCGCCGCTCTCCTAAACTGGGCCAAGCAAAGCGGCGAAGGAGCCGATTACCGAGACAACCTCCCCTCCCAATGCCTCCACCCCGTCGGCCACTGGTATGAGATACCCAACCTCCTCAAAAACGGCACCCTTCTGAAACTCCTCGAGAAGCACCCTAAAGTTGAATACATACTCGCCCATAACATCGATACTCTCGGCGCCTCAATCGACCCCGTCCTCCTCGGCTGGCACATCCAATCCGAACAACACCTCTCCTTCGAAGTCATCTCCAAACGCTCCGAAGACCGAGGCGGCGGACTCGCTACCATCGACGGCCGCATTCGCCTCGTCGAAGGCATGGCCCTGCCGCGAGAAGAAGACGAATTCGAACTCACCTTCTACAACACCAACACGAGCTGGATTAACCTCAACGAGCTGCTCGCCTTCTTCAAGCTCACCCGCCCCGACCTCGCCAATACCGCAAAAGTAGAGCAAGCCATCCGTGCCGTAGCCCTTAGGATGCCCACGATTCTAACGCTAAAGGACGTTAAGAAACGCTGGGGCGAAGGCCAAGAAGACGTCTTCCCCGTCAGCCAATTCGAAAAGCTCTGGGGCGACATGACCAGTCTACCTGACATTCACTCCAACTTCGCCATCGTCCCCCGGCACCGCGGCCAACAACTCAAAGACCAAGCTCAACTAGACAGCTGGGTCCAGGACGGCTCCGCCGCCCACATCGTCCATTTGTGTCAATGGGAGCCTATCCGATAAGGACGATCCGAGCTCCGTAATCACTCTCGAGACGACAATTATCTTGCGCGCGAGCACTGCGGTTATAGCGAACGCGCTCAGGGCTCTTTTGGACAAGTCGCGAATCGCTGAATCTATCTTTTCTCGGCGAGCGCCCATTGCCTCCCATGCTAAGTCCACTACGCTTTGAAAATTGAACTGAAAACATACAACCGTTCGCTTTTTTTATTTCGCCGGGACCTCCGTCTGGAGGACAATACCGGGCTTAACGCCGCCCTATCGCGATCCAGGGAGACCATACCCGCTTTCCATCTCAATCCCGAACAAATCGATGAACATCCCTATCGGAGCGAGCCAGGCCTCCATTTTATGCTGCTCTCCCTCCGAATACTGGCGGATCGCCTCGCCGAAATCGGGTCGCGCCTATCGGTTTTCCATGGAGGCATGGAGGACATCTTAAAAAAGTGGATACAAGAGCTAAAGGTTGAAGCGATATGGGTGAACCGAGATTATACTCCCTACAGCGCGAAGCGCGACTCCGCGATTGAGGCGATCTGCAAGAACCTGGGAGCCGACTTTCACTCCTGCTCGGACGCGCTGCTTCTGGAGCCTGAAAGCGCTCTCAAGAAAGACGGATCGCCCTACACCATCTTTACGCCTTTCTACAACAACGCTCGCCAAAGGCCGATACCCAAACCGGACAATCTTGACGTAGCATCCAAGAGCTTCGCCCGAGAGAGCTACGGCGAGGAGATGGAGCCGCTCTTCCAATCGATCGTATCGTCCCTACCACCCACCCAAGCATCTCCGGAACCTGGCAATCGACCTCGCGCCATCCTCGACAATCTAGCTAATCTGAGATCGTACGCAACGGAACGGGATCTGCCCGCGCTTGAATCCACATCGAATCTATCGCCTCACCTTAAGTTCGGAACCTGCTCGCCGCGACAGGCCTACTGGAGCATCGCTCGATCGCTCGGATCCGAGCATCCCCTGATTCGGCAGCTTTATTGGCGCGATTTTCTCACACATATTGGTTTCCATTTCCCCCACGTCTTCGGAGCGAGCTTCAAGGCCAAGTACGAAGGCATTGCCTGGGAAAACGACCCCTCGAAGTTCGATGCCTGGAAAGCAGGCAATACCGGATTCCCCATCGTCGATGCCGGCATGCGCCAATTGAACGCAACGGGAGGCATGCACAATCGCGTTCGAATGATCGTCGCCTCTTTCCTCACGAAAGACCTTCATATCGACTGGCGATGGGGCGAACGCTACTTCGCCCAACGGCTCGTCGACTACGATCCTTGCGTGAACAATGGGAACTGGCAATGGGCAGCATCGACTGGATGCGACGCCCAACCCTACTTTCGGATTTTCAACCCCTGGCGCCAGCAGCTCCGCTTCGACCCCGAGGCGGTCTACATCAAGCGCTGGGTTTCCGAACTCGAATCGGCTCCAACCAAGGAGATCCACTCCCCCAAGCCTTCGCTTTTCAAGGGCGACTATCCCGAGCCCATCGTCGACCACGCTCGGGCAAGTCAAAAGGCGCGCATGCTTTTCGAAGGGCTCTAGCCGTTCGGATTATCATCGCTTAAGCGTTGATTTAAATCCGCTTGCTCACTAGCTCCTTTGGCATGACGAACCCCCTTCTCGTTCTTTCTCTTTTGCTTTCAAGCGTTTGCTTCGCTTCCGACCGCCCCAACATCGTCTTTCTATTCGCCGACGATCAGCGCCCCGACACGATTGCGGCGCACGGGAATGAGCATATCCGCACCCCTCACCTGGATCGACTGGCTGCCAACGGCTTGAGCTTCGCTCGAAACTACTGCGCCGGCAGCTATAGCGGAGCGGTGTGCGTGGCCAGCAGGAGCATGCTGATGACCGGGCGCCACTGGCATCGAATCGACGATACGAGAAACTGGACCGGTTTGCCCACCCTTCCCGAAAAACTGGGGAAGGCCGGCTATCGCACCTTCATCGTGGGCAAATGGCACAACGGGGAGAAGACCATCGCGCGGTCCTTTCAAGCGGGGCGCAATGTATTCATGGGAGGAATGGCCGACCACACGAAGACGCCCCTTCAGGACCTACGCGCCGATGGAAGCCTCACGGAAAAGAAAATCGGCGATCGCTTTTCGAGCTCCCATTTTGCGGACGCCGCGATCGAATTCATCGATACGCGTAAAGAGGAACGTCCCTACATGCTCTACGTAGCGTTCACAGCCCCTCACGACCCCCGAAACCCTCCGCCTTCGTATCGTCAGCTTTACTACGAAAACCGACCGCCGCTCCCGGAAAACTTCCTACCGAACCACCCCTTCGACAACGGCCACGTATCCGGCAAGAAACGTGACGAAAGCCTCGCCCCACACCCCCGACCTCACGACATGGTAAGCGATCAATTGGCCGAGTACTACGGTTTGGTCACCCATTTGGACTCCCAGGTAGGACGAATATTGGATGCTGTCGAGCGCTCAAGCGAGTCCGACAATACGATTGTCATCTATACCGCCGATCACGGATTGGCAATGGGCTCGCATGGTTTGCTCGGCAAGCAAAACGTCTACGAGCATAGTATGGGCAGTCCGTTAATCGTATCCGGCCCTGGAATACCGAAAGGTCAAACAACTCGAGCGATGACCTATATATTGGATCTCCACAAAACGATCCTCGATTTGAGTGGCGCGCCGATCGATGGCGATATCGATGGCCAGAGCCTAAGGGGAATCTTCTCCAATCCCCAGTCCTCGGTTCGCAATTCCATTTTCCTTCCCTTTCAGGATATCATGCGCGCCGTTCGCGAGGAGCGCTTCAAGCTGCATATCTATCCTAAAATCAACCATACCCTCCTGTTCGACCTCGTCGAGGACCCCGGCGAAATGCGCAACCTGGCCAATCACCCTTCGTACGCGGGAACGGTCAAACGGATGACGGCATTAATGGAGGAATGGCGAACGCGCGTCGGCGATTCCGCTCCTTTGAAGGTAGACAATCCAGGTCCTTTGGAAGTCGATTTCACGCAAATAGAACGTTCGCTCGATGTTTGGCAACCCGACTGGATTCGAGAAAAATACTTCGATGGGCGCTCGCGTACCGACCACGGCTCCCCGTAGGGCCCCGGCTCTCCGAGCTCGTTCCGACAGAATCTACTGCTCTTCGCGATAACTCGCCTGCAGAATCATGAGCTTCTGCCAAATCTGACGACTCAGGTCATTGGTTAGATTCTCGATGTCGTTTACCGCCGAAAGCGTCACCGAGTCTCGAAACCCCTGGATATACATTGCGGCAATCTTGCCGGTGAGCGAGAGCAGCTCGCTGCAATAGTCCAAATAGCGATTCAGCTCGAAGGGCGTCATGTCGCGGGCAGGCGAGGAGGGCGTGATGATTGCCGGGGAGTTCACGATTCCATTCGGGTCCTTGGTCAGCTGATGCATGTCGATAACATGCGCGAGGGCGCGTACTTCATGCAGGGCTTTCAGGGCCCGGTTGCGCTTGAACCGCGTTTCCAAGGTCGTCAGAAAAAAGACAGCTGCCCCGACGAAAAGCGCATCGCGAATCCCCGCTTCGACAACGAGCACCCAATCGCTAAGTCCCACGCTGTTCTCCTCGAACTCGACCAATGACAAGCTGTATCCCAAGGCTCCCAGCCCCAGGACGATTACAAGGGCGATCCCAGCTCTCAGTGGATAATGAGGTCGAGCAATCCAGGTGGCTTTCGCCTTCGAATCCCTGGCCAGCTCCAGCAAGCTGTCGCAAACGCCTTTCAGCTTCGAATTCGGAAACCGTTCCTCTATCCGGTTGCCCAATTGCTCGATCGTTTCCAGGACTTTGTCTGAATTCAGATTTCGATACATCGTATGAACGCTACACTCTTGCCCAGGCGGCATTCCCAGGGAAGCCGGAAATCGACTAGAGGCCATATTCCCTTCCCTGGAATCATTCTGCCCGTGCCGTTCACATCGCCTAGCCAATTCCGGTAAAGCTTCCAAATACGTCCTCGCTTGCCCATTTATAGGGTCATCGATCGAAAAGAAGGCTCTTCGTACGCTTTCGAAAGGAACGACAATCCGATTTCGGCGTCTCACATTGATTCAATAGCATGCCATTCCTCCTCAAAAGACCCTTCCTCGCTCTCATCGCTCTCGCCGCTTGCGGCAGTTTCGGCTCATCCCTTCTGCGAGCCGACAAAAGCGAGGATGCCGAACTGAGCAGCGAGTCGATGGCCACCTATCTCCTGAAAGAACTGCGCGATCGCGAAAACGCCGCCTACCGCGCTTACGAAAAAGCGCTCGCGACCGAGGACGTTCGATCCATCGAAACCGAACTCCAATCGATCGTGGATGGCTACGAAAAGCTGCTCAACGCCGCTCCCGAGTACGTGCCCGCCTACATAGCCTATGGCATGCTGCTGCATCGAATCGGCGAACGAAAAGTCAGCAACGCCATGCTTATTCGGGCCGATGAACTCGACCCCTACCACGCCATCGTCAAAAACCAGCTCGGCAATTATCAAGCCGAGGAAGGCAAGTACGCCGAGGCCCTCGCGTTCTATCAAATGGCGATCGATCTCGAGCCCGACGAACCGCTCTACCACTACCAAATCGGCAACCTCCTGTTTTCCTTCCGCAATCATTTTATCGATGACGAGCTGTTCCTTCCCGAAGGACTCGATCTGAAAATGCAGGAGTTCTTTCGAACCGCGGCCATGTTGAACCCGACGCACTTGCCTTATCGACTCCGATACGCCCAGAGCTTCTTCGACGTGACCAACGCCAATTGGGAAGCCGCCATCGAAGAATGGCAGCAACTAGCCGACTTCCCGGGAGATCCCGTGCAAATGCAAATGATGGAGCTCTACATGGCTCGAGCCCGTTTCGAAGCGGGCCACCATACCGCCGCCCGCAAAATCATCAAACGCATCGATCGCCCGGAACTCGACGAGTCTAAGCGGAAGCTGATCGAGATAATCGATGCCGAACACCCGCGATAGGGTCAAGGCTCCGCAAGCAGGGCCTTCTCAAGCATTCGGCTCCAACGAAAAAGCCGAATCCCGTATAGAGATTCGGCTTTGAAATATAGGTATCCGAGGAATGATTACTTGCCCCAAGCTTGGAGCAGAGCAGTCCCCATGTCGGATGGGGTTTTGGCCACGGCAATGCCCGCTGCTTCCATCGCCGCGATTTTAGCTTCTGCCGTACCGCTGCCACCGGAAACGATCGCTCCCGCGTGGCCCATCCGTCGTCCTGGAGGCGCTGTTGTGCCCGCGATGAATCCCGCTACCGGCTTCTTGACGTGCTCCTTGATGTACGCTGCCGCGTTTTCTTCCGCGTCACCGCCAATTTCGCCGATCATGACGATGGCTTCCGTATCCGGATCTTCATTGAAGAGCTTGATCGCATCGGTGTGATTCGTGCCGTTGATAGGATCGCCTCCGATGCCAATGCAAGTCGACTGGCCATAACCGAGACTCGTAACCTGCCAAACCGCCTCATAGGTCAAGGTGCCCGAGCGAGACACGATGCCAACCGTACCCGGCTTGTGGATGTAACCTGGCATAATGCCGATCTTGCATTCCCCGGGAGTGATGACTCCAGGGCAATTGGGGCCAATCAAGCGGGCGTCCGTCTCCAGCAGCTTCTGCTTAACGATGGCCATGTCCTTTACCGGAATCCCTTCGGTGATCGCTATAATCAGCTCAATCCCCGCATCCAGGCACTCTAAAATGGAGTCCGCTGCGAATGGCGGGGGCACGAATACGCAAGCGGTATTGGCGCCTTCATTAGCAACCGAATCGGCTACCGTATTGAAAACAGGAACCTTGTCCTCGAAAAGCTGGCCGCCCTTGCCAGGAGTAACTCCAGCGACGACCTGCGTTCCGTAGTCCATGCATTGCTTGGCGTGAAAGCCCCCGGACTTGCCGGTGATGCCCGTAAATACGACGCGTGTATCTTTATTAACAAGTACGCTCATTGTATTGTAAATTTATATACGTTTCTAGTTGGAGGCGACAATATCGACGATCTTCTGAGCCGCATCGGCCAAGCTGTCCGCCGAGGTTATCTCGATTCCGCTTTCCGCAAGTAACTGCTTGCCCTGCTCTACGTTCGTTCCTTCGAGACGAACCACCAACGGCTTGTCCAAGCTGACCGCCTTGGCCGCTTCG
>CBFHHM010000001.1:369754-377968 GCA_965655705.1 Candidatus Pelagisphaera sp.
ATAACGCCTTGAGCGATTACATCGCATTGCATGATCCCGCCGAAAATATTGACTAGGATGCCTTCCACCTTCGGGTCGCTGAGGATGATCTTGAACGCAGCCGTTACCTGCTCGGCCGTCGCCCCACCCCCGACATCGAGGAAGTTCGCCGCTTCGCCGCCGCAGTGATTGATGATGTCCATGGTCGCCATGGCCAAACCGGCCCCATTTACCAAGCACGCGATATTTCCGTCGAGGGCGATGTAGTTGAGGTCGTACTTCGATGCCTCGACTTCCTTGGGGTCCTCTTCGTTGAGGTCCCGCAACGCCTGAATATCCTTGTGGCGATACATCGCATTCGAATCGAAGCTCACCTTCGCATCGAGAGCCGACACGCCCCCATCCGTGGTACTGATCATGGGGTTGATTTCCACCATATCCGCATCCTTCTCCCAGAACATCTGGTAAAGCTTGTAGATCAAGTTCGCGCAGGCGCCTGCTTGCTTGCCTTCGAAGCCCAGCTTAAAGGCGATGCCGCGCGCTTGGTGAGGCTGCAAGCCGATCGCTGGATCGACGCACGCCTTGAAGATCTTCTCGGGCGTTTCTTCCGCAACCTTCTCGATCTCAACCCCTCCTTCGGTAGAGGCCACGACCACAGGGGCCGAAGTCGCCCGATCCATGAGAATCGCCAAATAGTACTCCTTGTCGATATCGGCGCCTTCAGTAAAGTAAACCGTCTGTACCTCCCGGCCCGCCGGACCCGTCTGCACCGTAACCAGCGTGTTGTTGAGCATAGCGTTCGCGTATTCGAGCGCCTCTTCGCGGGTCTTGGCCAGCTTGACGCCTCCTTGGAAACCGTCGGTGAAGCTTCCCTTGCCACGGCCGCCCGCATGGATTTGCGATTTAACGACGATCATACCTTCGCCGAGGCCGTCGATGCAGGACTCGAATTCGTCTTTCGAGCTGGTCGCCGCGCCTTTCGGACAAGGAATGCCGTACTGTTCGAACAGTTGTTTAGCCTGGTATTCGTGAATATTCATGGTGGGCCCTAATGGGAGAACCCGAGGATTAAGCGGGCCCTCCGGAAAAAATCAAAGAGATACGCATGCAAATGGCAGGATTATTCGATCGCGCCGCGCTCGCCTACGCCGCAGGGAGGGGACAACGCCGCCACACTCAACTTCCCAGTCCCGCCAGTAAGCGTTTTGAAAGGAAGGCTGTCTGCATTGCGGAGATCTCCTTGCAGCCTTTTTTCGATAGGCTCAGCAGGCTAGCGAGCTGCGCTTCCGAAAAAGTCGCCTCCTCGCCCGTGCCCTGAATTTCAACGTACTCGCCCTGGCCGGTCATGACCACGTTGAAGTCCACGCTGGCGTCGCGGTCTTCGATGTAAGGGAGATCGAGAACGGGCTGATCTTCGTAAACGCCGACGCTGATCGCAGCGATGGAGTCGGAAAAGGGGTTCTCGGCGATCTTCTCTTCTTCGATCAGCTTCTGCACGCCCAGGCGGGCCGCCAGATAGGCGCCCGTAATCGACGCCGTGCGGGTTCCCCCATCGGCTTGCAGTACGTCGCAATCGACCCAAAGCGTATAGCCCGGTAGCTTTTTCAAGTCCATGACCGCCCGTAGGGACCGGCCTATCAGCCGCTGAATCTCGACCGAACGGCCGTCCAGCCTGCCGCGGGAGGAGTCGCGTTGCTTTCGATCGTGCGTGCTGTAGGGAAGCATCGAGTATTCGGCGGTCAGCCATCCCCCCTCCACTCCCTGAGCCCGCATCCATCCAGGAACGCGTCGCTCCAGAGAAGCGCCGCAAATTACGCGGGTATCCCCAAAGGACACCAATACCGAACCGGTCGCATTGGGAGCGAAGTCAGCCTCGAAGGAAATCGGCCGCAACGCATCGTTTTCTCTACCATCAGGTCGTGAGAATGCAGTCATGGCCGGATGAGAACCGTAAGGCCCCTAGCGAGCAAGGAGTTTGTTGGACAAACCGCCGCGCTTCCTCACAATTCGCTAACGCTTATGAACGCTCGATCCGCTCTCTTCCAAACGCTGGCTATCGCAATCGCTATAGTTTCCAGCTCCAGTCTCCTCGCCGCCGACGCTCTCCAGTGGGAGCAAACCAGCATCGATGTCCAAGCCGAGATTGGCCAGGAGGAGGTCAACGCCTACTTCGCCTTTACCAACTCAAGCGACATCCCCGTCACCATCACCAAGACCCACGCTTCTTGCGGATGCACCGTGCCGACATTGGAGAAGACGACTTACGCCCCCGGCGAATCCGGCAAGCTGCTAGCCACGTTCGACATCGGCAGTCGCGTGGGCAAGCAACGCAAGGAAATCACAGTCGAGGTAGACAAGGGAGCCCAGAAGGAATCGACCACCCTCGTCCTGCAAGTCGACATCCCGCAGCTGATCCAACTTAAGAGCCGAGCCCTCCTTTGGCGCATCGGCGATGCGACTGACGCCAAGGAGTGCGAGATCATTATCCACGCTTCGCAACCGATGAAGGTAGGGAAAGTCGTTTCCAAGAACGGCGACATCGTGGAATCCGCCTTCAACTACGAAATTGTCGAAGCCAAGTCCAAGGAACACTACATCCTCAAGATCACTCCCAAGAGCACCGCCGAAAAAGTCCGCGAAACGATTTACCTGCACAGCGAGGACGATACGGACTCTCACCTCCGCAACTACCCCATCTACGCCTGGATCCGGTAGGATCTCGCCCAATCCCTATCTCAAATAGCGATTGAAGAAGTCGAGGATCAACGCGCGCGATGCGGGGGTATCGAATTCCTTGCCGCCATGGCCTGCGCCCGCGACGACTTTCATCTGCGAGGGCACACCGGCTTTCTGGAGACGGTTGTGAAGTTGGATGCTCTGCTGGATCGGCACGGCCTCATCCTGGTCGCCGTGCATAATTAGAAAAGGCGAATCGTCGCTTGAGACATTGTCGTAGGCGCTCGCTTGCTTCGCAAGTTCGGGACAGTCCTTGACCGTGCAGCCGAGCAGCTTAGCCCCATTGGAATTGGCCACGTCTTCCTCGGTACGGCCCTCGCCTACGATATTCGGCGGCATCGCGAGCAACTCGGTGGGCCCGAACCAATCGCACACCGCTGTCACTCGACTGGAAACGGATTCGCGCTCCGAGTAGGGCAAGGTCCCCATCAACGCCACCAGATGCCCACCTGCGGAACTGCCCCACGAGCCGATATTCTCGGGATCGAGGCCAAACACTCCAGCGTTCCGGCGCAACCAGCGAACCGCCTCCCGGCAATCGTCGATCTGAGCCGGCCACTGGGCCACGTCGGTGAGCCGATAGTTGATGCTCGCCACGGCATAGCCCTCGTCCGCAAGCCAAGCCGCCTTGCTCTTCTCCTTGCTTCCGTTTTTCCATCCGCCGCCATGTACCCACACCACAACTGGCGACTGCTCCCCTTCCGAACGGTCTGGCAAATACAAATCGAGTTCGAGCGAATAGCCGTCCGGTCGCGCGTACTCGATGCCCTTGATTGCTTCGGGCTCCCCAAAGACGGGAATCGCTCCAAGCGAGATAACAAGACAAAGCGCGCGTTTGAAGGAGATCGGTCGAGACATGGGAGAAACCAAAATGGGTTTCGCCCGATCAATCAATGTCCGAATCGGAGTCCAAGGTTGCCCTTCCGCCCGAAATCTTTTCCGTACCCTACAGTCCGCTTGGCGCATTACCTCCCACCAGCCCCTCAATGCTCATGAATCTAAGATACTGCCTCATCGCTCTCTCCCTAATCTCAACCGGACTCTTCGCGGAACGGCCTAATATCGTTCTCGTCATCACTGACGACCAGGGCTACGCCGATCTTTCCAGCATGGGCAATCCTGTGCTCCAGACGCCGCACATCGATTCGCTCGCTCGCGATGGAGCCTCCATGGACACCTTCTATGTCAGTCCAGTCTGTTCGCCCACGCGGGCCTCCGTAATGACCGGACGCTACAGCTACCGTACCCGACTGGTCGATACCTTCAAAGGACGCTCTATGATGGATCCCGAAGAATATACGATCGCCGAGGCTTTGGGGAAGTCGGGCTACGCGACCGGTATCTTCGGCAAATGGCATCTAGGCGACAACTACCCGATGCGTCCCACCGACCAAGGTTTCGACGAATCGCTCATTCATCTGGGCGGGGGATTGGGACAACCGTCAGAGCCCCGCGAAAACAAGCGCCGCTATACCGACGCCATTCTCTTTCGCAACAACGAACAGGTACAGACCAAGGGCTACTGCACGGATGTCTATTTCGACGCGGCTTTCGACTTCATCGACGATTCCCTGAAGGCCAAAAAACCCTTCTTCGCCTACATCGCAACCAACGCGCCGCACAGTCCCTATCACGACGTGCCCGAAGCGCTGTATCGAAAATACAAGAACACGGACCTATCGCCCGTCCTGCTCGGGAACGACAAAGACGCCGATACGGTCGCTCGAGTGTTCGCTATGGTCGAGAACATAGACGACAATGTCGGTCGTCTTCTCGCTCACCTCGACAAGCGCCAGGCCGCTGACAACACCCTTGTCATCTTCATGGTGGACAACGGTCCCAATACGCGCCGCTACATCGGCCCTTCGCGCGGCAAGAAGAACGAAGTGCACGATGGCGGCATTCGCTCGCCCTTCTACGTCCGCTGGCCCGCGGAACTGAAAGCCGGACATACCAGCGACCGCATCGCCGCCCATATCGACATCATGCCCACCTTGCTCGATGCCGCGGACGCTCGACTGCCCTCGAGCCACCCCTTCGATGGTCGCAGTATCCTACCCTTGCTGAAAGGCGAGAAAGTCGACTGGCCTAATCGCTCGTTCGCCCTCCAAATCCACCGCGGCAACGAGCCCACGCCTTTGCATCATATCGCCGTGCGCGAACAGCGCTGGAAACTCGTTCACCCCACCGGCTTCGGGAACGAAGCAATGCCGCAAAACGTGCCGCTCGAACTTTACGACATGGAAGCCGATCCCGGCGAATCGAACAACTTGTTCGAAGAGCGCCCGGAAATCGCCAAACGCCTCTTGCAAACGTACCAAGACTGGTTCGATGACGTATCCAACACGCGGCCCGACAACTACGCCCCTCCTCGCATCGTCCTCGGTACGAAATTCGAAACGCGTACCACGCTCTCGACGCAGGACCGCCGGGAAACCGATGACGGCGGCGAATGGCTGCTCGAATTCCGCAATCGCAAGACCTACGATGTCGCGTTCCTGTGGAAGGAACCCGTCTCCAAAGCGACCCTGGAACTCAGCATCGGCGATCTCAAGAAGACGGTGACAGTAGACTCGCCCGCCGATGAAACGCGCATTCGAAACGTAACGATCCCCAACGGCGAAACCTCCCTATCCGTCCAAATCAAGCAAGGGGGAAAAAAAGCCGAGCCTTACCACATCGTATTGGTTCAAAAGTAGAGCAACGGTCGGGTCGCTCGATGCGTTAACCCGAGACCGCTTACGCCCCCAAACTACTCGTATATCTCGGGGTTTACCAGATTCGGCGGGCGGCGTCCAGACGCTCCTTCGATGCAGTTCTTGGCTCCCATCAAGGCCATCTTGAGACGCGTGCCCACTGTCGCGCTCCCGATGTGCGGCGGAATAACGACGTTTTCCATTTCGTAAAGCTCCGGCTCTAGCTTCGGCTCGTTCTCGAAGACGTCCAATCCCGCTCCCGCAATTTCCTTCGCGCGCAAAGCGTGAACCAAGGCCTTCTCGTCTACCACGGGTCCCCGAGTCGTATTGATCAAACAGGCGCTCGGCTTCATCAGCTCCAGCTGCCGAACGCTCACCATGTGTCGCGTCTCATCGTTCAGGGCCACGTGCAATGAAACGAAGTCGGATTGGGCAAACACCTCGTCTTGCTCCAAGTATTGGATACCCAAATCGCGCTCCTCCGCTTCGCTCAGTCGCGTGCGATTCCAATAGAGAACCTTCATTCGAAAGCCTTTCGCCCGAGCAATCATGGCCTTGCCAATACGGCCTAGTCCAATCAGTCCGAGCGTCGCCCCTGTAACATCCTGCCCAATGAACAGCTCCGGATCCCATTCGTTCCAGTTTTTCCCTCGAACCCAACGATCTCCCTCAGAGATTCTCCGACCTGCATCCATGAGCAAGACCCAAGCCATGTCAGCGGTCGTATCCGTAAGCACGTCCGGAGTGTTGGTGACCGCAATGCCTCTCTCCGTTGCGGCGGTAACATCGATATTGTTGAAGCCGACAGCGAAATTCGAAATGACTTTGAGCTGCGGATTCGCGTCCATAATCTCTGCGCCGATCGCATTAGCGCCCCAGCAATAAAGACCATCCTTACCCTGCAAGGCCCTAGCTATTTCCGCTGGGTCGAGCAAGCGCATCTCCTCATTGTATTCGATATCCGAATGCATACGAAGGTATTGCATGCACTCCTCCATCTGGAAATAGGTCAGGAAAATCTTGGGTCTGGGCATAGGCTACTTCCAACCCAAAGAATCCAGGCTCCTTTGGCAAGCGCTCGCTTCGTCGGCAAGGCTTTCAGCCTGGCCGGCCGGGCATTCCTTCAATAGCAATCCAAGCGGGACCCCATCCTCACATAGAGGCGATTGTGAGCGACCGCGGGGGTGGCATCCGTCCAGGTCACATCTTCGGGCGGATTGAGGGGCGCCGTCCGCAATACATTGAAGGAATTTCCCGCTTCCACCACCCACATTTCGCCGCTGCGAGACAGGCAGTAGAGCTTCCCATCGACAAGAACAGGCGACGCGTAGAAATTGCCGAGCAGCTTTCCCTGCCAGCGGACAACGCCCGTCTCCGCTTCCATCGCGGTCAAGGTGCCGCCATCGTGCAAGGCATAGAAGGTTTCCCCATCCGAAACCGGTGTCGGCACATAGGGAGCCCGACTCTCCATGGCCCACTCGATCCTCGGCTCCCGGGCGATTTTCCCGTCTTCGATTTTCGGCACCCGAGCAGCAAAGAAGTGCCCATTCTTATTGCCCGCGGCAATCAGCGCTTCGTTGGAGTCGGTATTGCCATTAATGATCACGGGCGAAGAGATGGTTCGGTGATTAAATGCGTCGGGCAGGCTCCAATTGATAGCGCCCGTTTCATAGTCGAAACCGATCATTCCAATCAGCTCGCCCACTTGGATCACCTCCTTCGCGCCCGTACCGTCCAGCTCCCGCACCAGCGGCGCCACATAGGACGTCTTCGCTCCATCGGGGTTCGGAGAGGTCCATAGCTGCCTGCCATCTTCGAGACGGTAGGCCGCCGTAAAACCGCCTCCCATATGGGCATGGTTGACGAACACGCGATCCCCGCTCGCCACGGGATTAAAGCTTACCCCGTGCTGACTGTGGTGAAAACCGAGATCCGCAGTCCATACTCGATCGCCGTCATGCGTGAATGCCGTTAATTTCGCGTGCTCGCTGCCAACGTCCAGCCAGCCCACAATAACCAAATCTTCCGTTACGCAGGGCGTGCCCGATGCAAGATTGTTGAATTTGTGCGTTTGGTAATCTCCTCCCTCGATCGAGCGCGTCCATTCGATCGCTCCGCTTTTGGCATCCATCCGTACCAACTCCGTACGTCCCGCCGTTCGAACCTCGGCCGTCAGGAAAAGCTTGTCGTCCCATACGACCGGGGAACTCGTTCCAGGACCCGGCAAACGAACGGACCATCGGAGCGTTTCCTTGCTTAGATTGACGGGAACTCTCTGGTCGCCGCCACTCCCGGCGCTATCGACCCCGCGAAATTGGGGCCAGCGCTCGGAGCTCGCGACAAGCGGCGATACGAGTAGTATGACGGCTAGCCAGGCGAGGAATGGGAGCAGGTTTTCGCTCTTCATAACTAAAATAGGGGTTTGTTCTAAGAACTTAACGATGGGCGGGGTGAACGGAGCCGATACCAATTTCACCAAGTCCAACTGTCAAGGCAGAGCCGCGGCGCGGTGGATGCGTCCCCCCGATGCGCTTGCCTATACCTCTTTCGACTCGCTGCCGAATTTCTCTTCGATCGCCCGCTCTTTCGCCTTCAAGGATTCGATTTCCTTCTCGAAGGGAATCCGCCCATCGTCCTCCGGCAAGTCTTGCCGCTTTTCCTCCAAAACCTGGCGTCGCTCTCGCAGAGTCTTTAGCTCTATCTCCAATCGCTCGAGCGCTTCCGCCTCCTCCGCCTTGTCGAAAATCTTCGTTTCGGGAAGCGGTCCATCATCCCGGCGCCTCAATCGGCTCGACGCATAGGT
>CBFHHM010000001.1:378066-393352 GCA_965655705.1 Candidatus Pelagisphaera sp.
TTTCGGGAATAAGCTTCCTTTCCGAGGGAAGCGGCCGCTGCATCATCACCGAAGGCGACATTACTTCGATAGCCGCCTCATGCAATGTATTCAACGCTTCGATGCGCAATCGCGAACGAGCGGTCATGAGGCCTTTGATATCGGTGAGCATTCCGGAAACCCGATAAACGACCGAGAAATCCCCCAAATCCTGAACATGCACGAACGGCTCTTCGAGCCCCGCTCGCTTGGCAGCATCGATCAACAAAGCCTCGACTTTCGTTTCGCTCGTATCGTAGCCCAAAGAGACTTCAGCCGATACGATCGTCCCCGAAGAGCGTACGACTTTAACCGGATTCGTCACAAGATACAGATTCGGCAGGGTCGTCAGATTTCGATCCTCCGTTTGAATCTCCGTATGAAAAAGCCCCCTACCGGAGACTCGCCCGAAATGCTCCCCCACTCGGATGAAGTCGCCCGATCGGAACGACCTAACCGATCGAATCATGAAACCGCCCATCGCGTTGGAAACGAACGTCGTAGACGAAAAGGCAATTATACCAGTCAACACGATGCCCAATAGGCTCAAAAGCTGATTCGTCGTCCCCTCTTTAAGCGGCAACGCGATAATCATGGCGACTAATCCAATCGCGGTGAGACCCAGCATGACCAACGGCTTCACGAAATTCTGGCGACGGCCTACCTTTTCGACACGCTTGTCCAGAGCCCAACCGACGGCCATTAGACCGAATACAACCGCAGGAGCGGTCACTACCAATGGGATATATTCGAAAAAGGTCTCCTCGATATTCGCAGCAAACAGGTCCACGTCCCACACTACAAACTCGCCTCCGACCTAGAGCAAGCTTGGAGAAATCCGAGCGACCTACGGACTGACCCCCTATCGCATGGGGTCCGCCCCTTTTCGGAGACAGCGCCTGCCCATCATCGAGAGTTGAACCCTCGCCGAACCCGATCAATGATCCCCTCTATGCTCCGATTGCTCCGCATCTTCTGCCTTTGCGCCCCTCTACCGCTATTGCTAACGGCCTGCCCTAAACCGACGTCCTCTCCCGCAAGCGACTTGGAGGCGGTTCTCGCAGCTCAAGCGGACGCGTGGAATCGGGGCGATATTCCCGCTTTCATGGACACCTACGTCAAGTCGAACGCCCTCCGTTTCGCCTCGGGCGGAACCGTTCAACGGGGTTGGCGACAAACCCTCAAGCGCTACCAAACCCGCTATCCAACTACAGAAGCCATGGGGCGCCTCGCATTCGAAGATCTCGAAACGATGATGCTATCGCCTGAGTGGGCCGAGGTTCATGGACGCTACCGCCTGTACCGTGACAACGAATACGGGAACGCCACGGGCCTTTTCACCTTGCTAATGCAAAAGACCCCCGACGGTTGGAAGATACGGCACGACCACACTTCGGCGGAATAGATACAAAATTGTCATCGCCCTAACGAGCTAGGAGTCGTCGCTATGCGACGCCAATAGGTTCCGCTTCGCGGAAATATGATCTCTAAAAAACTCGAAGTTCCCCGTGAGCGAATCCTTATTGGCTTGCGAAGCAAGATTCCTAGGTCGCAGACCGATGGCTATCTAAGTGCCTCCCGAATGGCATCAGCCACTTGCTCGCCGACACGTCTAGAGCCTGCTTCGAGGTAATGAACGTCTCCCGGAGCTCTAAAGAGCTCGGGAGTGAAATTAACAGTTAGAGCATGCAAGTCATTCGTCGCCACCTTGTGTCGCTCCATAACTCTCGAAGCTGCGTCATTGTACAGCTCCTCTTCCCCTGAGAATCGACCCGCTTCGCCTTCCGGCACCACCGTTATCGATGCCCAAATCAATTTCGCCTTCGTTTGCTTAAGGCGTTGTACGAGCGTATCCAAATTTCGCTCAAACTGAGCCAACGACGTCGTCTGAGCGCCGCGAATCTTATCTCGCTTTCCTTGAACCTTCGATTCTGGATGACGATAACACAGATCCCACAATCCCCAATTGAAATGGATGAGGTCCCAATCCCCATCGCCTAACCACTTGTCAAGTAGCTCCAGTCCTCTCCAAGTATCCCCTGCATTTCCCTTGTGATGTTCAACGTATGCCTCATCTTCCATCGCCGCTTTTACGAAAGGCGTATAGCCAATCGAAATCGAATCCCCAATCAGCAACACCCGAGGAAGATCCGTTTCACCGCTCAACCTCGAGACGCTAACAACTAGGAACAGGCTAAACCAAAGAAGACGACTCATACCTCACAGGCTATTTTCCACCTCTCATCGATCAAACCTATTATCCGCCCCGCGGATACCTATTGGTCCCGCCTCTAGCGGGAACACTAGCGACAAAGGAGCGATGTTAAAAACGCTCTCCCGCCTAGCAGGTTCGCTTGTTGCCTCTAGCGAGGCAAATGGTTGCCCCTTCCCGACTTCGATAAACTACGCCGCGGCAAGACGGGACAATAGGTTTGACTACAGCTCCTTGCGCTCTTCCGAAAAGACGTCTCCCGCAGGACCTTTCGGCAAGGAGGCCTTCCAGGTTTCTAGCTTGTCGACCAAGCGCTCTACGACCTCGGGGCGCCTATCCGTTAGATCCGGTTTCTCGTAGGGGCCCTCGACATAGTCGTAAAGCTCCACATGGCTGCCGTCCGCATTGGTGACGAGCTTCCAACGATCGTGAACCACCGCGAAGGACACCCAGTGCTCCGGCTTGCTTGCCCGAGCCGGCCAGGGCGAGGGATATTTCCAAAAAAGGGCTTTTTCTCTGCGAGGATAGGGCGCGCCCATCAGGGTCTTCACCTGACTGACTCCATCCGATTCATAACCTCGGGGCAACTCCGCTCCGGCGATTTCGCAAAACGTCGGCAATAGATCCACCGCTGACATTAAGGACACCTCATCCACGGTCCCCGCTGCGACCTTGCCCGGCCAACGAACGATAAAGGGCACTCCGATGCCTCCTTCGAGCAACGAAGCCTTGAACCCTCGGCGCCCGCTCGTGATTCCCTTGGCGCCCGCGAGTCCCCAGCCGGCGCCTGTAGCAGTATCGTAGCTCAACGCGAGCGCGGCACCGGGCGCCCCGCGCGCCGGACCATTATCCGAACTGAAGATCACCAAGGTGTTCTTGGCCACGTCCAAGCGATCGAGGGTATCGAGCACCTCCCCAATCCGATCGTCTGCGTGAGAGAGCACGGAAGCGTAAATTCGATCCGTTTCATCCTCCAAGTGACGAAAGCGCCACTCGTACTTGGGCACCGTGTGAAAGGGCGTGTGCGGCTCGTGCACCCATAGATTGACAAAAAAGGGTTTACCGGCTTCGACCGACTTTTCGATAAACGCATTCGTATGCATGGAATCCTCGTGCACGGGCATTTGCTCGCCCGCGCAGTTGAAGGCTCCGTATTCGTCGTAACCATACGCTATCGGAAGAGGAGAATCGGGAATCATATTGTTCGCCAAGTGCCATTTCCCGAAATGCCCCGTTCGATAGCCCGCCCCCTGAAGCATTCGAGGGAGTAAAGGCGCTTCAGGACTCAGCCAATCCGGCATGCCGCGCTTCGCATTGCTAGGCACCCAGGCAAAATGCCCGTCGATACTGTAGCGAGCCGGGAAATGTCCCGTCATCACTGCCGTTCGGCTCGGGGAACACACCCCGCTCGCCACCGTGAAGCGATGAAAGTCCGTGCCTTCTTTCGCCAGGCGATCGATATTCGGCGTCTTGACATAGGGGTGACCGTGACAGCTCAAGTCGCCCCACCCCCAATCATCGGCGAAGATGAACAGAATATTGGGTTTATTCGCGCCCTTAAGGGATGACAGACTAACCATCAATAGCCCGACAAAGGCTGCTAAAAATTTCGGAGTGAAATTCGAACTACTAAAAAAACGCATTTAAGGGACTGGTTGCGCAAAGGGGTATGTCCGATTCGGCGAGTCAAGTCGAGCGTTGTTCAAGCGATTCGCAGGACCTTAAAACCGATATTTTTCCAGCAGACCGATCAAGAGGAATCAGGACTGCCGCTACCAAGTCCGTTCCTTGAGCAACTCCTGAATCCGCTCTTTCGGCACAGGCAAACGATCCTCGCGAATCTTCCTCGCATGCGCCGTAATGGAAAAATCGACATTCTACGATTGCCCATTGATGTCCCATTGCTCAACTGATTCCCATGGCTAGGCCCAACATTCTCTGGTACTGTACGGACCAACAACGATTCGATACGATCGGGGCCCTCGGGAATTCGTTCGTTCGAACGCCTACTCTGGACGGGCTCGTCGAAGCGGGCGTCGCCTTCAACAACGCCTATTGCCAGAGCCCCATTTGCACGCCTAGCCGGGCTAGCATCATGACCGGCCTGTACCCGAGCCGCGCTCGCAATACCCGCAACGGCAATGACACCTTCCCACAGGACATCCCCCTCATCTCGAAGCTGATCGCCGATTCTGGATACGACTGCGGCCTCATCGGCAAATTCCACCTAGTCAGCGCCGGCAAGCGCCCCGAGCCACGGCTCGACGATGGATTCTCCTACTGGCAGCACTCCCACGCCCCTCGGGACGATTGGCCCGAAGGAACGCATCAATACGCCGATTGGGTCCGGGAGCAGGGCCAGGATCTCAACGCCCTTCGCGATTCGCCGGAACGGGTACCGGCCGAGTTCCATCAAACCAAATGGGCCTCGGACTGCGCCATCGACTTCATTACCCGCGATCGGGAGCAGCCGTGGTTGCTCAATGTGAACGTGTACGATCCCCACCCTCCATTCATTCCTCCCCGGGAATACGAGGATCGCTTTCGGCCCGAGGACATGCCCGGTCCGTATTTCAAGGATACCGACCCGGGGCAACAGAAGGCTTTGCAGACGGTCGACTTCCAAGGGGAAGTCAAGACTCCCGAGGAACACGACGCAAAGGCCGCTCAAGCCAAATACTATGCGATGATCTCTTTGATCGACGATCAGCTCGCTCGCATTCTCGAAGCGCTCGACCAGAGCAACCAAAGAGATAATACCGTCATCATTTTCACATCCGACCACGGCGAAACGCTCGGCGACCACGGCCTCATGTTCAAAGGCTGCCGCTTCTACGAAGGCCTCGTGAAAGTTCCGTTGATCTTCTCCTACCCGCAACGCTTCCAATCCGACAAGCGGTGCGATGGCCTTGTCGAGCTGCTGGACTTATCCGCCACCTTGCTCGACCTGGCCGAAGTCCCGATTCCGGACTACCACCAAGGACAGAGCCTGACGCCGATTCTGGAAGGCAAATCCTCCGGCGAGACCGTACGCCCCTTCGCTCGCTGCGAATACTTCGACGCGCTCGATTCGCATTTCACAGGAGGAACGGGCGCATTCGGAACAATGTACCGCGATTCCCGATACAAGCTATCCGTGTATCACAACAACGACGTTGGCGAACTGTACGATCTCGAGCGAGACCCTTGGGAATTCGAGAACCTATGGAACGACCCCAATCATGCCGACCTCAAGAATCGCCTGATCTACGAAAGCTTCAATGCCCACGTCAACCTAACGACCGACGTCGGCTCGAAACGCATTGCCCCGATGTAGCATTGGCTGCGAGCTGCAAAGACTTCCGCCCCGCAGAGCGGAGGCATGGGTTCCGCCTTAGCCCGTAGCGTTGTCAAGAACAGACCTGCCGCCCCGGGATTAGCTATCTTCGGCGCTTCGATAAAACTTCCCTGGTTTACCGCTCGTCCACCGTTTACGAGGGCGTTCTCCCCCAGCTTCCACGCAATAGCAATAGTCGACTCGCCGCTCATCCCAATGTCCAAGTGCAACGGCTTCAAAAAAGGCGCTGGGAAATCTCGAAGCCGAAAAGCAGCCCGAAGAGAATAAGCGAACAAATCAAAAGGGAATTGGTTGCGATCCCATTCTTCATATCTCCTACCCATGAACGGCGATTGTTCATAATTAGGAGCAGAGTCGCGAGAAAAGGCATGAAGAACGCCCCGGCCACGGCGTAGAGGATAACAATCGCTATCGGACGCTGAAAGAAAAGCAGCGACAGCGGAGGGAAGGCTAGAAACAGCAGAAACGCTCGATAGCTGGGAGAACGGCTTGAGGGAGACGCGACTTCGCTCTTCCCAATTTGGGCGACATAGTCGGCGAACAAATACGGCACGCCCTGCCAGACCCCCAGCAGCGAACTGAAGACCGAACACCAGAACCCAATCAAGAAGGCCCCCTTCCCCACGGGACCCAGCAACTCTCCCAAGCGTTCGGAAAGCGCGAGAACCAAGGCCTGCCCCGAAGCGTCCTCTGGTTCGACACCGGCGGCGATGACAATTAATGCTATCCCGAAGAGACCCGTCAAAAAGTAGGCCGAGCCCAGATCCAGCCATGTGCGACGATGCATCGCTTTGCCGCTCCATCCTTTTTCTCGTATCCAATATCCGTAGCACAGCAGGGTCGCGCTTCCACCGACCCCACCCATGACCCCCAACAAGAGCTTTCCAGAACCTTCCGGCATACTGGGAAGCAGGAGTCCGCTAAAGAACTCGGACAACGGAGCGCCTATCCATGCCGCGCAAACGATGACGACAACGAACATCGCCGCGATCAGGCTTTTCATGATCGTTTCGAAGATCGTGTAGCCGCCCTTCCAGACGAGGGCCGCCCCAACGCAGGTATGCAGCGCAGCCCATGCAGGGACTGGCAGGAAGGGCAAGAGCGCATGGGCGGCCACGCCGCAGGCCGAGATAAGAGCCGACGCGACTAGGAATCCCCAGAAGAACAAATACGCGAGGAAGTACCAGCTCACCCAACGCGGAAGATAGCGTATCCACCCCTCCATGAGCGTCGTTCCCGTTGCCAATTGCCAGCGCGAGACCCCCTCGTTCAGAGTCGCCTTGAAAACGGCCCCTAGGAAAACGACCCACAAAACCGCCAAGCCAAACTGCTGGCCTGCAACCGCAGCGGCGATGAGATCCCCCGCTCCGACTCCAGTGGCAGCCACAATAAACCCCGGTCCGAACCGTTGTCTCCAATCTTCTAGTATTCGAAACGGTGACACCGAAGCAGTACTTACACCTTCCAAAAAAAGTACAAGCCGTCAAATTCGCGGCGCCCTTATCTACCGAGTCACCGCTCTTCTAAGAGACTGTCTAATTGGCCCCAATGCAGATCGCTTCCTTGAGCGTGCGCATGTAGAGCCGACCCTTTGCGTAGGTAAACGAGGCCAAGGTCCACGTTTCCCCCGCAACGCGCCCAATCGCGCCGCAAGGTCCCGCCGCAAGAAAAGCAATAGCGGGAATCAGCGCTATCGCAAGTTTTTTGCAATTGGGCTTGATATTAATGAAAGTGTTTTGCATTAAGGCCCGATGCAAGTGACCCGATGCGTTTTAGCGACAACTGCTTTGTTCGCTATTGAGATTGGTTTTGGACAAGATGACGAGGAAGCGATCGAACTGAATCCGTTCGTCATCACGGCGAACCCATTCGTCGAGCGCAAGGCCGAGTTGGTCGTCCCGGCAAGCGAATTGTCCGGAGAAGCGCTTCGACGCTCGGCCGAGTCTTCTCTGGGAGCCACCCTATCGGGCGAGCCAGGGGTTCACTCCTCATACTATGGCCCAGGAGCAGGTCGCCCGATCATTCGCGGCTTCGACGGCGACCGAATTCGTATCCTAAATCAGGGCACCGACACCTTCGACGTTTCGCAGACCAGTCCCGACCACGGGGTAAGCATCGAACCCCTATTCGCGGACGACATCGAAGTGGTCCGAGGCCCGGCATCCTTGCTCTACGGAAATGCAGCCATTGGTGGAGTCGTCAATGTCATCGGCAAGGAAATGCCCAGACAACGAGCTACCGTTCCCTTTAGCGGTCAAGCGGAGGCTTACTACGGATCCGTCTCCGACGAGCAGACGTACGGACTCGCCCTGCAAGGAGGCCAAGAAGGCTTCGCATGGAGCGTTGGATTTCTGGATCGTCAATCCAATGACTTCGAGATTCCGGGCTTCGCCGAATCCTACTACCAAATGGAGGCCGAAGAGCACGAGGAAGAGGAACACGAAGAAGGCGAGGAGCATGAAGCGCACGAAGACGAGCATCACGACGAGGAAGAGGAAGTCTTCGGCGTCCTGGAAAACAGCTTTGTGGATACGCGTTCCGGCTACTTGGGCCTAGGTTGGTTTGGCGAAAAGGGCAGCTTTGCAATCTCCTACTCCGACTATGCTTCCGACTACGGCGTACCGGGCCACTCCCATGGACACCATGAAGACGAACCGGGCCACGAGGAAGAGCATGAAGAAGGCGAGGAAAACGAAGACGAGCGCGGCGAGGAGGAGTCGGTAGCTATCGATCTCGATCAATCGCGTCTCAGCCTTCGAGGAGAGCTGCTGAAACCTTCGGACTTCTTTGAAAGCCTGGAACTGGATTTCGCATTTGGCGACTATCGCCACGTTGAGCTCGAAGGCGACGAAGTGGGCACCGTTTTCGAACGCGATGGATACGAGTTGCGCCTCACAGGCGTGCACAGTCCCATGGGCGATTTTACCGGAGCCTTCGGCCTCCAAGCGAAGGTCGACGATTTCTCCGCAGTAGGCGAAGAAGCCTTCATCCCCAGCTCTAAGACCTCCCAGTACGGGATCTTCGTCATGGAGCGCTTGAATCGGGACTGGGGCGCTTGGGAGTTCGGCGGTAGGCTCGAAAGCGTGGAGGTCGACCCAGTCCATCCAAGCCTAGAAAGCCGGAGCTACGAAACGCTTAATGGATCTGCAGGATTCGTGCGCAAGTTAGACGAACGCAGCGCCTTTTCCGCCAATCTAGTTTTCGCGGAACGAGCTCCCAACGCGACTGAAATCTATGCCTTCGGACCGCATGTCGGCACCCAGACCTTTGAAATCGGCAAGGCCTCGGTCGACGAGGAATTCTCCACCAGCCTCGATCTGTCCTACCGGTTGACAGCGGGAACAGTCACCGGGGAAATCTCCGCATTCTATTCGGATTTCACCAACTACATCTATTTGCAATTCCTTGATCGCGAGGCGGTCGAAGCGAGTTATGGAGAATTGGATACCGAAGACTTGGATGTCTATCGAGTGACCCAAGCCGACGCCAGATTCTATGGCTTCGAAGTCGATCTTCGTTTCCACCTGATGGACGAGACGGATCGCGCTTCCCATATCGATCTCATCTACGATCAAACGCGAGCTACGAACGAGAGCTTCAACACGGATCTGCCACGTATCCCGACTCGCCGACTGGGTCTCCGATACGAATACGAGGTTGGTCCTTGGCTCTTCGGCGCAGAGGGACGTTGGAACGATTTAGCATCGCATCTCGGGCCGAATCAACTGCCAACCGACAGCTACACGCTGTGGGGCGCGGATGTCCGCTATCGGATTCGTACATCGAATGCCGCCATCATCGACCTTTTCGTGGTGGGCGCCAACCTGGGAGACGAAGAGGCCCGTCCAAACACCTCTTTCTTGAAGGATCTCGCTCCAATGCCGGGCCGTAGCCTGAGACTCGGCATACGAACGAGTTTCTAAGAGACTCTCTAATTCTCATCCTTGGAAACGCCCGCAATTTCCGTCTGCGTCGCGCCTAGCGTTGCTGCGATGGCTAGAATCGGCAGAGCCTAGCGTTTCGATAGCCATTCGTTCAGAGCGTTTTCCCACTCAGGATTCGTATTCATCACGCTGGGACCATGCCCGCCCGTTTCGTATAGATGCAGTTCGGAGGAAACTCCCGCCTGCTGCAATCGCTCGTCGTAAGCGATCGCATTCGCTACGGAGACGACGTGATCGTCTTCGCTGTGAATCGAAAATGTGGGGGGCGTCTTCGGAGTCACGCGCAAGTGCGTCGAGTACGCTCGGATTTCCGTCTGGGTCGGTTCATCCGTACCAAGTAGATTGCGCCGCGATCCCTTGTGGGCGATGGCATCCTCCATCGAAATGACGGGATAGAAAAGAATGGCGAAGTCGGGACGATCCCGCTCCTTGCTAACAAGGTCGCGCGGCGCTGGATACGGACTCCCGACGCCATTCGAAAGCGAACTCGATAGGTGTCCCCCCGCCGAATATCCCCAGACTCCGATTCGATTCGCATCGATTTTCCAACGCTCGGCATTCGCCCGAATCAACTGCAAGGCCCGTCGTCCATCCCAAATGGGCACGTCCCGATTTCCATTGGGCAGGCGATACTTGAGAACAAATGCAGTCACCCCTTGACGCAACAAGCCCGCTACTTGCGGGGGTCCCTCCGCATTCAGGCACACGTTCGCATAGCCCCCGCCAGGCGTTAGCAAAATCGCCATACCGTTGGGCGATTCCGGCAAATACACGCTTAGAGTCGGCATCGAAACATTGGTGACCCCGCAATTGTTGCGCACTTCCGGTCCTTCCGCCCCATTGTTGCCCGGCATCACCGTATCCCATAACGGCAAAACATAGAACGGTTCGGGGATAGAGTCTTCGGAAGTTTGAGCGCTTAGATGAGCGACGGTCACCGAAACGGAAAGGAGACTGCAAAGGGCAAGATAACGGAACATAATGGAATAGAGTAATTCGAGAAGACCCGCCGCAACTCCAAAATCGAGGCAATGCCTGGCGACAGAGACTTCTACCGACAAATATTCACCCACCCCCTAGATCCCTAGGCGGCTCAAAAGGTAGCAGCGTCTCCCGGTGCAAAGGCCGATACCCACATCTCTCCTCAAAATCTCATATCCGTCACCGCTGCGCTAGGATGTCCTCGAGACTCTCGGACAAATAAGGACCCCTGCAAGGCAGGCGAATAAGGCTCATTCCTCAACCCGATAGCCTTATATCCGCAAAGCGGATCCTATTGGCGACGCGACAGCGACGACTCCTAGGCCAAAGGCCGATGACAATTCTTCTCCGCTCGCAACTGAACAACTTGTCAGCGCTACGCTAGGGTGCCCTCGAGACTCTCGGACAATTCCACCATTGCCAATTTCCCAAAATGAAATCGGATAGGGCCATGCTCCCCATCGCCGAACTGCTCGATTCAACCGACGCCTCGATCTACGCCTTGCGCACCCATGCTGCCGGCCCGTCTGGATCCTTGCCGCTGCAAGCCGACCAGCTGCGAGGCATGGCTAGCGGAGAGCTCTTCGGATGGACCCAAAACGCGGGCATGGGCTGGGACCCCAGCAAGCTCAACGACAAGCAGTATCTTATTCTCAGCACCCAAGGCGGCCTGCGGGCCCCGGACGGCTCCCCCATCGCCTTGGGCTATCATACGGGTCATTGGGAAATCGGCTTGCTCGTCGAGGAAGCGGCCCGCCAGTTTTCCAAATCCGGCGCCATCCCCTTCGCCGCCTATTGCAGCGACCCCTGCGATGGCCGCACCAACGGAACAGTCGGCATGCTGGATAGTCTCCCGTATCGCAACGATGCTGCCACCGTATTCAGAAGACAAATTCGCTCCCTCCCCACGCGACGCGGCGTAATGGGCGTCGCCACCTGCGACAAAGGACTGCCCGCGATGATGATGGCCCTGGCCGGAATCCACGACCTTCCTACGATTCTTGTCCCGGGCGGAGTCACTCTGCTCGCCGAGGAAGGCGAAGACGCCGGCAAGGTCCAGACCCTTGCCACTCGATTCGCTCACGGCGAAGTAAATCTTGAATACGCCGCGGAGATGGGCTGCAAGGCCTGCGGAACGCCTGGGGGCGGTTGCCAATTCATGGGTACTGCCGCGACCAGTCAAGTGATCGCTGAAGCTATGGGGCTGACCTTGCCGCATGCCGCCTTGGCTCCTAGCGGAGCGCCCATCTGGAAAGACATGGCCCGACGCTCCGCCTTGGCCCTTATCGAACTGGAAAACGCAGACCTCCAATCGAGCGATCTGCTCACCGACGACTCCATTCACAACGCCATGGTCGTCCACGCCGCCATCGGCGGATCCACCAATCTCGCTTTGCACATCCCCGCCATCGCTCACGCTGCGGGACTGCGTCAGCCCACGGTCGAGGATTGGACGCGCATCAATCGCGCCGTGCCCAGACTTGTGGACTCCCTTCCCAATGGACCGCGCCACTTCGCCACCGTACAGGTCTTTCTCGCCGGAGGGGCTCCGGAAGTCATGCTGCATCTACGCGATCTAGGATTGCTGAAGCTGGACGCTCTCACCGCAACTGGACGTTCCCTAGGCGAAAATCTCGACTGGTGGGAGCAATCGGAACGCCGACGGATCTTGAAGGACAAACTCGTCCAACTTGACGGCATCGACCCCAAGGACGTCATCATGGCCCCGGAGCAAGCGAAGGAACGTGGCCTCTCCAGTACGGTGACCTTTTTGACGGGCAACCTCGCTCCGGAAGGCGCTCTCGTTAAGAGCACGGCCATCGCTCCGGAGCGGCTCGACTCGGACGGCGTCTATCGCCACGAAGGACCCGCTCGGGTCATGGCCACCGAGGATGCCGCTATCGACGCGATTAAGAAAGGAATCGTTCAGCCCGGCGACACGCTCGTCCTCATAGGCATCGGTCCGGGAAGCGGCATGCCCGAAACCTATCAGATCACCTCGGCCCTCAAGCATATGAAAGGGGGCGAGAGCATCGCTCTGATTACCGACGGCCGATTCTCCGGCGTATCCACCGGAGCCTGCATCGGGCATGTCAGCCCCGAGGCCTGGGCCGATGGGCCTATCGGGCGTATTCGCGATGGAGATACGATACGAATCGAAATCGATACCAACGATCTAAAAGGGTCCGTCGATAACCTCGCCCAAAGCGCCGGCCGCGGGCGACATCCCGATCTCCAACCCGATCCTCGAGTGCCCGCCGATACGCGGTTGTGGGCCGCCCTGCAAAACGCCAGCGGCGGCTCATGGGCAGGCTGCGTCCACGACCCCGATCGCATCGCCGAACTGCTTGCCAAGGGCCTCGCCTCCGAGCAAGATCAGGGCAGCTAGGGCAGTTGCGTCCCCGCAGCGCCGCAGACCCCAATAGCATTCTCAGTCAACCTACGCGGCTTCGCAGGGATACGATTCACCTACCCACTTCACCATTGCTTCGCCATCTCCGCTAACGCTACGTCACCATTCATCATTTCCTCTTCGCTTCCCAGACTCGAATGTTGTCGTAGTAGGCATAGCCTTCCAAGCCGCCCGCCTGAAATCCGAAATTCGTTTTCCGTTCCGCAATCCCAATGTGGCTCCCGGCAACGCGCACCCCATCGACGAGCATGCTGAGGCGCTCGCCGACCATCTCGATGGTCACCTGATACCAGCGCCCCGTCGCTAACTCCAGCTTCGTCTCGTCCATGGGAAAAGTCTTCTCCTCCCACTGACCGTTCATCGGATCGACCCCCGGGTCTCGCCCTTCCTTCGCCATCTGGCGACGCTTTTTGCCTTCGTAGACTTTATACAACGTAACCGAATCCGTTTTCGTCACGCATTTGGCGAGATGGGACAAGTCGTAGTTGATCAGGATCTGCGAGTAGCCATTGCCCTCCAGCTTTAGGTCGAACTGATAGATCACATCCTGGTGATCCAAGAAGATCTTCCGAAAGGCGGTATGCTTATCCGCTTCAAGTCTGCGTCCCCGAAGCGTATGATCCACAATCGCCCACTCGCCTACCCCGACGGTAAAGAGCTCCGGCAGCGCATCGCCGTCGAAGTCCTCCTTCAACAGGAGCTTGCCTTTCTTGGAGATTGCGAGATCGGCGAGCGCGCTAGCAGACAAAAGCACTATCGCCAGGCTATAAAAGAGAACGGTTTTCACTGCCTCACCTATCTCAGTTTTTCCAATCCGAGAGAAGCGAAAAGCGCCGCCTTTCGCTCCTTCCTCGAGAAGGCTTCTCAAATCGGCCGATTCGCGCAAAGATGCGATCATGCGCTACCCCTCTTTCGTGTTCGGCCTCTCGCTCCTGTTTGGTTTTCCCCTATACGCCGATCGCCCCAACTTCATTGTCATCATGGTCGACGACATGGGCTATGCCGGTTTGAGCGGCTTCGGAAATCCTTACTTCGAAACGCCGGCGCTCGACCAGCTGGCCGCCGAAGGCATGCGTTTCACCGATTTTCACTCGTCCGGAACGGTTTGCTCGCCAACGCGGACCGGACTGCTCACCGGACGCTACCAGCAACACGCGGGGATCGAAGCGGTCATCCACCCGCATAGCGATCATCCGGAACATCGCAAGGGACTGAAACCAAGCGAAACGACCTTTGCCGAAGCCCTGAAGAAAGCGGGCTACCGAACCGGCATGGTGGGCAAGTGGCACCAGGGCTACCCGGTCAATTCTCCCGACTACCACCCGCAAGTTCATGGCTTTGACGAATTCATCGGCTATCACAGCGGCAACATCGACTTCGTCAGCCACGTCGGCGACCACAACTTGCACGACTGGTGGCACGGAAAAACGGAGACGACTGAGGATGGCTACGCCACCGACTTGATCAATCGCTACGCCGACGAATTCGTTAGACGTCATGGCAATGTCGATACGCCTTTCTGCCTCTACATCGCCCACCTGGCCATTCACAGCCCGATCCAGGTTCGCGGAGACCCGGTTCGCAGAACCGAAGAAGCCTGGACCCGATGGAACTGGAGGGAACACAGCGAAGCGGAGCGCATCGAAAAATTGAAAGGGATGACCCTGCCCATCGACGAAGGCATCGGCATGCTCCGCCAAACCCTCGCCGAACTCGGCATCGAGAAGGATACCTTCATTCTATTCTTCTCCGACAATGGCGGCACACGCGAAGGCCCCAGTAGCAGTCCCAAGTTTCGCGGCCTCAAAGGAACCGTCTACGAGGGCGGTCACCGCGTACCCGCGATCGCCTGGTGGCCGGGCAAGATAGCTCCCGATCGTACTTCGGAGGAACTGCTGATCAGTCTCGACGTCATGCCAACCCTCCTCTCGCTGGCCGGTATCGACTATGATGCCAAGGATCTCGACGGCCGCGACTTTTCCCCGTCTTTCTCCAACAGCAATCCCTACCGGCCCGTCCGCTCTACTGGGCATCCCTCTCGAATCGGGGCGCTCGGTCCGAAGCCCTACGAAACGGTCCCTGGAAACTGGTCGTACAGCATCCCGATGCCGAACCCGGAACCTTCGCGAATCCACAGCTTGAACTGTACAACCTGGAATCCGACCTAGGCGAACAGACCAACCTGAAACACCAACATCCAATCAAAGCCGCTGCGATGCATCGGCAAATTCAATCGTGGTTTAACGACGCGAGCCAGAACGCGACGCTGCAACCGGGCGGATGGCTCGAACAGTGAGAAATTCCAGATTCATAATCCAACGTTCGACCTCCTGACGATTGCTTAAGGAGCGCTACCTCGTTCTGAATCGTTGTTTTTCTTT
>CBFHHM010000001.1:393451-399257 GCA_965655705.1 Candidatus Pelagisphaera sp.
TTTCGAAAGCAGATTATCGCGATTATGCTTCCTACGCATATTCCTGCGATTTTTCCCATTTAATTGCTAACGGCGAATTCGCCAACATAGCCACCGACCGAGAATGAAACGAAGAGCTCAACAACGTGAGCCACGCGCAAAGAGGACCGCTACAGAGCCGATTATAATCTTAAGCGTTTTCATTTTGTACGCCGCCAACACAGGCGAGCGTTAGCGAATCCAGCCCGCGTCTTTTGCGGACGGTTGCGATCGGCCTTGTTATGCGTATTGCCTACCTGCAAATTAGTTTTGCTCACCCGTACCGACAAAACCTACCATACGGGCTACTAGGTCTCCTTCCTTTTCGATAAAATATTGACCGAGTTGACGTTGTTCCGAGCCATCTGGACCAATACCGCCAAAAGCAACAGTGACACGAGTAACGCTGGCGATCGTATCGCTTTTAAGTACTTCCGCTGACCAGCCGGGAGCATTTGAGCTAAACATGGCTATATAGTTACTTAATGCGTCAATCCCCTTTAGAGTTTCAGGCGTGCGAGGATCGTCGTGACGAGTACATTTTGTCACAGAACTATTTATCTTAGCCAATCGAGTCTCTGCATCCTCAATTTGTCATGCTTCAAAAAAAGTTGTGATACAGTCTGACATATCTCTTTCCTGATTTTTTAGAGGGGGCGCAGGAGCACTACGTTCAGTCGATGTGACTGAAACCCGTTGCTAGAAATTTGGATGAGGTTCATGATTAGCGTCTCATCATTCGTATTTTTTCTTTCGATGATAGTTTCGTTCCCGTCTTCTTTTCTATTTTTTCAATCCTCTTCAATTCACTGCTCATCGATTTTCTTGCAAATGGGCCTCTGAACATCATGAAGATGATAACGAGGGAGAGAGCTCCTAGCATTATTGTCATTATATTGTTCCTAACATCTGTGGACTCTATCGAAACCGGCGGAGATAGCGCCCAACCCCAAAACCGGGATCAGCGCTTGCCAGCCGATGAAACGTGATGGATCAGGAAGGACACGTCGTTTTCGAAAGCCAGTTTGGCGCCTGGATAGGAAAGATGGGTCTCCACTCCGGTATGGCGTAGTCGCTCCTCCATTGCGATGCCGAAGTTGACATGGTGGATCTTCCAACCATTGGCGCGCTTTGGGTCAGTGGGAACCGGATCATCGGGCTTCATCCCGTAATTCATAAAGGTGGGAGGATCGTCCGAACTGATTAGATTGATAATCGAAATTTCGCGCAGGATCGCCCGGGTTTCGATTTGCCCCAAGTCCGACACCGAGCTGACGGTGCGGTGCGGTGTATCGTAACCAGGAATATTCTCAACCCACCAATTCAGATCCATGGTGGATTGACCGGCTAGGGGCGCAACGGCCACCAGGCGCGAGGATTCTCTCGCAATGGGGTCTTCGCTTTTCGTATCGGCGAAATCATCACTCCAGGCCAGATAGGCCACCAATTGCGCTCCCGCCGAACCTCCGTAGGCCGCGATGCGCTCTTTGTCGATGCCCCACTCCGCCGCTTTGCTCCGAATGAACTGCAGAGCGCGGACCGCATCCTCATGAGCCGCCGGAAACCGGGCGTGCTTAAGAAATCGATACTCAACCGAGGCATGGTGGATTCCAGCATCCAAGTACGCTTGAACCTTTCTCGCAGTCACCTTGTCGTGGGAACCGCCCGTGAATCCTCCGCCATGAATGTAAATAACGAGAGGAGCGGGTCCGGTCACATCGGCTTTCCAGAAATCAATGATCTGATTCGGGTGGTCGCCATAAGCGACATTCTCGAGCGTCAATTCCGGAATCGGCATTCGAGTTTGAGCGCTCGCGGTTGCGACGAGTCCGATAATCGAACAGAGCGACAGGGGAAAAAGGCGAATTTTCATGCGGGGGTATGGGAACGAGATTGAGCAAATTTTAGTTCGAAGAAACGCGACATGAAACAGGCCGCGATGGAGTTGTCTGCGGCTGAACCAACTCAGTCAACTCTATTGGCGGTCCAGGAAAATTCGCGGGTTACACCGGCTGACGCCGCGCTGACAATCAACTCTCCTTCTATTTTATCCCCCTCAACACGACCTCTGTATTTGGCCACGTAAGCATAGCCTTGGAATTGTCCTTTGGTTGAGAAGGTCAAGACGCCGTCTATCAGCTTGGCCTCTTCGACCTCCGAAGTTCTACCCCTAGACTCCGTTGTTCCGGATATTTTTCCATCATTCGCTACCAACAACAAGGTGCCTTGGCTCTTATTTCCCTGCCGTTCAGTTTCCATATTCCAGGTCCCAGAGACGCTGTCGGTATTCGCTTTTCGAGTGGCGGTAAAGGTTGCTTCGAATTCTCTGCCCTGTCGGAGAATTTGAGCAGATCCCTTCATTTTATTTCCTTCGATTTTTCCAGTGTACGTAACCGCCAACCCTTGATTTCCCAAAGTGAATTGGAGGGATTTTTCGGAGTCGAACGTCACGTCTTGCAAGTCGAATGTTTGATCGGTCCTCGGGGTATAATAGGATCCCTCCAGGCCATCCTGAGATTCCGTGATGGTCGCTACAGGACGGTAAGTCTGGCCGTCAGGGGCTGAAAGTTCGATCGCCCAAGCGCCGGAGGGGTCAACGGCGTTGGCGGTAATCGCGAATGAGATCGTCACTAAAAAACTAATTATTGAGCGCATAATATTGTATCCTTTTTTTGATTATCGTACAGATCGAAGAATGAGAATTCGGGATGTCGCAGTCCAAGGTGTTTTTCTTACGGCCAAACATTTTTTTATCTAACAGTGTTAATCTGTCACCTTGGTCTGATGACATATTGAGGGTAAATTCGTCGTATTTCTATCTAAACGGGATGCTTGGTCAAGATTAGGTTACAGATCACCTGCTAAGGTCATCGATTCCATCGAGATATTATCGGCAAAAGCCGTCTTCCGGCCCGACCGATCGACACCGTTGGGCGCATCAAGCCGTGACGTATGGGAACGACCCGTCAAAGGGGTTTTCGACGCGCCTCCTCGCAGGTGGCGACAACGTCTTAATGGCTTGTTTTATCGCCCTTGGAACTAGGCCAACACGTCTTTGATCACGTGCCCGTGCACGTCGGTCAGGCGACGATCCAAGCCATTGTGATACCAGGAAAGCTGGTTGTAATCGAGGCCCAGGATATGCAGCGCCGTCGAATAGAATTCCCAAATCGTAGTGGGGTTCTCGACCGCCCGGCGACCGAATTCATCGGTCGCTCCGTAACTGGTACCCCCTTTGACGCCGCCGCCCATCATCCAGAGCGTAAAGCCGTCCGGATTGTGATCGCGCCCGACCGTTCCATTCTGTCGGGTGGGCATACGCCCAAACTCCGTTGTCCACAAAACCAGCGTGTCTTCCATCAAGCCCCGTTGCTTCAAGTCGGCCAGTAGGGCCGCTGTCGGTTGATCGAAGATCGGGAGGTGGCGGTCGTAATCGTTCTTGAGCGTCTTGTGGGCATCCCAATTCAGCAAGCCATCCACCCCGCTTGCTCGCGAGGAGCAATAGAGATTCACATAGCGGACTCCGCGCTCGAGCAGGCGTCGAGACAGGAGACAGTTCCGCGCATAGGCCGCCTTCAGCGAATTCTTCGAATCGGTTCCGTATAGCGCGTGAATATGCTGTGGCTCGCTTTCGAATTCGCTCGCTTCGGGAGCGGAGAGTTGCATCTTGGCCGCGAGTTCGTAAGCGCTCATTCGCGCTTGCAACTCCGTTTCCTCGGGACGCAGCGACGCATGGCGCTCGTTGAGAAAGCGGGCCATCTGACGCGTTTCTTTCTCCTCCTGCGCCGCAATTTCCTTAGGCGTCTCCAAATTTCGGATCGGCCGATGAGCGGCCATGGCAATCGCTTGATGCTTGGCCGGCAAAAACCCGTTGCTCCAATTCGCTTTCCCGTTGGGAGGCTCGCCGCGAATATCCGGGATCGCCACATAGGTCGGCAAGTTGTCTGCCATGCTGCCTAAGGCGTAGCTCACCCAAGCTCCCGCGCTCGGAAACCCCTCTGTCGGGTGTCCTGTATTCACGAATACGCATCCCGGACCGTGCGTATTGGTCTTGGATTGCATACCATGAAAGAACGCGATGTCGTCCACGTGTTGAGCCATGTGCGGCATCATCGACGAGATCATCTTGCCGCTTTTCCCCGCCGGAGCGAAGTCCCATGGACTGCGCATGAGCGGCCCGTTCTTGCCTTGAAAGGAAACGAAATTCTCCTCGCCAGGCAAAGGCTTCCCGTCGTACTTCTCGAGCATGGGCTTGTGCTCCCACAAGTCCATGTGGGAAGCCGCTCCTGGGCAGAATATCTGCAGCACGCGCTTGGCCCGCGGCTTGAGATGCGTCATTCCCCGGCCAGGGGCCCAATCGGCATTGCCTTGCGGCTGAGCGCCTCGCAGCTCTCGATCTAGAAGCTGACTCAAACCCAGGCCCATCAATCCGGTGGTAACGTTGCCCAAGAAGCGTCGTCGGGTATAGCTGTTTAGCGGCTCGTCCATCTAGTCCAAATATATCAGTTCGCTCGAATTTAGAATCGCTCGGCACAGCGCTCGCAATCCATGTTCCTTCGCTAGCGCCAGCGCTCGCTCGCGTTCCGCGACATCCGGAGACCGCTGGTAGGCAAGCTCGAATACGGCATCTACCCGTTTCTCCAGACTAGGGCCCGTAACTTCGAGGGCCCGGGCCATCAAGGCCTCGGACATATCCAAAGTGAAGGAATGGTTCATCATGGTAAGAGCCTGAAGCGGGGTCGTCGTTTGCGACCGCCTCGGAGTCGAAAGCGTGCAGTCGGCTTGGTCGAATTCCGTCATCAAATCGACCACCGATGCCCGAGCGTTCTGGTGGTAAACCGCTCGCCGATAGGTATCTGGGGCATGCCGGTCCAAAGGGTCGTAGGTAGAAACATTATCCCGCATATATCGATACAAGCGAAACCCAGGTCCACCCATCTCAGTGTCCAGCGAATCGGCTATTGCAAGAATCGTGTCTCGTATCTCCTCCGCAGAGAGACGGCGAGGAGGATAGCGCCAAAGCAATCGACTATCCGCATCGATCCGCCCTCCGTCAGGCCTCCAAGCGGAAGACTGTCGATACGCTTTCGATAGCATGATATCGCGGTGCATCGGCTTGAGTCGCCAGTCGTTCGCTTGCAATTCCTGGGCCAGGAAATCGAGCAGCTCCGGGTGGCTTGGGCGACCGCCCATATAACCGAAGTCGTTCGGCGTATCTACGATTCCAGTACCAAAGTGATAGTGCCAAAGCCGATTTGCCAGAACGCGTGGGGTCAACGGATTGTCCGGATGAGTAATCCATTCCGCGTAGCGCAACCGGCGCTCCGACTCGGGCGCATCGCCACCCAGCTCGTAGCCCTGCAAAACTTCGCTGAGCGTAGAAAGACTCGACGGGGCAACCGTCTCCCCGAGCCGTTGCGGGCTGCCTCCAATAAACACCTTAAAAGGGCCTTCCGCATCTTCAGGCAGTCGCTTGCCGATCCACGCGGTGGGCAGTGGGGACACCTTCGAAATCGCCTTTCGGACAGTCGACAGCTTCTTTTCCAGCGCCTGGAGTTTCGAGCGTTCGCCAGCGGTAATCGCCAACTGGGAAATCCGGTAGTCGAGATGACTCGGGTTCGGATTATGATCGAAGCGAGCCGGGTTCAAAGGCAGTTGGTCGATAGGCTTTCGGTCTCGACCGTTAGCGACTTCTCGCCACTGCTCCCCATCGCTGGAAACTTCGATCCGGTAGTCCGCTACAAAGGAAAATTTGAAGATCTCCGGCGCTTGCTCCTCTCGGGCGCTA
>CBFHHM010000001.1:399356-414860 GCA_965655705.1 Candidatus Pelagisphaera sp.
GAAAAGACAACCCGATCGATTTCCGTGGCATCGGCGAGTTCGATTCGTAGAAAGTTGGACGTGGCGACGAAGCGCTTGTCGTAGGAGCCATCATTGGTAAGCTGAGGCCCGTAGGCATTCGGAAAATCTTCGATAATGCGAGCCGGCCCGCTGGCCACGCCCCCGTTGGAAGACAACGCGACATTGCGCGGACTATCTCCCGAAGACCAAATCTCGAACTCGTCAATGTGAAAGGCCTTCGCGATACGCGGATCCAAGTCCTGGGATTCGCAAATGAGACGGACGTACTTGGCTTGCACTGCCTCGAACCGCTCCTCGACCTTGCGGCGATCGACCGCTGGACGAGTCCACAGTGTTTGGTAATTCGAGAGGCCCTGTCGAGCGCGTTCCAATACCACCCCTTCCAATGACTCGATCTCCTTTTCCAGCGACCCCTTTTCCGCGTTCAACGGCTTCAAGGCGGCCGAACGCTCCCGCTTCGCCTCCGCGGAGGCCCACGGGACGGATCCGTGGCGGACCCCGGCAAAGGTCGCGTAAGCGCGATAGTAGTCGGCCTGGCTGATCGGATCGAATTTGTGATCGTGACAGCGGGCGCAGCTGAGCGTCATACCCAGAAAAGCCTCGCCGGACGCGTTGATGATTTCATCCAAGGTATTGGCCCGAATCTGGGCGGCTTGAGCCGCGTCTTGATTGTTAACGCTGTCGTACGGGCCCGCTACGAGAAAGGCCGCTCCGATCTCTACATCGGGATCTCCCTTGCCGAATACATCGCCCGCCAGATGCTCCCGCATGAAGGAATCGAAGGGCTTGTCCTCGTTGATCGAACGAATGACGTAGTCGCGAAAGGGCCAGAGATCCTCAATGATCCAATTCTGCTCGAAGCCGACGCTTTCGCCGAAGCGTACGACATCCAACCAATGGCGCCCCCAACGCTCTCCATAGCGCGGCGATGCCAGAAGTCGGTCGATCAAGCGCTCATAGGCCTGGGGATCGGGGTTCGACGCAAACGCCTTCACTTCCTCCGGCGAAGGCGGCAAGCCGGTCAAATCGTAAGTCGCTCTTCGAATGAGCGCTCGACGGTCCGCCTCTGGATTCATGGCGAGACCCGCCTCCTCCAGGGAAGATTCGATGTAAGCATCAATCGAAGCCTGCGCGGGCTCCGCCAAGGGTCGATAGGCCCACCAGGACTTATCCGTCTTGGACGCCTCCTTCAGGACAAGCGGTTCCGGCCAGGGCGCTCCCGCATCGATCCAAGCCGCCAAGGCATCCATCTCTTCTTCCGTCAGCGGCTCGCCGTCCTCCGGCATGTCCGGAGCCTCGCCCTCGTCCAAAGGCACCGTTATCCAGTGCAGCATGCTATCCGCCGCATTGCCTGGGATCAGAATATCGTCGCCTGCTCCCAGGATCGCTTCTCGCGTCGCCATCGAGAAGTCGCCCTTCATGATGTTCGGGTTGTGACAGCTCAGGCATTTCCTCTCCAAAATCGGGGCGACTTCGGACTCGAAGTCGATCGCCCATGCTCCTTGTCCTAGGGGAAGACAGGCCATAACTGTAAAAATGGCAATTCGAGGGTTCATCAAGGGGAGAGGGGCAAACGACATCGTCTAGCAAAAGATTCGGTTCGCAAGCCTCAAGCGTAGATGGACCAAAGGAGCCCAAGGTAACGCGATTTATCTCTTCAATACGAAAACCTTACCTCCGCGCAGTGGAATCTAATGGAGACGCGAACACGGCGACTCCTGGGCCGAAGGCCGATGTCTAGCCCACCAAAACGCATCGTTTTCCCATATGAAGCTTCTCCATCCCGCACGCCAGGTTTGACAGTTCCCGCTCGATAATGAAGCGTCCCAATCGAATCGAAGAACCGATTGCGCGGCTATGCAAGAAACCGAATTTATCTGGCACAAGGGAAAGCTCGTTCCGTGGAAGGAAGCCACGGTCCATGTAATGGCTCATGCGCTGCACTACGGCTCCTCGATTTTCGAAGGTATCCGCGTCTACGATACAGATAAAGGGCCGGCCTTCCTTTGCCTGCAGCGCCACTTGAAGCGTTTCTTCGATTCGGCCCGTATCTATCGCATGAACATGCCCTTGGACCAGGAGGGAATGTCGAAAGCCTGTCACGAGACGATAGTCGCCAACGACCTCAAGTCCGCCTACGTACGTCCACTCGCTTTTCGGGGCTATGGCCCGATCACCGTATATGGCAATGACGATCCTGCCGAGATTGCGATAGCGGCCTTTCCCTGGGGAGCCTACCTGGGCGAGGACGCGCTTGAAAACGGAGTCGATGTGGGCGTATCCAGCTGGACCCGACTCGCGCCGAACACGCTTCCCACGATGGCCAAGGCAGGCGGCAACTACCTTTCCTCGCAACTCATTTCCATGGAAGCCCACCGTCACGGCTACGCGGAGGGCATCGGCCTAGACGGAGCCGGCAATCTCAGCGAAGGCGCGGGTGAAAACATCTTCGTCCTGCGCGACGGCATCTTGAGCACTCCTCCCCTCTCCGCTGCGATCCTGCCCGGCATCACACGCGGTATCGCCATCGATCTAGCCAAGCGACTTGAGTTCGAAGTCCGCGAAGAAACGCTGCCCCGCGAGGTCCTGTACACCGCCGACGAGGTATTCATGACGGGTACGGCAACGGAAATTGCCGCGATCCGTTCGGTTGACGGCATTCCGGTCGGCGCCGGCAAACGCGGCCCCGTAACCGCCCAAATTCAGAGAGCGTTCAATGGGCTTTTCAGTGGCGACACCGAAGATACCGGGGACTGGCTCGAACCCGTTCATTCGTAACCCAACGCCCCTGTGGCCGACTCCCTTGCGCTTCTCGCCTTGCTTATTGGACTCGAGCTCGTGCTCGGCGTCGAAAAAATCCTCGTCATCGCAATCTTCGTAAGCCGCCTGCCCGAATCCAAGCGGTACATGGCCTGAATCATCGGTTTGGCGTGCGCCTTAATCGCTCGGATTGGCGTCCTGGCCCTCTTGCTCGCGCTTTCGGAACTGACCAAGCCCGTTGTCGCCCATTTTTCAGTACGCGACTTGCTTCTCATCACCGGGGGCCTCTTCCTGCTCTGCAAGGCGGTCAAGGAGATCCACCGCACGATCGAGCTGAAGGGCGAGCAAGACGCTCAAGGCAGTGTCGCCAAGGCCACCCTCGGAGCCATCGTCACTCAGATCATCATCTTGGACATCGTTTTCTCGGTAGATTCGGTCATCACCGCTATAGGCCTCACCGACCAGCTCTGGGTCATCATAACCTCTGTCATCGCCTCCTTCCTCGTCGTGCTCTACTTCGCCATATCCATTGGGGAATACATGCTCCAGCGACCGGCTTTGAAGATCCTCGCCCTCTCTTTCCTCATCACCATCGGCGTGACCATCTTCACGGAAGGCATGCATCAACACGTGCCCAAGGGCTACATCTACCTTCCGATGAGCTTCGCCCTAATGGTCGAGTTGCTGCAAATGCGCTACCAAGCCAACAAGTCCAACGCTCGAGCTCAGCGGGATCTGTCACCGCTGCGCGAGGATGCCCTCGTTCCAATCGGACAATTGAGAACGCCTGCCAAACAGGCGAATAAGGCCTCTCGTTTCCACGATCACGCTACATCTGCGCAGCGGATCCTATTGGCGACGCGATAGCGACGACTTCTAGGCCGAAGGCCGATGCCATTCGTCAAACCAAGGGCGACGCGTCCTTCGCCTCTTTGCTAGATTGAAATACCAAACCCTAAGCTAAGCAGCTTCAATGCATCATTTACAAACCGGCAAGAGCGTCTAAGCTGGTCATTGAAATTTTCCACCACTCAGACCGCTATGCAAGAACCCATACCCCGAAGAAACGTCCTGAAGACCCTAGCCACTGGAGCGGCCGCCGTCGCCGCTTCCCAGGCTATCAGCACTCAGGCCCGAGCCGCCCATCACGGCGGAACGCTGAAAGGAAATATCAACCATGCAGTGTGCAAATGGTGCTACAAAGGCATCGAATTGGACCCGTTCTGCAAGGCGGTCAGCGAGATGGGAATCAAAGGGGTCGATCTGATCAATGTTAAGGACTTTCCCACCCTTGAGAAGTACGGGCTCGCCTGCTCCATGGTTTCCGGGGTTCCAGGTGGAATCAAAACGGGCCTCAACCGGGAAGAGAATCACGACGCGATCATCGAGTTTTTCGAAGAGAGCATCCCCATCGCCGCCAAAGCCGGCTACAAGCGTATCGTGTGCTTCTCCGGAAACCGGGACGGCATGAACGAATTGCAGGGCTTGGCCAATTGCGCCAAGGGGCTCAGGCAAATCGCCCCTATCGCCGAGAAGCATGGCATCACGATCATCATGGAGCTGCTCAACTCCAAGGTGAATCACGCCGACTATATGTGCGACAATAGCAGATGGGGAGTCGCCCTCTGCGACGCGGTTGGTTCCGAATCCTTCAAGATGCTCTACGATATCTATCACATGCAGATCATGGAGGGCGACTTAATTGCGACCATTCGCAAGAACCATCGGTACTATGGGCACTACCACACGGGTGGCGTTCCCGGCCGCAACGAAATCGACGCGACCCAGGAACTATACTACCCCGCGATCATGGAAGCCATCCTGGAAACCGGTTACGACGGCTATGTCGCCCAGGAGTTTATTCCTGCGGGACCCGACCCGCTCGCTTCGCTCAAGGAAGCCATCCATATCTGCGACGTGTGAATATCGAAAGGGGCCCGCATCATTCCCGCCGGGTCCTTATACAAAAAGTTCCTTGGGGCTCTATTCGCTCGCCCCTGTCAACATTTCGTCGGTCCGCTGTTCCAAGGCATTGACCCCCGCCTTGTATGGAATCTCGTATCCTGCCGCCCAGGGTCCGGGAATTAGAGATGGAATCGACCCGGTCACGGGAACAGCTAGCCCTCCTGAGACATCGATGTCGACGGTCAAGTCGAGGCCAACGAGCGTATAAGTGGCAATACGCTGGGAAGCTATTCGGATCCGACCGACGACTATGGATACATGGGAGAAGCGCGATTCGGCAACTGGGAGATTGGTGTCATCGGCTGGAAAACGGAGGAGGGCTATGGGCCCTACTACTCCTTCGCCGGCGCCCAGCCCGAAACGCTTCGAGGCGTTCGCCAGGCCTCCGATCCGTCTCGAACTACTTCCACCCTAGACTTGCGATTTTCGCCCGCCCCATCACACTTTGTTCTCATTGACTGCTTCCGACCAGCACGCTTGATGTCTCCGCAATCCAAACGATCGAAGCCCAGCGCTACCGAGCCAGTCCAGGCTGCGAGTCTCGTGGTGTCTCGATTTCGCAAACAGCTCGACACGACGCTAGGGATTCCCGAATGGCAGAATTGCGCGCGACGCTGCGCGAATGAACTGAAACTTCCCGCTCAAAGGCAGGGAATCAGTTTCGTTCAGGCCCTGCTTTCGCTTCCAATCGAATCGAAACGCGATCTAGCGAACCGCCTAATCGAGCAGTCACGCCGTCGCTTGACCCGCAAATCAGCGCGATCCCTACTTGCCGCCTGGGGACATACGGCCGCCATTTCCTTGGATGCCACGATATCATCGCTTCAGTGGCAGGATATCAAGCGGCGCCTTAGCCTGCGCATGGCAACCCAGCGTCGCGCCTATAAATCCTCCCAGAACCTGCTATTCGAAACCTACCGCAACGTAGCCGAGCAAGCCGCCAAAGAGGTGTGCTTCGACCTCGGCAAGCTCGACGATTGCCGACAAGAGGCCGCCTGCGGTTTGATTCAGGCAATCGATCGCATTGAAGCGGGGAAGCCCTTCGCCAGCTACGCCTTCCAGTGGGCCCGCCGACGAGTCCGGAACTACCTGATGAAGAATAGCCTGCCAGTATCCGCTCCAATCAATCTGATTTCGCGGGCAACGCAGACGAAGACTGCGCCGCCAGGCGACGCGTCTTCGCTCAATCGCCGACTCGCATTAGCCCTCAAGGCGATACAAGAGCCAACCGTGGATTTTAGCGACGCTATCGGCGACGATGAAGGGGTCGAATCGGCGCCTTGCCCGATCGAGGTGGCTTCGCAGCGCGAATTGGTCGATCACTTGGAGGCGGCCTTGCAGGAACTGACCGCAAAGCAACGCGAGGTTCTGGCATTCCGCTTCGGCGTGCTGAATCAGGAGGCAATCGAAACCTTGCAGGGCATTGCCCGAGCGATCGGCATCTCCAGGCAGCAGGTCAGCCGGAGAGAGCAACGGGCCCTCGCCAAGCTAGCCCTGGCAATCGAGCCATTGCGGGCCGAATTAGGGTAATTATTCGATTCGACAAATGGCAGGACAACGCATCGGTATACTCGGCGGCAGCTTCGATCCTATTCACATCGGACACTTGATTGTCGCTAACGATGCGCTCGAGCAACTGGAGCTGGACCGCGTTCTGTTCATTCCCGCCGCCGCAGCGCCTTTGAAACCCAAGGCCCATCACGCTACGGCAGAGGACCGTCTGGCCATGACCCAACTGGCGATCGCTACGGACGATCGATTCGAAGCACGCGATCTGGAAATCGCTCGAGGGGGGGAGAGCTTTTCGATCGATACGGCTCGGGCAATCGCTTCCGAATTCCCGGACGCCGCTCTTTTCTGGATTATCGGCGGCGATCAGGCCGAGCAGCTGGCGAAGTGGCATCGAATCGAGGCGCTTTCCGAAACAGTAGCGTTTATCTGCTTCGATCGCGGCCAAAGATTCGAGCGCTCTACGAGCCTCCCCGACTCCATAGCGACTCACGCTCTGAAACCGCGACGCATCGATGTGAGCTCTACGGAAATCCGAGAGCGCTTGAAAAGCGGGCACGGCGCCAAGTACTTCTTGCCAGATGGGGTTCTAAGCTACATCAAGGCCCGAAATCTCTACACAGAGCGAGGATCTGCGTAATGACCGATACCAAAACACTCACGCCTGAAACCAGGGAAATGCTCGAAGTCTGCTGCAACGCCTTGTACGATACTAAGGCTGACGACTTGGCAGTGCTCGATGTGAGCGAAAAATCGTCGATTACCAATTATCTAGTCCTAGCGTCCGCAACGTCCAATCCGCACCTGAAGGCATTGAAGCGCAATCTCGACAAAGCCTTGAAGGATCATCGAGTAAAGATCCTCGGAGTCGATGAAGGCGACGAAACGGGTTGGTCCGTCGTCGATGCCTTCGATGTCATGATCCATCTTTTTACTCCGGAAATACGCGAGACCTACGATCTCGAGTCGCTCTGGAAGGACGCCCGCTCTATCTCGATGGCTGAATTGCTGCCCGAGCAAGCGGACTTCTGATCCGCCAGCGCCCGAGCCGACTTCGTCTAGAAGTCGAAGCCGATAGAGCTTACGAAGCGCTGATCTTCCCGCCGGTCTCTCGGCTGAGAGCGATCGTACTGAAGCTGGTAGCGCACGGACATGTGCAACGACTCCGACAATTTGCTAACCACACCGGTTTGGAACTCGATCTCGTATTCCTCGTGGTTCTCCGGCGGCAACGATATACCGAAATCTTGGGTCAAGCGAAAGCGCGGGCTCAGTCGATAGTCCACGTCCTCGAAAAGGCTCAATAGATAATCGGAGTTGTTCCCTCTCGTATCATCGCGATAGCGACTGCTAAGACCCAAACCCGTGTTCACTTTGAGGTCCTTCCGATCGACGAAGCGATAGCCCAAACCCAATTTCTGCTGCAGGCTCAGATCGATCTCCTTGACCGCGTCGGCGCTATAAATCGTATCGGTTTGGTAGAATGCGCCTGGCGATATGTCCTTCCGCCAGCGAAAACTCGATAGCGTGCGATCGCTCGTCACATCGTCGTCCGTTTCCCCGTAGAATTTCTGGGCAAGGAAACGAAAGTCGTTCTTATCAATGCGACGCCTCATGGTGTAGCGTAGGGAATAGTCCTCTTTGATTCGGCGGCCCCGTTGATTGTTCATTCCGAACTCGAACTGACGCGTCCAGTTTTCGAAGGTCAGGGCTTGAATCGCCGCTCGCGTCCAGGACTGCTTCGATTCGACGAATGTATCCGCCTGCTTCCCTGCGCTCGGTTCTTTCGCTTGTTCGGCGTTCGCTCGGTCTGGCTTCGGGTTTCCCGATGGGCGCGCTTTAACCGCTCCCGCAGATGCCTTTGCCTTATTCGCTTCCGAACCCCGCTCGAGACGCGAAATACTTTCCTTCCGAATCGTCACCTCTCCCAAGAGACTGTGCCGTATCGCGATCGTATCCCCTTCCGAGATAAGTACGCCCTTGAGACGATCTCCATTCTCTAAATGCACCGTGACCTCATCGGCCGTAAGCGATGCTCCCATGAGGGCCGTAAAAACGGCTAAGAACGCCGCCACGAAACATTTTGTTCCCTGATTCATAATACCTAAACTCCCATCCCCCGAATGGGGAGACCTGCATTAACGCGGATGCGAATTCTACGGCGCAGTTCAATTCTAATTGGCGAAAAAACGTAAATACCCGCCCCTTTTCAGCCATTTACAATTCGTTAACAGCAAATCCGAACCCCTCGTCTAAAGGGGTTCCGGCCCTAGGTCGTAGAATGAGATGTTCGCACCCGATAATTAATAGAAATAAACAATAGGAATAATATTATGCATAAAAACACATCTAAAAAGGGCTTCACCCTCGTCGAAATCATGATCGTTGTGGTAATCATCGGCCTCTTGGCTGCGATGGCTATTCCTGCATTCCAGCGCGTTCGTCAGAACTCTCGCATCTCTGCGATGGACAATGACGCTCGTCAGCTCGCAGCGGCTGCTCAGCAGTACATGCTCGAAAACAACGTGACCTCCGTATCCGTAGCCTACACCACCGCTACTGGCGTTGTTGGCGCTCCTCTTAGCGACTACGTTAAGCAGCTCGGCACTGGATACACCACGATGTCCGGCACGATCACGGTTGACGGCACATTCGGCTTCGGTCACCCGCAGTCTGGCCTGGGAGCCATCCGCTCGTACAACGCAGAAGGTCAGAAGCAAAACTAAGCTTCTCTCGAGTTAATCGATTTCCAAGAGCCTTGCCTTCACCGGCGAGGCTCTTTTTTTATCTATTTGTCTCACGGCTATTCATACCCACATGAAAGCGCCAACACGGATTGCCTTTATCCTCGCAGCGGCATTTGCGATTGTCCTCGGGTTCTTTGCGTACGAACCCTACGACGCCGGGCGCATGTTTAGTCGCTTCGGCTACTGGAACATCCTGGTTTGCTCTCTTCTATTTTGCGGAATCGCCCTAAAAATTTATCGAATCGAACTGCGAGATTGGCTCAGCCGCAAAGAAAATGGTCTTATGGTTGTCAGCGCCCTAATGGCGACCGTTTTCGTCTACTCGATCGAAGGCGGCGGCATCAAGATTACATTCGACGAGCGCGCGATCTCCCAAGTCGCGAAGCTAGCTCCCCGCGATAATCCCATCTAACGCGCCCCCGCATATTTTTCGATTTCAACCACGACCTTCTTCCATGAACCCGCTTAAATGGCTACTATTCGCAACCATCGCTGTCGCATCGGTCGGCATCGGATTCATCGCATTCGAACCGCCGAAGTCCGGCCAGCTATTCAGTCGATTGGGATACTGGAACCTTCTGCTATGCGTATCCTGGTTCGTCTTCCTGGTATTGAGGGTATACGGCAGAGAAATGAGAGCGTGGTTCGCGGACCGTCGCAATTGGACCCTACTGGCGATCATCATGGTCGCGACTCTGTTTCTGTACACGCGGGAGGGAGGCGGCTTTAAGATCACCTTCGACGAGCAATCCATATCGAATGTTGCCAAGAATCTGCACCTCGATCGCGTCGCCGAAATAAGGGCCTCCTCGCTTCCCGGAATAGAAGATTCGTCAATGGTCGATAAGCGCCCTATTCTATACCACTTTCTAGTGGCGACGGTTCATGACCTAAGCGGCTTTCGCATTGCCAATGCCTTTGTTCTCAACGGAGTCCTTACTGCTGCGCTGCTGCTTCTCCTCTTCATCGCGGCATCGAAAATATATGATCAGCGGGCCGGCTGGTTCACCCTAGGACTCGCCTGTTGCAGTCCCCTTATTTGCCAGAACGCAAGCGGGGGGGGCTCGGAAATCACCAATCTAGTTGGAATTGCGACCTGCTTTCTCTTCGCTTTGAGATTCGTGGAAAAGCCGGAGGATAGCGGACGACTGTCCTGTCTCGTCATCGCCGCCGCTCTCTTCTCCCACGCTCGCTATGAATCGCCCATACTGGTCGTTCCGGTGGGCCTCGTCATCGCCATCGAGTGGATGCGAACGAAGCGGTTCGAGCTCAGTTGGACCTGCGTCTTCGTACCGCTGTTTTTCATTCCTATCGCCTGGCAGCACAAATACGTCAACTCCAATGATGCCCTCAAGCAGTACGTCTACGACTCGGACGGTCTGTTCAGTCTGGACTACATGTTCAACAACCTGGGCCACGCCACCAATTTCCTTTTCACCCATAGCAAGTTCACCGCGAATTCGCCCATCATTTCCGTAATCGGCATCGCCAGCGCGATTGCCCTCGGGGCCTTGAGCGCGACGCGTTTCAAGGATTGGAAAGCTCATTTCCAGGAACTCCATGTGGCCCAAGTTTTCGGAGCGGCCATATGCGCCCAACTCCTGCTCATATTGGGCTTCACCTACGGGCAGCTAGACGACCCCGTCGTCACCCGCCTAGGGATGCCGTTTCTAATGCTCATCATCCTATGCGGGGGCCTGAGTCTGAGCCTGATTCAATCGAAGCTTCCTCAAGCCCGTATCCCCATCCGCCTTTTCCTCGCTGCCTGCTTCATTTACGTAATCCCTCTGTATTCAAACCATCTTTACACTAGCAATAACATGATCCTGAAGCGTATCGACCGGGTCATGGATTTCCATCAACGCCTTCCCCAAGGCAACTACCTTTACATCTCCAACCTGTCCCAGGATTTGCAAATCCGAGGAGTCGGGAATATGGACTACAAGCGAGCAATTCTCAGACCGTCCGCCGTCGCCCTGCATATGCGCCTGAAAACCTTCGACGACATATTCGTAATTCAGTTCTTCTCTGTGGAGCTGAAGGACAACAAGATCGAAGAAACGCTCCTGCCGGGCAACGACCTAGGGCCTTGGTTCGAATTGGAAACGATCGACGAGTTTTCCTATTTGCCCTTTAACTTTACCCGACTGAGCCGGATCAAACGCGTCACGGCCGATCGAGGCGACATCGAAGACCCGGAAGCGCTCAAGCAAAAGCTTCTCTCCGAAACGCACCAGGGGATTCACGATATAGATCAAAGCGCGTTCAAGGTATGGGAAGAATCCCTTCCGTAGTTGAAGTCTACCGACCCATTAGGCCCTGGCCACATACACGATCGATTCGCTTCGCGGCTCCGGAGGGGCCATCTCGAAGTCTCCATAGGATTCGACATCGAGAAATCCGGCTTCCTGAAGCAGACATTGCATATCGTAGGGCATTTCCCAGCGGAGCGACATTGAGCGGTTATTCTCTTCAAGGACGGCCCCGGTCTTGCCCAACCGCTGAAAGCGATTTTCCAAGGTCAGTACCTGAGCGTCCCGATCGATCGCCCAACCCTGCCAAGCGACGTAGCGCTCTCCGTTATCTCGAGCCGCCTCCTTCCTTCGCTCCATCGATTGAGCGTCTTCCGCGCATTCTAGCATCTCCCAAGGGAAGTACATTGGCGCCACCAATTGTCCTCCCGGGATCAGATGTCCACGGCAGGTTTCAAGACAGGCCAACTGGTCGTCCCGATCGACGAGCATTTGAAATGAGAACCCAGGGATCAAAATCGTCGCGAATTTCCGATCGGCCTGAAATCGCCTCATATCGCCCGTCGCAACCTGGGCGTTCGCTCCAGCCCGGCCCAGCTTCTCTCGGCAAAGAGCCAGCATTGCCTCAGACGAATCCAGGCCCACCACCTCAACCCCGTCCTCGGCCAGCGGAACCAAGATACGCCCCGTTCCGCATCCCAGGTCCAATACCGGCCCCGGGCAGCTTTCGATCAGCAATCGATAAAAGGGGAAATCGTTAAAATCGGTCAGCTCGTCCACCCAATCGTAGCTGCTCGCTTCGAGACCATCGTATTGATAAGGGGCATCCATTCGACGCTCAACCTGACTCTCGTTTGGAAAGTTTCAATACGTATGGCGCTTTGAAGCGAATGACTCAGGGGAAGACGGCGTATTCTACCTATTGCGGAGCGATCGAAAGGTAGGCGAATTCCTTCAGCGGTTCCCTGAACGCGTTCTGCATCTCAAGTAGAGCCTAGGTTCGACCGATGGCATCTACTAAGGGATTACTCTATGAATCATCCACCGCCACGCATCCTGATAATCGACGACGAAATTTCCTGTCTCGATGTCCTTAAGACCGCCCTAACCCCCAAGGACGACGAGTGGCTGATCGAACGCTCTAACAATCCCCAGCAGGCCCTTGATTCGATTCGCTCCAATCCCCCGGTTGTCGTCATCTGCGACTATAGCATGCCCCAAATAAATGGGGCGGAGCTCCTCAAGGAAGTCGAGCGCAGTCACCCCTTCGTACAACGCTTCATTATGGCAGCCCCTGACGAGCGCGGATTGCTGGAAGCGGGCATCGGAAGCGTTTTCCACTACCTCCCGAAGCCTTGCCCCGCCAGCCGAGTCGTCTCGGAGATCCAACGCAGCCTTTCTATCGAAAGTTGGCTGGGAGCGGAGCGGATCCGACGCATCGCCGAAAGCGTTGGAACGCTACCGTGCTTGCCGCCTCTATATTCCAAAGTGATGAATGCCTTGGAATCCGAGGATTGCACCTTGGATCAAGTCGCTCAGGAAATCGCCACAGACCTATCGATCAGCGCGAAGATCCTGCAAATCGTCAATTCGTCGTATTTCGGGTTTGAACAGGAAATCTCTGATATTTCCCAAGCAGTCGCCATGCTGGGAATCGAAATTGTTAAGAACTTGGTGCTCGCCCTCCAGGTTTTCGAGGAGGACGGCCCGCCAGCAAATCAAGCATTCGCGGATAAGCTATGGCGCCACAGCCTCGAAGTCGCCAATGGAGCGAAAGCGATCGCTCTGTACGAAACGGAAAACCGCAAACGCTCCGAAGAAGCCTACGCCTCGGGACTTTTTCACGATCTTGGAAAGCTGATCATGCAGCGAGCGGACCCCGAAAAATTCCACAGCGTCAGCGAAGGCGTTGGAAGGGACGGAAAGGATCCCCTCGAAGCGGAACGCGACGCATTCGGGTGCAACCACACCGAAGTGGGCGCCTATCTGCTCGCCCGCTGGGGACTGCCCGTTCATGTGGTCGAGTCGGCAGCGCTGCACCACGACACCGCTGCTGGATCGTCCGATTCGTTTTCGACCTTAACAGCCGTTCGAGTCGCCAACGACCTCATCTCGAAATCCGCGCCCATCGAAACGAGCGATGCAGCGAAAACGCGTCAACTCGCGCGCTGGGCTCAAGTCATGGAAGGCAAGGCCCCGGATAAGGGAACGCCCGCCGTTGAAAGCGGCGAGCCCGACCCATCTCCGTCACCTAACGCGGCGGCAACCATCGCGGGCCCTAGCCCGCCGGGCCGGTCCAACGACCGTTCCCAAACTCTCCCGTCCGGTCGAGCGCCCTTTCTTCCCAATCAGCATCCAGCGCGGGACCCCAGGATGTTCGCTTACGCAATCTTCGGCGGTTTCTGCGCAACGCTCTGCATTGGATTTGGACTGTTCCTCTTCACTAATAGAGATCCATACAAGAACATCACGGCCGCCGCCTACGAAACCGACTCCGTCGCGGCAACGGACGCTGCGGGCGATACCTCCGCGTTCGACAGCCAAAAATCGCCCCCCGAACAAACCCGAGCGCTCGGCCTGAACGAGCAAGGCTTTACGGAAGCCGAAGCGATTGCCGCCGCTTCAACGGCTCCTGAGGAGGGCGCCACGTCGACCGGCCAAGCGCCTATAGACTCCCGAGACCTATTCCCGAAAATTCGCGTATCCGGAATCTTCTACAATTTGCCCAAGCCAGCCGCCAGCGTCAATGGCCGCATCCTTCGGGTGGGCGACACCGTTTCCGGAGTTCGAATCGTATCGATCGAAAAAGAGAACGTGGTGATGCAATTCGATACCGAGCAGCGCTCGTTCAGCCTAAATCAATAGGCGACGACTCGCTTGGACCTGTTCGAAGCTATCTCAGAGTCCGCTGGAATCGACGCTCTCGACCCAATCGACGTAGCTCTGGGCATTGCCGTCGTCGATGTATTCGGTCGTTCCTTCCAAGCGTCCGTCTTCCGCGTAGAATAAGATAAAGGGAATTCCGGTTATGCCGAATCTCTCCCGGACGCCCTCGACGTCTTCCGCCTTGCGCGGAATGAGGATCTTCGCTCCCAGGATGTCTTCCCCCTCAAGGTAATTGTCCAAGGCAGGGCTCTCTTTGAGCAGCCCGTCGAGCTTGTTGCACCAAGGGCACCAATCGCCATTGCCCTTGAAGATCATGAGCAGGCGCTTGCCTTCCGTCTCGCGCCCGTTCAAGGCCGTTTCAATATCGCTGATCCAATTCATCCGTTTTCAATTGCGTTCGCCGGTTCCGGAAAAAGCCGAAACGCTAATCTCGCAAAAATGGCTGGCAAGGCCTTAAACCATGAAATCGGCAAGTCGCTCCCTACCGATTCGCCAGCCAACGGAAGGATCCAGATACAAGAAGAGCCGACGATCTGAGATCGCCGGCCCAGGAATCCAACTCTTGTATGTGAGCCAAGTCGCTCAATGGAATATAGCCTGCTGTTACCCTAGCCATCTCCGAAGAGATGATTCCATCGAGCTTCCGAACTCGCCCACCATAATGCACTATTTGAAAATTATGTCTATCAGCATGGCTGGCAGAACACTCTACGAATTAGTACGTAGGATGAGGGTTGTCCCATCTCTTCCCTGCCCTTCCCGTAGGTTTGCAGATAGGGGCGAAAAGGACTTGACCCTTGGCGATTCCGCCAGATGTTAATCCCCTCGATCCACTTGCGGGTATAGTTTAGTGGTAGAACCCCAGCCTTCCAAGCTGGTTGCGTCGGTTCGATTCCGTCTACCCGCACCACTTTTAGCGCTCCCTTATGGGAGCGTTTTTTTTGTCGAACGACTTGTCGGGAGAGCGAAATCAGATTCGAATGGCGGCCCTCGCTCTGGCGAAGCGGATTTAACGATGGCGCCTCGACCGAAATTGTCTCGTTTAACCATTGAGATCCGCAAACAGGCCCTGCTATAGCTGCTCTCCAGTGAGCAAAAAAGCGCTGATAACAGGTATTGGAGGCCAGGACGGGCTTTTTCTTGCGAGCCTGCTGCATGGCAACGGCTATGAGGTTCACGGCTTGCTCCGTCCCGAGAAAGCCCCTCGAAACGGGTCGCTGCAGTTCCTGCCCGAGGAGATTCGCCAAGCCATCGCCACGCGCTATGGAAATGTCACCAGCAAGGAAGACGTCGAAACGCTTATTCGAAGCGAACAATTCGACGAGATCTATCACCTTGCAGCCCAAAGTTCGGTCGCCCGAAGC
>CBFHHM010000002.1:0-5937 GCA_965655705.1 Candidatus Pelagisphaera sp.
CACTCTGGTATCTATTGGATTCCTCGCCTACTCGATTTTCCAGGAATGGCATTCGCGGCGACGCCTCGCGAGCGACGAGGATATGTCTTCAGAGTGAATACGCTCTTTATCGTAGCGGGATTGCCTGCCGCTGGCAAAACAACCTATGCCAGAGGCCTGGCCAATGAGAAAAAAGCGGCGTTTATCGATATCGATTCCGGAAGCGAGCCAATCGTCAAGGCGGGCCTCGTTCTCGCTGGACACGACCCCGATGACCGCGACAGCCCCATATTCAAAAACGCATTCCGTATCCCGATTTACGATACGCTTTTCCAAATAGCCCGAGATAATATCGAGAACATCCACGTCGTTATCGCAGGGCCCTTCACTGCCGAACTGGGCGACCCGACCTGGCCCGAGAAGCTCGCGAAGAAGCTGAATGCCGACATCGAGGTGCATTTCGTCGCTTGCGACCCCGAAATCCGCCGACAGCGCATGATGGCCCGCGGCGAAGCGCGCGACGCGTCCAAGCTGGCCGACTGGAACGCCCATCTCGCCTACTACGAGAACGAGCCCGCCCCCGCCTGTCCGCACGCCTTTATCGACACTTCCGGAGCCTAGACAAATCCAACCGAGGGAGCCGATACACGTTTTTCATAGACAAGACTAGATCGCGACTTAGCGTAGCGGCGATTCATACATAGCCCGCCACATGTCATCCGAGCTACAGCCCAATATCGATCTCGCCCAGTTCAAAGCCCTTTCCCAAAAGGGAAACCTCATACCGGTATACGCGGATATGATGGCCGATCTGGAGACGCCGGTCACTGCCTACGGAAAGCTTAAATCCAATAGCCCCGCCTTTCTTCTCGAGTCGATCGAAGGCGGCGAGCGACTCTCTCGCTACACATTTATCGCCTGTCGCCCCCGCAAGATCTTTAAAAGCTACTGGGACACTACTACCGTCGAAGAACCGGGGAAAGACATTGTGGAAATCCCCACGCCAGAGGACCCGCTTTCGCTCATCGAAGAGGAAATCGCCCTCTACCACCCCATCGATTTCCCTGAGCTTCCGCCTTTCACTGGAGGAGCGGTAGGGTATCTGTCCTACGAATACATTTGTCGCGTCGAAGACACCGTTCCCCGGGCCCGGCGCAACTGCCACGGATCCCCGCTGACCTACTACATGCTAGCCGATTCGATGGTTATTTTCGACCGAGCCAAGCAGACCATTCGCCTGCTCGTAAACGCCCGTCTCGACGCTCATGACTCGCCGGAAGCGGCTTACGACGCCGCCTTAAATGAATTGGGCAGCTTGAAGGCGACCCTCGATAGGCCTAATCCGGTAAGCCCCGCAACGCTTCGACCGCCTTCCAAAATAGACATCCCAGATGGCAATTTCGTCAAAGAGGAATTCGAAGCGATGGTCGAACGCTCCAAGGAATACATCCGAGCGGGCGACATTTTCCAGGTAGTACTCAGCCAGCGCTTCGAACGGGAATTGGAAAAGAGCCCGCTCGATCTCTACCGAGCGCTTCGCACCGTCAATCCCTCGCCCTACATGTTCCTGCTCGAGGCGGATGGATTCGCCATCATCGGCGCCTCGCCCGAGGTTCACGTCAAACTGACGGAAGACCAGGTGGAAATTCGCCCCATCGCAGGCACCCGCCATCGCGGAAAGACCGAAGCGGAAGATCTCGCCCTCGAAAAAGACTTGCTCGCCGATGAAAAGGAAAAGGCGGAACACCTGATGCTGATCGATCTGGCCCGCAATGACATCGGTCGCGTTTGCGAATACGGTTCGGTTACCGTGCCCGACTATATGATCGTCGAACGCTACTCGCACGTCATGCACATCGTGTCGCAAGTCGAGGGCACGATCGCCAAGGATAAGAACGCCTTCGACCTTATGCGGGCTACCTTTCCAGCTGGTACCGTCAGTGGGGCACCCAAGGTCAGAGCGATGCAAATCATTGCCGAGAGCGAGCCGGATCAACGCGAATTCTACTCGGGAGCCTTGGGCTATTTCAGCTACAACGGCAATCTCGACTCTTGCATTACCCTGCGAACAGCGATGATTGCCGACGGCAAGGTGATCATTCAAGCGGGAGCGGGCATCGTCGCCGACTCCGTACCGGAAGCCGAATACCAAGAGACGATCTTCAAAGCCTCGGCCCTATTCAAGGCGGTCGCCGTTGCGGACTCGTTCTGAGGGAGGGCTTCCCCCTCTTTCCGGAATTAGCGCCCCATTTATAAATCGGGCGTCAAAGGCGTTGAGCGCATTGCCCTAGGGCGCTTTGAGCTTCGGAGCCCATACCGCCAGCGCTAGCCTCTGGGCAGCAAGCGCCGACTATGCCAGTTCGCCCCCGTTTGGATCGGATGAAACCCGATCCGCGCTATGCCGGTCAGACCCATTGGAAAAGGTAGGAGGAGAATCGAATGAGAATCAGCGCAGACCCCGCATCCACTTCCAATTCAGGCAATCGCTTGTGGAGGCGTCGCTTTTCAGACCATTCGCAGCCATGGAACGATTCGGAGCTCCAAGGGCCTTCGCGATTCGCCCAATCGGCTCCGCGAACCGCTCCAGAGGAAACGTTTACCAGAACGAGCCTCCAGCGATACCTAAATGAAATCGGCAAGGTTCCCCTGCTTACGCGCGACGAAGAAGCGGCTCTCGCCAAACGCATCAAGCGAGGCGACGCCGCCGCCCGAGACCGCATGATTCTATCCAACTTAAGGCTCGTGGTAAAAATAGCCTACGACTACAAGGACTTCGGACTGCCCATCCTCGACCTTATTAGCGAGGGCAACATCGGCCTCATGAAAGCCGTCGAGCGCTTCGATCCCGAAAAGGGAGGCAAAATGAGCGCCTATTCCTCTTGGTGGATCAAGCAGTCCATGAAACGAGCGATCGCCAATCAGAGCAAAACCATCCGATTGCCCATCCACCTGGTGGAGAAGATATCCCGCATTCGCAAGACGGCCAGGCAGCTCGCAGAAGAACTCGACCGAGAACCGACAGACGACGAATTGAGCGCGGTCATGGAAATGCCCGTGAATAAAATAGCCCACCTGAAGTCGGTAAGCACAAGACCCACTTCCCTTGACGCTCCCGTTGGATTCGAAAGCGATGGAGCCGAACTGGGCGATTTCGTGGGGGATGACAATGCCGCTTCTCCCTACGAGCGCTTGAACGAGAAAACGCTGCAGGACGACCTGACCCAAATGATCGAGAATCTCGAGTCCCGCGAAAGTCTGATTATAAAGATGCGTTTCGGGATAGGCCGCCACAGTCCACGCACCTTGGAAGAAGTCGGCCAGGTATTCGGAATCACGCGCGAGCGCGTCCGCCAACTGCAGAATCTCGCGCTATCGAAAATGAGACGGGTATTCCACCGAACGGAACGGCAACGATCCGCAGAAGAGATCGATCAAGAAAAGCGAGCCGAAGCCCGAATCGAAGTGCTCAAGGAGTATTTCGAGCAGCTCGCAGCGAATTGAAGGAAGCCCTCGGAGGACTCCGATTTCAGCTCGATTCAGCCCTAAATCCAGAGGGGTTATCGCCCTGCGATTTGCCCTGTATAATTCTTGTAAATCCCGACTGGAATCGTTCAGGGAATGCCCTAAATTGACGTGTAAAAGTCAGGCGAATTTCGCCAAACGACAATCCCAACTGAAGAGGCACGTTTTGAACAAGAAGATTCTCATCGTCAGAAGCGATAAGGAGGACGCAATCGCGTTGTCTTTCCTTCTTTCCGGCACCGGCTATCGCATCAGCTCCCACTCCTCGGCCGATTCCGCTCTCGCAGCGGCCCGACAAGACCGCTACGATCTGGCCATCGCGGACAAGGACTTGCCGGAAAACCGCAAGGAACTGACATTCGTTGCGGAACTAAAGGAAACCCAGCCGAACCTCCCTGTATTCCTGATCTCCGACAAGCCTAAGCTCGACGACGTCATCGACTGTATCCGAGCAGGCGTTACCGAAATCATCGACGAGCCTAAGAATATGAAGCGCGTCTTCGAATCGACCAACGAATTCTTCAAGGGAGACAAAGGCGCCGATGACGACGTCACCTGGGAAGACATGGTCGCGGTCGAGCAAGCCCTTTCATCGCTCTTTCGCAAGGACACGGAAACCGGAGCGGACACGCTCGAAGTCGAAGCCCAGCGTTTGACCGCAGAACTGGAGAAAGCTCAGAGTCGCATCAAGAATCTCGAGCACTCCCACAGGGTCCTGACCAAGGAAAAGGACAAAACGGACGCCCTGGTAGAAGAAATTCGAAATAGCGGTGGCGTCGCCAATGCGGACTCCGCTGACTACGTCGAGCGCCAGACGCAAATGCGCGAGCTCGAAGCCCGCTTGATGGATCGCGAGGCCAAGATCGCCAAGCAGAAAGCGGAAGCGGAAATCCTCATGGCGGACCTTGAAGAGCGTCAGTTCGAAATGGAGGAAAACGGTCACGTTTCAGTAGACAAAGGCGCCACGGAAATTCAAAAGACCCTAGACGCCGCTCAACTGGAGTGGAACGCCACTCGCTTGGACCTCGAAGCGCAAATCACGGATTTGAACCGCGAGCTCGAACGAGCGAAGGTCTCCTCAAACGATTCGGAATCCATCAAAGACGCCCTTCGGGACGCCAATGAAGTCCTCCAGGAATCCAAGGAGGAGATAGCGGAAAAGGACTTCATTCTCGAACAGAGAGACAAGGAAATCGAAAAGCTCAAAGAGCAGCTCGAAGTCGGACAAGTCGCCATCCAAACGATCGAAGATCTGGAAGAGGCGAAGCGCCAACTGGAAATCGGCCAATTCAAGCTCCAAGAGGACACGGACAAATTCGAGCAAGCGAAACGTTCTTTCGAAGAGGACATCGAGAAGCGTCAGCGCGAGCTAGACGTCAACAAGCGCGATGCCGAGGTCTCCTTGCGCGAACTGCAGAACCAGGTGAAGGAAGAGCAGCTCAAGCTCAAGGTCGAAGAAGCTACCTTCAAGGATGAGGTTCGCCAATTCGAACAGGCCAAGCAAAATTTCCAAGAAGACATACAGGATCTCCAATCGCGCGAGAGCGATCTCAAGCAGTTTGAAGATCAGCTCAAGCAGATGAAGAGCGATCTGGACGACGTTCGCGCCTTGCCGCGCGGCGCTTCCGAACCGGCAGCTAAAGAGTCAAACGCTCCCGAGTCAACCGCTCCTCCCCCAGTCCAAACGGAAGCAAATCCCATTTCGCGACAAAATAACGCGCCTCCCGCTCCCGAAGGGCCGAAGGACGACAAGTTCGCTCCCAAAACCTGGAACAAGCCGCCGAGAAAGAGCAAGAACGGACGCGGCCCGCTTCGAATTGGCGGTCGCCAACCCAACTAGACGATCGCTCTCGAACGGTCTCCCGCTCAGGCGTCGCTTGCCGTTCGAAATCCCATATTTCCGGTCGATGTATCGGGAGTATTGGACGTTCTAGCAGCGACGCGGTAGCGATTGCAGTAGCTGTCGTGGCATAGGTAGGACCCGCCTTTCATCATCCTGCCCTTCCCGCTTTCGGGCCCTCGCGGGTTGGACCCGTTGCGACACTCCATTTGCTCTGCGGCGAACCAATCGGCGCACCACTCCCAAACGTTGCCGGCGACATTGTACATGCCGAATCCATTCGCTCGATACGATTTCGCTGGAGCCGGACCGATATGGCCATCTTCCGCTGAATTCTCGACCGGAAACCTGCCCTGCCAAATATTGCACCGGTGCTTGCCATCCGGAGTCAGCTCATCGCCCCAAGCGTAAAGCTTGCCGTGAAGTCCCCCTCGAGCCGCCTTTTCCCACTCCGCCTCGGTAGGCAAGCGCTGCCCTTTCCACTCGCAATACGCCAGGGCGTCGTTCCAGCTCGCGTGGACGACCGGATGCTCCATTCGCTTCTTAACGTTCGATCCCGGTCCTTCCGGCTTTCGCCAATAAGCCCCTTGAACGCC
>CBFHHM010000002.1:6036-25706 GCA_965655705.1 Candidatus Pelagisphaera sp.
ATACCACCATTCCAGACCCTGGACATTTTGAGGCTTCAACCGCTTCAAAGTCGATTTCGGCAGCAGAATATGGAAAACGTAAGACCAGCCAAATCGCTCCGCTTCAGTGACGTAGTTCGTATCATCGATAAATGCCCCAAACTCGCGATTGGTCACGCAGCAGCGGGATATCCAATAGGCGTCGAGGCTGACTTCCCGAGGGGGCCGCTCCCCGTCCGCATCCCAGGCTTCGTCGCTATCCGTCCCCATCAGAAAGGATCCGGCATCTATTCGAACCATACCATCGCGGTTCCCATAGTCGGAAGCCCGCGTCGCGATTGCCGCGGCGCCCTCCTTAGACGATTCGCCACCAGGAGAGGCTTGGGGCTTTTGTGGCGTGCAACACGATTTTCGGGGCGCGGATTCCATAGGTGATCTCGGGCCGATGATCGAACCAGCCATCGATCGCTGTCAACCTTCGTACACGCGGAGCCCGTCGCGATTAGCCCGTCTTGGCCGAGCCAGCAACCTAGGGCAGATCGCCTATTTGGTCAATGGTTCGGGCATCCCCATCGAACGCGCCTTCCACATAGCTATCGGAAGCTTGGCGGAAAAGCGCGCGATTCTGGTTCCAAATACCTCGCTTCTCCTCCTTGGCTTTGATTTCCGCTTCGAATAAGGGACGCACAATTCCAATCACTCTCGATTCGTATCGGGCAAAGCCTCTTTCGAGCAGGAGTCCGTTAAGCGACTCTCCAATGGCGGTCTTCAGCTCGACGTACAACACGCCTTCCACTTCTTTGATGACTCCCATCTGAAAGCGACGCCCGCTCGCAATATCATCAAGCAATTCCAAGGCATCGCGTTCCGCCCGCTCGTCGCGAGGCGGAAATCCGATTCCCGCCAGAACGACGCGGCGCGTTCCGCTCTCTTCTCGCGCCTCAACCGTCTTGCCATCGACGATTTTCGTCACCGAGACTTCCACTATTCGATTTCGCCTGAAGCTGCCCATAAGGCTATACAAGATGCCTAAACTGGCCGCTACTATCGCTATCACTCCGTAAATCATTTCTTGGGAAAGACCCCCACGCGAGCAATTCGCGTTCAGGGCTAACCTCTTTAAACGGCTAATCTTCCGTTCTAATTAAGGGGGGAATGAAACAATTTCGAGGCGGCAAAACACGGGTCGCCTCTCAATTGAACGCGCCCGTCTCCGGCACGCGGCGGAGCGGCTATTTTTCCTTCTTCTGCCCGCGCAAGGAATAGACAATCGCGGCATATCGATTTTTGACCCCCAGCTTTTGGAAAATACGTTCGCAATGCTTTTCTACCGTTCGAGCGCTGATACTCAAGATTCCACTGATATCGACATTGGTTTTGGCCTCCAATATCAAATCCATGACTTCCTTCTCTAGCGGCGTAAGAGATATTCGCTTATCCATGCGGGAAATCGGTTCGAATCGATCCAAGGGTTGCGGAACGGCCATGCGGCGATCCCGCTCCAGGCTTCGAAACTAAATCGTAGTCCGTTTTTAAGTACGGGCTTCCAACCGCCCGCCATTCTACTCCAATGGTGCTTTTATCGTTCCTAATCTCTATGCAATCAATTCGTTGCAAAACGTTCCGAATCTCAGGGTAATACGCGTGGTTGTCGAGCCGCTGGCGTACGTGATTTCACGTAAAATGGTACAGAATCCGCCAATTTTTCATTAAATTTACACTAGGAGTTGTCCTGTATTTCCCGATTACTTGCATTTACATTTATTTAACATAATTAGAATTTCCTATTTTTGTTCTCTTTCCAAGTGGTTTGGCCCTTTTCCAGGGAGTTAAGGATGCTCTCGGAAACGATTGAAATCCAAAACCCGAAATTGCTGGATTCTCGCGTCCAAACGAAAATTTCAAAAAGACTTGTGAAAACAAAGTTAACCCACTTTCGTACTGACTCGCTTACGACTTCCTCCGGGCGCAGCGCGCTCGATCAAGCGACAATTCCTCCACCACAACGCGTATATGTATCGGATCATCATTTTCCTCATCCTCTGCGGAATTTGGATCGTATTTTCAGGCAAGCTCGACGCCGCCCATCTAACAATGGGTGTCTTGTCGGCCGGATTCGTCGCTGCGATCTCTTCAAGCTTCCTATTCGAAGATCGCTCCCAGGCGCTAGGCGCTCGCGTTCGCCAGGCGATCCTCTTGCCGGGCTACCTCCTATGGATGCTCTACCAAATTCTGCTCTCGAATATTCACATCCTGAGGTTGGCCCTTTCCGCGGGCAAGCTCCCCGACGTGCAGCCTTCGATCGTCCGAGTTAAGACCACCTTGAAGACCGACTTTGGAAAATGGATGCTGGCCAATTCGATTACCCTGACTCCCGGCACCATCACAATCGAGATCGAAGGCGACGAGCTTCTCATTCACTCCATCAGCCAGGAAACGACCGAGGGCGTGCTCGACGATTCGATGGAACGGCGCATCGCCCAAATCTTCGAACCGGAGAACGTATAGACGATGGATAATTTCTTTGTACTTTCAGGCGTCGCCATTTTCGCCCTTATGCTGCCCATCCTCTGGCGCATCGTGGCCGGCCCGACCGCGATCGACCGCATCGTCGCCGTTAACGTAATCGGAACGAAAACGACAGTCCTGCTCGTCATAATCGGAACGATCTTCCAGCGGGTGGATATGTTCGTCGATTTCGCCCTGACCTACGCCCTGCTCAACTTTATCGGCTCTCTCGCCGCCTCTCGCTACTTCGATCGGTACAATGCGAGAAAGAGCTCCGAACCCATCGAAGCGGAGGAGGCCCAATCATGATTCTCAATTCGATCTGCGTAATTCTCATCGTCAGCGGCCTTATTTTCTTCATCGGCGGCGCGGTGGGTGTCATTCGCTTTCCCGACTTCTACACCCGCATGCACGCCGCAGGAAAAGGCGACACGATGTCGGTGTTTCTCATTCTAATTGGCCTAGCCTTGTATCAACTGGGCGACTTCAATATCGGCACCCTGCTAGTCGCCGGCAAGATTCTGTTCATCACCATTTTTGTCATGTGGGCGAGCCCGACCAGTACCCACGCATTGATCAAGGCAGGCATGGACGAAGGCCAGAAGATGTGGACGCGCAAAAACGACGACAAAGGAGAGTCTGACGCATGATTTGGATATTCGACTCCATCACTCTTATTTTCCTGGTGGTGACCGCCATCATCGCCCTGCAGGTAAAGGATCTGCTCAGCGCCGCAGTCATCTACGGCGTCTATAGCTTTCTCATGTGTTTGCTTTGGGCCGGAATGGCGGCCGTCGACGTCGCCTTCACCGAAGCGGCAGTAGGCGCGGGCGTCAGCGCCGTCTTCCTCATCGCCACCGTCATGCGCACTTCAAGGAGGTCATCGGATTGAAACTACTAGGACTTATCGCCGTCATCGTAACCGGCTGGCTCCTCATGTCAGCGGTTGGAGACTTTCCCGATTGGGGAGACCCCCAGTCGCCTGCCAATAGCTACCGGCTGTCTCAGCACTACGTAACGCAAACCTTCCCGGAAACGGGCGTTCCGAACATGGTCACCGCCGTACTGGCGGACTACCGGGGATACGACACCATGTTCGAGACCGTCGTTATCTTTACCGCAGGAATCGCCATTATCTCGATTCTCCGACGCTACGGCGAAACTGACGGAGCGAAACCGTCTCCCGCTCTCGGCAAGAAGAGGGATGATCTCATCATCAATACGACCTGTCGACTGATGATTCCGATCATCCAGCTGTTCGCGCTCTACGTCATCGCCCACGGCCACTACAGTCCCGGAGGCGGGTTCCAGGGAGGCGTCATTTTCGGAGCGAGCTTCATTCTGCTCGCCCTTTCCCGAGACTTGCAGACCGCTCAGAAGTGGTTGCCCGAAAAACGCGTTCTCATGCTCGCGGGAGTCGGCGTCTTGATCTACGCCTCATTCGGCTTTCTCGCTCAATTGCTCGGCCAAAATTTCCTCGATTACTCGATCTTGCACAAAGTCATGGCAGTTACCCCAACCGAAGCCCGCTACCATAGCATGCTAGGCGTTGAAATCGGCGTAGCGTTTACCGTCACCGCCATTATGTTTTCGATCTACTCGAACCTAGCCTCGAACGGCGATATGAAGGAGGGCATCTAACCCCATGGAAGTATTCGAAGCCATCTCGACGAAGATCAATTACTGGGTCTATATCGTCATCATGATGATCGGGCTCTACGCCATGATCTCTAAGAACAATCTGGTCAAGAAGCTGATCGGCATGTCCATTTTCCAGACGGCCATCATTCTCTTCTACGTATCCATCGGCGTTAAGGAAGAAGCCACCATTCCCATCCTCTACTACGAACAGGTTCACGCGGCGCACGGCGACCACGGGGAGCATAGCGATGACGCGCATGGGGGAGACGCTCACGATGCCCACGCAACGGATATTCACATCGAAGCGGACGGTTTCGCCAATCCCCTTCCCCACGTATTGATGCTTACCGCGATCGTAGTCGGTGTCGCTACCCTCGGCGTCGGACTGGCCGTTACCCAGAAACTGCATCGAGAATTCGGCACCATCGAAGAAAACGAAATCCTCGACCTGATTAAGTCCGGAAAATGATCGAGCAATCTCCTGCCCTCATCCTCCTCATTCCGTTCCTCGTCTCCATTTTCGTGGCGCTGGTCGGAAGTCGCTATGAAAAAGCCTGCTTCCCTCTGACCATTCTCGGTCTCGTCGGCTCCGTCATCTCCACAGTCGTCACCCTCTTTCGAGTCCTGGAGGAAGGAACGATACGCTACTACATGGCTGGCTGGGAACCGCCCATGGGCATCGAACTCCGCGTCGACGGACTGAACGCCCTCGTTGCGGTCGCCGTTTCGGGCGTGGGATTGCTAGCTGCGATCTACTCCAAGGAACGCGTCCCCGCGGAGAATCCAGACAAGGTCTCTCAGTACTACACGCTGTTCCTGCTTCTGGTGACCGGCCTCCTAGGCATGGTCCTCACTGGAGATGCCTTCAATCTCTACGTCTTGCTGGAAGTATCCGCCCTCACTAGCTACGCGCTCATCGCCATGGGCCCGAAAAGAGCGACCCTCGCCGCGTACAAGTACGTTATCATGGGCACCATCGGAGCGTCGTTCTACCTGCTCGGCGTCGGCTACCTCTATATAAAGACCGGATCGCTGAATATGTTCGACATCCACGAGCAAATCGTGGGCCGCGAGCTTTTCGATTCGGTCGCCATCATGGTCGCCTTCATCATGATCACCGTCGGCGTATGGATCAAGATGGCCTTCTTCCCGCTTCACGCCTGGCTGCCAAATTCCTACGCATACGCGCCGACCACCACCAGCGCTCTGCTAGGACCTCTGGTAACGAAGGTCATGATCTACGTCATGATCCGCCTCACCCTTACCGTATTCGGAGCGGAGTACACCTTCGAACAGCTCGATTGGAGCAACATTGTGGTGTGGATGTCGGTGATCGCTATATTGGCCGGTTCGATATCGGCGCTGGGGCAAACGGATCTGCGCAAGATGCTCGCCTTCCTCATTATCGCCGAAGTCGGCTATATGGTCGGGGGCGTTTGGCTGGCGGATGCCACGGGAATGGTCGGGGCGATCTACCACATTATCGCCGATGCCTTCATGACGCTCTGCGTATTTATCTTCGCAGGTATTCTTTTTGCCAAGACAGGCTCCCGAAACTACGATGCGATCGACGGACTCTTCAAGAAGATGCCGTTGACTATGATCGGCTTTCTGGTCGGCGCCTTCTCCCTGATCGGCATTCCGCCAACGGCAGGCTTTTTCAGCAAATGGTACTTGATCCAAGGCGGTATCCACTCGGGCAACTACGAGTATGTCGTCGCTCTGCTCATTTCCAGCTTGATTAACGCCGTTCTCTTTTTCCGCATGATCGAGATCGCCTATTTCGGAAAGAAGCCAGCCGAAGGCCACGATCATCACCATTCGGACGGCTCTGGCGGCGGCCTCTCCGAGGCTCCGTTCTCGCAATTGCTACCGCTGCTCGCAACCGCAGCCCTGCTCATTTTGCTCGGTCTCTACAACCAGGAAATCGTCGCCATCATTTCCGACTTCGTCGCTCCTTTCAACATCGCTTCCGGCGCTCGCTAACATGCCTCCGACGAACATAACTAGCTTCACCCCGGTCCTCGCCTGCATCGTTTCGTTGCTCGCGGTCTTGCCCATCGTACTGCTGCGACGCTCGCCCAACGCGCGCGAAGGAGCGACCTTTGTCGCCGCCTTCATCAAGTTTGGCTTGGTGCTGTCCATGCTACCCACGATCTTGGCAGGCAACACCATTTCCTTTACCCTTTGGGAAATCGTTCCAAACCTGACGATTGGCTTTCGCGTCGACGGCCTGGGCATGCTCTTCGGACTGGTCGCCTCCTCTCTCTGGATCGTGACTTCGCTCTACTCCATCGGCTACATGAGAGGGCTCAAGGAGCATTCGCAAACGCGCTTCTTCTCCTTCTTTGCCGTTTCGCTTTCCGCCACGATCGGCGTGGCCTTCGCCGCCAATCTTTTCACCCTCTATCTCTTCTACGAGATGCTGTCCTTGGCGACCTACCCACTGGTCACCCACCACCAAGACAAGGAAGCGCGCACCGGGGGACGCACTTACCTAACCTACCTGCTCAGCACCTCCATCGGCTTCGTCCTGCCCGCGTTGATATTCGTCTTTATCAAGACGGGCAGCAACATGGAGTTCTCGCCCGACGGATTCCTTAGCGGGCATATCGGTTCAACCGAGGCGCTGATTCTCCTTCTCCTCTTTACCTTCGGTTTCGCCAAGTCGGGTCTCATGCCCTTCCACTCCTGGCTGCCCGGCGCCATGGTCGCTCCTACTCCGGTCAGCGCCCTGCTGCACGCCGTAGCCGTCGTCAAGGTCGGCGTTTTCTGTATCCTGCGCGTCTTCACCGGCGTATTCGGAACGGATTTTCTCAGCAGCTTGGACCTGGGTATCGTCGTCGCTTGGATTGCCGCATTCACAATTGTCGTCTCCTCGCTGATCGCCCTTTCCCAGGACAACCTGAAACGTCGTCTCGCATTCTCCACCGTGGGCCAACTGTCGTACATCATTCTGGGAGCCGCTTTGCTGAGCGACCGAGCCGTGATGGGTTCGATGACCCATATCGCCATGCATGCGGTCGGAAAAATCACTCTTTTCATGTGCGCCGGCGCCATCTTCGTAGCGACTGGAAAGAAGTACATCAGCCAGATGGACGGTTTGGGACGCAAGATGCCAATCACCTTCGCCGCCTTTTCCATGGGCGCTCTCAGCGTCATCGGGCTTCCCCCCGCTGGCGGATTGATCAGCAAGTTCTACTTGGTCACCGGCGCGATGGATGCCGGTCAGACGGCGCTGCTCGTGGTCTTCCTCGTCAGCACGATTCTCAACGCGGCCTACTTGCTGCCAATCGGCTATCGGGCCTTCTTCCCCAAAGACCCCGAACTGGCCGCCCAACCCTTTTCCTGGAAGAATACCGAAGAGGCCTCTCTGCCGTGCATACTGCCATTGAGCATAACCGCGGTTCTCGCCTTCGTACTCTTCCTCAAACCGCAAATTCTCCTACAACTCGCCGCGCTTATGGTCGGCGGCAACGGCTAAAAAGCCCATGTCAGACCCGAAAAAAGAATTCGATTGGTTCGACCGTCCTGGTTCTCGAAAACTGCTTTGGATACTGCTTTGGGCAGTATGCGGCCTCTCCGTCATAGCGGAGCCTTTCGTGCACCGTCACCCGCATGTCGAAGAGCTCGACTGGGGCTTCGGCTACTACATGGCCATGGGGTTCATCGGCTGCGCCGCGATGATTCTGCTCGCTAAAGGCATGGGGTTTTTTCTCAAACGCGGCGAGGACTACTACGACGACAATCACGAGGACAAAATAATCTCCGAAGACATCGATGGAAACGTTCGCTAATATTCCTCCGTCTTTCATACTGTTCGCCGGAGCCATCATCACGATTCTGCTCCGCGGCGTCGCTCGCAATGTATTCCTAGTGGCCTTGCCGCTGGCGACGTTCTACTACATCTACCAGTTGCCTGCAGGCGAGAGCGGGCACATCGCCTTCCTCCCTGGATTCGGCGACTTGGAATTGCTGCGCGTCGATAAGTTGAGCAAGGCCTTCGGCTATATTTTCACGCTGAATGCCGCAGCGGCCCTCCTCTTCGCCTTCTACGTAAAGAAGGCCGTCCAGCACACCGCCGCTCTGATCTATATTGGATCCGCGTTGGGAGTAATCTTCTCCGGGGACCTGATCACGCTCTACATCAATTGGGAGCTGATGGCCGTTAGCTCGACCTTCGTCATCCTCGCTCGCGATACCCTCAAGGCTAAAGGCGCCGCATTCCGCTACGTATTGGTCCATATTTTCGGAGGACTGCTTCTCCTCGCCGGAATCGTCATGACCGTTTCCAATGGCGGCAGCATCGCCTTCGACTCCTTTGACTGGGAAGGGCGCAATCTAGGCACCTGGCTCATCCTCGGCGGCTTTCTAGTCAACGCCGCCGCCCCCGGCGTTTCCGCTTGGCTATCCGACGCTTACCCCGAAGCGAGCGTCACTGGCGGCGTCATTCTCAGCGCCTACACGACCAAGACCGCCGTATACGTGCTACTCCGTTCCTTCCACGGTTGGGAACCCCTTATCTGGATCGGCTGCATCATGACCGTTTTCGGCATCATCTATGCCCTCCTTGAAAACGACATGCGCCGTATCCTGGCCTACTCGATCATCAACCAAGTCGGCTTCATGGTCTGCGCCGCGGGCATCGGAACGGAAATGGCCATCAGCGGCGCCACCGCCCACGCATTCTGCCATATCATCTACAAGTCCTTGCTTTGGATGTCCGCCGGAGCCGTTCTCTACCGCACCGGCAAGAGTCGATGCACCGAGCTAGGCGGTCTCTACAAGACCATGCCGCTTACCTTGATATTCGGAACGATCGGGGCCCTGGCAATTTCCGCCGTCCCGTTCACCAGTGGATTTACAAGCAAAACGATCATTATCGCCGCTACGGAGCACGAACACCTGGTCTGGCCCTGGCTCGTTCTCGAGCTCGCCTCGGCAGGCGTATTCTTGCACGCGGGCATCAAGTTCCCGTACTTCGTGTTCTTCAATCAGGATCGCGGGCTGCGACCCAAGGAAGCGCCTGGCACGATGCTTGCCGCAATGGGCATTCTCGCCTTCCTCTGTATTTACTTGGGCATCCATCCCGAACCGCTGTACTCGATTCTTCCTTACGAAGTCGACTATCAAGCCTACACGATTCCTCATTTGGTCACCCAAATGCAGCTCCTGATGTTCTCGGCCCTGGTCTTCTTCCTTTTCCTTCCGATGCTCAAACGTACGCCCACGATCGCTCTGGATACCGACTGGTTCTATCGAAAGGGCGGAAAGCTGTTCTATACCGCAATGGACAAGGGATTGAATGGCATCAATGCCCTCGCTCACAAGAATCTGATCGCAGGAGCGACCGATCGCATTTGCAAGATGGCGAAAGAAGGGCCCGCGCGAGCGATGATCATTCTGCTTACGCCTATCTGGGAAATTTCCGGAGTCAGCAATGCCCAGCAAGACGAACTGAAGAAGAACCTTCGAGCTCACTCGGAAAGCGGCGTGTTCCCAATCGGGATCACCGCATTCCTATCGGTAGTGATGCTCGGGATACTGTTTTTCTTCTAGGTCTCAAAGCGACCAGTTCGACCCGGAAAAGCCGATCGATCAATTTTGTCGATCGGCAGCGCCCACAAGCTGCTCTAGCTTGTCTTCTTCGCTGTAGTTGAAGGCCTGCTTGTAGTCCCCTCGGGGATTCGATCGGTACCATTCGACCGTGTCGTAGAGACTGTCGTAATAATCGCCCTTTTCCTTGAAGCTCAACTCGGACCGAATTTTAGACGTATCGAATTCCAGGTCTTGCTCGAAGTCTCCATTGGCAACCATGTAACTAGGCAACGCTTCGTCGGCAAGCACCGCTAGCTTGCCTTCCCATTCGAAAACGGTCGCCAAATGGCTGATCCGCTCTAGTATGGTGGGCGTTTTCAATTCCCCCATATTGAAAATTCTGTTTTGGCGCGCTCCGCTCATTGCTGCCAACGCAATTCCATAGGCGATGTCCGCGGTATAGCCATGGGTCCATCGCCAGTTCGCCTGCGATTCTGGTACGACAATAAACGGACGCTTGTCAACCATTCGAGAAATGAGAGGATAGAATCGGCGCAAGGGGTCGCCCGGTCCATAGGTGGGGGGAAATCGCAATATCGTGTGCGGTCGATTTCCTTTGGCGATTGCGGTCTCGGCGCGCAAGCGATCGTTTTGCGGATCCTTGGCGATCAAAGGCTCGCTGCGAAGAGGCGAGTCCTCCCCGATGGGAGCGTCCTGCAGTTCTACTTTCTCCGTCCGGTACACCCGAGCATTCGCCTGGTATACGTTCACGCTGCTCGCTACGACAAGATGCGATTCGATTCCCTCCATCGTCTCGAGCAACGAATGGGCGTGGAGCTCGTTCCTCGCTTCAATGTGAATAGTAGCATCCGGCTTGAAAGCCGCTATGTCGCTTTTTTTAGAGGCCAGCCGATCCGCATGCCCAAAAATGTGCTGAACCTCTGCCGTTAGTCGTTCCGGCAACGGGTTTTCGTCAAGAAGCGCGACCTCGCAATTGTAGGCCAAAAGCTCTTCGGCCACCATAGACCCAAGCAAGCGGGCGTCTCCTATAATCAAGCACTTCATGTAATCTCAGTCGAATATCCGTAAACTTAGTTAATATTCGACCTAGAGGCCCTAGAGCGCATCCGATCTCAGGGTTATTAACTTTTCCTTTACCATATCTTCCATCGTAAAGGGTATTCCGCCAACTCCCAGACCCGATTCCCGGTGGCCGGCGAACGGCATCCAATCGACGCGAAAGGCGGTGTGATCGTTAATCATGACCGCCGCGGCGGACAGCCTACGAGTCGCATAGAGCGCCTTGTCGATGTCCTTGGCGAATACCGACGCTTGAAAGGATACCCGCAAGGAATTGGCCTGCACGATCGCTTCGTCCACGTCCTCATAACCGTATACGCACACGACCGGACCAAAGATTTCGCTCGTCGATACATTCGATGAAGAAGACGGGTCTACCAAAACAGTGGGTTCGTAGCACGTGTCCGAGCGCTTCGAGCCACCGCAAACGAGCCGAGCGCCTTCCTTCAACGATTCCTCGACCCAACTGCTCACGCGATCGTTTTCCCGCGGCAAAATCAAGGGGCCTACTTCCGTTTCCGACGAACTGGGGTCGCCTACCCTCAACGACTTGGCGACGCTTGCGAGGGCCTCCGCAAATCGATCCTTGATCGACTCCGCCACGAACACGCGCTGGACGGAGACGCAGACCTGACCGGCATGATAGAATCCGCCCTTCGCCAATGGCGTTACAATGGACGGAATGTCCACGTCCTCCGACACGATGACTGGGGCTGCCCCGCCGTGCTCCAAGGCGCAACGGGTGCCCGGAGCCAATTTCGAACGCAAATACCACCCTATGCGGGACGATCCAATAAAGGAAAAGAAGTCGACTCGAGCATCGATCGCCAAGGCTTCCGACCCTTCATTGTCGAGAATGGCCGCTTGGCAATAAGGCACATCCAATCCCGCCTCTCGAAGCAGCTCCACAAGCGCAATACAGGAAAGCGGCGTCGTCAGGGCCGGCTTGACGATTACCGGACATCCCGTAGCGATCGCTGGAATCGCTTGGTGGACGATCAAGTTGAACGGATGATTGAATGCGCTGATCGCCGCCACCACCCCGATGGGCTCCAAGGTAGTGAAGGCCAAGCGACCTTCCGAAGCAGCATTCAAGCCCATGGGGATTTCCTTTCCCGCCATCGTATTCAACGTTTCGATAGCGCACTGAATCCCCTGAATGCCTCGATTCACTTCAACTCGCGCATCGACCAAGGGCTTTCCCCCTTCGCGAGCGATAGTCAGCGCCAGCGCTTCCACCCGTGGCTTCGCCAGCTCGATGACTCGTTCGAGAATTTCGATTCGCCGGCTCTTCGACAATGGATTTCGAGACGCATCCACAGCGGCGTCAAGCATCGTATCCACCTGGCTATTCGGCGTATAATCGATTTCGCCGATCGAACTGCGATCAAAGGGAGATTGAATTTCGAGTTTCATATCGGCCTCGTTTCAAACTAGCGATCGAAGCGCCTATAGCAAACAGGTTTTCTGCTCGAGCTCCTCGATTAGAGTCTTCTCGTTCTCGCTGTAGTCCACTGGAAGCTCTATTACGTTCACGCCTTTGGAATCCAAGGCTTCCTTCAAGGTCGGCAACAGGCTTTCGTTGCTTTCAACGCGAATCCCACGGGCGCCGTAGGATTCGGCATAGGCAACGAAGTCCGGGTTTCCGTAGTCCAATCCGAAATTCTCGAATCCCATGCCCGTTTGCTTCCACTTGATCATTCCGTAGGCATCGTCCCGCAACACCAAGACCACCAAGTCCAAGCCCAATCGAACCGCAGTTTCCAATTCCTGGGAATTCATCATGAATCCCCCGTCGCCGCACACCGCCATCACCTTCCGATTTGGATACACGATTTTCGCCCCCATAGCGGAAGGCAGTCCCGCTCCCATGGTCGCGAGGGCATTGTCCAAAAGCAAGGTGTTCGGCTCGTAGGCTTTGTAGTTGCGAGCGTACCACACTTTATAGATTCCGTTATCCAGGCAGACAATCCCATCCGAAGGCATCGCCCTGCGGGTGTCCGCGACGAACCGCTGAGGCACCACGGGGAAGCGAGGATCGTCGTCCTTATTGGTCAAATAGCGTTCCACGTCTTCCTTTACCCGCTGGAAATAGTCGAAGTCCCATGACGAACTCGGCGTTACTCGAGTAGCGAGACGCTCGATTGAACTAGCGATATCCCCGACAACTTCCAACTGGGGAAAGTACACATTGTCTACCTGGGCGGACGTAAAGTTGACGTGAATGACTTCCTTCCCCCCTTTTTCCATAAAAAAAGGCGGCTTCTCCACCACATCGTGACCAATATTGACGATCAAGTCGGAGCGCTCGATGGCGCAGTGCACGTAATCCTTGTCCGACAAGGCCGCCGTCCCCAAAAATCGATCGTGGCGCTCGTCGATGACCCCCATCCCCATCTGCGTACCGAAAAAGTACATACCAGTCGACCGAACGAAGCTCTCTAGAGCAATCTGCGTTCGCTTTCGATTCGCTCCCGCTCCAATCAGAAGCAAGGGGCGCTGGGCCCCTTCGATACGCCTCGCCGCTCGGTCCAAAATCGAATCGTCCGCCGTCGGAATACGCGTCTCGCTCAATTCGAAGAGATCCGATTCCGTCTCTTCCCGGGCAATGTCTTCCGGCAATTCCAAATAAACCGCTCCCGGACGTTCCTCCCGCCCATATCGAAATGCCTCTCGGACAAGACTGGGGATGTTATTCCCATTGACGATCTGTCGCGACATCTTCGTCAGAGGCTTCATCAAATTCACGACATCCAAAACCTGGAATTGGCCTTGCTTGCTCGTCTTGATTGGCTTCTGCCCGCTGATCATCAGCATGGGCATCGCTCCCAATTGGGCATAAGCGGCCGCCGTCACGAAGTTCGTAGCGCCCGGTCCCAAGGTTGAAAGACACACGCCCATCTTTCCCGTCAATCGACCATAGGTCGCCGCCATGAATCCAGCCGCTTGCTCGTGTCGCGTTAAAACCAGCTTGATCGTTTTCGAACCTTTGAGGGAATTCAAAAAATCGAGATTCTCCTCGCCCGGTATTCCAAATATATATTCGACGCCTTCGTTTTCGAGGGCCCTGACAAGAAGATCCGATGCTTTCATAGGGATAAGACTGTGGTTAACGATTCCGAGACCCCTCCCGCAAGAGACGCATCGCGCTTGCGCAGCTATACGAACAAGAGGGGTCGGAGGATTCGAAGGAGGATACCTCTTCCCAACTAATTCGCTACCCTAAACGTAACCCGCCGATAGAATTCTCCAAAGTCCCTATCGAAACGGAAATTGGCATAGGCTCCACTTTTCGCTTGCGCGATTCAAACGAACGTTTTATTCAAACATTCGTTTTAAATCTTGTGAACGAGACTCGAACAAAGATTATAGAAGCCGCGGAATGCGAGTTCGCGAAAATGGGATACGAGGGCGCGTCCATTCGCGAGATCACGCAGCGCGCGGGGGTCAACATTGCGGCGGTCAATTATCACTTTGGCGGCAAGGAAGCTCTTTTCAAGGAAACGGTGCTCTATCGCGTTCGACCCATCAATCGACTCCGCCTCGACTTGCTGCAAAGCGCCCTGGATGCAAGCGAGGGAAAGGCCCTTCCCCTCCGGCAGATCGTAGAGATTATCGTCCGCCCTCTCTTCGCTTGCCACATCGAGAATAATTCTTCCGACTTTAGCTACATGCGCTCGATCGGAAAGTGCTTTAGCGAAGAGCGCGACTTCATGAAGGACCTTCATCGCGAAGCGCTAAAAGAAGTTCTCGGCGCCTTCTCGAATGCCATCTCCGACTCGCTCGGCAATCCCGATTTCCCGAAAGTCGCCTATGGAATGCACTTTCTATCCTGCTCGATCTTCGGTTCGATGATGCAACACACTCGGCTCGACCTAGTGTCCAATGGAGCCCTCGATATCAATGATGTCGAGAGCCTGGTCGAACATTTGATTGACTTCGTAACCGGCGGATTAAATGCCATTGGCGAACGCGGTAAAACGTCTTCCTAGCGATGAAAAACGCGCACACACTGCTATCGATTACGATCGGCGCTTTCTTGCTTTCCAGCTGCGCCACTACGCGTGTGGAAACCCAAGCCATCGCCGGTCCAAGCGGGCCGGAAGCGCTTTCTCCGGAAACGCAAACGGAACCCTCTCAGGCGCTTTCCTGGACTCGACGCTTTGGCGATTCCACCCTTAACCGTTTGGTCGAGGAGGCTCTGGATGCCAATCTAGGACTCGATGCGGCAAAGGCTCAAGCTCGAGCAACGGAGGCTGCCGCCCGCATCTCCGGCGCGCTGAAATTCCCAGGCCTCTCCCTCGGACTGAGTTCGTCCAAGCAACAATCGCGATTCGCTTTTCTGGGATTTCAGAAGATTGAAACCGACACGCACTCGCTCACGCTCGGCGCCCAGTGGGAAGCCGACCTTTGGGGTCGCCTGAGCAAAGCCCACGCCTCCGGACTCGCGTCCGCCGAAGCTGCGGAAGCGGACGTGCAAGCGCTTCGGCTCTCAATCGCAGGACAAGTGGCGCGGGCTTGGTTCAATTTGATCGAAGCCAATCGGCAATGGGCCCTCGCTCGCGACTCCGCCGAAGCTATGGAGCGCAAGCAGACGTCACTGGAACGTCGATACGAACGCGGATTGGCAAGCAACCTCGACCTTCGCCTCACACGGGCTCAAAAGGCCTCGAGCCAAGCGCTCGCCACGCGACGAAAAACGGAACTTGCCGACGCCACCCGAGCCTTGGAAGTACTGCTCGGTCGCTACCCATCCGCCACTCAGAAAAGCGCTATCGAGCTCCCGCGTCTGGAAACGTCCATCCCTTCCGGACTGTCTTCCATTTTGGTCGCTCGCAGGCCGGATCTGCTCGCGGCCGAACGGCGACTAGCGACAGCAATCGCCCAAAGCGAAGCGACCTCTCGCAATTGGCTGCCTCAAATTCGCCTAACCGGCAATACCGGTACGACGAGCGACGAATTTTCCCAGCTCCTGGAAACCGATCTTTCCGTTTGGACCATCGCCGGAGAGGTCGCGGCTCCTCTCTTCAGCACCGGTCGTCTTAAAGCCGAACGCGATCAGGCGGATGCTCAGAGGGATGTACACCTGGCCCGCTATCGCCAAACCGCGCTCGAAGCATTCCAGGAAGTCGAAAGCGCCCTTTCCGCCAACGAAGACCTCGAGCAGCTATATCGAGACACTGCCATCGCGGCCGAAGAAAACGAGAAAGCCGAAGGACTCGCCTGGGATCAATACGAGCGCGGCCTCATCGACATTACGGCTTTGCTCGACGCTCAACGTCGAGCCGACGACAGCGCCAGCCAGCTAATCTCCGTCCAAAACCTTCAATTGCAAAATCGCATTCAACTTCATCTAGCTCTCGGAGGCGATTTCGAGTAGCGCATCCAACTTATTCATACAGACTGTCATGAACGAATCGAAATCGTCGAATTTCAAGTGGTTTCTCCAATTCGTAGCGCCGTTCCTCGTCGTGATCGGAGCGATCTCCGTGCTTGCCCTAGCCGTTGTCCTTCGCCCAAAGCCCGAAAAGAAGGCGCCTAAGCGAATTCTCCCCGCAGTTGAGATTTTCGAGGCGAAAGCGGAGTCGATCGCCCTCCAAGCGGAGAGCCAGGGAACCGTAGAGGCGCGAACGGAAACGCTTCTGGTCGCCGAGGTCTCCGGACGGATCCAATCCATTTCGGATTCCTTCTACTCTGGCGGCTATTTCCGCAAAGGCGAACCCCTACTGACCATCGACCCCGTAGACTACGTGGCCAACCTCGAAGGAGCGAAAGGACGCCTGGCGGAGGCGAACCTCGCCTATCAGCAAGAGCGAGCCCTGGCCGACCAAGCCAGAGAAGACTGGGAAGCCATGGGCCGCGGAGAAGCCTCCGCGCTTACCCTGCGCAAGCCGCAACTGGAGAGAGCGAAAGCCCAATTGGAGTCCGCCAAAGCAGCCGTAAAGGTCGCTCAACGCAATTTGGATCGCACTGTGGTGAGAGCGCCTTACGACGGGCGCGTACGAACCAAACTAGCCGACATCGGGCAGATGGTGGGCGCGCCGCAATCTCAGCTCGCTCGTATCTACTCGACGGATATTGCCGAAATTCGCCTGCCCATAAAGCTCGACGATATCCAATACCTCGACCTCCCCGAGAGCTATTCCAACCAAGCGACCAATACGAAGAAGCCTCGCGTAACGCTCTCTGTCGACTATGGGGGCAAGACCCATGAATGGAGGGGCGTGATCGATCGAACGGAAGGAGCCATCGATACGAAAACCCGCCTCGCCTACGCCGTCGCTCAAATCGAAAATCCCTACGAGAAGAAATCCGGCGACGATCGCCCTCCCTTGAAAGTCGGACTTTTCGCTCGCGCTCGCATCGAAGGAAAACGTATCGAAAATGCCATACGGATTCCTCGAAGAGCCCTCCAAATCGGCGATACTGTCCTCACCGTGGATGCGGAAAGTCGCATCGAAATTCGGGATGTCGAGGTTTACAAAGCCGACACCGAGTGGGCCATCATAACGAAGGGACTGAAGTCTGGCGATCGCGTTTGCCTCACGCCACTGGAATACGCGGTCATGGGCATGCAGGTGGAATTGGAATCCGCGTCTTCGGACGCGGCAATGGAAACGCTCGGCAATTGAGGATTCGATAAATGATCGCCTGGTTCGTTCGCAATGGCGTCGCCGCCAACCTAGTCATGTTGATTCTCGTGGTCGGCGGCATCGCATCGTATGTCACCGTCAAGCGAGAGCTATTCCCTCAGTTCTCGCTCGATCTCGTCACAATACGCGTTCCCTATCTCGGAGCCTCCCCTGAGGAAGTCGAAGAGTCGGTTGTCGTGCGTATCGAAGAAGCCATCCAATCGGTCGATGGCATCAAGGAGATCAATTCCGTTGCCCAGGAAGGCTATGGTTCGGTCACCGTCTCGGTCGACAAAGGCTACGACCTAGCGAAGGTCAAGGACGCGATTAAAACCCGGGTAGACTCTATTAGCACGTTTCCCGCCGATACGGAACGGCCGATTATAGACGAACCCCTCATTCCAAAGGAAGTCATTCGAATTTCCGTCTACGGGGATGTCAGCGAACGCGAGATTAAGAAGATCGCAGATCGGGTGAGAGACGATTTGATCGAGATCGACGGCATTAGCCAAGCGGAGGTTCAGGGAGTTCGGGGCTACGAAATCTCGATCGAAGTATCCGAAACCTCTTTACGCGAGTACGGACTCACCTTCGACCAGATCGTACAAGCGGTTCGCGGCAGCTCCATCGATTTGCCCGGCGGCTTAATCAAAGCGGAAGGGGGCGAAATTTCGCTCCGCACCAAGGAACAAGCGTACGTCGGCGCCGACTTCGAGAATATAACGCTGCTCGCAACTCCCGATGGGGGTCGCCTCACTCTGGGCGAAGTTGCGACCGTCAAGGATGGCTTTACGGACGATGACATTATCACGCGCTTCAACGGGAAATCGTCCGCCATCGTCCTTGTAAAGGAGGTTGGCGAAGAGAACCCGCTGGATATATCGAAGATGGTTTACGAATACATCGAGGACGCCCAAGTCTCCTGGATTCCCCATGGAGTCAAGCTTGAGGCCTGGAGCGACTCTTCGTTCTACCTTCAAGGCCGCATCGACATGCTCCTGCAAAACGGAGCCGCAGGATTCGTCCTCGTTCTGATTACGCTAGCCATATTCCTGCGTCCCTCGCTCGCCTTCTTCGTCGCCATCGGAATCCCTGTCAGTTTTCTCGCGACAATCGCCGTCGCTCCCGCGCTCGGAATCACCATCAATCTGCTCTCTCTCTTCGCCTTCATCCTCGTTCTGGGAATCGTCGTCGACGACGCCATCGTGGTTGGCGAAAGCGTTTTTACAGAGTTCCAAACGGGCGGTCCAGGAGTAGAGAGCGCCGCCCGTGGCGCCACGCTGGTTTCCATGCCCGTCACCTTCGCAGTCATCACCACTGCGGTCGCCTTTCTCCCCGTCTTTTTTCTCCCAGGCATGATAGGCAAGTTTATGTACGATGTACCCATCGTCGTAATACCAACTCTCATATTCTCGCTGGTGCAAAGCAAGCTGGTACTCCCCTACCACCTCTCCCTCTGCCACGTGGGCGGCAAGGAAGGACGGGAAAAGCTGAACTGGTTCTCGCGCATGCAACGTCGTTTTTCCGACGGACTGGAGCGCTTCGTCCAAAAAGTCTACATGCCAGTTCTCGATAAAGCGCTCTCTTTCCGCTGGCTTACGCTCTCCTTCTTCATCGCCGCCCTGTTGTTTTCCATCGCCCTTGTAGCGATGGGGTTCATTCGATTCGTTTTCTTCCCCAACGTACCGTCCGACTACATTTTCCTCGAACTGAAGATGGCCGAAGGGACCCCGATTGCCGAAACGCGCAAGGCGATCGAACGCATCGATCGAGCCCTCGAGGATATTTCGCTCGAGGATACCGGAAGCGATCGAATCGATCCGGTTAAACATAAGGCCGTATTCATTGGATACAGCGTTCTCGCAGGGGGTCCCGGTCCTGCTTCCGTCAGTACAGGCAGCAATATGGCGGCGATCATCGTGGAGCTATCGAAGGGCGAACTGAGGGACTCCAATGCGGACGAGATCGCTAATCGCTGGCGCGAAAAAGTCGGCGAGATTCCCGGTTCGCGCAAGCTCACCTTTCTCTCAAGCGCATCCGGACCGGTTGGCCTGCCAGTGGACATTCGTCTGACGGGCCGCAATTTCGACGACCTAAAGGCCGCCTCCCTGGAAATCCAGGAAGAACTGAAACAGTTCCAGGGCTTGATCGACATTCGCGACACCTATGCGGAAGGAAAAAGGGAGCTGAAGGTTAAGCTAAAGGACAGCGCCCGAGCGCTTGGCCTAAACGCCAGCGATCTAGGTCGTCAAATACGCTACGCTTTCTACGGAGCGGAAGCCCAGCGCGTAC
>CBFHHM010000002.1:25801-220936 GCA_965655705.1 Candidatus Pelagisphaera sp.
GTACAACGCGACAAGGAAGATCTGCGGGTAATGGTACGCTACCCGAAATCGGAACGAAACTCCTTGGGCAACCTGGAGAACATGCGTATCGTCGCTCCCAACGGAGCCCGCATTCCAATAGGCGAAGTCGCCGATATTAGTTTCGGCATGGGCTACCCGTCCATCATTCGCCTCGATCGCCAACGTATCGTCAATGTGCAAGCGGATGCGGACAAGGATATCCTCGAAACGGATCTGCTCAACGCTTCCCTTTACGGCACCTTCATTAGCGCCGACAAGGAATTGCGCGAAAAGCTGGCCCACTTGGAACCAATGCTAGGTTCGAAGCATTTCGAAGTCCCCATACTCGAGAGGATTTTGGAAAAGTACCCGAGCGTCAGCTCCGTCAAAGGCGGCGAAGCCAAGGACATGGATGAGTCCATCCCTGCCATGATGGTGGGCATGCTTCTGGTAGTCGTCATGATCTACGCCCTCTTGGCGATTCCCTTCAAGAGCTACCTTCAACCGCTCATCGTGATCTCGGTTATTCCCTTCGGAGTCGGCGGAGCGATTTTCGGGCATCTCTTCAATTTTCAGAATATCGGCGTACCGCAGGATCTCAGCCTCCTTTCGATACTTGGGATCATTGCGATGTCCGGCGTAGTTGTGAACGATTCCCTTGTTCTAGTCGAACGCATCAATCGATTGAGAAACGAAGGGATGTCGACCTTCGAAGCGGTGCACGTCGGAGGAAGCCAGCGTTTCCGAGCGATCATACTCACCTCCGCTACGACGTTCGTAGGTCTAATGCCAATACTCATGGAAAAAAGCCTGCAGGCTCAGTTCCTGATTCCCATGGCCACCTCGCTCGCGTTCGGAGTCCTCTTCGCTACCTTTATCACTCTGCTGCTCGTACCCTGCGCCTACCTCATTCTAGAAGACTTCAAGGGTTTCATCGGAAGGTTGCTCAAAACCTGGTGGCGCGGCTTTACCCGTAAAGAGTATTGAAATTCCGAAGCAGCGCGCACGCGGAGAGTCATTGCAGGCGCCCCGGGCCTTCCGCCTTAAGCCTTCGCCCTTCCACCTTACTAAAGCAACCGCCGATTCAGCGCGAAGCTCTGCCCCGAGGGCCCATTCGGCCCTTGAGAGGCTAAAAACACCGCCATCGGAACTACATCCTCGGCCCGTTTCATCCATTCGTTTTTCCAATCGCCCTCAGAGATAATATAGGGCTCGAAATCCTCCCCTTCTGGTACATTCGCCTTCACGGGGCCTGGGATCATCTCGTTGACCGTTATTCCATAGTCCGCCAATTCGATCGAGAGCGACTGGGTCAGCATCCACAGAGCCGCTTTAGCGGCGCTGTAGGCCGAGGTGCGTAGATCCGGTTTTCGCCCCATGCCGGACCCCATTGACAGGATCTTCGCATTGTCGCTGCGCTTGAGCAGGGGTATCGACGCTTTCGCGACATTGAGCGCCGTGTAGAGATTGCCGTCTATCGTGCGTCGCCAAGCGCCCACATCGACCGATTCGATGTTTGAACGCGCCGCGTCGATCGCCCCACCGGCGTTGAGAAACGCAATGTCCAAGCCTCCGAAGGCCGCTTCCACAGTCTCCACGACTCTAACCGCCTCGCTGTATTGCGACAAATCCGCCGCTACGCCTACCGCGATGCCTCCGTTCTCCTTTACCAGTGAAACCGTACGCTCGACTTCCTCCTCCGTGCGCGAACTCGCCACAACTGTGGCCCCTGCCGCCGCATAGCCTAGAGCGATCGCCCGGCCCAATCCACGTCCGCCGCCCGTTATCAAAGCTACTCGTCCTTCCAATTTTCCACCCGGCATGACCATGATAAAGTCCCGCCAACCCTCGCTTCGCAAGCCCTTGCGCTCCATTGCGTAACGATTTCACTTATTTGGCGGCAATGCCCGGTTCATGGCGCTTGCAAAGCGAAGCCCGATTCGCCTTCATTTCTCTCGCCTCCCCCCAAATTCAAGCATCCCTATGAACAAATCGCCCAATGTCATCGTGTTCTTCACCGACCAGCAACGCTGGGACACCTGTGGCGCCCATGGCAACCCTCTGGACCTCACGCCCAATTTCGATCGCCTCGCAAACCGCGGCACCCACATCGATGCCTCTATCACCTGCCAGCCGGTTTGCGGTCCCGCTCGCTCTTGTCTGCAAACGGGTCTATACGCCACGCAAACCGGCAGTTGGCGAAATGGGGTCCCCCTCGACAAGAACCTGACCACCATCGCCCAACTCTACAATAAAGCGGGCTACAATACGGGCTACATAGGAAAGTGGCACCTGGGCACGCGCGACGACTACGTCCCCGTCGAGGAACGCGGGGGCTACGACTACTGGCTCGCCACCAATTTGCTCGAATTCCACTCCGATGCCTACGACTGCAATCTGTGGAATAATGAGAATGAACAGGTCAAGCTCCCCGGTTACCGCGTGGACGCGATGACCGACGCAGTCATTCGATACGTCGACGAAAAGAGCAAAGAAGACAAACCCTTCTTTCTCTTCACATCCTATCTCGAGCCCCATCACCAGAATCACGTGGACGACTATCCACCTCCAGATGGATACAGAGAGCGCTACACCGGCAAGTGGATCCCTCCCGACCTCCAACAGCTCGGAGGAAGCTCGGGGCAACACCTCGGCGGCTACCTAGGCATGATCAAGCGTTTGGACGAAGGGCTCGGTCGCATCATGGACGCGCTCAAAAGCCTCAACCTAGACGAAGACACCATCATCCTCTACACCGCCGACCACGGCTGCCACTTCAAGACGCGCAATTCCGAATACAAACGATCCGGTCACGAGGCGTCCGTTCGTGTGCCGACCGCCTTTTGCGGAGCGGAGTTCGACGGGGGCGGACGTCGTCAGGAAGTCACCAGTCTCGTCGATCTCGTACCCACCCTACTGGACGCCTGTGGCATCGAACCGCCCGACCATATGCCAGGACGTTCCCTCATGCCGATCTTGCGCGGAGAAAGCTCCGATTGGGAACAGGAAGCCTTTATCCAAATCAGCGAATCGCAAGTGGGCCGGGCCCTTCGCACCAGCCGCTGGAAATATGGGGCGGTCGCCGAAGAGGCCGATGGCGAAACGGAGTCTCGAGCCGATCGATACACCGAAAGCTATCTGTACGATCTCCATTCCGACCCCTATGAGTTGCAAAACCTCATTGGCTTCGCCTCCCATAAAGCGGTCAAGATTCGTCTGAAAGACAAGCTCCTCAACGCAATGGAACGGGCCGGCGAATCGCGCCCGGAGATCGTCGATCACCCCATCGACATGCCCAGGTCTCAACGCGTCGTCTTCGATCACGAGATCGAACAATAGAATCAACGCTCATCCCGACAGGGAAGCTGCCCAGGGCGTTCGCCTGCCAACCGCCTTTGTCGCGAGCGGGCGGCCAAAACGGTCGGCAACCGAGCGAAGCGCGTCTCCTAACCGATGAACCAAGGCAGGAAAACCAAGGCCACCACCGTCATCAGCTTGACCAGGATATTGAGGGACGGGCCTGCCGTGTCCTTGAAGGGATCGCCCACCGTGTCGCCCACCACAGCCGCCTTGTGAGCCTCGGAGCCCTTGCCCCCTTCGTGGCCTTCTTCGATATACTTCTTGGCGTTGTCCCAGACACCTCCAGCGTTCGCCATGAAGATCGCAAGCATCACTCCGCTCACGAGCGCCCCAGCGAGGAGGCCTCCCAGCATCTCCGTCCCCAAAACCTTGCCTACGATAATCGGCGCAGTCACGGCCATGAGACCTGGCAAAACCATTTGCTTGAGGGATCCCGTAGTTGAAATCTGGACGCATCGCGCGGGATCCGGCTTTCCCGTTCCTTCCAGGATACCGGGGATCTCCCGAAACTGCCTCCGAATTTCATCCACCATCCGACCAGCCGCTCGACCGACTGCTCGCATCGTCAATGCACTGAAGAGAAAGGGCAGAAAGCCCCCTAGTAAAAGGCCGATCATTACGCTCGAGTTGTTGATATCGAGAATCAGCTTGCCGGGTCCAGGAACGGCCTTTTCGCAAAACGCGTTGAACAAGGCCAAGGCCGTAAGAGCCGCCGAACCGATCGCGAATCCCTTGCCTACCGCTGCCGTTGTATTGCCCAACGCATCCAAGGCATCCGTTCGTTGCCGCACCTCTTCCGGCAGGGCCGCCATCTCCGCCATGCCACCCGCATTGTCAGCCACGGGACCATAGGCATCGACTCCAAGCGAAATGCCGAGCGTAGACAGCATGCCTACCGCTGAAATCGCCACGCCATAGACCCCAACCTGCTCGTACGCCACGTATATGGCCACGCAGATCAGGACAACCGGAAGGGCCACCGACTCCATCCCTGTGGCAAGACCATGAATGATGTTCGTCGCCGAACCCGTTTTGGAGTGAGCGGCTATCGATCGAGCCGGTTTCGTATCCTTTGCAGTATAGTATTCGGTTACCTTCCCGATGGCCACCCCGGCTAGCAACCCGGATACAATCGCCCAAAAGACGCTCAAGCCGACAATCGAACGTCCATCCAAGCTCAAGCCTTCAAACGAGAAGACCCACTGCGTCAAAACGTACGCGCAAGCGATCGTGATGATCGAGGCTACCAGGAGTCCGCGAAACAAAGCGGAGTGAAGCGAATGATCATCCTTGGCCGAAACAAAGAAGCTGCCTATCGCCGAAGCGACGATCCCGCAGGATGCAATGGCAATCGGCAGCAGGATCAGACTGTCCGCGTTCGCCTGTTCCCAGAACAACGCCGCGCCGAGGGTCATAGCCGCGATGATAGACCCGACATAGGATTCGAATAAGTCCGCCCCCATGCCCGCGACATCTCCGACGTTGTCGCCCACGTTGTCAGCAATCGTACCGGGATTGCGCGGATCGTCTTCAGGAATACCCGCTTCCACCTTGCCCACCAGATCGGATCCGACATCGGCCGCTTTCGTGAAGATCCCCCCGCCCACGCGAGCGAATAAAGCTATCGAGGACGCTCCGAAGCTGAACCCCAGTACCTGTTCCAATACGCTTTCCGTCACGTTCGAGCCATTCGCATATATCAGCGACAGCGATGCGACTCCCAGTAAGCCCAATCCCACTACGCAAAAACCCATTACAATTCCCGAGCTAAAGGAAACCGTTAGAGCTTCCTTCAAATCGCTGACCGCCGCCTGAGCCGTGCGCACCGCGGAGCGCGTCGCCGTATACATGCCGAAGAAACCCGCCAGTCCCGAAGCCAGGGCGCCGCACAGAAAGGCAATCGCCGTACGAATGCCCAGACCTTGTTCAGCAGGCGATATCGCGATCGCTATGAATACAGCGGCCACGAACACCGCTAGCCAAGTATACTCGGCTTTCAGAAACGCGAAGGCTCCATCTTGGATCATCTTCGCGATCTCCCTCATTTTCTCGTTCCCCTCTTCCCGCTTCATGATCGCCTTGTACTTGGCAAAGGCAAATCCCAGGGCCGCAAGAGAGACAACAATCGAGAGAGTAAGCGAAGAAACGTCCATGCGGTATTGTAAGCGCAAAATGCGCTTAAATTCAAGCTCGCAGTCCACGCAGAGCCAAATAGTCGCGCCGCCAGCAATGCCTAGGCGTATTCGAATCGCCGTGACGTAAATCTACAATAGGAACGCCGCGTTCAATCGGTTCCCATGCAGCGACGATTTAAAGCGATTCGCCGCTTCTCGGCCCTAGCGTAGCTTCCAACCACCGCGTATCGGACGGCTCAGCATCGCGTTCGCCTTCGCATCGTCGAGGACGCGTTCGCGCTTCGGATCCCAATCCAGCGACTCGCGCCCCAAACGGATCGCGATATTGGCCAAATGGCATATCGAGATCGAGCGATGGCTCGCTTCGATCGGAGCCGCCGTGCGTTCGCCCGAGAGAATGCCATCGATGAAATTGGCCACGTGATTCGTGCTCTTGTACACGCGAATTTCGCCATCCTGGATGCGCTCGCGACGCAGCTCGGTAGGATTCATTTTGATGCTGCCCCGTTTGACGAAAATACTCTTGCCACCCTCGCCTTCGAAAAGAATGCCCTGTTCGTTCTCGGATGTATCCGCGACAATCATTTTGACGCCGTTCTCATAAGCGCATTCGAAATGGAATTTCGGGCTCGTATTGAAAATCGCGTCCGGATCCGGCAACTCCGCCTTGATATTTTCGATGCGAATCGGTCCGCTGTGATCCATTCCCATCGCCAATTGAGCAATGTCGACGTGATGGGCGCCCCAATCGGTAATCATGCCTCCGGAGTAGTCGAAATTGTGACGCCAATTCAAGGGCAACAAAGCGGGACGGTATTCGCGATGCGGCGCCGGCCCCTCCCAAAGATCGTAGTTCAAGCCTTCGGGCACGGATTCGGGCGCCATGCGATCAGCCATTTGGTTCCAGTCGGAATGCCCTCCCGGCAAGCCGATGACGATTCGCTGCAATGCGCCAATCCGTTCATTGCGCACGAACTCCGCCGCTTCGCGGAAATAGGACTCGGAACGTTGCTGACTGCCAGTCTGCCAAGTGATTCGGTTGCGCTTGACCGCTTGAGCCATCTTACGCCCTTCTTCCACAGTCACCGCAAGCGGCTTCTGTCCATAGACGTGCAACTTCTTATTGGCGCAGTACACCGCCATAACCGCATGCCAATGGTCCGGAGTGGAAATGTTCACCGCGTCCACGTCCTCATGGTCGATCAGCTCGCGAAAGTCCTCGTAAGCCCGACAGCCTCGATACTTCATTCGGCCTTCCGCATTCGCGTAATACTCGTTAACGATGCGCATGCCCTCCAAGCGCCCTCCCATTTTCTCCCCTCGATAGCCGTAATTGCCCGAGTGGCGATTTGGATCGGCGATGGCCACGATCTGCGCCCGATCGTCTCGCAAGAACCCCGTAATCGTCGCGTGGGCGATCGTCCCGAATCCAAGGCAAGCCACATTGATGCGATTGGAGGGAGCCGGACGCCCGTCCAATCCCAAGGCGCTGGAAGGGATGATCGTCGGCGCAGCGATCGCAGCGGCCGAAGTTGACAGAAAACGGCGACGGGAAAAGGGGCGGTTCTTATTCATTGGGCTAGGATAGGCAGGTTCGGTGAGCAGCGAGCGTCGTCCTACTTCCGATCGGGAAGAATCGAAGACTCTCCTAAGCTAAATTGCCAATGAAAGAAGGCTCTTTCAAAAGAGCAATTCCGAAAGTCAATCAATCGCCCTGAGAAAGCAACCGCCTCGCTTCAATCGGAGATCAGCGATTCCCTGGACGTTCTAGAGCATCCAGCCCGCCCGAGGCTCCCGCCCTAGCATCGCGCTCGCCTCCTTGTCTCCAATGATTCGCTCGCGCTTGGGATCCCAGTCGAGGGATCGTCGCCCGAGACGAATCGCGATGTTCGCCAGGTGGCAAATCGAAATCGCGCGATGGGATGGGTTCCGATTTGGCCTGGGCCAAAGCGAATAATTCCACATTCGCTTCGCGAGATCCAACCGTCGCGGAATTTCTTCCTATACTTGAGTTATTCACGTTCGAGATACCGGAAACTAAAGACATAAGACCTTGTATATCAGTATCTAAATAAATTTTTATTTTTTATTTCCCCCGTTTTTCCGGTTTGCGGGGCAAACGGCGCATGAGCGGGCATCATGCGCCAAAATCAAAACACATCATCATCCACATCATACCGTTCACTCCGATCCAAGAAAGCCGCATTCTCGGCAATCGCCTTCTTGATCGTTTCTTGCTTCGCTGCCAAATCTAATCTGTCTGCCCGCAACCACTCAAACGCCAATAGCGAGTGCGAACTCGCCGGACCTGTTCGCGACTATAGAGGGAAAATCCAATCGATTGCCATGTGGGAAGACCGGAATCCCCGCCAAGCCTCGAATTTGAGGGAAATCGCAACGCTTTCTGTATTCGAAATGACGCGCTTCTTTGAGCGGAGCCCAGAATTCCAAGCCATATTGGAAAAACTGGAATCCGATCGCCTCGACTATAATATATATAGACCACACAGCTCTCTTGGCTATCGGCCTCCGCCCGGATGCGCCCAGAGAGCTAAACCGACAACAACCAATACCGTATCCAATCAGCCGAAACTAACACTGCAGGTGGACTGATAAACGGGAGAGGGTCAGCTTCCCGATGAACCGAGATACGATTTGGACACGCCAGCGAGCATCCTTATCGAGAATTAATAGATAGATTGGGAGCTCGAATCTTTCGCCATTTAAACCGAAGGAATAAACGCCTTCGGTCTTTTTGTGTTCCGAGCCAAATCGTATGAATCGGACAAGAATCCTACACGGTGAATAACAGCGCTTTATATTTTACAAATCGTCGGCTATTCCAACTAATAGCCGACACTTTGCAAACAAACCTCAAAAAATCAGAACAACTCGCAAAAGAGTTCAAAACCGTCTCGACCCTCACAAGCTCGGAGCTACAGTAGGTTGGCTACTCGTGGACCCTCATCAGCAAAGCCATCAAGTCCGGACACATCGAGCGACTATCTAGAGGACTCTACACCTCTGCGAACGCGCCCATTTCCGAGCACAATTCACTCGTCCAAGTCGTCAAACAGACTCCGAGCGCTCGCATTTGCCTCCTCTCTGCCCTCAAATTCCACAATATCACTTCGCAGAGTCCGCACGAGGTTTGGATCGCAATAGACCGAAAAGCCAGGAAACCCTCTTACGACAGCCCCCCCACTCAAGTTGTTCGGTTTTCCGGTCAAGCATATGACACAGGCATCGAAATTCATTCCATCGAGGGAACTAAAGTAGCGATCTACTCAGTCGCAAAGACCGTAGTCGATCTCTTCCGTTACCGAAACACTATCGGCATCGACGTAGCAATTGAAGCTCTCAAGGAAGGCTGGAAAGAGCGGCGCTTTACAATCGCAGAGATAAACAAGATCGCCAAAAGCTGCAACGCCGCAAGCACCCTATCGCCCTACCTAGAAACCGTACTCGGATGACTAAAAGTAATCCTGTAGCATCCATTCGCCAGCACCTCCTAAACAAGTCCAAAGAGAATGGGGAGGCCTTCGATTTCGTCCTGTCGCGCTAAGCAATCGAACGACTCCTCTATCGCCTGAGCCTCAGCCAACACTCGAACGCATTTGTGCTGAAAGGAGCCATTCTATTCTATTTTGGAACCATGAAAAGCATCGCCCCACCCGCGACATCGACTTTCTCGGTTCCGACCCCGCCGACTGCGATATACTCGAACGGATAATAGCGGAGATCGTGACCACGCCTGCAAGCGAAGACGGACTGATCTTCGATACCTCCACCATCAAAGCGGCTCCAATACGCGAAGAAGCGTTTTATGACGGCATCAGAGTTAAGCTGATTGCAAAGCTCGGCACCGTCAGAATCCCGATGCAAATCGATATAGGATTCGGCGACGCCGTTACACCCGCTCCGGAAACGAAACACATTCAAAGTCTCATTGCCGAGCTAACGGGACCGGAGGTCAACGCCTACCCGATGTATTCAGTGATAGCGGAAAAGCTCGAAGCCATAGTCATGCTTGGAGAGCAAAACAGCCGCATGAAGGATTTCTTCGAAATCCATTTTCTCCTTACGGAAGAAGACCTCAACGCCAAGTCCATACAAGACTCCGTAGTCGCGACCTTCGAACGTGGACGAACCGGCTTGCCACAAACCACTCCGCCTTCGCTCTTGGACGAATTCGCCGCGCTCAAACAAACGCAATGGAAAGCGTTCCTAAGAAGAAACAAGCTCGAATCAACCAACGAAGACTTCTCAACGATCCTTGAGGAAATCCGAGAACACCTGCCGATGTACTGGGATTCATTAGGCAAGGAGAGCTAGCTCCCGCCCATGGGCACCACTTTTATACTGGCATTTCTCATTCATCGAGAAAAATTGAATTACACCTGCCAACACCTGTTCGGATTTTAAATCTTTGAAAATCAACGATCCGTCCCGATCTCGAATCTTCCGCCCTGGACTCGATCCGCGAGGAGCCGGAATTCAAAGCAATCATAGATTTCGTCGAAGCCGATTGGGCGAAGCAGTTGGCCAATATTCGGCAAACGGAAGCCAATGGCGAACTGGCTCCACTACCCGACAAACTTCAGACCTTATCCAACAACTAGAGCCACTCCCTCGCCTCATTCCACATTCCACATTCCGCATTGCCTCGCCATCTACGCTAGCGCTCCGTCAACATTGCTAGTACGGTCGATCTCCGGCGATCGTGACGCGATGCATTTCCCGGCGGTATCCCGTATAGTCATTTAATGCGTAGTGCATGACGCTACGATTGTCCCAGAAGGCGATCGATCCTTTCTGCCAACGGAAGCGACAGGTGAAGGCTTCCTGGCTGGCGTGCTTGAAGAGAAAGCGCAATAGCGGCATGCTTTCCTTGCGGGTCATGTTCTTGAACCGAACGGTGAAGGTTCCATTGACGAATAGTCCCTTGCGCCCGGTTTCCGGATGAGTCCGCACCACCGGATGCTCCATTTGCGCGAGCGCCTTTTCGCTAGTTTCCACCTCCATATTCTTCCAATAGGTCTTCGATCGTCCCTCCGGACCGAAGGGTCCCTCCGCCGTGTGCACGGCGACCAACTCATCGAGCATCTCGCGCATGCCTTTGGAAAGGGTATCGTAGGCCAGGTATTGATTGGCGAAAAGCGTATCGCCCCCATAGGGCGGCACGTCCACTCCATAGAGAATCGATCCCAAAGCCGGTTGTTCCTGATGGGTCACATCCGAATGCCAAACCCCGCCGAAGTTCATGCCATTTTCGTCCGCCTCCCGCAGGATGCGAATGATCTCTGGAAAGTCCTTCATCCCTTTTACGAAGTCGTGTTCCTCCAACTCGCCGAATCGCCGAGCGAACGCAATTTGCTGCTCCGGCGTTAACGACTGATCGCGAAAGAAGACCACCAGGTGATCGAGCAAGGCTTGGCGGATCTCGGCGATGGCTTCGTCGGAAGCCTCGGATGATAAATCAATCCCGCTGATCTCCGCGCCTAAAGCGCCGGACACGGGTTTGGCCTCGAAGTTGCGGTAAGCGCATTCGCGCTCGGGGATTTGAATGGTACTCATAATTGGGGTAGTTGAAAGATAGTGACAATTATCATCCGCTAAGGCGCGAATCTAAGATAAGGACTCGACGCATGCCAGGGCAGATTATTTTCCGTATGTTTGTGGGTCGAGACGAAGTCGACCCGTCGAGCGCTTTCCGGCACTGCGATTGTCGCCTCGAATAGACCGTTTCCAAGGCGTTTCATAGGCGTTGACTCCCAGGTGTCGTATTCGAAGTAAAGCGTATGCGGGCAACTCTTGTCGACGCTCCACCAAAGTTCATTCGCTTCCGGGTCCTGTCCCTCAGAGAAGCGAGCGGTTACCGTCAAACGTCTATCCTCGGCGCTCCATTCGCGTTCGATGCGGGGTCCCCGCAAAGCCGAGCGCTCTCCGAAAAAATGATAACGAGCGAAGGTCTCCAGATTAGCGAGCGTTTCCTCCTGAACCGTCACCCGTCGGGTATAGTCCGCGCCGCCCGGCCCTCCGTGCTGACCGCCGGGAATGATGCAAAGCGGAAACTCCGGCCAATTGCGGCCAAGCTTTAGGAGATCGGGCGTTACACTGTCGTTCGTGCCCAGCATGTAGAAATAATCGAGTCCCTTGCGCTTCGCTCGCGCCAAGTTACCCGTAATTCGCGAAAGATCCCAAACCGCATCGTTCGCCCGACGCATATCCGACTGGCTCCATCCGGCTGCGCGAGCCTGCTCCACTGTTATACGTGTCAATTCGCGTCGTTCGGAGCGATTCTTCAAAGCGACTGCGATCTCCGGATTCAATCCGAGAGCCCCCACTTCCAGTTCGCGATAGAAGCGTTCGTTGATTCGCCCAATCGCCTCATCCTCCTCCGTTCCAATGATGAAGGAGCCTCCGGGATTGCCCAGCGGCGGGGCGACAATAGGAAAGATGCCAGTAAAGCGATCATCGAAGATACCTGCCGCCGCAGAGCCGATTCCTCGCTTGGAACCACCGCTTGCGATTACTTTCTTCGGTTGGTATCGTTCCGATTCCTGCAGGGCCGCCGTCAGGCCGCGCATCTGGCTCATCCCCCAAATCCAGGCCGGCGTATAGCGAACATTCTGGGTCGCCAGCATGCGTTCGCGCATTCGGAGATGGAGCTCGCCTATGGGTTGCATCCCTTCGATCACGCCCATCCCCACCATAATCAATCCCACGCCTTTTTCCTTGGCCAAGGCCAAAGCGGGACCGGAGGGTTTGGCCGGCTTAAGGCTCAAGGGCATGTTGATAAGCAACACGTTTTCAACCGGGCCGCCATCCGCTGGAACGACGAAGGTGACCGGAACCCGGGCCGGCTGACCGGGCCACCACTCGCAAACGGCGATTTCGACGAGCTTCCTTTTCAGCGACGATTCCCCAGGCACGGGGTGCCATTCGACAGTAGTCTTCGCGTCAAGCGTATCCGGGTTTTGGATTTCGCTCTTATCGAAGATCCTTTTCGTTGAAAAGGGTTCGCCCAACGCGATCGCCCCCAAATAGACGAACGCCGCAACCCCGAGAGCGATTTTCTTCGGCGCGATCATTTCGGGATTCTCGACGCCAACTGATCGGGAAGCGAGTCGTTCGTATCCGACTCGTGCGCTTCGATCATCTCGAGCAGGCGTTCGACGATCTTGGGATGGGCGTCCGCTACATCGTAGGCCTCGGAAATGTCGTTTTCCAGGTTATATAATTCCGGTTTATCCAGTTCCACCACGCGACCGTAATTGATCGGTTCGCGCTGCACCACATGCAGCTTCCACGGCCCTGACCGCACCGCATGCAGTCGAGCTCGGGCCCAATAGTAGAACGCTTTGCGGGGACTCTTGGCCTTCTCCGTAAGCACCTTCGACAAATCGTAGCCATCCATCTTCCGATCCGTCGGAGCCCGCACTCCAGCGAGGGAGGCGAAAGTAGGCAGCAAATCCAAGGTCGACCCCATCTCCGTAATGACCCCCAGAGACAAATGGCCCGGTCCCCAGAATATCGTAGGAACGCGCTGCCCGCCTTCAAAAGTCGTGCCCTTGCCCGCCCGCAAGGGCCCCGCGGAGCCGCCATGCGTCTTGAACGCCAACCAGGGGCCATTGTCCGTCGTGAACACGACAATGGTCTTTTCGTCGAGATCGAGATCGCGCAAGGTCTGCAGAATCCGACCCACGCCCCAATCGATTTCCTCGATGACATCGCCGTAAAGCCCCCGAATGCTCTTGCCCCGAAATTGCTCGGAAGCGAAGAGCGGTATGTGAGGCAAGGAGTGCGCAAGATAGAGGAAAAAAGGCCCTTCTCGATGATCCTTTATATACTGGACGGCTCGCTCCGTATAGCGACGCGTAATCGTATTCTGGTCCGCGGGCCGTTCGATCTCCGTTTCATTCTCCAATAGCGGCACGTTGTAATTCGCTGTATCCGGATAGTAGTAGGGATCTTCCGCTTCTATCCGGTATCGCGGCCCTTCGGCAACATGGTCCATATCGTTCGAATACGGAATCCCGTAGTAGGAATCGAATCCCTGAGTCATGGGCAAATGCTCGGGAAGATGGCCCAGGTGCCACTTGCCCACCGCTCCGGTCGCGTAGTTCCTCTGTTTGAGCGCCTCGGCAATCGTTATCTCGCCTTGCGGCAGACCGCCCGAAGAATCGGGAAAGAAAACCACGCGAGCCGACGAACTCATGCCATTGCGAATTGGATACCTCCCCGTCAAGAGGCCCGCCCGACTCGGGGTGCACACTGGATCCGCGACATAGAACTGCGTCCACTTCTGCCCCTCCTCAGCCATGCGGTCCAAGTGGGGAGTCTTGATTGTCGGGTTGCCGAAGCAGCTGAGATCTCCGTAGCCAAGGTCGTCGCAGAAAATAACTACGAAGTTGGGTTGTTCGGCCCCGCGGGCGAAAACGCTAGCCAGAAATGCAAAAAAGGGGATGAGGGTTCGCATGGGTTGAAACGGTGTAGAGGAGTACCTCCTCCAATTTGCGATTTGGACGGAAACCCGCGAGAAGAAAACGCCCGCTTTGACAAAGTCTCTCGCCATTCCGGAAGGCGACCGCTCGAGCGCGCTCGACGAGCCATCCCAACGCCTGTCGCAATCGCTCGCAAATGAGGCGCCCCCCCAAGCGGGCTCATCGCTCCCATTCTTCATACCGGACAACGCAATTCTTAGGGTCTAAAAGCTGCGCAAAAGCGCTGCAGCCTTCAATAATCATGTAAATTTCCAACCGCTCGCTAATGCGCTGTTGCGAACGCGCCGGAGAACCAAATAAATCACCTTTGAATATACAATGACCGTTATGCCCGACACCCTCAAGAAAAGCATTCGCCGAAAAGTCTCATTGTTGCTGGCCATTTCCAGTATTTCGATCGCCCTCAGCTCTTGCTCGGTTTTCGAAAGTCCTCAGACTCCGATCCGCATTGGAATAAACGCCTGGCCCGGATACGAGTTTCTCTATCTCGCCGACGTCAAAGGATTCTACGAGCGGGAGGGCGTACCCGTGCAGATCGTCGAGTTCGACTCGCTTTCCGACGGGAAGCGAGCCTATGAGCGGGGCAATATCGACGCCCTCGCTTGCACGCTCATAGAACACTTGCAAATACTGGAAAATTCGCCTCGCAATCCGATGATTGCAGCGGTGGCCGACTATTCCAATGGAGCTGACGTCGCATTGATGAAGACCGAGGCGGGACAACCCAAATCGCTCAAGGGGGCGACCGTCGGATTGGAATCGGAATCGCTCGGAGTCTACATGCTTTTTCGCCTGCTCGAGCGAGAAGGACTCAGCCTTGACGATGTTAAGCTCGAATCGGTCAACCAGTCGGTCATGCGGGACTGGTTTTGCGAGGACAGGATCGACGTCGCCATAACCTACCCGCCCACCTCCATACATTTGACACGCGATTGCGGGGCCTCGGAAATATTTTCGTCCGAGGAGATTCCCGGCGAAGTCGTGGATATCATCGTTTTCGACCAAAGCCTATTACATGATCGACCGGAAGACGTAGAATCGGTCTTGAAGGCCTTCTTCGATGCCCAGGAGTGGGCCTTCGATAACAAAGAAGAGGCCTTTGCTATAATGGGAGAAAGAGAAGGCGTAACCGCCGAAGAATTCGCGGAAGCGCTGTCCGACGGCTTGTTTGTTGTGGGGCGCAGCGAGCAAGCGGGTTTCTTTTCCAAGGGCGGCCTTTTGGACAAAGCGATCGAAAAGTGCAATCAAGTACTCCGAGAAACAGGCCAGCTGAATGGACCCGAGCGACACCAATCGAGCATCGTCCGATAATTCGGAAACACTCGCCCCAAACCTCTCTGCAACGACGTCTCTAAGACGACGGATCGTGCTGCCAATCGTCAGCGCGTTCTTTCTCTTGCTATGTATCGTTAGCGTGTTTCTCATCATGCAAATCGAGCGAGTCGAGGGAATGATATTGCAGGAAGATGTCGGGGCCTTCGCCAACTCAATCGAGTACGCAATCGATGCCAGCGAAGATTCCTCAGCCCTTCAGCGCTACGTCATGTCGCTGGGCTCGAGTCCAAACATCGAAGCCATCTTTGTCGCCAATTTCGATACCGACAGCGTTATCGCCAGTTCAAAACGCAAATGGTTGGGACAATCGATTGGAAACGTCGATTATAGCCTGTTCCAGTCGCACATTCCAAACTTGAGTCGGAGAATGTACGGCTCCCCGCTTATTCGAACAGAGGAGCGCCTAATGATCTGCGCAAAGCGAATTCGTCTCAGCTCTATCGGCCTGAGCGAAAGCTCGCTCGGCGAAGATGGGATGATCGCCGTGCTCTATCGTAGCGATGCGATGGCCGCGAAATCTCTGGAAGTGGAAGTCAACGCCGTCCTGTGGAACACCGCGATTCTAGCCATCATCGCTAGCATAACGATCTGGATCATCTATCGGCGGGCCCAAAGGCCCATCCAAGCGATTGTAAAGGCGGTGGAAACACGGTCTCAAGAGACGGACTTCCAAATTCCTTCGAAATTGGCCAATGACGAAATCGGAACCCTCGCCCGCTATCTCGATCAAGCCTTTGCTCACGAACGAACGAGTCGCGAAAACGAGAAACAGGCCCGCCAAATCGCCGAGGAAGCCGCGTTGGCCAAGACGCAATTTCTCGCGACCATGAGTCACGAAATTCGAACGCCCCTGAATGGATTGGTCGGCACCTTGCATTTGATGGAAAGCTCCATTGGCGAAGAGAACCGATCCTACTTGAAAAGCGCTTTGCGCTGCTCGGACGATCTGATCGTGCTAATCAACGACGTACTCGATATTTCTAAAATGGAAGCTGGAAAAATCGACCTCGAGAAGCGTTTATTCAACGCGGGCAAAATCATAGAGGATCTGTGTCGTTTGCACTATGGCCGGGCCGCCGAGAAAGGGATCGAAATCGTGCCGATCATCGACCCCGACCCCAACGCCAATATCGCTTACGGAGACTCTCATCGCATCGGCCAAATTATCTCGAATTTTCTGAGCAACGCAGTGAAGTTCACTGGAGTTGGCTGCGTACGCGTCGCTATGAGGTTCGTCGAAGATCAAGCGAAGCTCAGGAATCTTCGCATTGAAGTAATCGATACAGGGATCGGCATTCCGCTTCATGCTCAGGCCGCCATTTTCGATTCATTCACTCAAGCAGACTCTACCACGACTCGCAAGTTTGGCGGAACCGGATTGGGCTTGGCAATTTGCCGAAAACTAGCGGAAGCCATGGATGGGGAAATCGGCCTCGAAAGCGAAGAAGGACATGGCTCGGCATTTTGGATACAAATCCCCCAAGATGCGGCTCCCTCAATCGAAGAGAGCGCTTCCCCCAAAAAACAAGCTGCCAAGCGCCTGCTTTTCGTCGATGGCAGCGAGGCAGTCAGGACCCAGGCGAGGCGGCATCTGGAGTACTTGGGCCATAGTTGCGTTGAATCAGACTCTCTCACGGGAGCTAGGGAAGCGACTGAGCGCGAAACCTCGCAAACCTACGACTCGATTATTGTCGACGAACGCTTGTACTCGAGCGATTTCGACAAATGGGCCCGTTCCCGCCTGAATAGCGAAGGGCCCGAGAACACGCAGATCGTTCTCATGCGATCCGCGAAAATACCGCTTAACGAGCGGGATCGCTGTGGCGTTATCGACAAGCCAGTCCGATTAAAGGAGCTCGAATCCATTTTGAGGGAGGACTACCGCGAGAAGACGCGCAAAACTCCTTCCAACGGCTATCGGCAATACCCGAGCGCTCGACTGCTGGTTGTAGACGACAATCCGACCAATCGGATGATCGCCCAGTCGCTATTGAAGCGAAACCATGGGATCGATAGCAAATCGGGCAACGACGGGTCCGTGGCCATCAAAATGGCTCGTGAATCTCAATACGACCTCGTATTAATGGACTGCATGATGCCCGACATCGACGGCTACCGAGCGACCCAAGCGATTCGCGAAGGCGAGGCGGGGCCACTCAATCGGAATACGCCGATCATCGCTCTCACAGCGGATGCCATGAAAGGGGGCAGGGAGAAATGCCTAGCAGCCGGCATGGACGACTATTTGACGAAGCCGATGAATCCCAAAAGCCTTGCCGAGGCGCTCGACAAATGGCTTAGCAAGCAAGCGACGGACGCCTCGGCCTCTCCGGCAGACGAACCGCCCGAATCAACGAGCCTTCTCGATTTGGAGTCTCTAACCGAGGCACTTGGAAACGACCGGGACTTGATTGGCAAAGTCGTCAGCCATTTCAAATCATCGCTCGCCGAAAGTATGGATGCTATACAATCCGCAATGAGCGCCAGCCCGAACCTGAGCCAACTGCGCGAGATCGTTCATTCGATTAAAGGAGAAGCATCTAATTTCGGAGTGGCCGCGTTTGTCAAGGAAGCCGAATGCGTCGAAGTCGCGTTGGTCAACAAAAAGAGAGACGAAGCGGTTCAACGCATTCCAGAGATGCTGGCTCTCGCTTCGAGCATTTTGCAGGAAATCGAGAGCGGGGGATACTGAGCGGAAGAGATCCGAACGGCGCTCGTTCCGCGAGACGCAATTCGAGCAATCCTCAACGCAATGGGCCATCCATTCGCTCGATGCGACAAGCGCAGGCCTTGTATCCAGGTATCTTAGACAATGGATCCAACGCTCCATGCGTCAATCGGTTGACCGATTGTTCTCCTCCCCAGTGGAAAGGAGCAAACACGGTGTCCGGCCGAATCGCTTCAGTGACCTTCGCCTTTATCGCGATTGTTCCTCGGCGCGTCGCAAGTTTAATCCAATCGCCGCCTCTAACGCCGTGCCGATCCGCCAAGCTCGGATGGATCTCGCACAAGGGTTCCGGGCAATGCTCGACGAGGCCTTTAATGCGGCGGGTGATCGACCCGCTAAGATAATGCGAAATTACCCGGCCAGTCGTCAAAGTAAGTGGAAACGTCTCGTCCGTGGCTTCCGATACGTGACGATACTCTACTGGAGTGAATACCGCCTTTCCGTCGTCATGGGCGAACACCCCTTCCTCGAACAAACGGGGAGTCCCGGGATGGCCGGGTTCGGGACAAGGCCAGAAGATTCCCTGCTCGGCTTCGATACGCTCCCATGTCATGCCACTGTAATCGACAGTTCCCCCTTTTGACGCTTGAGTATACTCCTCGAAGAGCTGACGCGGACTTTCGTAGCTAAACCTATCGGGCGCCCCCAATCGTTTGCCTAATTCCGATATTATTTCCCAATCCTCGCGGGCTCCACCCGCAGGCAATACCGAACGATTCAAACGAACGCAACGTCCTTCCCCAGTGGTAACCGTCCCTTCGTCCTCTTCCTGCATTGAACCAGCGAATACGAGATCCGCGTAGCGAGCCGTTTCGCTTAGCACAAAGTCAATCGCTCCATGGAACTCGAGCGACTCCAGAGCATGGCGCGTCCGGTCCGCATCTGGAAGCGATACCAAGGGATTAAACCCAATGGAAATCAGTCCCTTGATCTTCCCCGATTCAATCGCTTCAATAATTTCGCAAGCCGATAGGCCTTCTCCCGGCAACTCGGTCTCGGGTATGCCCCAAAAGTCAGCCATGTGGCGTCGGTGCTCCGGGTTCCCGATATCGCGCCCGCCCGGCAATTGGTTGCAACGCTGGCCCTGCTCTCGAGCGCCTTGCCCATTTCCTTGGCCAGTCAGCGCGCTATAGCCACACCCTTCGCGCCCAATTCGCCCGGACGCCAACACCAAGTTGATGTAGCTCAGAGTGTTCTCCGTTCCATTGACGTGCTGCTCGACGCCTCGAGCCTGCAATAGCATCGAAGTCCTCGCTTCCCCCCAGATCCGAGCGGCCTTCGCAATGTCTTTCCCTGGGATGCCTGTAATCGCCTCGACTTGCCCCAAATCGTATCGATCGACCGTCTCCCGAAGGGCCTCGAATCCGTGGCAGCGCTCCGAGACGAAGGTTTCATCGACCCAACCGTGGACGATCATCTCGCGAAGGATGCCATTGGCCAAAGCGGCATCGGTCCCGGGCTTGACCGGCAAATGGACGGCGGCGGATTTGGCAATCGCAGTCTCTCGCGGATCGATTACGATGAGCTTGCCACCACTGTCCCGAGACTCCCATAGGCCTCGAGTCAAAATCGGAAAGCTTTCCGCCATGTTCGAGCCGGCAACGAGTACGCACTCGGCCTTTGCAATATCGCTCCACGGGTTCGCCGAACGATCCACGCCAAAGGCCATCCGGCTCGCGACGCCGGCGCTCACCATGCAAAGTCTACCGTTGTAGTCGATATTCGAAGTCTTGAGAGCCAAGCGAGCGAACTTCCCATTGAGATAAGCCTTTTCATTGGTCATCGAAGCGCCGCCCAGAAAGGCAACGCTATCGGATCCATACTTCTCTTGAATTCGCTTTATCTTGGATTCCGCCCGAGCAAATGCGTCCTCCCAAGCGATTCCCTTGAAATTCCCATCCTCGGATCGCAGCAGGCACTCGGTCAAACGATCGGGATACGCTCCCTGTTTGTAGCGCTTGATCGCCTTGGAGCAAAGGCGGCCCTCATTGACGGGGAATTCCTCTCGCGGCTCGTAGCCGACAATGCTATTATCTCGCACCTTGACCGTAATCCCGCATTGCACGCCGCAGAAGCAGCAATGGGTCTTGACGAGTTTATCCCTAGCCCCGGGCGCTAACGCGGCTTTCCCCACTTCGCGGGATCTACCCGCATTGGCTCGGGCATGGGGACGAGGGCTTCGCTTCAGACGAGTCATTGGGCAGTTGCTTTCCGCTCGCCCCAAGCGCCTGACTCCAGACCGCTTCGATTATCGCTTCTACCGGCAAACATCGCCCCTTGACGGCTTGAGTGGGCAAGGCTTTCCACATTCGAGTTCATAAATAGCTGCCCTTAATGACCACCATAGGGCCCTTCCAATGAAAGCACTATGCGCGCCCAAAACCGAATCGAGTCTCGGAATTCCAAGCAATTGGAAATCTAACGGGTTCTTTACACCCCGGGCGCCGAATACACCCCCAGACCAGGAACCGGAATGGTCCGTCCGCCGGAACTCAGGCTCAGTCTTTCTTCAGGTAGCCGTAAACCAACACCGAAGAAGGGCTTGCTTCGATCGTTCGTTCGAGGGCAGCGTTGTCGATCTTGCGGACTTCGTCCGCTTCCGATCGTTCCCGCCATTGATCGGCCCCCCCGGATGATTGGTAGATCTCTCGAATAAGATCGGCGCGAATCTCCGGTTGATCGGTGAAAAAACCAATTCGAACCACCTCCTCTTCGAATACGTGGGCTTGAACCGTCACCGGATCGAAATCCCAGTACATCAAGGTCTCGCTTTCGCGCAACGATTGAATCCGGTAAGGCGACCCGAGCGATTCAATCAAGCCTTCTCGATTCGCTTCGAATGGATCGAGAAGGATCCCTTTCTGCTCCAGAACAAAAGCGAAATTGTTGTATCGAATTCCGGCATTCCGGGTCGAGGACCAAAGATAGAATACCGACACCAGGACCACCGTGCCCACAATCAGCCACTGCAGGATCTTGGCGATCGGTTCGAATCGATCTGGTTTTCGCGCTTTCATTCCACTCGAAGGCCTAGCCTCTAGGCAGACAGGCTCCCCATTGAATTGCCAATCTAATCGTCCACTCCTCCCACCGGGCGCCTATTTGCGCCCGGATTCGGCCCATCGCCTAAATCGCTTCGAGCCTCCTCGGCCAAGGCCTTTAGCTTGTCTACAATCTCCGGATACCGACCCGCGACATTTCGCTGCTCGCCGACATCGTCATCCAAGTTGAAAAGAGACAAGCCGACTTCCTTGAAAGCGCGATCCCCGTGCAAGCCATCCACGCCGGGCGGCGATGGAACGGCATAGCGATGCGGCAAGACCAGTTTCCATGCGCCCTGACGTACGCCATGGAGATTTCGCCCCCCATAATAATAGTATCGATCATGAGGCGACGCCGCGCCGGCCTCGCCGTACATGAGCGAGCGGATATCTTTGCCGTCGATAATGCGGTCGCTCGGAGTCTTCACATTCAGCAAGGCCGCAATCGTGGGCAATAGGTCCATGGAAGAGGTCAATTCGTCGCATACGCTGCCGCCCGGAATCTTGGCCGGCCAGCGCATTACGCACGGAACGCGAAGACCGCCTTCGAAACGCGTCCCCTTCCCTTCCCGCAACGGACCGGCGCTTCCGCCATGGTTGCCGTAAAGCAGCCATGGCCCATTGTCCGAAGTAAACACGATCAGCGTATTTTCATCGATTCCATTGCGTTTCAAAGCGGCGACAATTTGCCCGACCGACCAGTCGATCTCCGCAATGACATCCCCATAAACGCTCCCTGTCTTGCCACGAAATTTGCTGGACGCATACAGAGGCACATGGGGCTGAGCGTGCGGCAAATAAATGAAGAAGGGACGATCTTTGCTCTTCTCTATAAAGCTGACCGCTCGCTCGGTATACCAAGTGGTCAATTCGTATTGCTCCTTTTCCAGTATCGCCGGATTGATGACGCGTTCACCCTCCATCAAGGGCAAGTCGGGAAAATTGTATCGAGGGTCTGGATGATAGGGCCACATATCGTTCGAATACGGCAACCCAAACCATTCGTCGAATCCCTGGTTCGTAGGGAGAAACTCCGGCAAATGGCCCAAGTGCCACTTCCCATACATTGCCGTCGCATAGCCGGCCTGCTTGGCTATCTCGGCGATCGTCACTTCATTCGGACTCAAACCGGTAGTGGACCCTGGATTGAAATTGCCCGGCACGCCCACTCGCAAGGGATAGCATCCCGTATTCAAGGCAGCCCGAGAAGGAGAGCACACTGCCGCTCCCGCATGGAAATCGGTAAACTTCATTCCCTCCGCCGCCAGACGATCCAGGTGGGGCGTATCGTAACCTTCCGCGCCGAATGGCCCGATATCCGCATAGCCCATATCATCGCAGAAGATAATGATCACGTTCGGGCGCTCCGCTCCCAGCGCCAGATTCGAAATTCCCAGCAACAAGCCGAACCCAAGCGAGCTCGCTCGATGCAATCGCAGCCTAAAGTCCCCCGCTATTCTCTGTATCCAATTCACCATTGCTATGCTATCTCCGCTTACGCTCCATCACTCATCGCTCTTATCAACTTGATTTGGGCTGGCCAGATACGCCACCAAAGCGGCCACGTCGTCTTCTGGAATCGCATCGAACAGTCCCTCGGGCATCATCGACTGCTCCAAGATCCGACGACTCTCGATTTCGTCCTTGTTTAAAGACACCTCTGCGCCGCCGGCCATGGCAAGCGTCACGCGGCGGTCGTCTTCCGAACGTACCATACCGCTCAAGGAACGTCCGTCCTTCGTCGCGATGACATTCAATTGATAGGCGTTTCCAATAATGGCATTGGGGGCCAGCACGTTCTCTAGAATATAGTCGAGATTGGCCCGATTGGATCCGGTCAGATCCGGCCCCAGAGGAGCGCCTTCGCCGAATAAGGTGTGACAGGCGCCACAGGTGTTCTCGTAAACCTGACGGCCATAGGACAGATCCACTCGACTGAGCCGCTTAGTCGTCAGGGCGAATTTCCAGCGTCGCACTTGACGCGGCAAATTCGCGGGACCCGGATTCATTTTGCCCCAAATCGCGTCCATTAGGGCGTTGACCGACTCCTTGCCATGATTGCGCATCTGCCGCATCAATACAGGCGAAACCAAGGACGCGCTGAGGCGCTCCGATTGAATGGCCCGTAACAGGATCACGGTCGTCTCTGGACGCGAGGCCAGCAAATTGATCCCCTCGTTCCGCGCTTCCAAAGGAAAGTCCGGCAAGGCTTGAATCACCGCAGCCGCTATCGGTTCGTTCATGTAGCGAGGCAAGGCTGCCAGGGCGCTATCCCGCAACGCATCATCGCCAAGAAGATTCGCCGCCAGCGCCCCAACTTCCGCGTCGCCCCCGAGCTGCAGCAATTCCAACGCCTCCGCTCGCAATCGCGGCAGGCGACCGGAATCGGAAATGACCGAACGCCAATAGGGAAAGGCCTCCGCATCGCCCAGACGGGCCCGTATCCGCCGCGTAGTCGTCTGGGCTCTGTTTCCGGCTAACCCCGCTCCTGCATCCAAAAACTTCTGCCAGGACCGGGGGCGTTCCAAATCGGTCATTTCGCCCAGGGCCGCCAAGTACTGGCTGCCGCGTCGGACGAATTGATCCACCGACTCCGCCTCCGCTACATGGGCCAGCAGAGCATCGCGCCCACCCTCGAATACCGCGGCTCGACGACGCGTGAAGTCGCCCAGATTCGGCCATGGAGTAGTTGCCGCCATGGCAATCGCTCTCGAAGGATCGCGCTCCACCAAGGGCTCCACCCCAAACCAGACCATCAGCGGCAGGTTGCGGTCCTTTATATCTTCGGGACGTTGTGAAAGCGCCTCCGCCAAGTCCCACGCCTGCCCGTCCGGCAAGCGACTCAAGGCCGTGCTCGCATAGCGTCGCGCTTCGGGCGCCCGATCGCTTTGGGCGATTTCGATCAGGGCATCCATCGCTTCCGTGGATAGCGCTTCCGCCCCTTCCGCCAAAAAGTGAATCGCCCAACCGCGCACGAATGAATCCGTATCGCCAAGATGCGTACGCAGCTGCTCGTCCGACAAGAGATCGCAAACCCGCAGCGCCCAAAATGCCCGCAAGCGCAAACCCGTATCGTTGGCCGATGAGAACAATGAGCGCAGCGCGATATTGACGGAATCCCGCTCGAGGACTCCCGCTACCGCTCGCTCCTGCAGCAGGCGCTGGGCCTGACGGGCAATAAACGCGTTTTCGCTTTTGAGAAGCCCCACGAGCGCTACATCGGATCGAGCGGGCAAATCAATGCGCGTCGATTTCGTCTCCCCGTATCGGATACGAAAGATGCGCCCGTCCGTTCGATTCCAGATTTCCACATCGCGATGGTGGCAAGTCTGCGGATCGTGCCAATCGGATGCGTAGAGCGATCCGTCGGGACCCAGCATGAGAGCCACTCCGATGAAAGAATGATCCTTGGCCAAGGCAAAGTCGGGGGCGTGACGGGCTACGTGACCCGAGCCGTCCCGCTCGTGCCGTTCGCGCACGATTCGATGCCCATGCAAATTAAAGAAAAACGAATCCCCGCGAAAGGACTCTGGGTAGCTATCCCCTTGATATACGACGAGACCGCAATGAGCATGTCCCCCGCCTACTGCGGAAGTATCCGCGGCCTTCTCGCGCTGTAGAGCCCTGTCCACCTTGCCGTCGGCCTGCATCGAATTCATGGTACCGTCGCCGTAGTGCAAGTGATCCGCAATCGTCTCGATGTCGTCGTAAACGTAGGGATTGAAGTGCTGGCCCGCCTGACGGAAATAGCGGCCGCCTTGGATCACATGATAGTAGTGAGGGATGACGCAAGCCGTCGCAAACCAGTCCCCATTCTCGTCGAAGTCCAATCCCCAAGGATTGCTGATTCCGTGAGCGAACACTTCGAATTCGTGACGCGCCGGGTGATAACGCCAGATCCCCGCATTAAGCGGCGCCCGTTCCGCTTCAGGCGTTCCTGGCTTGCCCACTTTCGAATGGGTGAAGACGCCATGACAGCCATAGAGCCAACCATCGGGTCCCCAAGTGAAGCTATTGAGCGTTTCATGCGTATCCTCGTAACCCCAGCCATCGAGCAAGACCTCGGGTTTCCCGTCCGGTCGATCGTCGCCATTTGCATCTGGAATAAACAGCAAGTACGGAGCCGCGCCGATCCAGACCCCGCCAAAGCCCACTTCGATTCCGCTTACCAAGTTTAGCCCGTCGATGAAAACTTTGCGGGAATCGAAGGTCCCATCGCCGTTCGTGTCCTCGAAAATCAAAACTCGGTCCTTGCCCGCTTCGCTCCGCGAACGTTGCGGATAGTTATTCGCCTCCACTACCCAAATACGCCCTCGAGCATCGAAGCACATGGCGATCGGTTGCACGACGTCCGGTTCGCCCGCAATGAGGTCCACGCTAAATCCCTCCGGCACCTCCATCTCGCGAGCCGCTTCCAGAGGGCTGTATCCATTGGAGTATTGCGCATCGGGACGACCTCCCGGAACTTGCCAACGCTCCGGAGCCGTCCCCGCAATGCTCTTTCCCTGGAAGTGAATCGCCACCCCTTTTTTGTTAGCGGTGACGACATCCAACCTCTGATCTTCGTTCAGATCCGCCACCAACACATCCACGCCCACGCCGCTATCGCGGTCGATCGGTCTCGGGATCCAATGAATTTCTCCCCCTTCGCGAACGCACTGAAACCAATAGACGACCGCCTCTTGGTTGCCTCCCACGTCCTTGCCATGATGGGCATACCAGCGCTTGCCCGTGACGATGTCCTTGAGTCCGTCGCCATCCATATCTCGCAGGGCCAACGCGTGAAGCTGACTGAAGGCCACGCCGTAAGGGCTTTCCACCGACGACTCGCCCATTATGGAATGACGCTCGAATGAACGTTCGCCGTTGCTCGGGTCAAGCTGACGAAACCAGGCCAAGCCATAGCCATGCCCATTGAGCGAGGTCACGATGTCATTCCGTCCATCCCCGTCCACATCGTGAACTTGAATCTGAGCGCCTCCCCGCTCCCCTGACGCGTCGATCCATTGGCGCTTCGTCCAAAGCCCGGACGTTTTGCGGTCCGGGTTCTCCCACCAGGAGTAGCGATCCAAAATATCCAGATCGCCATCCCCATCGAGGTCCCCTGTTCCCATGCCGTGACCGAACCGGGCGACCGTTTCGCCCATCTCCGAAACCGCCTTCCAGTCCCACGGCTGGAGCGGATCCGCCCCCGCTTCGTAATAGCCAAAGGCCCCTTCGCGTGAACAGACAATCTCCGGTAGCCCACCCGGCGCAAGGTCGACGAACGAAGGCGATTCGTGGCTTATTTGATCGGCAATAACGCTCATCGACCACGACTCTACCTGAGTAGCGTTCCCAGGGTTCGAATACAGTCGGGCTTCCTTTCCCGGAAAACCGAAAACCAGAATATCGCCATCCCCGTCCCCATCGATGTCATGGACATGGCTAAAGAAATTATCCGAATAGGTCCGAACCCCGAAGGGCTTGGGGTCGTAGTAGGAATGACGTTCCTCGAAAGCAGGTCCCTTCCACCAGTAAGGCCCACTCACGAGGTCCCCTTTTCCATCGCCATCGATATCGCCGAAAGCGGCTCCCTCGGCGAAAAAGGCGTTGTGCAAGACTTGCTTATGCCAAGGATCGGCGAAGCAGGAAGTCGAGAGGCAGGCAATAAAGATCAGGGTCGAACGGCGAATAGCATTGGGGATCATAATGAGGGGCAATTGAGGAGTACGCAAAGCCTAGCGTGACTCGCGAACGCAATCATCGAAACTTACCTCGAAGCCTAGCGCAAGTGGACAGTTATCTCTGCGGTGAAAGACCTCATAAAGAGCGTAACCCCAACGATCACCCGAGCCCAATTTGGCGCTCTACGATGCGCCTCTCGACGAGAATCGTCCATTCCGACTGCGTTCGGATCAATCCCAGTAGGTTCCTTCAGCGGCGAGCTCGCGTTCGAATGACTCGATTTCGGATAGAAGTTCCTGGGCAATCTCAGGATTCTCGGCCGCTCGATCATAGCGCTCCGAAGGGTCGCCCTCGACGTGGAAAAGCAGCGGCGATTCACGACTGGCTTCGAATCCGTAGTGGTCACCGGTTTGCGAATATAATTGCGTGTGCAATTTCCAGGGCCCTCGCCGGGCGCCGTAGACCTCGTTGTTCGATCTTCCCGTGTAGACGAAACTGAAGTCATCGACCGAACCCACGAACCGATCGGCGTTCAAGTAAGGTCGAATATCTCTGCCATCCACGGTTCTCTCTTTTGGCAATTCCATACCCACCAATGCAAATACGGTCGGGAAAATATCGAAGGTCGATGCCGGCTCCCGCACGACCGTCGCGGGCTCGATGGTACCGGGCCACCAGAAAACGCCAGGCACCCGCACGCCCCCTTCCCAGGTCGAGCCTTTGCCATCTCGAAAGGGCAAGGCCGAGCCGATGTTGAGTCGGGCCTCGCCGTACCGATCATGCGCTGCGGTATGCTGAAAGCGTATCCACGGTCCATTGTCCGAGGTAAAGATCACCAGCGTGTTCTCCGCCACGCCCGCTTCTTCCAAGGCCGAACGCAGGCGACCGACGTTCGCGTCGATCTCCTCTATGACGTCTCCATACAACCCGCGCTTGGAATGCCCCGAGAACGCGGCCGAGGCGTGAACCGGCAAGTGAGGCATACTTAGAGCAAGGTAGACGAAAAAGGGACGATCTCCCTGCGTTTCAATGAATTCGATCGCTCCTTGGGTGTAGCGCCGCGTCAAGACGCCTTGCAGCTCGGCATCGCCCGCATAATCCTCCCGCGCCATCTCGTATCCAGAAACGGGTGTCCTTCCTTCCGGGTCGCTCCTTACGAGATCCGACCCGGAGACGTAATCATTGGAAACATTCGAGCCGAACCAGGAATCGAAGCCATGGGCCAAAGGAAAGGCATCCACCTGATATCCATTCGCCTCGTTGGGATTGCCCAAATGCCATTTGCCGAACATCGCAGTCGCGTAACCGCGCTGCTTAAGGCCTTCCGCAAGCGTCAGTTCCTTAGGATGCATATACTTTTCTGCCTCGGGACCCAACACCCAGCTAAATCCCGATCGAGCCGGACTGCGACCGGTCAAAATGGCATAGCGCGAAGCCGAACACGCCGGAGAAGCCGTATAGAACTGGGGAAAATTCAGGCCCTCCCCAACGAGGCGAGTAATATTCGGCGTATGAATCGTTGGATTGCCAGTATGGGAAAAGTCCCCGTAGCCGCAGTCGTCCAGGAAGACGAGCACGACATTCGGTCGATCCAGCGCCGGACGCGCCACAGCAAACGCAGCCAGCGCCACGCAAGCGAGAACAGCAATTGCGTTCGCAATAGATAGGGAGCGGATAGTCATAGGAGAGGAATGATGCCCCCTTGCCTATTCGATTCCCGGGAGTTGGCAAGGGACTTGCGCGCAGAACGATGAATGAATCCAATTGCCCTAATGACGCGTATCGAAATTATCAAGAAACCACGCCTAACTGACTCTTCCTCGCCGATGCGTTTCTCACATCTTACCTACCCCATTCTACTCTGCCTTTTCCTGGTCGCCTCCCCTCGGGCAGTTGCCGAAAACCCAAAGACCCTCGCCCGACACTTCTTTCGCAGCCCAGCCATGGAGAACGTCAAAATCTCTCCCGGCAATCGATACTTGAGCTTTATCGGGGACCGCGGCGACCAGAGCCTGCAGAGCTACGAATTCGAAACCGGAAGGCGACGGGCGACCCGAGCCGAAAAAGGCGACGTTTACGATTACTATTGGGTCAGCAGCAAGCAAGTCCTCGTTTTCGCCCAGAGATTGGGAATTCCGTCCCAAATTTTTTCGGTCACCGACCGGCTCGGTCAGCCCAACCCGACCGACTACGTCGAGGTCTACGACTTGCTGCCCGATACGCGCGACACATTCATCGTCAAGAATACCGACCGAAGCGAAAAGTTCTTCGATCTGGACCGCTACGACCTTTCGAATCAAGGACGGCGTCGCGTCGCCAAGAATCCAGGACATATTATCTCCTGGTTTACCGATAAGGATGGCGTCATCCGCATTCGCCTTTGGGTGGACGAAAACGAGGACGATCGCTTCGACTATCGCAAAGACGCGGACAGCCCTTGGACCGAAATCCATCCAGGCGCGGACTCCTTCGGCATCCTATTCCTCAATGAACCCGAGAAGATCATTGCATTCGTCCGCCCCGAAGGCGAGTCCAAGGTAATCGGTCGCTACTTCGACTGCGCTCGCAACGAAGCATACGGCGAGCCCATCGCCGATCCCGAATACGACGTGCTACCCGATTTCTATGTCCTCGATCCCGAGTCGGAAGAAACCTTCGGGTTTAGCTATCAAGCCAAGCGCCGCAAAGCGATATGGCTCTCCGAACCCCACCAAGCGCTCCAAGCGCAAGTAGACGCGCAGTACCCCGATTCAAATAACGAAATCCATGGTTTCGCAATGGACGACTCCCAGGCCGTCATTCGTCGCAGCAGCGATCGACATCCCGGCGAGTGGCTCCTGCGCGACGTCGAATCGAGAAGCGAAGTTTCCATCGGCTTGGAACGACCCTGGATCGATCCCGAAGCGACCGCCAAGGTGGAATCGATTGTCTTCCCCAATCGCCATGGACAGTCCATTCACGCTCTCCTGACGCGTCCCAGCGCTCCACCGGATGAAAAGAAGCTCATCGCCATGATTCACGGCGGCCCTCGGGCTCGCGACTATTGGGGCTGGGACAGCGAAGCTCAGTTCTTCGCTTCGCTCGGCTACACTGTAATGAAAATAAACTACCGGGGATCTAGCGAGTACGGCCTCGACTACAGTCCCTACGCCCACCTCGATGCCATTCGTAATTCTATCGTCGATGTAGGCGACGGCGTTCTTTGGGCCATCGATCAAGGTTACGCGGACCCCAGCAAAGTCGCCATCTACGGTTCCAGTTTCGGAGGTCATGTCGCCCTGAGAGCCGCCGCCGAAAATCCGGATCTATTCGCCTGCGTCATCGGCTATGCAGGCGTCTACGATTGGGTCAAGGAAATGGACCGCGAGTTCGCCAAAGAGCCGGTGTTTTGGAAACTCAAGATGCGAACCTACTATGGCGACTACGAAAACGAAAAGGATCTTTGGGCCGATGCTTCGGCGATCGCGCTGGTCGACCAGATCGACGCGCCCGTGTATTTACTTCATGGAGGCGCCGATCAAATCGTTGCCTCCCGCCAATCCAAGCTCATGCGGACCGCTCTCAAGAAAGCCGGCAAGGACGTCACTTTGAAGATCCTCAGCTTCAACAATCATGGCATGGTCTCCGAAGCTCCCACCATCCGCTTCTACCAAAATCTCGCCAAATTCGTCGAAGACTCGATGCAGATGCGGTAGGGTCGTATCCTTTAAAAAGCGCTGAAAGGTTCATACTCGGCTTCCGGAAGAGCCGTCCTTAATTCGCTCCATCTGGGCCGAGACGTACTAGCGAAGCGATGACAATTCCAAAAGCAAAGGACGACCAAACCAGCCGTCCTTAGCATTGCGCGATCTGAGATCCTCGCTACTCGATTCCAAGATCCTGGGCCTTTCTTGCCAGTTCCACGAAGTCGTCTCGCAATCCTCGACCATCCTGACCCTTCGCATCGCGAGCCATCCGAACCACCTCTTCCATCGTCAAATCTCCCTTGTGCTCGGAGTCTCTCAGAAGCATCCCGAATCCCGCGACACTCGCCGCGAAGCGCAAATCATCCGAGGCCGCATCGAAAGCGCGACCCGCTCTGCCTTCGAAGGGAACTTCAATCAGTCGACTCGTATCGCCATCGGGCTGCTTGTAGCGCAGCTTGACCGTGAGCCATTCCTCCGAATTCGTGGCGTCAGACGCCGGACGCTGATACTTGGACGCGTCCACCGAGCGCGAATCGAATTCGACTCCCGCCGGCACGACTTCGTAGAGGGCCGTTACCGTATGACCCGCTCCGATTTCCCCAGCGTCCTTCTTGTCGTCATTGAAATCCTCTTTGGCCAACTTTCGATTCACGTAACCGATCAGTCGATACGCTTGGATCTCTATGGGATTGAAGTCCACCTGTATTTTGACGTCCTTGGCGATGGTGTGCAGCGTTCCGAGCATGTCGTCGACGAAGACCTTGCGCGCCTCCTGCTGACCATCGATGTAGGCGTAATTTCCGTTACCCTTGTTCGAGAGCTGCTCCATCTTGCTATCTTGGTAGTTGCCGCGACCGAAACCGATGGCCGAGAAGAATACCCCCGATTTGGCTTTCGTCTCGATAAGGCGGGTCAAACTGCCGTCATCCGTCATCCCGACATTGAAGTCACCGTCCGTGCAGAGGATGACGCGATTGATCCCGTCTTCGATAAATTTCTCGGCCGCGACTTTATAAGCCAGTTCGATACCTGCGCCCCCATTCGTCGAACCGCCCGACTTCAAGTTATCGATCGCGTGGCGAATCGTCTCCTGGTTGTTCGCCGTGGTCGATGGCAAGGACAATCCCGAGGCGCCCGCATAGACGACTATGGCGATACGATCCCGCTCGCCCATTTGCTCGACCAACAGCTTCAAGGATTCCTGGGCGAGCGGCAGCTTGTTAGGCGAACCCATCGAACCCGATACATCGATTAGGAAAACCAGATTCGCCGCGGGACGCTCGCTCTTTTCCATCTCCAATCCCTGCAAGCCAATGCGTAGCAATTGATGCTCCGGCCTCCAGGGAGCAGCGGCAGATTCGACAGCGACCGAAAACGGCGCCTCGCCATCCGGCTGCGGATAGTCGTACTGGAAGTAATTGATCAATTCCTCGATTCGAATCGCATCCGGATTCGGACGCGTTCCCGATTCGATCATGCGACGCATATTCGCATAGGATGCGGTATCCACGTCGATCGAGAACGTTGAAAGCGGCTGGTCCCGAACCGTGAGAAAATCGTTCTCCTCGATGCGGTCGTAGCCCTCGCGATTAAAGGATTCGGGAGCCATTGGAATTGGCATAGGCGCTGGACGTGAGATCGACTTTGTCGCCTCCATCGCATCGCTGCTTCCCGTGACGGTCCCAAGCGCTCGGGCCGGCTGCGTATAATTTAGGCGCGCCGAACCATCGCTCATGGCGACATCCCGCACGAACTCACCCGTTACAACCGTCACCGAGGCGCCGCCATCTGCCAACTGAGGAGGCGAGATTCCTCTGAGACGAGTACCGGCCAAGGAATTCGTATCCGCAAACGCTTCCGTGTCTCCCGCGTCCACGCTAAAGGGCGACAGCAAGAAGACTTCCTCTGATTCGGCGACCGCCGATGGAGCGATCAGCGGCAACGAATGGGCCCTCTCAGGCTCTCCTAGCGCCCCCCCGGAATCGAAGTACCTTAGTTGATCCCGGTCCGCAGAGCTCGCATCATCCTGTCGCATCTCTGCCACGCGCGGCGCGACCTCGTTTCGCAACACGATCGTCGGGCTCGTCTCCTTCTTTCCTTCAACCACAATGATCGTTTCCCGGAATGCCGTATCCACTTCGGCTGGAACCGAAGCGCTTTGCAGGGTTTCCACTTGGCTCAGGCGACCTCCCAACTCTGCGCTCGTCGCTTTCCGCCGCGTTTCCGAAGACTCCCCTCCCACTGGCTGAGACGGACGCTCCAAGGCGTACTCCGGCGTCGCCGTTTGATTGCGAAAGGCCACGATACTCACCCCTGCGATCGCCACACACGCCGCCAACCCGTAGGTCCACTGCGGAAATGCGATAATCGACCGCTTTGGAGCTCCTGCCGTTCGCGACGCGCTTTCGAGGGCCTCCATTTGGGCATCGGAAAGCACCGCGTCCTCCTGCCCTTTCTCGAATTCGCTTTCCAGTTCCCGAGCGAGGGACTGCATTTCTTCAAAGGCGTCGAGATCTTCGCTCGCCACTTCGAGTTCATCCAATTCTTCCGAACGCTCGCCGAGCGCTTTTGCGGTGAACCTTGGGTCGTCTTTTGAAATTCGTTTCATTGTCGTATCCTCCTTGCTTATACAGACTCCACCGTCTTCCAACGGCACCTTAGATCGTTCAGGGCGTGATGCAGCATGTAGCCCACATTGCTCGCCGACAGGCCGGTCACTGCCCCTATTTCCTTATAGCTCATCCCTTGCTCGAATTTAAGGGTCACTACTTCGCGCTCCCTTGCCGGAAGCTGGTTCACAAGCTCGAGCAGCGAGCCAGCCCGTTCCTCGGACCGCGCTCGCTGCTCTACATTATCGCCCACACCTGCCAGGCGTTCCATCGTCTCCGAATCCTCGAATAGACTCATTCGTTTTTCCTTCCTCAGTAAATCGAGAGCTTGGTTTCGAGTAACGCGAAACAGCCAATTCGCCAAATGCCCTTCGACATTCTCCCATGGTTGCTTGCAAAGCTTCAGAAAAACGTCTTGGACCACGTCCTTGGCTCGATCCCGGTCGCCCACGATCGAACTCGCATAGCGAATCAAAGCCGACTGATGCGCTTCAATCGCATCCTTCACCTTCCCCCATTCGCGTCCCTCGCCGTCCCGTTTGCCCATATGCTTCGTCTTGAATACTCTCTTAGCTCTCGTCGAGGGCATCTTCGCAAGCGCCACCCAGCGCTCGCATCGACACACTCAATTATAACATCATTCGAGAGGGATACGTTCCCGGTTTGCCCTTTCTTAGAAAAAAACTTCTTCGCGCCCCGCGAACTTTCGCCTAGACCGAACCCATGACCGCCGATCCGATCGCCGAAACGCTCGCCGAAGCCCTCCAGCTGGAACGGACCGGCGAACCTGAAGCTGCCCTGGCCTGCTTCGATGCCGCGCTTGCGAACCAAAGCGAGGCGCTCCTCTTGCACAGCAACCGCGGGCTCTTGCTCGAACGCATGCAACGATACGAAGACGCCCTCGAGTCCTTTCAGGCCGCCACCCGGATCGAAGGCAATTTCCGGGATCACTACAATGCGGGCAACATGCTCCTCTTTCTCGAGCGCAATGCGGAGGCCAAGGACGCCTTCGACGCCAGCATCGCCTGTCGCGACGACTACCCGGAAGCGTGGGTCAATCGAGGCATCGCCAGTAATGGAATCGACGCCACCACCACTGCTCGCGAGAGCTTCGAACAGGCCCTCGCCATTAACGAAGCCTTCTATCCCGCTCTCCGTTGCCTCGCTATCCTAGAGGCGTCCCTCGAAAACGAAACGGCAGCCATCGAATATTACGAACGGGCCGCCAAGGCCCAGCCACAACTAGCTAGCGCCTGGTTCGAGCTCGGATGCGCCCTCTACAAAACTTTGGGCGAAGGCCAGGTTTTCTTTGAACCCGCCGGCCCCGAAGGCCGAACCATCCAAGCCTTCGACAAGGTCATCGAACTCGATCCGCAAACCCAAGGCGCTTGGGGACGTAAAATCGGAACCCTCTTCCGCCTCTCCGACGCCGCCCAAGCAACCGATCGAGCCGCTGCCGGAGCCAACGCAGACGCGCCGCCAATGCTGCCCCTGATCCACGCCGAATTGACCTCTACCATCGACGCTGCGATTCAACGCTTTCCGGACGACCCCTGGTTCGCCGACCGCAGACGCGACGCCGAAGCCATGCTCGAACGGTAGGGTCGCTGGTAAGCAAGCCCCTACTTCGCTCGATTCAAAACCGCCATGGGCATTTTCGGCAGAGGCAAAGTTTTGTCTACCCCCCCCTTTTTGATGGCCTCGTTGGGCATGCCGAAGACCACGCAAGTGTCCTTGTCCTGGGCGAAATTGTAGCCGCCGCACTGTTTCATCTCCAACATCCCGGTTGCCCCATCGTCACCCATCCCTGTAAGGATGACCCCGATCGCGTTCTTTCCCGCCGCGCGCGACGCGGAACGGAATAGCACATCAACCGAGGGTCGGTGACGCGATACGAGCGGTCCTTCCACGACTTCCACTGTGTAGCGGATGCCCGATCGCTTTATAATCAAGTGATGACTGCCCGGAGCGAGTAAAGCGACGCCAGGCGTAATCGCATCGCCGGTTTTCGCCTGACGCACCTCGATCGCAACCGTTTCGTCGAGTCGCTTGGCGAACGACTCCGTAAAATGTTCCGGCATATGCTGTACCATCGCGATGCCCGGACAATCCAAGGGCATCCGTTCGAGAAAGTCGCGAATCGCATTGGTACCTCCAGTCGAAGCCCCCAGGGCGATGATCTTATCCGTTGTTGGGATATTGGCCACCGAGACCGGATTGGGTGGCAGCAATACCGCATCCGGCGACAATTTCTCATTCGCATCGGCAGGGCGAGCAACCGCATGATCTCGAGTCTTGCTCAGGCCTGACGATCCCACCGAACGAAAGCGCGCTATTGCAGCGGATCGTATGGTATCGTGAATACGCATTTCCAACTCCCGCATATCGCGTTTGGTCGCCACTTTGGGTTTTGCGATAATATCGACTGCCCCATTCTCCAAGCACTGTAACGAGATCGAAGAGCCCCTCTCGGTAAAGCTAGAGCACATCACCACCGGAAGGGGCTGGATTTTCATAAGCTTCTTGAGGAAGGTGATCCCGTCCATGCGCGGCATTTGCACGTCGAGCACCATAACGTCCGGCGAGCGCTGCTTGAGCTCTGGCACCGCCTCGTAGGGATCCGATACCGCAGCGACCACGTTCATCTCCGGGTGACGGTTGATGATGTCCGTCAAAATACGCCTCGCTGTAGGCGAGTCATCGACTATCATCACACTAATTATAGAGCTGGACATCGCTGCCTTTTTCGATGGTGGAAAGGGCTTATTCCTGCAACGGTAATCGACCTGCCGAATGAACGAATTTCAGCGTTTTCCGAAGCAGCGTTACGCTAAGCCGCAGGCCTTGCGAGCGCGCTCGTTCACCGGCGCCGCGATCGACCGCGCTTTCTCAGCGCCTTCCGCCAGAACTCCCTCCACGTAATCGAGATTATTCATCAAGTCCGCTCGGCGCTCTCGGGCTTCGCGAAAATACTCCCAATACAGCTCGAAGAGACGCTTCTTGAGATCGCCATATCCATATCCCCCCGCAGCTAACTTCTCGATCTCCTCTTGGTGGATCTCCGGCGACGCCACGTGCTTGATCAACTGGATCGCCCGATTGTCTGCCGCGTCCGGCTTGGGTTCTTCGCGCGTCCGACTGTCCATAACAATGCTCATGAGACGCTTTCGGGTCGGCTTCTCCTCGCCGAAAATCTCGACCGTATTGTTGTAGCTCTTGCTCATCTTCTGGCCGTCCAAGCCAGGAATCGTCTCCGCTCCCTCGCGAAATTGCGGCTCGGGAATCTTAAAGGTCTCGCCGTAGGTTCGGTTAAACTTCAGCGCCAAGTCGCGGGTCACCTCGACATGCTGCTTCTGGTCGCGACCCACAGGCACCTTATCCGCTTCGTATATCAGAATGTCCGCCGCCATGAGCACCGGATAAGCGAATAGGCCGTGGTTCGCATCCAGCCCTTTGGCGATCTTGTCCTTGTAGCTGTGGCAACGTTCCAGGAGACCCATTGGGCAAATCGTCGACAGTATCCACGAGAGCTCTACATGCTCTGGGACGTCGGATTGCTTGAAGAGCACTGCCTTCTTCGGATCCAGGCCGCATGCCAAGAAGTCGATCGCCACCTGCTGCGTGTATTCGCGCCGCTGCTTCGCATCGTAGAGCGAAGTCATCGAGTGATAATCCGCGATGAAGTAGAATGCCTCCCCCTGATCCTGCAGCTCGATCGACGGGCGCATCATACCGAAGTAGTTGCCCACGTGCAGAATGCCAGAAGGTTGTATGCCGGAAAGTAATCTCATTTAAGTCGATTTAAAGCGTTAACGAAAACGAATTCACGCCCTTCCCACGAATAGTCAATTCCACACTCCCAACCATTAACTTTACAACCTTGTAATTTTAATGGCTTCGCCCCGTTACGGCCTCAATCCCCTAGCTACGCGCTAGTCTCGCAAGGGGATCGACCGGGACGTCTGCTTTGCCATGCAAAGCTGGCCCGCCTCTAGGGCGCCTGAAAAGGTCATGACTGGCCCTACGAGGGCGCCGCGACCGATAATGGATCCCGGCATCAGCGCGGTATTGCACCCCACTTGAGCCCCATCGCCGAGAATGGCGCCGAACTTTCGTAGCCCAGTATCGAGACGCTCCATTCCGACTCTCACGAAAACGTTCTTCTGGTCGAGTCGCAGATTGGAGAGAATTACCCCGGCCCCCAAATGAGCCCCATTTCCCAAAATCGAGTCCCCGACATAGGAAAAATGCGGGGTCTGGGTTCGTTCCATCAGCAGGCAATTCTTATACTCGCAGGAATTCCCGATTACACTGTCCGCTCCTATGATGACATTGCCGCGAATGTAGGCTCCTGGACGGATCTCGACGCCATCGCCAATCCATGCGGGCCCCTGAATCACGCAATACGGCGGCAGCTTTACGCCCTCTCCGAAAAAAACCTCTCCCGTCGTATGAACGCCGTCGGACAATTCCAAGGTTTGGGAGTTGCCTTTAAGATGCGCGAGGGCTGGCTTTATCTGGGAGATCCAATCCCAAGGGCGAGCCTGCGGATCGAAATGGGAAGCGTAAGGAATACTTTCGGGAAACTCGAAAAAGTCGGCTGCGTTCACCACTGCGACCCTGTGCATCCGGGCGATTCGCTCAAGGATATGTTCACAAAAAATCCTCCGCGAAGGAGGATTATTCGTACCGTCGTTAAACGGTGGAAAGTGGAGCGGGCGAAGAGACTCGAACTCTCGACAGCCACCTTGGCAAGGTGGTGCTCTACCAACTGAGCTACGCCCGCATGAGAAAGGCCGCTAAAAATCCACTTCCTATTCCCCAAGTCAATAGCAAATTGGAAAAAATCGCGAGACCGCGATTTCACGCGAAAGCCCGTATCTCCCTAGCAAATAATGGCCATTTTCAATGGTCGGGACGACTGGATTGCGTTGCCCTTGCCAAATCGCTTGGCGACTCGCTCGCCAAGCCAGGCTCGGCCTTCTCAACTCGCTGCTCGAGTTCCGTCGAACCAGCGATTTCTACGTCCCGACACTTTGAAAATAGAGCAATGTTAGATGGGTTTAGAGAAACGGGGCCGCGACGCCTGGCCTGAACTGGTGAAGCGGAGCCGCACATTCCCAATCTATCCGAAACTAAAATTGGAGGCGTGGGCGGGAATCGAACCCGCGATAGAGCTTTTGCAGAGCTCGGCCTTACCACTTGGCTACCACGCCGCTCGCTAATGCGAAATCGGAAGGCTGGAGAGATTTGCCAACGGACCGGCAGTTTCAAGCAGAATCTTGCAGAATCTTCGAAGCGAGTAGCAGTCCCCAAACCAGTATTCGCAATATTCTGCTTCGCGATTCGGCGCCTCCCATTGATCTGCCTTTCGAGTAGGATTCCAATTCTCCTATTCTCGAGGCAGGAATAGGCAGCCAATCCTAATTGCTCCAAATGCCGCTATCGCCACCCTGACTCTAAGCTAATGCGTACCCAAATATTGACTAGGTTTTTCATTGGCAGAACAGAGTGTTCGCACAGTATGCCAAAGCGTTACCCTCATCTTGTGTCCTCAATCACTCCCGAAGCCATAATCCGCCCACATTCGGTCAGCAAATCGAAGCTCCACGGTTTGAACGTGCAGACACTGGATTGAATCCTACCATTCATGGAGAAAATCCTCATCATTGCGGGACCCAATGGAGTGGGAAAGACGACGTTCGCCGAAGAGTTTTGCCGCGCGAGGCCAACTGTCTCGAGTTCGTCAATGCCGATCTCATTGCTGCTGGACTCAGTCCATTCCAACCGGATTCCGTCTCGCTTGCCGCCGGACGCTTGATGCTGAAGCGGATCGGGGAACTCGCCGCCGCTCGCAAGAGCTTCGCGATCGAAACCACTCTCGCCAATCGAGCCTACCTTCGCTATATACCTATCTGGAAGTCTGCAGGTTATACCGTAAAGCTCTCATTCCTAAAACTGCCCGATGCGGAATTCGCTATTAAAAGAGTCGCTCAACGGGTCGCCTTAGGAGGCCATTCAATTCCTGAAACCACCATCCGACGCCGATTCGATCGCGGTTGGAAAAACTTGAAAGACAACTACAGCCTGCTGGTCGACGAATGGTCGTTATACGACGCATCCAGAATTCCTCCTCGCCTCATTGAAAAAGGCGACAATCGAACCCCAATTGAAATCATGGAAGACTCCTCAACCTATTCATCTAGACCAACCGAGCCAGCTCCCGTCCAACCGCTCGACGATCCCGACTTCATCGGCGCTGAAGCCGCCTTCAAGCGAGCCGCAGCCAATGCCGTCAAGCGCGCTCGCGACGCGGGCCTAGAACCCGTGACCTTAGACGACCCAGACGACTCGCTAGACACCTAACTCAAATATTCGCCGCAGATCGCATCGAGGTCACCTACGAGCCCATCGGTTTCAATCTCCTCGACAGCGAATTCAGCATTCCTCAACTACAGTCCCTTTACGAAGCCATCATCGAACGTCCGCTGGATCGACGCAACTTCGCAAAAAATCCATTCCTTCAAACTGCTCGTCCCTACCCACAAGATCCGACCAGCCTAAAAGGGGTCAAACTTCGAAAGTCTAAACCAAGAAGTGAGCCCAGGAGGATCAGACCTTAACAAGCTGTTTCCCAAATGCACTTTAAATCTGGATACACGTATTAGGGCGTGTATCGCAAAGCGCGCTTTGCCCTGCAGCGTGCCCTAAAACCCTCGCAGACCGCGTCCATTGCCGCGCATCCGTTGCTGCTTGGGCTTGGGCGGATTCTCCAAATAGAGGCTGTACCATTCCTCCCCCAATCCGGCATTGGAAAAACTCTTTACGCGGTCGTTGGATAGGTGCTCCCAATTCCGGACGAAGGTTTCCTCTCCAGTGGTGTCTTTCGCCTTCAACAAGACCCGACGCGCTTCATTGGGCTCGCCAACCTTCACGTAGATCCACGACATCAAGCCGTACAGCATAGTGCCGCGAGCCCCCCGAGACCATCTAATCCGGCTCTTGAAGACCTTTTTAGCGCCCTCCAGGTCATCGTTCTTGTAACAGCGGGCCATCCTCATAGCCACCGCCATCGGATCCATCATCATTGGGCCCCTGAGAAAACCGCAGGTGGCAAGAATCTCGTCGACCTTCTCGAACTCCTTGAGCTGATAGTAAAACTGCATGCGCATGGTCGCAATCTGGCGTCCCATGAGCACGGACCAGTTCCGGAAGGGTTCGAGTCCCTGGGTGAGCTCTAGCGCTTTCTTGAACATGACCTTTTGGTCCGCTTCGAGCTGGCGTTGTATCTGCTTAACGTTTCCGCCAGGCTTGTTCTGGAACTGATGCACCTTATGCTGCATGCGCCTCTGACCGGCTTGCATGTGTTCTTGAAGGGCGCCTTGCGCCTTGGCCATCTTCTTCCGGACCAGGAATCCGACCAGGAAAAACGCGCCAGCAAACCCGGCAATGCTAAAGAAGACCGTCGTCCCCGTACTAACCTGCGACGCGATCGAGGCGGCAGCGATCGCAAGAGCGACCAGCGCTGAAATGAGAAGTGCAAACATACTCCGCAGTCTAAAAGGGGTCTAACATCGGAATGTCAATTTTCCGATGGACTAAATATTCGGACACTTCTTCAAACTGATCAATCAATACGCTCAACTTCTACAGACAAGGGAGGAAACGGAAGGGGGGGTCCTGTTTCAACTGTCAATTTTATCGAAACCAAACGACGTATCCAAAATGTTGAATCAATTCGAATGCCGGCACCCATTTCAGACTTCGATTGATCGAAGTGGAGGCCTGAAACAAGCTCACCTACCCCCTGAATGACATACTGATTCTGACTAGGCCCAACCCACAAAATCTCTCAAATCCCAACTTGACTTATACTTGACTAACAAGGTGTCATACCAGCCGCAGTTCACGATTAGCCCCACTCTACTTTCTCGCGTGGAAGCGATTGCCGCCTTACGGGAGCAAATCCAAAGCGCCACAGTCGAGCTCGCTTGGATTCCGGCCCTGCAAAAAGACTCTCGATCCAGAAACGTCCATGCTTCAACCGCAATCGAGGGCAACCCCCTGACACTGGAGCAAGTTCAAGCCATAGAAGAAGGCAGCGAGCCGCTCGCCTCGGACGAACGTTCACGGCGGGAAGTACTCAACTACTTTGCTGGACTTCATTACATCGAGAAGAATCTCAAGGCGCCGCCGCTACGGCACGAGGACGTTTTCGAACTCCATCGTATCCTCGCCGATTCAGTTATGGATCAAGGGCAAGCGGGCCAATACCGCAAGATTGCGGTCAGTGTCGGCAAACACATTCCTCCACCGCCCGGCGAGGTGTCCGGTCTAATGTTCGAACTCACCGACTGGTGGAACACGGAATCGCACAAGCTCTCGCCGGTCCTCAGTTCGGCAATTCTGCACAACCGCTTCGAAACCATTCATCCATTCGCCGATGGCAATGGAAGGACAGGTCGCGCCCTCGCGCTTTGGGAGCTCTACCGCCGCGGCTTCGATTCGCACCACATTTTTTCGGTCGACGAATTCTATCGGGAAGACAGACCTCGCTACTACGCTGCGCTCGACTCCGCGCGTCACAAGGGCGAGGATCTTAGCGACTGGCTAGATTACTCCGCGGAAGGGCTGCATCAGGCGCTAGAACGAGCTTGGCTTAGGATCCAGAGCTTAAGGCCCAAGACTGCCGAAAAGCTTTCACTTCGACCAAAGCAAGAACAACTCCTCCAACTGCTTCGCGACCATGGAAGCTTGGCGCCCTCAGAAATTTGGGCTGCCCTAGACATCTCGCGCCAAGGCGCAATGGATCTGCTAAAGCCTCTTCTCGAAGCTGGACTCGTAGAGAAAGTAGGCACGAAAAAGACGGGCCGCTACACCCTCATCAATTCTTGAATGAGGACCAGAAGGGGGTCCTCATTCAAACGTCAAAATGTCAAGTTACCGTCGTTGGGGCGAGCGAACGAGTTTCTCTTCTTATGCGGCATCCCGCTCAGCGTGATCGCCCTACCTGATTTACGATGTGATCTGCTTACGCGGCGCCGCGGGGACACGGTTGCCCTACCTCCTGCGAAGCGATGAATTCCTATCTAACAACGCCTTGTTTCGCAACAAGTCGTTCTGTTCGCCTTTGAACGGTCCCGCAGTCTTACGACTGAGACTACGCGGGCTTTGCAGAGTCTACTTGGTTTTATATTTCCCCGCATGCCCGCTTCGGGGCACGTTTACAGTATAGGACTTTCCATCTTCAGCTACGGCGATGAATAGGTGGTTGCCATCGCAGTCAGGTCCGGGCGCAAGGTTGGCGATCATATCCGCTTCGGTATTCAGATGCTCTTCTCCCTCACGCGTGCATTTATGGACCTGGTAAATCGCTTCAAGTCCGGGGGAGCTACGCAATCCTTTGACGGTTTGCGGACCGGTGCCTTTGCGGTGAGCGTTGTTCATGACCGCGACGGTTGGCTTGATACTGTGAATGAAGTGGGGGTTGTTAGACCTATCGGGCCCGTGATGATGGACCTGATAGACATCGACTTCGCCAATGAGGTTATAGGGCGAGACTAATTTCTCTTCCAGGTTCCAGGTAAGGTTGGCCGCATCCAGGAAATGGAAATCCCCGTACTCAAACAGAAGCACTACCGAATTCGCGTTGTGCGAGGGATCTGGATCTTTTTGGGCATACCACTTGATAGGTAGCGGGTTGGCTTCGTGTTCCTTTGTCGCCTCGACATTGCGCTGAAGAATACCTAACACTTTGGCCCGCAGTTTAGGACCGTCGGATGCTTGCTTCAAAGGAAGTTCATCTCCAGGCGTCAGCAACAAGCGGGCTTCGCACTCGAAGCTCAAGTAGACCTCTCCGACCCGGTCCCGGTCCTGGGGTCGCACGCCATGGTCATGGAGCGTTCCGATCGTAATTAATTTGGAGAGATCGGCAGCGCCGCCGAGGTAGTCCCGATCGAAGTGGGTCACTACTAAATGATCGATTTTGGATACTCCCGCCTCTTCTCGGATAAGTTGATTGATGCGCCCGGGATCGCGTTTTCCGGGCTTCCCGGTATCGATCAATATGGATTCTCCCGCGGGCGTGATCACCAAGGTAGCCGCTCCGCCTTCAACATCGATCCAGTATATTTTGAGTGACTCGGCTCTAACTGGGGTAACGGCACTCAACCCAAACAAGAAGGTGAGAGTAAGGAACAATCGAGGGCCATTCCTTTTTTTTAAATCAGTCTCGCTAGTGGGTCAAGACAGGGCAAGAGTGGTCAAACGTCAAATTACAAGGTCAGCTTGAAATCTAGAGGCCCAAACATACAATCACACGTCGACCGCAACGGAGTATTCAAATAAATCTTCGAACAGGCGGGAAACGTTAAGAAGCATCCGAAAGAACCCAATTGATATCCTTATGAAGCGTCCTCTGTTTGCTATGTTGCCTTTGCTCATGCTTTCCAGCCTCGCGTTGCTGGCCGAACGCAAGCCGAACATTGTTTTCATACTAGCAGACGACCTGGGCTATGGGGACCTCAGCTCTTATGGAGCGACTTTGATTGAAACGCCGAACATCGACCGCTTGGCAATTGAAGGCCGCAAATTCATCGATGCGCATTCGCCGCATCCGGTCTGTACGCCTACCCGCTACAGTCTGATGACGGGACGCTATAGCTGGAGGACTTGGGCCAAGACAGCCAATGTCTGGTCTACGGATCCGATGCTGATTAACGACGATCAATACACCTTGCCCAAGTTGCTCGGGGATGCCGGCTACCAGACGGCGCTGGTAGGGAAATGGCATTTGAGCTATGGTCGACCCGGATCGCCAGGATGGGACGATGTGAAGGGTATCGACTACAATGGGAAAATTGCGCCTGGGCCTTTGGAAGCGGGATTCGATTATTACTTTGGCGTGCCACATGTCGGGCAACAGCCACATGTCTTCATCGAAAATCACCACGTGCTAGGGCTAACGGCAGAGTCGCCGCTCGAACTGGTCATGGATGATCGCTGGCTTCACCGGACGTCCTACTTGGAGCGACATATGTATCCGCCACGTCATCACTTCGATGGAGGAGAAAGTGCGAAGTACCGACAGGAGGACGTGGCGCTCAAGCTGACTGAAAAAGCGGTGGACTGGCTTAACCAATCCGCCCGAGACAAAGAGACGCCATTCTTCCTCTACTTCGCCCACCGCAATGTGCACGGCCCATTGGCTCCCCATGAACGCTTCGTCGGCAAAAGCGAAATCGGCGTCTACGGCGACTTCCTTCTCGAGCTGGATTGGTCGGTGGGGCAAATCCTCGATACGCTGGACGAGTTGGGCATCGCCGAGAATACCTTGGTGTTTTTCTCCAGCGACAATGGAGCGGTACAGCGGGGTCACCAACCCACGGTCTACGTGAACCACAACGGCCATATGGCCAATGGCCCGCTCCGCGGACAGAAAACCGAATCGCTGGAAGGGGGACATCGGGTGCCCTTGCTCGCCCGCTGGCCTGGCCGCATCCCAGAGGGAACTACCTCGGATGCCCTGGTGGCTCTAACCGATACGATGGCCACCCTAGCTGAATTAACGAGAAGGGAAATACCAGACGATGCTGCTCCCGATAGTTTCAGTTTCCTGGGAGCGCTTCTGGACCAGGAACCGACCGAAGCGCCCAGACGAGCGCTGGTCCATGAGAGCTATCGCGGGGGCTATGGCATTCGAGTGGACGACTGGAAGCTCTTGATGATTCAAGGAGGCGGCGGTATCGGCTGGAGTCCATTCGACAACGATCGCAACCAGCCCAACGGACAGCTTTACAATCTAAAGGAAGACCTAAAGGAACTGAACAATCTCTATGGATCGCAGCCCGAGCGGGTCAGCCAGATGACCGAGTTGCTCAGAAAGATCCGCACCTCACCGAGTTCCCGGGAGTTAAGCCGGTAGCGAGACTATTTTATTCCTGGGGAACGCCGACCGTCTCCATCGCTGCCAAGGACTTCCAACCGGTTGCCGGGCGGCACGAGCAAGTTATTCCGCAACTTCGCCGGAAACACCCAAGGAACCATAGGCCAAAAATCATCTTTTGGTCGGGAGCCGTTTCAAATCCCTGCGCGAAAAAGAGCGCGAGCGACAAAAGTCCGGGGATCAAAAACGATCAAATTCTTAGGGATCTATTCGAACACGGAACCACACTCATCGCTTCAGGGCTGAATTTTTAGAAAAAATCACCTTAACCGAGCCTTGTCGCGGTGTTTGGCGCGCTCGCTGCTTTGCTTTGATGGTCTTCGCTTAGCGATGACAGTTTTGGGGTAACAAAGAAAACGAGGGCGGATCGCTTAGGGGTAGGCGGTCCGCCTTACCTTTTTAAGAATTGAGGGCGCTCGACTAGACAATCGGCTCTTTCGCAAAGGAACTGTCAAATCCCCGAGGATACCTCAAAGGGATCAATCCTTGCCTCTCGAGGCGTTGCAATAACCGCTACAGGGACGGAATCGTAGAGCCCAGTCGCAGTCGCTTCGAGACAAGCCTCCCTAACTTCCAATCACGGTATCGTTGGGACGCGACTGCCCTACCCTTCGGCTGCCGCCCTTAGCAGTCTCACGGCCATCTCATTGAACGGCGTTGGAATTCCGTGGTACTTGCCACGCTCGACGATAATCCCGTTCCTCGCTTGAATCTCCATTGGACTCCCCGCTCGCTTGTCCGCATGTAGAGAATGGACGGACTCCGGGTCGTGAGCGCGATAGCGTTCCGATACCCAGGCAACGACTGAAGCGTCCAAAGCAGCGCCTTCCGCCCGAGCCACCTCATAGCATTCGCGAGCGAGCTCGCGAATCAAGGCATCCCCATCAGGGTGATGCGAGACACGAGCTGGAATATCGGTAATCGCCATCACAGCGCCCGCCGCATTGAGACAGAGCTTACGCCAGGCCTCCGTTTTAAACGTGGCAGTTTGCGAAACCTCCAATATGGATTCTGAAAACAAGCGTTCGAACTCGCCCCCGATGTTGCTCTTTGGGACGACCATTCTCCCCGCGGCCCGTTGCAGGATCTTCTCCGGCGAGACACGTTCGACAGGGCAGGCTATCATGACTGGCAGTAATTGAGATTTCGGTACGTAGGGCGACAAATTCTCTTCATGCTCGACACCGTTCTGCACGACCGCCACCCGCGTATTTTCGTCTACCAAGCCACTGAGCCAAACCGAGCTTTCCGCAACCTGATAGGTCTTGACGCAGACGAGCGCCCAGTCGACTGCCGCCGCTTCCTTCGGTTCCAATAGGATCTCAGGCATCGCTTCGAACGCGCCTTCAGGCGTATCCACATCGATACGCGTGAGCGGCGTCCGAGCGCATACGACTACTTGATTCTCTTCGTTCCGGCAGAGCCAAGCAGCGAGCATTCCGCCGATGGCGCCGGGTCCAACAACAGCGATTGTGGGCATAACCGACACAATGAGCTCACCGATGACCGGATCAACCCAATTGATACGCTAGCTACTGCCCTCTACTGAAACATGAACTGCCCACCGTTTGGGCAGGCAGTTCGCTTCACCGTCTAAATGACTAGAATTGGTAACTTGCTCCGATACTGAGCAACCACGGATTCAGCTGAGCGTTTGTCAGCTTGGATCCTCCAGCCGTCACATCGGAATCCAAGTCGATCCACTTGAGGCTGGTATCGATGTCCCACTTATCTTCGATATCGACGATAAAGCCCGCCCCTAGGGCAGCGCCGATGCTGTAGTCGTCCAGGTCCAAATCGATATTGGCAACGGACAGTCGCTTATTGGTTATCCAAGTAAAGTTTACGCCCCCCGAGACATAGGGCGTGATCGAACTTTCCGTGTTGAACTCGTACACGAAGCTAAACGTGGGCGGCAAATGCTCGAGCGAACCCAGCTTGCCCAATCCTTCCAGATAGACGCTGTGCTTCTGTGGAATCGTCAGGACGATCTCGAAGACAACGTTTTCCGTCAATCCGTATGCAATATCGAGTTCCGGTATCCACTTGTCTTCGACAGATACCGCTCCTTCGGCGAAATCTATTCCGAGAGCGGAGAATGCATCGGAGTCGTCAGCCGTTTCCAAATAGGCGGCTCTAAGCTTAATCGACCATTCCTTAGGCGTAGCCGCTTGCGATGCAGCCATCGCTACTAGAGAGAATGCCAAAGCCAGGCAGTTTAGTCGTTTGATAGAGTTCATTTGCGCTTCTATTAATGATAAAGTTGTATTTTTTTATTCGCTTGCGAGCGGCAGTCAAATTTCTCATGCAAATGACGAGTGGTTATTCGCGAATCTAATGACTCGAATCATATCCTATATCGGACAGGTTTTCCCAATTTCGCCGTTCACCTCTAAGCCTTTTCCGTCTAAGACCGAGCGATTGCCAACGCCCCCACTACTCCCTTCCCCGCAACTCTAAGCTTTTATCGATCCCCTCTTTGCATCATAGAGAGAACCATGCGTTCAAAGTACCCTATTCATTCTCTAATCATCCTATTATCCATCGCATTCAGTGTCGCCCTATCCGCTCAGGACCCCTCCGCCGGGGCCACCAAGCGCGGCAACCCGAAATTCTTCGAAAAGCATGCGGAATTCCTAAAACGCTCCGCCAAGCCAGCCGACGTCGTCTTCATTGGTGACTCCATTACGGAAGGCTGGACGCGAAATTCCGAAATTTGGGATAAAGCATGGGGCAAGTACCAAGCGGCGAACTTCGGCATCGGCGGCGACCGCACCCAGCACGTCATCTGGCGCCTCGAAGAAGGCGAGCTCGACAAGGTCGACCCCAAGGTGGTGGTACTCATGATCGGTACCAACAATACGTTGGACGACTCCGCCAAGGACATCGCCAAAGCGAACCGCAAGATCGTCCGCATGATTCACGAAAAACTACCCGAAACGAAGATTCTCCTACTCGCCGTGTTCCCTCGAGGGCCCCGGACCATGGGCAACGGCAAGGAGGACCCCTGGGAAGTCCGCATGAAAAAAATTGGCGCGATCAATCAGGACATGGCCAAGCTAGACAATGGCGACAGTATCCGCTTCTTGGATCTCGGGCCGAAATTCATGTCCGCCGACGGCACCATAGCCAAAGCGATCATGCCCGACCAGCTCCACCTGAGCCCTGCTGGCTACCAAATCTGGGTCGAAGGCATGGCTCCTCTGCTCGAAGAGATGATGCGGTAAGGAATTGGCCTTGCTTCAACCGTCAATCCAATACGATCCCACACCCGGCAACCGCGCGAATGAACGCTTCTCGAGGACGCGGAAAACGCTACTGGATGCGACAATCAAGCGCCCGCGCCGCTCTCCTCCTTCCCTTTCTCGCCGCCGCTGTCTTTCTCGGGCAATTCGTAGGCGTAGGCAGCAACATCTCCACTTCGATCGCTTTGCTTGGTTGGATCGCTCTCGCATTGAAGTTGTCTATCGCGCGATTGGGAACGATAGCCTTGGCCGCTGTAATCTTGGCGACCATCGGATACGTTTTCCATCAGCCATCGAATGATCGCGATTGGAGTCCGGAAATCGCTCGACTGCCGCGTTTCGAAATCGATGAAGACCGGCTGCGCATTGAAAACCTACGCGACTTTCAATGGGAGTCAACGAAGCAATTCGAACCGAGTTGGAGAACGGCCACATACGATCTAAGCCAATTGGCATCCGTCGACGCGATAGTCGTACCCTTTGGCCCCAAAGGGCTGCTTGCCCATGTCATGCTGAGCTTTGGCTTCGCCGATGGACGACAGCTTGTAGTTTCCGTTGAATCTCGTCCTGAGATAGGAGAAGCCTATAGCCTGGCAGGAGGCGCGGCGCGGCAACTCGAGCTTATCTATCTCTTCGGAACCGAACCCGACCTGCTTGGGTTGCGTATTCTGCATCGAAAGAATCAATTATACCTTTACCCACTCGATACCGATGTTCCCTTTGCCAGGAATCTTCTATTGGAACTTTGCCAGGCGGCCAATCGGCTCAACGACAGCCCAAGGTTCTACGCTACCCTCAGGCGCAACTGCACGACCACCCTGCTTCGGCATATCAACCGGATCGGGCCCGAGCGAATCGGCGTGCAGAAAGAAACGTTGCTTCCCGGAACGATCGGGGAGCTTTTACACCGTCGTGGATACATTGATACGGAGCTCGACTGGCCAGCGGCCAAGGACCGCTTTCGCGTAGACGACAACGTCAGCCTAGCAACGGATCCATCGCGATTCTCGGAAACGCTGAGAGAATGAACTCGAAGGGGTCGAAGCCCATACGCAGTCGCTCTCGCCCCCTCCAGAAGACTCGCGTTCGGATCTCCTCAAGAGGTCATGCGAAACGCGCCCCCCAGCTCAGTTAGACGTTTTTGGAAGTCTTTCGGCAGCGCCTCGCGCCACTCTAGCTTGTCGCCCGAATGGGGATGCATTAGGCCCAGCTTTGCTGCGTGCAACATCACCCGATCGGCGGGAATCGTATCGCCCTTGAAATCTCTCACGTATACCTTTTCCCCAATGATCGGATGACCGATTTCGCTCAGATGGATACGGATTTGATGCGTGCGTCCGGTTTCCAATCGACAAGCGACCAGCGTGGCCCCGCGCAACGATTCGATCGACTCGAAGCGAGTCACCGCTCGACGCCCCAACTCTTCGCCATGCGGGTTCATCATCCCATCCGGTACCGATCCGCGGATACCCTTTCCATTGTCTCGAGCGATTTTGGTTCTCACCGTTTGGCTCTTCACATCCCCATGAGCAATTGCGTAGTAGATACGGTCTATGGAATGGGATCGAAATTGGGACGACAGTCCTTTCAGCGCTTTGAGATTGCGGGCGAAAACGAGCAAGCCGCTCGTTTCCTTATCGATTCTGTGAACGACGCCTAGACTGGCGTTAGCCCCTTTCGCCTTCGGGTCATGAATACGTAAATACCCCATAACCAATCGGTCCAACGTCGCCGTTTCCTCGCTCAAGCGATGCGGCACGCTCATGAGGCCGGCCGGCTTGTTCACCACGACAATGTCCTTGTCGTAGAACACGATGTTTCGAGCGGGGAAACCCGATTCCTTTTTTGCTTTCGGCGTCCCCATCCGAAGCTCGATTCGCTGTCCTGCGTTAACTACATGGTCCAAGGCCGTGACAGGATTGCCGTCCAGGAAGACTTTTCCCGTTTCAATCCAAGCGCGAGCCTTGCTCCAAGGCAGGCCGAAGTGCAGTTTAACCGCTTTATCCAACCGGTTTCCCTCTCGTTCCTCGGGGAAGAAAGGCAAAGGTCCCTCATCCGGTGATTCGTTTGATTGCGCGTCGATAAGAGGCCTACTACCCGAACATTCTCTCTTTGTAAAGGGATGCGATCGGGAAAAGGAAGCAGGGGTATTATACCATGAGTCTCGATCATCGACACATTCCTTGCGAACCGGGGGTGGCCTCGTCGGCCAAGATCGTTCCAAATCCTCATCGCCGTGGCGCCGCTCGACGCAAAGCCTAGCCCTCAAATAAGTTCGCTCGCAAAGACGCATTCTATCGGGTTTCCGCGGAGGAGGAAGAATTGCAACGCTTTCCAATCCCACCCCTCGCATGATGCCATCGTCCTCAACGTCCTGATACGACCTAGGAATTCTTCGCAAGCGAAGCCTCCAACCGCTCGACTTGCCAGCGCCTCAGGAATGCATCACCTGGCCACCATCGACATTAAGAGTCTGGCCTGTAATGTTTCGGGCATGACCGGAGGCGAGGAAAACCGACAACGCTGCGAATTCCTCCGGCGTCTGCCATTGGCCCAGAGGAGCGATTTGCTTGATTTTCGACTCCGCCCAATCTTCGTAGCTTTGGCGCTCGGCCTCCGGCAGTTGATCCTGTCCCGCTGCCCAAACCGACTCGTTCAAGGCGGTCTTCACCATTCCCGGCGAAATCGCATTCGCGCGAACGCCGAATGGCGCTAGATCCTTGGCCGCGCATTGCATGAAATTGACGAGTCCCGCTTTCGCCGCGCTGTAGGGCGGATCCGTTTGCGAACCCATTTGACCTGCAACGGAAACGAGAAACTGAAAGGAGCCACAGCCACGTTTCGAGATTCTTGGAGCGAACGCGTGCGCCACATTGGCCGCTCCAATAAGGTTGATCTCCAATACCCGCGCCCAATCTCCTGGATCGAGTTTCCAAAAGGGAAAGCCGAATTTGCCCGACCCCACCCCAACCGAATACACGACGTGCTCGACCTCATCGTATCGTTCTGCGAACGAGCGAAGACTCGCATAGTCGGTTACGTCACCCACCATACGCTCGACTTCCCCCACCGGAGCCGGCTCGCGATCGAACTCGACTACATGACTGCCTTCCGATCGAAACTCATCCGCAATCGCCTTGCCAATCCCATTAGCAGCCCCGATCACGGCCACTGTCTTTCCAGATAGACTCAGTTCCATTTCCACAGCTTGCAGGCCCATCTGCGGGATGACCAATACAATTTGGGATAGGAATACATTGAGGCCGACAAATCGTCATCGGCCTGGCAACCTAGGAGTTTCCGTCCTTGAAGATCGCGTTATGCGGCTTCGCTCGAAGACGTCCTTACTTGTCGCCGCGCAGCGGGGACATCCTAGCGCAGCGATGACCCCAAGAACCCATCAAGGGCTAAACCTGCTCCTGCATTCTTTAACCGTTGCCTTGCGGGAATTTTGATCCATAACGCGGGCTCAAGATGGCGTGCAAAGTATTTACGATCGCGAACCAAAAAGGCGGCGTGGGCAAAACCACAACGGCGGTAAATTTAGCGGCCGCCCTTGCCGGCCAAGGCGTAGAGACCCTGCTGGTCGACTTGGATCCGCAAGCCAATGCGACGAGCAACCTCGGCTTTGAGAAGGAAGAGGGCCGCAGCATCTACCCCTCGCTGATGGAAGACGGCAACGCCGCTGATATGATCATCGAAACCGGGCGCAAGCGCTTGAGTCTCCTGCCTTCCGAGGTCGATTTGGCAGCTGCCGAAATCGAGCTGTCTCAAAAGGAAAACCATCTCGGGCAACTCACCACCGCAATCCAGCCCATAATCGCCTCCGAGGCCTACCAAGCGATCATCATCGACTGTCCCCCCGCGCTCGGCATGCTCTCTATGAACAGCCTCGCCTCGGCGGACTATTTGCTGGTCGCTCTGCAATGCGAATACCTCGCGCTCGAGGGACTGAGCCAGATTCTCAGCGTCGTGGAGCGCCTTCACGAAGCTGGAGTCAACGGTCGGCTTGAAATTGGCGGAATCATCATGACCATGTTCGACGTGCGAACCAAGCTGTCGCGCGAAGTCGTACAGGAAGTTCGCTCCAACTTGCCCGAACTCATCTTCGACACCGTTGTGCCCCGCACGGTTCGCATCAGCGAAGCGCCCTCTTTCGGCCAGACCATCTTCGAATACGACAAGTCCAATCCAGGAGCGACCGCCTACCGCAATCTAGCCAAAGAGCTCATCAAACGCTTCGAGCTCAAGTAACGCTCCTCGACGCCCCCATCGTCTTGCAATGGTTGCCTCGAAACTCATTCGCATATTTCAAAACCTCTCGGATTCGAATCGGCGCGAGCCTTTCGACAAGCGGATTGCTGCCGAGATGCCCAAGAAACGAATACGCGAGGCCGAGAAAGCGCTCGGCTATACCTTTCGCAACAAAAGCCTTCTCGTAAAGAGCCTCACCCATCCGTCCTATCTGCTCCACAGCAAGGAACAGATTAACAACAACCAGCGACTCGAATTCCTGGGCGATGCAGTCATCCAGCTTGTCCTCACGGAAACGCTCTACTTCAAATTCCCGCAGGAACGCGAAGGGCAACTGACTAAAACGCGGTCCGGCTACGCCCGCGGCGACTACATGGCGCGGATCGCCCGCGCGTTGAAGCTCCAGGACTTTCTACTGCTCAAACCTCGCGACCGCCATGCCGGCATAGGCGAGAGGGACTCGTCGCTCGGCGACGCATTCGAATCGATTATCGGGGCCGTTTACTTGGACAGCAACTGGGAAACCGCTCGCGACTTAATTCTCCGACTCTACGGCAATTTAGAATCCGATCCCGTAGAGGAAGGCGCCATCGCCAACCCGAAAGGCGTTCTCCAAGAGATGATACAGCCCAAGTACGGGAACGATGCCCTGCGCTACGAGACGACGAAGCAGGAAGGCAATCCACATAACCGCGTCTTCGAAATCACCGTATTTTGCAAGGACGAGACACTTGGGGCCGGAAGCGGTCGCACCAAGAAAGAAGCCTCTGAAAACGCGGCGCTCAAAGCCATTGCCGCTTTAGAAAATCGGCAATGAGTCCGCAAGCATCGGCTTTGCTTCCTGAAAACGCTCGGGCGTTCGGGCGCAGTATCGGCGTGGGTCCCGAAGCCTTAGCCCCCATTCTAGAAGACTGGGCGGTCCATTCCCACGCCCCTTTATTGGTCGCGGTAGCAAAGAATGCGACCCAGGCGGAACAATGGACGGCGGACATCGAGTTCTTCCATGGACAAGCTCGGCGAAACGAATCGGAGCGTCTCGAGCTAATCCACTTTCCCGAAGACCATCGCTCCAGCGACGACTTCGCGGCTCGATTCGAAACCGGGAGCGACCGTATTGCCGCCCTCGACAGGATAGACAAAGCGGTCGCTTCAACCCGACCTCTTCTCATAACGACGCCTGGAGCCCTGGCCCAACCAGTCCCCGACCCCAAGGCGCTGGCCCAACGCAAAATCCAACTGGTTTCCGAATCCCGCTATCGATTCGACTCCTTGATCGACGAATTGGAAGGACTCGACTACGACCACGAGGGCCTTTGCGAAGCGCCTGGACAATTCGCTAAGCGAGGCGGTTTGATCGATGTGTACCCGATCGCTGCGGACAAACCTTATCGAATCGACTTTTTTGGGGATGAGATCGAGAGCATCAAGGAGCTGGATCCCGTGACTCAAAGATCCGGAGAGTCCGTCGACTCGATTTCCATAGACGCCTCACCCCGCCTGCAAATAGCGGCTTCGCCCAATGGCATCCTGGACTTTCTGCCCGATAAGATCGATTGGGCGATCGTAGAGCCGGACGAAATGCTTGAAGCGATCGCCGCAAGCGATCAAGCGAACGAGGGGCATACCCTTGGAAAATTCTGGACGTCGCTAACCGACGATCGAGGGACTCACTTAGACTCGTGGACCACATTTTCGGACCTCGACCTGGAATCCGACGACGAAAGCGAAGACTCCATCACCTACGAAGCGGAATCGCTAGAGTTCTACCGCTCCTACCCCGACGAATCGAAGCTTGCCGACGAACGACTGGCGGATGAACAATCTTCCCGTATCCGTTTTTTGGAACAAGTTTACGAATGGCAGAAAGCGAACGAGAGCATCGTATTCATCCTGCCCCACGACGCCGACCGAAATCGACTAAAGGAAACGATCGACCAATCGCCGTCGCTGAAGGGCCTCGACCCCCTTTTTTGGCAGGGGGACCTCAATCAAGGCTGCCGTATTCGTTTTCGAGCGAATCTCGGTCGCGTCGATTGGCCCATACTGCGAGACAGGCAAGGTCTGGTTATCGTAACGGAAACCGAGCTCTTCGGGCGGCGGCGCCAGCGCAAGATCACCCTGCGTAAAAAGGCCCTTGTATCTCAGTCTCAAATCGACCAATTGCTCGACTTCGCGGAGCTCGTGGACGGCGAATTCGTCGTTCACTTGCAACACGGCATTGCAGTCTACCGCGGCATAACCAAGGTCGACATCGGGGGACAGCTCCGTGAAGTCCTCTCGCTCGAATTCGACGACAGTATCGTTCTGCATGTTCCATTGCAGGAGTCCCATCTCGTCAGCCGGTACGTGGGCATTACCAAAACTCGACCGAAGCTCGGCAAGCTCGGCTCCAACCGTTGGGCCAAAACCCGCGAGGCAGCCGAACGCGCCACCTTGGACCTGGCCGCCCAGCTATTGCAAATTCAGGCGAAACGCGACACCGGCGAAGGATTCGCCTTTGGTCCCGATACGGAATGGCAACGAGAATTCGAGAGCGCCTTCCCCTACAAGGAAACGCCTGACCAGATGAAAGCCATCGTCGAAACCAAAGCCGACATGGAGTTAACGCGTCCAATGGATCGACTCGTGTGTGGTGATGTTGGATACGGAAAAACCGAAATTGCCATCCGTGCCGCATTCAAAGCCGTACTGAACGGCAAACAGGTAGCCATCCTTGTACCAACCACTGTTCTCGCTCAACAGCACTTTCTCAATTTCAGCGATCGAATGGCCAGCTATCCCATCGTCGTCGAGCTGGTAAGTCGATTCCGCCGACCTGCCGAAATCAAAAAGATTCTCCAAGCCGCTGCTCAAGGAAAAGTCGACATCCTCATTGGAACGCACCGACTCATTCAAAAGGATGTTTCCTTCAAGGATCTCGGACTCGTCGTAGTGGACGAGGAGCAACGTTTCGGGGTCAAGCACAAGGAGCGGTTCAAGCAATGGCGCGAGACGATTGACATCCTAACGCTCTCCGCCACGCCTATCCCGCGTACCCTCTACATGGCTCTAACGGGAGCGCGTGAGTTAAGCGTCATCGAGACCGCGCCCCAGGAACGCAAGCCCATCCAGACGATCGTCAAGGGATACGACGAGAAGCTGGTCGTAGAAGTCATTCACAAGGAAGTCGCCCGTGGCGGACAGGTCTTCTATCTTCATAATCGTGTCCAGACAATCGATACCGTCGCTCTTAAGCTGCAAGAGATGATGCCCGAGATTTCCTTTGGAATCGGGCACGGTCAAATGGAGGAAAAGTCGCTTGAGCGCGTCATGCTCGACTTTATCGATGGACGCTACCAAGTGCTCGTTTGTACGACTATCATCGAGTCCGGCTTGGATATTCCCAACTGCAACACCATTATAATAGAGGGAGCCGATCGCTTCGGGCTCGGGCAGCTCTATCAAATCCGGGGACGGGTGGGACGATTCAAGCGTCAAGCCTACGCCTACCTACTGCTTCACAAACACACGCGCATCATGGACATCGCTCGCCAGCGCCTGAAAGCGATTCGCCAGCACAACCAGCTGGGAGCCGGTTTTCGCATCGCCATGCGAGACCTCGAACTCCGGGGAGCGGGCAACCTCCTCGGCTCGGAGCAAAGCGGTCACATTGTCGGCATTGGTTTCGAGCTGTATTGCCAACTGCTCAAGCAGAGCATTGCCCGATTGAAAGGCGAAGCGACTGCAATGACCGTTCGCGCCAATGTGAAGCTCGATTTCATTTACCAGGGCGAGGGACAGCTCGAACAGGCCAATCGTTACGAGGATGGCTATACCGTGCTCAAGCGCTTGGATCTAGCGGAAGGCGAATGCGAGCCCATGCAGGCCCGTATCCCCGCCACTTACTTGGAAGAGACCCGTCTCCGCATCGATCTCTACCGACGACTGGCCATGGCGGAAACGCCTAAAGCGATTCGGGAGCTCCAAGCGGACATGCTCGATCGATTTGGCAAATACCCGCCCGAAGTCGAGGCTCTGCTGCGACTGAGCGAAATCCGCGTTCTCGCGGAACAAAAGGGCATTCTTTCAGTCGGGTCTCAGGGAAATCGGCTCAAATGCCGTCGAAACAGCGGTCGCTCGGACGATTTCATCAAGCTCGGCAGCCGCTTTCCGCGTTTGAAATCCAATAAGGCCTTGAAGCGGCTACGGGAAGTCATTGTCTTCTTGAGAAATTGTCCAAGCGCCCCATAGTTTCTGTTTTTTCCAAATTCCACCTATCATGATGAGAACGCTTTTGCTCGCCATTTGTCCCCTGTTCGCTGCCGCCCTATTCGGGCAGATGAGTAACGAGGACGCTGAAAGAATGGTCAACGCCCGCTACGCCAACGGCATAACTGCCATCGTCGAAGAGAAGATAATCACGGCAGAAGACGTACGACGGCAAATCACGCCTCTGCTCGCCCAGATTCAAGCGGAATCAGGGGGAGACCCCATCAAATTCGGTCAGCTACTCGACGAGGCGGAAAATCAAGTCCTTCAGATGCTCACCGACAATGTGCTCATCGTGAAGCAATTCTACGAAGATAAAGGGCAGATCCCCTCTAGCTACATTCGAAACGAGGTCAACGAACGCATCATCACGCAATTCGATGGGGATCGCTCCAAATTTCTCGCCTACTTGAAATCGATCGGCAAGACGCCCGACGAATACGATATGGAGATCCGCGACGAGATGATCGTCAATTTCATGCGTATTAAGATGACCAAGTCGGAAAGCTTCGTCAGCCCTGTCAAAGTCGAGGAATTCTACACCGAGAATAAACAGCATTTCTACGAGCCCGAATCCGTCCACCTGAGACTCATCATTCTGGCTCAGCTGACGGACGAAGACCCGGAACTGCTCCAGCAGACGGCGGACGAGATCATGCGCAATCTCAATAACGGTGTCGATTTCGCCGAACTCGCAAAAAAACACAGCCAAGATTCCAAACGCGACAAAGGCGGAGACTGGGGCTGGGTCGAACGCAAAGCGCTCATTCCCGAATTGGCGGAAGTCGCCTTCGAGCTCGATGCCGGGGATTACTCTCAGCCGATCGACCATAAGAACAAGATTTTCATTCTATTCGCAGAGGATCGACGCGACGAAGGATACACCGAGCTCGAAGAGGTGCGCGACAACATCGCAAGCATGCTCGTTTCGGAAATGGCCCAAGAAGCGGAAAACCGCAAGCTGACGCGCCTCCGCCGAGACGGCTACGTCCGCCGCTTCAACTAGGGCAGCCTGCAGGGGGCTCGATTGCCCCCAAGGCAACCAAGAGCGCCGAGGCAGCGTTACCCCACCCCCGACTCCGGGCAGGCGTCCGCCAAGATCCCTGGACTGCGCGAGAGCGCTCAGCAGTTCGCCCCGCGGCGAGAAATTGCCGCGATGACTCTCGCCATACGAGCTTCGTTCGGATCCGCCAGACGGTTTACGCATCGCCTTTCGAAAACGTCTTGATAGGTTCAGACCCTCTCGTCAGGGTAGTTATCGTCTGCAACGAACGCCCCTCCAACTCGCGTTCGTTCGGCAAACGCCAACCTACCCTAGCCATGAAAACGCATTCCAAGCTTTTGGAACTCGCCGAAAGCGAACGCCCACAAGAACGTCTCGAACGTCTTGGAGCCAGCGCTCTCAGCGACACGGAACTTCTCGCCATGCTACTCCGTAGTGGCAGCAAAGGAAGCAACGTCCTCGAGGTCGCCGCTCAATTGCTCGCGGACGCCGGTTCGCTTGCCGGTTTGGTATCCTGGAGCGACAGCGCTTTTCGCGAGATTCGAGGCATCGGAAAAGTCAAAGCCTTGCAACTCGTCACCGTAGTGGAAATCTGCAGACGAGTGCTTTCGAATGCCAACGAAGCGGATCCTGTCATCGACTGTCCCGAAAAGGCATTCCGATTCCTACTGCCCTTCTCCATGGGTTTGGAGGTCGAGAAATTCTGGACGCTTTGCCTCAACCGAAAGAATCGGCTCATTAGACAGTGCGAAACCACCTCCGGAACCGCCAGCAACAGTCTCGTCCATCCCCGCGAAGTCTTTCGCGACGCGATACGCTGCGGCGCCAGCGCCATTATCTGCGCTCACAATCATCCCAGCGGCGATCCCTCTCCGAGCGCGGCGGACATATCCGTGACTCGTGAATTGCGTGAAGCGGCCAAGATAGTCGGCATCGATTTACTTGACCATGTGATTATCGGCGATGCCCAAGTCGATCCTAGCGGCCACGGCTTCTACAGTTTTCAGGAATCCGGAATACTCTAGCTAACTCGACCAAAGCAGCCGGTTTGTATCGCATCCAATTTTCCAAAAAAAGCCCTTGATCTTTGTAACAAAAGCATAACTGTATGCGGCCTCTTATTTGGCTGTGGTAGGATACTCAAGTGGCCAACGAGGGCAGACTGTAAATCTGCTGGGGAAACCCTACACAGGTTCGAATCCTGTTCCTACCACCATTTTTTCTACTGGGGAGTCTATACGCCTAGGAAAACCCCGAGAGAAGCAACGATTCCGTACAGGATGAGAGCCTGCAAGGTTCGACGGAGCGAAGCGGAGATGGGACGCGCGCAGCGCGGGTCCGAAGGACTTGGAGCGAAGCGACAACCAATCCTGTTCCTACCACCATTTTTTCTACTGGGGAGTCTATACGCCTAGGAAAACCCCGAGAGAAGCAACGATTCCGTACAGGATGACAGCCGAGGCAAAGCCAACGAGACCGGTCTCAAAGAGAACCGGTCCACCTGTAGGGTGTCAGGCCTTCTCGAAAAGCTCGTGAACGACGGAGCGAAGCGGCGCTGGGGACGCCGCTGCCCCACCTTTTCAAGAGGCGCTAACTCATGAATTCGCTCTCGACACCCCTATTGGGATTGAAACACTTCCGTGCTCTCCATGGACACCGCCCTATTCGATTACGAGCTACCTCAGGAACGAATCGCCCAGCAACCCGCTGGCGAGCGGGATAGCTCGCGCTTGCTCGTCGTCCATAGAAAGGAACAACGCCTCGAGCACCGGCGCTTCCGCGATCTGATCCATTATATCCGTCCCGACGACCTCATTTTCCGCAATGCCGCTCGCGTCTTGCCCGCCCGTCTCTTCGCCCGCCGACCGACGGGCGGGCGAGTCGAGTGCTTGCTCTTGAGACCGGATGGCCGCGACGAGACCACGGACCGCGAATGCTGGCGCTGCTTGCTTCGCCCCGGCAGAAAACTTCCCGTGGGAGCCATTTTCGGCATAGAGGGCGTATTCGAAGCTGAGGTTCTCGACAAGAACGAGCAAGCGGAATACCGGGTGGCCTTCTCCCTTTCAGAGGGCCAATCGGTCGCTCGTCTCGCCGAATCCCAGGGCAAGATGCCCTTGCCACCATACATCGAACGAGAGAAGGAAGACGCCCGCGACGCCGCCGACAAGGACCGTTATCAAACGGTCTACGCCAAGCGGGAACGCGCCGTCGCTGCAGCCGCTCCGACCGCTGGACTGCACTTTACGGCCGATTTGACTCGAGCCGTCGAAGTCAAGGGAGCCACCTTTCACGATCTCGTCCTGCACGTCGGCATGGGCACCTTCAAGCCCCTCGAAGAGGGTCGCGTCGAGGACCACGAGATCCACCGAGAACTCTATGAGATTCCCGCTGCCGCCCAGCAAGCGCTTCGCGATGCGCCCGCCGAGAATCGACGCCGTATTTGCGTAGGCACCACAAGCGTTCGGTCCGTCGAAGACTACTTGGGCAAAACCGAGCGCATCCACGAGAGTGGATACTTAGACGAAGCCGCCCTTTTCATTCATCCCCCTGCCCGCTTCAGAGGCGTCGATGCCTTGATCACCAATTTCCACATGCCGAAATCGACGCTGCTCTGCCTTGTTTCCGCTTTTCTTCGACCAGGAAATACTGACGGAATCGATTGGTTGAAAAGCATTTACGCAGAAGCGATCGACCGCGAGTACCGCTTCCTAAGCTACGGGGACGCGATGTTAATCCTTTGAAAATCGTGGACGCCTTTGCCCATGATCGCTGGACAATCGTTGAATCTTGTTATAAGCTTCGCGACTTACACTCCATTTGCCGGTACTGTATGAGCGAACCAAGCGATATTCAGAGCATCGTCGAAGACGCCACTTTCGACTTCACTATGGGCGATGCAGCAAGCGCGATATCGAAGCTCGAATCGCTTTTGGAGTCCGCCAGCGATAGTTTTCCCGCCTGGCACGCGCTGTGCGAGATCCACTATTCGGAGAAAAACTATCCTGCCGCTCTGGAAGCCGCCGAGCAGGCCCATACGCTCAAACCGGACGATCTCTTTATTAACACGAGCCTTTCCCGAATCTGGCTGGAACTGGGATCCAAGGAGAAAGCCGAACATTTCGGCGCTCAAGCCAAGATCGCCAGCTGGAAGGAACAGCTCAAGAATCCAGACGCCTCGCAAGACGAAATCGCAATCGGATAGACTCGAAAACCGACCCTTCCTTTAACCTCGACTTTAGACTGCACCCACCCATATTCCGCTCCTTTTCCGCAACGGCCCATGGACAAGAAATACGCGCTAGACTTTGAAAAGCCGCTCCGCGGTCTAATCGAGCAACTCGATGCCCTGCATCAGCTCTCCGAGGAGAATCACATCGACGTTTCGAGCGAAATCAAAGCGATCGAAGCGAAAATCGAGAAAACCAAGAAATCGATCTATTCGAACCTCTCCTCCTGGCAACGGGTACAACTCGCCCGGCACCCGCTGCGCCCCTACTCGCTCGACTACGTCGGCTCCATCTTCGATGGATTCCTGGAGATGCATGGCGATCGCCTCTATCGCGACGACAAATCCATCATTGGCGGCCCCGCCTTCCTGGACGGACGAGCCGTCATGATTATCGCCCAGCAAAAGGGCCGTAATACCAAGGAGAATATTCTCAGGAACTTCGGAATGCCCAATCCCGAAGGCTACCGCAAGGCCCTTCGATTGATGCGGATGGCAGAGAAGTTCGATTTGCCAATCGTCACCTGGGTCGACACGCCTGGGGCCTACCCTGGAATCGGTTCCGAGGAACGACACGTCGCGGAAGCCATCGCAGTGAATATTCGCGAAATGAGCCAATTCACCGTGCCAATCATTACCCTAGTTGTAGGGGAAGGCGGATCGGGCGGTGCGCTCGGCATCGCGGTAGCGGACCGCGTGCTCATTCTCGAAAACGCATATTATTCAGTCATTTCGCCCGAGTCCTGTTCCGCGATTCTTTGGAAGGATCGTTCTCAATCCGCAAAAGCGGCAGAAGCTCTCCGATTGGGAGATCAGAAGATGCTCAAGCAGTTCGGCATCGTCGACGAAGTGATCGAGGAACCTATGGGCGGCGCTCAAAACGACGCCGAAAAAGCCGCAAAGTCGGTCGAACGCTCGATCAAGAAGCACCTCAAGGATTTGCTTTCCCTATCCAAAGAGAAGCTTCTCGAAAATCGCTACGCTCGCTACCGAGCCCTCGGGGAATACGATGACGGCAAAGTCATCGATCTCAACGAGGCGGCCTCCTGACGAGCCGAGATCGGCTAAAGCCCCTCTTTTTCTCGCTTGCAACGCCCCAAGCCAACCTCCTTTATACCGCGAATTTTTTACACAATCCGATGAGCGCAAACACAGAATTGAAAGAGCCTTCGCAAGCCACGGCCGAAATGAACGGCGCGGACATCCTCGTAGAATCCTTGATTCGAGAAGGCGTCACGGACATTTTCGCCTACCCAGGCGGAGCGTCCATGGAGATGCACCAATCGCTCGCCAAAGCAAAGGATCGCATCCGCACCATTCTACCCCGCCACGAACAAGGCGGCTCCTTCGCAGCGGAAGGCTACGCCCGCGCCAGCGGCAAACCTGGCGTGTGCATGGCCACCAGCGGCCCCGGAGCCACCAATTTGATGACGGCGATCGCGGACGCCTACATGGACAGCACTCCACTGGTCTGCATCACCGGACAGGTCTACTCCAAATTCATCGGAAAGGCCGCATTCCAGGAAACCGATTTCTTTGGAATGACCCTTCCTGTGGTCAAGCACAGCTACCTCGTTATGAATATCGAGGATCTGGCCTACACCGTTAAGGAAGCCTTCAAAGTCGCCACTTCAGGCCGTCCCGGTCCCGTCGTGATAGACATCCCCAAGGACGTTCAGCAGCTGAAGATCGTACCTGAGTGGCCCGAAACCGTAACGCTTCGCGAGTCGAAGAAGCCTGAAAAGGCTTCAGATTCTCAATTGAAGAACGTTCTGAATCTCATCGAGGACGCCAAGAAGCCGATGATCTACTACGGCGGCGGCATCGTTTCCGCAGAAGCCTACGACGAACTGGCAACCTTTATTCACAAGACAGGCACCCCTTGCTCCTCCACCCTCATGGGAGTGGGCGCTTTCGATGAAACGCACCCGCTTTCCACTAAGTGGTTCGGCATGCATGGTTCCGCCTATGGCAACCTCGCTGTGCACAATTGCGACCTGCTTCTGGCATTTGGCGTGCGTTTCGACGATCGTATCACGGGCGATGTTTCGAAATTCGCTCCGCAAGCGGAAATCGTGCACATCGACATCGACGCTTCGGAGCACAATAAAAACAAGATCGTCCACCATCCGATCGTGGGAGAAATCCGTCACGCCTTGGGACGCATGGTCGAGCTAATCGACCAAACCGACTTCAAGAAGCCCGATCTTAGCGCTTGGACAAACCAGGTGCAGTCCTGGAAGCAGGAGTATCCCTTCACCTACGAAGACAGCCCTTATATCCTCGGACAGGAAGCCATTCGCGTCCTGCACGAGCTGACCGAAGGCGAGGCCATCATCACCACGGGCGTCGGCCAGCATCAAATGTGGGCCGCCCAATTCTACGATTTCAAATACCCGCGTCACCACGTTTCTTCTCTCGGACTTGGATCGATGGGCTACGGCTACCCATCCGCCCTCGGAGCGAAAGTCGCGTGTCCCGATAAGCAAGTCATCGACATCGACGGCGACGGTTCCTTCGTGATGAATGTCCAGGAGCTGGCTACCGCTAAGATCGAGAAGATCGCTGCGAAGGCCATGATTCTCAACAATCAGCACTTGGGAATGGTCATGCAGTGGGAAGACCGATTCTACGACAGCGTGCGAGGCAATACGATTCTGGGCGACGAGAACAACATTGGGTCGCCAGAAAACGTAGAGGCCCTCTACCCCAACTACGTAGAGATCGCTAACGGTTTCGGGCTGCCTGCGCGACGCGTTCACAAGAAAGAAGAACTGCGCGACGCGGTTCAGGAAATGCTCGATAGCGACGAAGCCTTCGTCCTCGATGTCATTACTCCCTACACGGAACATGTTCTTCCCATGATCCCGGCAGGCAAGTCGGTCGACCAAATGATCATCAAATAGAACGGGATCGAAATCCCAGACCTCCTCCGCCGAATCGAAGCCGCATCGAACGGATTAGAAAATCGGCTGCGCTTGAGTTCCGCCGCATTTTAACGAGCCAAAACCCTGCTTCGTTCATACCGGGTCCCGAGCCTGCAGGCTCAATCTTACGGATCCGCGGATAGCAGTTTCTTCGATTCCAGCAACGGTCGCTATCCAGAAAAGCCCCTTCGCTAGCGACCGCCGATCGCAACGCGCTGTCATCGTCAATGACCCGCCCAGCATCCATCGAGAGAAACGAGCAATTTTCCCACTGGGCCGTTTAAGATGCAATCTAATGCAACTTTAGATTGACCCAATTTAAGGGAACGACAGAATTTAGGACGATAGAGAAAACTCGTTTCTCTGTTACCCAAGCGCTTCCCCTTGTGCGATTTCTATTCGTCGAAAAAATGGCCAAACTGAATCAAAAGTTGATTGCGGAACGTCTGGATTTATCCACGACAACGGTATCCCGTTGCTTCACGAATCATCCTAAAGTCAACCCTGAGACTCGGGCGAAAGTCTTTCAGCTGGCTGCAGAGATGGGCTACAGCTACACGATTCAAAGAAACGCCTCTTCAAAAAAGCCAACGAATCGCAAGAAGATCGCCGTAATCGTAGGCGTTAAGGAAAAGAATCGCGGCGAATCCGACATTGCCACTGAGCTCATCTCAGGGATCGCCGAAAAGTGCGCCGCAGAAAAGCTGGACTTCGAAGTCTTCTACGTCGACCCCACCGAGTTTCATCCCAAGATACGCGCACGACAGATCGTGAAAGGGGTTTCTTGCCTAGGCTGGAAAGGAGTCGTGCTCATCTATCCCTTAATCGAAGAGTCCGTTTCCAACATCATGGCCAAGTTTCCAACGGTGTCCGTACTGGAGGACTACGACAAATGCGACGTGGATTGCATCAATCAAGATCACGTTCGCGGCATTTCCCGCGTGATGCAGCGTCTCTACGATCTAGGACATCGCAAGATCGGTTTTCTCAGCTGGAAATACGCTGTGCATGCCCCGTGGGTTGAGCGAAGACTTGGGGCCTACGTCGAGAACATCTACCGACTCGGTCTCGAACTCGACCCCAAACTCATTCTAAACGTCAAGCCCCACGAGCAGATACCGCTCGAAACGCTCGCCGACCAAGTAAAGGAAGAGCTCGCTAATGGCGTGACCGCCTGGGTCTGCGCTGCCGATCACCAAGCCTATTGCTTGTATTCGGATTTAAAGGAAAGAGGCGTTTCCGTTCCCGGCGACGTATCTATAACCGGGTTCGATGGCATCGTGCCTACCGCCAGAATGCCACAAGTCACCACTATTCGGATACCATTCAAAGACATCGGAATTTCTGCAGTCAACACCCTTCTGCGAAAAATCGAACAACCCTTAGCCAATCGTCGAAACATCCAAGTTTCCGGTTCGACAATCGAAGGCGACACGACGGCGCCGCCATTGAAGCAACCGGCGCTTTCCACGTGAAGCGTTCATCGAATGCCAGGGCGGCAATAAAGCGGGGTATTCGACCAATTTCTATCCACGTCGAGAGATGAGGGCCGACAAATCCGACAAAGCTGCGGCTCGAGACGCCAATCGATCGAGATCGCCTTGGACACTCGTTTGGTCCGACGAATTCGATTACGAAGGTCTACCCGACCCAGGCAAATGGAGCTATGATGTAGGCGGCCACGGCTGGGGCAATGGAGAATCCCAGTACTACACGGAGTCCAAGCAAGAGAATGCTCGGGTGGAAGCCGGTAGGCTCATAATCGAAGCGAGAGCCGAGACCATAGACTCTTGCCCATTCACTTCCGCTCGATTGACAACCCGCGACAAAGCAGCCTGGACCTACGGGCGCTTCGAAGTCCGCGCCAAGCTGCCCAAAGGTCGAGGTACCTGGCCAGCGATTTGGCTATTGCCGCTTGAGTGGAACCTCGGATCCAAACTTTGGCCCGACGTCGGAGAAATCGATATCGCCGAACACGTCGGGCACAACCCCGGCGTCATTCACTCATCCGCCCATTCGAAAAACTATCAATGGCAAGCGGGCACGGAAAAAACGGCCACTATAGATATCCCGGATGCGACGGACGCGTTCCACACCTATTCGCTGGAATGGAGGCCAGATTCCATAAAAGCCTTTGCCGACAATCGCCTCTATTTCATCTGTCGCAACGATGGGTCCGGCTGGGAATCCTGGCCGTATCAACGCGACTACTACCTCCTTCTTAATCTCGCGGTAGGAGGCGCTTGGGGAAAAGCCAAAGGGATTGACTTCGACGCGTTCCCGCAGCGAATGGAGATAGACTTCGTACGCGTCTATCGCAAGATCCAAGACTAGCCCCGCTCGCTCTCTCGACGAGCGTGCAGGTCTTTTTCCATAACGAGAATCGTTCTGCGGTCTATCGGGTAGAATAGAATTGTTAATACGCTCAAGACGGCGAAAACCGCCGGAAAGATGCAAAACATCAATCGTATCCCCAGCAATGAAGAATCGACTTGCTCCTGGTTCGCAACGAATCCGAAGAATGAAAGCAGGTAGCCGGAAAGTCCGCCTCCTACGGCTAACCCCATTTTCTGAGCGAATTGCAGGCCTGAAAAGATGAGGGCCGTCGTCCGGCGGCCCGTTTTCCATTCGCCATAATCCGCGGTATCCGCATACATGGCCCAGATAATCGCAGGCGTGGGACCAATCACGATCGCCCCGACCGTATTCACAATCAGCATCAGCAGGAATTCATCAGGCGGGATAAACACGAACAAAGCGACAATCAGCGAATTCAATAGGGTCAGGGCAACGATCAGAATCCGTTTCTCGAATCGCTCGCGCAAAGGTTTGCTCAGTATGACCCCCCCAATAATGCCCAGGGTCCCCAGCGACATGAAAACCGAGCTATTGTCGAAAATCCAGAATATCGGGTCTCCATAGCCACCGACGTAGTACTTGAAGTAATACAATGTCGATCCAGCTCGCACGGCCACATTCATCATGGTGAAAACGGCCGCCAAGAAAAGAGCGACCCACGGCCAGTTCCCAAAGAGCAACTTTAAATCCCTGCCGATGGTAGAGGATTGCTCGATGGGTCGTACCCGCTACTTGGTACTAGCGAAGCACCACCAAAACAGTACGACCGAGAGCAGGGCGAACAAACCCATCGCACGATCGAAACCCAGCACCTAATCCCCTCCTCCCAGTATGTTCTTCAGAGGCGTTACGAAGGTACCGATCAGCCATCCAGCTAGGAAAGCGCAAACGAATCGATAGGATGAAACCTTTACTCGCTCCGATGAGATAGGCGAAATCACTCCAAGAAGCGCCGAGTAAGGAATATTGATCGCCGAATACGCCAGCATCATCGACGTATGGGTGACATAGGCCTACACGATCTTGGCGGTACCGGAAAGCTCCGGTCCCATGAACATCAAATATCCGAATATACCGTAAGGGATCGCTCCAAAAAGCAAATACGGACGAAATTTGCCCCACCTCGTCTCCGTGCGGTCCGCGATGAGCCCCACGGCAGGGTCGCTTAGGGCATCGACCATCTTAGTCACCACGAACATGGTCCCAACTACAAGCGGATCCAGACCGAATATGTCCGTATAATAGTAAAGCAGGAATATATTAAATACCTAAAAGAAGAAATTGGACGCCGTGTCCCCTAGGCCATAACCAAGCTTTTCCGAAAATTTGAGCGGGGGTGATGGGGCAGACATCCTAGGGCAATCTAAGTGTGGAGGGACCTATTGACGACACTCGAACATCGCGTACTCCACAGCATTTTGCCCAAACAGCGAGCGAATATCCCACTTTTTCCGATGCCCCCCTGGGAAGCCGAAGCCGAAGCCCCAAAACAAATCCGAATCAAAAGGCTCGGAATCCCAACTACAGCAATTCCCCTTAAAGCGAGCTGTAAACGGCAGGCGAACAGCGCAAAGCGGTCGGATGGGGCCAGGCGCAACCGAAGTAGGCCTCGATCGTCCAATCGGGTGCGAATATTGCCCGACAAAAAGAGCGCGCCCAGCGGGTTTACGCCGTCAACCCCATGGCCACTCGACTGAGGTCGGATTTCCAGGGTTACCGAATTAGCAAATGCCGAAAGGGGTTCGATGCAGAAGGCGACGGCCAGCGCCAACCCCGAAGAGCAATGGCTCAAAGAATGGCGTTTTGCGAGCGAGTAGATGCGCTAACGGCTCCAAAACCAGAGCAAAAGCCGTCCAAATAAGGTGCAACTTAGTGCAAATTATAATTTGACAACCGCATATTTATTGCTCTCTATTGCACCTAATTAAATTACCTCGGGCTGCGAAGCGATTCGTCCTCAATACCCTTCAACTCAATGAGCATCAAAGCGAATCCTCGTTTAGGCGGGCATTATTTGGGCAATATTTTGCACTCCCGAGCGCCGCTGGAACGACCATGCGTTATTGATACCCACCATACTAACTATAATTGAGAAAAAGCAGACTACGAACACTCAAACCCTATGAAATTCATTAACATCGGCAGATATTGGGGGGCCTCGCTATTCGCGACGGCGTCTTTTCAACTGATCTTGAGTTCTGCTCAGGGGCAGGACAGCGAACTGGACGAGATTTACGAGCTCACTCCATTCGAAGTGACGGCAGACCAAGGCGGATACGTCGCGACTAGCACCCTTGCGGGAAGCAGACTCAACACGGAAATGAGAGACATTGGTACGGCCGTTCAGGCAATCACCAAGGATTTCATGGACGATATTGGAGCTACCGACAATCAATCGCTACTCCAGTACACGACTAACACCGAGGTCGCCGGGCCAAATGGAAACTTTTCCAATACAGGTGGCGGCGCCGTGCCGAACGAGGCAGGCAGCTTGCGTTCGCCACACGAGAGCACGCGCGTTCGAGGTCTCCAGCAGGCCGATAACACACGCGATTTCTATCAGACGCTCATTCCTTGGGACGGCTACAATGTCGAGCGCGTCGACATTCAGCGTGGGGCGAATTCCATCCTCTTTGGACTCGGATCGCCAGCCGGTATCATCAACGCCGATCTGGCCGACGCTAATTACTATGGCAACACGCTCGAAGTAGGCATCGGCACGAACAGCTTCGGCAGCATGCGCTTGCACGCGAACATCAACCGAGTTCTAATAGAAGATCAACTGGCGATCCGGGTCGCTGCCTTGAACGATCGCGAAAAATTCAAGCGCGAGCCGGCATTCAAGGATGACGATCGTATTTACGTCGCCGCTCGCTACGAGCCAGCCTTCCTTAAGAGCGATCGGGCTCGTACTATCCTGAAGGTCAAGTACGAGGATGGCGAACGTTCGCAGATGTATCCGCGCTCCTTGCCTCCTATGGACCTTATCAGTCCGTTCTTTCAACAGCGCCCTTACTCCGAATTCGTGGATGCGGATGTCTACGACGAATTCGTTGCTCCAGTTTTGGCGGACGGATTCACGTCCTATCAAGCTTCCGTAATCCCTCAGGAAGCGAACGACTCCGCTTCTAAGCTGCCTGGCAGAGGCGCAAACCGGAGACAGTACGATGACGGCTCTGCAAACCCGTACTACAATCCCTTCATCTCAATACTGCCCCAGGTTTTCGGCGGCGCATTGATTCGCTACGACGATGCATCGAGCGGCGCCGTTTCCAGCGTGGAAAGAGGCATCATTGACGATGCGGAGTTCGTGGCCCCTGCCGGTTCCACCATTACGAACATCAATGGCTTGGTCAACGGCTCGTACAAGGCTCTCCCCCAATTTCCAGGAGTGGCCCGGGAGCTCGGGTTGCCGGCGTTCGAATTGGGCGCCTACAAGAATACGTTTCTGACGGATTCCTCGGTCTTCGATTTCTACAACCACGAGATCGATGGCCCGAATCGCGGAACGTTGGCGGATTTCGATGCCTTCAATATCGCGCTCGAACAAACGTTTTTTAACGACAATCTAGGTTTTACGGCGGTACTGGACGAACAGACGTACAGCGACGAGCAACGTTCGTTTGTCAATTCCTGGAAGCTCGGAGTCGGGATCGATATCAACGAGCGAATGATAGACGGCTCTGTAAATCCCAATTATGGACGGCCCTTCCTGACTGACTCTCACAATGAGGGTAACAGCGAAGGCACAACGGAAAACGAAACGATGCGTTTTTCCGGCTACTACAATCTCAAGTTCAACGAGCTTCTTGAAAACCCTACCCTCGGCAAAATCTTGGGCCGGCAAGTATTCAATGTCGCCTACTCCAACTTCGAGCGAAACTCCAATTCCAGGGGATTCCCAGGTTACGTCAGCGATGGAGCCTACGGAAACTTGATCGGCCAAGGGGACTTCGCCGAATCGAATCGACACGTAAACCAATTGTCCTACCTGGGACCGTCTCTGGCCGGACGATCGAGTCTAGCCGGGGCGAACATTCCCGGTATCACCGCGAGGCAGACGCCTTCCGGAGATGCCATCAGGCTATTTGACGCCACCTGGACGGCTCCGGGAGTGGATCCCGCCAGCGCTTGGACCTCCCCATTCGACGGAGTCATGAGAACGCAGGCAGACAATCCTGCCAACTACGCAGGATTCAGAGACTTCCCGTTCGGCGTTGATAGCGCAAACGATGATCCAGCGCTCCGGGATGCCTACCAGCTAGCGACCGGCTCCACGCTTCTCGATGTGAAGTCCAACATAGCCGTATGGCAGGGTTACTTCCTAAATGGCGCGATCGCCCCAATGTACGGCTATCGCGAAGACACGGTCACCGCCGCAGCAGGTATCTTCCGCACGGATGGATTCGAGTTGGACTCGAATTCGACTCCGCTGGAAGAGGAAGGCGAATTGGAAACCAAGAGCCTCGTGGTTCACGTGGACGAATTACTGGATGTAGACAAGATGCCCTTCAAGCTGAGTCTCTTCATGAACGAGTCGGAGAACTTCAATCCGAGCGACAAGCGAGTCGATGTTTTTGGACAGACTTTCCCCTCTCCATCTGGGGTTACTGAAGATCAGGGCTTCCTCATTTCTACCAAGGACGACCGCTTCTCGGCTCGCGTCACTTGGTACGAAAGCGACATCCAGAAATCCACTAACCGAGCGCTCGATGACGTTCTCTGGGCAGTTGGGGAACCCGAAAGATGGGCCATGGCCCAGGCAGTCAATATTCGCTATGAAAATACGCCTGGCTCGGAATGGTCTTATATGCCGAAACTCGAAGGCGAGTCGGATGAGGATCACCTGCAGCGTCGCATCGACCATACTCAGGTCATTTTCGACAACTTGCCGCCAAAAGAGTTTCTCACATCATTCGGCATCCCAGACATCAGCACAACGGAAGGCGTCGAAGCCTTTCAGACAGGGGGCGGACACTTCTTCCCCTCCGGTCCTCCCGCTGGCTTCACAACCGTTACGGACCTAAAGTCCGAAGGCCTAGAGCTCGAATTGTATGGAAGTATTACGGATAATTGGTCCTTCGCTTTAAATGCGTCGAAGTCCGAGGCGTCCTTCTCTAATATCGCTCAATCACTCTTCGACTTTTTGCAAACCCGCCGTGAAGACTGGGACCAGGTCGGCCCCAATGGCGTAGCCTTGGGAGACATCAATCTATTCAGCATCGGGTCCGGCAACGACACGCTGCGCGGTCGCTTTACCGAGCATATCGTCAGCCCCCTAAACCTGCAGCGTTTGCAAGAGGGCTCGTCCGTTTCCGAGCTGCGCGAGTGGAGAGCGAACTTGGTGACCAACTACACCTTCTCCGACGGAGCGCTCAAAGGCTTCCGGACGGGAATGGGCTACCGCTGGCAGGATGATGTCGTAATCGGCTATCGCACTTCGGTGGATGCTGACGGCAGTCCAATCAACGTTCTCGACGATCCTTTCAAGGGACCTGCCGAATCCAACTTCGACTTCTGGGTAGGCTATTCGAGACCGCTTGCCAATGGCGCCGACTGGAAGATTCAGTTCAACATCTACAACGCGTTTTCCGGAAACGATCTGATTCCGCTCAACGTGCAGGAGAATGGTACGCCCGCCGCTTACCGCATTGCTCCTTCCCGCGCTTGGTCTCTTTCCAACACGTTGTCGTTCTAGTTCCTAGTAACTATTTTCAATATCGCTGCGCCTTCGTAAACCCGAAGGCGCAGCAAAACTGAGGGGTCTGCGAATCAATGTCGTAGGCCTTATTTTTGGGCCCAACGAATTTCAGCGTTGAATGACGCTTCCGCCCAAATAGACTTAAGAGACTATGCATTCACTAGCTAAGCGCAATGTAGCAACGTTTTTCGCCTGCATGATTCCCGTTTGCCACGGCGCAATCGACGAACTTGTTAAAGAGCGCGATTCGCTGCGCAAATCCGTTTGGAGCAATGAGGTCGAGGCTCAGGAACACGAAGAGTATTTTATTCGACTGTGGGACAGCTTGAGAAGCGAAGCCTATTCGATCGACGTATTCAGGAAACATATCTTCGAGAAGCTTCTCCTGCCGCAATCCGGAGAACGCAAAGAGCTCGAATATGGCATCGGGGTTCAGACTTTGAAAAGCGGGGTCGAAGAACTGACGCATGCCGCCTGGATCGAATGGATCGTCGACAAATCCACCGCGGGATTCACCCTGACGCAGTGCGAATGGCATCACAGCGCCTTTCGTCGCGACGAAAACGGAATCGCTCACTCCACGGTATCCATGACCTTGCACGCCGAAGACAAAAGTCGGCAAGCTAGATACGCGATCACCGGGAAGTTGAAGGTGGAGTGGCAACCCACTCGAAACGCAGATGGAATCTACGAGCCGCGCGTGATCGCGGCGCCCGATTTGGAATTGATGCAGAGGCAAGGCGCTCCCCTCTACGAAGAAGCGATTACCTTGGATATCCCTCCGCAAAAATCGAGCGTCGTGCTGGTCAACGATTTGGATTACGATGGGTATTCCGAAATTACGCTCCCCGATACGAACACGATTCTATGGAATTTAGGTTCAGAGCGGTTTGGAGCAAAACCCTTGCACGAAGTGCCCCTCGCCTCCTCCGATACCGCTGTCTATGGCGACTTCACAGGCGATGGCATAACGGACTTGCTGTCGGTGGGCATGGCCCGGCTCGAGAAAGGAGGCGATCTCGTCGAAGGCATATTCCTATACAGGGGTAAAGCCCGCGGAGCGTTCGTCGACAACGCGATTCAGCTCAAGTTCGACCAGGATGTCGTATTGCAGGGCCCTCCTTGCCTGACCACGGGAGATGTCGATGGGGATGGCGACTTGGATCTTTGGATTGCTCAATACAAGGAGCTTTACCTTCAAGGCTCGATGCCCACTCCCTATTTTGACGCCAAGGATGGATATCCTGCTTACCTGCTCTTGAATCAAGGCGATGGGATCAACTTCGTCGATGCGACCGAGCTCTCGGGTATTAAGGAAAAGCGAAATCGCCGTACGTATTCCAGTTCCTTATACGACTGCGATGGCGACCAGGATCTAGACCTCTTGGTGGTTAGCGATTTTTCAGGCTTGGATCTCTATATCAACGATGGGACCGGAAAATTCACCGATGTCACCGAGTCCTCCTTCGATGATCGTTATCTCTTCGGGATGGGTCATTCGATTGCCGATTTCAATCGCGACGGATTGCTCGACATATACGCGATCGGAATGAGCTCTACCACCGCGAGACGACTCGACGAGATGAACGCGGGCCGCGCCGAATTCCCCGAGCGCAATCGACTTAGATCGTCGATGGGGTATGGAAACCGCCTACTGCTGGCCCAAGCTTCAGGCGGCTTCAAGCATGCCGAAAACAGAGACGACTACGCCCGAACAGGATGGTCTTGGGGCGTAGGATCTTTGGATGTCGACAACGACGGGGATTTGGAGTCCTACGTGGCGAACGGTCACTACAGCAACGAATCGGCCCGTGACTATTGCAGCGCCTACTGGACCGACGACATCTATCGCGGGAGTTCCGAAAAGAACCCAATTCTGAGTTCCTATTTCAATATCGGCATATCCAGCATGAGGAAAGGCGACGTCTCTTGGAACGGGTTCGAACACAACGTCCTGCTCATGCCAATGTCCGACGGAAAAACGAGGAATGTCTCCTTTCTCTTCGGCTTGGCGCAGGAGTACGACAGTCGCCAAGTAGCCATCGACGATCTCAATAACGACGGTAAGCTCGACATAATCCTTACCCGGTATCCTCCGAGCTTCGACAAGGAAAAGGATTCGTCTATCCTATCGGTTTACATGAATCGATTGCCCTCTTCCGGAAATTGGATAGGCGTCCGTCTCGGCAATGTACCGGGCACGCCGCTACCCGAGGGAGCGGTCATCAAGGTCGTTTCAGGAGAGGTCGAACGTATAGAAACGATCATTACAGGCGATTCGCATCAAGTGCAGCATGCCACCGTGAAACATTTTGGATTGGGCGCCATCGACCAGGTAGATTCGATCGAAGTTATCTGGGCGAATGGCCAGCGCAAGCGCATCGAAAATCCTAAGCTGAACGCCTACCATGCGATTGCGCTATAAAAAGACACGCCCATCCGGTCCTAGGGCGGCCTTTCGCTCCCAGGGCGCCCGTAAAGCGGCAGGACGTTCTCGAATCCACGAGCGATCCTCTTGATCAAGCGGAGTTCGCGATTGTCGAAGCGTTCGGATCATCCAATTGAATTTGGCTTTCTCTGTAGAGAATTCGATTGCGACCTCCGCAAAAGCCCATGACTCGATACTCAATAAAGGTCGGATTCGCAAACGCCCTTATCGTGGCGACGGCCGCCCTCTCCCTGCAGAGAGCGCCCGCCGCTCCCGGCGGCTTCACGGAACTGGCAGGATCGTCAGGCCTCAGCCACACGCAGTTCGACGGCGAACGCTTGGGCTTGTCCAGTCAACTAATCTCTTCGGGAGGCGCCGCGGTAGGCGATTACGATAACGACGGTTGGCTGGATCTGTTCGTAACCCGCCTCGACGGTAAGGATATTCTCTATCGAAATCAAGGCGGCGAAACCCCTCCCGGCGAACAGGTGACCTTCTTGCCAGCCGTTAACACGGGATTGGATCACAATGAACCGACCAACGGAGCGGCCTGGGCCGACATCGATAGAGACGGAGACCTCGATCTTTACATATCGACGATCGGAGGCTCTCGCTACTACTTGTATATCAATAATGGAGACGGCACCTTTACGGAAGATGCAGTCAGCCGCGGACTGGCACTGGAGAGCGCCTTGCCTCACCAGGGTCAAAGCGTTTCCTTCGGAGATTACGACTTGGATGGATGGCTGGATATTCACACCACGGAATGGGGCATCGACAGGAGCGACCCAGCAGTGGGAAATCACTCCGTTTTGATGCGCAACCGGGGAACCGAGGCGCCGGGCTCTTTCGTCAACGTCACCGAGTTCGCCGGAGTCGAACTCGATGTGAAATCAATTCAATATGGGTTCTCATCGAGTTTTTCGGATCTGGACTTGGATGGATGGCCAGACCTGGCAGTCACCGGCGACTTTTTCACCCCTCAGCTATTCTGGAACAATGGCGATGGCACATTTACCGACGGAACGGAGGCCGCAGGCGTAAACAAAACGGGCAGCCCCATGGGCACGGCTATCGGCGACTACAATCGCGACGGGCTCTTGGATTGGTTTGTCACAGCCATCGACTCGAATCGTTTGTATACGAATAATGGTGACAGAACATTCACGAATTTCAGCGATACTCTCGGGGTCGAAGACGGCGATTGGGGATGGGGCGCCGCTTTTATCGACATAGAGAATGACGGCGATCTCGATATAATGATGACCAATGGATTTCTTCATTCCGATCGATCGCCGCTGGCCAGTCAAGAGCGGGCCTTCGAGCCGATGCGGCTCTGGAGGAATGACGATGGCCTTTACAATGACATTAGCGAAGAATACGGCGTAACGGATCTGAGAGAAGGGAGAGCATTAGTTACCTTCGATTACGACAATGACGGAGATCTGGACGTCTACATCGCCAACAACGGCTCCACGCCAACGTTTTATCGCAATGATATAGAGAGCGGAAACAACTGGCTCCGCTTGAAGTTGAATGGAGTTTCTTCGAATATAGATGGAATCGGGGCCCGCGTGGAGCTCATTATCGCCGAAGGATCCGATCCCCTCCTGAAAGAGCTAACAGGAGGAAATGACTACCTCGGGCAGAGCGAGTCGATCATCCACTACGGTTTGGGTCCCAACATCGAATCCGTGCGCGCTATTCAAATTCGCTGGCCGAGCGGTATCGTTCAGATCCTTACAGACATTGAACCCAATCAAACGCTTGCGGTAACGGAGCCGGAACCGGACGCGCTCGCGAGCCCTTTCTTCAACGCTCAATCCGGAGATATCGCGGTACAGAAAGACGATAGCGTGGAACTGACAGTCGCGGCGACCGGGAATCCAGAGCCGGCCATCGTCTGGTACAAGGACGGAGAGAAAATCGAAGGAGCAGTCGGTCCCGTCTACCGCATTGAAAAGGCGAAGCTCTTCGCCGCAGGAAGCTACACCGCCGAAGCTCGCAACACGGTGGGGACCACTTTGAGCGCCCCAATGGAACTGTCTATCGACTGGGATATTTCCCACTTCAGCGTTGCGCGAGCGTGGAACGAAGTATTGCTCGACGCGATCCGCAAGGACTTTCCCGCCCCGACCATTCACAGTCGCAATCTCTATCATGTATCCGCTGCCATCTGGGACGCGTTTTGGGCGTACGAAGAAAACGGCTGGGACCAGGCTTTGCCAGCGTTCCATAAAGAGGAGGTCGACTCCGCTAGCCAAGCGCCCGACCTCCTTTCGGCGCAGCGCGAGGCGATCAGTTACGCGGCTTATCGCGTCCTTGTCCAGCGGTACGAGAAGAGCGCAGGCGCAGATTATTCCTTATTCGCGTTCGATTGGCTAATGAACGAGCTTGGGTATGATCCGAATTTCGAGGGGGTAGACGGCGATTCTCCCGCCGCGGTAGGGAATCGGATTGGCTACGCTCTAATCTCTCAAGCCTTGAGCGATGGGTCGAATGAAGAAAACGACTACGCGGATACCAGTGGTTATGTCGCCAGCAACGATCCGCTCGTTATTCGGTTCGGCGGTACGATGCTCGACGAACCAAACCGCTGGCAACCTTTGGCCTTCGATGCTCGCATTACCCAAAATGGTATTCTGATAGGCGAGAGCATTCAGGAATTTATCGGCGTAAACTGGAGAGCAGTGGATACCTTCGCCCTGGAAAAAAGCGGTCCCGACACCATCGCTATCGATCCCGGCGGGCCGCCCTTATTGGACTCCGAATCCCAGCAGGCATTCCTTGACGCAGCGCTCGAGGTTATTCGCTTCTCTTCCTATCTCGATCCAAACGCCAACGTCACGATCGATGTCTCTCCCGGCGCTCACCTAAACAATCGCCTCGGTCGCAACGGAGGGCCCGGACGCAGCCTCAATCCGGTAACCGAGCAGCCTTATGCTCCCAATGTCGTCAACCGCGCCGATTACGGTCGAATACTAGCCGAATTTTGGGCCGACGGACCTGAATCCGAGACGCCTCCAGGACATTGGAATACCCTTCACAACGAAGTCGTAGAGGACCCCTTGCTCGAACGTCGATATGGCGGAGTCGGACCTGAACTGACGCCCCTCTCATGGGACGTGCAAGCGTATCTGACGTTGAACGGAGCAATGCATGACGCCGCCATTGCGGCCTGGGCCCTCAAACGCCAATACGACTACGTACGTCCCATATCGATCATTCGCCATCTGGGAGCTCTCGGCCAATCTAGCGACCCCAACGGCCCAAGCTACCACCCGCAAGGCCTGCCTTTGGAAAGCGGCCTCGTCGAAGTCATCACGGAAGCGAGCGCCGCCAATGGGCAACGTCACGCCGCCTTAAGCGACCACATCGGAGCCATTGCGATCTATTCCTGGGCGGGCGAACCAGACGATCCCGACACGGAGACAGGCGGAGTGGCCTGGATCCTGGCTGCCGATTGGCTGCCCTATCAGCGCGATACCTTCGTCACCCCGGCCTTCGCCGCTTACGTATCGGGACATAGTACGTTCAGCCGGGCCGCGGCAGAGGTGATGACGCTTTTAACCGGAACGCCCTACTTTCCAGGAGGGATAGGCGCCTTCGCATTTCAACAGAACGACTACTTGGAGTTCGAAGCAGGGCCGAGCGAAGACGTTACCCTACAATGGGCGACCTACTACGATGCGGCGGACCAAGCGGGCATATCGAGACTCTACGGCGGGATTCACGTCAGGGCGGACGACCTAGTGGGACGCCGCCTAGGCGCCCGCATCGGGCTCGAGGCCTTCATCAAGGCCCATAGGATGCGCTACGGAGCGCTCGCTCCCAGGGGGATCGAAAACGTTGACTATCGGGATACGCTAAGCGCGGACGGACGCGCTAGCCTAATGGAAATAACGCGACTAGATGGAACCGGCGCCCTGCCTGCGAGGAAGACGAAAATGCCGCTGGCGGCGAATGAAGACGCTCCCCGCGGCATTCACTTTTCCGCCGATGACGCGCGAGCGAATGGAATCTCGATTTCGATTAGAGACGAAGCCTTGCGGAGTATCGTGACCTGGCCCGGGACGATTGAAGCTTCCAGCGATTCCTCGCTTCGCTTCGAAGTCGTGGGAGAGCAGCCGAAAATCGTTTTCGCCCGACTTTTGGGCGAGAGCGCCTCCTCGCTGGTCTCAAACTCGATCGCAAGTCCAACATTGACGGTCCATCGATTACAGGAAAACGGCGAGAGAGTTCTCGTGGCAAGCAACGAAGGGTGGACGGATGCCGAACGAGCCTCTTTGCTCGAGGTAGCCAGTCAAGAGCTTGGATTGAAGGAAATCGCCCTAGAGAGCAGCGATTCAGGCGTGTTCCTGTTTCTCGAAGAAGGGAACTACGAAGTGGCGTTCGGAAACAATTCCAACGTCGGTACCCAAGCCCAATTCGAGCTATATCTGCTGGATTAAGGGCAGAACGAAATCATCTTCTTGCAGGGGCGCGGAACGATTCAGCTCCGCCCAATCCCTACCCGCGGGCGCATTAGTGACACTAGGCTCCGACTTGTATCGAAAGCGCCGTCAAATTGTCCCGTCCGCTTTCATCCTTGGCGTCTTTGATGATTCTTTCAGCTGGGTTCAGACCCGCTAGACTGGCGGGGGGCGAATCGATAAGCGTGTGTATTCGCCTGTTGGATATGCCGTCCGTTACGCCATCCGTACACAAAACGAACTGATCTCCGGGCTCGTATTCCACCGATCCGATCTGAGGCTCGACCCGCCGTATCTTTCCGCCCAACGATTGATTCAGCACATTGCGATCGGCTCGCGTTCGCGCTTCGAATTCGGTGATTCGCCCTGCCCTGACCAAACCGGCCACGTGGGTGTGGTCTTCGGTGAGTTGGCGCATTTCGCCTTCGCGCGGTAGATAGTAGATGCGGCTGTCACCCACATGGGCGAAATAGACCTTGCCCGGCATAAACCAGCAGAGGCTCAGCGTAGCGCCCATTCCGCTGCATTCTTCGTAATGAGCGCCCATCTCGAGCATCGATTTGTGAATCCGGTTCACCAATTCCCCGAGGATCTGCCCGCATCCCCGATCGATTCCCAAAGGGCCCAGCTGAAAAGACTTAGGCAACAGTTCGGCAATCTTATCTACGGCGATCTTGCTGGCAAACTCACCCGCATTGGAGCCTCCCATGCCATCGCTCACTGCGAAGATATAGTCGCTCCCGTCGAACTCCGCTTTTCCCACCTTTCCCAAGTAGCGCAACTCCTGGGCATTGAAGGTCACCGCGAGAAACGCGTCTTCGTTATTCTTACGGAAGCGCCCGACATCCGTCAGACCCCACCATGCGAGAGAGCTAGAATGGCTATCGTTTTCGCTCATGATCCGTGCGCGCCTCGGGCTGCGTCAACCCTTCGCCCGTTTCGACAATCAACGCGTACTCGAAATCGATAATGCAAAAACGACCCTTGCGCCCATCGTAGGTTATATTGCGGGCGAACGGATCCTCATGTCGCACGCCGTAGTCTCGCTCCAACTCCTCGAAGAGCTCCTTAGTTCGGCGTTCGCTGATACTGTCCTCTGCGCGACCGCCGCAATTGGAAGTAACCATATAGAGCGAATCCGAATCGTATTCGATGAGTACCGGCACGAACGGGCAGGCACGTTCCTCGAGATATTTCAGCACCTTCACCTCATTCTCGAACCGTTCCTTAGCCTGCGGTCCGCGAAAGGTTTTGTGGACTTTTCCGTCGAAACCCAGTCGCACGGTTGATCTCTGCGTATCTTTAACCTCGCGCATGTTCTAAATTGAGCACCCTGCCGATTGAAAATAAGCGAAATTCATATTTTGCCAATAAAAACGAAAATTTGTTGAATCCCGGCGCATCTTTTGCTGACTTCGTAGCCCGTCCCTTAAGGCGACACCGCTCCTGGAAGCCGAGCACAATTTCGGGACAATCAAACCCTTAAAAACTAACGACAACAATATGGCTAAATACAAGCTCGAATACATCTGGCTCGACGGCTACACGCCCGTTCCTAATCTCCGCGGAAAGACGCGCGTCGCGTCTGAAGCTCCTAAATCCCTGGACGATTGCCCTCTGTGGGGATTCGACGGCAGCTCCACGCAGCAAGCCGACGGCAGCGACTCCGATTGCATGCTCAAGCCAGTGGCTCTTTATCCGGATGCAGGGCGCAACAACGCCTTCATCGTCATGTGCGAAGTCATGCTTCCCAATGGCGATCCGCATCCTACCAACCACCGCTCGACGATTATCGATGACGAAAACGCGTGGTTCGGGCTCGAACAAGAATACTTCCTTTTCGAAGATGGACGCCCTCTCGGTTGGCCCGAGTCCGGATACCCAGACCCACAAGGCGAGTACTATTGCGGCGTTGGAACGGAAAACGTAGGCGGCTTGGCTCGCGAAATCGTCGACGAACACCTGGAACTCTGTCACGCGGCTGGAATTAACCACGAAGGTATCAACGCGGAAGTGGCCAAGGGCCAATGGGAATTCCAAGTGTTCTCCAAGGGCTCGAAGAACTGCGCCGACGACATCTGGGTAGCTCGCTATCTTCTGCAGCGTCTCTGCGAAAAGTTCGACGTAACCGTCGAGTACCATTGCAAGCCTTTCCAAGGCGACTGGAATGGTTCCGGCATGCACTGTAACTTCTCGACCAAATACATGCGCGAAGTTGGCGGCAAGGACTACTTCCTCGCTCTCATGGATGCATTCGAGAAGAACAAGGACGAGCACATCGCCGCTTACGGCCCTGACAATCACATGCGCCTGACCGGTCTCCACGAAACGCAGTCCATCGACAAGTTCTCTTGGGGCGTCGCCGACCGTGGCGCTTCGATCCGCGTTCCGCACGGCTTCGTCGCTGACGACGCATACAAGGGCTACCTCGAAGACCGTCGTCCGAACTCGGAAGGCGATCCCTACCAGATCTGCTCGCGCGTTCTCAAGACGATCTCGGAAGTTCCGACCGCGTAAGGACGAGGCTAATACTTTTCATTGCAAGCGACGCTTCTTCGGAAGCGTCGCTTTTTTGTACAATCGCCCCCAAGCCCTCTCTTCCTCTTAGTCTTCATCTTACTTCTTTTCTCAACCTCGCCCCACTGCGCGATCGAGTCGCGCAGCCGCAGAGAGGAAGAAGCGAGGAGATATCTTAGTCGTTGTATCCAGATTCTCCGTGCGATTGGAGGTCCAGGCCACCCACTTCCTCCGTTTCGGAAACACGCAGTCCAACGGTCCCTCCAATGACCTTCAATATAACATAGGACGCGATCGCAGTGTAGATTCCGACCGCAATGGCGGCAAACAGCTGAGTGCCCAATTGGCTTCCAACCTCGACCCCTTCGACTTTGCCACCGAGGCTAGGCAAGGCGAACACCGCGACCAATATCGTACCCACGAAACCGCCCACGCCGTGGACCCCAAAGACATCCAACGAGTCGTCGTATCGGAATTTCGACTTGATCGCCGTACACATCCAGTAGCAGAGAATCGAGGATACTAGACCAATCGCGACGGCTCCCAAAGGACCCACCGATCCGCTGGCGGGAGTGATAGCCGCCAAGCCGGCAATGGATCCGGTGGCCGCGCCCAAGACGCTCGGCTTGCCCGACTTTCTCCATTCCAGAAACATCCATCCAAGGGTCGCTACCGAGGCCGAAATATGGGTCACCAATATGGCCATGGCCGCATCCCCATTGGCGCCCAAGGCGCTGCCGCCATTGAAACCGAACCAACCCACCCAGAGCATACCGGCGCCGGTAACGGTCATGGGCAGATTGTGAGGTAGGATCTGACTATTCGGATAATCTTGCCGCTTGCCCACTAGAATACAGGCAACCAAAGCTCCCACGCCCGCAGTGATGTGGACCACGATGCCGCCGGCGAAGTCGAGTACCCCCTTGTCCGCAAAGAAGCCGCCATCGCCGCCCCACACCATATGGCAAACCGGCAGATACACCAGAATCGCCCAAGCGGAAACAAACCAGAGCATGGCCGAGAACTTCATACGCTCGACGAAGGCGCCCACCATCAAAGCCGGGGTAATGACGAAGAAAGTCATTTGAAAGACGAAGAAGAGCGGTTCCGGGATTGTTCCCCAGGTAGAATCCGAAGTGACCCCTTTGAGAAAGACCTTGTCGAAGCCGCCGACAAACGCGTTGAAGCCTGACTTGCCCGCTTCCATCCCCACCGTCGAAAAAGCCATCGAATAGCCGACTCCCAACCAGATCACGCTCATCAGAGCAGTGATAGCGAAACAGTGCATCAACACCGACAGGACATTCCGGCCGCGAACAAGTCCGGCGTAGAATAGCGAAAGACCGGGGATCGTCATAAACAGGACGAGGGCGCTTGAAGTCAAAACCCAAGCGGTATCGCCTGTATCGATCGCGTTGGCGCCTTGGCCCATGGCCAAGGCAGGCAGGAAGAATGGCAATAGCGTGACGCTACGCCGCAGAGCGCGGTTTCGAAGGAGCATAATGGGTATGTGGGAGGGGTTTTCATCTGTCGGCAATATACCGAAAGTCGTTGAATTGAAACATCATCCGCGAACGGATGAAGAGATCAACGAAAAAGCTGCCTCAGCTCTACGGGCTGGCGAATGCCTCGCTCGTGGCGATCAACCGAACCAAATCGCGAAATCCATTTCCCTGAGTTTCCAGATCGGCCAACAGACCATCCACTACCGGTCGATCCACAATCTCGATACGACGCCCCAGCCCATAGGCGAGCATCTTCTCTACCAAGGCTCGCTTAAACAAGACGCTACGCGTCATCAACGCCTGCTTGAATTCCACGACATCGTGAAAGCGCTCCCCACTCGGCAACTTGCCGGAGGCGTCGATAGCTGCTCGGTCGTCATACTTGCTTCGCCATTGCCCAATCGCATCGAAGTTTTCCAAGGCGAATCCCAGTGGATCGATTTTCCGGTGACACTCGTTGCAGGCCTGGGTCTCGCGGTGCTTGGTCAGCTGCTCGCGAATCGTCGTCGTTCCACGAATATCCGGATCCAGGGGCTCCACGTCCGGAGGCGGAGGCGATGGCGGCGTGCCCAGTAGGCGCTCAAGCAACCAAACGCCCCGTAAAACCGGCGAGGTATCCACTCCGTTGGCGGTCACGGTGAGAATGCTCGCTTGGCCCAGCAATCCTCCACGGCGAGGGTCTTCGAAGTCCACGCGCTGAAACTCGTCCCCCTGGACGCCCTCTATCCCGTAGATATCCGCCAAGGCTTCATTGGCGAAGCTGAAATCGGCATCCAAAAAGCGCTCGATCTCTAAATTCCGGTCCAGAATATGACGGGCGAAGAGTTCGGTCTCGCGCCGCATCGCCGTTCCTAAATCCTCGCGGTAGTAGACTTCGAACTTGTTGCGGTCCGGCGGGGCATCGCCTAAACTTCGCAGGGTCAGCCAACTGTCGAGAAAGCCGCTCACAAACCGATCGGAGCGTCCATCGCCCAACATCCGCTCGATCTGCGCTTCCAGGGTCTTGGGTCGACTCAACTTCCCTTTCCGAGCAAGCGTCAACAGTTCCTCGTCAGGACACGAAGCCCAGAGGAAATAGGAAAGTCGGGACGCCAATGCATAGGCGTCCAAACGGTCGCGACGCTCGTCCTTAGGCTCTTCTAAATAAAGAAAGGACGGAGCGCAGAGGGCCGCCTTTAGTCCATCCTTCATCGCCTCGAAAGCGGAATGCCCCTTCCCCCTTCGCATATCGACCACCTGCATCAAACGGTCCACCTCGACCTCGGTAGCCGGTCGCCGGTAAGCCCGCGTCGCGAAGCGCTCGAGTACCCCCCGGGTATTCTTGGGATCGAATGCCTTGTTTCCGACAATCGACCTCCAACTGCGAGTGGGCCACTCCTCGTAATAGGGACCGCTCACTTCGACTTCGTGAATTCGAATATGGGGAATGCCTCCGTGCTTGATCGCGACAACCATGTAGTCGGCCTTCAAATCCTCCTCCGAAATCGATGGATCCGGATTATCAGTGACCCGCTTCGCCGCTTCCCGAAACGCCGGACGGATATTCATCGAGCCATTCGGATATATGAAACGCGGCGAGAAGCCTTTGTCCATCCAGGCCATGCTCTCATACCATGCCGGGCCATCGTCCGATAGATCGAAGGATCCCAGTACCGGCTCGTAAGGCTGCGGCAGATGCAGTCCACCGTACTCTCGGCTGCCCGGTATAACTTGAAGTCGCATCGGCTCGGCAGGGTCGTTGATCACTTTCTTGCGGTCGAAGTCGTGGAAGCGATTCACCGCCTCGACAAGCGTTCGTATTCGGTAGTAGCCGCCTTCGGGCACCCCTTCCGAAAAGGCATGCAGCGGCGCATAGGACCCGAAACGCCGCACCGTGTTCGGCGCTTCGTATATATTCAAGTAACGCTGCCCATGGGCTTGGGCATGGCGTCTATTGAGCTCCGACTGCTGCTCGAAGTCTCCATCGAAGCGCCAAGTTTTCGACTCCGGCCGCTCTTCGAATGGCAAGGCTTTCTCGACGATTCGATGAGCCGCTCGTATGTATTTATCGAGCAAATACCCAGACGTAACGAGCGTATCGCCAATATTATCCTGATACTCGACCATTCGCTCTCCCGGAAACGATTCCGTCGGATCGAACATACTCATGTCCATCAGAAAAAGATCCTCGATCGTATTTCTATATTCGCGGTGATTAAGTCGCCGCAATACCGTCTCGCCTCCCGTAATCGACTGCGAATCAAAGGTATGGCTAATCGCGTCCGTGAGCCAGTTGGCTACCGCCTGACGGCGCTCGGGACTCGGCTGATCTTCATCCTCGGGGGGCATGTCTCCCAAATTCAAGAGATCGAGAACGTCCTGGTAATCGATCAAAGCATCGTCGTCGGCAATTGGATACTCCAGAGAGTCGAAACGTCGCTCCCCTTTTTGCTTTTCCGCTCCATGGCACTTGATGCAGTACTCTTCGAGAAACGGCTTGATTTCAGATTCGAATGCCTCCCCATTGGGAGCGACTGCCTCCGACTCGGCGGAGACGGCAACCAGCATCCATAAAAGAGAAAAGCCGACTACGTTTCCTTCAAGAAACCGATACATCGCATTCATCGGGAGTACGCCCAAAATGGTTTCAACCTACGAGAGCTCAAGTCCCGTCAGCGTTCCAGAGCTCGTACCGAAAAAATCGGTCTCCACCCCAAATCGCTGCAAGAGAGACAAGTACAAGTTGCACAAGGGAACCCGCTTCGCTTTCTCCGAGGGATAGCGTTTGTGCTCGCCCAGCTTGAAGCCGCCGCCCGCGAGGATGATCGGCAAATCCGAATTCACATGCGCATTCCCATTGCCCATACCGCTTCCGAATAAAGTGATGACGCTGTCGAAGAGACTGCCGTTCGAATCCGGCTCTCGGATGGATTTCAGTTTTTCCAGAAAGCGCGCGAATTCCTGCATCTGATACATCTCTATGGTTACCAGACCCTCGATCCGTTCCGGCTTCTTTCCGTGGTGGGACAAAGCATGATAGCCGGAATTCAAGCCGAAGAACGACGTATCGAAACCCGTTCCCGCCATTTCAAAGGAAGCCACTCGCGTCGAATCCGTTTGCAACGCAATAGCGATCAAATCGTAGAGAACCGGAATATCTTCCACCAAGCTGCGATTCTCCGGTTCGGGCATCGGCGCTTTCGGTTTCGATACCTTGGACCAGCGTTTGTCGAGCTCCAGGCTCGTTTCGACATCCCGAACCGATGTGAAGTATTCGTCCAGCTTGTCCCTGTCCTGACCGCTCAGGCGCCGCTCCAGACTCTTCGCTTCATCCAGTACAGAATCCAAGATCGACCCGCGTAGATCGAAATTGTCCGCTGCTTCTTCTTGGGCTTCGGCGCCTTCGTTTATGAATAGCTTGCGGTAGAGTTCGCGAGGTCCCGGTATCGGGGGAACTCGAACGCCCGTTCGCGTCCAGCACATTTGACAGCCCCCGTGCAATCCATCTTCCGAACCGATGGTCAGGGAGGGGAAACGCGTCTCCGCCCCCACATGTTCGGCCGCCCGCTGATCGATGCTGATATTGCCTTCCGGCATTCCCTTGGCATCGCCCATCTTAACGCCGCTCAGAAAGGAATGCACCGAGAAATGGCCGCCCTTGATGTCGTGATCCAAGTGGGAATAAACCGTGAAATCCTTGCGATGCTGCTCCAAGGGCGAAAGCAGAGGCGTCATCGTGTAATGCGACCCCGCTTCTTTCGGGAAGAAACGCTCGGGATACATGCCGAAGGAATTGCCGATGCAGACCATTCGCTTGGGCGGCCCCCCCCGCGCCGGCGCCGCCAGAGGGGTTTTAGCCGCTACGGATTCGAGAGCCGGCAAGGCTAGCGTGGCAAACGAAGACCTAAGAAAAACGCGTCGGTTCATAATTGGCAGCAGGGTCTGGGAAAAATGGGCGAGGATCGTACGAGAAAGCTCTGCTATCTTTTACCGGAAGAACCGGCAAATCGGACACAAAGACCACGCTACGGAATGGAGTTCGTTGCGCTTCGTCTCAATCCACTATTGGCAAGGCGCCCCTGGCCTCCTTAGCTTCGAGCGATGAACTCGATCGTTCCAGACGCCAATCCACGCTTGAGCGTCTCCCTGCTGCCTGTCCTTACGCTGATAGTCAGCCTTTTCATCGCGATTCGCTACCTCGATGTCTCCCCCCACATCCCCATCATTCTCGCAAGCGTTGTCGCAGGACTTATCAGCCTCAAACTAGGACATAGCTGGAAACGAATGCAGGATTCGATCGTCAAGGGAATCAGTCTAGCCCTGCCCTCCATTCTCATTCTAATGGCTATAGGCATGCTGATTGGCGTTTGGGTCGCCAGCGGCATCGTGCCCCTCTTGATCGACTACGGCCTTCAGCTCCTGTCGCCCAGCTACTTTCTGGTCGCCGCTTGCTTGATATGCGCTGCAATCTCCCTGGCGACTGGCAGTTCGTGGTCGACCATCGGCACAGTAGGAGTCGCCCTGATCGGCGCCGGACAAGGACTGGACGTGCCTTTGCCGATGGTAGCGGGAGCAGTTGTTTCCGGATCGTATTTCGGCGACAAGCTCTCGCCGCTCTCTGAGACGACCAACCTTGCCCCCGCGGTGGTCGGGGCGGATCTGTTCGAGCACATCAAGCATATGCTCTACACCACCATCCCCAGTATGCTGATCGCCCTCGCCTTATACTTGGTTCTTGGACTGCAGCGCGGCGCCCAAACGGGAGACCTCGAAAAGGTCGAGGCGCTAAGCGCCGCATTGAACGCTCAGTTTTCGTTAACGCCCCTACTTCTGATCGCGCCCGTTGTTTCTATCGTTTTGATCGCGCTTAAAATGCCCGCGCTACCGGCCATACTCTGCGGGGCATTCGGCGGCGGCCTTTGCGGCATGCTTCTTCAGGATATGAGCCTTGCTCAAGTCATGGCGTCGATGCTCGATGGATACGTCTCCAACACAGGGATCGATCGTGTCGACGAACTTCTCTCGCGCGGCGGCATGTCGAGCATGGACTATACGATATCTCTCATAATCTGCTCCATGGCATTCGGGGGTCTCATGGAAGGAGCCGGCTTTCTCAAAAGCATTGCCCAATCTCTGCTCGACGTCGCTCGCAGTTCCGGGCGCCTAGTCGCCTCAACCCTCGCCACGTGTATCGGCATGAACATCATCGCTCCCGATCAATATCTCTCCATAATTATGCCCGGGCGCATGTACAAAAGCGCCTTCGAGGAAGCCAAGCTCGCGCCCAAAAACCTATCCCGGTGCCTGGAAGACGCTGGCACGTTGACGTCCCCTCTCATTCCGTGGAATACCTGTGGCGTGTTCGTATTCGGAGCCTTGCTGGTCGACCCCTTCGCCTATTTGCCCTTCGCCTTCCTCAATTTGATCAATCCCCTCCTCTCCGCCCTATACGGCTGCACTGGATGGACCCTCGCGTCGGCGGACGACGAATCGGGCGAGGCCTAGCTCACTCCTCCAGTACGTAGTGCCGGGCTAGCGTATCCAGGATTTCCTTGCGCACAACATCAGGGTCTATCTTGCCAAGCTTGCGATAAAGCGCCTCGCCGTTCTGGTCTACCAAGATCGAGTACGGAACCGGACCGGGCCACTCGGGATCCAAGGCTTCAGCCAGTTCGTCCACGCTTGCTCCATCGTACAAGTAATTGTTGGTCGATCGGCCTTCCGCTTCCACAGTCTTGCGCAGCTTATCGCTCATAATCGCTCGATGCTTGCCGAGAAAGGCCTTGGCCCGGCCCATTTGAGTCGGATCGTCCAGGCTGATGGTAATCAATTCGAACTCGCGGCGGCTGAATTTTCGAGAAATGGCGGTCAAGTCGGGAAATTCTTCCACGCACGGAACGCACCAAGTCGCCCACACATTGATCAAACGAACCTTTCCGGTACCGTTCTTTCGCAAAGCGGCAACGCCCTCCGCATCGATTTTTTCGATCGTCGCATCGATCGATTGCCACTGCTGCTCTTCTTGAGCTACATGGGCGCTGCGTTCCTTCCACTTGGTGGAACAACCGTGCGGACGCGTGACTTCGACCGGTACGGGGGTTCCGGCGAAGAGAGCTTCGACCGCGTTGCGCGCATCGGGATGCTTGACCGTCTCCGGATCCGGGTAGCGCGAATCGTCGAAACGTCCATTGTAGCGCAGCTTCCTATCCTTGTCGAAAATCATCACATGAGGCGTCGCCAGACACCCATAGGCGCGAGCGGTCACCTGTTCCTCGCCATCGTACAAGAACGGAAAGGTCCATCCATAGTCCTCGGCATAACGTTTCGAATCCTCAAACGTCTCGTCGTAGTCCGTGTGCCCAAATTCGTCTGGACGCAATCCGGAAGAATGATTCGGATTGATAGCCACGAAGCTGAAGCTCTTGTCCGCGAAGTCATCGACGAACGCGAGCATACGACTCATCGCCCCATGCGACGTCGGACAGTGCGTTCCCGTAAAGTAGACCACAAAGACATCCGTGCCGCCGAAATCGGCCAAGGAGTACCGTTTGCCGTCCGTGCCTGGAAGATCGAAATCCGGCGCCTGATCGCCTATTGCGAGCTCAGTAAAGCCGTCCGGCAGATCCTTAGGGGTTGCCGCATAGGCGAAACTCGAGAGTAGGATGAACGCAACAACAGATCGTAGGGGTGTCATAATCGACCGAAGGATAGCTGAATCGGAGTCGGATACAACCCTTAAGAGCGGCTCCAACAACTGGGAGCATTACGCGCAAAGGCTACGCCCCCTAACCCTCTCCGACCTCTACCGTCGTCTCGTCCAGCTCTCCTGCAAGTCGCTGGATATCTCCGCGAACCACCGCTTGCGAAGCGCCGCATCCGCCTTTCGATCCGCAACCACTTCAATGAGTCGCGCTCCCTCGCTTTGCGACGATTCGATCAGAGCCTCCAGTTCGAGCCAGTTGTCCGGCTTGAAGTATTCGATTCCATAGGTCTTCGCCCAATAAGAAAAATCGATTTTCTGATCCGTTCCGAAGTATTTCTCGAAGGTGTCTCCAAATTGGGATACCGGCAGCATCTCGAAAATGCCGCCTCCGCTATTGTTGATCAAAACGATAGTCAGAGAGCCTTTGAATGCATTGAGAAGCAACGCCCCATTGGTATCGTGCAGCAGGGCTAAATCGCCCGTCAGGAGATAGCTCGTGGCGCCCCCATGAGCAACGCCCAGAGCTGTCGACAGAATTCCGTCGATCCCATTGGCGCCCCGAGAGCAATACACGTCTATCCTGCGGTCGTTCCTATCCCAAAAAAATTCCATATCGCGCGGTGGCATACTATTGGATACAAACACAGCGCTGCCTTCCGGAATCCGCTCCGAAAGCGTTCTAGATACGCCTCCCTCGAAAAATGCGTCCGAAGCAACGAGTCGATTCGATAGCGACTGGCGGGCGAGTCGGTCCGCATTTCGCCAATCCTCCAAAAAAACCGATTCCTCTCGGCGGGTAACGGAAAGCGCGCGATCGTTGAAATCGTGATACACGGTTTCGCTGTCGCCATGAGTCGGATCGAAATCGCCTCCTATCGAGTTGAGAAAACGAAGCTGCGGTTTCGTCTTTTCCAACCAATTCCTCAATGCTTTGCTAATAGGCAAATCGCCCAGAATCACTGCCTTCCGAGGTTTCAGCGTTTCATGCAAGGATTCGCTGCGGCAAATCGCATCGTAGCCCGTTATCAAATGAGGGAACGCCCTTTCGTTATTGCGAATCGGATTCAAGGCATCCGCCAAGACCGGCCAGTTGAGCTCATTGGCGAGAGCGGAAACATTGGCTACCCACTCTTCGCCGATGGGACTCAAGGGAGCGCCGACGATAAGCAATCCTTTCTCCGTATCCGCGAACGATTCGATATCGAAGACATCCGGCGCAGAGAGCTCGGAGTCTCGATCGGCGCCCGACACCGAGGCCCGCCAATCCGCTTCCGATATTGGACAATCGTAGTTGGAATCCTCTAGCGGCGGGAGCGGATCCCGAAACGGAATATTCAAATGAACCGGTCCGCCACGCGGCTCCCCAGCGATCGCCGCTGCCTTCGACACGAAACCGGCCAGTTCGCGGAGAGCGCCCTTCGAAGCATCCGGAATGCCGAGCTCTCCCTGAAAGATCGGAAAATCGCCATAGAGCCGCCGCTGATTGATCGTTTGGCCGGCGCGACAATTCCTCAGTTCGGGCGGACGATCTGCCGTCAAGGCCATTAGCGGAACCCCGCTCTCGGAAGCCTCGACTACAGCGGGGAAAAAATTCGCCGCGGCGGTGCCCGAGGTGCAGACCAGGGCCGTCGGAAAACCCGTTCGCTTCGCCAAGCCGAGCGCAAAGAAGGAAGCGGAGCGCTCGTCCAGCGCCGAAATCGCTTCGATTCCCTCTGTACGAGCAAACGCGAAGGCCAACGGCGAGCTGCGCGAGCCAGGACAAATCACGGCATAGCGAACGCCGCGACGAACCAAGACTTCAGCGATCGTTCGCGACCAGAGCTCGTTGACGTTTGCAAAGGGCCAGGACATCTACAGCAGGTTCTCCAGCAAGGCCTTGAACTTCAAGTTCGTTTCCTGAAGTTCGGTTTCCGGAACGGACCCCTCCAAAATGCCCACTCCCGCAAACAAACGGGCGCGATCCCCATCGACCAATGCCGAACGAATAGCGACGAAGAACTCCCCTTCGCCTTCGCTATTAACCCAACCGATAGGGCCTGCGTACAAGCCGCGGTCGAAGCGTTCGAATTCTGGGATACGACTGCAGGCCACTTCGCGCGGAGAGCCCCCAACTGCGGGAGAAGGATGCAAGGCATTCACGAAGTCCAGAATGCCAAGAGCGCCCGGGACCTGCCCTACAATTTCATTGTAGAGATGCTGGACATTGCTCAAACGCTTCAATTCGGGGACCTGAGCCGTTTGGCATTCAACGCCTAGGGCTTGCAAACGGCGTATCATCGAATCCAGGACGACTTTCTGCTCGCGACGGTCCTTTTCGCTCCGCAGCAGCGCCGCTCCCATTCGAGCGTCTTCAGCCGCAGACGCGCCACGTGGAGCCGAGCCGGCCAGCGCATCGGTCGCCAACCAATCCCCGTCGACCTTCACCAATCGCTCCGGACTCGCTCCTATGAAACTCTGCCCACGGCCATTGGCGAAGGAAAACGAGTAGCAGTCCGTATATCGGTCCCGCAGGGCATTGAGGATCTCCAAAGGATGGAAGGATTGATTCGCGCAGAGATCCTGAGCCCTGGCCAAGACGATTTTCTCGAAGGCCCCTGATTCTATTTCCTTGAGCGCGCTGGCTACGGCCTCGCTGAAGCCCTCCGTTCCCCCAGGCTCGTCGACCGTTTCGATCTTCCAAGCTTCGCGCTCCACCCTTTCATTATTCTCATCGACGGACTGGTAATCGAATGCATGAAACTTCGTATTGGCATTCCAAATGCGATCAGCGATTTGAGACACATCGCTATCCGAAGCGACCAACGCGTTAGCAGTAGCGACGCAACGACCCTCCTTAACGCTCACTTGCCAACTCGGCACGAACAACGAAACCGGAGCAAACGGCTCGGATTCGGGTACTTCTTCAGAGAACGTGAAACCGCAAAAGAAGTGCGGCCCGAAAAAGGGCAATGCGGCATCTCCTACGGCGATAGCGTTATCCAGGGTTTCCGCAATAAACGCGTTCGCTCCAGAAAATCGATTCTCCGATCCCGCATCATAGCGAACCGCCACTTCTGCTCCAGCCAAGGCAATTCCCTCCGCGGGACGCTCCACATAGAAATGCGGCTCCGAGGATTCGTATATCGACTCCAGCACCGCCAAGGGATCCAGCAAGCCCGATTCAACCGATATGCTGATCAACTGAGGGCGCCCCCGTTCGCCCGCTCGCAATTGGCAGCCCTCCAGAAACGTCTCCAATGCCTCGCGGGTGGCTGACTGAGACAAGTTTAAGGGAAGCGTATCCAAGATATCGATTCGATTTCTCGCTGCTACTTCTTCTCAGAAGGCGGCTTTGGGAACAGGATGGTCTTAGCTCCGACCGAATTGCCAACGATTCCCTCGCTGCGAACCAGTCGGTCCTTCCAATTCGATTCTGGAGAATACCCCAGCAGCTCGTAAACCTTTCCCGCCGTATTCGGAGTGACCGGATCCAAAAGTCCCACGGACAAGCGCAAGGCTTCCGCCATTACGTAGAGCGACGTATCCAAGCGACGTTTATCCTCTGGGGCTTCCGATTTGGCGAGTTTCCACGGAGCGCGTTGCTCCGCATAGCGATTGATCGAACTGATGAATGCGAAAATGCGTTCCAACCCGGTATGAAATTGGAATTCTTCGAAGAGCTCCAACACGCGTTCGCGCGTATCGTCCCAACTTTTCCAGAGTTCCGTCTCCAAGTCTTCTTCGATTTGCGGCGCCGGAATCACCCCGTCGAAACCGCGACCGAGCATCGTGAGAACGCGACTCAAAAGATTGCCGAGATCGTTGGCCAAGTCCGAGTTGTAGCGAGCCATATATCGCTCCAAGGAAAACTCGCTGTCCTGCCCTACATTCATTTCCCGGGTGACGAAATAGCGAAACGCATCCGCCCCAAACTGGCCGATGAGTTCGAGTGGATCCACAACCGTGCCTGTGCTTTTGGACATTTTTTCGCCCGACTTCAGCCACCAGCCATGCACCAATAAGCTCTTCGGCAGCTCTATACCCGCCGCCTTTAGCATAATGGGCCAATAGACCGCATGCGGGGGTACTAGAATGTCCTTCCCGATGACATGAAAGTCAGCAGGCCAGCGTTTCTCGAAGTCGCTCGTACCGTAACCGGCGGCAGTTACGTAATTCACGAGCGCATCGAACCAAACGTAGGTGACGTAGTCCGCATCGAACGGCAGCGGGATTCCCCACTCCAATCGTTCTTTGGGACGGGAGATACAGAGATCGTTGATATCGTCCTTAAGAAACTCGAGGACTTGCTTCGCTCTGAAACGCGGGAAGATAAACGACTCATTCGAATGGATATGGTCGATCAGCCACTGCTGATGCCTCCCCAGCTTGAAGAAGTAATTGCTCTCGGTGATTTCCTCGACCTCGCCGAAAAGCTTAGGCCACTCCCCATTCTCGTCCTTGTCCTTTTCCTGCAGGAATTGCTCCGCGCGGCGGCTGTAGTAGCCTTTGTATTCGGCCTTGTAGATATCCCCTTGGTCGTAGAGTTTCTGCAAAATCCCGGAAACAACGTTCTTGTGTCGATCCTCGGTCGTGCGAATAAAGTCGTCGTTGGATATCTCGAGACTCGAGCAAAGGCCTTGAAACGCCTCGGCCGCTTCGTCGCATAGCTCGATCGGTTCGATTTCACGCGCCTTGGCCGACTGCTCGACTTTTTGGCCATGCTCGTCGAGTCCAGTGACGAAATAAACGTCATCGCCCATCAAACGACGAAAACGGGCGACCACATCGGTCAAAACCTTCTCGTACGCATGTCCGAGATGAGGCTTTCCATTGGCGTAATCAATCGCGGTGGTTATGTAGAATGACTTCATGGCTTAAAAAGCGGCATAGCCATAAGCATCCGAATGGGCTTCCGCAACTTAAATTACGGTCGGATCGGAGCCCACCGAAGATCCGATCTGGAGGAGCGAACTAAGCGCTGTGACTGCCGTCGCAAAACGGCTCGTTGCCAGTCGACTTGCACGCGCAAAGAAACGCAGCCCCATCCTTCTCCGCCTTGAAAATCTTCGGCCGAAACTCCGTTCCCGCGTGGGCCCCATCGCAAAAAGGCTGATTCGACGACTGACCGCAGGTACAATAGGCATAGGTCTCGCCTGCGTTAAGTTCTACTTTAATCGGAGTATCTCCGGCGCGTTTCGCTTCGCTCATGACAATGTTTTTCTATTAAGGATTTAGAACGTTCGTAAAACGAAGCTCTCGAAATAAAGACTGAGAGGTATACGAAACGATTGCCGAGGCCGAGGGTAAAATCGACCCAGAAGCGCTTTCGAATCGATGTAAACGCCGTCAACGCCGACTACCCCAGGAGCTCGCGCAAGAGCTTATTGACCAATGGTGGGTTCGCTTTGCCGCGACTCTTCTTCATCACCTGCCCCAACAAGGCGTTCAAAGCCTTGTCGTTCCCCGATTTGAAATCCTCCACAGGGCGTGGATTCTCTTCGATCGCTTCCTCGCACCATGTCTTGACCTGCCCATCATCGAAATCCGGCTTCAACCCCTTGCGTTCGATCACCTCGCCCGCCATTTCGCCTGACTTGAACATTTCAATGAATACGTCTTGGGCGATTTGCTTCGTAATCGTTCCTGCCGCAACGGCCTTCACAAGCGAGAGCAGATGCGGTGGCGTAATCTTGCTTTCGGCAAGGCTCTGTCCCGAGGCGGCTAACTCGCGCAGCAAATCGTTGGTCACGTAGTTGCCAAGCGCTTGCGCCTGATCCGGGGCCTCCTTGGCCGCCGCTTCGAAGTAGTCGCTCAAGGCACGGTCGGGAGCCAGCACGGAAGTGATGGTGTACGGCAAGCCATACGCCTCCATAAATCGGCGCTGCTTGTCGAATGGAAGCTCCGGAAGCTCGGCTCGAATGCGATCCCGCCATGCGTCATCGATTCGCACCGGCAGCAAATCCGGATCCGGAAAATAGCGATAATCGTGAGCATCCTCCTTCTCGCGCATGAGCTCGGTCACGCCCAAATCCGCATCCCAACGACGCGTCGACTGAATGATGGCGCCGCCATTCCGAATCTCCTTTGTCTGACGCTTGATCTCGTAGTCGATGCCGTTCTTGACCCCAGTGATACTGTTCAAGTTCTTCAACTCGACCTTTTCTCCCAGCTCCTTTTGCCCGACCGGACGAACCGAAATATTCGCATCCGCGCGCATCTGGCCCTTCTCCATATCGCAATCGGAGATGCCGCAATAGACCATAATCTGGCGAATCGCCGTCAAGAAAGCGAACGCCTCCGCGCCCGAATGCATATCGGGCTCGCTGACGATTTCCATAAGCGGCGTAAACGCCCGATTGTAATCGACCAAGCTGTCTTCCGCAAAGTGATTCAGCTTGCCCACGTCATTCTCCAAATGGATACGCGTCAGTTGAACCGTGCGATGCTCGCCCATAACCGCCCTCGTCTCGCCCTCCATCTCGATTTCCACGAACCCGCCATCGCATACCGGCCGATCGTATTGCGTAATCTGATAATTGTTCGGGCTGTCCGGATAGAAATAGTTCTTCCGATCCCATTTGCAATAATCCGGAATCGAACAATTCAACGCCAAGCCCGCTTTGATAATACCATCCAAGGCCGCCTTGTTCATGACGGGCAAGGACCCCGGCAATCCCATCACCACAGGATCGACTAAGGTATTCGGCTCGTAGCCAAAACCCGCCCGGCTCTTCGAAAAAATCTTGGACTCCGTCTTGATCTGAACGTGTACCTCTAACCCTATGACTGCTTCGTACTCCATCTCTACAACTTCGGATGATGGTTATTGAAATCGCGGACCGACTCGAATGCCGATCCGATGGCCAATACTTCCTCTTCCTTGAACGGCTTGCCTAGGATTTGCAGACCTACCGGCATCTCATCGCTGTATCCGCAAGGAACCGACATTCCAGGGATACCCGCTAAATTGGCCGAAATGGTATAGATATCGCTCAAATACATCGAGAGCGGGTCGTCCGAATGGGAGCCTTTCTTGAAGGCAGGCGTGGGGGACGTGGGCGTCAACAAGGCATCCACTTCGCCGAACGCGCTTTCAAAGTCCTTCCGAATCAAGGCCCGTGTCTTTTGCGCCTTCAAGTAGTAGGCATCGTAGTACCCGCTACTCAACACATAGGTACCCAGGATCACGCGACGCTTCACTTCCTCGCCAAAGCCTTCCGCCCGGGATTGGCGATAAATATCGACTGAATCCTTAGCATCGAATTTTTCGGCTCGATGCGTATAGCGAATACCGTCGTAGCGCGCCAAGTTAGAGGAGGCCTCCGCCGTGGCGATGATGTAGTAAGTCGCCACCGCGTATTCCGTATGCGGCAAGGACACCTCCTTGATCTCGCAGCCGAGATCCCGGTAGAAGTCGATCGCCTCTTGAACAGCGCTCATCGAGGCGGCATCGGCCGCGTTTTCGAAGTATTCCTTTGGTAAGCCCAAGGTCCACTTCTTCGACTTCAGTCGATCGATCTCCGCCAAATAGTCGGGGACGTCCGCCTCAAACGACGTCGAATCGCGTTCGTCATGACCCGATATCGACTGCAAAAGCATGGCCACATCTTCAACGCTGCGCCCCATCGGGCCAACCTGGTCCAAGGAAGACGCGAACGCCGCTAGGCCATAGCGCGAAACGCGCCCGTAGGTAGGTTTCAGTCCCACCACTCCACAGTGCGACGCCGGTTGACGGATCGAACCGCCCGTGTCGCTTCCCAGAGTCACGATCGCCTCGCCCGCAGCGACGGCTGCTGCCGAACCACCCGAGCTTCCCCCTGGGATCCGTTCCAAATCCCACGGATTCGAGGTCACGCCCATGGCCGAATTTTCCGTAGACGATCCCATAGCGAACTCGTCCATGTTCAGACGGCCCCATAAAACGGCGCCCGAGCCCTGAAGCTTCTCGATGCAAGTCGCGTTGTAAGGAGAAACGAAATTCTCTAGAATCTTGCTCGAGCACGTGAGGGGTTGATCTTTGACCGCGAGCACGTCCTTGATGCCCACTGGAATGCCGTCCAATGGTCCCCTTGTCTGGCCGTCCTTCCGTCGCGCATCCGAAGCCTCCGCTTGGGCGATCGCTTCCGCTTCATCGAAACTGTTAAACGCGCCCACGCGATCGTCCACCGCTTTCGTTCGATCGATCACCGACTGCGTCAATTCGACCGAAGAGATTTCTCCCTTTTCAAGCAGTCCGCCCAGCTCGCTCGCCGATTTGTAATAAAGTTCTTCCGACATCGGGATTTAGCGCTTCCTATTCCACCACCTTCGGGACAACGACCATGTTCTGTCGCTTGGCCGGCGCGTTTTTCAAGGCTTCGTCAACCGGCATTTCCGGTTCCGCCGCATCTTCGCGCCAAACGTTCTCGACAGAGTGCGGATGCGCCATCGGCGCTACGTCTTCCGTATCCAGTTCGTTCAGCTTGTCGATGTATCCAAGAATCGATTCTAGCTGGGAAGCGAACTTCGCCTTCTCTTCGTCGCTCAAGGCGATTCGAGCCAGATCGGCTACCTTATCGATATCAATGTGAGACGTTTCGGACATAGGTATCTAATGTTCAATCTCTGATCTCGTAGTCCGTTTTCGCCTTAATCTCGGACTGAATGGCTTCAAAAGCCTTGTTCACTTCCTTGTCGTTAAGGGTGCGTTCCAGCGATCGGAAACTCATCGAAATCGCGATGCTCTTCTTGCCCTCCGAAACGCCTGACCCTTCGTATACGTCGAACACATCGACATCTTCCAGAGCGAAAGCCCCTTGAGTCGCTTTTGTCGCAATCTTGCCGACATTCTTGACCACTTCGGAAGCCATCGTCGACTGATCGACAACGAGGGCCAAGTCCTTGGACGAAGGAGGAAAGAGGCTGAACGGCTGGAATTTGATTCGCTTGGCAGTCTTGAGACGCTCTGGCAGGATGCAAAAGGAACCAGCGACGATCTCTCCTTGAATATCCAAGTCCTTAATACGTTCCAGATTCATCAAGCCCATTTCCGCGGATATTCCCGCTCTCGAATCGTCGATAAGCGCAGCGTGGCCCGATTGCCAAGACGTATCGTCGCCCTCAATGGACTTCATCCGAAAACGACTGATATCCATACCGGCGAACTCCGCTACATTTTCAACACGGCGCTTCGCCGTATAGAAGTCGTCGCTATCGCTGGTTTTCCAACTGCGAGAGGCACCCTCCGAACACTCGACAAAGGCTACCGATATCATCTCCACAATCTTGCCATTCGCTTCCCGGAAAACACGCCCCGTCTCGAAGAAACGGGTCGCCCCCGTCTTGCGCGATTGATTCAAGCGTAAGGACTCCAGCATTCCGGGAATGAGGCTGTGCCGTAGTTGGGTCTGATCCTCGCTGATGGGATTCTTCAGCTCCAAAGGCATCTCGGAAACCGCATTGGACCAAGCCGTTTGCTCTTCCTCCGAGCGAAGGGTATAATTGACCACTTCGGAAAAATGCTGGCCAACCAGATAGCCCGAGGATTCGCGAACGAACTCGGTGATCGGACTGTCTTTCTCGCCCGTTGCTGTCGAACGCACCACTCCGGATGGAATCTTGTCCGTACCGTAAATTCTCAAGACCTCTTCCAACAAATCGATTGGACGTTCCAGATCCCCCCGATAGCTCGGTATGCTCGCCTTCCACTCGTCGCTACTCGAGGGTTCAACCTTCATGTTGAGCAATTCCAGACTCTCGCGTATCTGCTCGTCGGAGATATCAAAACCAGACTTGGCCCGGATCCAGTTGGGCGAGAATGCGATTGCCCTCGCTTCGAGATCTTCGCTCCCAACTAAAAACTCCGGTCCGCATACTTCCCCCCCGGCCGTTTCAAGTATCAATTGAATCGCTCGATCCGTGGCGTAGCGAATGGATTTAAGGTCGACGCCTCGCTCGAAGCGATAGGAGCTATCCGTCGACAGTCCCAACTGTTTCGATACCCTGCGAATAGTCGTGGGATTGAAGCAGGCCACTTCCAGTACCAAATCCGTGGTATCGTCCTTCACTTCGGAATTGCGTCCTCCCATCACCCCGGCAACCGCCAAGGCCTTCTCGCTGTCAGCGATCACCGCCATTCGACTCGCCAGAGGGCGCTCTTCGCCATCGAGGGTCACCATTTTCTCACCCTCTCCCGCATTGCGGACGATTATCTCGCCGCCGGCGATATCGCGCGCATCGAAGGCGTGCATAGGGTTGCCGCATTCGTGCAAAACGAAGTTGGTCACGTCCACTACGTTATTGATAGGCCGCAAGCCTACCGAACTCAGGAGCTCCTGCATCCAAGCAGGGCTAGGCCCGATTTTAACGCCTTTGATGATTGTCGCCCGGTACAAGGGGCAATCCTCCTCGCATTCGACGTTCACGCCTTTGAAAACATCGCTTCCGTCGGGACGGGATTCCGGCTTGGCAATGTCATCGACTGACGGATACTTGAGCTCGCGTTGGTACCACGCGGCCAATTCTCGAGCGATTCCCAAATGGGACAGGCAGTCCGGACGATTGGGGGTTACCTCGAGATTGTAGACGGTATCGCTGTCGGTGAGCACTGCGTTAATCGGCGTCCCCAATTCGGGCTGCCCATCCAAGATCAGCAAACCGGCCGCGTCTTCGCCCGCTCCGATCTCCTTACCGGAGCACATCATGCCATCGGACTCCACGCCGCGCAGTTTCGAACGCTTTATCTTAAATCCGCCCGGAAGCTTCGCTCCTGGCAAGGCCACCGGCACCCGATCGCCCACTTTGTAGTTGCTCGCCCCGCACACGATGGACTTTTCGCCGACCGCATCGCCAAGAGCCACGCGACAAACCCCCAGCTTATCCGCGTTCGGATGCTGTTCGCGCTCCAGGATTTCTCCTACTAAAACGTTCTCCAATTCCGGAACGCCTGTGGTATGAATGTCATCCACCTCGAACCCGAGTAACGTCAGCGAATCCGCGATTTCCTTCGGGCTCTCCGGGAGGTCGATATAGCGTTTCAGCCAATTCAGGGAAATTTTCATCGAAAGTATCTAATTAGATCAATCGCGCCAATTACGCGAATTGCTTCAAAAAGCGTTGGTCGTTCTGATAGAAATAGCGGATATCGTCGATCCCGTATATAATCATGGCGATCCGCTCGATCCCCATACCAAAGGCGAATCCCGAATAGACCTCCGGATCGTAACCGACCGACGCGAACACTTCTGGCTCCACCATTCCACATCCGGCGATTTCCACCCAATCGCTTCCCAGCTTGGCCAAATGGCTCGACGAAAAATCGACCTCGAAACTCGGTTCCGTATACGGGAAGAAGTGCGGACGAAAACGGGTCGTGGTTCCCTTGCCAAGCAATTGCTCGAAGAAGTAATCCAGAATCGCCTTCAGATCGCGGACGGTCACGTTCTTGTCCACGTACAAACCTTCGACCTGATGGAAGTTGGCGCTGTGGGTAGCATCGACCGTATCGCGACGGAAGCAACGGCCGGGCGATATGATACGAATGGGCGGCTCTCCTTTGAGCATCGTGCGAATTTGCACCGATGACGTATGCGTGCGCAGCAAGTAGCGCTCGTCCGACTTTTTGGATACATTGCCGAAGTTCGCCTCGTCCGGCATATAGAACGTGTCCTGCAAATCGCGAGCCGGGTGATCCTTGGGCGTATTCAGAGCATCGAAGCAATAATACTCCGTCTCGACCTCCGTACCTTCCGCTACGGTGAATCCGATCTGCTTGAAGATGCGGCTAATCTCTTCCCGTACCTGGGTCAGGGGATGCATGCTCCCCTTCTCGACTCCCGGCGAGGGAAGCGAGGGATCGATATCCGGTCCCAGCTTTTCCGCGATCTCCGCCGCATCGATGGCCCCGAGGACATCGTCGTAGACGGCTTGCACTTGCTGCTTCGCCTGATTGATCAGCTTGCCGAAAGTCGGTCGGTCTTCCCTCGGCACCTGTCCCATGCCTTTCATGACCTTGGTCAAGGCGCCATTCGGTCCGGTGATCTCAGCCTTGAAGGCTTCGAAGCCGGCGCGACTGGTCACTGCGCTGACCTTGCTTTTCGCGGAATTTACAATCTGTTTGAGTTCCTCTTCCATGATCGTTGCGGAGGGATGAAATCTGTATGCGTCTCTACGCTTTTAGCGTACTTGGAAATCAAAAAAAATGGAGTCCGAGCAGATACCCGAACTCCATTCCGTTAAAGGCGAAAATCGTTGAAAGACGGAAAATCTTCCGTCTCGTTCGCCGCTATCGAGCTTAGGCTGCTGCCTTGGCCTTCAAGGCTTCCTTGGCCTTTTCGACCAAGCTCGTAAACGCGGCCGCGTCATTGACTGCGAGATCAGCGAGGATCTTGCGATCCAAGGCGACTTCCGCGGCCTTGAGGCCTTCTTGGAAACGGCTGTAGCTGATGCCTTCAGCGCGACAGGCGGCATTGATGCGCACGATCCAAAGCTGGCGCATGGTGCGCTTTTTCGTGCGGCGGTCGCGGTAAGCGTACTGCAGAGCGTGCGCTACGGCTTCCTTAGCGTATTTGTACAAACGCGATTTATTACCGAAGTAGCCCTTGGCTTGCTTCAGCATCTTTTTGCGACGCTTGCGATATGCGGGTGAATTTGTGGCTCTAGGCATGTTGTCCCTTTCTGGTATTAAATTTCGTCAGGTCGCCTGAATAGATTTTACCTGAGCGAAATAAGTTTTTCTGATTCAGCGATTAAAGGCCGTGCGGGAGGCCGCGCATGAGATCTGCTTGGCGTCCAGCCGATACCGACTTGTCTTTGCTGAGGCTGCGCTTCTGCTTGGTGGTCTTCTGGTGCAGATGATGTCGCATCCCGGGGGAACGACGAATCAGCTTGCCAGAGCCCGTAAGCTTGAAGCGTTTCGCTATGGATTTCTTAGTCTTTTGCATGACTTTTAGGAAAACCGTGAACAAAGACGTGAAATTGAATCCTTGTAAAGGGGAAAGCGCCGAGTTCTCCCACTATTCGCGAGCAAAGTCGCCATTCTTGCTGAACCCCGAAGGACAAGCGGTTTCGAAGCTGGAGCCGGCGATGGGACTCGAACCCGCAACCTACTGATTACAAATCAGTTGCTCTACCAATTGAGCTACGCCGGCATGTTTTATCCAAGCTGTGTACCTGTTAACGACAGGGCCTGTTCTCATCTTTAATTTGGTACCCCCCCGGGGACTCGAACCCCGAACCAATTGATTAAGAGTCAACTGCTCTACCGATTGAGCTAGAGAGGCATACTCCAAATTAAAAAGAGAGCCCGAAAATCTAGTTTCGCGCTCCCATGTCAATATCGTTTTCAAAAATCTTGGAGAACCCCCTGCCCGACTGGCGAGTCCTCGAAAAAACGCTCCCAAACCTCGCCAATCAAGTAAATCGACCCGGTCACCAAAATGGGGTGGTCGCTTGCTTCGTCCATCACGCATCTTCCCTTACCAGGAAACAGTTCGGCAACCGAACTGCGGCGGACATCCCCTTTGAACGTCGACGGAACCGCCCGTTCCAATGCCTCGAACGCCGTCGCTCGCGATTGGCCCGGCACGACAAACGTTATACTGCGGGCGAACCGAGCGACCACGGGGACCAGAGCCTGCGCCCGATACTCCCCCATCACCCCCATAACCACGTCGGGGGCAGGTTCACCCGATTCCGCCATTCGAGCCAAGCTCGCTTCCAGCCACCGAGCGCCTTCGGCATTGTGCGACACATCGAAGATGATCTTCCGATTGACCAACTGACGCTCTTCCCACCGACCCGGCCAATCCACTCGGGTCAACGCCGAACGGCAAAGGGCAAGATCGAGATTGAATTTCTGCTGTACCTGTTCCGCTACCGTTAGAGCGACCGCCGCATTCAATCGCTGGTATCCGCCCGCTAGATTCGTCTTGGGATACGCCTCGCCTCTCTCTTCGAAACGATCGCCGATCGAAACCAAATCGCATCCTCGCTCTGCGCACAGTCCGCGGATTGCCTGCGAGGCCTCCTCCGGCAAGTCCCCAACGACCACTGGTCTGCCAGACTTGATGATCCCCCCCTTTTCCCGAGCGATCTCCGCCAGAGTATCTCCCAGGATTTCGCAGTGATCGAGGCCGATGGAAGTGATCGCCGAAACCTCCGGATCGACTACGTTCGTCGCATCCAAACGCCCCCCCAATCCCACTTCGACGATGGCCACATCGACTTCCGCTTCCTTGAAGCGGAGAAAAGCCATTCCCGTCATGAACTCGAAGAAACTGGGATGCATCTCCGGGTCCTCGAGGGCGATCCGGTCCCCAATGACTTTCAGACGTCGGGTGTATTCCAGAATCTGCTGCTCGCTGGTAATCTGGCGATCGACTTGAATACGCTCCCCCTGCCTGACTAAATGTGGCGACGTGGAAAGTCCTGTCCTGTATCCATGGGCGCGAAAGATTGCCTCCAACATGGCCGCCGTAGAGCCCTTGCCATTCGTACCTGCAATGTGGATTACCGGATAGGCGTTCTGAGGATTGCCCAAACGCGCCGCAAAACGCTCCATGCGTTCAATTCCATAGGTCGAACCGCGATTCTTCAACGAATACAGCCAGTCCCGCGCGTCCTCGTATGTTTCAAACGCCTTCACTGCAGAGCATTCCCCTGAGATTCGAGCTTATCTCCCAGGCTACCTGGAACATCGCGATGGCATATGCCCCCGATCTAGGCCGACCTGGGTTGCTTTTTTAAATACAGGGCTGACAGGATATCGCGCAGACGGTCGCGCATCTCGCGCCGATCGACGATCATATCGACGAGACCGCGATCCATCAGAAACTCCGCCGATTGAAAGCCTTCCGGAAGGTCCTCGTTGGTCGTCTCCTTGATCACGCGTCGTCCTGCGAAGCCAATCATCGCTCCCGGCTCGGATATAATCACATCGCCCAGGGCCGCATAGCTCGCCGTTACCCCACCTGTGGTTGGGTTGGTCAGAATGGAAATAAATGGAATCTTCGCTTCCGAGAGCTTCGCCAGGGCGGCGCTCGTCTTCGCCATTTGCATCAAGCTGAGAATCCCTTCCTGCATTCGGGCCCCTCCCGAACAGGAGATTACGATACAAGGGATTTTCTTTTCCAGAGAACGCTCAATCGCACGGGTAATTTTCTCCCCGGCTACCGATCCCAAGGAACCCCCACCAAACTTGAAGTCCATCACGGCAACCGAAACAGGGATGCCATGTATCGCTCCCAATCCATCGATGACGGAGTCGTTCAAGCCCGTTTTTTTCTGATAGCCCGAAACGCGATCCTTGTAGGCCCTGGTATCCTTGAATTCAAGCGGATCGCTCGGCTTCAGCTCCTTGTCGAGCTCCTCCCAGGAGCCTTCGTCCAGGAGCAGTTCGAGGCGCTTTCGGCTCGCGATCGGAAAGTGGTAGCCACTTTTGGGAACCACATTCTGATTCTGCTCCAGTTCCTTGTTGTAGATTATCTCGCCAGAGGCCGGACACTTCTGCCACAGCCCTTGCGGGATATCCTTCTTTTTCACCTGAACGGTGGAGTACTTCGGCTTATGAAAAATCGGCATTAGACTCTCCCTTTTAAGTTGCGACAACGAATGATCAAGCCAAGCGAATAGTCAACTCACGAGGTAAAACCCCTTGCCCAGACGACAGCTAAATACCTCCAAAAAATGGCTTAACCCATTGCTGTCCAGCAAATAAAGAACAGCCAAGGCCCTGATGAAAGCGACCGCGGAATCGGCCTCCTATCCTTATCGAATACGCCCCCGCAGGACATCCCATCTAGCGTTTCCTATTAGTTTCTCGATATACGATACCGATCACCCATGTCCGATCGTCAACGCATCCACGTTCATCGCGCCCGCCTTTTGCAAGGCAGCCGCGCAGGCATTGAGCGTCGAACCAGTAGTAAACACATCGTCGACGATAACGTAATGACGCTTCGGATCGATCTCGACTCGCCGATTGACCCTGAACGCATTTTTCAGGTTCCGGTAGCGCTCCACCCGGTTGAACTGAGTCTGAGAGGGCGTATCGACTCGCCTTGCCAATAGGCGCGCTACTTCGGGACGATCGAATCGCCGGGCAATCGAACCGGCAATCAATTCGCTCTGATTGTAGCCTCGTTCCCTCAGCTTGCGAGGGTGCAATGGAACAGGCACGAGCGTCGCCTCCTCCAAAAAGTCGCTCAAGCCCTCGGCGTATTCCGCAATCCGACCAATATCCTCCGCCGCCCAGAGTCCGTTCGAGTACTTGAGGGCGTAGAGCAGATCGCGAACGGGCCCTCTAAAAAGCGCCACCGCCCAGCCACGACCGAATTGGGGCGTCAATCGTTCGCAGTGCTGGCAGTCCTCATGCGAATCAGCATCCCCGAAAAATGGATACCCGCAGGTAAGGCAACGCGGGTCTTCGATTATCCGAATGCGCTTGAAACACCGTTCGCACACATGCGGGAGCGGCGCATTGCCAACAGACCCGCCGCAACTCGCGCAACTGGGCGGAAATGCCGTATCCAGCAATGCCCCGCTCCAGCGCTTCGCCTTTCGCCATAGCTTCACAAGAGAGATTCCTGCTTGAATGCATAGGCATCCAGTTCATCTCGATCAACTCGAAAACCAGGAATCGCTTGGGCTAGTAGAATACCTTTTCCAAATACAAGCCTTGAGGCGGCGCGGCATACACCAACGGACTGCGTTTCTTCGTTTCGAGTAGATCCGCGAAATCCTCGAGACTCAGCCTATTGCAGGCGACGTTGACCAAAGCGCCTACCAAGCTGCGAACCATTTTGTACATGAACCCATCGGCTTCGAAGCTCAATCTTAGATAATTCCCATCGGATACGAGTCGAGCGTCGCGCATCGTTCGCTCAGTAGATTCGTATTCCTCCCCTCGATTGGCGGCAAACGCAGCGAAATCGCGCTTCCCGATCAAGAGTTGCAAGGCTTGATTCATCTTCTCGAGGTCGCCGCATTCTCGAACCGACCAACAGTAACGCGAATCGAATGGGGAAGCCCTACCGACGAAGATTTTGTAGAGGTAGCGCTTGGAACGAGCTGAAAACCTCGCATGGAAGTCGTCCGGCGCCGCTTCGACCCAAAGCGGTCGTATCGATTCCGGAAGCTTCGTCCCCATCGCTCGCAACAGTTTCGATGGATTATGCGCCCAATCGAAATCGAAGTGAAATACTTGCTCCAAGGCATGCACGCCCGCATCGGTCCGGCCGCTTCCCGCAATCTTGACGCGGCGCTTGAAAATCTCCTCTAGGGCCGCCTCGATCGCGCTCTGCACGGATGGCTGCTCGCTTTGAACCTGCCATCCCCCGAAGTCAGCGCCATCGTAGGCGCAACCGCACTTCCAACGCATCGCTTACCCATCCTCCTCTTCGCTATCGTACGGATCGAATTCCGGCAGTTGAGCATTTTGGTCCAGAAAATCCTGCAGAATCAATGCAGCCGCAGACGAGTCGAGCTTGCCGGATCGGCGCAAGGCATCGTCCCGCCCTTTCTTGAAGCCTTTGGCGGCGACCTGCGACGTAAGCCGCTCGTCAATACGGTGGACAGGGAGGTCGATCGCCTCCGTTACCTTGGCAATGAAGGCGTCCACTTCCTTCGCTTTAAAGCCCACGGACCCATCCATGTTGTAAGGATACCCAAACACCAGGTCCGTAGCCTGCCGTTCGCGAACGATGGCCGCCAAATACTCGATTCGCTCGCTTTCGGTTTTCTGCACCGCTGCATCCAGGGGCGTCGCCACGCCAATGTCGTCGCCATAGCTCAGACCTACTCGCTTCTCGCCGTAGTCTATCCCGATGCAACGCATTCGAATCGCTAAGGCCGAACGACCTTAGACAAGATCGCCATCCAGGCCTTTGACCAAGTCCTTGATTTTCTGGGCCTGATCCTTGGCGCACACCAATGTCGCGTCCTCAGTGTGAACGATGATGAGATCATCGACCCCCACGCACGCGATTAAGTGCCCATCGGGCGCGACCGCTATATTGCCAGAACTTGCCTCGAACACCGCCGCTCCGTCGGCTACATTGCGCGCCTCGTCTTCAGGATAGTGCCGCTCGATCGCAGGCCAGGCTCCCACGTCATCCCAGTCGAACGTGGCTGCGAGCGTCAGGACATTGTCGGCCTTTTCCATCACCGCAAAATCGATCGAGATTTTCTGCAGACCTGGGTAAAGTTCCTCCAGCAAGGGAGCGAGCGCTTCGCCCCCATTGATGCGGGCTTCCAACTCGTCGAGACCGCCTTTCAACTCAGGAGTGAAGCGCCCCAGGGCATGCGAGATAGCCCCCACGCTCCAGACGAACATGCCTGCATTCCAGAAATAGTCGCCGCTTTCCAAATAGCGCTTCGCCGTTTCCAAATCCGGCTTTTCCTTGAACTCTACAACCTTGAAGACGTCGGTATCCGCGTACGCTCCCGCTCCAGCCCCCTTTTGTATGTACCCATATCCCGTTGCCGGTTCGGTCGGCGCAATTCCCAGAGTCACTAGACTAGGCGTCGCCTCCGCAGCGAGAAACGCCACGTCGAGCGACTTCTGAAACGCCTGGACATCCTGGATCAACGCATCGGCCGGCAGCATGGCCAGCGACGCGTTTGGATCCTTGCTCTTAATCAGCAGCATCGCCAGCCCTACCGCTGCAGCGGTATCTCTTCCGACCGGTTCCGCAACGATGTTCTCGGCAGGCAGCATCGGACAGACCTCGCTAACCCCTTCCATCTGTTCGCTATTGGTTATCACATAGATCCTGCTCGGGTCCACGAAACCTTCTAGACGATCTACCGTCTGAGTGAGCATCGGCTTATCGCCTACGATCGGCAACAAATGCTTCGGTCGCTTCAATCGGCTAGCCGGCCAAAACCGTTCGCCCTTTCCACCTGCCATAATGACTACGTAACGATTTGCCATAGGCCCAAACGCTTGGCGCCGAATCCGCGAGGTCAACGCTTAAGCGAGCAAAGTTGGGAGTTCATGCCAAGACCGAATACAATTGATCTCTTCCGCAACGACCCTATCAAACGCTCTAGCATGAGCTCCCTTTCAAATCCGCTGAGCGCGCAGGAACTCGCCCGCTACAGCCGCCATATTCTTCTCGATGAAATTGGCGAAAGCGGCCAGCAGAGACTCAAGGAATCCAAGGTTCTCGTCATCGGAGCCGGGGGTCTCGGCAGCCCTGCAGCAATGTACTTGGTCGCCGCAGGCGTGGGCACGCTCGGTATCGCCGATTTCGATAAAGTAGAACTGCATAACTTGCAAAGACAGCTGCTGCACGGCCAATCCGATATCGACACATCAAAGATCGCTTCGGCCCAGAAACGATTGAACGAATTAAACCCGCACACCACCATCAGGCTTCACCCAGATGGAATTCAACCTGACAATGCCGTTGCGCTATTCCAATCCTACGACCTTATTGTCGACGGAACCGACAATTTCGCGACGCGCTACCTCAATAACGACGCGTCTTACCTAGCCAAACGCCCCCTCGTTTACGGCAGTATCTTCAAGTTCGAAGGACAGGCCTCCCTTTTCAACGGCTCTCCCAGCGCCCCCTGCTATCGTTGCCTCTTTCCCGAGCCACCTCCCGCTGGGGCAGTTCCCAACTGCGGAGAGGCGGGGGTTCTCGGCGCGCTCTGCGGAATCATCGGCAGCATTCAGGCCCTCGAAGCGATCAAGCGACTCACCGACGCCGGCGACACCCTAGAGGGCGCTTTATTCATAATCGAAACGCTTTCGATGCGGACTCGATCCTTGAAAATCAAGAAAGACCCTCAGTGCCCTTTGTGCAGCCCCAATCCTTCAATCGCTTCCATTGAAGCGGAGCGCTATCAGGATAATTGCGAAATGAATACAAACGAAATTGAATCGAACGACAACGAGCCCTACCCCATGGAGGTAGATGTTAAAGAGGCCAAACGACTGCTGGAATCGGAATCCGGAGCGCTGGTAGACGTTAGGGAAGCCTTCGAATTCGGCATTTGCCAGATCGAAGGCGCAACGCATATTCCCATGAATGCGATCCCCGCTCGCATGGATGGCCTGGAAAAAGCCAACCCCCTTCTGATTCATTGCCATCACGGAGGCCGAAGCATGCAGGTAGTAAACTATCTGCGCCAAAATGGGTTCGAAAACGCCATCAACGTGGCAGGCGGCATCGACAGCTGGGCCATCGAAATAGAGCCTGGAATGCAACGATACTAGCGTTCGGGGAGAAAACGCGAAAAGGCCCGCTCTTTCGAACGGACCTTACCTAAAATGATTATCGGAAAGCCTACTTGCGGGCCTTTGTCAGTCCAGCCGCTTTCTTGATATTGTGAATCGTCGGGACGGATACATTGAACTTCTCCGCAACTGCCGCGCCTTTTCCGCCCGCTTTCAATGCCTCGACGATGCTCTTCCTCAGAGCAGGCGTAATCGCTGTGCGTTGGGCACGCTTCTTGGCGCCTGGTTTAGCGCTCTTCGCAGCTTTCTTCGCCGCCTTCTTCGCCTTTGGCGCAGCGGTTTTCTTCGCCTTGCCTGGGGCGCGGCCACGACGCTTCGAACCGCCTAGCGCTTGCAAAGCGGCAATCAAATCTTCACGCGAATCGAATCCAGCGTCTTTATGAAGATTAGCGATTCGCTTATTCGTTTCCGCTTCCGCCTTCTTTTCCAAAGCGGCAAGCTTAGCCTTAGTTGCTTTAATTTCCTTTAGAGTTTTAGAAATCATGCCATCACCAAATCTTCTTTAACTCCAAATACAACTCATTTTTCTATATTTAGCCCGAATCGCTTCCCAAAAACACTAAACCATAGGTATATATCCCAGTATAAAGGCGCAGGCCTAGAGCCCATTCCTTATATTCTCTATTGCCGCATATCAGCCGAGAGCGCCGATACAAACGCATTCCCTTTAATAAACGGCAGGCAATTCGAAGCCCCATCTTCGAAAAGAAGCATTCGAGGCCACCCAAAAATAAAGGCCGACGCAATCGCATCGGCCTAGGCTTATGAAATATCAAGAAGTGGCTATATCGTCATGGATGCATAACCGCCGTCTACCACCAATTCTTCGCCTGTAATAAACGAACCGGCCTTTCGGGAAGCCAATAGCAACGTGGCTCCAATGAGCTCCTTGGACTCGCCGAAACGATCCATTGGGGTATGGCGCATGATACTCTCCACTCGATCCGCGGTGAGCACCTTTCGATTCTGCTCCGCAGGAAAGAAACCGGGTACAATCGTGTTCACCCTCACGTTTTGGGGCGCCCATTCGCGAGCCAAGTTCTTGCTTAAATTATGCACGGCCGCCTTCGTTAACGAATAGGTAAACACGCGCGATAGAGGAATCAATCCGGACATGGACCCCACGTTGATGATCGAGCCGCCTGTTTCCTGCTCGATCATCTGCTTGCCGAACACTTGGCACGATGCGAATACGGACCCTATATTCAAATCGAGCAGAGATTGAAACTCTTCGTCTGAAATATCCAGAAATGGAGTCGGCGAGTTTCCCCCCGCTCCGTTTACCAGTATATCCACTTTACCGCTACGTTCCAAAACCGCGGAAAGCGTAGATTCTATCGAAGATCGATTCGTCGCTTCCAAAGGAAGAAAGCGAGCCACTCCGCCAGCCGCCTCGATCTTTTCGATACGCGCGGCCGCCTTTTCTTCGCTACGGCCGAGCAGGTAGACTTCGGCGCCGGCTCCCGCCAGCCCCTCCGACATTGCGCCACACAGTTCGCCAGTGCCACCGCTTACGACAGCCACTTGTCCTTTCAGGGAAAAAAGATCCTCTATTAATGATGCCATTTCAATATCCTACTTCCTAAACTTCAATCGACTTCAAACCCTCGATAGACCAAGGCTCCAGACCGCATTCATTGGCCAATGCCGCAAACTCTTCCAACTCGGCTTCCGTAAAAAGCAAGCCACCGTGCGTATCCGTCAGCTTGGCCGCTTCCGCTTCGATTTGCCCAGGAAGCATACAACCTTCGTTTCCATGGCCCAAGATATCCTCAACAACTGCCTTGAGATTACTGGCTTGATTGCGATCTTTGGCAAAGGCGCCGCTCGAAATAGCGTCGGGGTGGATAACCTGAAAGAAGAAACAAGGCACTCTCTTTTCGCCATCGTCTTCGCTAACCCAGCGGCTTCTCAAAGTCGGGAGCGAACCACCGACCAAGCCAGCCACCAGCTCATTAACCAACGAAAGGCCATAGCCCTTGTGGGCGCCGAACGGCAGAAGCGAAACGGCTTCGTTCGGATCCTGCGTCACATTTCCTTCCGCATCGACCGCAGCATCCGGCGGAAGCGTCATACCCTCTCGCTTGAACTGCTGCACTCTACCCATAGCCACTACCGAAGTCGCCCAGTCTATAACGATAGGATAGCCTACGGCCTCCGTGGTCGGAAATCCCCAGGAATGCGGATTGGTTCCAAGCGTCGGAAACTTGCCTTTGAATGGAACCACCTCTGCAAGCGCTGCGGTACAATTCGTATAGGCAATATAACCACGACGAGCCGCTTCGATCATATAACCTCCGCCCCACAGATAGTGAAACGCATTATCGACCGCCACGATCCCCACGCCATGCGTATCGGCCAAACGTATACACTCCTCCAAAGCGCTGTATGCGGTCGACTGACCCAGCTTCTTTTGGGCGTCCCACACCTTAACCGCGCTAAAGCGCGATTCCTTTTCGACGATCTCGGCGCCCGGTACGCAGCCCTGCGAGCCGCTCCCGAAATGCTCGTCCAAGTGCAGCGCCTTGATCGCATTGTGCGTGCGAATCCCGTGGCGAGCGGCTTCGGCGCAAAACCGAGCGGCGTCCTCGGACTCATCGCGAGTGTAGCCTCGCTTGGCGTAAGCCGCCGCAACGAGCGCATTATGATCCTCTTCGGAAACGACAAAATATTTGGTAGACATGTCTATAGCTCTCTAAAACTTGTTGGCTTGGGCGAGCGGATCCTCCCCGCGAAGGAAACGCAATAGATTCTCGGTCGCCATAGTGGCTTGGCGAATGACCGACTCGTGCGTTCGCGAACCGATGTGGCTGGTAATGACGGTATTCGGAGCGCTCAGAAGCGGGTGGTCCGCCGGCGGCGGCTCGACATCCAGCACGTCAGCCCCATATCCCCCTACTTTGCCCGAATGCAGCGCTTCGCTCATATCTCCCGTTTCGACCAACTCTCCACGCGCGCAATTCAGAACGATTACTCCGTCGCGCATTTCAGCGATCTTCTCCTTGTTTATCATGCCTCGCGTTTCATCGGACAAGAAGCAGTGCAGAGAGACGATATCCGAATTCTCCAGGACTTCATCCATAGACGCGCAACGCGTAACTCCATGTTCCTGAGCAAACGCATCGTCCCAAAATATATCGTAGGCGATCGCCTTCATCCCGAACGCATTCGCCCGAATGGCCACTTCCTTGCCAATTCGCCCGAGCCCCACAATGCCAATGGTCTTGCCCATTATTTCATTGCCTGTAATCCGCTGCCACTCTCCATTGCGGGCCGCGGAAGCCGTTGCCACGATACGCTTGGTAATTCCGATCAGCAATCCGAACGTGTGCTCCGCGACCGTCGTGTGATTGACCCCGGGCGTGAATAATACCGGGATCTTCTTTTCAGTCGCATATTCGACATCGATCTTATCCAAGCCAATCCCGTACTTGCTAATCGCCTTCAAGCGGGGCAGCGACTTGTCGATTACCGCCTGGGTAATCGCATCGTCGCCGCACAGGAACGCATCGAACTCGCCTGCCAGTTCGAGCATCCGCTCTTCCGGCAAGGGTCCACGCTCCCGAACGATCTCGTATCCAGGAGATCCCAGCAATTCGTGATGCGGTCCTGGCGTGTCTTGATAGCTCGTTGTCGTAAGCAGTATTTTCATATTAAATTCCAATTAGTTTCCTTTACGCGAAGCAGGTCCGATCGATTCGCCATCCACCCAATGGGGTTCGATCGCCAATCGGGTGTCCGGTCGCTTCCCATTCGAATCCATTCCCTCGAGCAGGAGCTCAACCGCCTGCGTGGCAGTGTGCCCAATACGCTGATCCACGCTGGCCAAGGTGGGGTGCAAATGCGCGGCAACGTCCAGATTATCGAAACCTACGATCGATATATCTCCTGGGATCGTCTTCCCACTCTCCTGCAGCATGCCTTTCGCTCCGATTGCCACCTGATCGTTAATGGCGATAATAGCCGTGCGCGCGCTTCCGTCCTTCAGAAAATTCTCAGCGAGTACTCGGCCTCCTTCATAATCCATACCCGCATTGCTAGGATCGGAAAACTCGACGATATCATCGCCCCACACCAATCCCAGGCCCTGGGCAGCATCCTTCAGCGCTCGCACTCGCTCCGCTCCATAAATGATCCCTTCCCGAATTCCGAATAGAGCGATCCGACGATGCCCCAGCGCAAACAGCTTTTCCAAGCTCTCACGCATTGCCCACTCTCGATCGAGGCGCACTCGGGGCAAAGCCACCTCATCGAAAGGATCCATTGCGACGATGGAAAGCGGAGAGTTCCGGTTAAGTTCCTCCACCAAGCTTACATTCTCCGCATGAGGCCCCCCAACGAAAATAATCCCCTCAACCTGCAACGACTGGAAGTGGCGGACAACCTGCCTTTCGGCCTCCGCATCGTCTTCGATCAGTTCGATGATCGCTCGGTACCCCCGCTCCAGCAGCGTTTTCTGCAAAGCCTTTACCTTTTTGGAAAAAACAGGCGTGCCGAACGTCTGAAAGCAAATCCCAACCACACCTGTCTTGCCGCCCCTCAATCCGCGGGCCAAGGCGTTTGGGCTGAAGCCCAACGCGTTCATCGCTTCGTTCACCCGCTCGACCGTCTCCGCTTTGACGCCAGGATGCCCATTCAAAGCCCGCGAAACCGTCCAACGCGACAAGCCCAAGTATTGGGCTAGCGCCAGCGTCGTATTGACCTCTTTAGGCGGCTTCGAAGCACTCATTCCGCGCTTTTCACACACGTGTTTGGGAAATGCAATCCTCAATTTTGAGACCCCGGAAATCCCGGGATACGCGCCAGCGAATTCCGGCTCTAGCAGCCCTTTCGACTAGTATCGAAATGCGCCCAGACGCGCTTGCCAGGCCTTCAAAGCGCTTTGTTCCTTCGAAAGCCGATTGAATCCCCGATAGGTCATATTCCCAATAATCCCGAAAAGAGCGAAGTCGCCATATACAGGAGCGTCTCCAAAAAGAAAGTCGCGCTTGGCGATAAGCGACTCGAAGCGTTCAAGCAATCGATCCGCATCCAATCTCAATTCCGTCTTGCGCCTTCTCCAATCCTCAACGCATCCCACTCCAAAGCGACGCTCCTTGTGCCGGACCGTATGCATTCGATCGCAAATGTCCTCGATCGTATCCAGATAATGAGGATCGACTAGCTTGAAAGTCGCGCATTCCAATTCATTCTCGATAAAGTCGATTGCAATCTCGTGCAGGCCCGAGATTCTCTCGAGGAAGAGCCGCCCTCCCCCGAATGCTTAATCTATATAGCAAGCGATGTCTATGCTATCGCTACTGGATTCGTAAACCGCCTTCCCTTCGTGGACGAGCAGGGATACCTGATAATATTCCCCTTGGGTCAGGCGAATAATTTCCGAACGATCCCAATTCGGCACGATCTTGCTCTCGTGCGATACCCCCAAGGCCGCCAACGCCTGGGCGATCCGAATGCAATACGGGCTATGTTCCATCTCGTATAGCTGTACGCTCACTGCCGCTTCTCCTCTCTTCGCATTTCGATAATTCCGGCTTTCCGCCATCAAACCTTCAACCGCGCCGCTTTAACGGTAGCGGTTTCCTGAAGCGCTCATTGGAACGAAAATGCCGCCACTCCCCCATTTCGCGAGTCGCCTATCAATACGCTCCCCGAATGAGCGAAGCGATTTCCGATTCGTACATCGTCCGCAGCGCTTCGTGGGTTTTCTTGCTCAGAGGAGACAGCTCCGATACGCTTGCATTACTTCTCGCTTGCTCGGCTCGAGTGGCTCCAGGGATCACCGTCGTCACTGCTTCGAAATCCAATATCCATCGCAATGCCATCCGGGCCATACCAATGCCATCGGTATCCAAAGGCTTCATTCGTTCCGCCAATTCGATCGCCCGGTCGAATGGAACGCCCCCAAAGGTCTCCCCAACGTTAAACGCGTCGCCGTCCTTGTTGTAATTCCGATGGTCGCTCTCCACGAAATGCGTATCGGCGCTGAACTTCCCGGACAACGTTCCACTAGCCAGCGGTACCCGGGCGATCAAGCCGACCCCTGCATTTTTCGCTTTTTCGAAAAACGCGTCGATCGGCTTTTGCCGAAAGATATTGAAGATCACTTGAAGCGAATAGAGGCCTTCGCAATTTTCGATGAGCATCACCGCTTCGTCAGCAGTCTCCACGCTTGCCCCGTAGCGCCGGATCAGTCCCTCGTCGACCAATGCTTGCAGCCATTCGTAGATCTCGCCCGAACGCATCAGCTCCGTGGGCGCGCAATGCGTCTGAACCAGGTCCAAGGCCTTCACCCCCAATCGTTCCAGAGACGCTTCGATTCGACTTCTTATCGCCGTTTTCGAGTAGCCGTCGGGATAGATATCCCCACGTCCTACCTTGGTGGCTACGAAAACGCGCTCGTCGTCGATCTCTTTAAGAAAGTCCCCGACAATTCGCTCGCTTCGCCCTCCTCCGTAGACATCCGCTGTATCGAAAAACGTGACCCCTTCTTCATAGGACGCTTTAAGAATATTCGCCGCATCGCGATCCTCAACCGTCCCCCAATCGCCACCCAATTGCCAACAACCGAGACCGACCTCGGAAATCGCAGCGCCATCCTTGCCAAATGTTCTATGCTTCATGGGCACACGAAAAACCGCATTAGAGCCCATTTGCAAAGCGCAATTCGAAAAGAATTCCAAACGACTCGTACCGGCAGCCAACGAACCGATGGAGACCTTAATTTCAGACCACAGCGGATACGTTCCCGCCGGGCCGCGCTTGCGAGGCCATTCTCGTCTTGCAGTCTCATAGCCCGTTCTTTCGTTATCTTGTTCTATGCGTCCCCAGAATATCCGAATATTCACGAAACCTTTTTGCGGCTGGTGCCACGAAGCCTTGGCTTGGCTAGACGGCCACGGATTCGAGTATACGAAATTGGACGTGACCTTCGATCGAAATGCGGCAAAGGAGATGAAAGAGCTGACTGGCCAGACTTCCGCTCCTTCCATCGAAATCGATGGCAAGATCCTCGCCGATTTCGATACGGGAGAACTGGAACGCTTTCTCGATAAGAACGGATTCGAATATTGAGGCGATTCGGGCGGCAAGCGACGATTCGCGCTTGTTTGCAATCGGCCAATCGCTTTAAGGTTTCGCCATGCCCGAGGAAATCGATCAGCTCCAATCATTCGTCGAAAAGCTTACCCAGCGACTGATCGACCTGTCGCCGCAGCTCATAGCGGCCACCTTCATTCTCATAATCGGCCTGCTGTTTGGCAGCTCGATATCGCGACTCATCCAAAGCATCTGCGCGAAAAAAGACATCGACGTCACCCTTTCCCGCTTTTTCGCGAGCTCGATCAAGTTGATCATTATCCTGCTCTTCCTCTTCATCGCCGTGAAGAAGGTGGGCGTCGACATCTCGCCCTTTATCGCTCTGATCGGCGCCGGCGCTCTCGGCATTAGCTTGGCCGTACAGGGCCCCATTGCCAACTACGGTTCCGGGATTGCCATCATACTGACGCGTCCCTTCAAAGTACACGACACCCTCACGATTCACGGAAGAACGGGTATCGTCAGCTTAATCAGCCTGGGATTCACGCGCCTGGAAACCGAAGACGGACAGGAAGTCACGATTCCCAATAAGAAGATCCTCGGCGAGATCCTCACGAATTCCTTCACTAATCTCGTCGTGGAAGGCGTCGTAGGCATCGACTACGGGGCCGACCCGGAAGCGGCCATACGCTGCGTCAGCGATTCGATCGGCGCAACGGAAGGGGTGGATGCGGATAAGACGCCTCAAGTGGGCATCCAGGATTTCGGAGATTCGTCTATCAATATTGGATACCGCTATTGGGTAAAAACCAGCGACTACTACCCAATCCAATACGCCGTGAATCTAGGGGTTTTCAAAGCTCTCAAGAAAGCGAATATTGTCATCCCTTTTCCTCAGCGAGACGTTCATATCGTATCGGAAACGAGCCCCAATGACTGATTCGGCGGCAACGCAATCCCATCGAAAAGTCAATTAGCTGGAATAAGTCGGCCTCGTCGTCCGTCTCTTATGCAGGAGACCCATTTCACCCCAAGAGCCTATGTACATAAAGAAACGACCTTCTTGGCAATTGCCCGACTCCGCAGCCACTCCGGAGAAAGACTACGCGGATCGGCGGCGATTCCTGAAAACGCTCGGACTAGGCTCGGGAGCCTTGCTTGGCAACGCGATCGCCAATGCCGCAACCTCGGGCTTCCCCTCTTTGCTGAATTCCAGGCACAAACTGGAAGATCTGGAGCCGACCAGCTACGACCTGATCAAAGGCTATAACAATTTCTACGAGTTCTCCTACGACAAGGGCGAGGTTCAGAAGCTCGCGAATCAAGGGTGGGAAACCGAACCTTGGACCATCGAAATAAAGGGACACGTCGAAAAGCCCCTGAAGATCGACGTCAATGAACTCATTTCCAAGGTCGGGGGAATCGAACAACGCGTCTACCGTTTCCGATGCGTGGAGGCCTGGTCGATGGTCATTCCCTGGGACGGCTTTCAACTCAGCAAGTTGATCGACCTGGTTCAGCCCACTAGCAAAGCCAAGTACGTGAAGTTCCATACATTCTACGACCCGAAGTCCGCTCCCGGACAAAAGGGCGGATCGATCGACTGGCCCTACGTGGAGGGACTCACCATCGAAGAGGCCCGCAACGAGCTAACCATGATGGCAACCGGAATATACGGGAAGCCCATACCGAATCAGAACGGAGCGCCTATACGCCTCGTCGTGCCGTGGAAGTACGGATTCAAGGGAATCAAATCGATCGTTACGATAGAATTCACCAGTCAGCGCCCCATGAATACGTGGCAAGCGCTTCAGCCGCGCGAGTACGGATTCTACGCAAATGTAAACCCGGAGGTCGACCACCCGAGATGGTCGCAAGCCAGCGAACGCATAATCGGATCGGGATTTTTCAGCCAGCGCAAGGACACCCTCATGTTCAATGGATACGAGGAACAGGTCGCCCATCTCTACGAGGACCTCGACCTGAGGAGGAACTACTAGCCTGGCTCCCCTGGTCCAACCGTAAATGAGCCCGGTCGCTCGCATCTTGAAGAAGCGGCGTTTCTTCTATCCGCTTTTTCTTCTGCCCCTCGCCTATCTCGCCGTCCCGATACTTCAATCGGACACGGAGCTCTTGGCCGATCCCGCCAAGTACCTCTTGGAATACGTGGGATTGGCCGCTACCCTGCTATTCGTGACGACGCTTTGCGTAACCCCTCTGCGAAAGCTCTTCCCGAAATCCAGCATCGTCAAATCGATCGCCTTCCACCGCCGAGCGATTGGCCTTAGCGTATTCGCTTACGCGTTGCTTCATATCGTCATATACTATTTCTATACGGGCTCCTGGGAGGGGTTCGTCAAGGACTGGAGCAAGCTCTTCATTCTCTCCGGCATTCTCGCCTTCGCGCTCCTCCTCGCCCTTGCCGCAACGAGCAACAACCGCTCCGTGAGAGCGCTCGGCGGACGCGCTTGGAAACGTTTGCACCGACTTGCCTACCCGATCATGTTTCTTTTGATCTACCACCAAGCCGTCCAAGAAAAAACCGGGTATCGAGAAACCATTCAGTACTTCGCTCCGTTAATCCTATTGCAGACCTGCCGAATAGCCATTGCCATTCGCGATCGACGTCGCCTCCAATCAACCTCCTAAGCGCCCAGAATATTATGACAACGCCCCACGCCCCAGACACATCGGAACGCCAACAAGCCTCTGAATTTCCACAAGAGCTACTCGATATTTACGACGAGTATGTCCACGGGATCATCGACAGGCGGATCTTCTTCTCCAAAGCCGCGAAATTCGCTACCGCGGGAGTCACGGTCGCCGCCCTCATCAATTCCCTGAACCCCCACTATGCTTGGGCGGAGCAAGTCTCGAAGTCGGACGCGCGTATCGAAACCGGCTATACCACCTACGCGTCGCCCCAAGGCCACGGCGAGATGAAGGGCTATCTCGCGAAGCCAGCGAATGCATCGGCCAAGCTTCCTGGGATCATCGTTATCCATGAAAACCGCGGACTGAATCCGTACGTTGAAGACGTGGTGCGGCGCGCGGCAATAGCCGGCTTCGTCGCCTTCGGTCCCGACGCCCTTACGCCTCTTGGAGGCTATCCAGGCAACGATGACGAAGGGCGAACCATGCAACGCAAACTGGACCGCGGCAAAATCACCGAGGACTTCGTCGCCGCGACGCACTTTCTCCACGGGCACGACGCCTGCAACGGTTCGATGGGCGTCGTCGGCTTTTGCTTTGGCGGCGGAATGTCCAATACGCTCGCCGTACGCCTGCCGAATATCGTGAAAGCCGCAGCGCCTTTCTACGGCGGCCAACCTTCCGCCGAAGACACCACGAAAATCAAAGCGTCCTTACTGCTTCACTACGCGGAACTCGATCAGCGGGTAAACGCGGGATGGCCCGCGTACGAAACGGCTCTCAAGGCCAACAAGGTCGATTACACCGCCCACATCTATCCCGGCGCCAATCACGGTTTCCACAACGATACGACGCCTCGCTACGACGAGGCGGCCGCCAAGCTCGCCTGGGACCGTACCATCGATTTCTTCAAAGAGACCTTATAGGAATCGACGGGCCTTGCGTGGGGACGGGATCTCCGCGAAAGGAAGAGGCGAACGCGATGGACTCCTACTGGCCCGCATCGGCATCCGCGATATCCAAATAGAGTTCGCGAAAAGGGATCCAAGTGTCCTGCGTCAATCCCGGTTCATTGCTTCGGGCAATGTTCAGGCTTACTTGCAGTTGCTTGAGCGCCGTATCGAAGCGGCTCTTCGTACAGCCGTATAGACCCATTGCCTCCTTGCGCAATTCGCCCGTCGTATTCGGGTTGATCCGAATCAGGTCGTAAATCTGGCGAGCCAACTCCGGGCATTGTTCGACAGGCTTGTGGTTTTCCCAGTAGTGCGTTTCTCGCAAGCGCTCGATTGTCATCAACGCGGCGTGACCACCGGGAACCTTCCCGTAGAAGACGTCATCCGGATAGGTTTCCGGCAGTTCGTTCTTCCATGCCCAAACCGCTTCCACCTTAGCGCCCCACTTGGTCCGTCCCTCTTTTCGGTCCGGCAAGTCAACCGCATCCCAAAGCGATTGAATTCCCGCCACCTTGCCACTGAAGATCGTGCAAATCCCTGCCGATTGCACGAACTCAAGGGCCTCTTCCAACGTCCTTACGCCAGCCATACGGGGATCTTGCTCTAGCGATACGATCTCGCCAAGCTTCAATCGCCATTCCACTATCCACCCATGCCGTCTCTCAGAAAAATTCTCATCACAGGAGGAACCGGGAACATAGGCCGGCTGCTCGCTCGAAAACTCTCGAATGCGGGACATGATGTTCGCTGTCTCGACCTCAATCAGCCCCAAACATCCCAAGCGATCTCCGGCGTACGCTACGACGCTTTCGATATACGCGCGAGCGCCCAGCTCGAGGCGCTGTATCGCGAGTATAAACCGAATACCGTCTTTCACCTCGCGTCGCTTTTGTCAGGCAGCTCGGAAAGCGACCGGTCGCAAGCGATCGACATAAACCTGATCTCCAGCTACCGACTTCTCGAGCTGGCTTTGGAAAACGATACGGAAGTATTTGTTTTCCCCGGCACAGGCGCCTCCTATGGGCCCGATGTTCCAAAGGACATGCCCGAGGAACAGGAACAATGGCCCGAGAACCTATACGGAGCGACCAAAGTGGCGGTCGAACGGATTGGGGTGTATTTCAAACGCCGCCACGGACTCGACTTTCGTTGTCTGAGACCACCGCTCGTGCTATCTCCATTCGCCCCGCCCAGCGCCCTGACGGCCTACGCGTCGCTGGCCCATGTCGCGGCATTCGAAAAACGGCCGTTCGCCTTTCCCGTTTCTCCGGAAGTCGGCATGTCCGCAATCTATATTCAAGATTTGGTGGACGGCTTCGCAACCCTTGCCTTCGCCGACTCGAAGTCCTTGACGCGCAATGCTTACAATCTGCACGCATTTAGACCCAGCGCCCAAGAGGTCGCCGACTCGATTCGCAAGTTGGCTCCGAATTTCGAATACACTTTCCAGCCAGATGCAGGCGTCGAGGCCTTGCTCAACGGCACGCCCGATCGCTACGATGACTCAAGCGCTCGGGCGGACTGGAATTGGGACCCGAAATACGACATGGAAGCGAGCTCGAATGACATATTCGATCTGCTAAGACAGAGCGCTCTCTGAGCGAGCCATCTACTGGCCAAGGCCTCGAATCGCCCGAATGCGGTGATTCTCGCTATCCCCCACCAGAAGCGTACCATCGAAGTCCAAGAAGATTCCGTGCAAACGAGCGAAGCGGCAACTCAGCGCCGGACCGTCCGGGCCGTCGACCCTTTCGCCAGTGCCAGCGACCAACCGCAATATCCCCGTTTTCGCTTCGACCATGCGAACGGTATGGCTCTCCGTATCCGCCAAATACACATCGCCATTGGGAGCGATCGCGATTCCTTTCGGGCCCGATAGGGTCGCCAGCTTAGCGGGACCGCCATTGCCCTCGAAGCCTTTGACTCCCGTACCGGCAACATGGTGAAGCGTCCCTCGTTTCAATTCCAGGCGAAACACCTGATTCGCATCGCGCAGCGCAAGCCAGAGATGCCCGTTCGCATCGAACTCGATCGATCGGGGACCGTTCAATGAGGATTCCGAGAACCGGGCGCCATCGATCGTAGGATTCCGCGCGCCATCGCCGGAAATCGTCTCGATAATCCCCGTATCGCGGTCGATCTTCCTCAATCGATGGTTCTTCAAATCCGCAATGTAAAGATGGCCCTGCGGCCCAAACTGGATACTATGGGGACGGTTCAACCGGGCCTGGGACGCAAGGCCTCCATCGCCCGAAAACCCCTCCGTCCCATCCCCAGAGACCGAAGCAATAATCCCAGTCTTCAAATCCACCTTCCGAATGGCGTGATTGAGCATGTCGGCAATATAGAGATCGCCCCGCTCGTCGAACCGTATTTCGTGGGGACGGTTTAGCGACGCTTCCAAAGCAGGCCCGCCATCCCCTGAGAACCCCGCTTCTCCATTGCCCACGACCGTAGTTACGTTTCCTTGACCATCGATCTTACGCACGCGATGGCTATCGTATTCGCAAAACCACAACGCTCCATCTGGTCCGCGAATGACGCCGAACGGATTATTAAGCGTCGCGCGCTACAAGGAGCCATCCAAGGATCCCGCCTCGCCCTTGCCGACGATGGTATCGACGGTCGCGCCTTGAGCGACAAGGATGGGGCTAAGCAGGACGATCGAAAGCAGGGCAACGATTTCCACAATGCGAATTTCAGCCAATCGCCATTGAGGAGTCGAGACATTCCCACCGCATCCGACGCGCTCGGCTTTTCCCGCTACTTTGCTAGCGCAATTTTATCCAGAGCCTTGGAGACCGCAGAAGGAGTGATTGGCTTTGAGAGGAAATCATTCATTCCCACCTCGAAACAGGTCTCCCGATCCTCCACTTGCACTCGAGCGGTCAAGGCTATTATCGGGAGCGGTTCCGTTCCCAATTCCGCTTCGCGCTTTCGAATGCGCCTCGTAGCCTCGATCCCATCCATTCGGGGCATGTGCAAATCCATGAAAATGGCATCGCAGGTTTCCGACTCAAGAAACTGCAGGGCCTCGACTCCATCGCAGGCAATTTCAACCTCGCAGCCCATCGCATTCAGAATTCCTCGAGCCACCATTCGATTGACCGGGTTGTCCTCCACCAAAAGCAGGCGCTTTCCCAGATTCCTTTTTTTAGAACCGGTCCCCACGGGTTCCACAACTGGCTCGATACCGGATTCATCGCTCTCAAACCAAGCGGTAAACCAGAAAAGCGATCCTTTGCCCGCTTCGCTCTCCAATCCCATCTCTCCCCCCATGAGGTCTACGATTTGCTTGGAGATGGCCAATCCCAATCCGCTTCCCCCGTACTTTCGGGTGGTTGACGCATCCGCTTGAGTGAATTTGTCGAAGAGGCCTGCCTTATTCGCCGGGTCGATTCCAATGCCCGTATCCTCGACTGAGAATTTCACAAACACTCCATCGTCTTGATATCGATCAAGCGCCACCCGCATGCGCACCCGCCCTCGCTCGGTGAACTTGAATGCATTGCCTAAGAGGTTCGCAAGAACCTGTTTGAGACGTATCGAGTCGCCCCGGACAACATCGGGAATGGCATCCTTCATATCGCATTCGAAGCGAAGCGATTTTTCCCGAGCCCTCAATCGAAACTGTTCCGAAAACGCGTTCACTAAGTCTTTCAAGTGGAACGCGGAGGACGCGAGTTGCATCGACCCCGACTCGATCTTGGAAAGGTCCAGGATACCATCGATTAGCCCAAGCAACTCCTCGCCGCATGACATGGCGACTTCGGCGAACTCGCGATGCTGATCGCTAAGCGATTCGGAATCGAGAAGCATCGAGGTCATCCCGATCACTCCGTTCATTGGGGTGCGAATCTCATGACTCATATTCGCCAGAAACTCGCTCTTAGCTCGATTGGCCGACTCCGCCTTGTTTGCCAATTCAATTAGGGCCTCATTGGCTTTCACGGATTCCGTGACATCCCAATTGGTGCCCAACATGCGTACGGGTTCGCCCGACTCGGACCTAATGACGATCGCCTGGACGCGTATATAGCGAAGCGTACCGTCCTTGAGAACGAATCGATACGAGGTATCGAGATCGTTCTCTCCCAACATCGCTTCGGACAATTCTCGCTCGGCCCGCGTCCGATCTTCAGGGTGCAGCAGTTCAAACCAGATCTTCGAAGTCCCGTCGAATTCGTCCTTGCCCAATTTATATAGCGAGAACATCCCTTCTCCCCATTCGAGTCGGTCCTCGAGAACATGCCAATCCCAAACGCCAACGCCGCTTGCGCGCGTCGCCATATCGAGCCGCTTCTGCGCCCGCTCCAGCGACTCGCTCTTTTTCTCCAATTCGAGCATCGCCCTCTTTCTTCGGTCGATATCCTGAAACGCGCCGTAGAGCTTGACGCATTGGCCGTCTAGCATCTCGGCCTTGCCATAGGACCTCACCCAGATTCGACGCCCTTTCGCAGTCGTTATCTCAAACTCGTCGTCCCACATCCCGCCACTGCGGCTCGCCTGGTCGACCAGCGATAAAATGCGATCGCGCGACTCCCCTTCGCAATAGAAAGCGAGCGCCGACTCGATTCCCGGCTCGTAGTCATCACTGGCCTCATGAATCAAGCGAGTGACGCGCGACCAGGTGAACTCGCCGGAAATCAAATCGTACTCCCAGGACCCGACCCGAGCGATTTCGCTCATCGCATCCGTGTTCCTGACCAGGCGCTCGAGCTCGTTGCGCTCTTCGTAAAGCTCCGTGATATCCGTCCAAACCGAAACGTACTCCTCGATGTCCCCTTTTTCGCCCCTCGACGGACTTATGGTCGCATCGACCCAAAACCGGTCCCCGTCTTTCCTCCGATTACAGAAGCGATGACGCCATTCCTCTCCCCCGCTAATAGCCGTCCACATGTCTCGCCAAAAGCCTTCGGGATGCGCTCCGGCACTGAGTAGCTTGAAGTCCTTCCCAATCAACTCCTCCCGACGGTAGCCCGTGATCGCGAGAAAATTGTCATTCACTCTCACCAGTTTGCCATCCGCATCCGCGACCGAGATGATCAAGTGCGAGTCGATCGCCCTATGCAAGGATGCGTCTCGATGCTGATCGCCTGTCGATCGGTAAGAACTAGAGGATTCGAGCACTTCGCCGGTTCTATCGAAGACCGACCCAATCATATCGTTGCACGTTGAAGCCATATTAGAAGTTTCTACTTTCTCGACCCTGAGCTCCAGTATTTCAAATACTTAGAGTTATGTAGCCAACATTTACATAATATTATCGACGCAGCGAAACTCAGAGCGCCTTGCCCCATTAAGCGATTCTATCAATCGGTTCGGGAAGCCCAAATACGGCCCAAGTATACCGCGCTAAGCGCGTCGATTTTCACAACCTAAGAGGTTCGGAATTCGAACAATCCGCCAAAGATGCAAACAGCTGCCGTTGAGGGCAATTCCTCTGACTGCCAGCTTCCATATCGATTCGGGCCTCGCCCTGTAAAGGAGTGATACCCATTTCGTTCTCCCGTCTCAGTCGAGTAACTAGGCGTCACGTGAGCGAACACCCAATAGTGATCGCCGTTCTTCGCCATATTGAGGACATAGGCGAATATCTCCTCGTCGCGCTGTATGATCTCCCAAAGCAAATGGAAAATGCAGGAAGGCATGTTCGGATGCCGAATCATGTTGTGAGGACGTCCGATCACCTCTCGTTCCTCGTACCCCGCAATATCCAGGAATACCCGATTCGCATATCGTATCCGTCCTGTTAAATCGGTTTTGCTGACGATAATGTCGTCCTCCGCGAATTTCCGCTCCCGTCCGCTTCGTCTAATCTCGTTGCCTTTCATAGTCATTCAATCGGTCTACTTCGAGTTATATAATTATTTAATTACTATTTTTTCTTTTTTAGGCGCGAATCGAAGTTCTCTACTTCTTTTCGTTCTCGGGCTAGGGTGTTTTAATCAACCCAAAGGTCAACGCCTTCAATCGACTTATCGACCGCCCGTTTATCCGTTTTTTCGACTTCTGGGCTCTGCTCGCGATCGACTGCAACATCGAAGGAATCATCGAACATCTCTAAACCATCGTCGAACATTTCCATTCCACCGTCGCTGCGTTCCGGGGTCGAGAAGTCATCGAATGACTCGAAATCCTCATTTCCCTCAATGGCCGCCTGATGTACCTGTCGTTCCGCTTCCATCGTATAGCGTTCCGCCAGATGAGCGACGACCGCTTCCACATCCACTTCCACTCCCAGATTCTCGGCTTGGAATTTGGCCGATGCCCGTAGGTCCAGAAGGTTGAACTCCAGGGTTTTAAGCTCTCGTATGATAAGCGACTCGAAATCGGTAGAGCGCGTCAGGGGCTCGATAAACGACTTGAGCCCTTTGATATCGCCAGAGATACGATGGGATATCTCATTGAACTGCTCTTCGTATAACAGCAGTTCCTTCTCGCAGTCGTAGGTTTTTTCGAGCAGCTGCTCCTTTTCTCGCGTGCCCTCCAAGCTTAATTCCTCGAAGGCATCGACCAGTCCGATCAAGTCTTCGATCACGACATCCAGATCAGCGGAAACTTGATGGCAGATCTCACCCGTCTCCTTCGAGACTTTGCTGATATTCGAAGATAGCACCTCAAGTCCTGTCGATCCTCCCACTCGAGCCGCCTGAACTTCCGCATTCAACCCGATTAAATGCAGCTGTATTGACAGTGTCATGACAACTTCCGTGATATTGGAAGCTAGATCTCGAATGGGCCTGATCTCCTCGAATGCGCGATTGGAAATCGTTTCCGTGAGAGCGAACATTTCTTCCTGATCCTTAAGGGAATTGAGAATGCGCTTTACGACTAAAGCCACGTCCTGCTCTTCCTCTTTCGTTTGGGAATCCTCTCCGAACGATTCGAGATTCGAAGCGATGCTCAGAATATCAGTCAGCGATCCATTAATAGTAGTAGAGGTTAAGCGTAGCTCCTCTATGATTCGATCGATTTGCGATTTAAGAATGGAGCTAGACGCTTCGATGAAACGCAACTCGCGGCAGGTCTCTTCCCGCTTGCCGCCCTTCGCGATCTTCGAAAACCGAGTGTCCATTTCCTCCACGTTTTCATAGATATGGCTCAGTTTCTGGCTAACGATGTCATGGCTTTGCATTGCGATGACCGCGTTCCCCGTACGGTCGCGTATATCGTTGCTGACCTCGTCGCGGACGGAACACAAGGCTTCAGTCAACTTCAGATTGCCTTCGACCACGCGGTTCATCCGTTCGATCTTCGCTTCCCGCTCTAATCCCTTTTCGCTTTCCTGCTCAACCCAAGACTCTAAACGACCCTTCAAGCTGTTTACCGTCGAGCGCGTCTTGTTCAGCTCGTAGAACTTTTCCTTGAAAACCCGACTGACATTGCCTTGCAAATGCATGATCTCGTCCACCAATGCCAAGAGCATTACCTGAACGCCTTGATCGAGCGACGAAGAGTTCACGCGAATGAGCGTGCGTATATAGGTTAGCTTGCCGAAGGCCATATCCAGGCTATCTTCGACGACCAACACGTCTTTCAGCTTATTCTCGAAACGATCCAATCCGGCAATCAACGACTGTATACGCTTTATCGAGGAACGGGAAAACTCCAACCCTGGACCCAGCATTCCGGCGCCTTTGGCAATCGCGTTGTCCTCTCCCTCTTCCGTCATTCGCTGCAGACCGCTGCAGCTATTTTCCAGCTCGCCGCCCAACTTCTCGATTCGCTCGAGCGACACGATTGTCTTCATGAATTTGTCCTCGACGGTTTCCGACGCGCTTAAGAGGGCCTTCTTATTCGAGCTCACGCGACCCAAAGACTGCCGAACTTTATTGCCGACCAGCTTGCCCGTCATCGAGATGGCCTTCCCGTGGACGAAATTCTTTACCGTCTTGTATCCATTCTCAAGGGACTGCGAAACGTACTTTCGTCCTTTTTCTATTCCAGATGCCTTTATACTGTAATGCTTCATCGAGAGTTGGATATGCTCGGATTAAATCTCGTTATTCAAGCAGTCGACAATGACTCGACGGGTTAGCTTCGAATCTTCGACCACAAGGGCCTTCTCAGTCGTCTTATCTTTATGGTTATTCATTCGATCGATCCGTTTCGCATATCGTTACAACCAGTCTTACGAGGCCAATTCATAGGCCGTCGAGTCCTCGTAGTCCAAAGGCTTCCATCCCGTATCCATTCCTACCGTACTTTCGGAAGATCCGAGCAGAAGCCGACCATTCGGCTGCACGCAGGCACCTATTTTATTCAAAATCGACGTTTTGGTCTCTACATCGAAATAGATCAATACATTGCGTATCAGCACTAGATCGAGGGGCGGAAAAATCGGCCAGGACTGGATTAGGTTCAGCGGTTTGAAGTCCACCGTGTCGCGCACTTCCTTTTTGATGATCCATTTCCCATCGGCCGAATCGAAATACTTGAATAGCATAGGAGCCGGCAGCCCGCGATTGACTTCGAATTGATTGAAGATGCCTGCCTTCGCCTTTTCCAAAGCGCTTTGCGAAATGTCAGTGCCGACAATCGTCACGTGCCAATCATTCAATTCCGGAAAGTGCTCTCGCAAAAGCATCGCTAGACTATACGGCTCTTGCCCCGTGGAGGAAGCGGCGCTCCAGATATTCAAGCGACGTAGCTTGCGACGGTTCTCGATTAGCTCGGGAATGATTTCCTTACGCAGCATCTCGAAGGGCTTGAAATCCCGAAAGAACAGAGTCTCGTTTGTCGTCAACGCGTCAATCGCGGCGCGATGCATCACGGACATCGATGCCTCGACGCGCAGCTTGGCCACGTACTCTTCAAGCGTTTCGCAACCATTCTCCTTGGCCAGTGGCGACAAGCGCGATTCCACTAGGTATTCCTTCCCGGGTTCGAGCACGATCGCCGCGTTATGCATCGCGAATTCGGTGACGAACTCGAAGTCTTTATTGGAAATCTTCATAGTAATAATTAAACGGCGCTGTAAAGGCCCATGCGTTTCAATAAGTAATCTCCCACCTCATTCAGCGGCAGAAGCTTTTCCGCCAATCCTGCTTCCGCTACGTATCCTGGCATTCCCCATACGACACTGCTCTCTTCATCCTGGGCGACAACCGATCCGCCGTTCTCCACGATGGCCTCGGAGCCGTTCAAACCGTCCTTGCCCATTCCCGTAAGAATCACTCCCAAAGTCTTAGGTCCATAAATTTCGGATACGCTTCGAAATAGAACGTCGACCGCCGGACGACACGAATTCTCGGGCGGATCTTCATTGAGCTCCACCCGGGTCGACACACCCTCTCTCACGACAACCATATGCTTGTCCCCCGGAGCCAGATAGATGCACCCGTTTTCAAGCGGCATTCCATGACGGGCTTCGACGCATTTGTTAGGCGATAGCTTGTTCAATCGCTCAGCGAGCAAAAGCGTAAACGTAGGAGGCATGTGCTGAACCAGGACAACGGGAATCTTCAATTTAACCGGAAGATCCTGTACCAGGTCCGCAAGAGCATTAGGCCCTCCTGTAGACGTGCCAATGCAGAGTATATCGGGGCGCGTCGTTAGCGGCAGTCGGGAACGGCCGGCGCTTGACTTGCCACTATTTGCAAAGAGGCTCCGCGAAGCGGAAGGCGACTGAACCAAATGAGGGCATTGAGCCTTGAGCTTTGGAATCATATCCTTTTTCAGACGCTCCAGACCCTCCGTCACATTGCCCACATTGGCCGGTTTAGTAACGTAGTCGTTAGCGCCCTCGGAAAGCGCTTCAAGCGTCGCCCAACCGCCTTTTTCAGTAAGCGTACTGAACATGATGATCGGCAATTTCGGATGCGTTTTGCGGATTGCCTTGACCGTCTCCAGTCCATTCATCTCAGGCATCTCGACGTCCAAGGTAATCGCGTCCGGGTTGACTTGCGTCACCTTCTGCACCGCGATCTTTCCATTTGACGCCACTCCCACCACTTCGAAGTTGGGATCGGCATCGAGGACTTCCGACACCATTCGCCGAATCACAACGGCGTCATCTACAACTAATACTCTTATTTTAGGCATAGCGACCCGCCTCAGTTTAAGAGCCCCATGATCGAGAGTTTTTCTTCGACCATTTCCTTCGAAAATGGCTTCATCAAAAAGTCATTCGCGCCTTCGTGCAGGGCTTGCCCTACATCTTCCATTGCCGTATGCGCGGTGACCATGAGCAGCTTCATCGATTGGAGTTCGCTCTTCGAACGGACCTCCTTGACGAATTCTATCCCGGTCATGCGTGGCATATCCCAATCCACCAGCGCGAAATCGTATTCCGACTCGACCGTGACTTTCTCCAATGCGTCCAATCCATCTTCCGCGCAATTCGTTTCGATACCGAAATCGCTAAGGTACGCCCTCAGCATATTGCGCATCACCTTCGAATCATCTATTACTAATGCTTTCATCTATATATTTTCGTTCAATTATTTCAAGTTCCGAGACCTACCTAATTTAGCCATACGCGAATCGCCATATGATTGTCGTTCAAGCGCAACAGTTCGGCTGGGGCGTAGTCATTGCGCCGCGCCTCGGCTGCTACCGATTGAAAGTCAATGCATGAGCAATCGAAACGCTGCTTGATTCGATCTGGGATCAAATCCTCCAAATTTTCGATCGCGCCTGCTCCCAGAGAAACGCGGGCCTTCTCTAATCCCTCCTCCTCGACAAGAATGTTCAAACGGCTCGAAGTCGCATCCTCGCCACTGCTTTTCATGCCGCGCAATCCCATGGGACTCGCGCTAACGGTTGCGGAGGAAGCCAGGACTTTGCGAGCCAACGCGCGCCAGTCCGCCTTTGCGTCCAAGGTCGCTAGATACCGCGTGAGCCCTTGGAACGATCTGAGCAGAAAAATCAACTCCGACGATCCCGCCATGCGGAAGGACATGCGATCAGCTCCTAGAATGGATTGCATCCGTTTCCCCAATTGCCACTTGCTTACCTCGAAGGGAGCATTCGCTCGAAACGGCTCCAAGAAAATTTCTGCCAGGTTGGCGATTTTTTCATCCATCGACTCCAAGCGATCCATATCGAATCCCATGGACGCGAAGCAGTCTGCAATCGACTCTCCATCGCGAGAGCCCGACAAACCGATCTTCAAAAGGGCGGCAAAACCAGCGCTAAAGTCATCGGAAACGCGTTTTACGCAGCCGAAATCCAATATCTCGATACGGGGACGGTCTCCGTGGCGCGAAAATCGATAATTGCCAGGATGCGGATCCGCGTGGATGCGCTTCCAATCCAGCAAACCACGCAGGAATAGCTCGACGAACGTCTCCCCTAGTTGGTCGCGTTCCCGTTGGGTCCACGACTTCGCAACTCCAATCTCTTCTCCGTCTAGCCAGGTGGTGGTCAGGATTTTGCTACCGCTAAGCTCCGGCAAGACGATGGGAGCGGACGCGTCTAGGCACGCCTTTTGCGCCCGCTTGTTAAATTCATCTATGTTCCGAGCTTCGGCAACATAGTCCATTTCGCTGCGCAGGGAATCGCCAATTTCGTTCCGATACGACTGCATATCGAAGCCCTTGCCCATGCCCCCTATCGGGCGCGTCAGCCAGCCCAAGGCCTTCAGATCGAAGTCGATTGCCTCGGCGACTCCTGGGTGTTGCGACTTGATCGCGACCTCTCGGCCATCCTTGAGAGTCGCGCGCCAAACCTTCCCGATAGATGCCGAAATGGCCCGCCTATCGAATTTCGAGAATAGCTCGTCGATCCTTCCGCCAAGTTGCGTTTCCAACGCCTGCAATTCCTCCTCAGAGGCCGCTTCCAAAGTCTGCTCGGTAAGTTTCAGGTATCCCGAATCCGAAGAGTCTACATCGCTGAACGCCAAAAGCTGGCCCAGTTTTTGGGGCAATCCATGCATCAGACCCAAACGTTCGACGATTCTCGAAACGGCTCGACTCCGTTTGTCGGGCGAGCCGCTCGAACGCGCCGAAGCGAAATCCTTGGCAAGCAGGCCAAGCTGACTCGATCTCTGAAGCGTGGCTAACATCCTAGATATTTCCCCTTTCGGTATCGCGCAGCCAACGCCGCAGATTCCGGGCATGCCGTTCAAGCGCTTGCCCAATGGACTTTTCTAGATCGACTCCGCGATCATCCGTTCGTCCCTGCTCCAAATCCGACAATACAGGGCCCAGAGCGTTCGTCTCGCGAAACAAGGCAGCGATCATTTCCTCGACAGGCGCCGCGCGCTCTTCCTGTTTCCAGGCGGACAATTCCCGATTAATGCACTCCTCGACCTCGGGGATGGAAGCGCTGCGCTTCTTCGCCGCGTCTTCTTGGTATGCGCGAATCATATCCACATCGAAAACCGTCTCTCCCGCTAACGCCTCTATATTCCGAGGTACGCCTGCATCGATGAACAAGCGAGGTCCCTCCGAGCATTGCGCCAAATGGGTACGGGTAATTATCGGCCGTTTAGAGGACGTTGCCGCAATAACGAAGTCGGCCAAAGCCAACTCGCTTTCCAACGATTCCCATCCCGCAGCGCTCGCTTCGCAATGCGCTGCCAAAACTTCTGCTCTCGAGCGACTCCGATTGAGGAAAACGAGTTCCCCCTCCTTGTCCTTCGACAAGCTTCGCCCAATTTCCCGGGCAATTTCACCGGCACCCACGATGAGGATACGCAGCTGGCGAGGGCTTTCCAATTCCTTGGAACGGGTCTTTATGAGCGATGCAATTGCAGACCCCAGGCCTACATTGCCGAATCCGATTGCCGTATCGCTACGAGCGCGTCTTCCCGCTCGGATCGCCCGATTGAGGAGCCGCTCCAGGTTTCGACCCAATGTTCCCGATTCGCGGGAAAGGCAGTAGGCCGACCGAACTTGTCCCAGCACTTGCCCATCTCCCAAGATGGCGGAATCGATTCCGCTCGCTACGCGAAAGAGGTGCTCCGCAACAGCGGATCCGCTCGCTTCGTAAAATTGGCAGGTCGAATGGAAAACCGGGGCATTCGGTCTCAATGACTTCAAAATCGATACAAGTCGCTCGGTTCCCTTCTCGGCCCAATCCCCCGCCAAATAGAACTCCGTACGGTTGCAGGTGGATAGAACCAGCAGTTCTTCGCCAGGATTTTCCTCTCGGAACGATTCCAGCAAACTCCGCGTTTCATCGGAGCTGAAGCTTAGCGATTCGCGCACGGCAATCGGAGCAGTTCGGAAACTGACGCCAAGCAAGCCCAATCGGGTTGGCGCCGACTCCTCCAAATAAAGTCCCTTGGACTCTCCGTTCTGTTCGATTCGTTCCACGAGACGATAGCGTATTGATCAGGAGAACGAAGTTCCCACTGGGATGAAGGTTCGGGGGCCGAAATAGTCGATGCAGCTGGCAGACCAATGACTCCATTGCCGCTCCTCTTCGCCCTTCCATTTGTGATAGTAGCGCACGCTTTCTTGATAAAGCTCCTGCAACGCCTCGGGGATGCCATCGCTCTGGCGTTCCAGGCAGGCTTTGAAGCGTTCCTGCCCGTTCTCAAACTGAGACCAAGGGCAGACGTAGAGACGAACGCAATCGGCGAGCCCATCGACTCGACCGTCGACCCGACGATCCTCGATGATTAAATCCAAGCGATCTCGCTTGCTGCGGTCGCCTATTACTTTGCGGCCGATCGACAAGGTCAGTCCCTCGTATTGCATTCCTAACTCGTCGCGATTGTGATGGAAAACGAACATCATCGCATTCGGATCGGACATCAATTCGGCCGCGAAGGCGCGATACTCCAACGAAGCGCCACTGAGCAAAGGCTCGATCGTATCGCGAATCAGCGATACAAAATCCGCGTCGTTTCCGACATCCATCTTATGGGTACGAAAGACGTTCAAGTCTTTCTTATTCCATACTCGGGACCATCCCAGGCCTTTCGCCTGACGCTTGCTTTCCAAGGCATTCATCAACTTGCGCAGCAGCCAATTCGGACGCTTTTGCAAACTCAATTCGCGAATCAAAGCCGGCATGGAAAGCTCCTCGGCTGAAAGCGATGCCTCGTCGAGAGGCAGTTCTTTAATCGTTGTATTCATCATTCTTAGCTCAGTTGGTTCAATAGGAAGCGACCGCTAACGGGCAGTCGCCTCCTTGTTCAGCGAAACGTTAAAGAAGCCTACGCCTCTCCCCCTATTCGCTCTAATCCGATGGCGTATTCACAATCTCGTCTTTCAGAGGACTGATCGCCGCAACTACCTCATCGATGAGATCCTGCGATACGCCCAGAGCCGCCAGTGTTTCTATGAGATGCTTGGCCACGAGACCGAAATGCGATTCCTGGATGGCCAAGGAAGCGTGGGCTTCCTTCATATTGCGACCTTTGTAGATCGCGGGGCCGCCCAAGGCTGTCGTGAAGAAGGCCTTCTGCTGCTTTATCTGTCGGAGCATGCTAATGCCCTCGAAGAACGGAGCCAGCGCCTCGTCAGCGAGGACGCGCTCGTAGAATTGATCTACTGCCGCATCGATCGCCGGGCTTCCGCCCAGCCGATCGAACAGCGGTGAATTCGTTTCGTCTGTCATAATACTTCTTACCTTGCCGATGGGTTGCGATCAGGCGGCTACCGGATCGACCTTCGACGCATTGAGAGATATAGAGGCTTCCGTATCCAGAATAAGGAGTAGCTGCCCTTCCAACTTGTACACGCCGTTTACGAGTGTCCTAGCTACGCCCTCTAGAGTTTCAGGCGGGCGCTCGAAGGACTTTTCGTCCGGTTCGATGACATCGCCGATCTCATCGACGATCAGGCTAAACACCTCATCGCCGGCATTGATCACGACGTTCATCGGCGGCTCGCCATCGGTCCGATCGCTCAGTTTGAGGCGACGCCGCAAATCGATCGCCGTGACGATTTGACCACGCAGGTTGATCAGTCCTTCGACCTCGTTCGAGGCCAAAGGTACAGGCGTCATATCCTGCTCGGTGAGAACTTCCTGCACCTTCAGTACGTCTACTCCAAAGAAGAGTCCGTCGACGTAGAACGTGCAGAATTGTAGCGGTTCGCTCATAGCCAAGTCCTCTTCTGACTAACCCTGGTTGATTACGGATTCCTCGACAACCTTCTTCAAGGTCGCGGAAAGGTCCGATAGCTTCTTCGCCGAAGTCAACGTATTGTTGGCGCCTTCGCTGGTGCTCTGAGCCGCTTCCGAGACGTTGACGATATTCTTGGAGATTTCGCCACTGCCCTTTGCCGCTTCGCTGGCATTGCGAGCGATCTCGTTTGTCGTGACCGCTTGCTCTTCCACCGCGCTGGCGATGCTGCTGGAGATGTCGTTAATCTGACCGATTACGCTGGCAATCTCGCCGATTGCCGAAACAGCGCCCTTCGTATCCGTCTGGATCGCTGCGATTTTCTCTCCAATTTCTTCCGTCGCATTGGCGGTCTGCTTAGCGAGCTCCTTTACCTCGTTTGCAACGACTGCGAAGCCCTTGCCGGCTTCGCCAGCTCGAGCCGCTTCAATCGTAGCATTGAGAGCGAGCAGATTGGTCTGTTGGGCAATCGAAGTGATCACCTTTATCACGTTACCGATTTCCACCGAGCTTTCGCCCAGCTTTTCAACCGTCTTGTTCGTATCTTCCGCGACGTTCACGGCCGATGTCGCAACTTCCGCCGCTTCGTTGGCGTTCTTGGCAATCTCCTTGACGCTCGCGCTCATTTCTTCGGCGCTCGTCGCCACCGTCGAAACGTTATTGCTCACTTGCTCAGAGGCGGACGCAACCACATTGGCCTGCGTCGAGGTCTCCTCCGAATTGGAGCTCATCTGAGATGCAACCGATGACAACTCCTCAGACGATAGCGAGAGCGATTCCGCATTGTCGGAAACCGCTTCCAAAGTCATCTTGAGACTTTCCGTCATTTCACGTTCGCGCTTTTCAGCTTCGAGTTTCTTCGTGATAACTTCCCAAGTCACCATCGCGCCCAAGTGCCCTCCGTCTGCATCGTAGATCGCGCTGACCAAGAGATCCAGCGTCTCCGGTCCTACTTTGATGTTAGCGTTGATAGGAAGATTGTTGGGGTCGGCCAAGAGCTTGCGCTGATGGCTGGGGTCCTTGTGAAATACGTCGATCGTTTGGCCAATCATGTTTTCCACCTTTACGGGGAGGTGCTCCTCCAAACCGGCCAGGGTCCTGCTCGAAGCGGGATTCATGTATTGAATATTGAGATCGGGATCGGCGAACATGATATTGATCGGCGAATTGTCGGACATAGACGCATAGCGCTGGTCGACCGAGCGCTGCAAAACCGCCGCCGTAATGTCCGAAGCGAATTTGACAACCTTGTATGGCTCGCCGTCACTGTTGAAAATCGGATTGTAGGACGCGTGGATCCAAACCTCTTTTCCTCCCTTGCCAATTCGCTTGTACTCGCCCGCATCGAACTTTCCTGCAGCGAGATCCGCCCAGAATTTTACATAGTCGGGGCTAGCCGCGTACTCTGGCTCGACGAACAGTCGGTGGTGTTGGCCTTGGATCTCTTCCAAGCTATAGCCTACCGTGGCGAGAAAGTTTTCGTTGGCGGTCAGAATGGTGCCGTCGAGTTCGAACTCGATAACGGCCTGAACCTTATTGATGGCATCGAGCTGCCCTTGGTAGTCGAGCATCTTCTCGACGTCCACGGAGACCCCGTTGCTAGAACGGCCGCCTCGACTCGCGCTGGAGGCCCTTGATTTTGAGTTCTTTGCGATTCGATTGGTGGTATTCGTTTTCATGATATGAGTTTATATTTTTTTGTATGTAATTGTTAACTAGGGAAATTCGATTTGGATTCGGGTTCAGGCCACGCAGGTATCGCATTTATAGAAACTAGGGTCCCCGCGCCGCACTAGATCCGGCACATCCAAGAGCTCAGTCACTTTGTCCTGAATGACCGCAGAGCCGACCAGTCCTTGGGAGGAAGACTCCCGTTGCACGGCAATCGACTCCTCGACGATATCCGAAATGCGGTCCACGATAAGGCCAACGCTGCGACCGTCCTCGGAATAGACGATGACTTGAACGACATCCGTCTCCTCGGCGGTCCCATCCAAGTCCAAAAAGTCCGAAACCCGCAAGAGCGTCATGATTTGACCACGGTACTGCACGACCTCGTGCGACCCCGTACGCTCGATGGATTCCCTCGAGAATTCCTCCAGTCGAGCCGCTTGAGCGAGCGGTATGGCCATCTTTCGATCGCTACCTACCTCGAAGATGAGAAGCGACTGGCGGTCTCCATCGCCTTCGGAGCCGTCGAAACGTTCGTCCTGGGCATAACCCCGATCATTGCGCTCGGAAACTACCTTCGAATGCTCCGCATAGCCGAGCACATCGAGAATGAGCGCGACTTTGCCGTCACCCATGATCGTCGCTCCCGCAAACGCATTGATATCCTTCAATTGCTTGCTGAGCGGCTTCACTACGATTTCCTCGGTATCGTTGATCTCGTCGACCACTAATCCGAACTGTCGCCCGTCCGCTTCGAGAACGATTATATTGACTGAATCATCATCCCCGTTGACGACCTTCTCCAAGCCAAGCGAATTGCTCAGATAGGCCAATGGTAGAATTTGTCCACGCAACCGGTAAACCGGCACTCCGTAAAGCATCTCTATACTCGACTCGGCTTGCTCCCCTTCCAAGCGCACGAGCTCCAGCAGACTTACTTGGGGGATGGCGAATCGATTTCCGCCACTGCTCACAATCAAAGCGGGAATAATCGCGAGCGTCAGCGGAATTTTGATGCGAATCGTCGTTCCTTCGCCCGGCTGCGTTTGAAGATCGATCGAACCGCCCGTCTTTTCCACGTTGGTACGAACGACATCCATGCCTACGCCGCGTCCCGAGACGTTGGATACCTTTTCGGCTGAGGATAGTCCTGGCAGGAAAATCAAATTGATCGCTTCTCGAGGGCTCAGCTTGGCCGCTCGCTCAGCGCCAATCATGCCCTGGGAAATGGCCTTCTCCTTAACTCGCTCGAGGTCGATTCCTCCCCCGTCGTCCATAATTTCTATATTCACTTGCCCGCCTTCGTGAAAGGCTCGCAGCGAAAGCAATCCTTCTTCCGCCTTGCCCCGCTGGGCCCGCGTTTCAGGCTTTTCGATTCCATGGTCGATGGAATTGCGAATAATGTGGGTCAACGGATCCTTGATTGCTTCGATAACCGTGCGATCGAGTTCCGTGCTTTGCCCGTCCATGACCAAGCGCACTTTCTTGCCCAGCTCGGTCGAGACATCCCGCACCACCCGTGGCAAGGTCGCCCAGATGCTGCCGATCTGCTGCATGCGCGTCTTCATGACGCCTTCCTGCAACTCTGTCGTTATAATATTGAGACGTTGCGAAGCGGTCTGCAGGGCAGTGGGATCGAATTGCTCCGTATTGGCAACGATCTGATTGCGAGCTAACACGAGCTCCCCAACCATATTCATCACTTTGTCCAAAAGGCCCACGTCGACTCGAATAGAGCGGTTGGCAATCGACGGGCTCGCCGATGCGTCCGCCGCCCGAGTCTCCGCTTCCGGTTGCTTGGCGCCCACAGGCTCCGGCGTCGCGCTTGGACCCTTAGCGGGATCTTCCTTCGCTTCGACTTCAGCTTCCTCGAAAACTCCGAATCCTTCGTCCGTCTCCGCTGCGGCGCTGGCGTCCGCTTCAACTTCCGTTTCTACCGAAACTTCGTCGACCTCGCTCGCTTGCGGGTCTTCTTCGAATATGCCAAATCCCTCATCGACTTCAGGCTTCTCTTCGATTTCGCCGCTTTCCGCCGTTTCTCTCAAGGATTCCAAGGTGTCGAGCAGAGGGCCGTAGTCTTCGTCGCCTTCGCTTCCAGAGCTCTCTAAATGAGACATCATCGATCGCAATGCGTCGGAAAGCTCAAGCAAGGGCGATATCATCGCTTGCGAGACACTCGCTTCGCCATCGCGCAGGAGCATCATCAAATTCTCCCCTGTGTGAGCGATTTTTTCGATCTTGGAAAAACCTAGGCAACCTGCGGTTCCCTTGATCGTATGGATAGCTCGGAAGACATTGTTCATGGCTTCCGCCTCGAACTTGCCATTCTCGAAATCGAGGATGTGCCTATCGTAGGCATCCAAGCCTTCGTTGCTCTCTACTATAAAGTCGTTAGTCAGCTGCCGTGTCAGGTCGTCGCTCATCAGTATCGGAGGGGGTTAATTGTTTGAGAAAATTTTGGAGACCAATCCCAGAAGTTGATCCTGCGAGAACGGCTTCTTAATCCAGCCCGTCGCGCCGGCGGATCTACCCGCATTCTTCTTCGCGGGATCCGTTTCCGTGGTGAGCAAGACGATGGGTACCGTTCGATAGGACGGCAGCGCCCGCAACTGGCGCGTCAACTCGATGCCATCCATATTGGGCATGTTGACGTCCGTGATGACTAGGTCGGCTTGCTTTCGCTGCAACAAGTCCAGGGCAATTTGCCCGTCAGCAGCTTCTTCCATGGCGTATCCTGCGCCGCTTAGCGTCATAGCGACCATACGCCTCATAGTGGCTGCATCGTCTACCGTAATGATTACCTTGCTCATGATCTAACGTGTGGAATTAAGAATGGGGCTCGGAGTTTCGATTCGATTGGTTTCATTGCTTAGAGCGATTTACTCTAAGTCATTTTACAGAGTCTCGACCCTGCGCACCCATACTTTAGGTGTTACCCTCATACAAAAGGGCTCTATATAGGTATTATACCCCCTTTTACTCGGTTTTAGCAGGGCAATTTAAACCATATCCGATGCGTATTGCCCTCTCTTAAGTTCGGGAATCCATGGCATGGGAGCCATTCTAGCGCCGAAGAGCGCTCAGTTGCGTACGTACTTGCGCGTATACGCTGATAACCCGCGCCGACTCGAATCAATGGAGCCCATCATGCGCCGCCCTGAAGCGAACGGTTCGCCTAGGCAGGTCCTAAGACCTTCTCTACGAGGCCCAATAATTGCGGGCGAGAAAAGGGTTTGTTCATCCAACCGGTCGCCCCAGCGGTACGACACGCGCTCTTCTTTTCCGGATCCGATTCCGTCGTTAGCAGAACGATTGGCGTTGAACGGTAATGAGGCAGCGCCCGCAGCTTGCGCGTCAAACTTATGCCGTCGAGATTCGGCATGTTCAGATCGGCGATGACCAAGTCTACTTTTCGATCCTTGAGCATATCCAGCGCGATTTGACCGTCGGCAGCTTCTTCGACCTGGTACCCTGCTGCGCTCAATGTGGCCGAAACCATGCGACGAATGGTCGCCGCGTCATCGACTGTAAGGATCGTCTTGCTCATACCGCCTCCAGAATGCGGATTGATGCGTTCGAGTCCGGACGCTTAGCGATTTTAGACTCAAAGAGCGGCCAAATCCTCAGCGATGGGATCGGGAAATTCGACTGTGATTGTCGTACCTTCGCCCTGCTTGCTTTCAGCCGCGATTCGTCCGCCGTGCTGCTCGGCGATCTCTTTGACGATTTTCATTCCAAAACCGAAGCTCTCTTCGCCCTTGGTTCCCTTCTGGGAGATACGGTTGTCGCCCGCAAAGAGGAGCGGTAGCTTGTCTTCCGGAATGCCAATTCCGCGATCTTGCACGAGCACGCGAACTCCGCCCTCCGTTCCCCGCTCCAAAGCGATCGTGACTTCGCTCCATTCGTGACTGAACTTGATCGAATTGGAAATTAGATTGTTGAATAACCGCTTTAGGCTATTCGCATCGCCCAAGACGTCCGGACTGGTCGATGGGCTCAACCGATTCTCTACCTTCAATTCGATATGCTTCGGACTCGCCATATGACGCAAGGTACCGATGCAGGATTCCAACGAATCGGATAGATCGACGACGCTGAAAACGAGTTCCGCCGATTCGGACTGCAAACGTCCCAAATCCAATATATCGTTGATAATCGAAAGCAGAAATTCGCTCGAACTCTTGATATGCGAAAGATACTCGCGGTGCTCCTCTGGCGTTTCCTCGTCTTCCAGCATGATATCCGTGAAACCCACTACTCCGGTCAAAGGCGATCGCAGATCATGGGAGCATATGGAAAGGAATTGATCCTTGATCTTATGCTCGCGCTTCAAGTCGACGATTTTACGCCGGCTGCTGTCTCGATTGAGCTTGGATTTGAGGTGAAACCGAACGCGCGCTTGAACCTCTTCTTTGTGAAAGGGCTTTAGCAGAAAATCGGAGGCGCCCAACTCATAGGTTCGAACGATGAATTTCTTATCCGATATCGATGAGAGGAAGATAATCGGCAGCTCTTGCAATCCTAAGTCGGACCGCACCTTCATGCACATCTCGTCGCCGCTCATCTCCGGCATGAAATTATCAGCAATTACCAAATCGATCTCTTCGTGGCGCCCTTTGATAAACTCGTATCCGGAGCGGCCATCTTTCGCTTCTAAAACGTTCAGCCCCATTTCCTCAAGCGACAGTTTCAACAGCTTCCGAGTCGTCACGCTGTCGTCGACAACTAGAACCTGATGACCCGCCAAGTCATCGACTCGTTTCGTAGCTCGCTCGATTTCGGCCGTCAGTTCCCCCTGAATGAAGGGCTTTATGACAAATCCGTTCGCTCCCGCCTTGAACGCTTCGTATCGCGCTTTATCCGTATCGTTCGCGGTTAGGAATACGATAGGCAATCGAGCCAATTCAGGATTCATTTCAACGCATTTGGCATCGCCCTTCCGGAGTTTCAAGCAGGTATCGTAACCGCTTAGGCCCGGCATATCGACATCCATGGAAATCGCATCCACTCTGGTTTCTTCGAGTACTTCCAAGGCCATGGACCCACTTTCCGCTTCGACAACCCGGTGGCTGCGATCCTCTAGTTCCTTCCGCAAAATGCGGCGAATCGACGAACTATCATCTACAACTAATACAATCATTTTCCAAGCGTGCTGCTGGAGCTGTCGCAACTCATTGCTACTCAGACCCAAGCGTACTCTACGGATAAACTTCGTTTCGCATTAAGAGTCTTCCCTGATACCCAGCCCCATTTTACACAATAATAGCCATGAGCGCTCCGTTCGGATTCCCAAGCATCGGATGCCGACCGGCGAGTCGTCGCAAAACCTGGATCGAGCGTAGCGAGCGCCGAAGCGATTCAGTCCATTAGCGGGCTAGCTCGCTTTCCAATCCACCAATTCGATTTGGAGAATCTTCTGCCGCCCAAACGAATTCCAAGCGAGTCGATAAGCGATATCCAACGGCGTATTCAATTGCGGTATACGATCGGCCATTTTCCAAGCGACACCTTGGATGAGTCGCCCATTTCCGTCCCCTAAAGCGAAGCGAAAGTGAGCATCTTTGAATACTTTGGGTCGCTGGCGAAAGACAACCTGACGCGTCGCGAAAATCGGTTCCGGGTTTTCTTGTCCGAACGGCTGGAGCAAGCCCAGCTCGTCCATCAATTTCGGCCCCACATCCTCAAGCGATAGGTATGCCGAAACCTCGATATGCCTTTCGTAGCTATGCGATTCACGGAATCGCTTTACGGACTGATCGAAATAGCCTCTCAATTCTTCGATGCGATCGGTATCCAAGGAAATCCCGATAGCCATGGGATGCCCTCCCCAGCTTTCCAATCGATCGGAAAAGTCGTTCAATACCTCGACTAGGTTTACGCCTTCCACGCTTCGGCCCGAGCCTTTGGCCAGTTCGCCTTCCATCCCCAAGACAATGCAAGGGCGCCGATAGGCCCGCGATAGACGACTAGCGACGATTCCCACGACGCCCGAATGCCACTCGCGGCCGAACACGACCAAACCCGAGCTGTCCGATTGCCCCGATTCCACTTGAGCCATCGCCTCCTCGGCGATTGTCTTTTCGATCTCCTGACGCTCGCGGTTGAAGGAATCCAACTTCAAAGACGCTTCCATGCAATAGCTGGCGTCATCGCTCAAAAGGAGTTCCACTGCCAAGGCCGCATCCGCCAAGCGACCGCTCGCATTGATGCGCGGACCGATTTTGAAGGAAATATCGACTGGCTTGACTCCATGGCTCGCCGTCATTCCAGCGACTGACATTAGACTCTTAAGTCCAGGGCGCCGCGTCTTGCTCAACCCTTTCAATCCGATTCTCGTGAACGTTCGATTCTCTCGGGTCAATGGCACCAAATCCGCTATGGTCCCCATCGATACGAGATCCAAGTAATCTCGCAGCTTGATCTCAAACGCGCGCTCGTCCCCGGCTTCTCGGCGCAGCTTCAACAATCCGTGGGCTAGCTTGAATACCAAACCCACCGTGCATAGATTCTTGGTTTGGCTTTCCGCATCTCCGAAAACATGCGGATTCACCAGAGCTACTCCCTCGGGCAAGGATCGCTTGGATTGGTGGTGATCGACAACAATCAAATCGCAGCCCCGGGAAAGAATGTACTGCGCTTCTTCCACCGAATTCGTGCCGCAGTCCAACGCGATAAACAAGTCCGCCGCTTCGCCGCCTTCCAGAGCGCGTTCCGCCGCCTTCCGAGTCAGTCCATAGCCTTCATTCAAACGGAGGGGGACAATGAAACTCGGGAAGATCTCGAAGGCCCTCAAAATATCCACCAACAGCGCCGTGCTGGTGACTCCATCCACATCGTAGTCGCCGCAAATGACAATGCGCTGGCCATTGTCGATGGCCTGGCTGATCCGCTGCGCAGCCGATTTGAGGTTCGGAATCTCGAAGGGACAGGCGATTTCGCTCAGCTTAGGGTGCAAGAAGCGTCGCGCTTCGTCCACGTCGACGAAACCGAGCCGGGCGATTAGCTCCGCCACGGCGCTGTTGACCTGAAGCTGTTTCCGTAGGGTGCCTACTGTTGAAGCGGAAGGGGGATTGTATTCCCAAGCCGTCACAATCGCGACTAGCTTCCCTCCTTGGCTTCCTTAGCGCCGGCTTGCCAATCGTATTCCGGAGCCACGTCGTGACTCTTCTCCACGCTTCGGCGATCTCCCTTGTGCCACCAAAAGAAGATGGGACTAGCAATGAAGATCGAGGAGAAGGTTCCAGTGATGATGCCGATCGTAAAAGTGAAGGCGATATCGCTGATCACGCCCGTTCCGAAGACCAGCAAGGATCCCGCAGCCAGCAAGGTCGTAACACTCGTGAGCAGGGAACGTCCCAGTACCGCGTTGAGCGCCAAGTTGATAATCTCCTTGAGCTTCGTAGTCGGCTTCAACTCCAACTCCTCTCGTATCCGGTCGAACACGACGATTGTATCATTGAGCGAATAACCCACGATCAGGAGAATTGCCGCGATCATAGGAGCGGTAAATTGATGGCCCGGCACCAGCACGAAAACGCCAATCGTCAGTAGAATATCGTGTACGGTCGCTACAATCGCTCCGATACCATAGCCAATCTCGAATCGAATAGCGATGTAGATCAGGATCAAGCCGAGCGATATTCCAATAGAATAAAGCGCGTTCTTTTGAATTTGAGCGCCAACCGACGGCCCAATTTCATTCTTGCCCTGCTCGACCAGCTTAGCCGCGGGAAAAGCGTCTTGAAGAGCGTCCACGACTTCTTCGCCCCGATCGAAAGGCGTCTGCAGCTTCAGGGATTCCGTCCCGTTGCCCAATTGAGCCACGTACTGAGGAGTCACCTCTCCCAAATCCAGATCCGCTACCAGTCGAGCGATATCCGATTCATCGATACGCTGCTCGAAGGAAAGCGTCACTTCGTCACCCCCAGTGAAGTCGATTCCGAAGATCGAGTCCCACTTGCTCACCAGCCCGATAATGCCAATAATAACGATACTCCACGAAGCCACAAACGCGGGCAGGCGAAATTTCAGGAAAGGAACCTTCGGATTGTTCACGATGGAGAGCATCGGAAACTTCTTGATCACGTTCGTATCGATCAACAGCTGGAGCAATAGTCGCGTCACGACTAAAGCGCAGAACATCGTCGTTACCACACCGATCGCCAGGGTCGTACCGAAACCTTTCACCGGTCCCGTACCGAACGAAATCATAACTATCGACACGAGCAAGGTGGTCACGTTCGCATCGAAGATCGTTGAAAACACCTTGTCGAAACCACCGGTCAAGGCAGCCTTCAAGGTCTTACCAGCTCGCAACTCTTCGCGAAGGCGTTCGAAGATGAGGATGTTCGCATCGACCGCCATACCAATGGTCAGGATCACCCCCGCTATGCCCGGCAGAGTCAAGGTGGCTCCCATACTCGCCAAAGCGCCGATCACGATGGTCAAATTCAAGACGACCGAGGCGAGCGCAATGCCGCCGCCGATCATATAGTAGCAAATCATGAAGATAGCTACCAGGATGACGCCCCAGGTTGCCGCTCGCTTGCTGGAATCGACCGACGTCTTCGCCAAGGTGGGGCCCACTTCGTAAAGCTCGGCCACTTCCAGAGAAAACTCCAGAGGGTTGTTCAGAATGTTCGCTAGCTCGATCGCTTCGCGCTGCGAGAAGCTGCCGGAAATCGAGGCGCGCCCCCCCGTAATGGCTTCATTGACATTAGGAGCCGAATAGAGCGTGCCATCCAAAACGATAGCCAAACGGCCTTGCCCGGCTAGCTTGCGAGTGATTTCCGCGAAACGCGATGCGCCTTCGCTATCGAAATCGAGCGATATTTCAAAGCCGCCCACCGAGTTCTGGATCGCATTGGCGTCCTCCACATACTTGCCGGTCAGCGACGGAAACTTGCTCACGTACAAGGTTTCCTCGAATACCTCCTCGCCGGAATCGCGAATCAGGGTCATCGCCTCGTAACTATAGGGCGCCGGGTCGATGCCAGGACGGGCCGTCATATGCACTTCCCGAAAGTCCAAGCGAGCGGGTCGCTTGATGTTGTCGAGAATCTCAGGATTGTCCTTCGTGTTGATCCCCGCCAATTGGACCTCGATTCGATCCTCTCCCACGGCCCGAACGATCGGCTCCGAGACGCCGTAGGAATTTACGCGAGCCTCGATGATCTCGATTGCCTTGGAGAGCTTTTCCTGACGCTCGAACTGCTCCACGCCCGCAAATGCCGCCGGGTCGATCTGCAAGGTCATCGCCACGCCACCCGCGATATCCAACCCCGGACGCAAGTCCGCTTTGGAATCCTCAAGCAGGGCGTTGAGCAAAATCTGATTTCGCTTCTCGATGTTGCGAAGCGACGCTTCCAAATTGATCTGCGGAAAGTACTCCGACAAGTCGATGCGCTCTTCGTTGCCGATCGCCTTGAGAGCCATGTAAACGCTGACGACGCTCTCATCGCTCTCCATGCGCGTCTTCGCGCGCTCGAGAATTCCCGAGAACTCCTCGCCAACTGCGTTTTCTTCGAGATAATCGCCAAACGGCTGGTCCTCGAAAGGCACGAGATAGGAGACCGAAAATCCAACGATAATGACCGTCAGCAAGAGTTTCCAGAGGTGATTTCCAGACATGTTACAAAATGGGTATTTCCTGAGTTAAGAAAAAGAACGCCGACAATGCGGCGTTCTAGGATACGTGTAATAAAGAGGACGTCGATCAAACGGCTCCGTCGGAATCCACGATCGTAGCGACCGAAGCCTTGGTGATCTCTATCTTGGTATTGTCCGCGATGCGGACCACGAAGCGATCTTCCTTCACATTGGTAATCGTACCGTAAATGCCGCCACTGGTAATCACGTCCGCGCCCGACTGGAGTTCCGTGATCATCTTCTGGTGGGCCTTTTGCTTCTTACGCTGGGGAGCGATGAGCAGGAAATACATTGCAGCGAACATAATGAGAATTGGCAAAAACTGGCCAATTCCGCCGCCTCCGCCGCTGGGAGCAGGCGCTGCTTGAGCTAAAATCGAAATAATTGAGTCCATCGAATCGTTCGTGATAGTTTCTAGAAAAATGAAGTTGGCTACTCAATCCAGGGCCATTTCAAAAAGCAAGCGCAGAAGAATGCCCCTGTAACGAATTCGAAACCGCCCCGAATCTCCTCGGACAGGGGCGATTGCCCTCAATCGATGGTCCCATGGAAACGTCCCGGCAAAGGAGACGGGAAAGCGGCAAGCGACGATTCGAGACGATTTCACTCGCATTCGACTTCAAGATGAGTTTTGGGAAAGCGTAAAACAAACCGCCTTGAACGCTCCCAAGACTAACCGCTGGACCGTTTCCCAATCCGCTTCCCTCTACGGACTGGAACGATGGGGCAAGCCCTACTACTCGATCGACGCCGATGGCTACGTCTGCGTCACGCCGGCTGGGGACGAACGCAGCGTCCGCATTGCCGACGTCCTCAAGGAAGCCGAAAGCAAGGGTCTCAAGACCCCCATTGTCATTCGATTTCAAGATCTCCTCAGGCAACGAATCGAAAAACTCAATCGCGCCTTCCAATCCTCGATTCGAGAGGAAGGGTACTCCGGACGCTACCAGGGCGTCTTCCCCATCAAAGTGAATCAGCTGCGCGAGGTTATCGAGGAGATTCAGGACGCCGGCAAAGCCTTCGAGTACGGTCTCGAGTGCGGGAGCAAACCCGAACTGCTCATCGCCCTCGCCATGCAAGAGGACGCCGCGTCCCTACTCGTTTGCAATGGCTATAAGGACGATGACTACGTCCGTCTGGCCCTCTATGGGCAGAAGATCGGAAAGCGCGTCATTATCGTCGCCGAACAGCTTTCCGAGGTCTCGCTCATTATAGAGATCGCCCAGGAACTAAACGTCCAACCCATCATTGGACTGCGCTCCAAGCTCTACTCGCGAGGCGAAGGCAAGTGGGCCCTGTCGACCGGCGACAACGCCAAATTCGGGCTCACCACCACCGAGATGCTCCGAGCGTGCTCGCTTTTGAAAGAAGCGACGCTCGAGCGCAGCCTCCAACTCCTCCATTTCCACATAGGATCCCAAGTTCCCAATATCATAACGATCAAGAACGCAGTGATCGAAGCAGCTCGTTTCTACTGCGAATTGAAGAAACTCGGATTTCCAATGGGTTACCTCGACGTGGGAGGCGGCCTGGGCATCGACTACGATGGTTCACGCTCTAATTGGGAGAGCTCGACTAACTACACGCTTGAGGAATACGCCCGCGACGTCGTTTTCACCATCAAGCGGATTTGCGACGCGAGCGACACGCCCTGCCCGACTATCGTATCGGAAAGCGGCCGGGCCATTACCGCTCCACACAGCATACTCGTCACCCAAGTCGTCGATCGCATTACCAAACGAGATTCTTCGCTCAAGGTACGCGAAGAGGATATTGAGGATCCAGTCGTTCGGGACCTCTTCGATATGAGCTCCGGACGCGTGCGCTATGGGCGCCTCGAAAAATTCCACGATGCCCTGCAAAAGAAAAACGAAGCGTACTCTCTGTTCAATCACGGCTATCTAGACCTCGAAGGACGGGCCCAAGCCGAATCGCTTTTCTGGCAAATTTGCCAAAAGCTCGACCAAACCGCCAAAGGCGGCTACCAGCCCGAAGAATTGACCGAGCTCAAGCGAATGCTCGCCGATCAGTATATCTGCAATTTCTCGGTATTCCAATCCTTGCTCGATCACTGGGCTCTCGAGCAGCTCTTTCCCATCGTGCCGCTGAGCCGCCTCCACGAACGTCCCTCCGTCAACGCGATCCTCGTCGACATCACCTGCGACAGCGACGGAAAGGTATCCAAATTCATAGACCTCGAGGACGAAAAGGAATACCTTCCGCTCCACCCGCTCAAGAAAAGCGAACCCTACTTTCTGGGCTTCTTTCTCATCGGGGCCTATCAAGACATCATGGGCGACAATCACAATTTGTTCGGCCGCGTCAACGAAGCCCACGTCTTCCTCGACGAAGACGAAGAAGATGGATTCTATATAGAAGACACTATCCAAGGCGATCGCATCAAGGACGTGCTCGAAGGGGTCCAATTCAAGTCGGAATTGCTGAGTCGGCTCATGAAAAAGCAAATCGACAAAGCGATCAAAATGGACCGGGTGAAACCGCGCGAGGGGGTTCGGTTCATGGAAATGTACGAAAGTGGCATGCAGAAGAAGACCTACTTGGAACTCTCCAAGCCCGCCAAAAGGAAGAAGGCCTCAACTCGAAAAACCTGAACTCCCGTAATCCAAATCTTGGCCGAATCCCAATCCTAGTCCAACTCCCAGAACCAATCCAACCGTATCGAGTCCCCTTATCGCGCGCCCCGCTTTGTTCTAGACGGAATCCCAGACTGCGTTTAAGACGAAGAATAGGATTAAAATGGAAAGGGAAAACAACATCGTCTTTTACGACGGCGAATGCGGGTTCTGCGATACCTCGATCCGGCAAGTCATGCGGATGGATCGCGCGAAACGTATTCGATACGCTCCGTTGCAAGGATCCACCGCAAGCGCCTTGCTGCCTGCGGAACTGAGAAATGCAAACGCCCTAAGCACCATTGTCTACCTCGATCCAAACGGCCTTCGCCATACCAAGTCCGAAGCCGCCTTCGAAATTTTGCTCACCGTCGGCGGCGCCTGGAAGATGCTCCTCGCTTTCCGCGTACTGCCCTTGGGTTTCCGGGATTCCGTCTATGACGCGATCGCCAAGCGCCGTCGCGCCTTCATAGACAAAGCAAGCTGCCCATTGCCCACGCCCGACCAACAAGCGCGTATCCTCGACTGAGAGCGTTCCCCGATAGACGGCTTCGCGACATTCCTGCAAAAAGCGCTTTGCTCGCTTGCGTTTCGCTTTTCACCCGTCATAAGCATCCTTTTTTCCCTTCGGGGACCTCCGAATATTCGAAAAAACACTATCATGACGACTGACATCATCGATATTAACGCCCGCGAAATCATCGATTCACGCGGCAACCCAACTGTAGAAGTCGACGTCGTGCTCGCTTCTGGAATCGTCGGCCGCGCCGCCGTCCCCTCGGGAGCCAGCACCGGCGAAAACGAAGCCCTCGAGCTCCGAGACGGAGCCTTGCCTCCACGCCAAGCCCCGAAGGGCGCTAAGAAGCGCTACCTCGGCAAAGGCGTTCTCAAGGCGGTCTCCAACATTCACGACAAGATTTTGCCCGAGCTCGTCGGCATCGATTCCTGCGATCAGGTTTCAGTCGATAACGCAATGCTGGCCTTGGATGGCACCAAGAACAAGGCCAAGCTCGGAGCCAACGCCATTCTTGGCGTTTCCCTCGCGAATGCCAAGGCCGCCGCCCAAGCGTCCGGCTTAGAACTCTATAAGTATCTCGGCGGACCGAACGCCAAGGTTCTCCCAGTTCCCATGATGAACATCCTCAATGGCGGCGCCCACTCGGACGCTCCCATCGACATCCAGGAGTTCATGATCATGCCAAAGGGCGCAGAGAGCTTCCGCGAAGCGCTCCGTATGGGAGCGGAAATTTTCCACTCCCTCAAAGGCGTTCTCAAGGGCAAAGGCCTCTCCACCGCAGTCGGCGACGAAGGCGGATTCGCCCCCGCCTTGGACTCCAACGAGCACGCCCTTGAAGTCATCGCCGCAGCGACCAAGAAAGCTGGATACAAGCTTGGCAAAGACATCTTCATCGCCCTCGACGTAGCCGCTAGCGAATTCTACAAGAGCAAGAAGTACGTCTTCGACAAGTCCGACGGATCCAAGAAGAGCAGCGCTGAAATGGTCGCCTTCCTCAAGGACCTGGCCGATCGCTACCCAATCATCTCCATCGAGGACGGCCTCGACGAAGCGGACTGGAAAGGCTGGAAGCATATGACTGAAGAGATGGGCCACAATACCCAACTCGTTGGAGACGATCTATTCGTGACGAACACCTCGTTCCTCAAGAAAGGAATCGATATGGGCGTCGCGAACTCGATTCTCGTAAAGGTCAACCAAATCGGATCGCTCACCGAAACTATGGATGCCATCGAAATGGCCAAGGAAGCGTCCTATACCTCCGTCATCTCGCACCGTTCAGGCGAAACCGAAGATACGACCATCGCAGACATCGCGGTGGCGACCAATGCAGGTCAAATCAAGACGGGTTCCCTCTGCCGCAGCGACCGCGTTGCCAAGTACAATCAGCTGCTTCGGATCGAAGAAGAACTCGGCCCGAACGCATGCTACGGCGGCAAGTTCTAAGCAGAGCATCGCCAAACGTTTTTCCAAAGTCCGCAGCGCTTGCCGTTGCGGACTTTTTTTGGAGAACTTCGATTGGCGCATCGCTCAAAGGTAGGAACGACCGGCCTAGTCGTCCGCCCCAGCGGGCCCGATCGCTCAGCCCATTCATCGCCTTCAAGCCAACTCCCACTTTCAATCGATATCCGACATGCTCATTGTTTTCGACGTAGACGGCACCCTAATCGGCGGCGAAGCCTTCGACTGGAAGTGCTTCAACGACGCCTTTGAGACCGTGTCCGGGAGGTCGATGACGGATGCGTTTTGGCAAAGCATCGACGAGGTCACTGCGAAAGCCGTCGTCCACTACGCGCTGTCAGAGTATCCAGAAACTCGACGCAACGAGTTGGAAGCCCAAATCAGCGACGCCTTTCTCGCAAATTTGAAAGCCGATCACGCCCGGGATCCGAGCGCCTTTCACGCCGAATCGACCACGATCGAATTGTTGGCCGCATTGCAATCCAGCGATTGCTACGATGCCGCCATTGCCACCGGCGATTGGCTCCCTTCCATTTCCTTCAAACTCTCGAGAAGCGGCATCGATCTTAAGACCCTGCCCCATGCCACTGCGTCCGATCGCTATGCTCGAGCCGATATCATTCGACTCGCCGCCGAACGGGCCGGACGCCGGATCGAAGAGGTCGTCTATGTCGGGGATGGCCCGTGGGACCTCCGGGCCTGCCGCCAACTCGACATCCCCTTCATCGGTACCGGCGCTCGAACCGAGCGACTCCATCAAGCCGGGGCCGAATGGATTCTCCCAAAACTAGAAACCGAACCGTTCCTGGAAATCATTGATCGAATTCAAGGAAAGTGACCCTTCATCAAGTCTCTTCGCCGCGTTCAGTTAGGGCGCCTTCCCCAAACGACGGCAAACGCGAGCCGGCTCTTAGGTCCAGAGCCCTTCGCCATAACTCCATCCCGGTCTAACCGTTTCTTTTACCCACCGATTCAAACTGGGGCGATTCGTTATGCGCATCTTATCCGCGTCCCATTCGATTCGATGCCCCGCTCGAATGGCCATCGAACCGAGTAGTATCGTCTCCGTCAAAGGCGCCGCGTAGTCGAAGTTGGACCCGCACTCGCCGACATCTCCCTTAATTGCGCTGAAAAGCTCTTCAACTGGGCCGCCTTTGACCCGTGGGATCGTTCGTTGCCGCAAGCGATCCCCCAATTCTCCCATTCGCGAATGAGGCCAAAGCATCGGACTATTCGGGCGCATGTCTTCGTGGTAGATCGTTTCCTTGGAACCGATCATATACATGCCATTCGATGGCAGTTCCCCCATGCCAGGAAGCTTTGGCGGACGCGGGCGTCCTTCGTACCAATGCAATTTGACAGGGGGCATGGACGCGCGGGCCGGGAAATGATAAGTCACGTGCGCTCCGAATGGCGTAAACTGATCGTTGGCCGGTTCATCCAATCGTATATCCACTGCGATCGGGGATCCGAGCTGCAACGCCCAAAATGGAGCGTCCAAGCAGTGGCAACCAATATCCCCCAATGCGCCCACTCCATAGTCCCACCAACCGCGCCAGCGTTGCGTCACGTACGCCTCGCTGTAAGGCCGCTCGGCAACGGGACCCTGCCACAGATCCCAGTTGAGCTTGGGGGGAGCCGGAAGACTCGGCGGCGGAAACGCGTTCGGTTTGATGAACCAAGGTTCCATAGGCCGATCCGTCCAGCAATGAACCTCTCGAACGTCCCCCACAACGCCTCCATCGACCCACTCCTTTACCAGTCGAATTCCTTCGCCCGTATGTCCTTGATTTCCCATTACGGTTTTAACGCCGTAATGCGACTTCGCTTTGCGCAGCGTACGAGTCTGCCAAATATTGCGACCGAGGGGCTTCTGAATGAAAACGTGCTTTCCGCTTTCCATCGCCGCCATGCCGATAGGGAAATGCGTATGGTCAGGAGTTGAAACGAGCACCGCATCGATGTCCTTTCCCATCCGATCCAGCATTGCCCGAAAGTCCGTGAATGTTCGCGCGCCCGGATACCGAGCGACTTCCTCGCTCGGATTGCGGCTTCCCCAAATCGCCCGGTCAGGCCGCCAATCTACGTCGCACAGCGCCACTAGGTTTTCCTTCGCGGCGGTTTTTACCGCGTAAGACCCCATGTGCCCGATGCCAACGCACGCTACATTGATTTTGCTATTGGCCGAGGGACCGGATTGGCCGATCGCAAAACGCGGCAAGGTCAGCGAAGCGGCCACTCCAGTAGAAAATTTGGATACGAAGGAACGACGCGATCTGGGATTGTTCATTTTAGAGGGTATTCCAATCGGTCGAAATATATGTCGCTTTCAGTTGGGGAGGGCCTGCCTATCAGGCCGACTACGAGAAAAGGTTCGGTAAGATCGAGGAAACGATCAGTACTTCAATCAGTCCGACCAACCCCATCACCGCCAGCAAGACCGTCCATGTCTTCAGCGTTTCCTTCTCCGTAAATCCGCTCATTTTACAGACGACCCAGAAGCCGCTGTCATTCATCCAAGATCCCATCTGCGACCCAAACGCGATCGCTGCGAGAATATAGAATGGACTGTATTCGATCACAGTGCCATCTCCGATCACCGCAGCCATAATGCCCACGGTTGTCATCATCGATACCGTCCCGGAGCCTTGAGCCACTTTCAACACTGCGGCGACCAACCAGGAAACCAGGATCAAGGAAATGCCGGTTCCTTCGGAAGCGTGCTTGATCGCATCGCCGATCCCAGCCGCATTGATCATCTTTCCGAATGCGCCACCGCCCGCTGTTATCAAGATGATCACTCCCGCCGTTCCCAAAGGCCCTTCCATTATATTTCCAAGGGAACTGATTTTGAGACCCCGCTGTTTGGCGAGAAGCCCGAGAGCGAGAGCGGTGCCGATCAGCATTGCGACGTTCTTTTCGCCGAGAACCATCGCAATGTGGTAGAATGCTCCATCCGAGACCCAAATCTCAAGGAAGGAAAAGAACGCGATAAGGAATACCGGCAAGACAACTGGAAGCGCCGACATGAAAAACGAAGGTAGTTCGTCATCGTTCTTTTTAACGATCGCTTCGATATCAGCGATCTTCATGCCGGGTGTCTCGCGAACTTGCATCGGCATTTTCGCGTCCATGATCTTACCAAAATAGAGTCCTGAAAATGCGGGTATCAATCCCATCGAAACGCCCGCGATAATCGTAAAGCCAAGATCGAGTCCCAGCTCTTCCGCCATCGCCAACGGTCCTGGCGTAGGAGGGACGAGTCCATGGGTCACCACCCCGCCACTACAGACCGCCATTACGAAGTACATGTAATTCTTGCCCAATCGCATTGCGAGGGCCTGGGCCAATGGAATCAAGAGGAAGAACACCGTATCGAAAAAGACGGGGACCGAGAGGAAGAACGAGCAGATTACCAGTGCAGGTCCGGCGCGCTTCTCTCCCAAGGCCCTTACAATGCCGCGCACGATGCGGTCCGCAGCCCCACTCTCCATTAGACAAACCCCAATGATCGCCGCCAGACCGATCACCCAGGCGATGCCGCCCGCGGTCGCTCCAAAATTGGCCATCGACATCTTGATCGCCGTCACGACTTGGTTGCTGCCTTCCGCCACCGGAAGGTCGGAGGCGAAACAGCCAACGAGAACTGCCGCCAGCATTAGCGAAATAAAGGCATGGATCCGAAAGACGCCGATCGATACAACGACGAACAGTATTCCAATTGCCAATACCACAAAGGGCCAATAAGGATTCGCAACATCGGCAGCTGCAAAGAGTAAGTGCGGCATAAAGAGGAGGGGTTGTGCGTTTGAGGGAGAGCGTCGAGGATTCGATCGCTCCAACATCCTGATTCGCAAAGGCTTCGCCGCAACAAAATTATTTCAACGCGTCTATATTCGGAACCGCCGCGCCCGTATCGCCCCCCTGGCGATTCGCAACGCCCCCTCGGCCAATCGCCTCGTCCAGAGGAAGCAAGCGGGACTCGGCGCGTTGACTCCCACCCGTCAATTCCATTTTCGCGCCAAGAATCGAACGCAATCCCGATTATTCCGATTCTCGTAACCCGGCCCATCGGCCCGCAACGAATCCAGGATTCTCCGCCCAATCGATCCTTCGGAAAGCATAAACCCTGTTCGTAGGGCTTAATCGCAATATCCTTGATACGCCTGGCAAACGCAGACCTGGCGATCGCGCCACCCATTCGATTGGATGGTCGAGGAGAGCGGTCCGGTTTCCAGCAACGAGGCAGGGTCCAATCCACTCCGTTCGCTACAAGCCCTCGAACTAGCGCTCCGACTCCCAATCTCTCAACGCTTCTTCCAGGACGGGACGGACGATGCTCGCCCATAAAGCGTTGCCTTTGTCGCTCAAATGCAACCCGTCATCCGCGAATAGGTCTTTGGCCGGAGGCAGGCCTGTCATTAACATCGGCGTCGCCGTATCCGCATAATACAAGTCCTTCCGACGAAGGCTCCATTGCCGTATCCGTTCGTTCACTGCAGCCATTTGCGGCCAAAGCGCCTCTCTCTTTATGCTGGGCTTAATGGGGATATAGACGATCTTCGTTCCCTTCGACTTGCGACGAACCAATCTGGAAAACTTGCTGAAATCCATAAGGACCTGACTCTTCGACTTCCCGGCGTTGATGTCGTTGTCGCCTTCGTAGAAGACGATTACCGAGGGTTGGTAGGGAACCACGATCCGATCGAAAAAATGAAGGCAGTCCGATGTTTGCGACCCGCCAAAGCCACGATTGATCGATTCGATTCCCGCAAAGGCGTCGTCCGTATCCCAACGCCGAATGGACGAACTGCCCAAAAACAAAACCTGGCCTTTGAGTGGGCGATTCTCGCGATCGGATGCTTCAAACGCCTCGATGTCGGCGTCGTAGCGATGCGGATCGGCGACCACCGGCTCCTCCCCGTTGGCAACGGGCGCGACTGAGAGCGAAACGGAAAGGATGAACGCAGCGAATACACTCTTGGGCTGGCAAACCATGGAATTCAATAGAAAGGACATATAGCTAGAGGGGGGACGAATCGAGAAGCCTCCAGTTTCGCTCGATACTCCCGTCAGTCAAGCGACGAAACTCCCCCGAAACGGCGCTCCCTTACTACCGATGGAAATCAGCGAGTCGCCGATGGTCTCAGGCCAAATGCAGGCACTCGAAGGCGCAGGCCAAACGGCTTTTGTCCCTATCGCTACGATTGGATTGCCAAGATCCCCTCTCTACGAGAGCATTCCGTACGTGAATTGCATGAATGCCTTTTCCCCAAGACGGGCCCTGCTCCTGCCTCTCCTCCTGCTTCTTTCCGCCTGCGGATCGATTACCGACGAGGGCGTCGAGCTAGACCTTATGTCCTTCAACATCCGATACGGAACGGCCAAAGACGGCGACAACGTCTGGGAGCTTCGCAAAGAGCTGGTCTTCGACGTCTTGCGTACTCACTCGCCGCAAGTCGTTGGCTTGCAAGAAGCCTTGGGCTTTCAAATCGAAGAGATCAAGACCGCCCTGCCCCAATACGCCCACGTCGGCATCGGTCGCGACCCGAATAGTACCGGAGAATATTCAGCTATTCTCTATCGCTCCGACCGCTTCGAGGTCCTCGAATCGGATACATTCTGGCTTTCGGAAACCCCTGAAGTCCGATCCACGCATTGGGGAAACAAGATTGTTCGCATTTGCACTTGGGCCCGCTTCCGAGACAAAATCAGCCAGCGCAGCTTCTACGTGTTCAACACCCACTTCGATCATCGCTCCCAGGAATCGCGCGTTCGCAGCGCGGGCTTGATTCTCCATCGCATGGCCAATCGCAGCCATCCAGAGGATCCGGCTATTCTTACGGGCGACTTCAACGCGGGCGAGGACAACGAGGCCATGCGGCTACTCCGTACCCAATCCGCCCTCGTGGACACTTTTCGGGCGGCCCACCCCAATACAACCGGAGTAGGCACCTTCGGCGCCTGGACCGGAAAAACCAACGGAGAGAAGATCGACTACGTTTTCGTCGAACCGGACATCGAAACCTTGACCGCATCGATCCTTCGCGACAACGACCAAGGACGCTACCCATCCGATCACTATCCCGTCAACGCCCGCATTCGATTCTAGCTGCCTGTCTAGCAAACGCTTCCTGCGTTAGGTAGAAGCGGAACCCATACAACCGCACGGGCAACAACGCATCCCTTGCCACAATGAGCTTGGCTCCATTCGATAGCCATTAGACATTGGTCAACATGTCTCTTCGCTACCTTCTGCCCCTACTCGCAATCGGATTCCTTGGCGGTTACATCGCCTCGGCGAAACGCCCCAATGTAGTCATCCTGCTAGCCGACGACCTGGGTTCAGGCGACCTGAGCTGCTACGGCGGTCCCGTTAGAACGCCCACCATCGACAGCCTCGCAGCTAGCGGAGCCAAGTTCGATACCTTCTACTCCGGATGCGCCGTCTGCTCGCCCTCGCGCGCCACCTTGCTCACAGGGCGACAGCATATTCGAACCGGCGTCTACAACTGGATCTTCGATCAAACCCAGAAGTCCCATCTTCTGGAACGCGAGGTCACTATCGCCGAGCTGCTCAAGGACCGCGGCTACGCCACGGCCCATGTCGGCAAGTGGCATCTGGGCCTGCCCTTCGAAGGCCACGCTAATTACAAGCCGACGCCCGCCCAACACGGCTTCGACTACTGGTTTGCGACGGCCAACAATGCGGAACCCAGTCATCATAACCCCAAGAACTTCATTCGAAACGGCCAGGCCCTTGGAGAGATCGAGGGCTACGCGTGCCAAATCGTCGTCGACGAGGCGATCGATTGGCTGGAGAACCGAGAGAACTCAGAGGATCCTTTTTTCCTAAATGTGTGGTTTCACGAGCCCCACCAGAAGATCGCCGCCCCCGAAACAATCGTAGCATCCTATCAAGATCCTCTCCAAAGCGCTGGTCTCGCAGAGGCCCAGAAAAAACAAGCCGCCCTCTATTCCGCCACCATCGACAATACCGACCGCGCCATCGCTCGCTTGACCCAGGCCCTCGCCCAAGCGGCTCCTGTGGAAGAGACCCTAATCATCTACGCTTCCGACAACGGATCCTATATGCGCAATCGCAATCGCTCCCTTCGCGGCCAGAAAGGCGTCAACTGGGAAGGCGGATTACGGGTTCCCGGAATCTTCAGCTGGCCCGGAACCATTTCCGCTCAGCAAACGATCGAGACGCCAGCCGGCCTTGTCGACATCCTGCCGACGCTCTGTTCCCTGCTCGAAATCGATCCCCCCAGAGACCGACATCTCGACGGCGCCAATATCGCCCCCTTGCTGCTCGGCCAAGCGAATCGCTTCCAGCGCCCGCAGCCCTTCTTCTGGCACGTCCACCGCAGCGTGCCCATTGTCGCAATACGCGATGGCGACTACTCGCTCGTAGCGAAACGAGACAATCCCGAACTTTCATCGAACAACAAAACGGATGAAGCCTGGATCCCGCTTATCAAAAATGGCGGTTATCGCGACTACGAGCTTTACGATCTGAGCCAGGACCCTCGGCAAACGAACGACCTAGCTCGAAATCGCCCCGAGATCGTCGATAGACTGAAAGCCAAATTGCTCGAGATCAACGCAAGCATCATGAGCGAAGCGCCCGACTGGCACTTGGAATGAGCCAGCCCGGGCGACTCGAATAGCCACCGGTCCGACGACAGTAGAAAGTCCCGCTAAGCTTCCGGCAAACGACTACCGTGAATGTCGCTCGCAGCGAACAGCGTATCGCTGACGAAACGTCTATTTCTTCTTTCTCGCAGCCTTGGCCGCTTTTTTGTAAGCGTTGCTCATGGCGAAATCAGTCCGCCCCTCCATCTCTGGATGCAGAGCCATCGCCGACGCGAGACCCTTCTGGTAATCCGGATGGTCGCTGTATTCAACGTGTAAATACTCGGTATAGTCATCCACGTTGTTAAGCGAATTCTCCATCGTTTCCTTGATGAATTTCATTCCACCGATCGCAGCGGCCGCCCCCATCTGCTTGCCTTTCTTTTTGGCTCCGCCTGCCGCTAGTCCACAGAGAGGAACCTTGGACGCCAACGCTCTCCCTAAGGCCTTGCCCGCTTGCTCGCCCGCCGCAGCCCCCGCTTGGGCATTAAGCGCTTCATCGGCCCATTCGGTCAGCTGGCCCTCTTTGGTGAAAGGCACCAAGTACTTGCCCTTGCTACTACCCAACGCCGCAGGCGCTTCTAGTTCGATAGTCAGCTCGCGATACTTTTGCGCGACCTGTTCGATCTTACTGATAATCACTTGGGCTTTCGCCAAATCGGCCACCGTCGCGGCAGACGTTAGCGAGGATGAAAGCGCGAGAGCGCAAAAGGCAGAGAGTATTCGCGGGAGTATTTTCATAGCATGAGGGGGGGTATGGTGGGTTGTTTCGTCCCGTCCTACGGGACAAGAAACTCGCGTCGAATAGGTTGCGATCGCCCAGTCCGCCAAGCCAAAAACGTGAAAGGCTCTATCCGAGCCGATCCTAGGCTTTTCTCGAAAGCCCTACGCATACACGGAAGCTATTGTTTTCGCTTAACATCGAAGGGGCGAGTCGATAACCATAAGCAATGTTTTCAAAACCCTGCATTGGCGCTTTGCTCATTTCCCTCCTAATTACGGGCGCTCTCGCCCAAGACTCCACCAACTTTCCCTCTCTCGGCGAAGTCCTTCGCTTCGACGACTCAATGGAAGCGCTCGTTGCCGAGGACGCTCGAATCGAAGTCCTCTCCTCGGGATTCGCCTGGGGCGAAGGACCCGTTTGGATAGACGATGGCGACTTTCTCCTTTTCTCCGACGTCCACCGCAACCAGGTCATCAAATGGGAGGAAGGCGTTGGCGCCTCAGTTTTCCTCGAACCGTCCGGATTCACAGGTATAGGCAACTACAGCCTCGGGCTCGGCAGTAACGGATTGGCCGTCGATGCGGAAGGAAGGCTGATTTCGTGCGAACATGGCGATCGCCGCATCTCCGCAATGGTCTTCAATGAAGGGAAACGTACCTTGGCCGACAACTATCAGGGCAAGCGCTTCAACAGTCCCAACGACCTCGCCATCGACCGCAGCGGCCGCATCTACTTCACCGATCCCACCTACGGCTTGCCGCAGCGCGAAGACGATCCGACGCGCGAACTCGATTTTGCCGGGGTCTATCTGCTTAAGCCGAACGCCGAAGTCGTCCTGCTCACTCGGGAACTGCCCTACCCCAACGGCGTGGCCCTCTCCCACGACGAACGCATCCTCTACGTGGCTCAGTCCGACCCCGACAATCCAATCGTCATGGCGTACTCGATTCGCGATGACGGAACCGTCGGCCAAGGCCGCCTCTTTTTCGACGCCAAACCGCATTCCCACCTCGGCCCCGGCAACCCCGACGGATTAAAGACAGACCAGACCGGCAACGTTTGGGTGACCGGCATGGGCGGCGTCATGGTCGTCAATGCGGACGGCGAACTCATCGGCCACATCGCCACTGGCGAACGAACGGCCAACTGCGCCTGGGGCAATGACGGATCCACTCTCTATATCACCGCCGACACCTACCTCTGCCGCCTCCAAGCGAAAGTCATCGGCTCCGGCTTCTAACTCGCTCGCATATGACCCGTACCCTGCCCGCGCTTGCCGCCTTCGCCCTGCTTCCCTTTGCCCAGTCTCAGAACTGGCCCCAAGGCGCCGGCCCCAACCACGACTTCATCGTCCCTTCAGCCGATGTCCCCAATGAATGGAGCGTCATCCAAAATCGAAACGTTTTCTGGAGGACCGAGCTGCCGGAACTGGGGCAGAGTTCCATCGTCACCTGGGAAGACCATCTCTTTTTCACGATCAACCAAGCCGTCGAGGCCGACGCGAGCCTCGGCAAGGATATCGTCGCCTACTGCTGCGATGCCAACACGGGAGCGATTCTTTGGACCCGCCCCATCGCCGGACGCTACGACCTGAAGATCGCCAGCAGCTTTGGCGACAGCTCCGGACCGCCTCCCGTCACCGATGGGAAACAAGTGTGCTTCTTCAACGCAGGGGGCGTCATCGAGAGCTTCGACTTCCAGGGCGATCGCCTCTGGAAGCGCGAGGCTTTGATCGCCAATCGCGCCCACCCCATTCTCTCCGACAACGCCCTCATCTATATCGAAATCAACAGTCCGCCAGACGAAAAAGGCGGCTACCCACATCCCAAGGAAACGCCGCCGTTCAGCGCTTGGACCCAGCTGCAAGCGCTCGACTTCAAGACCGGCGAGCCCCTTTGGACCACGCGCTGCGGCGCCAATATGGGCAGTCTTCCCCTGCTTGTAGAACTTGAAGACGGCCAACCGGCTCTGCTCGTCGGACGCGGCGGCGGACACAGCCCGCCCGAGCGACCCATCGGCATCTCGCTCGTCCATGCCCACGATGGTTCCGAGATCTGGAACCTGCCCATCGATGATTTCAATGCCACCATGACGAAGCCAGTTCACGGAGGACAGGCCTTGATCTTCCACAATGACGAGCACTGGTGGATTGACTTAAAAACCGGCCAAGTCACTCGCCAAGTCTCTATTATGGACGACGTAACGGTCGCGGAATGGGAATGCGACGGATGGGGACACTCCACCAAAAGCCTGACCGAAACCAACAAGCCGCGCGAAATCACCCAGCAGTCCAATTTGCTCGTCGGCGACTATCACTACTTCCGCAGTTACGCCTACAATTATCTCGGTCGCGTAAATGTCGTGTCAGGGAAAGTCGAATACCTTCAATTGCCAACCAGTATGCTGCGCAGCGTGGACAGTCCCGATCGCTTCGTATGGAGCGCCGACGACCTCGACGGTGTCTTGCCGGAGGAGAAATTCTTCCGGGTTCCCACCGAACCAGCGTATTGGAGCTTCGCCCTAAACAACATGCGAAATACCCGTGGGTTTCAAGTGATGGGCGATGCGCGCTCGCAAGGCAACGGCTGGGGACATGTCGCCGCTCCCATTCCTACGGTGGCCGGCGAAACGCTTTTTATCCCCGTTATGTCAGGCATCGTTTACGCCATCGATTGGAACGTTGAGAAACTGGACGAAAACGCGCTCATCGCAGTAAACGATCTGGGGGCTCTAGGAGACTCCTGGACCCGGAGCAGTCTTACGATCGCCAATGGAAAGCTCTATGCTCGCACGATCAAGGAACTGATCTGCATCGGCGAGTAAGCGAGTTCTCCCAACAACCGAAGCCATCCAGTGGTACCGATTGCTTCGCTCGATAGACGCATGGCCGAACCATTCATCCCGACATTGCCGCAACACGAGCGCCCGAGCGATTGAGCCGCTCTGAGAGCCTTTCTTATACGCAAAAAGAAAAGCGACGCGTTCCGCAGGGAACGCGCCGCTTGAACCTACAACACTCGATTCACAGTACTAAAACCGAAAGGAAGCTCGCAGTCGAATATCGCGGCGGTATGGCAGCACAAACCGGCTGGGATTGAATCCACCATCGGCTCTCTGCACGTCATCAAGCCGAGTAATCGATAGCTCGTCTTCATCAAAGAGATTCTTGACGTTCAACTGAAGATCCAAGGTGTATCGGTCGAATCGCTTCTGCCAGCCGACTACCGCATCGAAGAAAAGCCAGCTGTTGAATTCTTGCATTCCCAAGGTCGGGTTCGCTTGCGGCCAAATGCGACCGCCCGTATAGCGAGCGCCCCCACCGAGGCGGAAGTTCTTCAGAGGGCCTTCGTCGAACGTGTAATTGGTGAAGACGTTCCACTTCTGTTGACGCTGCCCCGGCGCCAGTCCACCAGAGAGGGCCTGCATGGAATCGCCCGCGGTTTGAATGCCTGCTATGGCATCTCCAACGGTGGCGCCTTCCGCCAAATCGAGGCCGCCACCCAGTCCAGTCGGGTCGAAGAGCGCCTCGTTCAAGAATTGCTCGAAGAAAGGCCGCCCAGTCGACCCTTCCCACCAACCGGTGAATTCGGGAAGGTTGGCGCCCAGCGTCGCTTCGGTATCGGAAAAGTTGAATACCGCTCTCCAATTATCGGTGAGATTGCCAACCATCGTGAACTCGAAGCCTTCGCTCGCTTCCGACTTAGTCGCTACCTCTGCCGTGTGACGTTGCGCTTCGTTGATAGCGTTGGTCATTAGCCCTGACTCTTCCAAGTCGTCATAGACCGAATTGATCGCGGCCATGGCGTTGCCATTCACCTACGAGGGGAAGGAGCTAATATTTTTGGAAGACGTTTCGAAGATTGCCGCCTTCAAGAACACCTTGCCGCCAAGAGCGCTGTAGGTAACGCCGAAGTCCTTGGTCTCTCCGTTGGGCACGGGATTGATGCCCCCTTGTTCGCCAGGCGCTCCGAAAATGTCCTTATCGGAAAAGTCCGAGACCCCTGCATTCGAAGAATAATTGTAGGTCACGGAGAAGTTCTCGTTGATGTGATAAACACCGCCGTATGTTTCCGTTTCGCCGACAAATTCCTGAACAAGGGCATTGGCCTCATCAACTACATTGCGTTGATTGTTGAAGCCATTTCTAGCCCCATTGCCTGCAGGAGAAAACAGGTAGAAATCATCTTCGCGGTAGCCATAGGTCAATATAAGCTTATTATCGAGAAAGTAGCTCTGACCCGCGACCATCATCGCATCGATGCCCGACTGCTCGCCCTTGACGCGGTTCGTTACCCAATCCGCAGTCAAAGTCTTGGTTAGGCCCGCCGGGGCGCCGGGAAATTGGCCGGAGTACCAGAGGTTGCTGAAGGAACAGTGGTGGTAATATTGCCCGCCTCGCCGTTCCAGTCGTTTACATAGCCGACTCCGGGAAAGGTTCCAATTCGATAGTCCGCCACGTCCGTAGGATCATCTAGATAATGCCGTACCCAAACACGGTTCCGCCCATTTTCGGGGTTTCGATTGAAGGGGCCGCCAAAAGAATTGCCATTACTATCGGTAAGTCCCCAATTATCGGTGTCGTTCCAAGCCATCACTTGCGACATGCGGCGCAGAGGAATGCGGTCACGACTCTGAACCATGGCGGCCAATCGGTGGTCGCCCATCCAACCATCGGTATTGATCTCATGAGAGATAGTCCCTCTGATGTAATCGTCGGTGAAATAGCGGAAGTCCCGTTCAAGTTGGGATTCGAAAAAGATCCGTCCCGCATTGGGGTTGGGCGATCCATCCGCCAAGGTGGCGTTGGGGTCTCCCTGCATGGAGACGTCGCCCCCCATTCTGTGACTGAATCGGTCGGTTTCGTATTTTGCCCACGCCAATTCGAAGAACGTATTCTCGCCTAGTTTTTGGGTCAAATTCGCGGACATATTTCGAATATCGCGCGCTCCTCGCATCCCCAGAGGTCCCGACGCCGATGCGTATACGGGAACGGTGATCGTCCCCTCTCCCGCAGGGTCATTCAGTACATTGCTTTCGAATGTGAAGGGCGTATCAATGGAATTAGGGTTCTGCGTGCGAGCATTGCCCGAATTGTTCGCAACCGAACCCGATCCGTTGTCGACGTATGAAATTCGTCCAAAGGCGCTACCCCCGGCCCAGGAGCCCCTCACGCCTTGATCGGCGCCAACCCCTTCTCCGGTTAAAGGACGTCCGGCAGCAAGCCACGTGGATACGTCGTCTGTGACACCGAAAAACTGAGCCGGCTGGTCCATGACGTCTCCGTACTCGTATTCGAAATCGATGGTCGTGTTTTCAAACGGCTTGTATTGAACCGCCGCATGCCTGCGGTCATCGCGACGGGCGACCCAATACCGTTCGTTTTCGCCATTTTCGTTATGCAACAGATTCAACCGAATCGCCAATTTTCCCTCGAGTATCACTTTGTTGTAATCCACGTGAGCGCGGTACCGATCCGCATCGCCAATGGTCAAATTGACATGCGTAAACTCGTCGCCGAATATCGGCTTTTTAGTCGAGGTATTGATCAATCCACCCGCCTTCGCGAGGCCGAATAGAATTGAGTTCGGCCCGCGGGATTCGTCGACCCGCTCGATATTATATACGTCCTGATCAATACTATACGCGAAATAGTTTCGCGACAAATCCGCATCGATTCCTCGAATACGGTAACGAGCATCGAAGGCCGTCAGCTGATTCGCCGACCCAGAGCCATCGTCTTACGACAACTCAGGCGTCAAGTTGACCGCGTAGTCCAGCGCTTCTTCAACGCTATCCGCCGAGATGTCGGACATAAATTCCTTGGTATAAACCGAGAGGGCCGCTGGCGTGTCTTTCAAACGGCTATTCAAGCGGCTTCCCGCTAGAGTGTTTTGGGCTGCGTAGCCTACGTCTCCGGAAACATCCACGCTGAACGGGGATAATTCGAAAACATCGTCTGTGTCTTGCGCCTGGACAAAGGGTACGGCTAATGCCGCCAGGCAAACGAGTTTGACAGGTTTCATATCGGGTGTGTTGGGATGGGATCCACCAACGAGCGCAAGCAATCGCGCTCGAACGGCAGCAGTAGGTTGATTAGGGGTTTGGTTAGGGGTTAACAGCGAGAGCGCGAGCGCCCATACTCCCTCGAGAAGCAACGCTATCGAAGAAGTCGAATAATCACCGGCCTTCGAATTCGGAATCCAATGACCATGCTCCCATATAAGCCGCGTTCTCATGCTAAACTCAATTGCTCCAGATTGATACAAGTATCAAGCGTCGGAGCGTCGTACTGGACGGCGGCTATCGCTTACAACGAACTAGGGATTTCGACCCGAAAGACCGTCTGGCCCAATGTGGATTCAACTAGAAACAAGTCTCCCTTCATCGCCCGCGCGAACTCTCGGGAGAGATTCAACCCGAGTCCGAAGCCATCGATTTGACGATTGCGGGCGCTATCGACGCGGGCGAACCGCTCGAACAGGCGCGATTGAGCGGACTCTGGAATACCCTCGCCTCCATTGGCGACCTCAAAGCATACGCGATCGTCAACTTCTTTCAAATCGACTCTTACCCAAGGAGATTCCGAATCATTGTATTTAACGGCATTGCTCAATAGATTCTGCACGATCTGCGTGAAGAGCCCTTCGTCCACCGCGGCGCAGGGATCTCCTTCCAGATTGCGTTCGAAGCGAACGCCTTCGGCTTGCATCTCGAAATCTTCAAGCAGTTCCTCGACGACCGGAGAAAGCTTCGTAGAAATTCCATTTACGCGCAGCTGACCGGCATCCGCTTGGGCCAGTAACAAAAGTCTCCGGGTAATCCCTCTCAATCGCTGGGTCTCGCCCAGAAGCATGGCCAGCTGACGCTGTTGATCGCTCCCAACGGGCGCTTCCTGCAAGGCGCTTTCCAAGTGTCCCTGCAAAATCGTCAGCGGAGTTTTCAACTCATGAGCGGCGTCCGCGGAAAAGCGAGTCGCCTGGTTGAAGCTGCGCTCCAGACGTTCTAGCATCCCATTGAAAACTTCGATCAACTCCGAAAACTCGAGATCCTCTCCCCCCTGTTCGATCCGCTCGCCTAAAGTCTTAACCGATATGCCTCTCGCCGTCGCAGTCAGTTTCTCGATAGGTTTGATAGCCCTAGAGGCGATTAGCCAGGCTCCCAATGCCAGAACTCCAAGAGCAAACGGAAGGCTGATCAGAAACGCGTTACGCGTCTGAGTCATCTCGGTAGCCACTCCGCTTAATTCGACTCCGAGCGCGATATTATATCCATTGAATGGATATACTCCAAATCGAATGGGGCCTTCGCGGGATGGCTTTGTCAATGTACTCGGTTCCGTGAGGGGTCGAAACATCCGTTCAGGACCTCGTCGCGGACCGTCCTCGCCCAATCCATCGACTATCCCTTCTCCCAGCCCTCCCCGCGGTCCGCCGCGACGACGGCGATTCTCGAACCACCGGTCTGGGTCGAAATCCGGATCCGGCTCTGAAAAGACGCGTAATTCTCCCGAGACTTCCGGAAACCGATCCGCTGCCAACCCCTCAGGCCAATACTCCGAAAGGTAGAACGTCTCCCCATTCTTCCCATACACCATTAGATAGATGTCCCCCTCGAAAATACGTCTCGAAACTTGATCCATGGCGCCGAAGAGCCGCTCCCAATTTCTTGTGTGTCGCGGATCGGGAAATCCAGGAACGGGCTGGGTTCTCAGGCTTTGATCTACCGTGCTAATCTTGATCCGATACAAAGCAAGCCGGCTCGCGAAGTAAAAAGCCAAAAGCACCGTCCCCGATACGAGAATCGTCAATGCCAGAATACGGAAACGGAATGATTGGCGTATTCGGATCATACCTTCTTAATTCGATACCCAACGCCTCTTACCGTTTCGATAAGCTTATCCTCGCCTTTCTGCTCGATTTTCTTGCGAAGGCGCTGAAGGCAAACATCGACGATATTGGTATTCGGATCGAAGTCATAACCCCAAACATGTTCCAAAATCTGGGTACGGGTATAAACCCTGCCTGGCGAGCGCATCAGATACTCCAGCAAATTGAACTCTCGCGAGGTCAATTCAATCTCGCGTTCGCCTCGCTTCGTTTCGCGCGTGGTCAAATCTATTACAAGATCCTCCACTTGCTTTATGCTGAGTTCGCTACCGGTTGAACGACGATGCAAGGCCAGTAATCGAGCCACCAGCTCGTCGACGTAAAAGGGCTTGGTCAAGTAGTCGTCGGCCCCAAGATTCAAGCCTTCCAAACGTTCATCGAGCTCGCCCCTCGCAGTTGCCGCAATCACCGGCACGTTATTCCCTTTCGCTCGCAAGCTCTTGAGGATGCTTAAGCCATCCCGCCCAGGCAGCATGACGTCCAGCACGATCGCATCGTAGCTTTGGGTCGTTGCCAAATAGTACCCATCGTCGCCGTTCTCGGCCAGGTCCACGGAAAACCCCTGCTCCTTGAGACCTTTGGTAACGAACTCCGATATCTTCTTTTCGTCTTCTACTAAAAGAACCTTCATAGGCGATTGAAACGAAACACGCTACCCGAATACCCCAAGCAAGCTCAAGGTATAGTTCATTACAATTTTGTAATCCGACCGAGACCCATTTTGTCACGTTAAAGCGCTTTAATGCCATTCGAACGCCAAACGAGGGCCTGCAACTCAACACGATATCGCAACCCAAGCGCGGCACGATAATTCAAATAAAGGAAGAAATAATATAATGAATACAAAATTGATCGCTACCGCTACCGTGGGAATCGCAGCCCTCGCTACCATTGCCAACGCTCGACCCGGCGGGGAGCGCGGCGCCCACCGCCCAAACCCGGAGGACGTCGTTGCCGAAATCGTTGCCGACTACGATAGTAACACCGACAATCTAATCACAAGCGACGAGCTGGCCAACGCCATCGTCGGCATGCGCGAAAAACGAATCGCCAGTTTCAAGGAGCGGATCGAAGACTCCGACCGAGAACGCCCCGAGGGAGCGCGAGCCGAGCGCGAAGGACCGGTACCCACTGAAGTAGCCAGTCGACTGGTAGAACGTTTCGACGAAAACGGCGACGCCAACCTCGATACGGAAGAACTCATGGGCGTAGTGAAAGCCCTCCATCGCGAAATGGGTCCGAAAGGCAAGCGCGGCCCTGGATTCCGCGGCATGCACGGCCCACGCGGCGATGCCGAAGGCGACGTATAATTTCCATTAATCGATCGCATCGCTCAAGCGGACTCGTCTCGAACGAGTCCGCTTTTCCTATTCAAGACGGGAGCATACTGCTTGCCTCGAACGCGGGAAGTCCCATAGCTCACCCTTGCCAAAATGGATCGAGAAGAGAGCGAGAACCTGCAGCTGAAGAAGGCCATGAGCTATGCCAACGGTTATCGCGAGCTGGGCATGTTCGACGACGCCCTGGAAGAGCTCTCTCGATTGCCGGAGTCTCTCATCGATCGCATTGAAGTCTCGCAAATGAAACTGGCGATCTTCGTCGAGGCCAAAGATTGGACTGCCGCCGCCTGCGCCGCAAAGAACCTAAGCTTGCGGGAGCCCGCCGACCCGGGACACTTCGTCAATCTGGCCTTCGCAACCCGCCGGGCCCAATCCATAGAAGAGGCCAAAGCCATCCTTGACGACGCGGCATTACGATTTCCCAACGTAGCCATAATCCATTACAATCTCGGTTGCTACGCCTGCCAGGAAGCCGACCTGGAGGGGGCTAAAGAAAAGCTAGTGGCCGCCTTCAGCATGGATCCCTCTTTTCTGGATACCGCGAAAGGGGACGAGGACCTGGATATGCTGACCGATTGGCTCGACAACTTGGAGATAGCCTGACGAATGCCGGAGCCCTCTTAGCCGTCTAGCGAATCTTCTTCGGATTTATTCGCTGCACCTTTTCCAACTTCGCTCTAAATAGCTCGTCCATGAGAGCCTTCGCTTTGGGGGCGATCGCTTTTTCGGCATCTTCCAGACTGGGAATGGGACGGCTGTCATCGACGATACTGTCTTCCTCTCTAGTCGGTTCGCTTGGAGCGCCGAGATAGGCGGCCATTTCTTCATCCGATGGCCCATCCTCGCTGAAAGGCGACACTTCTTCGTTGGGCCCAATGGAATTCGGTTTTTCCGATGGACTCGCCTCGGGTTTCGGAGCCGGAGTGGCGGGAGCCACCGGCGATTGAGAGGGCGGGAGCGAAGCGCTTGCCGGCGAACGGCTCGTGGACGGCCCAGGCGCCTTAGGCTTCGGCGGACTGGGGATCAGTCGTTTTTTTTTTCGTCGTCCGGCAACTGGGCCGCCAAGCCGGAAAGTTCGCGAATGAGTCCATCGATGGCTCTCGCCCGGCATTGTTCCGATGCCTTGAGCAGAGCGACTTCGAAATTCACCTTTTCATTCAAGCCGAATTTCAAACCCGATTCGCTTTCTCGCAAGCTGTCGAGCAACCGAGTCAGCGACTCGGTCGTCATCGGCGCGCCCAAGCTATCGTCGCTGCCTCCCGAACGAACGGCTTGCAACAAGGCTTCGCGTATGCGCGCCTGAAGATCCACCAACGCCCGATAGAAGTCGCGTCCCGAACGATCGAACTCATCCACCAGATCGAGAATTCGGGCATGGTCTCCGGTCGCAATCGCGCCCGCCAAATCCGTGGTTTGCTCGACCCCGACCAATCCGTAAACCTGCAAGACATCCGATTCCGCGATCGAACTGCCGCAGAAAGCGATCATTTGATCGAGAATGGATTGGGAATCGCGCATCCCCCCGTCCGCCATTCGGGCGATCGCCTTGAGCGCGTTCGCTTCGACGGTGATTCCTTCCTGCTCGCAGATAAAGGCCAAGCGCTGCTGAATCAATTCCTCCGGAATCGGTTTCAGGTCGAAGCGTTGGCACCGCGAAACGATGGTGGGCAATACCTTGTGAGCTTCCGTCGTAGCGAAGACGAATTTCACATGTTCGGGCGGCTCTTCGAGAATCTTTAGAAGCGCGTTGAACGCTGCCGTGGATAGCATATGGACCTCGTCGATGATGTAAATTTTATAGCGCCCTTGGCTAGGGGAATACTGAGCGTCATCACGCAGGTCGCGCACTTGCTCCACCCCATTGTTGGACGCCCCGTCGATTTCCAAGACATCCATGCAGGAACCATTCATGATTGCCTGGCAAATCTCCGAATCTTCCGGCGGGTTGGCCGATGGACCGCCTTCGCAATTCAGACATTTCGCAAACAAGCGAGCCGTAGTCGTTTTTCCAGTACCTCTGGGTCCCACGAAAAGATAGGCATGGGCGATCCGGTTTTGTTCAATCGCATTCTTAAGCGTTCGCACGACGTGGTCTTGACCGACCAAATCGTCGAATTTCTGAGGGCGCCACTTCCGGGCAATTACCTGATAGCCAACCGAAGACATTGAAAGGGCGATTAACCGCAAAGGGCGCGAAGAACGCAAAGAGTTTTTTCGAGAATCGCGATCGAGTCACGAGATCGTCCATTCGACTCCGTCTCGGCTATAAGTCAGCCATCCGTATTTTCGCCCTACAGGGACAAAAAAGGTGGCCAGGCGACCTACGGCGCATGTGGAGCGTGACTACCGTTGCTACCTTCCGGTCCTGGCGGAGTTTGCCCGTCCATCATCGCATAGGACCTGGCCGTGGACGAACCTGAAGCGGTCGTCCGCCGAATCAACACCATTTTTTAGAATCTTTCGCGACTCAGTCTTCGACCGTCTAAATCGAACCGCCGCGATGGATTAGAATAATTGCTGGAATTGAACGCGGAAGAGCGACTCCGATTGGCCTCGAGCCGTTTTGGCGAACCCAACCCCTTTCACCTGACGAAACACCCCGTCAGGCGCCCACACCATATCCGCGGTGAATTTGCTCCGATGACCGTCGATATACCAATTTCCACCGAGTCCCCACGCTGTCATCGTACCGATTTCCGCATCGAAAACCGCAATCGGCCGCCTTCCCAGATCTACGTACCCATCCGGGTCCATCCACTCCCATCGGGCGAACACATCCGCCCGCCGCGGCAAGACGAACACGCCGGCCTGGGCCACCGCTCCCAATTGGCTCGGGCGCTCCGCGTCCTCTAGAGAAGCGCTCCGTCCAATAATAGAGAGCATCGCATTCCCCGCTCCTCGCTTCAGCGTAAGATCCGCAGTCCACGCCAAGAAATCGTCCACATTGCCGCCCGGTTTCATCGTTCCCCCGTCAAAGCCGAAACCGAGAAGCGCCCCGTTCTCGGAACCCGACCAGGCAGCGAATTCCCGAAAGTCATTCAACTCTCCTCGGAGCGCCCAATCGAAACGTCCCGTGGCGGCGAACTCCGCCCACTCGTCCGCATCGAATTGCGAAAAACGCCCTTTATGGACGCTTAGGCTCCAACGTCGGGACTCTTCTTCGCCCATCAAAACGGCGCCCCGCGTAAACGCAATCGTATGGATCGCATTGATCGCCGTCCGTTCGACAGCCTGCAGGTAGCTCGTACTGACGCCATCCTCTCGCATGAACGCCCCTTTGAATTGCCCCATTCGCAGAACGTATCGCTCGGATAATCGAGACTGCACGTATACGTTTTCGAAGTCCGCCTTTCCTCTTGGCCGCGTGTATCCTCCCCTAATTCGATAGCCAAACCGCTGATTGAACACGTGCCCCCTTAGTCCGATTTTCGCCCGTCGCGCCTCGGTAAAGCGTTCTTCGTCTGCCACTCCTTCGACCTCTCTCCAGTAGGATCGGATCTGAAGCTGAGCATCCGTCTGAAGCGAAAAACGCTCCTGGTTAATGTTCAATCTCATGGCATCCGTAATTCTGGATCGAGGCTCGACCGAGCGCATCTCGAATTGAGTCATATTCGATTCCTCGCACCGGGAGTTCGTTGCCAACGCTACCGCGATAAAAAGGACGAAACCAATGTTTGCGGAAATGCTTCCACCCATCGAATACCTGTCGAAATTAGCCATCTATAAACAGGCCAATCTCAATGGGAGAATTCCTTTTGGCAACCCTCCAGATCCCCTCCTGGGCATGCAATCCTAGAGAGGATTCCTTTTGCCGAATTATTTACTCCGCATAAACGCGTTGCCGACGCAATTCCACTTTGACGCGAATGGAATCCAAGCGTTCCGGAGGCTTTATCAGAACCAATGTTCCGTATTCAGGGTGTGGCCGAAATCCCGTCGAGTAGACGATTTTCCATTTTTCTTGGACCAGAACCGCCAACTCGATCGGCATCTCTTGAATAGTCTCGGCATCGAATTCGAGTTTCGGCCCAAATCCAAAATCCAGGGGAAAGGATCGTTCGCCCAACCGCCCCACTAATTGCGCTCCTGCTAAATTGAGAAAACGCACATCGCCTCCTTCGAAGACGCCCGGACTTTCATCGGCGACGATCACCGTATAGGGGAGATTTCGATCCGAGTCGCGTTTAGCCAGAAAGATCAGGAGAGCCCGCGACTCGATTCCCTTCAAATCCGCAAAGGCTACCGCTTCTTCCGTTTCCCTGCCACTCTCGTCGCGTAGACGTTTGTAAAACGCGATTTCCTTAACGCCCCTCTCCAATCGCTGAACCGGTGTCCGGTATCGCGGATCGAACGAAAGCGCGACCTCTTCATCATCGACATTCGAGTAGAAAATGCCTTCGAATAGCTCGTCTCCGAAAGCGCGGGCAGTGAATTGAAACGCATCTTCGAGCGTCGACGCTTCAGCGTTCCCCGCTCCCTCTCCCTGAGCCCGGGCAAACGTGCAAAAGATCAATGGAAGAATCGATAGACAGAAAAGCATGGCCCTCATATTTCGTCCCCCGTCATCCATCGAAATGCGATCACTTTAAAAGCTCTCCCATACTCTCCCTCGCCTTCCCCTGTAGGCATCATTGCATCGCCGCTATTCGGATCCGTATTGTGCTTCGCGTGGGTCCGCTGCACGATCGCCTCGCAATAAGCGCGGGCCAACACCTCCTCCGAATCGAAGGGATTCACCGCATCGCCGTAGGCTCGAATGACGAAAGTATCGCTGCGGGCGGACAGGAAGGGAGCGACCGCCGTCAATACGTCCTGCTGGGTCAGGTAGCTCGACGCAAAGGTATCCGTGTAGCCGTTATTAAGATCCGCGCCTAAGGGACCAATCGCGTTTTCGATCACACCCGAATCGATAAAATCCTGCAAGCTCACGAATGGCCCGACCGAACCGGATGTCGCCTGACGCCTCTCGCGAATCCCCCTCACGATCGCGGTTGCAAGGCTTTCGATTTCCGTATCCAAAAACGTTCGCAGCCCCTTCCGCATCCACTCGCGCGTATCGTCGATTGATTCATTCGGATCGTAGGTCCCTCGCCAAGTTTCCTCAGCCGACTGGGAGAAACGCAGAAATTGATTTTCCCCCGCGAACGCTTCCTGGCCCAGCCCGCCCTCGCCGCTAAGATCGTCGTAGCTCCAATTCCCCAAACGAATTCCCTTCAATAACGACGCCCATGCCTCCACCGAGGTCGAATTGATGTTAAAGGCTCCCCGCAGATACAGGTGTTCCGACGAGTCTTCCGACTGTAGGTCCGCGATCGCCGAACCATCGGCAGGCTCCAATCGACTGTTCGGCAAAGCATCCACCGTCGTCCAAGTCGTTGCTACGGCCTGTGGCACCGAGGATAGAAAAAAGCGATCGAACACATCGTTAATCGATCCCAAATCTCCAGACATGCCCAAATGTTTTCTAATACTCGAAGGAAACTCCGCCATCTGAAGCGCCCCCAATGAGATAAATTCCTGCCTCGGCAGCTCGAACATTGGGATATTGTGTTCCACATCACCATTCAAATTATAGCCAAGCAGATCGATAGCTGAACTTTGAATAACGTAATCAATCGCTTTCGAGCTTCCAGGGTATTCAAAATAGTCCATTAAATATGGATCATAACCAACTGGCGTCGCATCGGGGTCATCGAAATCGTCAACGATCATCGAGTCAGTGACCACCGCTGTTCTTGGGTCATAACCTCCCCAATTCACGTCCGGATTTCGAAGCTCAATCACATACGAAAGATGCGGTTGAGATGGTCCCAATGCCTGAGCAGGCGAACTCTTCAACTCATTGAATGTAACTCCGCCTAAATCCAGTTCATACAAAGGCTCCGCCTCTCCGCTCAAGCTCAAGCTTAAAGCAGGAGTCCATACAGGACCGTCGAGTGAAATTTGATCCGAATTGTAATTAGCATTTCCGCTGACAAATTGTGGAAGTGTCGCTGTTGGGATCGAATAATCCAATGCATCTCCTGAAGGAATAGATGCCCCCTGCAAAAGTGACAGAATACCAGTTCCCGAGTCATACGCACCCGCAAATACTTTTATTTCCCCAGGCTCCCAAAACACACCAGTCGTATCCAAATGGAACTCCGAAACATTCGATAGTAAATCGCTCAAGTCAACGATGGCAGGATTCGGCATGGCATTTCCATCATCATAATAGGTGACTGTTATTCCCGTAGCATCTGCGAGGTTTTCAATAGCCAATCGCAAATCAGCGCCATAGACTCGACTTGAATAGGGATTCCACAATTCTACGGATACTCCAAATTGGGCATAGATTGAGCTACTTTCTATCACTGGATTTGGTAGATCTTTAGCTGACAGCGATAGCCTCAATTGAAACCCTGTCAGCACGGGAACGATGCCTGGATTCGGTCCATCCGTATCGAATGCGGGGTCTTTCGCTCCTATTTCATAGGAGCGCGTCAATTCCGTCGGCGATGTCATCGTCAGCGAACTGACATTCAAATACGGCATCAAATAGTCGTTCACGAGCGTATCCGTATTTGTGTCTCCCGAATTCACAGGTGATATCACCGACAAATCGCGCCGCAATCCTCCTCGGACGGTATCCACTAGCAGACCACGGGAAACGCCCGCGGTATCGTGAAATCGACGCAACAGGTCATTGTGCGTCAAACTGCCCAGCAGCGAATCGCCCGCATCCACCGACTCCCGCAGCGCAAATTCGCTAGCGACTGCACTTAGGCGAACATTGCTAGCGTCCATTTCTCGAGAGTCGACTTCCAAGAAATTTCGATGAGCCGCCATTTGCATCAGACGCGTTTGATCGTCGGTCGCGATCCCTCCGATTGCGTATTCATCATGCGTTACATCCAGGATTGCGTCCTCGATAAGGTAATTCGCTTTTACTCCATTATCCCCGACCCAGTACGCATAGTGTCCGATCGCAACCTCCTCCGTTTCATCCATACCTACGATATGGGTTGAGCTCACCCGTTCCCTAGGAACATTGACATCGTAGTCGTTCTGCCCTGCTCCCGGATTTTCCGGTTTAGCAGACGCTTCACCAACGAGCTTTACCAGATCGACCGCAACGCCCAAGTCGCTCCCAAGGGGGTCCGCATCTTGCGTTCCGCTATTAATCGTGTAGGCCGCTCCCAATGGGCGGGTCACTAACCACACCGGAAGATTGGTCGTTTTGTCGTTATCCCAGACACCTGTCCAAAACGGTTGATACACGCCATTAGTCGCCGGAGAAGTCACATCATTGAAACTCGCTCCTACTGGGTTCGCTCCATCCGTACGCATGCCATCCGCCGTCGCCGTGATTCGCTGATCCGGTCCCGCAAACTCTTGCAGGTCTCCAATAGCCATTTGCAGCGCCAATCTTGCGTTCGCTCTCGCTACACGCATACCTTGGTCGTAGCGACTCGAAGCGCTTTCCACTTGAGTGAGCGAAACCAGCGACAAGCCTAGCAACAAGACCAAGGTGGCCAGTGAAAAAACCAGGATCAAGGCAAACCCCTTGCGATCCCGGAGCGATTTTATTCCGGCGAGGCTCATGCTATACGCCTCCCTCTCCTCGGATCGTCACGTAACGTCGGTAGAGCCGAGAGTGGTTGTCTACGATCTCCTGCCAACGCGTATTGTCGCCCGCTTCTTCGATCTCCGAAAGCTGGCCTGCTCCATCTTCACTCAGTACGCGTACGAATACTTCTACGACATCGGGGTAGCGTTGACTGTAATTCGTTCCCGCGAAAGTGCTCGCCGCATGAGACATCCCCGAAACATCTGATACCAACTCGCTGGATCCATCGGCCGGAAAGATCAAGCGCAGTCCATCGGGAGCGTCATCCCCACTGGGATCGCCGCCTCCGCTCGCATCGTAGATGTACAGGCGGACCCCGAAATCGACGACATTCATCGCAAGTATATTGGAACGGCTAGGCGTCACGACATCGCCATTCGACGTATAGGCTAAATCGGATAGGTCGTAGCCAATGGAGGTCTCCGCATTCGCGACCAAATTCTCGTGCAAGACGACATTGCGGTAGAGCATGTACCGAGGCGTTCCCACGCCATCCTTGATCGTCGACCGAATGATCTGATATCCCACCGCATTAAGCGAAGGCGAGGCCGATATCAGTCGCACCCAACACCCTGCCCAGCCATACTGGTGATTCGTTGGGTCGTAGCCCGTACCGCTCGGGCGTTCGGCAGCTCCCGACTCCCACTTGGCTCCTGCATTCGTATTGTCGCTCAATCCATCCACCGCGAACATGATATCGCTGCCATCGCGAAAGAAGGCGGACTCCAAATCTCGAGCAATCGTATCCAACGCCGACCGAGCCTCCGTTTCTCGAGCTACTGAATCCCCTACGTGATCCCAGGTATCCACGAAGTCTCCACCGATCGATATGAAGAAGTAGCCGATTAATACGGTAATACTCAACGCGGCAATCAACTCGATAAGCGTAAATCCTTGGCGACGCGAATTCATTTGCTCAATACGGCAGGCAAAATCAGCTGCTGCAGGCTTTCCAAATTGTTCTCATTGTCCACGAATCCCCCCGCGCCGTCTGGCACGAATGCGGGCCAAATAATATTGAAGAGAAATACCCGATACGCATCCCGATCGTCGTAGGTGTAGTTCGAAGGGTTGGTCACGGTAATCCGGTAGTACTTCTCCTCGCTAATCATCCCGACCCCATCTTGATCGATCCTGTCCAAATTCTGACTGGCGTAGAACGAAACATCGCTCGTCAAGAAGCTCTCATGGAACACATCGTAGGTATCGCCCCCATCGACGATCGTGGCGCCGCGCAACTCCAGTTCCAACAAGGATTTGATCTCGACGGCATTGGGGGCTTGCATATCCGTTTCCGCATTCCGGTAGGATAGAGCCACCAATCCAATCGCCGGAACGACGATCATGGCGAATACCGCCAGAGAGAGCACCACCTCGAGAAGACTGAAGCCCCGAACTCCTCTGAAAACGGAAAATGGATGCTCGATTTTCATAAGGAACTCAAATCATCCACAGCGTAGCTTACGCCATTGACGCGAACGACTACCCCCATCGCTTTGTCGCTATCGACAAAGGTCAGACGCGTTCCGCCTTCGTACCCTGCCAAGCCTAAAACCAAGCGCTTGTCCTGATTGCCTGTCGCTCCCGAGCAAGCGCTGAAATCAACCTTGTCGACTCGACCGTCCGGACCGAATTGGAAGCCAATCCAATCTTGCTCGTTCCCTAAAGCCGCGTCGAGCGATACGTCCTGTCTCACCGGATACTCAACCCCGCCAATTGCCAGAGAAGAGGCCCCATTCGTGCAATCGTATTGGCTTTTCAGTTCGTCGTCCGCCGGCCACGTCGCTTCGAATGCGAATCCATCCGTCGCTCCATCTACAATTTGCGGCACGAAATACACGCCCTCGGGCAGGTAAACGCCCGAATGAGCCGCTTGCCAATTCGCCGAGTTGTAGCCATCCTCCACAATAACGCCCGCGTACCGGAGAAATTTCTCTGGATCGCTCTCGTTGTAGTTGATGATGAGCATTGCGTTGCTGCCCCGCAGAATCGCTTGCTGGCGAGAGAAGCGGAGCAATCCGTGCAATTCGTTCCGCGCAGCGCTGACCGCTCCCGGCGGAGTCGCCGACTGATAGCCAATCATGCCCAATGTCGCTAGAATAACCACTATCGATAAGGCCACCACGAGTTCGAAAAGAGTAAATCCACGCCGCGGCCTTACACGTCTGCGAGACACCGACGCGAGGTTCATTCCCCAATAGGATCTCCGCTCACTCGGCATAGACATTGTCCTGATTCGAAGCTCCCCCTTCATTCTTCTGTCCTGCGCCCGTCACATCCGTAAACGCTCCATCCGCTCCTGCTGAAAAAAGCACATAGCTGAAATTCTCCCAACTCGCATCGTCCGGATCAAAGCGATACCGATACGGGTTGCCCCAAGGATCCACAACCGCATTCGACACCAGAGCCGGAGTACTTCCCGTCTCGGGAAAATTGCCATTCTGGAAATCCAAAGACATTCGATCCAGCAAGGACGGGAAATTCCCCAGCTTCCCATTGGGAGCCAAGGTTCCGGCCAAGGCGTTGAACAAGATCGTTTCCATCGCCGGATCCGCCCCTCCCACGGGCACTTTTTTCGGATATTCCCCAAAAGCCTTCCTATACTGTTCTAGGGACTGCTGGATTCGAATAATGTCCGTCTGCGCCTGCTTGCTTTGCGACAAGGGCATCAACCCGCCCAATCCCAGTGCGAGGGCCGTCATGAGGATCACGATTACCGCAATCGAGGCGATAATCTCCAAAACCGTAAACCCTCGGCAATCCAATCGACTTAAACGACAAGGCTTCATCCTCCCCTTCCTATCACCATTCCCATTCTCTGCGCACCCCGCTGAAATAAGATCGACGCAAGAAGCCTTAAAGGCTGAACGACGAAGGTTCTCGGTTGGGAGCGCCGCCGCCTGGCCTGCGATCCAAGGCTCAACCGGCTTGAATTCCCCATTCCCCATTCCCCATTCAGCGCGGCTCCCGCCGCGCTGCTACCCCTGGGCCTGCAACTGTTTTACAACCGTCAAGTCTTCCAAGGTGGTGGTGTCCTGCTTGATTTCCTTGCCTACGGCGATGTCCTTGAGCAGTCGGCGCATGATTTTGCCGCTGCGCGTTTTCGGGAGCGCCGAAGCGAATCGAATTTCGTCCGGTTTGGCAAAGGGTCCGATTTCGCCTCCGACGTGAGAGCGCAAGATCGCCTTCAGCCTGTCGTCGTCTTTCCGACCTTCCTTGAGAGTCACGAAACACACGATGGCGCTTCCCTTGATGTCATGCGGACGACCGACGACGGCCGCCTCGGCTACCGAATGATGACTCACCAAGGCGCTTTCGATTTCGGCAGTGCCGAGGCGGTGTCCCGACACGTTCAATACGTCATCGATACGGCCGACAATCCAGAAATAGCCGTCCTTATCCTGCTTGCAACCGTCACCGCAGAAGTAGACGCCTTTGTACTCGCTCCAATAGGTTTCCTTATAGCGCTTGTTGTCCCCATAGAGCGTGCGCAGCATCGAAGGCCAGGGAGTCGTCAACACCAATTTGCCGCTCGTTCCCTTGCGAACCTCTTCGCCCGCATCATTGAAAACCTTCGGCACTACTCCAAAGAATGGCAGTCCAGCCGACCCCGGCTTCGATACCGCCGCGCCAGGCAGCGTAGTGATCATAATACCACCCGTTTCAGTCTGCCACCATGTATCCACGATTGGACAACGCCCGCCGCCGATCGTTTTGTGATACCACTTCCACGCTTCCGGGTTAATCGGTTCGCCCACCGACCCGAGCAGGCGAAGCGAGCTCAAGTCGTGCTTCTTAATGTGTGCGTCGCCCCACTTCATAAAGGCCCGTATAGCGGTCGGAGCCGTGTAGAAAATCGTAACCTTGTGCCGGTCGACGATCGACCAGAACCGATCCACGTCCGGAAAATTTGGGGCCCCTTCGTAGATCACATTCGTGCCACCATTGCTCAAGATACCGTAGACGACATAGCTATGGCCGGTGATCCAGCCGATATCGGCGGTGCACCAGTACGTATCGCTCTCCTTGAGATCGAATACGTATTTCGATGTCATGGTGGTTCCTAGCAGATATCCGCCACTAGTGTGCATCACGCCCTTCGGTTTTCCCGTGCTCCCGCTCGTGTAGAGAACGAAGAGCGGCGTTTCCGAATCGAAGGCCTTGGCTTTGTGCGTATGCTTCTGTCCCTCGACCGCATCGCTCCACCAAAGGTCACGATCCTTCTTCATGCTCACGCGATTGCCCACGCGCTTCAGCACGATAGTATGCTCGACGCTGGGACAGCCTTTCAAAGCCTCGTTGACGTTCTTCTTGAGAGGGACAATCCCCCCGCGACGCCATCCGCCATCCGCCGTGATCACCAGTTTCGCCTGACAGTCATTCACTCGATCCTTGATCGATTCGCTACTGAAACCACCGAAAATGACCGTGTGAATCGCCCCGATTCGAGCGCAAGACAACATAGCGACGACCGCTTCCGCAACCATCGGCATATAAATCGCCACACGATCGCCCTTGCCCACTCCGAGTGACTCCAGGGCGTTCGAAAATTTGCATATCTCAGTGTGCAACTGCCTATAGGTCAGAGTCTTCTGATCTCCTGGCTCGCCCTCGAAAACCAATGCCGCCTTGTTTTCGCGAGCAGTTCCCAAATGCCTATCGACACAGTTTTCGCACACATTCAGCTTCCCGCCTACGAACCATTTCGCATGCGGCTCCTTCCACTTAAGGGTCTCCTTCCACGGCTTGCGCCACAGCAGCAAATCTTTTGCTTGAGTATTCCAGAACTTTTCTGGATTGTTCACGGATTCCGAGTAAAGCCTCTTGTATTCGGCCAGACTTTGGACGGCAGCCTGTTTTCTAAATTCTTGAGACGGCGGAAACTTTCCCTCGCCTCGCGTTACTGAAGATCTCTTGTTTGCCACAAGCTTTCCTTGATTTATTGTTTAAAAGTTGACGGAGGGGTTGGGTTCAAAAGCCGAATACCAGCAAGATCGCATATGGGGGTCAAGCCTCGGATCCACGATCGGATTTCAAATTTTGCAATCCTCAATCGTGGGCTCCACCCTGTGGCTGCAATTCGTTTCAAGCGTATCCGCATTTCATTACAATTCCAATAGAAACCACTTACTTTCCTTTACTGATTTTCCTCGTATGGCCGAACAAAAAGACCAGCAGCAAGAACAGACCGTAACGGTCGAAGGCGTTCTCGAAGTCACAAAAAAGAAGACCGGGCAACTTCTCGATCTCACTAAGAACGGGCGTCAACGCCCCACGGACCCCTTCATCCCCAAGGAACTAATTCGTCGTTTCAAACTGAAAAACGGCAGCTACATCGTCGCTCAGGCAACCGTGGATCCTCGCTTTCAGAATCCAAAGGTTAGATACATCGATTCCGTTGACGGTCTCTCCGTTGACGAGCGACGCAAGAAAATGGAATTCACCCAGCTCACGACCATCACCCCGGAAGAGCAAATTAAGCTGGAAACGGATCGCAAAAGACTGACGACCCGAGCCATGGACCTATTCTGCCCGTTGGGCAAAGGCACGCGCGGCCTAATCGTCGCCCCTCCTCGGACCGGCAAAACCACTCTTCTGACGCATATCGCTCAAGGCGTCGCGGCCAATCACAAGGATATCCAACTGATGATCTTGCTCGTCGATGAGAGACCGGAGGAGGTCACCGATTTTCGGCGCAACATCGAAGGCGAAGTCTGGGCCTCTTCCAATGACGAAGACTTGCCCAGCCATATTCGCATCGCCGATCTCTGTATCGAGCGGGCCAAACGCCTTGTCGAAACCGGCAAGGACGTGGTTATCCTCATGGATTCCATCACTCGCCTCGCTCGGGCCCACAACTCCGCCAAGAAATCGGGACGCACCATGTCTGGCGGTCTCGACATTCGCGCCCTCGAAAAACCGCGTCAGCTTTTTGCCGCCGCCCGCAACACGGAAGAAGAAGGTAGCCTCACCATCGTGGCGTCCGCTCTTATCGAAACCGGCAGCCGCATGGACGACATGATTTTCCAGGAATTCAAGGGAACGGGCAATATGGAAATGGTGCTCGACCGAAAAGTGGCGGAAATGCGCCTCTACCCAGCGATGAATATCGCCTCTTCCGGCACCCGACGCGAAGAGTTGCTCATCCCGGAAGAGGTTCTCGACGGGATCCACTTTTTCCGGCGCGCCCTAGTCCAGCAAAAGACCGAGGACGCCACAGAGACGATGCTGACCCGTCTCTCCAAGACAGATAGCAACCAAGACCTTCTCGACCTGATCAATCGCTAGCATTCTTTCCTATCCTTCCTCTCCGTCTTCCTCTCATTCCGTTTCACTGGAACGACGAACGGTTAGGATTTTCGACCCAACCCGCCGCGGAGCAGCGCCCGACTCCAAGACAGTTCAACGCTCCGATTGGTCCCGAGACTAGCCCGTTCCGCCCTCCATCTCTGGAAACTGGGAAAAAACATCGAATTCAGCCCCATTACAGCTTGAACAACGGAAAACTGCTGGCAGAAAAGACTGTTTCTCTTCTGGCCGCTAGTGGCTAGCCCTCCTTAACCGGACCTTATATGGAAAGTTTCTCAGAACAGTGTCTCGACATGGCTCGCTCCATGCTCAGCCACAATTTGGATTCCATCAGCCAGGATGGAACAATTACGCCGGTTGAAGGCGAAGCGCCTCGGCTAGACGAACCAGGCCACGCAGCTCTCGCCATCGGCGAATTCTACCGCGCCACAGGAGAATCGGAACTGGACGGCAAGGACCTCGTCGATTTGGCAGCCCGCTGCATCACCGCTCAAGTCTTCCGCGATCCGCCACAAGAAAACGGCCTGGCCTACGCCGCGTTGGCTCTTCTTTCATTCGGCCCATCCAAAGAACGCAACCCCGTATGGGAACGTCTCGTCGACGAGACCCGCGAGCGACTCGACAAGCTTCTCCTCAATCGCAGCGACTACGACAACCACTGGCAGACCTTCAACATCGCCAAGGCCGTATGCCGTTTCAGCCTCGGACTTTCCAAGAAAGACGAGACCGGTCGCCTCATCGAACGCTTCCTGTCTCGCATCGAAGAAACCAGCTCCAATGGCTACTTTGATGACGTCGGCGATGGAATCGGCGGTTCCTTCTCGCTATATGGAGTCATGGCCTTCGTCTTCACTCGCCAGGCCCTACAGCTGCACTCCAATCCCGGTCTGCGCGAACGCAAGCTTCCCAGCCTCCGCACCTATGCGGAAAAGTACATCAAGCTACTGCCCGACCTCGTTCGCGAAGACGGTCTCGGCTGGGCCTTCTCCAAAAACGCAGGCGCCTACGGCCAAATGCATTTGATCAGTCTCCTGCTGCAAGGCTTTCGCGATGGCTGGGTGCCCGAGGATCGGCAATCCAAATACTTCGATTTGCTGCGCCGCCTCTTCTACTTTTTCTACGTCACTTACTTGGATCAGGAGCACGGCTACCTCGTCGTACGCGATGAAGAGCGCACCGCCCTGACCAATCACACCACACGCCTCTCGAATTTCGACGGCGCTCGCTACCTCAGCCAGTGGGCTCGACTATCGAAAGATATCACGGCGCCGGCCACCTCCGCTCCGGAGCCATTCAAATCCGGCTGCCGTTTCGTGATTTTCGACAAGGCGAACAAGAAGGAACAGGGGCTTCTCCTCTACCGCAACGTGGACTCCGGTCTGCAAATCCAAATGCCGCTCGTTTCTTGCGGCGGCGTTCCCACAGCCGACTGCCTCCCCTTCCCTCACTCTCCTGGCATATTCGATTGGCCCAACAACGAATACCTGCCGATCATGATGCCGGAGCTGACCTTCAACGGCGAACAGTACATTCCCGCCTTCTACGGCAAGAAGTGCACGACCGGACTGGGATTCAAGCGTTCCTTCTATTTCCGCTACGAGCAACCGGACCTTATCAGCGCTAAGGAAAAGACCGTTTCCGACATTGGCTCCTGCAAGGTTAGCTGGACCTTTGCTGGAAACAAAATCACCAGCGAGTTCCTCTATACCGTCAAGAACCAGGTCACTTTGGAGCGCTTCCGCTACATGCTCGCGATCGGCGCCCCACACTCCCGCTACCGAGTGGACTCCACTCCCATGCTCGGCCAAGAAGGCTTGCGCTGCCAAGTGGAGAAAGACGACTTTCAAGGCACCTGGAAGGATACCGAGGTCGTTACCAACGATAGCACCTATCGCGGCAACTACGGAAACCTTCACTATCTACAGACTTTGGAACGCGATCACCCGCTGATTATGCGTCCCGGCCAGACCTATCGCCTGACCGTATCATTCGATCCGGATATCATCGCAGTCGGCGAGACCGCCTAGCCTATTTTCGTACTAGGAGCTGAAACGCGCGAAGCGATTGCGACTAGACTCGATTCGAAAGCTGCCTAACGCGCCTAGCCACCACTCGCCATGCTCGCTAAGCGAATCATCCCCTGCCTGGACGTACATGCCGGGCGCGTCGTTAAAGGCGTCAAGTTCAAGGAGCTGCGCGATGCCGGAGATCCGGTCGCTTGCGCAAAGGCCTACGACGAACAAGGGGCCGATGAACTCGTCTTCCTCGACATCACGGCTTCCAGCGACGAGCGGAACATCATGCGCGAAGTGGTCGAAGCCACCGCTTCCGAATGCTTTATGCCCCTAACCGTTGGCGGCGGCCTCCGCAACGTAGAAGATATTCGCAAGATGCTGCACAGCGGAGCGGACAAAGTGAGCCTCAACACCGCCGCCATCAACGACCCCAATCTCATTTCCGAATCCGCCCGCAAGTTCGGCAATCAATGCATCGTACTGGCCATCGACGCTAAGCGCGATGGCGACAGCTGGCGCGTATTCACTCACGGAGGACGCAATCCCACTCCTCTCGACGCCATCGAATGGGCCAAGAAAGGCGTGTCCCTAGGCGCTGGCGAAATCCTCCTGACTAGTATGGATGCCGACGGCACCCTAGCGGGGTACGACTGCGAGCTTACCCGCCGCATTTCGGAAGCAGTCGAAGTTCCCGTCATTGCATCCGGCGGCGCTGGAACCCTCGATCATATGGTAGATGTTCTGGAAAGAGGGAACGCCAGCGCTGTTCTCGCCGCCAGCATCTTCCACTTCGGCACCTACACGATCGAACAAGCCAAACGCCACCTCGCCATAGCGAATCTCCCCGTTCGCCTCTAATTCCCCTTTGTCCCTTCTCCGCTTCTCCTCCAGTAACGATAGAGCGGCCATTAACAGGCGGGCGCTTGTTTCTTCGAAATCGATTATCCCAGTACCATACCCTAACCAACTGTCCTAAAGATACTTCAGTTACATCGAAAACGATTCCCATATCGGGGGGAACGCAAAACCCGAGCCGCGCCTCTATCCGCGCTTGGCATATCCTCTGGCTTCGCTTAACTCGCTACTATGATCAAATTTCTCCACACGCGCATTCGCGTAAGCGACCTGGAAAAGTCAATCGATTGGTACTGCAAGAACTGCGGCTTCACTGTGCTTAAACGCAATGACAAGAGCCCGGCCGGCAACCAGATCGTCCATCTCGAACTGCCCGGAAACGCCCATACCCTCGAGCTAACCTATTCGCCCGACTACCTGGTAGAAGTTCCCGAAGACCTCATGCATACCTGCCTCGGAGTAGACGACATCGTCGAATACTGCCAAATGCTCGAGGACAACGGCGAAGAGGTCTGGCCAGGCGACTGGAAAACGAAGTTCACCTCGGGCGGCTCTAAAATGGCCTTCATCACCGATCCCGACGGCTACGAGGTCGAGATTCTGGAAAACAAGGGCGAGTTCGATTGAGCGTTTTCCAGTGACCCGTAGCATCTGCCGCGTTCGCTCTCCTGAACTGCGGTAGATCGCAAAGCGGATTTCATCTGACTGATACGTCGCGCTTCAATCCAACATCCTCACGATTTCACCCTCGACGAAATCCGCTGCTAATCGATCGAGTCGCACCTCTGCGCAACGATTCGCCAGATCCTCTACGCCCATCGCATCCCTCGGAACGATTACCCGAATGTAGTTGTCGGTATAGGACGGCCAGCAGTCCGGCTTTGGGTTTTCGAACAAGACGCGCATCGTTTGACCTAAGTGCGCTTCATAGAAATCGTATCGCTTTTTAGCGGACAGCCTTCTCAGGTGGGCGCTACGTCGTTGCCGTTCTTCGATCGGCACCTGGTCCTTGCGCTTTGCCGCGGCCGTTCCTTCCCGCTCGGAAAACGAAAAGACATGGCAAAAGTCGAACGGGTTTTCTAGAAAAACGCGACAGGTCTCCTGGAATTCCGCTTCCGTCTCGCCTGAAAATCCCACCATTATATCCGTTCCGATGTAGACGTTCTCGACGCGATCATGCGCCAAATTCAAGAAATCCAAGTACTCGGATATCGAATACTTACGGCGCATTTCCCTCAACACTTTATCGCTCCCCGCCTGCAGAGGGATATGGAAGAACGGTAGCAAGGCATGACCCGGATCGTTCATCAAATCGAACAATTCTACGGGAATCGTCGTCGGCTCGATGCTGCTTATGCGGATTCGGTCGATTCCTTCGATCGCATTCAACCCATCCAGCGCTCTCAAAAGGTCCGCATCCTCCGTTCGATAGGTCCCTATATTCACCCCCGTAATCACGATTTCGCGAACTCCCTGAGCCGCTTTCGCGCGCGCCTCTTCGAGAATATTTCCGTAGTCCCGCGAGCGCGAAGCGCCCCGAGCGAAAGGAATAATGCAAAAGCTGCAGATGAAGCTGCAGCCATCCTGAATCTTCAAGTTCGCGCGCTGATTGAAGGGGAGGTCGCCAAAGAAATTAATCGAAAAGTCTTCCTGGCTGATCCGATCGCGGATGATCACGGGTTTCTCGTTTTTCTCTTGGCCAATAAAGTCGACCACGCTCATCTTTTCCTGGTTGCCGATAATCAAATCGACCCCACCTATATCGGCGATCTCTTTCGACCCCATCTGAGAGTAGCAGCCGACCACCGCCGTGTAGGCGTCCGGATTCCTGCGAACGAATTGGCGAATGGTCTGGCGACACTTAGCGTCGGCCAAATTGGTCACCGTACAGGTATTGATGATTCCCAAGTCCGCGGACTCCCCGAACGGGACAATGTCATAGCCCTCGTCTTGCAGTCGCTGTTCGATCAACAGCGTTTCCGACTGATTCAGCCGGCAACCGTGGGTATGGAGCGAAGCTCGTTTTCTTGGAAGCGGTCCCATTGTTCAAGAGGCGAAACCCATATGGCATCCCTCCTGAAAGTCATGCAAAAAATGGCCTTCGCTTCTCCACCGGCCTATGAATCGAACGAGAATCCCCTATATCACGTAGCCAAACCTTTCCGCAACCATCCCATTCGAAGGGAACGCGCCCCGGACCTCCACGCGAAACGCGCATCCAGTGCTCGCCAAGATTCGCTTAGACGAGCGGTACTACGCAAACCTCCCAAGCGTTTGCCGCTGCGCAGCGGTAATTCCTGCAGATAATGGACCTAGGCCAAAGCGTCCTTAACTGCCGCCGAAGCGATGCGCATATCCAATGCCGAACCATGAGCCTTCTTGAGCGAAGCCATAACTTGCCCCATATCCTTCATCGAACTGGCTCCCGTTTCCGTAATCGCTTGCGAGACGAGTTTCGGATATTCCGACGCATCCAGCTTAGCCGGCAGCAACGCGGTCAAGAGCTCCTCGCACGCTCTATTCTCAGCGCCCTGCTCTTCGCGACCCGCTTTCTCGAACGCCTCTGCCGATTCCTTGAACTTGCCCGCTTCCTTTTCCACCACCGATAAAGACTTCGCTTCGTCGAAATCCTGATTCGCCCGCACTTCGCCTTCTTGGATCGCCGCCAAGGCAGCGCCGTACGCTTGGGTGGCCATCGCATTGCGTTCCAAGCGAGCTTTTTGGTGAAGTTGCTTTAGCTGGTCTTTCATGGGACAGGCATCTTTCCCCTCAACCCTTCAAACGCAACACCCATCTCGCCATCCCCCCAAGTCAACCTGCGCCCCTCTCCTTCCAGAGCCTAACCTTTAAAACTACAACCTTGTAATTTTAACAGAAGGAACCCGTCCGCTCTAAAGAACCCGCTTGAGACGCATCGCTTGCGGGTCAAGCAGGGAAGCCTAATTTCGTATCGAGACCGCCTCCGGTCCGGGGAAATCGTTGGGAACCGCTTGCGTCACCTCGCCCGTCGCTGCCCATTCCGTTCCACGCTGCAACGTAACGATGAAGCCTACACTGTTAAGCGACAGTACATTCATATCGTCGTTCTGGTTGCAATGGCCTAACGTCGTATGAAAGACGCGCCCTTTGCCGTACCGAATGTCCATCAGCATGGGCTCGTGATTCGGCGTCCCTCGATCGACTAGGCTCATATCCGCCTGGGCCGTCGCAAGTATGGTCACATTGATTGCCGGACCGCGAAGCCGGCTATAGATCTCGTCATTCGCGTGCATCCAGCGCTTTGGCAATCCACGCATCACTGGATGATCCGGATCGCGGGTCACCACTTCGAAATCGTGCTTGGGCGGGTGCATGGCCGAACCCGGTGTATTCAAAAGCGCTAGATCCCCCTCGAACCAGTGAATCTTGGGGCCAAAATCATCCCCGCGGCCGCCCCAACCTCCGACTCCAATCATCTCGTTAAAGGCGTTCCAATCCGCGAAGGCGTTATCGGTTGCATGCACGCTTACCAATCCCCCGCCTTCTTTGACGAAGTTCTCGAACGCTCGCTTGGTCGACTCCGGCCAGGCATCGCCTTCATAGTCCAAGACGATTACGTCGAAGCCAGCAAAACTGGGCTGAAAACCGGACATATCCGAACCCTGCGGCGGCGAAATCACCTTAGTCACTTCGAAATGGTCCACCGCCTCCAAATGCTTCTGGACCAGAGCGCTGCTCAGCTTCCAATCGTGGTACTTGCTGCTTTGGCCTGTCAAAAGCATGACACTTACCGTTTCGGAAGCAGGCCCCGAAGAGCACGCTGTGAAAACCATGGCTAGAAGCCCAGCTCCGAAGAGACCAAGCGCGGTTGTTATGGAAAACGCGTTTTTCATATCAAGGGTAAGGGAATACGATCCATCGAAAACGCCCTCGCGAAAAAGGCAAGGTCTCAAAGCGCCGTTCAGCGAACCTGCCAAGCAATGGGTAGGTTCCTCTCGAAAAACGCTGATCGAAACCGACTCAGACAGAAAGCGCTCAAAACGGGTGCGGGGACTGCGCCTTGAAGCGACTCCGCTTCCCATCGATCGAGTATACCATTTCAGTCCCCACGCAGTGGAGACACAATCGCTTGATACCCTTTGCCGAGGCAATCGCCTTGTTCTTGCGAAAGTCGCCATAGGTACGATCCCCGACAATCGGCAAGCCTCGCTTGGCGCACTGTATTCGCAGCTGATGCGTCCGACCCGTAATCGGCTGCAGTTCGAGCATACTCATCGCCGGCAATCCCGGAATCGCCTTCGCTCCCAGCAATCGCGTCTCTGCGCTCAATCCGCCCCCCGTGGCAGCGCGCAGGCCCCCTCCCTTGCGATCGACGCTCAGACGGTCCTTCCAAATGGGAGAGCCCTTCCGAACGAACCCAAAAACCAACGCCGCATAGCGCTTCGTCACCTGCTTGCGCTCGAAGGCTTCCAAGACCGGATCCCGTACCCATGGGCGCGCCGTCAAGAGCAGCAATCCCGAAGTCGCCGAATCAAGCCGATTCAACAAAAAGACCGGATCGCGCCCTTCGCCAACATACGCCTGCAATTCCGCATCGTAATCGAGTCGCAACAAAGCCTTTCCCTTCTCTCCCCGTCGATTCGGATGCGACAAAACGCCCACAGGCTTATCCACCGCGACCAAACCGAAGGAATCGCATGCCGCCAAGCGGACTCCTTTGCTCCAAGGCAGCTCCTGGGCTTTTGCCATTTCGTCCACCCAGCGAACCAATGCGCATTCGACCGACGCTGACAATTCGATTAATGAGCGGCCCGAAGGCCCCTATCCCATCAATTCAGCAAATCCTAGCTTGGCTAAGGGCGCCGCATCGTTAGATTCCTTAACCATGTCATCATCAGGGGAGCGATCTTCCGCAATTCGAACTCTTGCCAAAAACACGCTCGATATCGACTTGAGCGACTACGACGCTCCTCCTTCGCCGATCTCGAACGCCGATTTGCAGGAGGCCCTGGAAGCCGCCTACGAAGCTGGAAAGCGCGATCTGAAAAGCGATCATCAGAGCTCCCTTCTCTTCTGGCAGCTCATGGAGTCCCTGCCCGATCACGTTTTCTTTAAAGACCTGCAAAGCCGTTTCACGTCGATCAACCACTCGCTCGCCCACTTCTTCGGGCTCCAGCATCCCGATGAAGCGATTGGCAAGAGCGACTTCAACTATTTTAAGGAGGCCTACGCCACAGTCAAATTCGAAGCGGAACAGGAAATCCTCAATTCCGGCGAGGGCTGGTACTTTCGCGAAGAGCGCGATATTCAGGCCGACGGCAGCGAGAAATGGGTCCTTACGACCAAACTGCCCCTTTACGACGACAAGGGAAAGATCTGCGGCACCTTCGGGCTTTCCCGCGACATCACCGACCGCAAACGCGCCGAGATCGAATTGGAACGCCAACGAAACCTGCTCCAAGCCATCGTCACGATTCTGCCCTGCCGCATCTTCGTGCGCGACATCGAGGATCGCTTCGTCATGATCAACGAGGAGTATCGCCGCGCCTTCGATCTGGAAACAAGCGAAGAAGTCGTGGGCAAAAAGTTGAGCGAAATACGCGATAACGATCAGGCTCGAAGCATAGAAGCGACCGACCGCGAAATCATTCGTACCGGTCAACCCGTCTACAACGAACTCGAATTCAACAAAAGCCTACTCGGCAAGGAGCGATGGGTACTCAACTCCAAGGTGCCGCTCATAGGTCCCGATGGTAAAACGGAAGGCATTGTCGGCATGACGCACGACATTACCGAGCAGAAGCTAGCCGAGGAAAGGGCCCAAGCCGCTGGCAAGGAGTTGGCCAATAAAAACGAGCAATTCGAAGCCGAACTATTCGTCGCTCGGCAACTCCAAGAGCAGCTCATGTCTATGGGTTTCGACAACAAGTCCAGGTACGCCCGCCAAGGTCAGAACTGGCAACTCGAAGCCAGTTACCTCTACTCTCCCAGCCACCACTTGGCCGGCGATTTTTTCTATCTCCTCCCCATCGGCCAAAACCAACTCGGCATCCTCGTTTGCGATGTGATGGGACACGGTATAAAAGCCGCCCTCGTCACCATGCTCATCCGCGGGCTCATGCTCGAAACACCCGTTTTGCTCACCGAGCCCGAGAAAGTGCTCAAGCACCTCAACGACAACCTAACCGAGCTTGCGGAAGACCAGGAATTCCCTCGGTTCGTCACCGCTCTCTACACCGTCATCAATCTCGACTCGGGGGAAATTCGGATCTCCAACGCTGGTCACCCCGCCCCGATCTGGCGCGTTCAAGATAAGACCGGCGCCCATTACGAGTTGTGTCCCATCGACTCCATCGGTCCTGCCCTTGGACTAATCGAAGACGAAACGTTTCAAAGCAATCAGCTCGATCTGAAGGAAATGACCGAAATTCTTTTCTTCACTGACGGTATCATCGAACAGAAAACGCAGAGTGGCGAAGAATGGGGCGTCGAAAATCTCGAGGAAGCCGTACTCGATCATGAGAGCGACGAGCTTCCAGAGCAACTCCGAGCCATCTCCGAAGACCTCAAGGAAGTTGCCGGAGCTCGGGAACTCTCCGACGACGTCTGCATCATCGCCGTCCGTCTTTCCCCCAATGAAACCTAACCATTGAAACGCCTCGATCGCCGTTTATCATTGCGCCCCCATCCTATCTAACGCTTCGTCATTGCTCAACGTTCACCCTTCAAATGCTAGTCCTTCTATCGCCCGCTAAAACGCTCGACTTCGAATCCAATACCGCCTGCTCGAAATTCACGCGGCCTCAACACCTGGGCCAATCCCGCGCGCTAATTGGGTTGCTTAAGGAAAAGTCGGTCGACGACCTTCAGTCCCTTATGTCGCTGAGCGAACCGCTGGCTGAACTCAACGTCGAACGCTACCGCAAATGGAAAGCGCCGGCCAAACTGGGACCGACCGCTAGACAGGCGGGCTACGCCTTCAAAGGCGACGTCTATCAGGGCCTAGATTTCACGTCATTGAACGCCAAGGACAGATCGTTCGCCCAAGCTCATATCCGTATACTATCCGGTCTCTACGGCATCCTTAGACCCCTCGACCTCATCGCTCCTCACCGCCTCGAGATGGGAACCTCTCTTGTCAACGAACAAGGCCGATCCCTTTATGCCTTCTGGGGCGAGACTCAAACCAAGAGCCTAAACAAGGAACTCAAGGCCGACGGCAGCCAGACCCTTGTCAACCTCGCCTCCGACGAATATTTCAAATCCGTCAAAGCCAAGAAGCTTGAAGCTGAAGTCATCGCCCCGCGCTTTCTCGACTCTAACGATGGAAAGACGTTCAAGGTGATGAGCTTCTATGCCAAACGAGCTCGCGGCCTCATGGCGCGCTGGATCGTTCAGGGCAAGGTGGATACGCCTGAGCCGCTGAAAGACTTTTCCGAAGACGGCTACCGCTACGACAAAAAGGAATCCACACCGGGTCAGCCTGTTTTCAAACGGAGCCACGCTTAATTCCCAATCTCGTCCTATCGACTTCGCAGCCAAGCGATGGCATCGTTTTGGCCCACAACCCGTCTGGAGCCACTGAATTAACTTGATAGGGATCTATTCCGCAGGAGTCTCCTAGCTACTCTATCGTCGCCCGAAACAAACCTTGTTGGGTCGTTACGTAAAGCGTATCGTAATCTTGCCCGGCTAACGCGCAATTGGTCACCTTTTCCCCAAGCATCTCGATTTTCCCGACCAGATTGCCATCCGCGTCGAAGATCCAAATACCGCCAAGGCAGCTCACATAGATTCGATCTTGATCGTCAACCGCCATGCCATCCGCCCCATGTTCCGCACCTTCAGTTCGAATTTCGGCAAACAACTCACCATCGCCAACGATACCCTCTTCATCGTCTAAGGAAAAAGAACGGACTCTTCGATTTCGATACTCCGTCACATACAAAGTCCCCGCATTCCGCGATAGCATGACTCCATTGATGCCTGGAAGCCCTTCGATAAGTACAGCCAATTCATCATCCGGGGCCACTCGATACACGCGCCCTTCCCGTGGCATCGTAAAGTAAGCGTTGCCCAGCGCGCTGACAACCACGTCATTCGGTCCCCCTCTGCCAGAACCGTCCGCTTCCCAAAGAACGTCCAGCGCTCCATCCGCTGTCATTCGATTCACTCTGCCACCTAGCATCTCGCACATCAGCAATCGTCCACGTCCGTCGACCGCCATTCCATTCGATCCACCGGATTCCGCTCGTATCGTCCGCAGGTCTCCAGTCTCCACGGTATGTTCATGAACCGCATGGGCGAAAATCTCCGTAAACTGCAGCTTCCCATCAGAGGTCCAAACCGGCCCCTCGGCTGTATCCAAATCGTAGATCAATCGCTCGACTTCCCAGGAATCCCGCTCCCCATCAAGAGCCAATAACGCCCCCAATACCGCTATTGCCAAAAAATTCATCAACGTTGATGAATTTTTTGGCAGAACCTAGACAGAGATATCGAGGGACGAATGTCTCGGTCTAAGTGGCGGGTACGTTTTCGGCAGCTGCTTCGGCGCACCTGAGACCGTCCAAGGCTGCGGAGACGATTCCTCCCGCGAAGCCCGCGCCCTCTCCACATGGGAAGAGACCTTTAAGCTCGGGATGCTCGAGGCTCTCCGAGTCTCGGGGAATGCGTACCGGCGAGCTCGTGCGGGTTTCGAAACCAACCAGATTCGCCTCTTGCGTCACGTAACCATTCATCGACTTCCCGAATTGGCGCAGGCCTTTTTGGATACGGGTCGCAATCCCTTTAGGCAGTAATTCATGTATCGGGGCGGGGGTCAAACCAGGGAAGTAGCTTGTATCCGGCAAATCTTGCGAAATGCGCTCCTTCAAAAAGTCGCGCATACGTTGCGAAGGCGCCTTTTGATGGCCACCACCGGATCGGCACGCAATTCGCTCCAATTCCTTTTGGAAGGCGACCCCTGCGAGGACGCCATGCTCGGCTTGATACGATTCCGTATCTTCCGGCTCCACGCTTACGACGAAGCCGCTGTTGGCGAAAGGCGAGTCGCGACGGGCCAGTGACATTCCATTGACTACGACTTCGTCGTTTTCCGTCGCCGACGGCACGATAAATCCGCCCGGACACATGCAAAACGAATGCACGCCGCGGTCGTCTATCTTCGTTGCCAGGCTGTAGCTAGCAGCTGGCAGCATTGGGTGGCGCGTACCGCTCCGCTTATAGGAATATTGGATACTGTCGATCAGAGGTTGCGGGTGTTCGATCCGTACGCCCACCGCAAACGGCTTTTGCTCCAAACGAACGCCTTCGTCGCGAAGGAGGCGATAGATGTCGCGGGCGCTATGACCGGTCGCGAAAAGGGTCGCATCGCCAAGATGCTCCACGCCATCCTGGGT
>CBFHHM010000002.1:221032-224693 GCA_965655705.1 Candidatus Pelagisphaera sp.
ACATTCCACATTCCACATTTCCTTGTCTCCTCTCCTCCAGAACTTCGTCACCGTCTTTCAGGCCGTCTCGCAAATCGGACTCGTTATCCTCTTTGCAGGCTGGTTGGTGCGTCGGGGCATCATTCCACGCGACGGAGTCAAACTGATCTCGGACTCGGTCATCAACGTCTTCCTGCCCTGCCTGATTTTCTCCAACATCGTGGGGCGATTCCAGCCTTCCGAATTCCCCGGTTGGTGGCTGCTGCCGCTCTCGGCTGCGACTCTAATGCTCCTGGGCTGGTCCCTGGCCCAGCTTTTGTTCTTCAAAGCCGGCGAAGCCCGCCGCGAGCTAATCCCACTTTCCTTTCTCCAGAACGCCGGCTACCTGATCCTCCCTCTCGGCAAGATGATTCTACCTGAGGAGGACTTCGACCAATTCGCTCTCTTTTGCTTTTTGATCATTCTTGCTCACAACCCACTCCTCTGGCTCATCGGCAAGCACTACCTGCGCCAGCCTGAGACCGGGGAGCCTTTTAAGCTCCAACGCCTCCTCAGCCCCCCTTTGTACGCCAATATCATCGCTCTCTTTCTCGTCGTCACCGGACTGCGAAACGTCGTCCCCGGCGTCGTCGTCGAGACGGCCACCTTTCTCGGCGACGGAGCCGTCCCCATCGCAACCTTCGCCCTGGGCGCCGCTCTCGGTAGCTTGAATCTCAATTTTCGCCGCCACTTGAAATCCGGAGCAGCGGTCATCCTGAATAAGCTCTTCCTAATCCCAGCCGCTGTCGTCTTCCTCATCGGCCTCATCCCTACGATTCGTTCCGATTCGACACTGGTCCTGCTCTTCACCCTACAAGCCGCCTCTGCCCCCGCTACTTCCCTTATCCTGCAAAGCAAGAGCTACAGCGACAATTCGGAACGCGTCGGCACGATCATCGTCATGTGCTACGTAGTATGCATTGTTTCCATACCCCTCTGGGTAGCCATATCCCAAGCCCTTCACGATTAACCACTCTGTCATCTCGCTCCGGTAGTGGGCATTCAACATTTATCATTCCACATTTCGACCATGCGCCTACTCATTACCCTCCTCGCCCTGACTGCTTCAATAGCCGCGAACGCAACCTCCTCACGCCCCAATATTCTTTGGATCACCTTGGAAGACGTTAGCGCCGATCTCGGTTGCTACGGAAATGACTACGCGAACACTCCGCGCATCGACGCCTTGGCCACGCAGGGCCTGCGTTACTCGCGCTGCTGGGCCAATGCGGGTATGTGCGCCGTCGCTCGCGCCACGCTCATCACTGGCATGTATCCGCCCTCTACGAGCGCTCAAAACATGCGTTCCCGCGTCACGCTGCCCGAGTCCATCAAAGCCTACTCGCAGTACTTTCGCGAAGCCGGCTACTATTGCTCCAATCACACGAAAACCGACTACAACTGGGAAGCTCCGTCCGAAACCTGGGATTCCATGGATGCGAACTGGCGCCAACACGGTTGGAACGGCCGCTCTGGCGGGCAGCCCTTCTTCACCGTCATCAACATTACGGATACGCACAGTTCGCAAATTTACTGGCGCGGCGAGGAGAAATGGAAACGCCGCTACGAGGCGCTCGCCCCGGCTCACCGACACGATCCCGATCAAGCTCCCGTTCCTCCCTTTTATCCCGACACGCCTGCATTCCGAGCCGACATTGCCCGTTACTACGACAATCTCAGTTATGCCGACCTACTTGTAGGCGAGATACTAGATCAACTCGAAGCCGACGGGCTTGCCGAGGACACCATTGTCTTCCTCTACTCCGATCACGGTCGCGGCATGCCTCGCACCAAGGGCTGGTGCTTCGAAACCTCCCTTCGCGTGCCCTTCATTGTTCGCATGCCCGAGCGCTTCCAAGCGCTCTCGCCCGCTGAACCCGGATCGACGATCGACCGACTTGTCAGCTTCGTGGACTTCGCGCCCACAGCCATGGAGCTCTGTCAGATCGACATCCCAGACAACATGCAAGGCGTCCCCTTCCTCGGCAATTCCGTCCCCCCCGCCAAGCCCTACGCCTTCGCATATCGGGACCGCATGGACGAGCGCGTCGATTTGATCCGCGCAGTCACTGATGGACGCTACAAGTACATTCGCAATTACCTGCCGCACCTCCCCTGGTTTCATCACCAGACGCGTCAATACCCGAGTACGCAGCCTAGCTACCTGATCTGGCATCAGATGGCGAATACAGGGGAGCTGAGCGGGGACGCCGCAATCTACATGGCTCGGGAGCGTCCACGCGAGCAGCTATTCGATCTCGAATCCGATCCCTACGAATTGAACGACCTCGCAGAGGACCCCGCTCACGCTGCCAAGCTCGAGGAGCTGCGTAGGGCGCTTCGCGATTGGCAGGACGAAATCCTCGACCTCGGTTTTATGCCGGAGTCCGAGTGGTCGCGAATCGAATCGCAAGGCGACCTCCGCTCTCGACATACCATCGCTCGAGAAAGCGCCGATCGCTATCCGCTCGATACAATTCGCGAAACAGCAGAATGGGTCGGCGATGGCCCCCAGCATCTCGGAGCTCAATTGCGTCGTCTCACGGCGCCCCATCCCGCTACCCGCTATTGGGCCGCTCTCGGCATCCTTGCCTCGCACGATGAAACCGATCCCAAGCGACTTCGCCCCGCTCTCCAGAAGGCGATGCGAGATACCTCCTACAGCGTGCAGATAGTCGCAGCGGAAACGTTATGCCGACTCGGCGATTCGCAGCGATCCTTAGACACCCTTATCGCCGCGCTTCATCACCCGAAACCCTACATCTCTCTGCAAGCGGCCAATGCTCTCGATCACCTGGACACGCTCGCTCTACCCGCCCGACCTCGAATCGAAGCATTCCTCGCGGGCGATGGCCCTGTGGGAGACGGCGACAATTTCCCTGCCTGGACGCTGCAGAAGACCTTCGAGCACTGGGATGGCAAGTAACTAATATACCGACCTCATCGTCCAAAATTCGCCTACTCTCTGCAATTAGCAGCCAGTTACCCCCGTTTCCACAATTACAAGGAGATCTCAAGATTCCGTAAATCCTTGCCCTAAATCAAAACACCCGTCGTTCGGGATCGCCCAGGGCCCAATAACGACTTTCAATCCCAATACTATTCACGACTATGAAAACGTTCATCGCTACCGCCATATTCTCTCTTGTCGCCGTCAACGCCGCCCAGGCTCAATGCGAGCACTGCGTGGCCAATGCCCAAGCTAAAGACGGATCCCAAATCGAATGCAAAGACTCGACTCTTGCCGCTTACTTCGAGATTCAGAAGGCCCTCGCCAACGACGACTTCTCCGGCGCTAAAGCCGTTGCCGGCACCCTGAGCGAGAAAGTCGATTCCAATACCTGCTATATCGATGGGAAAGACTGTTGCGAGGCGATCAAAAGGGCTTCGACCGCGATAGCGGCGGCAAAGGACGTGAGCATTGCCCGCGAAGCGTTCAAGACATTTTCGGGAGCGCTCATCGCTCGTCTCGACGCACAAGGGGATAGCGAAATCGCCGTCTACAAGATGCACTGCCCCATGGCCTTCGGCAATACCGGTGGCACCTGGCTGCAAGACGGTCCAGACCTGCGCAACCCCTACTACGGGGCCATGATGCTAAAGTGCGGCATGCAGCAAGCGGTCTACGGCAAAGAGTAGCGTA
>CBFHHM010000002.1:224788-228022 GCA_965655705.1 Candidatus Pelagisphaera sp.
AGTAGAGCCCCCGCCTGCGCCCTCGCCAACGTACCGCTACGTGTCGCCTACCTACCTACCATCGAAGGACGCGCCCGAACACGTCGTCCTGCTCGACGCCGACGGCCACCCGACCGGCACCCAGGACAAGGCTACCGTCCACACCGCTAACACGCCCCTTCACAGCGCCTTTTCCATCTTCCTCTTCGACGGTCTAGGCCATATGCTGGCTCAACAACGAGCGCGATCGAAGAAAACTTGGCCCGGAATCTGGTCGAACGCCTGTTGCGGCCACCCCGCTTGGGACGAAACGCCTCTCGACGCCGCCTTTCGCCGACTCCATCAGGAACTCGGCATTCAAGGCATCGAGCTCGAATGCGCTCTGCCTGACTTCCGCTATCGAGCCGAGCTCGATGGAGTCGTCGAAAACGAAATCTGTCCTGTATTCATCGGTCGCTATCGGGGCGACCCCCGACCCAATCCCGTAGAAGTCGATGCAGTGGAATGGGTCGATTGGTCCGACTTCGCCGCTTCCTGTATTAACAAAACCGGCACACGCTTCGACGACTACTCCCCCTGGTCCCATCTGGAGGGTAAACTGCTAATGGAGTCTCCCCAATTAGGCGACTATCTGTAGCTCCTAAGGGAAGAGAGCCTCGATCCATTTCTTTCGCTCATTGCCAAGCGGCCACCGAAGCGACGGCTCCCGTAGCCATTCCGAAATAGGAATCTCCCATATCGAACTGCCTTTCCGATACCGCATTCATCGTAGCCATGCTTTCGATTGCGCCAGACCCCACGGAAAAAGCCCAAGCGCGAATCGACACTCCAAGGCGCAGCTAATCCAGTTCCCCTTCCTGCGTTTCCTTTAGCTCGCCCAGGCGATCGTCAATCGCCTGTTGAAGCGGATCATCAACCAAGCCCGAACACTTCTCGAAAAAGAAACGGGCTTTAGCGAAAAACTCGGCTCTGGCTTCGTCGGATTCCGCGACAACTCCCTGGGCCCGCAGCACCTCTCCCATCAAATAGCTCTTTTCGATGACCATTCTATCCGAGTCTTCGAACAAGCTGAAGACATAGTCTTCGGGAAGTGACAGCAGAACCTCAATCGGCAAGCCAATCCACTGGCTCGTCAACGCATCCAATTCCGAGCGCATGGCGTCTTGGGTTAACTCGCGATTCATAATCCGGGCGACCAAGGCGCCGATCTGCTGAATCATCTGCATGATGTAATCGTTTCGAATCATACGCTATTCCGGTTCAATACTCCTTTGCTTTTCGACGCAATCACTGGCCGCCGCGCCATAGACTGAATGCTGACGCTTTTTTTCAACGCAATTGCCCGCCGAACTGCCACGGCGGCCACTTGGACAATCCCTACACCGAGGAAATCTCGGGAGCAACGAATTACAACAGCTCCGACCCCTTTAGCTTGCCGCCTCGAGGACTACTCGTCCATATAGACCCATAGATCGTAGACTCTTTCTTCGCTCCGGTATGATGGTGGCAAGCGCTGCCGTCGCTTCCGGAACTCTATTTACTTCACCCGCTCGGGGATCCCATCACAAGCATGCCAAATTCAAACTGCGCTACGCCCCTCACCCCCGCATGTTCAAGGCTTCGGCCGGCGACGACATCATTGATCAAATCAAATTCGCCTCGGACCAGGGCTTCACCGCTTGGGAATACAATGGCCTAGGCAACGAAACGCCCGCCATGCAGTCGAAGATCGGCAAGACGCTCGAGCAGCTCGACATGAAGATGGGCGTCTTCATCGCCTACAGCAATTTTGACCGCCCCACTTTCGCCCGCCCTAACGCAGACTCGACCGCGGAGATTCTCCAGAAGATGAAAGATACCGTCGAGATCGCAAAACGGGTAAATGCCAAGTGGGCCACCGTCGTACCAGGCTCGGTCGATCAGCAGCACAACGCTCAAGAAAGATGGAACAAGTACGGCGGCGGACGCATTTCGGAAGGCTATCAAACCGCCAATGTCATCGATCAACTGCGTCGCTGCACGGACATCCTTGAGCCGCACAATATGACAATTGTGCTGGAACCCCTTAACTGGCACGCCAATCACGGAGGCGTCTTCCTCCAGTATTCAGATCAAGCCTACGCGATCTGCCGGGCCGTAAACAGCCCGTCCTGCAAGATCCTCTTCGATATCTACCACCAGCAAATCACCGAGGGAAATCTCATTCCCAACATCGACCTCTGTTGGAGCGAGATCGGCTACTTCCAATCCGGTGACAATCCGGGACGCAAGGAACCCGGCACCGGCGAAATCAACTATCGAAACATCTTCAAGCGCATTCACGATAAGGCCAAAGCCGAAGGACGCGAGTTCATTATTGGATTGGAGCACGGGAACTCCAAACCCGGCAAGGAAGGCGAACAAGCCGTCATCGAAGCCTACCGCGCAGCGGATAGCTTTTAGAGAATTGAATGGACTGGCGAGGATCTCTTTCCGTTAAAGAGCAGGATCTCGCGCCGCGAGATCAGATTTCTTGTTAAACGAGCCGAGCCACTGCGACCGCGCCATATGATGCATGCGACGATGGAATCATGAGTCTGCGGATACGAGCGTGGCGCTCACGTAGGAAAAACGGTTCCCAACAGACCGTTTCCGCTTCTCGAATCGACCGATTACGAGGATAGGGGAAGGCTTCGGGCGCAATACGCCCTCTCCAAAAACCCACGAACGGAAAGCGGCGGAAGTATTTTCCTTACGATCGCCTCGTATCATTCTCGCCTTAAAGGTTAGAATCGTTAATCTGGCCCCTTCAATCGCTTCGTAAAGCGTTATGGACCCAGTACTGACAACATTAGGCGGCCTCGGCCTTTTTCTCTTCGGTATGTCGGCGATGACTTCCGGTTTGAAGAAACTAGCGGGCGAGAAATTGCACGCTTATCTTTCTCAAGCGACGCGGAATCCTGTATCGGGAGCGTGTACGGGAGCCCTTGTAACAGCCATTGTACAATCGTCCAGCGCCACGACCGTCGCGGCTGTTGGCTTTGTCAGCGCCGGCCTAATGAGCTTCGCTCAAACGCTTGGAATTCTGTTCGGCGCCAACATCGGCACGACCATTACCGGTTGGGTCGTAGCGCTAGTCGGATTCAAACTGAAGCTAGGAACTGCAGCTCTCCCACTGCTATTCGTTTCCTCGCTTCTCTATCTGGCAAAGAAGCGTCCTCGCTTACGGGGTATCGGAAAAGCGCTAGCTGGGTTTTCGCTCGTTTTCCTGGGAAT
>CBFHHM010000002.1:228121-235475 GCA_965655705.1 Candidatus Pelagisphaera sp.
CGATTTCCTTCAATCGGGCATCAGCGAAGCCCGAGCCCTCATCGATTTAAGCGCCCTATCGATAGGACCGCTCGGCGGCCGTCTCGCACTGGCAATGGCAGGCATTGTCCTTACCCTGATCACTCAATCGTCCAGCGCCACCGTTGCAGCGACCCTAACCGCTCTTAACACAGGTATGATCGATCTGCCGCAAGCGATGGCGGCCATAATCGGGGCCGACGTGGGCACCACGGCTACGGCCCTTATGGCTACTATCGGAGGCAACACAGCCTCGCGACGCACGGGTTTCGCCCATTTCGTCTATAATATTCTCACAGGCAGCGGGGCCTTTCTTATCGCTCCCCTCTACGTGGCAGGCGCCGATTGGATCGTCCCCGAATCGGTTCAGTCATCCCCCGAAATCGTGGCGGTTTCCTTCCATACCTTTTTCAACGTCATCGGCGTTTTCGCTATTTTGCCCATGACCAAAGGTTTCGCCAAATTGATCGAACGGCTTATTCCCGATACTGACGCGCGCCTTACCAGCGCTTTAGAGAAACGACTCCTCAGCGACCCCGAAGCGGCCACCGACGCCCTCGAGTCCAGCGTCCGTCTCCTAGCCGATACAACCTTGCGCTGGTCCGCTTCCGCACTGAGCAATGGTCGCATCCCCATCCCAAGCGCTTCGCTCGAAGAAGCCTTGGCAGGCGCCGCAGAAGCGAGGGCCTTCGCGGCCCGAGTTGGGCAAGTCCGAGACGATCGCGAACTCAACTCGAATCGACTCTTCAATACGCTCCATTTTATCGACCATTTGGAGCGTTTGGCGTCTCGCGTTCTCGAAGAAGACATCCCTCGCAAGCGCCACCCGCGTCAGGACCTATTGAACCTTGCTGACGACGTGGCTGACGAAATCGCTAAGCTCGCCAAGACAATCGTTTCTCGTCAGCCTATCGATAACCTAGAATGGCTAAAAGCCGCTACAAGAGATCTCGAAAACGATAAATCTAAAATCCGATCCGAACTGATATCGACTGCGGTGCAAGGCAAGCTTTCGGGCGAAGAGCTGGATATCGCTCTGGACGTCGCTCGGTGGATACGCAGGCAAGTCCACCACTCCTGGCGCATCGCTCACTATGGTTCGCAACTCGGCTAGCAGCGGACATCATAGCGCCGCCTCTCCCTCACTGGGCGTAACAAACGCTACAACTCTTCATCCAGGGCAATTTCGAAATCGGCCATATCCGGATCGGTTGATATCTCTCGAGTCGGGAAATAGGTTCTACTGGATATCTGATTCTCTTTAATTTCCTTTTCGCGTTCTCCTAAGCGACGACAGAACTCGTCGTAGCTAAGAACCTCGAAACTGCCATCGAAGTGCTCAACGAGGGCCGTGTTGGACTCCACCCAATCGCCTGAATTCAAATAGTGGATATCGCCAATCATCTTGTTCTCTGGCGTATGAATATGGCCGCACATAATTCCCTTGCAACCGCGCTTGCGGGCTAGTTTCTCCACCTCCGCCTCGAAGCTGCTGATAAAGCTGACCGCTTGCTTGACCTTCGATTTGATCTTCTTGCTTAGCGAGTAGTACTCCTTGCCTCGCCACGCGCGATAGCGATTGTAGAACCGATTCATCCACATGAGCAACTGGTAGCCTGCATCGCCCAAAACGGATAACCATTTCGTATTCTGGGTAATCGAGTCGAATACGTCGCCGTGTATCGCCAGATACTTACCCCTTCGACCTTCGTGTATATATTCCTCAACTACTCTTAGTCCACCAAAGGTCACTGGCAGAAAACACTCGAGGATGTCATCATGATTGCCCCGCAGGTAGATAACCTCCACGCCCTTCTTCTCGACACGCTTGAGAATGATTCGAATGAACTTCATGTAATCCGACTTCCATCCGCCCTGACGCTTAAGCGACCAACCATCGATGATATCGCCATTGAGGATTATCTTGGGGGCGCTGGAATGCTTGAGGAATTTATTGACCTTTTCGATCTGGCAATAAGGACTGCCGAGGTGAATGTCGGACAGGATGATTGTCTTGAATTTCAAGGTGACTTTTTTCATGGCGTAGAGGATTGGGAACGAAAGTCGCGGGCGCGGATATCGGAAAGCTACATCGGTAGCGCTTCGCCCTCGGGAGTCGTGGACAGGCTCTTGGCGGGCGTGGGCTTTAGGCGACCGCGAACGGGATTGAGCAAAGAAGGACTCGTCTTTGGGGAAACGAAGGACTCCCCCCTTCGCTTGGCTATGATCTGATCGGTCAAGCGTTCGTACTGAGCGACGATGGAATTCCACGAATAGCCGAGTACGCTCTCGCGAGCCGATCTTCGAGTAGCCTCCCAATCACTTCGTAGCGTCGCGATTTCACTAGCCGTATCCAAGAAAGCCATTCGATCGCCCAGTGAGACTGTCCGCCCGTTAACGCCTGATCTCACGAATCGGCTGGCCGCAGCATAATCGAATGAGAGCGTATACAAGCCGCTCGAAAGAGCCTCCAACAAGACATTGCCGAAAGTCTCCGTCTCGCTGGGAAAAAGAAAGAAGTCCGCTGACGCGTAATGCCGGGCCAGCGCTTCGTCGCGTTGCGTACCAGCAAACTCGATCTGAGGATGCAAACGCTCGAGGCGTTCGCGCTCAGGACCGTCTCCCACTACGACGAGATGCAGTCGAGGTAGAACCCGCTTCATGCGTCGGTAGGCTTCGATGAGCAAGTCCAAGTTCTTTTCCTTCGCGAGGCGACCCACGTACAAGGCAACTGGATCCGCCGGAGCGCAGTCCCACTCCAACCGCAAGGCATCGTTCCGCTTCGTCGGCGAGAATAGCTCCGTGTCGACGCCTCGCTCCAGAAGGTAGAGATTTCGATAACCCTCGTCATAGAGTTCCTTCATGGAGTCTGCCGAGGGAGCGAAAGTCGCGCTGGTCCGATTGTGAACAAGGCGCAAATAGCGGCCGATCTGGCGACGAAAGAGACCGATATTGTAGTGCCCGCTATAGGAGGAAAATTTGGTGTGATACGACGAGACCACCGGGATGTCCAAAGCGCGGGCTGCCTGAATCGCGCTCCAACCGAGGGGCCCTTCCGTGGCGACATGAATCAGGTCCGGCCTGAATTCGCCCCATTCGCGTAGCAGTCGGCCCTTGGACGGCCAACCGAAGCGCAATCCCGAATAGCCAGGGATGGGAAAACCGCGCGTGACCGAATGACGCAAGGCGTCGAAAACGCCGCTTCGGTCTTCCCTTCCCTGCCTCGGACGGACGATTCCCACATCGTGCCCTCGCGCTATCATGCCCGAGGCGATTCGCTTTAGCGTCATGGCCACGCCATTCACTTCCGGTGGAAAGGTTTCCGTTACGATTTCAAGTTTCATGCGCTTATCTCCCAGGCCAAATTCGACGTCATCAGTTCGCTCTCGCCACCTCGACGTCTGCTCTCCGCCACAAAAGTCTCAATCCTATCGACTGCCGTTTGCGGCCCATTCTCCTTTTCAAGCAAAGCGCGATTCTCGAGCGCTTTGGATCGGTAGGTCGCGGTTTTTTCGATTTCCTGGACTTTGTCCCACAGTCGCTCCGGCCATCTCCGTTTGCCGAGCTTGATGCCGCAACCGAGTCGCTCCACCTCGGAGGCGAAAAAGCCCTGATCGCCCACGTGCGGCACGATTATTTGCGGCGCGCCCGCATAGAGGGCCGATGCGGTCGTGCCCGCTCCTCCATGATGAATGACGACGGATGCGTGTCGAAAAAGCTGATCGTGCGACATCGCTCCGAGCCCAAGTATGCGGTCCGTTTCTTCAGGAACCGAAAACCCGGACCAGCCAGGCTGCACGACGATCTTTCGATCCGAAGGCCAGGACGCCAGGAATCGATCGAACCAGGTTTTCGGGTCGTCGTAGGCCATGCTGCCGAACGTGAGTATGGGAACCCCCGTGTGGCCCTTGAAGGCGCGAAGCTGCGTCTCGCTCGATGCGCATTCGGGGGCCTGCCAGCGACAGTAGCCCGTGAACTGGAAACGGGGATCCAAATCGATCTCTGGGCGCATCAGACTTGACGATACCCCTACCAAGACCAGATCCGAAGGCTTGGAAAAGAAGTCGCGTACGCGGGGCAACCCTTTCCGATCGAGAATCTCGGAAATCGTACGATTAATGGCTCGATCCACTGCCACGTTGCCAACCCGCCATGCCAGTCGATTCCAACGAATCCGCATCCAAGAAGGCAGTACATTCAATCGAGGAACGCCGTGGGGCGGATAAACGCCCGAGGGAATGGCATTGTGGGCGAAGGCGAAGCTAACGCTGGGAATTCCCCTCCGATCCGCAAGCGATTTGCCAACCGGAAACAGATAGGATGAGATCAAGCAATCCGCGTTTTCAAGAGCCGCATCAAGTCCATCGATAATGGCATCGAAACACGGTAGGGCAGCCCTATAAAGCTCGCGCAATTGGCGGACGGGGGATCGATACTTCTGAATGTGGGCCATGCATCGCGTTAACTCGCTTCGCTCCCAATGCGGCGGTAATTGACAATAATTCAGGCCCGCTTCTTCGACATCGTTTCGGAATGCCTTACTGGTCGCGAACGAAACCGAGTGCCGCGATTCCCTGAGCGCTACGCCGAGGCGGATCAGTGGAAAGATGTCTCCCGTGGATCCGTAAGTGGCGATGACGACGTTCATGCTTCGGATTTCCGTCGTCAATCACTCGTGCGAAGGAGACGACTGCCCAGTTGCCCCCACGTTCTCGAACGAGGATAGTCGTATTCAAATTTCGTTGCGCTGCTACGCATGCCTTTGCTGCTCCGATAGAATGTAAAGACGCGAATACCGATACGCGGAGCGCTTCGCTTGTAAAGCCACCTGGAGTTACATGAGAGTGACATTCGGCCAGCCAAGGTTACAGCGAGGTTAACAAGCGAATCCTTCGCTTTAAATTAGCAATACCAACGCCCATAAAACGCAAAGCGCGGTCGTTCCTTCCCTGCAGGCTCCAAACGCAATCAGACCTAGCCTCAAACCAATTTCGCCTCGGGAAGCGAGTATCATCGCCCTGTTTCCGCTCGGCGGGAACAGGGATCCAGCGATTCCGCAGCGCGGTATTGTGTGTCCCCTAAAACATCTCTCAGTTCCTCTATCCAACTGAATTCCTTGATCGCTCTCTGGTCGAAAAGAACTATAACCGTTTTTCTATGCCCCTCTATTCTCGTTCGTTGGCCGCTGTTCTCCTCGCAAGCGCTGCCGTCCTCCTTCTATCCTGCAGTCGAAATCCCGAAACGCCTATGGCCGGCATGGGAATAATGATCGGAGAAGTCACAACCGACACCGCCATAGGCCAGGTTCGCCTAACCCTGGTGGACGAATTGACGGAAAACGACGTCCCCGGCGTACCGGGCTTCGTAGAATTCAGTCTAACGCCAATCGTCGACGGGAAATCGGACCCTACGAAGGCCATCAATCTAGTCGCCCAGGCGATGCCCGAAAACGACTTCATCGCCCGCGCTTACTGGAGCAACCTGTCGCCTGGAACTCAATACCGATGCGAAACCCGCATCGGATCCACCGAAACCCACCTGAAGCCTGGACCTATCGCCACCTTCAAAACGCTTCCTGGCGCTTCGAGCGACGGGCCGGTCGAATTCGTAGTCGTCACTTGCATGAATTACGCGAAGTTCCATGGAGACAACCGAATCGATCGCGACATTCACCTGCTGCACAACGCAACCGAGCTTCCCGATCCTTACAGTGGGCCCGACAAGCATCTCGGCTATCCGGGCTTGGAAACGATTACGAAATTGGAACCTGACTTTTTCGTCGGAGCCGGCGACTCGACCTACTACGACACGCCGAAGGAACCGCGGGCCGAGACCATTCCTGAAATGCGTCAGAAATGGCATGAACAATTCGTCCAGCCTAGATTTCGCAACCTCTTCGCCAAGGTTCCTACGTATTGGGAAGTAGACGACCACGACTATCGTATCGACGACGGCGATAATTCCGGAGACTACCTGCCCTCGCCCCAAAACGCTCGCCGCATGCTTCTCGAGCAATTGCCTTATGGCGATCCCTCTGACGATTCGCTCAAAACCTATCGGACCCATCGCGTATCCAAGGATCTCCAGATCTGGTTCATGGAAAACCGCCTGTACCGCAGCCCCAACGCCATGGAAGATGGACCCGAAAAAAGCATTTGGGGAACGGAGCAGCGGGAATGGCTGATGCGTACGCTGCTGGAAAGCGACGCCACATTCAAAGTGATGGTATCGCCCACGCCGATGATCGGTCCCGACTCGCTGCACAAAACCGACAACCACACCAACATCGGTGGCTTTAGATACGAGCGGGATGCCTTCTTCGCCTGGCTTAAGAAAACGGGTTTGAGCGAAGAGAACTTCTACATCATTTGTGGCGATCGACACTGGCAGTACCACTCTATTTCGCCAGAGGGCATCGAAGAGTTTTCCTGCGGGGCCCTAACCGACACGAATTCCCGTCTCGGAGTCGATCCCGGCCATCCCAATTCCACCGATCCAAACGCCACCATTAATCAAGTCTATACGCAAAATCCCCGCTCGGGCGGCTTCCTGCTCGTCAAAACGTCTTCCGTAGAGGGGACGAGCAAAGCCAGCTTGACTTTCGATTTCCGAGACGAACATGGCGGCCCTCTGTACCAGCATGTCAAATACGGTCCCTAATCGTATGCTCCGATTCTGGATCGCCCTGATCGCCGTTTTCAGTTTCATCGCCTCCTTAGAGGCGAAGGACAGCGTACCCGAAAAGCCGAACGTCCTTTTCATCGCCGTAGACGATCTCAACACCCGGCTCGGATGCTACGGTTTCGACCACATCGCATCGCCCCACATCGACAAGCTCGCGAGCGAAGGCGTGCGATTCGACCGAGCCTATTGCCAGTATCCGTCCTGCGGCCCCAGCCGTTCCTCCGTCTTAAGTGGGCTTCGACCACACACCACTGGCATGATCAATAACCGCATGTCTTTCCGAGAGCTCGTCCCGGATACTATCACCCTCCCCCAGCTATTCTTGAAAAACGGCTATTTCGTCGCTCGCGTCGGCAAGATATTCCATCAACGCGTGCCCCTCGACATCGGAACCGCCGGATCCGACGATCCCAATTCCTGGACCTTAACCGTCAATCCGCGCGGCCGCGACAAAGACGAGGAAAGCCTGTTAACGAATCATTCCCCTCAGCTTTCGGTCTCGAACGCGATGGCTTATCTGGAAGCCGATGGAATCGATGCCGAGCAAACGGACGGCAAGGTCGCTACTGAGACCATTCGACTCCTCGAAGAGCGCAAGGACGAACCCTTCTTCATCGCTGCGGGTTTCTATCGCCCTCACGCCCCCTATATT
>CBFHHM010000002.1:235485-300620 GCA_965655705.1 Candidatus Pelagisphaera sp.
GACCGCACTTCCCAAGCTACCCCCAGAATATGAGAAGACCGTTCCTCCCGCGGCCCTCAGCTCGACTGCTCAGTGGCCCAACTTCGGAACGACTGAAGTCCAAGCGCGCGAGACGATTCTCGCCTACGATGCCTGTATCTCCTTTGTGGATGCGCAGATCGGCCGAGTGCTCGAGGCGCTCGATCGATTGGGTCTCCGGGAATCCACCATTGTCGTCCTTTGGGGAGATCATGGCTATCATTTAGGCGAACATGGCCTCTGGCGCAAAAATAGTCTCTTCGAGGAATCGGCCAAAGCGCCCTTGATTTTCAGAGTACCCGGAATGACGCCCACCGTTAGCGATTGCCACGCTCTCGTTGAATTCGTCGATATCTATCCGACTTTGGCGGACCTAGCCCGATTGACGCCCCCACCCAATCTCGAGGGAACAACCCTCCGCCCGCTTCTAGAAGATCCGCAAACGACCTGGCAACGGCCCGCCTACACCCAAACGCTCTATGTAGACACGCCTGGATACAGCGCCCGAACGGAGCGATGGCGCTATACGGAATGGGGCCGGCACGGCAATCAAGGCAAGGAGCTTTACGATCACGAATCCGATCCTCTGGAAATGAAGAATCTTGCCGGAGACCCGCGGCACGCCAAGACCATCGAACGTCTAAGCCACCTAGTCCGATCCCACTGGACCAATCAATAGCGAGCAGCCGTACTTTTTGACGCAAACGCTACCCTCTTAACTATAGTCGATTGTCCCAAAGAAAAAACCTGTCCCCAAAAAAGAGAACAGGTTTCGAATTTAAATAGCGATTGCAGTCGACCTATGCCTTCCACTCCCAGCCCTTGCGGTACTTCCGCTTGACGAGCTTCTTGAGAGCCGGGCGGTCCTTGACCTCCATCTTCTTGCTATCCCACTCGAGCTTTTCGCCAGGGTTCTGCTGCGCGATGACGCCCAAGAGAACCGCTTCGGTGAAGGGACCGGCTTGGCCGAAATGAGACTCCGCTTGGTCGACCTTGCCAGTCACCGCATCGAACCACTCCTTGTAGGGATCTTGGTCCTTAGCCCGGGCGATTGATTGCTCCGGCCAGTCAAAACGATCGATTTTGTTATTGCTGCGCAGAATCCACGTTTCGCGCTGGCGATTGAAAATGAGTTTGCCGGTCTCCCCTATGACAATACTGCCGAATTGCTGGAAGGGCAATCCGTCCAACAAGCGGGTATCCGGGTGATTGTATTCCTGACTGTGCTTGATGAGCGACCAGGTTTCGCGATCGAACTCGGCATCGATGTAGCCATCGTACCAGAAGTACTTGAAGCCCCGCTTGGAAGTGTTCGCGTTTGACGGGAACTGCCAGGTAACCTTGGAATTGATGGGCGGCGAAATCTGGGTTGCGCCCGATTGCTCGGCGATCACGTTGGTCGGAGCGCCGGGATCGACTGCCCAATAGGCCATATCCATGATGTGGCAGGCCATGTCGCCCAAAGCGCCCGTACCATAGTCCCACCAGCCGCGCCATGAAAAGGGAGCGATGTTCCCATTGTAACCGACTGACGGCGCGGGGCCTTCCCACTGCTTCCAGTCGAGCCACTTCGGCACGCGTTCCTTCGCTGGAGGCTCTGCGAAGCCTTGCGGCCAAATCGGACGATTGGTCCAAGTGTGCGCCTCGCGCACCGGACCGATGATGCCCGAACGAATCAGTTCTACGCAGCGACGCATGTGATCGTTAGCGTGGGCCTGATTTCCCATCTGCGTCTTAACGCCGGTTTCCTTTGCAAGCTGGGTCAGCATGCGGGCTTCCCAAATGCCATGCGTAAGCGGCTTTTGCGTATATACGTGCTTGCCCGCCTGCATGGCCATGGCAGACGCGTGGAAGTGATGATGATCCGGCGTCGATACGATGACCGCATCGACCTTGTCGCCCATCTTCTCGTACATCTCGCGATAGTCCGTGAAAAAAGGAACGTCGCTAAATTGATTGCGAATATCGACGACGCCCTGGAGGCGTTTGACTTCCTTGTCCGCAGAAGACATCTTCGTCGCGTCTACGGTGTCGACCAGTCCGACAACCTGGAATCCCGCCTCGTGGGACTTCGTAATATCCGTCTTGCCCTTACCTCCCGTACCGATGCCCACCACCGTAGGCTTGGTCAGATTGCCGCGCGCATGGCTGGGCAAAATACTGAAACTGAAGGCGCTGCTGGCAACGGCCGCAGCAGTCGCCTTGTTGAACTGGCGACGCGATATCTTAGTAGAATGAACGGGGTGGTTCTTTTTCATGATAAATGGGATTACTGGCTAATATAATAAAATCGACATTTCTTTGTACAGAGAATGCTGAGGAAGCCAACCTATTTGCCTGCCGCGACTGCCGCCGCCGAGCGAGCTTCCAATTGCTCGCGCAGTTGCTTCTTGATGGTCGCGTACTCAGGGTTGCTGGCCTGGTTCGTGAATTCGTTGGGATCCTTGATGTGATCGTAGAGTTCCTCCTCGTCCGTGCTGTAGAGGCTGTAGCGGAAGTTCTCCGATCGTGACGTGCGCTCAACCGCTGTCTTATTACCCATCACGCTGTAGGAAGCCGGACGAACCCAGTCCTCGCGATTGGGTTTCTCGAGCAACGGGGTGATGGAGTGCCCCTGCAAGGCCGCCGGCGTCTTGTCTCCCAAGCCAACCAACTCCGCGAATGTCGGATAAAGGTCGATTAGCTCCACAAGCTGCGAACTGGTCTTGCCCGCATTCTTCTCGAAGCCGGGAGCGCGAACGATCAAAGGAACCCGGCAAGCGGGCTCAAACATGCTGGGCTTCTGCCAACTGTTGTGCTCGCCCAAAAGCCAGCCGTGATCCGAGATGAACACCACAATCGTGTTGTCGGCGATTTCCATTCGCTCGAGAGCGTCCAGCAATCGCCCCAATTGATCGTCCATATAAGTCACGGAAGCGTAGTAGGCCTCGAGCGACTTTATAGACTGCTCTTCCGTCATGCCATAGCCGCCCTTGCCTTCGTTCGACTTGTTCTGATTCGGTTTGGGCACGTCCGCGAAATCATTCTCTGGAACATAGGGAAGCGTTACGTTTCCCTTGTCGTACATCCGGAAGTAACGCTCCGGAGCGACGAGCGGCACATGGGGTCGAACCAATCCGACCCCGAGAAAGAGGGGTTCTCCGGGCTTCATCCGGTTCGTTTCGTTCCGGTGATAAGTCCGCGTCTCCAAGATACTAATCGCCTGAGTCACGGTCATTTCATCGGCCTGAGTCGCCGAGGCGCCGTCCGGCACTTCGATGGCCACAAAGGCGCTGCCCCAGTGGGCCCGAGCCGGAGAATAGTTCGAGAATTCGCCTATACTGCCGGTTTCCGGCGCCCACACATCGAACGCCAAGTCCCAGGAATCAGGATCGTCTCCTCCCGGCTCTCCCGCTTCAATCCCCCCTGGAACACCCATATGGTAGATCTTGGATACACGAGCGGACACGTAACCGTTGCGACGCAAGAACCCGCCTATGCTCGGGTGCGCCGCAAATTTCGGATTGAAGGCGCGATAGCTCCCCAACGCGTAATTATTACCCAGGAATCCCGTCGTTTCCGGATACAAACCGCTCATAAAGGACGCCCGAGACGCCCCGCAGACGGGATACTGGCAGTAGGCCCGATCGAACAGCACGCCTTCGCTCGCCAGACGATCCAGATTGGGCGTAGCGCAAACGTCATTGCCATAGGCGCCGATCGCTTCCGCAGAGAGGTCGTCGGCGATAATGAATAGGATGTTCGGCTTGTCCTCAGCATTCGTTCCGGCAAGCGAGCCAATGAACAAAGCAATGAGAAGATGAAATCGAATGGGGGAAAGGAGTTTCATAGCATGCTTAAGGTTAAAGTAGATTTAGCGGATGGGCGTTAGCGTTACCGACGTATCCGTGTATCCGATCTTAAAGCGCTTTCCATCGGGAGTCCGGATTCGACCGCCTCGATTCGAAAAGGTCCCTTCGATCGATTCAGCCACTAGAATAGTAAGCGTTCCGTCGGATCCGACATGATTGCTCGACGCGACCGCCTTGAGCGATCCTGCCAATCGCGCCGTACCCGAGACGGCGAGCCCTGTGGGACCGTTGTCGGATAACGCGATCTTCAAAACCGCTTCTTCTCTTTCGATATAGTCTCCCGCCACGGAAAGCGCTCCGTTTTCCGATGATACCGTTCCACTATTGTAAAGATTCGTATCCAAGTTTCCAGTTCCTTTAAGTAATCCGCCGACCGTTACATCGACCCAACGAGCGGAGTCGATTTCCCCGCCATTCAGATCGAGGGTGCCCCCTGCCGCGACTCGAAGTTCATTGCGAGCCGTGATCATGGCTCCGGAGTCCACGCGGACAATCTGACGCGAAAAGGCATCAGGGTTGCCTTCTATCTCCAAACTGAGAAACGCGACATCCGACGTCGCCCTCGAGAGCGCCGTCGCTACGCCCGTATTTCCAATGGTTGCCGTCCACGAAGCTTGAGGCGCCCCGTCATCAGTCGTGTACGTAATCCCGGCATTCTCGTAAACATACTCTGACCAATTCGCCGCGTCCAATAGCTTCGCCCCATTGGATCCTTCCCAGCGATGATACGTATTGGCGAATCCACGCGGTTCATCCACCCGCTCGGCGAGCATGAGGGCTTCCAGTTCCTTCACCAGCGCGGGATGCTTCGCAGCGACATCCGTAGACTCCGAATGATCCGAAACCAAGTCGTATAGCTCCAGGGAATCCTCGGCACGGATGAGCTTGAAACGATCGCGGATGATAGACTGGTACTTGCCCGCCTCGTGAATGAGAAATTCGCGCGGGCGCTGTTCCCCCGATCCACCCAAAAAGGAGGCAATGGACACGCCATCAATGCCGGCGGGGGGCCGAGCCTCGGCCAATTCGCTGAAGGTCGGCAGCATATCGGTCACGTCGATAATGCGATCCGAGCTCGATCCTGCTTTCAGGGCGGAGCTTCCATTGATCTTCGCCGGCCAGCGAACGATTGTAGGTATACGGATGCCGCCTTCGTAAATCGTTCCTTTGTGACCGCGCAAGCCGCCATTCGTATCCAGTTCCTCATTGCAATTGTTGCCGCGCCCTCCGGGTCCTCCGTTATCCGAGGTGAAGACGATCAGTGTATTGTCCGCCACGGAATCCGAAGTGTCGCCATCCCCATTGGGGTCCTCCAGCGCTCCGAGAATATTGCCGAAATGGGCATCGATTCGGGTAACCATGGCCGCCCACTGCTTAGTCTGATCCGAAAGCTTCTTGAAGCGCTGATCGTTCCGGTAAGCCGCGTCCCATTCGGGCAGCTGCTCGATTTCACGAAAAGGAGCATGCGGGACTTGAACGGCCAGCAATCCAAAAAAGGGCTGTCCGGTCGCATTATAGTTCTGCGCTTGATCGCGCACGAAATCGAGGGCGGCGAAGGCATACACATCGTCGCAATAGGCCGTACCCGGATAGTCATGACGGTTCTGCAAAGCAGGTTCGCTCGGATAGGCAGGATTGTTCATGTAGGGCGCCATAGAATTCGGCCTCAGCTCGAGACCGCCTATAGAGCCCGGCGACGCGGGAGCCGTCCACAAAGTCGGCTGGAAGAATGTGTGGGCCCGAACGTGGTGTAGCTCGGCGACCACATGCTGATAGCCATGGGAGGTCGGCAGCGTCTGAATATTGTCGATCGTCGGGTTGGGCTGATCCTTGGAGCCCCCATAGCCCCACTTGCCCCAGTAGCCGGTCACGTAACCCGCCTCCGAAAGGACATCTCCCATTGTTAAGTCGTCAGCTCGAATCGCCTTCTTGGCATTGTCCGGGTCGTTGCGATCGGCGAAGGTATGGCCCTGGTGAAAACCCGTCTGCTGCGATGAACGAGCCGGCGAGCACACGGTACAGCCATAGGATCGGGTGAAGTTGACCCCTTCCGCGGCGAGTTGATCGAGATGCGGCGTCTGTACACGCGGCATGCCAGCCGCGTCCCGTTCGGCTTGTCCATTTGGACCAATCGCCCCCCAGCCCATGTCGTCAACATACAGGTAGAGTATGTTGGGACGGTCGGCGGCGGAAATCGAAAGAATACTCGCCAGTAGGATCGTAGCGATGGGGAGAAAGCGAAGTGGTTTATTCATAGGGTCAGTAGCTACCGCGCTCTCTAGCGAGCAGCGCGTCAACCATCTTACGCTTGAAAGCCTGCCTCAGGACAGGATTTCAAAACAGGCAAAGCGAAATTTCCCTATCCCCAATCGAATACCCAGGTGAATTCTCTTTCACCACTCACCATTCAACATTCAACATTTCGCAACGCGCAGCGTTGCGACCCCTAGCGGTCAATCAATCCCGCAGCCCATTTCGCTAGGCGGCGGGCGATCTCGCGGTTGTCCGCGTTTTCAATGACCACTTCCGCGACCTCCTCGCCATTGAGCGCCTCATTTAGCATCCAACCGCTGTCGGCGATAGTCAAAACACGGCCATCTCCCCACTCGGCGCCCGCCAGCAGGATGCCCGCATCGTCGGGCTCGTCTTTCAACGGTCGCTGCAAGCGGTCATTGGTCACGATCGCAAATGGTTCGGTGGGGTGATTGGGATCGATCTCGATCGCGTTGCCAATGATGTAGGCCCAGAGCAGCCCCCCGATAATCGGGGCCTCTTCGGGAATTTCGAAGGCTTTGGCCGCCGTATGCTTCTCCACGATCTGAATACCGAATATGCTAAGCAACCGGTTGAACTGCTCGTTCTCCAAGTTATGGTTTTCCTGGTTGTGGGTGGTGATAAGTCCGCCGCCCTTGTTTACGTAGCGGGTAATCGTTGCGATGTCTCCCGCGCTCACATGAGGCGGCGGGATATTGCCTTCGACCGCGTCCTTATTCGGGTTCGCAATCAACACGACGTCCACATCCCCCAAAGTCTCGTCGGTCAGAGGCTCCCGGTGTACGCGCACCTCGAAGTCCTCCGCAAGCAAAGCCATCAACTCGCTGAAATTGCCGTCGGCTGGATAGCGATTCTCGCCATCCGCATTATAGTAGTTGCTGTAGAGGAAGACTGGCTTGCTTGAAGCAGGAGCTAGCTTCTCCTTCAATTCAGCGCAGCCCGTCAAAAGACCAAGCGATGCGAGGAGAGCGATAAGGGCGTTTTTTAAGGGGAGCATGGTCCGCTTGATACCGACAAATCGGTCCGAAACGCGAGCCCAATCTGGGTCCATGCCAGAAAGGTATCGATTTCTCCGAGACCTGCTCGCTCCGAACATTTCACCGCCGATTCCCTACTCCTCCGCGCCCGCAACCGGCAGCGAGGCCGTGTAGGCGACGATATTGAGGATGTCTTCCGAAGTCAGTTTCTCGACCACGGGCTTCATCAAAACCGCCATGGGCCCATTGCGGGCGCCTTGCTTGAAGTCGTTCATCTGACGGGCCATATAGCTGGGCGAACGGGAAGCGATCCCGGGCACGTTGCCCATCCCGTTGAGATCCTCGCCGTGACAGATGGCGCACTGGAAGGTCTTGCCTTCTCCCGTTCGAACGATCGCTTCCCCCTTGGCAATCGAACCTTCCGGCACGTAGGCGATAAAGCCCGCTCGCGGATCGCGCAAAACTTCCGTTCCATAGGGGTCGACCGGCGTTTCGATGATACGCTTTCCAATGGGTTCCATTCCCGCTTTGTCCCCCTCGTGCGGAATGTGCAATCCGCCTCGCAAGTACGTCTTCGGCACCTCGTCCGTCTCGCGCACGTCAATCCATTGAGACCAAGGCATGGATGCGAAATATTCTGCCGACGCCTCCATTTCCTCCAGCGTCATGCCCTTGGCGATGTCGATCATCGTCCAGTAGTTGTTCTTGCGCGGCTCGGCGCTTTTGCGAACGCCGTTCTTCATGTCCACTAGCTGCTGCACGAGATAGTCGGCCGGCATGCCTGCCGGGTTCGCGTTCTCCGCCTTGCCCTTGCCGTTCGGATAGTGGCACAGGGCGCAAGCGATCACCTTCCGATCGAAAGCCCCATCGGCCACGATGCCGGGCATGGGCGGGTGATCCCCTGGATACCAATCGGCGGGCGAACCGCTCAACTGCCTCGTCTCCGGATCGCGACCGAGGATTTCATTCCGATCGTAACTGCCCGATGAACCGGAAAGCGTGTACTTGCCGCCGTGGTCCGGCAAGGGCGGCGGCTTTACCGTATCGATTGCATAGGCCCACGCGAGCTCTACCAAATGATCCGGCAGTTGGCCTTCTTCGACCGTGGGCGGGGGCGCTGAGATGGACGTATAGAATGCCCGCTTATGCTCGTGATACTCGCGATATCCCGGGAAGAATGGCTCTATGTTTTTGGCATTCCAATCCTCGTAAAGCTCGGTCAGCCTGGAAACGACTTCCGGTCGAGTCGCTGCTTCATTGCGTTCCTCCGCGATGTCCTCGTCCAATCGATACAATTGAAGCCCCTCTTGGTCGCGCGCTTGCAAGAGCTTCCATTCGCCGCTGCGAACCGCAAAGTCCGTCCCGTTCTCCATCCGCCAGAACAGGGCCTCGCGCGGCGCCTTATCGAGCTCCCCCTCCAAGTAGGGAAGCAAGTTCTGGCCTTCGATTCCCGAGTCGATCGGAGCGTTCGCCAACTCCAAGCTGGTTCGCATGGCATCGATCGACAAAACCGGATAGTCGTTCACTTGGCCGGCCGCGATACGTCCCGGCCAGGATACGATATAGGGCACGCGAATACCGCCTTCGTAAATCTCTCCCTTGCCACCGCGCAAGGCTCCATTATCGGAAGCGTTCGCGTGTTCGGGCCCGCCATTGTCGCTCATGAAAAAAACGATCGTGTCTTCGCGAAGGCTCAAACGATCGAGAGCTTCAACGACACGACCGACTTCATCGTCAAGCGAATGAACCATCGCCGCATAGGTTTGACGCTTCGTATCCGAAATACTCGTATACATGCCTTTGTAGACTTCTGGAGCTTCTAAAGGTCCATGAGGGGCGTTGTATGCCAAATAGAGGAAAAAGGGCTTATCCTGATTTCGCTCCATAAAGCCGATCGCTTCATCGGTCAGCGCAGTCGTCAGATAGCGATCGAGACCTTCCGGTTGCCCGTTGCGCTCGATCGCGGCGAAGTAGCCCTCGCGTAAAGATGTATTCAAATCCACGTCGAAGTAGCGATGCCCTCCGCCACGAAATCCATAGAAGAAGTCGAAGCCGCGATTGTTCGGCTGGAACGGAGTCGCCGCTCCCAGATGCCACTTGCCGATCGCGCCCGTCGCATAGCCCGCTTTCTGCAAGCGCGAAGCCACGGTCGACTCCGACTGCGGCAGGCCCATGACCTCATTGTGGGGATCGTAAGCGACATTGCGTTCGTAGCCGAAACGATGTTGATAGCGCCCCGCCATCAAGGCCGCCCGCATGGGACTGCAAAAGGGATGCGAACTGTAGCCGCTCGTAAAACGGACGCCACTCTCCGCCAAACGATCGATATGCGCGGTTTGGATGTCCTCGCACCCGTAAATGCCAACATCGCCATAGCCCATATCGTCCGCTAGAATGAAGACGACATTCGGCCGGTCTTGAGCCAAAAGAAGAGAGCCCAGGCAAATCGAAGCAGGGAGAAGAAAACGAGCCAGAGGAAGCATTCTTAAAGAGCAACCTCGTCGAAGCTCGCTTGCAAGCGATTCTTTAGCAGGAACGCCCAACCAAAACAATCGCATCAACCATTGGCGGAATACGGTTTGGCAAGATCGATTCGCGACAGGTTCTCTTCTATGGACTCGGGATACTTCTGCGCAGCGCCGGTATTGAATACGACCACCTTCTCGTTCCGATCCACTTCACCCGATTGCCGCATCGAATGCAACGCCGCCAAACAGACTGCCGTTTCGGGACAGATTGCAATGCCCTCCAAAGAATTGCCTTTCTCCATCCACTCGCGAATGGATGATTCGCTTGCCGCGATTGCCCTGCCGCCGCTTTCGCGAACCGCGTCCAAAATCATGAAGTCTCCCACCGCCGCCGGTACACGCAGCCCGCTAGCTACTGTATTCGCATTTTCGAACTTCGCCGCGAAACGTTCGCCCGAATCGTAGGCGGTGACGATCGGAGCGCAGCCCGCGCTCTGGCAGGCGATCATACGCGGCATTTTCTCGTCGTTCAACCAACCCAGCGATTTCAGCTCGTGAAACGCCTTCCACATTCCAATCAAACCCGTTCCGCCACCCGTTGGATAGAAAATGACATCCGGCAAGGTCCAGCCAAGCTGCTCGGCGAGCTCGAGTCCCATTGTCTTTTTTCCTTCGATACGATAGGGTTCCTTCAGCGTTGACAGATTGTACCATTGGCCAGCGGCTTCGTTTTCAGCGACCCACTTGCCGCAATCGTCAATAAGACCGTCAGCCACATACGACGTCGCCCCACTCAAATAGCACTCCTTCCGATTGATAACCGGCGTATCTTCCGGCATAACCACAAAAGACTCCATGCCCGCTCGAGCGGCATAAGCGGCCATGGCCCCGCCCGCATTGCCTGCCGTGGGCGCCGCCACTCGGGTTACTCCAAACTCCTTCGCCATGGTGATTGCCATGCACATGCCTCGGGCCTTGAAACTACCAGTTGGCAGGCGGCTTTCGTCCTTGATCCACAAATCGTCTAACTGCATGGCTGCTCCCAACGTAGGCGCGTCTAGCAAGGGCGTCATCGTTTCGCCCAAAGACACGACGCTCGACTCATTTTCGTACGGCAAGAGTTCGCGATAACGCCACAGCATCGGGGGACGCGCTGCGAGCGAGGCCTTGTCGAATGACGCGGCGACTCTCTTAAGATCGTAGCGAACCCATAACGGGCGGGCGCAATCAACGCACAAATGGCGAATCCGTCCCGCATCGTATTGCTTTCCGCAATTCGCGCATTCGAGGTGGGAGACAAAAGACATGGGCCGAACTAACTCGCAGGAGGAAGGCGAGTCAAGGCGCCTCCCTCTCCTAACAACGGATCGCTTTCTATCTATCCTAGGCTTTTGACAGAACCTGTCTGGCTTGATTTAAGACGACCATGAAGCGGTTCTTCTCCTTAGTTTACCTCATTCTATCCTGCGTCCCAATCGACCCTCTCAACGCTCAGAGCGCCGACGACGAGGCATCTGTCGTTTCTAAAGGACCTGAAAACGGAACCTTGCTCGTCGCGGGCGGCGCCGCTGTCGAGCCCATCCTCGCACGCTTTATCGAGTTAGCGGGAGGCAAGAACGCGCCTATCGTCTACATTCCAACCGCCAGCGGCGAAATCGGCGACGAAGCCCGCGAAGAACGGGCCAATATTCTGAGACGATTGGGAGCGACCAACGTGACTGCGCTCCATACTACAGACCCGCAGACAGCGGACACTGAAGCCTTCGCGAAACCTTTGAGAAGCGCCAAGGGGGTTTGGTTCGGTGGCGGGCGGCAATGGAGAATTGTCGATTCCTACGAAGGCACGCTTTCCGAAAGACTCTTCTGGTCCGTCCTAGAACGCGGGGGGGTCATCGGCGGCAGCTCCGCCGGGGCAACCATTCAAGGATCGTATTTGGCCCGCGGAGACACGCGCAACAATCAGATCATGGTAGGCGATCACGAAAAGGGCTTCGGCTTCATCTCGAACGTCGCCATCGATCAGCATCACTTGGCTCGGAATCGCCACTTCGATATGTTCGCTATTCTCGATCGCTACCCACATCTGCTCGGCATCGGTATCGACGAAGGTACCGCCATCGAAGTCTCGGGCGACGTATTCAGCGTACTTGGAGAGGGCTATGTCGCTATCTACGACGGTAACTTTTGGTCGCGAGAGGGATCGCTCCTAAAACAGCTCCCGGAATCGAATCGACTCTTCTACTTTCTACGCCCTGGCGATCGATACAATCTCTCCCTACGCTCGGTTGTTCGATAAAGACTCATAGTCTGCCTCAATGAAGCCCGCCGCCCTCGCCCTTCTATTTTCGATCGTCTCCACCGCGATGGCGGACCCCATCGAGCGTATTGCCTTCGGCTCTTGCGCTCGCGGGAACCTCCCCCAACCCATCTGGAAGGCCATTTCGGAATTCCAACCTGACGTTTGGATATGGATGGGCGATAACGTCTATGGCGATTCCAAAGACCCGCAGATTCTACGGTCCAAATACGATCTACAGAAAGCGATTCCGGGATACGCCGCCTTGGCGAAAACCTGCCAAATTATCGGCACTTGGGACGACCACGATTTCGGCAAGAACAACGGCGGTCGCGAATATCCCTCCAAGAGGGCCAGCCAAGCCGCCCTGCTCGACTTCCTCGACGAGCCGGAAAACAGCGCCCGCCGCGTTCAAGAAGGCGTCTACTGGGCCTACGAGAACGGAACGGAAGAGCAATCGCTTCACGTAATCCTGCTCGACGTTCGCTACTTCAAACAAGGCCATGGCGGCCCAGACGCGGAATTGCTCGGCGATGCCCAATGGAAGTGGCTCGAATCTCAAATCGAAAACTCCCAGGCTCCCTTGCGTTTCATCGTATCCGGAATCCAAGCGCTGCACGAGGATCAAAAATACGAGAAATGGGCCAATTTCCCGAAGGAACGCGAACGTCTGCTCGAACTGATTGCCGACAAGGCAAACGGACAAACCATCGTACTGAGCGGCGATCGCCATATCTCGGAGTTCGCTCAGCTGCCGTTGCCAGGGTCGGAACAGGTCGTATACGAATTCACCTCCAGCAGCCTCACCCACAGCTGGACCACCTTTCCCGGCGAACCCAACCGCCATCGCATCGGCGAAGTATATTCGAACAACAGCTTCGGTACCGCTGAAATCGACTGGACGGCTCGGTCGCTTCAACTCGCCATACGCGGCGAAGACGGAAGCATCCACGACACACTCGATATCGGATTTTGAACCGCTTGAAATACAGGATTCCTGTTAGCCGCCCAATTCGTTGACAGGTTCCCTCTTCTTTCGAATTCTCGAAACTTTACCAACCCCAATAATGCGCCAAGCCACTCTATCGCTCCTTCGCTCTCTCGCCCTTTCCCTCTTTCTTTCCATCCCAACAATCGCCGCCCCTATCGAAGCGCCGGGGGTCGAGCAGTACAAAATCACCCAAAACGACTGGCCCTGGTGGCGCGGTCCGCACCGGGACGGCCACGCGTTTAACCAAAACGTTCCCGTCGAATGGAGCGAAGATCGAAACATCGCCTGGAAAACGCCCATTCCCGGACGCGGCCACGGATCTCCCATCGTCATAGGCGACCGCATCTTTCTGGCCACGGCCGACGAATCGTCGCAAACCCAATTCGTTTTGGGCTACGACCGGGCTAACGGGAAGCGCCTCTGGACATCGCAGGTCCACCAGGGCGACTGGCAAGGGCGCATTCACAAACGCAATACGCAAGCTTCCTCGACGCTTGCAAGCGACGGCGAACGTCTCTTCAGCGTATTCATGCGCGACGCGGCCATATGGCTGTCCGCCCTCTCGCTCGATGGCGAACTGCTCTGGCAGGTCAAGGCAAGCGACTTTGTTTCCCACTGGGGCTACTCGACATCGCCGGTCCTTTACGACGATCTGATCATCGTCGCTTCCGATCACAAAGGGGGCGGCAACTTAACCGCCTTCGATCGGGCGAGCGGCGAAAAACGCTGGAATGTCGAGCGCCCCGCGATCCCCAACTACGCCTCGCCCGTGGTCTATCGCATCGATGGGCGAGACCAACTCGTTCTGCCTGGGTGCGAACTGATGGCTAGCTACGACCCGAAGACGGGAATCGAACTCTGGAAAACCGAAGCCACCACCCAAGAAACGGTCGGCAGCGCCGTCGCCCACAAGAATCTTGTCTTTGCCAGTGGAGGCTATCCGAAAAACGAGACCGCCTGCGTGGTGGCCGACGGTTCCGGCGAAGTCCTTTGGACCAGTCCCATTCGCGTCTACGCTCCCTCTATGCTCGTTCATGATGGCTATCTGTATACCGTAGCGGATACCGGATTGGCTCATTGCTGGAATGCCGAAACCGGCGACCTCGAATGGCGCGACAAGGTCAAAGGCGACTTCAGTTCCTCCCTGGTCCGGGTAGGCGACAAACTCTATGCCTCATCCGAGCAAGGAACCACCTACGTGTTCAAGGCGTCGCCCGAAAAATTCGAATTGATCGCCCAGAACCAACTCGGTAGCGAAATCTGGAGCACGCCCGCCATCTGCGGGGAACGCATTTACTTGCGGGTCGCCCACGGCGACGCCGAAGCCGAAACGCGACAGGAATACCTCTACGCCATCGGACAATAGGAGCGCAGCTTCAATCGCGCGCTCCTTAAACGAAGCGAGTTCCAACTCGCTCTACAAACTAGTTCGCCAGGCCAGCAAGCGCTGCTTCATGCGTTCCGCTCGCTCTGGATAACGAGTTGCCAAATTCGTCGTCTCGCCAATGTCCTTCTTTAGATTGAAGAGCTTGGTATCGCTGCCGTCATCATTGGTCAGGAGTTTCCAATCCCCATCCCGCATGGCGTTGGTCGGACTTTCGAAATCAGGATTGCCAGGCTTGAGAATGCCCGGATTGCCGGCGTATTCCCAAAACACTGGAGCGCTGCGTTTTCCTCCTTTTCCCAGCAAGACCTTGCTCAGGTCCTCGCCGTCGAACTTCCAATTCCTGGGCAGTTCAGCGTTGGCCATCGCGTGTAGCGATGGAAAAAGGTCCACCGCGGAAACGATTGATGTCTCATCGGTCTGGTTCCTCGGCACCTTTCCTGTCCATCGGACGATAAAGGGCATGCGAATGCCACCCTCGTAAAGACTCCACTTCCGCCCATAGAACGGCCCCGTCCAGCCTGGTGGCGTGAAACCCTCTTTGTAATAGAGCGGCCAATCCGTAGGTCCATTGTCGCTGGTAAAGACGACAATGGTATGCTCGCCCAATCCCAGATCGTCAACGGCATCGACCAAACGTCCGAACTGGCGATCCATATTGTCCAGAATCGCATAGAATTTCTGAGTGAAAGGGTTATTTGAATACTCGCTGTACTTCTCCAACCACTCTTCCTTCGGCGCATGAGCATCGTGCACGTCGTTGGGGAAGACATGCAGATAGAACGGTTTGTCCTGGTTTCGTTTCATGAAATCGATCGCTCGATCCACATATTTGCCCGTCGTTTCGTACTTCTCTCCAAACTCGATATTGCCATGCCCCAATTTGGCGCTTTGACCGTTCAAGCCTTTCCGGCTCCATAGAAATCGATCGCCAAGGCCTTCCATCGAAACTAGCGATTCCTGAAAACCGTAGGCCTGCGGAAGGGGCGCAACGACATCGCGACCGCCCCCCATATGCCATTTCCCGAAATGGGCCGTCGCATAGCCGTTGGCCTCGAAACTCTTGGCCATCGTCTGCACGTTCGGATCGAGATAATCGACCATGTTGCGCGCCCGGTTTTGCTCTTTCGAAGCGAAATGGGCCCATACCTTATGACGTCCCGGCGCTTGGCCGGTATTCAAGGCGACGCGGGAAGGCGAGCAAATCGGCGAATTCGTATAGTAATTCGTCAGCTTGAGCCCTTCCTTGGCGAAGCGGTCTATGAAAGGCGTCTCCATATCCGGATTTCCAAAGCAAGACGGGTCGGCATAGCCCATGTCATCGACATAGAATATGACGACATTCGGCTTTCCATCCGGACGTTCGGCCAGCGCGCCGAGAACCAAGAAGGGGAGCAATGCCAGGAGCCCCAAGGGTAGCCTGAGGCGACTCCTCGTACACAACCGGGCGTTCATCGCTTAACCTCCGTAGATCGATTGGCGGGCTTTGGGAAGACCCCCACTTCGTTGGCCCAGGAGAGCCACTCCTTGGAAAGCCTGGCCAGTACTTCCGGTCGACGCTTGCCAAGATCGTTCGTCTCCGTCCGGTCTTCCTCGAGATCGTAAAGCTCCCAGTTCCGTTCGTTCGGGCCCCCTGGGATGGATACATTCGATCCCACCAGCTTCCACTTCCCATCCATAAGCGCCGCATGGTCCTCGTGCTCGAAGTACAAGGGTTGCGAGCGTTTTAACGTCTTGCCCTTGAAGGCCGCGGTCAGCGAAACGCCTGTCAGATCAGGTATCGCGTTTCCTGAATACGAACGTGGATAATCCGCTCCCGTCACTCCATATACGGTCGGAGCTAAATCGATCAGATAAGCAGGGTCCGAGTACCATTTCTTGCGCGGCTTGATCCCCTCCGGCCAATGGGCGATGAAAGGCGTCGAAAGCCCGCCCTCGTGAGTGAAGTGCTTGAATTTCCGAAACGGCGTATTCGAGGCATTTGCCCAGACCTCGCCATAAGCGGGTCCCGCTCCATAAGTACGCTCCCAAGTTTCCAAGTCATGCGGATCGGTCCTGCCACCGAGCTTGCCGCCCTCCTGGCAGGCCCCGTTGTCCGAGAGAAACATGATAAGGGTATTGTCGAGCTGATCGCTCCTCTCGAGATAGGCGACGAGCTTGCCGATATTCTGGTCCATCCGATCGATCATCGCCGCGTAGTTGGCCATACGAAGATCCATTTCCACTTTCTTGGCCTCGTCCATTTCCTCCCAGGCCACATTCGAACGTTCGCTTAATTCCCAATCCGCATCGATCAAGCCCAAGGCGCGCTGACGTTTCAAGCGCTGCTCTCGCAGGGCATCCCAGCCCATCTTGTATTTACCGACATACTTTTGCACTTCCTCTTGATGAGCATGCAAGGGCCAGTGAGGAGAGGTGTAGGCCAAATAGAGAAAGAACGGTCGGTCCTTGGATTCCTTCTCTTCCTGAATGTATCGTATCGCATTATCCGTAAATGCGTCCGTGGTATAGTAGCGTCGGTCGGTCGTGCTTTCGGGATTCTCTATTTGCGTATTGCCCACAGTGATACCCCGCGGATATTCGGGATAGAAAAAATTGGTCGCCCCCGCCAGACTGCCGTAAAACTTTTCGAATCCGCGTTGCAAGGGCCAACGATCCGGCTTGTTCATGCCCAGATGCCACTTGCCCGCCAGGATCGTCGCATAGCCGTTTTCCTTCAGAACCTCCGCCATGGTAACGCAGTCGCGGTTCAAATGACCGCGATAGGAAGGGAAGTCAGGACCGTGATCGTACTTGAAGGTTTCCGGCGGATTGGTCATCCAGCCGATCCCGGTCTGATGCGGGTGCAATCCAGTCATTAGCGACGCGCGGGTAGGACAGCAGCGAGCGCTATTGTAGAATCGCGAGAATCTCATGCCGTCCTCCGCCAGCCGATCCAGGTGCGGCGTTTCGATCTCGCCCCCATAGGCTCCAATATCGGAAAAGCCCATATCGTCCGCCAAGATAATGACGACATTCGGTCTATCTGCAGCATGAAGCGCGATCGCCATCCAGGCGAACGCTCCCATCAAAATTCGTTTCGCTATCGTCTTCATATCTCTGTATCCAGTCTTTCCTCTATCGCGTTACCTTGACTCCAATTCGTTTCGCCCAGTCCATCCACTCGGCGGCCAACGATTCGACAAGCTCGGGGCGCGAGCTCGCTAGATCGTACTGCTCCGTTCGATCGGTCGACAAATCGTACAACTCCCAGGCGGGCTCCTCGGGCATACGTTTGCCCCAGGCGATCTTCCAATCTCCTTTGCGCAAGGCTCGAGCGAATTGATGCTCGAAGCCAATAGTTCGCGCGTCCAACGGCTGGCCCTTGAAGCTGTCCAGCAAAGACACGCCTTCCATCGGCTGAATGTTGCTACCGTTGTATCGGCTCGGGTACCCGGCGCCGCATGCGGCCGCAATTGTCGGCATCAAGTCCATGACATGGCTGGGGTCGTTCCGAATCTCGCCCTTGCCCTCGATTCCCTCTGGCCAATGGGCGATCAGCGGGCTCGCGATACCGCCCTCGTGACAATAGTGCTTGTACAAGCTCAGTGGCGTATTGCCGAGGTTGGCCCAGGCGCTGCCGTAGGAGTGGTGCGAATCCGCCAATCCCATCGTCCGCAAGGCAGCGCCTTCATGCAAGGTCGTCTGGCCAGTCCGCGAACGGCCATCGAAACCGAATGGACCCCACTCGTAGCAGGCCCCATTGTCGCTGGTGAAGAGGATGAGCGTATTGTCGAGCTCGCCATTCGCCATGAGGTCGTCGACAATGCGACCAACCCCCCGATCAACATGCTCCACGCTCGCGGCGAAAATCGCCATACGACGGGCCAAGTCTTCCCGCCGATTCGCCGGCAGGGAGTCCCAGGCGGGATTCGGCTGGCCCGAGTAGCCATTGGCAATATCATCGCGATCCACGGGAACGCGAGCTCGTGGCGGCAAGACCGTATCCGCGTCGACAAGACCCATCGCCTTCATTCGCTCCAGGCGTTCCGCTCGCAAAGCATCCCAACCGCGACGATAGCGTTCCATGTAGGGGTCCGCCGACTCCGCAGGCGCCTGAACGGGAAAATGCGGCGAGGAGTGCGCCAAGTAGACGAACCAAGGGCGGGCCTTTTGCTCGCGGGCTTGATCGATAAATTCCAAGGCGTAGTCCGTAAACGCATCCGTCGCGTAAAATTCGCCATCCTCGTACGCTAGCTCGGGGGCCGTTCCAGCGGGAAGTCGTTCATAGAAGTCCTCGTCCCACTGACTATGGGAATGGGCCATCGTGTATCCATAGAACTGATCGAAACCGCGCTCGACCGGCCCAGGATCGGACCCCATGTGCCATTTGCCCGACATCCAAGTCGTGTAGCCTGCTTGCTTGAGGACCTCGGCTATGGTCACGCATCCATCGTTCAAGTAGCCCTGATAAGCCGGACCGAATCCCTTGGGCGGCTTTTTATCCTTGCGGACGAATGAGCCGATTCCCGCCTGATGCGGATACAGTCCGGAGATCAGCGATGCCCGAGAAGGACAGCAACGCGCCGAATTATAGAAGCTCGTATAACGCAGTCCATCGTCAGCTAAGGCATCCAAATTCGGGGTCCGAATCTCGCCTCCAAAACAACCGAGATCGGAATAGCCTAAATCATCGGCCAAGACCAGTAAAACATTCGGACGAGAAGCGGAGGCATTGGCTGCCTCCAACGCAGCCCAAACCGTCAGTAACGCGCATAAAGCGAATCGTTTCATCAATACAGGTGCTCGCCTTTCTTCGCCGCCGCATGGGCTTCGCGGGTATCGATCGCAGCGCCCGGGTCCTTCTGGTCGTGCATCCAAAGGTCGAGCTCGCGACTGAGTTCCTCCTTGATCGCTGCATAGCGAGGGTCGCCCGCCAAGTCTACCAGTTCATAAGGGTCGTCAGATGTTCGATACAGTTGCTCGGCGGGTCGTTTCATATAGCGTTTGACGATTTTCGCCGCGTCTTCCGTCTGCCCGCTTTCGAAGACCCACGTGTTCCAATAAGGATTGTTCAGCGAGCCATTGCCTCGGGTTCCCATGAGGTGCTTCTCGATATATATTTCGTCCGGCGTTAGATTCCGGATGTAGCGAAATTCGCCATTGGTCACCGTGCGGATCGGATAGGCAGGGCCCTCGGGGATATTATTGTGCACCCCGTAGGCGTAGTTTCTATGCGAGCGGTCAGGATCGAACAACGAATCGGCGAAACTCGTTCCGTCGAAGGGAAGCTCGCTCGGATCGCCTCCCGCCAATTCGACGAAGGTCGGGGCGAAATCAGCGTATTGAACGATAGCGTCCGTGCGACGCCCAGCGGAAATGCGTCCTGGCCAACGGGCTACTAGGGCAGTATGCACGCCATTATCCCAGTTCGTCCATTTGCAACCTGGGAACTGCGAGCCTTGCTCCGAAGTGAAGAGAACGAGAGTCTCTTCCGCTTTGCCTGTTTTCTCTAGCGTATCCAGAATTTCCCCTACCTGACCGTCCATGTAAGTAATCTCGGCCAAATAGCGAGCGAAGGCATCGCGGGTGACCGCTGTATCCACCAAGTAAGGCGGCAATTCGATCCGATCGTCGGGATACTGGGACCGATCGCCCATCACCCAGGGCACGTGCGGTTCGACCAGGGCGACGACCAAGCAGAACGGGGCTTCGTCACGCGTCATAAAGGAAGCGATCGAGCCCGTCTCGTGGGCCAACGTTGGCGCTCTTACGCAGCTCGGATCGAATCCGTCTACTTTCTCGAAGGGGAAGGCTTTTTTCGGCGTAATATGAGTTTTGCCGGAAAGGCCAACTCGGTACCCGAGCTCGCCCAGGTAGTGAGGCAGGCTTCGCGTTTCCGGGCGGCTGCCCGAGTGATTCCATGCCGCTCCATTGCGGATCGGATGCTGTCCCGAATACATCTCGGAACGACAGGGCTGACACATCGCTTCGCTCAAATAGGCATGATTGTAGGTAAGCCCTTGGGAAGCCAAATCGTCGATACGGGGGGTCTTGGCATTGCGACCGCCGTACAATGGCAAGTCATTGAAGGTGCAATCGTCCGCGATTATGACGAGCAAATTGGGTCGCTCGGCTGCATCGATTGCAGAGAAACAAGCGATCGCCAGGAGGAGTATTAAGCTAAGCGAGCGAATCGCTTTCGAGTAGGTAGGCATTGGGTCTTTCGATTGCGAGTAAAGGGGGGCGAGAACGAATCCATAAAATGGCACGGGCGGGCGAGTCGCAAATCAAATCCCCCAACAAGAAGCTATCGAATATCAACATAAGAGTAAGAAATGTCATTGAGACGGCTCCGTGTCCACACGACAGGCCTAGATGTTTGCTGGCAAGCGATTCCACTCGCTCCATTCGACAATATCCAGGCTACGCAAGCGCCCTCTCGCAGATCGGCCCACTATCGCGAGACAGTCCGCTTCCTTCCGAACCAGCGATCGAGAATATCGAAAACCCTACATTCCCAGTCCACCCTTCCGCAACAATCAACCGGCGCTTGGATTCCGATCCCTCTTCTCCGCTTTTACCAATCCCGAATCGACGATGCCCAGTAGGTAATCGCTTTGCATGGGAATGCGCTGCTCGCGTTCGAGCGAGCCGAAAACCGTTCAGACCGTCGCCCTTATTGACAGGAACCAAGCGTCCATCTATTGCCCTTTTACAATGCATAAGTACGCCATATTGCTGGTCAATCTCGGTTCGCCCAATTCGACCTCGGTCGAAGACGTCAGACGGTACCTCGAAGAGTTTCTTTCCGACGACCGAGTCATCGACTCGCCCAAGCTCATCCAACAGCTCATCTTGCACTATTTCATATTGCCCAAGAGACCCAAGCAATCGGCCGAGGCATATCGGACCATCTGGACCGACGAAGGCTCTCCCTTGATCGTTACCAGTCGCAATCTCCAGGCATTGCTACAGGAACGCGTAGAGGAAACGGTCGAACTCGCCATGCGCTACGGGAAACCCTCCATTCCCGATGCGATTGCTCGATTGAAAGAGCAAGGCATCGAACGCCTTCTTCTCGTCCCTCTGTATCCCCACTACGCCATGTCCTCATACGAAACCGTCGTCGTACGGGTCATGGAAGAAGTCGCCGAGCAAATGCCCAATATGACGGTGGAGACAGTTCAACCCTTTTACAACGAACCCGCCTATATCGAAGCGCTCTACGAATCGGCCAAACCGTATTTGGAAAGCGAATTCGACCACTTGCTCTTTTCCTATCACGGCATCCCCGTGCGCCACCTAAAGAAGGCCGACTCCTCGAAAGGGCACTGCCAAATCGTTCCCAATTGCTGCGAGACTTGCAGCCCGGTCCACAGCACCTGCTACAAAGCGCAATGCCTAGCCACCACGGCTGCCTTCGTCGAACGGGCCCAACTCGGGTCGGACCGCTATTCGGTCTCCTTCCAATCGCGCCTCGGGCGCGAACCCTGGCTCGAACCGTACACGGATCAAACCCTGCCCAAGCTCGCCAAGGAAGGAAAGAAGCGAGTACTCGTCATGATGCCCGCCTTCGTATCCGACTGCTTGGAGACCCTCGAAGAAATCGCGGGCGAAGGCAAAGAGCTCTTTATGGAAGCCGGAGGGGAATCCTTCCAAGCCATCCCCTGCTTGAACGAGCATCCTTCATGGATCGACTTCCTCGTTGGAAAAGTCGATGCCGCGCGCCCTGCGGCGGTATAGAAAGGAAAATCGCCTTCCGCTTACTCGAGCGTCGGGCGTATCCCCTCGCTATTGCTGCTGCGGCGGCAGTGGCGGACCTCCAACCGGAGCGGGGCCAAGCACCTTGATCAGCTCAATTTCGAAAACAAGGGCCGATGCCGGCGGGATACCGGGCGTACCCTCGTCGCCATAACCCAGCTTGGACGGTACGAACAACTTGATCTTTCCCCCTTCGCCGATGAGCGGGAGGCCTTGTCCCCATCCTGGAATCACCGAGTTCAGGGCGAACTCCGATGGCTCGTTGCGACTGTAGGAGCTATCGAACTCGGTTCCATCGAGCAGCATTCCGCGATAGTGACAGCGAACCATGTCCTTGTCGCCTGGCTTCACATCGCTACCGGGCTCGATAATCTGAAAATAAAGTCCGCTTCCCAACGATTGATAATCGGGCCGACCGAAAAGCCCATCGAAATACTCTTCCTCTTCCGCTCGATTCCGCCTTAACTGCTGCTTTCGAACCATTTCCTCACGCTCTACGAAGTAGTTCTGCATCGGATTGATAGACTTGGACAGGTCCGTTGGCGGCTTTTCCCGATTCACGTAGGCCTTCATTCCTCGGGCGATCGCTTCGACTTCCGCATCGGTGACTTCCAAGCCTCCCAAATTAAAGCGCTCCGAAAGCAAATATCCCCAGGTCTCGAGCAATTCCATGGAGCTAAATTGCTCCACTTCCGGTTGAAGCGTTGTCGCGGAAACTGCGGATTCATTCTGGGCCTGAACGGTCCCTAGAGCGGCCGACAAAGCGATGAAAGCGATTGGCTTTTTCATAAGATATTCGTTTGCAGAAACATGCGCCACTAGCTTTCCCGCCGTTACGCGCATTGCGAATTGAAACAAGTAGCGAAATCCGCTTGCTTGTAAATGACCAAAACCCTCGAACCCCAGTTAGCCCTATATGAACCTCGAAGCGTTCTGGATCAGCGAAGACGGCCTGATCACCACGTCCAAGAACAAGTCCCGATCCAAACGACTCGGGTTGACCATCACTTTCAAACTGCGAAACCCCGACGAAATCGCATTCGTCGCCGACCGCCTTTCCGCGATACAATTCAGCGAGCGCAGCGCTCTCGCTCGCATTGGTCTGGAAATCGTCGCCAGAGGAGCGCCGCGACTCAATCGCGACCGGCTGATCCTGGACTGCGACGCCTTCCTCTACGATTCCAGCTTTCCCTGCGCCGCCTACTATAAGGAACTGCTGCTCCCCGGGATCCCGGCAGGCCGCCTTTTCTATGCGCCGGAAAGCGCGAAGCTGAGCTCCGATGAAATCTGGAAAGCCCTGGAAAGCAATCGAATCAAACTTCCCGACACCACTTCGATCGATCGTCACGGCAGCGTCTTTCTCACTCCTCACAAGGTGCGCTACACCCTCCCCGAGTCGGTAACCAAGCAGGATCACCTTCGACTCATCCAAGGCTACCATCCCCGCTCCTTCCTCGACAAGGTCCAACGCAGAGAGGACATCGAAGTCGTCGAACTTCCCCCGCATTCCGGGCTGCTCACCAGCTGCTCTATGTACCTGAAAGATCACTACGTCGTCTTGAATCGCGGCGAAGGGAATTTCGGACTCCACTCCGGCGCCGTTTTACTCGATCCGGGAAAGACCTTCGGCTCCAATATCGTACTGGAGATCTACAATCGCAGCGCCCAGCCCGTGATCAATCCCGTCGTCTCCATCGACGTCTATCAAGCCCCTCGCTGGGACCAGAAACAGAAGAGCGCTCTGCGGAAACAGCGCAAAGCGATGTACTCAACCTTGAAGCGCGTCTATACGCAACTGGACGAAAAGCCGAATGCCCATTTTTCAAGCGTCCGAGCTACCACTCGCGTATCCGTAAGCGGAAGCAGCTCGCAAAGCGAAAATCAGAGTCTGCTTCTCCACTCCAAAGGCTCGATTTCCGAGGAGCTAAAGCGACTCCGCAGCGGTGCAAACTTCGGATTTCGCACGGTCAATCAAGCAATCAAGAAAGGCGATGCCACCGCGGACACTCTGGTTCTCGACTATTTTCCCAGCCTGCCGGAGCATATCGAGATACTCGCTCGTATCCAAAAGCTGAATCTCACGAATATCGTATTTCGCAAGGCAACGCCTCTCCAGGATTTCTTTCTGTCCAGCGACCATCACAGTCGCCTCGAAACCTACGAGCAGCTCGGAATCAAGGTCTATTGGTTCAATGAACAGGTAAACGACCTATACCTCCATACTTACAAGAATGATCATGGCTTCTTTATCAAAGAAGAGAACGCCGACCGCTTTCAGGCGTGCACCATACTCGCATTCTACGGATCGGCCTTGGAAATGAATCCCGAAGAGGACCGCAACATCACCGCCCTCGTCGAGCGAATGACGGATTTCTTCGGACCGAACGTCGGAATTCTAACCGGCGGCGGAGGCGGCGTCATGGGTCTGGCCGCAGACGTGGGGCACGCCAACAATTGCCTCACCGGAGCCGCTTTCCTCGAGCTGGAAGCCCAGCCCCCCAAGTTCGGAGTCGATTTCTTCAATACCTTCCAGGAAAAGAACCGCCACAATCGCCAAAAGTGGTTTCAAGTAGCCGACTTTTGCATCTTCAGCATAGGCGGAGCCGGCACCCTCGAGGAAATCGGGATCGAACTCTGCAACCTCAAGCTCGGCATCCGCCCTCGCGTTCCCTACGTTTTCTTCCACTCGAAATTCTTTCGAAACCTGGAGGCGCAACTGCAACGGATGATTCGAGAAGGGCGAGCTCCTGCGTGGATGCAAGATTACCTGCTATTCACCGGCGACCCTGGGACGATTATAGAGTTCTATCGAAAGCGACTGCAGATTCTCTAGTCGGAAGACGCTCGGTCGTTCCGTGTTGCCGAGAATCTCAAGACCGCTCCCCTTTATCGAATTTCCAATTTGCCTTTCCAAATGGGGGCTTTCTAAATCGGCCTGAATGTCAGACCAAGCTCCTCTCACCACTCTCATCGTCGGCGCCGGCGGCCGCGAACACACCCTCGCCATCATCAGCGCCAAGAGCCCGCTCATCGGCAAGACGCTAGCCGCTCCGGGCAATCCTGGCATGGCGGAAATCTGCGAATGCCATGCCGTGGCCGCGGACGACATCGAAGGCCTCGTCGCTCTTGCGGAATCTCAGAATGTCGACTTCGTAATCGTCGGCCCCGAAGTGCCGCTTTGCCTAGGGCTCGTCGATCGCTTGAACGAAAAAGGCATTCTCGCCTACGGACCTAAATCCGATGGCGCCCGTTTCGAAGGCAGTAAATCATTCACCAAGGAACTGCTCCTCAAGTACAACATTCCCACGGGAGCCGCCGCCTATTTCGACGACGCGCAAGCCGCCATCGACTATCTTAGCACAGCGTCCTACCCAATCGTCGTCAAAGCGGACGGTCTCGCTGCCGGCAAAGGCGTCATCATCGCCGAAGATCACGAAACCGCGACTAAAACCGTCAGCGATATGATCGACGGAGGCGCCTTCGGCGACAGCGGAAAGACCGTGCTTATCGAGGAGTGCCTCTTCGGAGAGGAGACGTCCATCCACGCAATTGTATCCGGGAAGGACTACGTAATCCTGCCCACGAGCCAAGACCACAAGCAAGTATTCGAAGGAGACACCGGGCCCAATACGGGAGGCATGGGAGCCTACTCCCCAGCCGACCTGATCGACGACGCGATGATGCGCCGCATCGAAGAGAAAATCGTCCGCCCGAGCGTCGATGGCATCGCCTCCGAAGGCATCGACTTCCGAGGCACGCTTTTCATTGGGCTGATGATGACCCATTCCGGGCCCAAGGTCCTGGAATACAATACGCGTTTCGGCGACCCAGAGACTCAAGTGCTCCTGCCTCGACTCGAAACCGACCCGATCGCCATCATGCTCGCCGCCGCTAAGGGCGAATTGAGTTCGATCGACGTCAAGGTTAAGGACGACTACGCGATGGTCGTCGTACTCGCTTCCAAGGGCTACCCTGGCAGCTATCCGAAAGGAGAAGCGATTTCCTTTCCCGAATCGGTCGGCGAAAACGAATGGATTATCCATGCAGGCACGAAAGCAGGTCCAGACGGCGAGGTCCTTACCAATGGAGGCCGCGTACTCGGCATCACCGCGCTCGGGGCCGATCTGCAGGAAGCCTCTGACAAGGCCTACGCCCTGACCGAACGCGTCGACTTCCCATCCAAGTATCTACGCCGCGACATCGGCGGCAAAGAGCTTAATCGCGCCAGGTAACCATCACGCCCTCCATACCTAGCCCCCTTAAATCCTATCTCTCAAATCTCAGAGATTAAGAGCTAGAGCAAGATGAAGACAGCGCTGCGCGGAAGGAACGATCCGCTCTACTCGCCCAGGCGAAATAAGAAGAACTCGTATTTCTTGACCGCCGCAAATTTATCCGCGTCGAGCAAGACTTTCTGAGTAATGGCCTTATCGTATTTGCTGCCGAATAGCTTGCAGGCGATCTTCCACAGGAAGGGGTTTCGCTCGCGGAACTTCTCGGTCAGAATATCCGCTCCGAGCAAAATCTTATCCGCCCACTCATTGGCGATCTCCAATGTCTTGCGAATATCCGGGGTAATATCGCGACGCCCCGCAATTTCGAAGGCGCTCTTTTCGGCCGTTTCCAGAAAAGCGTCGTAGTCGTGGCCGCTACGCGACAGCTCGCCCGCCTCGGGATCGAGAACGAAATAGTCGCAAACAATAAGGTGGCCACCTGGCTTCAAGGCATTCGCCGCCACTTCGAAGACCTTATCAATAGGTATGTATTGGCAGGACTCGCTCATAATGATAACGTCGTATCCACCTTCTAATTGCGAATCCTCGAAGCGAGTAAAGTGAAACGGCGCATCGACCTTTTCCGCGAAAACCGTCTTTTGGTTGATATCCGGCGAGAGGCCTTCCACCTCGTAGCCGCGCTCCTTCAAATGAAGGCACAGCTCCCCAGTCCCACAACCGACATCGAGCACTCTGCGACTTCCTTCCGGTATGCTCTCGATGAGAAAATCCTCGTAGCGCTTCTGAGCCGCCTTCAAGGCATCCATCGTCAGCTCGTCATCCGGTAGCCACATCCCGTAGTGGAGCCTCTCCAAGCCAAGAACATCTCGATAGAATCGCAAGGCGCGATCGTTTTTGGCCTTTTCTGCGGAGGGGGCGTGCTTGCTCATATAGTGGACTTGTGAAGGAAACCGGAACAGGTGAGGACGACCGCACATCAAAGATCCGCCGAATCCTTGTAAAGCGAAAACGCGCGGCCTACCAAACACTCGAGAAGCGACAGACAATCCTTCCATTTTCACGATATTCCCGCTTGATTTCAAGCCGCGCTCCTTATCCTATCGAGCCCATCAGATGGCAGAATCGAATTATACCGAAGCGAGCATCAAGTCCTTAAGCCCACGGGAGCACATTCGCCTGCGACCGGGAATGTACATCGGGAAGCTTGGCGACGGGTCGGCCGCCGACGATGGCATCTATGTTCTGCTCAAGGAGATTATCGATAATTCGATCGACGAGCACTCGAGCGGCCACGGCAAACGCATCGACATCACTATCGGCGATCACGTGGTAGCGGTGCGCGACTTCGGTCGCGGCATACCGCTCGGCAAAGTCGTCGACTGCGTTTCCAAAATCAATACGGGCGCCAAGTACGACAGCGAAACCTTCCAGAAAAGCGTCGGCTTGAATGGAGTAGGAACAAAGGCCGTCAATGCCCTCTCGAGCTACTTCATGGCGGAGTCCTATCGAGAGGGAAAAATGAAGCAGGCCATATTCTCGCTAGGCGAGTTGGACAATGAGAGCCGCCAAAGCAAGACCAGCGAAAAGAACGGCACCTACGTCGAGTTCACTCCGGACAGCAAGATCTTCAAGACCTTCAACTACCGTCTCGAATATATCGAGACCATGCTTTGGAATTACGCCTACCTCAACACAGGCCTCACCCTCTCCCTCAACGGCAAAACCTTCCGATCGGAGAACGGACTGAAGGATCTCCTCGAAAACAATCTCTCCGGCGACATTCTTTACCCTATTATCCACTTAAAAGGCGACGACATCGAAGTCGCCATGACTCACGGTACTCACTACGGCGAGGAATACTTCTCCTTCGTCAACGGCCAGCATACCACTATGGGCGGCACGCACCAAGCGGCCTTCCGGGAAGCGATCGTCAAGACCGTTCGCGAATTTTTCAAAAAGGACTACGACGCTTCCGATATCCGAACCTCTATCGTATCCTCCATATCCATACGCGTACAGGAGCCAGTCTTCGAAAGTCAGACCAAAACCAAACTCGGCTCGCAGAACATGGGCCCCAAAAGCCCAACCATCCGCAATTTCGTCAACAATTTCATAAAGAAGGAACTCGACCTCCATCTACACCAGAATCCGGAAACGGCCAAGGCCATCCAACAGAAGATCGTCGCTAGCGAGAAGGAGCGCAAAGAGCTCTCTGGAATCCGCAAGCTGGCCCGTGAAAAGGCCAAGAAAGTCAATCTTCACAACAAGAAGCTTCGAGATTGTCGGGCTCACCTCAATACCAAGCACAAGCAAGCCGACCTCTCGACGCTCTTCATCGTAGAGGGCGACTCCGCCGGTGGCTCGATCACCAAAACCCGCGACGTCAACACTCAGGCTGTCTTCAGCCTCAAGGGAAAACCGCTCAATGCCTACGGACTGAGCAAGAAGATCGTCTACCAGAACGACGAGTTCAATTGCCTGCAAAGCGCCTTGGACATCGAAGAGGGCCTCGACACTCTGCGCTACAATAAAGTGGTCATCGCTACGGATGCGGACGTCGACGGCATGCACATACGCCTCTTGCTCATCACTTTTTTCCTCCAGTTCTTCCCTGACCTGATTCGGCAAGGGCACCTCTACATCCTGCAGACTCCTCTCTTTCGCGTACGCAATAAGAAGAAGACCGTCTACTGCTACTCCGAAATCGAAAAGAACCAAGCTCTGGGATCTCTGGGCAAGGCCGCCGAGATCACCCGCTTCAAGGGACTTGGCGAGGCCTCGCCCGACGAATTCGCCACCTTTATCGGCCCCGACATAAAGCTTGATCCGGTCACCATGAACCACCTGCACAACATCGATTCTCTCCTCAGCTTTTACATGGGCAAGAACACGCCTGAACGCCAGGGCTTCATTATCGACAACCTCCACGTCGAGAAGGACCTCGTCGAGACCGCTTCCTGAATTTCCACCTACATGAGCCCGAGCAAAAAGAAAAGCGACTCCGAGCAAGACACCTTCAACTTCGATTCGAGGAAGAACAAAAGCGACTCCGACGCTTCCGACAAGAAGGATAGCAAGGTGACTGCCACTAAGGAAGCCCCACTCGCCAGCGCCTACAGAAATTGGTTCCTCGAATACGCTTCCTACGTCATTCTCGACCGGGCCGTTCCCGCAATCGAGGACGGCCTCAAACCTGTGCAGCGACGAATCATGCATTCGCTCAAGGAGCTGGACGACGGACGCTACAATAAAGTCGCCAACGTGGTTGGGCACTCCATGCGCTATCATCCGCATGGCGACGCCAGCATTTACTCCGCCATGGTTGGAATGGGGCAGCGTAACCTGCTTATCGATACGCAAGGAAACTGGGGGAACACCTTGACTGGAGACGGCGCCGCGGCCGCTCGCTACATCGAAGCGCGACTCTCTCCCTTCGCCCGCGAAGTCGTCTTCAATCCGAAAACCACTAACTGGCAAGCCTCCTACGATGGACGCAATAAGGAACCCGCCAATCTGCCAGTCAAGTTCCCGCTCCTCCTTGCGGAAGGTTGCGAAGGCATTGCCGTCGGTCTCGCCTGCAAACTGCTGCCGCACAATTTCAACGAGATTCTCGCAGCCGCCATCGCCTATCTCAAGAAAGAGGAATTCGAATTGTTTCCGGATTTCGATACGGGAGGCGTCATGGACGTCGCCAACTACAACGACGGATTGCGGGGCGGTCGTATTCTCGTTCGAGCCATTTTCGAGAAGCGCTCCAAGTATCAGGTGGCCATTACCGAAATCCCCTTCGGTACGACTACGAGCTCGCTAATCGATTCCATTCTCTCCGCCAACAGCAAGGGCAAGGTCAAGATCAAGAAGATCGAGGACAACACGGCCGAGACAGCCGAGATCCTGGTGACCCTTCCAACTGGCGCCGATGCCGAGGCGACAATTGACGCGCTGTACGTCTTTTCCGATTGCCAAACGTCAATCTCGCCCAACGCCTGCGTCATCGAGAGCGACCAGCCCATCTTCATAGGCGTATCCGAAATTCTCGAACGCTCCACCAATGCGATCCGGGCCCTCTTGAAGCGCGAATTGGAGATCAAGCTCGGCGAGCTCGAAGAAAAATGGCATTTCGATTCGCTGGAACGCATCTTCATTGAAGAGCGCATTTATAGGCGTATCGAAGAGTGCGAAACCTGGGAGTCGGTAATCGAGGAGATCCACCTTGGGCTCGACCCGTTCAAGAGTCAGCTCAAGCGAGACGTAACGGATGACGATGTTGCGCGACTCACGGAGATCCGCATCAAACGCATTTCCAAGTACAACTCCTTCAAAGCCACTGAAGTCATCAAAGCGACCGAGAAGGAAATACGCGCCACCAAACGCAACCTGCGCAAGCTTACCCAATTCGCGATCGACTACCTGCAAGGCCTTCTCGACAAATTCGGCAAGGGACGCGAGCGCAAGACCTGTATCGAAAGCTTCGAGACAATCAAGGCCACTGAAGTGGCCTTGCCCACGGAAAAGCTGTACGTCAATCGGGAGGACGGATTCATTGGCACCAGCCTTAAGAAAGACGAATTCATCGGCGAGTGCACCCAATTGGACGATATCATCTGCTTCTGTGGCGATGGAACCTTCCGCGTTTCCCGGGTCGCCGACAAAGTCTATATGGGCCAGGATATCGTACACGTTGCCGTTTGGAAAAAAGGCGACGAAGAAACGATCTACGATTTGGTTTATCGTGACGGTCCCCGCGGCGACGCCTTCGTCAAACGATTCATTGTGAGCGGGGTTACACGCGACAAAGTCTACGATCTAACCAAAGGCAACAAAGGATCCAAGGTCCACTATTTCCGAGCGAATCCCGATGGATCGACTCGCCCTATTATCGTCCGACTAACGCCTACCTCCAAAGCGCGCATCAAAGAGTTCGAGTTCGATCTAGGCGAACTCGCCGTCAAAGGTCGTGGATCCAACGGAAATCGAATTACCAAATACGCGATCAAATCCGCCCGAGCCCTCTTCGACACTGAAATGGCCCGGCGCTAGCGCCTCCGCAGGCTATTCTCGCCATTGGACGAGACACCCACTGAAGCCTTGAGCTAACGATCGAACCAATCGCTCGATTTGGTCGAATCCGCGGCGTGCGTCCCTTCGTATAAGTCTATGATAATCGGACTCTTCGCGATTCGGCAACATTTGCCCAGGGTAATTATCTAAACGCTACGATCCAAGCCTTCAGAAGACCCCCTTTTCTTCGATTCAACGAGAACTTCACGCAACTTTGACTGTCTAGAAACTAAGAAATCACACAATTTAGCCGATAGTCTAACTAACGACTACTGGCTACGCCACGGAACTAAAGAAAGGAGGACGCAATGACTACCATTGAAACGCAACTCACCCTCGGAGACCTTGAGACCTACATCAAGACTCAGCTGGAAGACCCGCGTTATTCGCACGTCGGCATCGATCCCATACTCGATATAATCCTTCACTCGAAGCGGCGCCTCGATAATGGCGACTATATGCCACGCATCGTATCCGAGGCAATGGCAAGCGTCGACGAGTATCTTTTTGACTTCTCGGAATTCGAAGCCTGCGCGGTATAAGTCAATACCGGTTAGATCTCTCTTTTAACATGGGTCGCGGCGAGAAGCCTCGGCCCATATTCGTTGTCGGATCCCGCCATCCACGGACATGGCAAAAGACAGTAGAGATGGGGAATCCGCGAAGAAGCAGGACAAGCGCCTCGCCCCGAAAAGGCTCGATCCATTTCGCATGGGATAGACTTCCACCTACCAGCTTAACTCCAACCGGTGATCGTGAAGCCACTTTTCATGATCCTTGTATCGCGGACAAGCCGCTTCCACCAACGTCCAAAATGCCGTCGAGTGATTCATCTCCCGCCGGTGCATGAGTTCGTGAATCACGATGTATTCGACCGTTTCCTGCGGCGCTAGAATAAGCCGCCAATTCAACGAAATCGTACCGCTCTCCGAACACGAACCCCAACGGGTCTGCTGATCTCGAATAATGACCCGAGAGATATCGATTTCAAAACGTCCTGCAAGCTCGCGGGCCAATTCCGTCAGTTCCCTCTTCGCCAGACTTCTTAGATGGGTCGACAACGGGCCCCCCAATTCCATTGCCTCGTCCGCAAGGAATATCCGTTCCTTTCCGCATAGTAAAACGGGCCGTCCCCAATCTTTGATTACTTCCAGGGTTTCCCGCTGACCGCGAAACCAAATCCAATCCCCTGCAAGCAATTTCCTGGAAGCCAACTGCTCGAGCGCCCTTCGACGTTGCTGCCGCAACCACTTTTCATGCTCCTTGAGGAAGGCCCACGCTCCCCTCTTGGTGCCGCCGCGTGGCACCGTCACGACGACATTTCCTTGACTGTCGACCTTGGCAATATAGCGGCGGGCATTGCGTCGACACCTAAAGAGCACTTCCTCTTTACGTAGCGGCGCTTCATGCAATTCCAAGGGCTTTTCGGGAATCGAATCCACAGTGCGAGAGTTTCTAAGCTCGACTCTTTCGGCGCAAGACATAGCTGATTGAAGTCAATTTATGAAACAAACTCTATACGCTACATCCACTTTGCTTCTTCTCCTCGCAGCCTGTTCCCGGCAACCTGCAGAAACTCAAAACGCGGCCGATTCCGATCTCGCCGAGCGCGTCGAGGCCCTGGAAGAATCCGTCGGCCTGATCATTGAAGATCCCGAACTGGCTCGCATTCGCAAAGACTATCCAAAAGCCCAGAGTACGGATTCCGGACTTCACTACATCGTGACCAACGAAGGCAGCGGCGCTGCCACGCCTAGCAAAGGCGACTCCGTTACGGCCCATTACAAGGGAACTCTCCTCAACGGCGTCAAATTCGACAGCTCTTACGACCGTGGCGAGCCTTTCGTCTTTCAAGTCGGACTCGGCAATGTAATCAAAGGCTGGGACGAAGCCTTTCTCGCTATGAAGAAAGGCGAAAAACGCACCCTGATCATTCCTTCGAAGCTTGGCTACGGCTCGCGAGGCGCAGGTGGAGCGATTCCTCCTAACGCAACCCTCCTCTTCGATGTCGAACTAATCGACTTCGAGTAAGCCCGCTTCGCTCAGAGGCAGCGCATCGACCTAACGACTCTCTGGCGCCAACGGGAGTAAAGCAGTAGCTGCGCGGAGCATTCCGCGTGGCCATAAATATTGGGAAAGGAAAAAGACCCGGGCTGAACCGCTCAGTCCTCCCTCTCCATCAAGCTCTGCCTCGCATAAACCAACCATTAAAATTACAACCTTGTAGTTTTAATGGCATGCCACGCTTCCCCCACATCTATAGTTGCTAATTCAGGAAGACAGGAGGGGCCAGCAACCCAATTCGGTCTTCTCCCGGAGCCCTCATTCTGGACAGTCTAGTGGCAGCCGCAGCCGCCGCCCCCACTCCCACCGCAGCAGCCGCCTTGATCGGCTTGGTGAACGTGGCCGTGAGCGATTTCCTCTTCGGTAGCGGGGCGCTTCTCTACAACCTCAACATCGAAAATCAGGTCAACGCCCGCTAGCGGGTGGTTCGCGTCAAGCTTGACGTCGTCGCCGTCGATTTCGACGACCTGTACGATAGGCGCGTGCTGGTCGCCACCCGCCTGAAAAAAGTCGCCTACCTTGACTTCGTCCGCCGGCAGCAGCGATTTGGAAACCGTGTTGATTTGCGACTCGTCGCGAAAGCCATAACCCTTTTCGGGGCGTACGATAACCTCGTCCTTTTCGCCTGCATTCATCCCCGACAAGCTCTCTTCAAGCCCTTCGATGATCCCGCCCGAGCCCTCCAAATAGGCCATAGGACGGTCCGAGGTACGGTCCAAAATTTCGCCCGCCTTGTTCTTCAAGGTATAATGAAAGCCGATTACGTTTTGAGACATAAGCGCCGTTATCCACTCGACCCGTGAAAATTGCAATCCCCATCTGGCCGGACATACGTCCCAGCTCTCTAGCGAGCCCACTTCAACAGGATTCAATCCGGTCGTTCGTAGTCTCGAACGCGCGCTACATTGCGGCGCCAACGAGCGAGTTTTCGCTTACGGTCTTGAGCATCCGCCATCGGATTGAAACGTTGTCGTTCCTGCCACAAACCTGCCAGTTCCGACCGTGATTTCCAATAGCCCACCGCCAGTCCCGCCATGAAGGCCGCTCCCAAAGCGGTCGTCTCCGCAATCTGCGAACAGCGCACTCGGGCGCCCAGCAGGTCAGCCTGAGTTTGCATGAGAATTCCATTCGCCGAAGCGCCGCCGTCCGCCTGGATGGATTCAAGTCTCCGACCGGAATCGTTTTCCATCGCCTGGGCCACGTCCGCTACTTGATAGGCGATTCCTTCCAAGGCAGCGCGCGCAATATGCGCTCGCGAGCTACCGCGAGTCAGCCCCAGTATCGCACCCCGGGCATACGGATCCCAATACGGGGCCCCCAGTCCAGAAAAGGCCGGAATAATCGTCACGCCGCCAGAATCCTCTACCTCGGCCGCCAACGACTCTACTTCCGACGCCGATTCGATAATATTCAGCTCGTCCCGCAACCACTGAACGAGCGCTCCTCCGATGAAAACACTGCCTTCCAGGGCGTACTCCGCCTTACCCTTCACTCTCCAAGCAACTGTCGATAGCAGCTTGTGCTCGGATACCGCCGGCGTTTCGCCGACGTTCATCAATATGAAGCATCCCGTACCATAAGTGTTCTTGACCATGCCCGGTTCGAAGCATGCTTGACCGAAAAGCGCCGCTTGCTGATCGCCAAGAATACCCGTTATGGGCACCGAGACTTCCGTGACCGATGCCGATGTCTCCGCCAGGTCCCCACTCGAATCAACGATGCGCGGGAGCAAGGACTCGCCGGTTCCGAAGAGATCCAACAGCTCTCTGTCCCAAGCGCAGGTCTGGAGATTCATGAGAAGCGTTCGACTGGCGTTGGATACATCCGTCACATGGGATGCCCCATCCGACAGCTTCCAGACCAACCAAGAATCGATCGTGCCTATCGCCAAAAGGTCCGCCTCTGCCAATTTCATGATCTCCGGATTCTCGTCCAACAGCCACTTGATCTTTGTTCCGGAGAAATAGGGGTCCAACAGGAGCCCTGTCTTGCTCTGTATCCAGGATTCCTTGCCATCGCTCTTGAGCGCATTGCAATATTCGGTTGTTCGACGGTCCTGCCAAACGATCGCATTAGCGACTGGCTCCCCCGTTTCGCGGTGCCAAGCAACCACAGTCTCGCGCTGATTGGCAATTCCTACCGCCGAGACCTCGCCCCACGAAATATTGGCCTTTTGCAACGCCTCCCGAGCTGAGGCTATCTGCGTTTCCCAAATTTCATTGGCATCGTGCTCTACCCACCCAGGCCGAGGAAAAATCTGGCGAAATTCCTTTTGCCCCACGGAGACGATTTCCGCTTTTTCATTGAATATTATGGCGCGCGAACTGGTCGTACCTTGGTCGAGGGATAGAATGAATTTCACGAGAGCAGACTAATCCTCCAGAGATCCTCGGATCAATGCCGTTCTGCGCCAGGCCAATCGGGCGATACGCTTCTGTCGGCGCCTATCGATCTCCGAGGGAGCGCCACAGAGAGACTAGATCGCTCTGAAATCGGCCGCCACCCTCTTTGGACGGGACTCACGGATAGCAGGTTATTCGCTCCCCGAATACCACCGTTTTCTCCAAAATCCCCTCCGCTTTCCTCTTGCGCATCGGATCATCCCTTCGATGATCATTCGAGCTATGGCAGACGAACAAGCGAAAGTGGGCATCATAATGGGAAGCAATTCCGATTGGCCGACCATGAAGAATGCAGCCGACGCCTTGGAGTCCTTCGGCATCCCTTACGAAGCGCAAGTCGTGAGCGCCCACCGCACTCCCGACAAGATGTACGACTACGCCAAATCCGCCCGCGAGCGCGGCCTGCAGTGCATCATTGCGGGAGCAGGTGGGGCCGCTCACCTACCCGGGATGGTCTCCGCGATGACCACTCTCCCCGTACTGGGGGTGCCCGTCGAATCGAAGTCGCTCAAAGGCATGGACTCGTTGCTCTCGATCGCCCAGATGCCGGGCGGCATTCCCACGGCAACCTTCGCCATCGGGGTTCCGGGCGCCAAGAACGCTGGGCTCTACGCCGTATCCATTTTATCCTTAAACGATGAGGCGCTAGCCGCCAAACTGGAAACCTATCGCCAAGACCTAGTCGCCAAAGTCGAGGCCATGGAGTTGGAATGATCGGGCCAGGCAAGACGATAGGCATCTTGGGCGGAGGACAGCTCGGTCGAATGACCGGTCAAGCGGCCCGCGAGCTCGGATACGGATTCGTAGTATTCGAGCCCGGAGGGCAATGCCCAGCGGGCCAAGTGGCGGACAGAGAAATCAACGCGGACTATGCCGATGAAGACGCTCTCGCTCGATTCGCCGATTCGGTCGATGTAGTCACCTACGAATTCGAGAACGTAAACGTATCGGCCCTCGATTCCCTCAAAGAGCGCGTCCCGGTATACCCGAATCCGAACGTCCTACGAATCTGCCAAAATCGCGAACGGGAGAAAACCTTCCTTCGGGAAAGCGGCTTTCCTCACGCTCCCTTCGCGGTTATCGAATCGGCCTCCGATTTGGAGAACGCCTTGCGAACGATCGGCAAGCCATCGGTCCTGAAGACCGCGGATTTTGGATACGATGGTAAGGGACAATTGAAGATCGACGCTCAATCGACGGAATCGGCAGCGGATATCTGGAGTCGATTCGACGGCGACCGGGCCGTATTGGAAGGCTGGATGGAGTTCGATCTGGAGATTTCCGTCATTGTCGCGATCAGCTCGAGCGGCGAGGTATCCGCCTTCCCCGTAGCGGAAAACATTCATACGAACCACATTCTCGACTTCTCCATCGTTCCCGCGCGCATGAGCGAAGCGATTGCCGAGGAAGCCGTGAAACTCGCGACCGCCATCGCCCAGAAACTCGATGTCATCGGCTTGATTGGAGTGGAACTTTTCGTTCTCAAGGACGGCAGCCTCGCGGTCAATGAAATGGCCCCGCGTCCCCACAACTCCGGCCACTATACGATGGACGCATGCCACACGAGCCAGTTCGAACAATTCGTTCGAGCCGTGTGCGGACTTCCGTTGGGATCGCCCCAACTCGACCGTTCCGTTGCCATGGTCAATATTCTCGGCGATGCCTGGCAAGGCAAGGAACCGGATTTCGCGGCTCTGCTTCAGCAGGGAGCCAAGCTGCACCTTTACGGGAAAGCGGAACCTCGGGTCGGACGCAAAATGGGCCACTTCAATGTCTTGGGAGAATCCGCCGAAGACGCTTTCGCTACCGCCAAGCGCATAAAGGCCGCCTTGTGAGGGAATGCTCGAAGCCAGCTGACGCCCCTCTTTCAGTCGCCCGCTACACCACCCATCCTCGCTTGCATTCGAGGCGATTGCTGCTAGAAACACGCTGACACTAATGCTGACGACTAATAGCCGCCAACGCGACCCAAAGGATGGCACTGCTTCCCAAGAGCCGATCGAGGATACAGGCAGTAGATCAATCGGGACTGACTTGTGGGAGGGCGAGTCGTCTAGCTAAGGAACGAGCTCATGCTTATCGCATTCATTTCAGCTGTCGCATTCACAATTGGAGCGTCTTTCTATTGTTCGATGATGGAAGCGCTCATTCTGAGCACTACTACTGCCGAGATCGAATCCCTCAAACAGCGGAGACCACGCAAGGGCCTCAAATTAGAGGCCCTTAAAATGGACCTAGGAGACACGATCTCGGCAATCCTCACCCTCAATACAATTGCCAACACAGCGGGAACCGCGGTCGTAGGGGGCTTGGCAGTTCTTATGTGGGGAGACGCCGTTATCGGCATCATAACGGCGTCGATGACCATTGGCGTTCTCATTTTCTCGGAGGTCATTCCAAAAAACCTGGGCGTTGTATACCGCAAGCAGCTTCATCCTTGGATCGTGCGCCCCCTGGCAATCCTGAAGTGGCTCATGCGCCCGATAACCTATCTCACCAACCTCTCCGTGCGCTTGGTGGTAAAAGAAGACTCGGAAGCGGACCCGGAAGCGGACGAACGGGAAATCATCCTGCTTGCGGAAAAAGGCGCCAAAGAGGGCAGCTTAACCTCTAGCGAATCCGATATGGTAACGAACGCCCTTAAACTCGACGACGTCATGGTCAGCGCAATCATGACGCCCCGAGTGGTCGTCACTGCGCTCGAAAAGCATCAAACGGTCGACGACGTCTTCCGCGCTTCATCCAATATCCCTTTCGCTCGCATACCCGTTTACAACGAGGAACTCGACAACGTCGTAGGCGTCATTCGAAGACGCGACCTGCTCAAGCTCAAGGCGGACGACCATGACCAAGTCAAGATCTCGGACATAATGGACGACGTCCAGTTCGTCCCGGAAACCGTGTCCGCCTATACCGCTTTGGAAACGATGCTGAGATCGCATCACCAGTTGCTTGCAGTGGTCGACGAATTCGGCTCGCTCGCTGGCGTCATAACGATGGAAGACATCATGGAGTACATTATCGGGCGCGAGATATTCGAAAAAGATGACGTTGCCATCGACATGCGAGAACTCGCCCGCAACGAGCATAGCAAAGCCAACGATCCCCTATTGAGCGAGGAAGCGGTCGTCAAAGACGACGAATAAGCCTGCTAGCCTATGAGCGCGTCACCTTTGCTTGCTGCATACTACTCGCATAACCTATCTCCCTTCCTGATTCAATTCAGCGAGAACTGGGGCATCCGCTATTACGGGGTCGCGTACATTCTGGGATTTGTGGTCGGCGCTTGGCTATTAAGCCGATACTACAAAAAAGGAGTGTCGCCCTACGATTCGAACCAGCAATCGGATCTGTTTATCGCCTTAATCGTTGGAGTGGTGCTGGGCGGGCGCATGGGCTATTTCATCTTCTACACGCCCGAACTTTTCCTGAGCGAACCGTGGAAGCTCTTTTTCGTCTGGGAAGGCGGAATGGCCAGCCACGGTGGCTTCCTAGGCGTCGCCATCGCCACCTACTGGATCGCCAAGCGTCACAAGCAATCCTTTTGGCTAACCGCAGACTTGGTCTGTTCGCTCGCCCCGGCAGGGCTTCTCTTCGGTCGCATTGCCAATTTCATCAACGGCGAACTCTGGGGCAAACCTGCCACGGTGGCCTGGGCAGTCATTTTCCCCGATGCGGGTCCCCAGCCGCGACACCCTTCTCAACTTTATGAGGCCACGCTCGAAGGCCTCGTCATGCTCGTCTATTCGCAATGGCGGATCTGGAGGACACCCATTCTCAAAGAACGCCCTGGCGCATTAGTAGGCGAGTTTCTCCTTGGCTATTCCCTGCTCCGCATGTTCGGCGAACAGTTCCGAGAGCCCGATGCGGGGATCGATATCGTTATGGGACTCAGCCGTGGCAGCCTGCTATCGGCATTTCTCGCTCTCGCAGGCGCCTGGATGATCTGGCGATCGATCAAGAAGGCCTAAGTCGATTGGCGTGCCCAAATATAGACTTCGAACTACGCTAGCCTAGCCACAAGCGCATTGCTAGGTTCATGGCGACGCAGGTAGCGATTGCTGCTGCCACGTCGTCGACCACCACTCCAAAGCCGCCATAATAGCGCTGTAGGCTTTTGATGCCTAACGGTTTCAGAATGTCGAAGAGCCTAAATACGGCGAAGCAACCGATTAAGACGATCGCCCCGTGCCCGGCAAGGATGTAAGGTTTGAGGCCTATAAAGCAAATGGGCATCGCTACGACTTCATCCAAAACGATCTCGCCAGGATCCACCTTGTTCAGTCGCTTCTCCGCTTCGCCGCAAATGCCGATAGCGAAATAGCAAGCGCCCAGCGCTAGGGCAACGCCCAACCAAGGTCCCGTGTTGTAGAAAAATACCAAATAGAGCAAAACGCCTGCCAGGGAACCCCAGGTCCCAGGGGCCTTCCAATGCCCAATACTGCCTAAGGTGGCCACCTTCAACACGACATGCGCCGGCCAAAGGCGCGCCCATTTCGGATTAGATATCATATTCTTCTCTATGCTAGCTTTTGTCGTCTATAAAGACAAGCTGACCGTATTTTTTGAAGTATTTGTACCCCGAATACAGAGTCATAAAAACGCACAGAACGAATAGCCCCGCTCCCAGCCAATGCAAACTGCTGGCCGCTTGGAAAGTCCAGCGCTCCTCGCTTACTCCCAAATCCTTGACCACGACATCTTCCAACAGAAACGCTCCTACTGCCAGAATCTGGGTCACTGTCTTCTGTTTTCCAGAGCTCTCAGCTGAAACAACGACCCCCTTCGTGGCCGCGACCAAACGCATCCCGGTGATCAGAAACTCCCTTCCCAAGATGAGCAGAACCAGAAAAATATGGACTTGCCCCACATCGACCAGGGCGATCATGAGGCCTAGCATCAGGATTTTATCCGTTAGGGCATCCATCAGTATGCCGAAATTCGAAACCAAACCTTGCTTGCGCGCCACATAGCCATCCGCCCAATCGGTCAGCCCGGCGATTACGAATAGAACGAATGCGCCGCTCGCAGCGCCCGTCGCCTCGCAACGCATCAGCCACACGATGACGAACATCAACGGTATGCGCGAAAGCGTTAGCAGGTTAGGGAGATTCATTTACGGGCACTCAAAGCCCATCCCCTGCCAAAGTAAAGCCCCGCTTGGAACCCGGTGAACATTTCGTTGCAAATGCCCGCGCTGTCGATTTCCTGAAGATCCTTCCTCATGAGAGTTTGCATCTACCCAGGCACCTTCGATCCCGTCACGCATGGGCATCTCGACGTGTTGGAGCGAGCGTGCCGTCTGTTTGACAAGGTAATCGTGGCCATCGCCGAAAACCGCAGCAAGAAACCCTTTTTCACATCGGAGGAACGCCTGCAATTGCTCGAAGAGAATCTCGAGCGATTTCCCAGCGCTTCCGTCAAGACGTTCGATGGCTTGCTAATCGATTTCGCCAAAGCCGAGGGCGCCTCCGCCATCATTCGCGGATTGCGGGCGGTTTCGGACTTCGAATTCGAATTCCAAATGGCGAATATGAATCGCCACCTGGGACCCGATATCGAGACCATTCTAGTCATGACCAAGGAAGGCTACAACTACACGAGTTCCACGTTGGTAAAACAAGTCGCCGAGTACGGAGCGGACGTAAGCCAGTTCGTACCGGAAAACGTCCTCGCCGCCTTAAAGGCGAAGCTCGACTGAATTCAGTTGGCGTCCCGCTCGTCCAGGATCTCCAGCAATTCTGCATAGACCTGGGGATTGCCCGTCACATTGGCATACCCCTGTATTTCAGGATGCTCGTTGCGGACATTGTCAGCGAAAAACCCATACTTCGCTCCCGCTTCGATAGCGATGAGCTTGCCTCCACTGAGATCCCACGCTTTGAGGTCCTCTTCGTAATACGCGTCAATGCGCCCGCAGGCCACCCAGCAGAGATCGAATGCGCATGAGCCAGAGCGTCGAACATCACGGCATCGCTTACGTACCTCGCCTAGCCTCCCCATCAAACGATCGATACCGTCCCATCCATGCGGAAAGCCAGTAGCGACAAGGCTACGATCCAAGCGATCCGTCTGGCTAACCTGAATACGCTGGTCATTGAGGAATGCCCCTTGACCCCGCACTGCCGTAAAGACCTCGTCCAACGCCGGGCAATTCACCACGCCCAATTGAATCCGTCCTTGCCAGCAAAACGCTATCGAAATGCAGAACTGGAAATGACCGCGGGCATAGCCAACCGTTCCATCGATCGGGTCGATAATCCAGGTGGGCTTATCGATATCCGGCCGAGCTGCCGCGGCATTCTCCGATTCCTCGGTCAGTAGTTGATGATCCGGATAGCGTTGGAGGATGGCCTCGCTGATCGCATCGCTAGCTGCCAAATCCGCTTCCGTAACCAGCTCGACCTCTCTCTTCAAGTCTTGCTCCAATCCCCCGTTAGCGCGCATCTCCATAACCAGATCGCCTGTCTTCAAGGCTAGATCCAAGGCGAAATCGCGCAATTCCTCGAGGGCGCTCCCCAATTCAATCGTATCGCTCATATTCCAGTCAGACAGTCGAAGGCTCCCGTCTACGCGTCAAGACCAAGCAAACCCGGCACCGCCTCCATGGATCGAAAAGACCTGCCTAAGCCTTCGCGGGCGGTCCTTTCTTGGCAGGGGGCAGCAACTTGAGAATCGCTTGCTGATTTAGATACCACTCTCTCAGCGATCGCGACAGCATCGAGTCCTCGAACTTCTTGAAGTGGCCGATATTCAGCGACTCTTCCACAGTCTTCTTCAAGCTCTCATGCAATTTCTCTTTCGCTTCCTTCGACCATGCCTGATACGAACCCGTCTTGTCATTCAACGCCTTCGCTGCCGCCAGCCGAGTCTCGTGCTTGAACTTGAAATCGACGACTTCCACTAGGGACTTGTCCACCTTTCCTTTGATGCGCCTGTCCTTTGACTTTGCAGTCAGCGCCGCGCGAGCAAGCTCGACGATCCGTTCCTCTAGTTTGGACACCGTATCTTCGTCCTCGAGCCCGCCGTTCGCTTTCACTGCTAAATCGCGCGGCGCCTTCTCCAAGGATTTAAAGATCTCAAGCAGAACCGCTTCCTCCAACTCGTCGAAAAGCGCCGCGCCACGCTTCAATATTATTTCCTTCTCCTCGTCAGTCCACGAATAGGATTCGTCATCCAAACCAACAAAGGTCGAATAGGTCGACGAATCGAGAAGCTTCTCCAAGCGTTCCTTCATTTCATCGGCAGCGATTTTGGGAGCGGCTACCACGCCTTTCGGCTCCTTCTCGAGATCGAGCTTAAGGTCCACGGGCAAATAGGAGAAACCCACTCGATCGATGCCGCCGAGCGCTTCGAGCTGTTCGTTCAAGTACTTCCAATGGGCTTGCCAGCGCTCTTCTTGATTCAATTCGCCGATGAAATCGAAATCGTTCTCCACTCGACGGGAACGCGTCTTGGACTCGAACCAAGAGAGAATGCCCTTGAAGGAACTCGCGATTTCTCGGGCATAGCTCGACACCCTCAAATTGACCGTCTCCAAGGGCTGACGGTCTCGGGGATCCTGAGGGGCTCGAGCGCGTATGAAGGTTTCGATGACGCTATTGGGCATCAGACGAATATCGCTCGAAAGCTCCTGATAGTTCGCCAGCAGCGGGTCCACCCCATAGTCGAATCGCTTGATGTCTCCAAAAATGTTGGCGTCAGGGTCCGTACCGAAAAGCATTTTTCTTTCGACCACCGTTTTGTCATCGAAATAGCCCCAACGAATCGCTGCCTTGTCATGGGGCATGGCTTCCGTCTCGACTTTCATCTTCCAACCTTCGAATACGGCTCCCTTGAAAGCGGTGTACTCCATGCTCGAACTAGAGGCGGACTCTCCTTTGTACTTCTCTAGTTCCTCGCCAGAAATGTAATCTTTGATGAACGCATCCAGCTCTTGGGGACTAAGGGTTGCGTCTAAACTGCCTGCGAAATTATGACGCAATCCCAGAACGTGGCCCACTTCGTGAGCAGTCACTTCGCGAACGTAGTCCTGAGACAACTTCAAGACCGCTTCATCGGTCAGCTCCGGATCCGCCAATAGTTCTTCCAGTCCCTCCGATAACTGCTCGGCGAACTCCACAGGGTCGATACTGCAGGCGGATCTCAAACCGAATAGAAACGACACAGAATCCTCTTCTCCATCGTCCTCCGCCTTCTCCGAAATATCGGTCATGGCTCGAATAAGCGCCCGCGCTCTCGCTTTGCCCCCAATGCCGAACACACTCGTCATGAACGCCTGACCATGCATGGCCTGTCCGGTTCTCGGATCGAGAAGGACATCCGCATACGCGAATCCGGCGCTATCCCAAGGCACCCATTGGATAACATTATGACCGGCGCTCGGAGCGGTCACCCCTTCCGGAGCTTTCTCCGCCTTCACGATCTCTTCGCCAAACGCTCGATTCCAATACAGAATACCTTCCTTTACGGCGGCCTCGTATTCGGCGGGCGTATTCGCGCTGTAGTGAAAGACGATCGGGTCGGACGCATCGAATCGTCCCATCTTAACCGTCTGACGCCCCGTCGTAACCTCCAGTTGCGGCTGGGTTTCCCAGAACCGAGCATAACGCGTTTCGACTGGATTCATTTCCTTCGCTTCGAATTCGCTCTCTTCGTACGGCGACAAGAAATAGCGCAGCTCGAGTCGAGCCTCTCGATTCTCGTCGAACGCCCGATTGCGCGCTTGTACGGTTTGCCTCACTACCAGTCGATCGCCATCCATTGAAACGCCAAACACGCGGGCCTGCGGCAATTCGGCCGTCCGTTCGGTCACGCCGGAGTCGAATCGCTTGGATACGGAATACCAACCCTGATAAATAAGACGCCGCATCCCTTGGTTAAAATCGATCGCCACTTCGTTGTTGCTCTTCGAAATCACCGGAAAGGTCGCCAGCAGTCTACGGGCCGGCAAGTCTTCCGTAACGACCTGCCCCCTCGTCGATTCGTAGAGATCCACTTCCTCTTCATAGGCTTCGAAAATGACGATTCGACCCAAGAGCCCCGTTCCAGTTGGAGCGCCCGCTTGGGGGATAACCGAGGTGGAAAGCAGGTACTCTTTGCCGAACGCAGCATTGGGGATCGCGATATGATGCTCGCCAAACGGCTCGAGCGCAGGACCCGATTTTTGGGCGCACGCTACCGTGGCAAAAAGAAACGGGAAAAGGACGAGAAGTCGGAGCGATTTCATTGCGAGCAGGTTAGCGCCCTCCTCGAAAAAATCGCGACTAAAAACGAGCGTGTCGCCAATCCAATCGCCCGGGCCGCGCTCGTGCCTTTTAGGCCAGGGATCGAGCGTCCCTGAAATCGCGCCAAACAAGCCCAACCCAAGGAACGGCAACGTCGCCCCTTGCCTCAGCTCGCCTTGCCAAGCAGGCTGTCGATCTCCCGACCCACGTCGAGACAGCTGAATGGCTTTTGGAAAAAGGCTGAAAAACCGGCTTGAACGCTTTCTCTCGGAGTAATCTTCACGCTGCCCGTCATCAGTATAGCCGGGGTCGTTTGCGCCTGCTTCTTTATTGTATTCAAGATATCCACTCCCGTTCCATCCTCCAAGTTGAAATCGGTCACCAGAGCCTGAAAGCGATTCCGATCGCGCTCGTAGATATTCAGCGCCTCTTCCACCGAAGCCGCCCCCGTAACGAGGTATCCCATTTCCCCGAGCGTCAGCTTCATCATGGATCGGATCATCGGCTCATCGTCGACTACCAATACTTCCTCCATAGTTCTTTCCTTCCCGTTAATACGAACGGAATCCCTAATCCCACTCGCCAGTTGAACAACGCTTCGGAACGCCGTTCGATTACCTACTGGGACCCCCATTAATCTCCCTTGCTCCCAAACAGATAGGTATTACATCCTTTTTACCATCGACGATCCAAATGCAATCCAATCCAAGCACAAAAAAAGCGGCCCCAAACTGGGACCGCTTTGAAATACTTTCGAAGACTCGATGGATTACATCATGCCACCCATGCCATGATCATGGCCGCCGCCAGCAGGAGCTGCCGATTCCGCTTCCGGAATATCGGTGATCATACACTCGGTGGTGAGCAAGAGACCCGAGATCGAAGCTGCGTTTTGCAGAGCCGAACGCGTAACCTTCGTGGGGTCCACAACGCCCGCCGCCAACAAATCTTCGTACTGGTCGGTAGCAACGTTGTATCCACTATTTCCTTCGCTCGCAAGAATCTCCTTAACGACAACCGAACCTTCGACACCTGCGTTTTCGCAAAGCTGACGAATAGGACCGGCAACAGCGGTCTTGACGATCTGAGCGCCAATCGCTTCGTCGCCTTCCAGTTCCACGCTATCAATAGCCTTCGAAGCGCGGATCAGAGCAACGCCACCACCTGGTACGATACCTTCTTCAACCGCAGCGCGAGTCGCGTGCAACGCATCCTCGACGCGAGCCTTCTTCTCCTTCATTTCAGGTTCGGTAGCTGCGCCAACGTTGATTACCGCGACACCACCTGCTAGCTTCGCGAGACGCTCTTGCAGCTTTTCGCGATCGTAGTCGGAGGTGGTTTCTTCGATTTGGCGACGGATTTGCTTAACGCGACCTTGGATATCGTTAGCGGTTCCGCCACCTTCGACGATGGTTGTGTTCTCCTTGTCGATCTTCACGCTCTTAGCTTGACCGAGGTCGCTCAGCTGAACGTTCTCGAGCTTGATGCCGAGATCTTCGGTGATACAACGTCCACCGGTCAGGATCGCGATGTCTTCGAGCATCGCCTTGCGACGATCGCCGAAGCCAGGAGCCTTCACTGCGCAAACGTTGAGCGTACCGCGAATCTTGTTAACAACGAGAGCGGCCAATGCTTCGCCTTCGATATCCTCGGCTATGAGGAGGAATGGCTTGCCGGTCTTGGCAACCGACTGAAGCAGAGGAAGCAAGTCGTTCAAGGCGCTGATCTTCTTCTCGTGAATGAGAATGTACGCATCTTCCAAAGACACTTCCATCGATTCGCTGTCCGTAACGAAGTAAGGCGAGAGATAGCCCTTGTCGAACTGCATCCCTTCGACAACGTCGAGGCTGGTTTCAATCGACTTCGCTTCTTCGACCGTAATCGTGCCGTCCTTGCCCACTTTGTCCATCGCATCCGCGATGATGTCGCCAATGGTTTCGTCCCAGTTAGCGGAAACGGTAGCCACTTGCTTAACCTCTTCGCGGGACTCGACCGCCTTGGAGATCTGGCCCAATTCGGCAACCGCCGCTTCGACAGCCTTGTCGATGCCGCGCTTCAAATAGATGGGATTGGAGCCAGCCGTCACGTTCTTAAGACCCGCGCGGTATACGCTTTCAGCCAGAACGGTCGCAGTCGTGGTACCGTCGCCCGCAGCATCGGAAGTCTTGGATGCGACTTCGCGCACCATCTGAGCGCCCATGTTTTCGTACGCATCAGGCAACTCGATTTCCTTAGCTACCGTTACCCCGTCCTTAGTTACGGTCGGAGAACCGAACTTCTTGTCGATAACAACATTGCGGCCTTTAGGGCCCAAAGTTACCTTAACTGCCTTTGCAAGCGTTTCGACGCCCCTGAGGACGCTTTGGCGAGCCGCTTCATCGAATAGTAATTGTTTTGCCATTGTAATTATTCCTTAGATACTTGTGGTTAGGTTATCCAAACAGTACGTATCGCTTATGCGATAATGCCGAGGATATCGTCTTCGCGAACCAACAGATAGGTTGCTCCGTCGATCTTTACTTCGGTTCCGCCGTACTTGCTGGTGAGAACGCGATCGCCAACCTTGACATTGAAGTCAACTGGCTTGCCGTCGCTATCCTTCGCTCCCGTGCCGAGAGCGATTACTTCAGCCTCTTGCGGCTTTTCCTTGGCCGAGTCCGGGATGATGATGCCATCGCGAACTTGCTCGTCTTCATCAACGTGCTTGATCAGCACGCGATCTCCTAGTGGTTTTACATTCACTGAGCTCATATTCTGAGTTATTTTCTGATTAGATTTATTAGGGTTAGACAGAATGATAGGATATCAAACGAGATGCGCCCGAACGGCAAAGCGCCGAACGCGTCTCGAAAATTCGTTTAGGACTCTTTCTTTTCTTCCTCGTCTTCGACGACTTCGAAATCGGCGTCCACGACCTCGGCTTGCTTCGGCTCCCCGCTTGCGGCTTCGCCACTATCGGCTGGCGGAGGAGGAGCGCCTCCTGCCGCGCCCGCCATGTCTTCCATGTTGGGCATGCCCCCTTCAGCGGCGGCCGCCTGATAAAGATCGGCGCCTAGCTTGTTGAGGTCTTCGAGAGCCTTTTTGATTTGCTCGGAGTCTTCCGTTTCCAGAGCTTTCTTGGCATCGCCAATCGCCGCTTCGATAGGACCTTTCTTGTCCTCCGGAAGCTTATCGCCCGCTTCGCTCAGCATCTTCTCCATTTGGTAGATGGTGCTATCGAGCTGATTGCGGTTCTCGACCTGGTCCTTGCGCTGCTTGTCCTCTTCGGCGTGAAGCTCCGCATCCTTGGTCATCTTGTCGATGTCCTCTTCGGAAAGTCCGCCCGAACCGGTAATCGTGATGCGCTGATCCTTACCCGTTCCCTTGTCCTTAGCGGAAACGTTCAAGATACCGTTAGCGTCAATGTCAAAGGTCACTTCGATCTGCGGCGTGCCACGCGGAGCAGGCGGAATGCCGTCCAAGTGGAACGTGCCCAGTACCTTATTATCGGTCGCCATAGGGCGCTCGCCCTGCAAGACTTTGATTTCAACGGAAGGCTGATTGTCCGCATAGGTCGAATAGACCTGAGACTTCTTGGCAGGTATAGTCGTATTGCGCGGTATCATAGCTGTCGATACGCCCCCTGCCGTTTCGATGCCGAGCGTTAGCGGAGTCACATCGAGCAGAAGCACATCACGCACATCGCCCTTCAGAACCGCCCCTTGGATACCCGCTCCGATGGCAACTACTTCGTCTGGATTAACGCCTTGGTGGGGCTTCTTGCCCGCCAGTTCTTCGGCGATTTCCACGACTTTCGGCATACGGGTCATACCACCGACGAGAACCAATTCGTTAACTTCGGAAGCGGAGAGCTCCGCATCGCGCAAGCAATTTTCGAACGGCACGCGACAACGGGCAAACAGGTCATCGGTGATCTGCTCGAGCTTCGCCCGAGTCAGCTGGATGTTCAGGTGCTTCGGTCCAGTCGCATCCGCCGTGATAAACGGTAGATTCACATCGTAAGTCGTGGCGGAGGAGAGCGCAATTTTCGCCTTTTCGCCTTCTTCCTTGAGGCGCTGCAACGCCATCGGGTCGCCCTTCAGGTCGATGCCATTCTCCGTCTTGAATTCCTCGACCATCCAATCGATAATCGCTTGGTCCCAATTGTCTCCACCCAACATGGTGTCGCCATTGGTCGCCCTGACTTCGAAAACGCCGTCGCCTATTTCGAGAATCGACACGTCGAAGGTGCCGCCGCCCAAATCGAACACGGAAATCTTCTCATCGCTCTTTTTGTCCAGGCCGTATGCGAGCGAGGCTGCGGTCGGCTCGTTGATAATGCGAAGCACATCCAAACCGGCAATCTTGCCTGCATCCTTAGTGGCTTGGCGCTGACTGTCGTTAAAGTAGGCAGGGACCGTGATAACCGCCTCGGTAATGGTCTCGCCGAGATACGCTTCGGCATCGGACTTGAGCTTGGCCAGAACGAACGACGCTATTTGCTGCGGCGCGAATTGCTCCGTCTTGTCGCCTACTTGGCATTCGATAAACGCGTCGCTGTTGTCCGCCTCTACAATGCTGTAGGGGATGTCCTCGGCTTCGTCCTTTACTTCCGAATACTTGCGACCGATCAGTCGCTTAGCGGAAAAAATGGTATTCTTGGGATTGGTAACCGCTTGGCGCTTCGCTGCCTGGCCAACCAGTCGTTCGCCTGTCTTGGTGAAAGCGACGGTGGAGGGCGTCGTGCGAGCGCCTTCCGCATTCGGTATAACAACCGGCTCATCGCCATCCATTACCGCCATGCATGAATTTGTGGTACCTAAATCAATTCCTAGAACGCGTCCCATGCCAAACGCTCAGCAAAGAGCATACCACAACGCGGAAGAAATCACTCAAGACTTTGCAAATGAGTTACTTACGGACCTATTGACTCTCAGGACCCGCTCGACAGAACGCTCAAGTCCAGCCATTGTGTCACACCTGTGTCTCACATTGCGAGGAATGGCATTGTCCTCTGTGACACACAGTACAACGCAGCGATGTCATCCCCTCAAGTGGGATCGCTTTTGCGCCAGCGCCGCAGTCACTTCGGCCAAGGGCCAGGCGTTGATAACATTTTCCACCGTGAGCCACCCTTTGCGGGCGACATTGACGCCTGTCTCCACGAAAGAAAAGTGCTCGGGAGCATGGGCATCGGGATTAATGCTCGTCAACAAACCCTTCTCCGCCGCTCGACGCCAGTGCCGCCAATCCATGTCGAGTCGGTACGGATTCGCATTCAACTCAATGACAACCTTGTTCGCGATAGCCGCATCGACGACCTTAGTCACATCGACCTGATAGCCTTCCCGACGCAAAAGCAGTCGACCCGTCAGATGGCCCAGCATCGTGGTCGCGGGGCTTTCGATGGCGCGAATAAGTCGGGCCGTCATTTCCGCTTCGGACTGGGAAAACGACGAGTGCACGGAGGCCACAACGTAGTCGAGCTTCATGAGGGTCGACTCATCTAGATCCAAAGAGCCGTCCGGCAATATATCGCACTCATTTCCAGAAAATACATGAGTTGAAAATCGACCCGACTCATTGAGGGCCGCGATTTTCCCAATCTGCTCCTCGAGTCGTTCCTCATCCAATCCGTTCGCTTGGAAACTCGCTTTGGAATGGTCCGCCACGCCCCAATACTCCCAACCCATCCTTTGAGCGGCTTCCGTCATTTCCTCCAAACTCGCTCGCCCATCGCTCGCCGTTGTGTGATTGTGGAACGCCCCGCGAATCGCGGCATTCTCCAATAGATCCGGAAACCCATCGCCCTCGGCGGCTTCTATCTCTCCCACTCCCTCCCGAAGTTCCGGCGGCACGAACGCGAGGTCCAGGAGTTGAAACAAAGCCTCCTCGCTCCCCGCTTCCAACCCGTTTCCGAAGGATTCTTCATCGACCGGCTTCAATCCCCACTCGCTCAAGCTGAGTGCCCGGGACAGAGCTCGTTGACGCATGAGCACATTGTGGTCCTTCGATCCGGTGAAGTGGTGCAGGGCAAAGGCGAATTGCTTGACTGGCACCACGCGAAGATCCGCTTGCAGTCCGCTTTCGAAGCGAACGCTCGCCTTCGTATCGCCCTTGGCGGTCACTTCCTTGACTCCATCGAGAGCCACGAACCAATCCATAATTGGGCTCGGGTGTGACGATCCCACAATGAAATCCAAATCGCCCACGTGCTCGCGCTTGCGACGCAAGCTACCGGCATGCGACGCTTTTTCCACTTCAGGCAATTTCAATAGCCCCTCGAGAATCGGCTCCGCTACCAATCGCGCCTGCCACCACAAGTGACGTTTCCCATAGGCCTCCCTGTTCTTGATGCCCTCCGAGATTTTCTCTTGCGACTTTTTCCCAAAGCCCTTCAGGCCCGAAACGTCATCCGCTTCGCACGCCTTTTGCAACGCATCGATACTGTCGACGCCCAAAAGCTGGTGTAGCGCTTTTATCTTCTTCGCCCCAAGGCCCGGTATCTCCAACATCGATACAAGTCCTGGTTCTACGGAATCCTTCAGCTTATCATAGAAATCGAGAGAGCCTTCCCGGTAAAGCGTTTCGATTTTATCGACCAAAGCTTTGCCAAACCCCGCAATCGAACCCAGTTCCCCTGCATCGACCAAATCGCCCAAGTCTTCTTCCAACGTCTCCAGTTTACGCGCCCCATTCGAGTACGCGCGGATCTTAAACGGGTTCTCTCCCTTGAGCTCGAGCAGAGTCGCGATATCGTTCAGTACGTCCGCTATTTCATGCTTCGTCATATCGGTTCAATCTGGAAGGCATTGCGAAGCGAAGCGATTAAATTCTCGATTGGGCTCGCTTTCGCAATACGCCGAGCCTCGGTTTCCCGGCCTCGGTTGTGGGCAACGAATCCAAGCGGAGCCAGGTCTTCGGCAACTTGTAGCGAGCAAGACGATCCTCTAATGCCTCGACGATCGAATCTTCCCCAATTTCCCTCGCTTTCGGGACGTAGGCCACGACCAACCGCTCTCCCCATTTCGCATCCCGCAATCCAAAGGCGAACCGATCCCCAACGAGTCCATCCGCATCCAAAGCAGCCTCCACCTCCACAAGGTCGATCTTTTCTCCGCCCGAAACGATTACTCGATCCACTCTCCCTAGGACCGTCAATCGCCCTTCATTATCCAGGCTTCCCAGATCCCCAGCGAGAAACCGCTCCAAATGGAGCTCTTCCTCGCCTGAGTAACCATGAAACAATGACGATGACTCAATCGAGATACGCCCTTTTTTCGAGGCTTGCAAGCGACGTCCCTCGTTATCGACAATGCGAATCCGAGCGTGCGGCAAGGCCCTTCCCTGACCCGATCCCCCCGCAAGAAAGTCTCTCGGCAAGAGGGTCGCCACTTGAGCGGCCGTTTCCGTCATCCCATAGGTCGGAGCCAAAGGCAGACCCAACTTTCTCGCTCGGCGAAGCAGCGTAGAAGGCGTGGGCCCACCTCCTACGAATATCGCTCGATAGGACCGCATTGCCTCAACTGCACTTTCGTCGCGCAGCAATCGCTCGAGCTGAGTCGCCACGATCGATAGAAACAGCTTCTCCTTGACGGATGTCTGGAGTTGAAGATGCAGCGTCTCGAATTCCTTGGTTGCTCCGAACGCAACGCAGCCGCCAGTAACAACGGAGCGTATGACCTGCATAAATCCACTAATGTGATACAATGGCAGCATACAGACTGATGAGATGCGTTCCCAGTCGAAAAGCCGTTGCAACCCATGCGTTGCCTCCAAGAGCGTCTCCCAGCGATGTATTGCGAATCGAATCGCCCCAGACGAGCCCCCGGTTGGAATCATAAAACGAGCGCCATCTGCCACGCTCTGGGCCATCGGCTTGCCGTCCTCAAAACGATTCGCGTGGAAGCCGATACTCCCTGCGTCGCGAATATGCCAACAAGGAGAGGCGACCTCAAGCGCCTTTGCCCTCTCCCAATTCGTCCAATCGGGATTCAGTAAAACCATATCGAGATTCCTAGGTCCCATCACTGTCAGCAAGGCGCAAAAAGCGGCCGGACTTCGGACCTCCGTCGCAATCCGCGTGCGCTCGCTCGCCATAACGGGCAGGGAATCGGCCAGTCTCTCCCCTTCGCGAACCCAGGCGGACCACGTATCCACGAACTGAGGAAAGGGGTCCCCTCGTCTCGCGGATTCCAATGCGCTTGCTAAATCGAATTCCACAAGTCTTCGAAGTCCTGCATTCGAGGCATGCCGCACGGCTGCAGAAAGGGCCCTATGACAAGGCCTGCATTCCGATCCGCGAAAAGGCATTCCACTCCAAAACCGAGCATCCGATCGCGATCCCCTACTTCGATCGCCACCGATAACGCGGCCGCCGTTCCCACTAGCGTTTCCAGGGCGCTCGAAAACACGATCGAGCCGCTTTCGCCCTCCCGCAAGGCGTCGATTAATTCAGCGCGCCCCCCCGCCAAAGACGGTTTAATCACATATAGCCCGGGCCAATGGGCATCTCGCCAACGATAGAGATCCTCCGCCGACACCACGGACTCATCCAGGGCAATCGCCGTCGGGAAATCCATTGCGAGCGCTCGCATTGTTTCCTCTTGGCCTCGAGGTAGCGGCTGTTCCAGATACTCCACTGGAGTGTCCGTCAGAAACTCCAGCCACCTTCTCGCTTCCAACAAGGATAGTCCGCCATTGGCATCGAGCCTCAATCCGATTCCTTCCCCTAAACGATCGAACACCGCATCGAATCCCCTTCGCTCTCGATCGAAGGATTCTTTGCCAATCTTGAATTTCAAACCGCGATAGCCCATCTCCAATCGCCGCTCTACTGATTCCAAATCGCTCAAATCGGAATTCAATCCGCACACGGGCCAAGGTTTTTCGATCTCCCTCGGCGGCTCAGGCGAATCTACCATCATCGCTAGGGCGGACTCCATCCCAAAGCGCAGACAGGGCAAGGCAGACAAGGTCGGCCGAACATCTTCGTATTCAATATTTCCCTTCATCTCCGAACAAGCCGCCACGCAGCCGACAAACGATTCCGTGCCGAAGGACTCGATCGGAGCGGCTTCTCCGAAACCGAGCCGACCATCGGAGTCGCGGAGTCGAATCAGTACTCCCGGACGCTTCGACATCGCATCCGAAGAGGTCGCGAATGTCTTGGCGAACGGTCGGCGGTAGGCCTTGAAGTCGAATTCAACCATGGGTTGCGACTCAATCGAGCGGCGCTCGAATAAGCCATCTTTTTTCGATTCGAATCCTTAAAATACTTGATTCGCAAATTCAGGCTCTCTATGCCGCGTTATGGCCAGTCCGAGCGCAGAGGAATTCGACGAGAACAACTTCTATCAAGGCGCCGATGCGTTCTTCGCTTCCGAACGAGGAACCGCCCTCACCTACGACGATGTCTCGCTCGCAACCAACTACAGCGAGATTCTGCCACGCGATGCCAACTTGGAAACCCAGATTTCCGAACGAATAGGCCTAAACATCCCGATCATCTCATCGGACATGGATACGGTTACCGAATACGAAATGGCGATCGCCATGGCTAGCGCCGGCGGCATGGGAATTATCCATTACAACATGCCCTACCGAGAACAGGTGTCTCAAGTAACGCGGGTTAAGTACCACATCAACGGACTGCTGCCCAATCCGATTACCGTACAGCCAGACATCTACATCGGCGACGTACTCGACCTAATCGACGAAAAAGGCTACAAGTTCCAAACCTTCCCAGTCACCGAGGTGAACGGCACCCTCGTCGGTCTTCTAAGCAGCCGCGTCGTGAAGGAACGCTATCGCCACATCAAAGTATGCGATGCCATGGATACCGCGGACAAGGTACTCACGCTCAGCGAAACCGAGATCCAACCCGACCCGATAGGCGTCGCCGACCGTTTCTTCAGCAACCATCTAGGTATCAACAAACTACTGGTTGTGGACAATGACAACAAGCTGAAGGGCCTGGTAAGCATTTCCGACATTGAACGCATCATGTCCGAGAAGCAGAGCGTGCTCAAACCCGCTCGCGATTCCGATTTTCGTCTGCACGTCGGGGCGGCGATTTCTACCGTATGGAAGTCGGACGGAACCCTGGATCGCGATGCCATCCTGGAGCATGTCACGAACCTTCGAGCCGAACGCGTGGATGCCATTGCCGTATCCGCCGCCCACGGTCACAGCGCAGGTATCGGCCAAGTCGTGAATCTGCTGCGGAGCGAGTTCGACGATCTCACCCTTATCGCGGGCAATGTGACATCCGCAAGCGGCGTGGAGTATCTGGCCGATTGCGGGGCTGATGCGATCAAGATCGGCCAAGGCCCCGGTTCGATTTGCACGACCCGCGTAGTAGCCGGCGTCGGCATTCCCCAGTTATCCGCTCTTTACTCAGCTGCGAAAGGCGCGGCCAAAAAAGGCGTTCGGATAATCGCTGATGGCGGGATCACCAAGTCCGGCGACATCGTCAAGGCGATGACGCTTTCCGACTGCGTCATGCTCGGCGGCCTGCTCGCCGGCAGTCGCGAAGCCCCTGGCGAAATCATCGAGATCAATGGTACGCTCTATAAGCAATATCGGGGCATGGGCAGCTTGAGCGCTATGAAAAAGGGCAGCGCCGCTCGCTATGGTCACGACAAGAAGGACAGTGCCCGAAAGCTCACGGCCGAGGGTGTAGAGGGCATGAAGGAGGTCCGCGGTTCCGTCATTAACGTTCTCGCGGAAATGGCCGGGGGGCTTCAATCGGGGATGGGGTACAATGGAGCCAAGGATTTGTCGGAGCTTAAACAGAAGGCTCGTTTCGTGCGCATCAGCTCTGCAGGAATGAAGGAATCCGCTCCTCACGACGTGATCGAAGTCGCGAAACGGGGGTAGTCACCCTGTTCGATTCGACCTCGGTCAGGCGATTTTCAACCTCCTCTTGCGCGGGGCTCAACTATTGGTAAGCCCTTAGCGCTTTTGCTCGATTTCGGAATAACCGACTCCCAACATCTAGGTTTGAGAGGAATCGCGGTCCCTTCTCTCCAACTCTTCTCGATAAATCACTTCATCCAATGGCACTCACCAATTTCAAAAGTAGACTCATAGCGGATTGCGGCATCAGCATGGGCGACGAAGGCAAAGGGCGCCTCATTTCCGAAGTCGTTAACGAACTCGCCGCCAACACTGGAGAAGCGGATCCTGTAGATGTCGTCATCAAAGTGAACGGAGGCGCCAATTCGGGACACACGGCAGGCGGTTTGAAGCTGAATCTGCTCCCAGCCGGAGTCGTCGACCAAAGCGTCAAGACCTTAGCCATTGGCGCGGGCGTGGTCGCGGATCCCCGCAAATTCCACTGGGAACTAACGCCCGTCGACGCCAAGGGCTATCGCGTAAGCGAGCGTTTAACGATCGACGAGCGAACGATGGTCTCCGATCTCACCCACCGCTTGCTCGACCTCGCTTGGGAGTGGTATCGCGTCAATATCATCGACGAGGAACCGAGGGGCAGCACAGGTCGAGGCATCACCCCGTCATACATCGACGAAGTCGGTCAATTTCAAATCTACTACAGCGCTTTCCTGTACCAACGGAGCGACTACGCCGAAAAGCTATCCCAAAAAGCGAAGCGAGCCTGCGCGATCATCCAACATGTATGCCAGGTTCCGGAGGAAGTATGGAACGGATTTTTCGACGTCCTCACTCAAGCGGAACTCAGAGCGAATGCCGAAGCGATCGAAGCCGGCCTCTTCGAGGAAAGCGAATTCGATTTTCTCCCTTTCAAAGGCGATGCCCCCTACTCCCTCGACGTCGATAGATTGGTAGAAGTCTACTGGGCCGCGGGACAAGGCCTGAAAAAACGAATCGGCGACGTACGCGAAGTCGTACGCCAAGCGGAAAAAGCGGGCAAATACGTGATCGGCGAATACGGTCAAGCCTACTGGCTCGACAAGCGGCAAGGCTTTTCTCCCAACGTCTCGGCCTCCCACACGTACGCGCCCGAGTTTTTCAATTCAGCCTGCATCCCTGTACAACCCTTGCACGTGTTCGGCGTGGCCAAGGCGTACGATACGAAAGTCGGTACCCATGTTTTCCTGACCCAAGTCGAAGGCGATCACCCTCTTTTCAACCGACTGCGCAAGCTGGAATTCGGCACGTCGACCGGTCGGCAACGCATGGTCGGGTGGTATGACGCCGTCGAAAAAGCCGACACCCTTCGCTACGGAGGCTACGACGATCTCATGATCAATAAGATCGACGCCTTGGGACACGACGACGACTGGAAAGGCGCGCTTAAGATCTGCGTTGCTTACGAAAACGAATCAGGCGAACGCTTTTGCCGCGTTCCGCGCAACGACTCCCTTCGCAAAACGCTAAAACCCGTCTATCGAGAGTACCCCGGATGGAGCGAGGACATTTCCAAGGCGCGCAGTTGGGCCGATTTGCCCGAAAATGCCCAAGCCTACGTCGCGGGAATGGTTCGGAGCATCCTCGATTCCGCTTACCATGGCGAGACTTGGCCAGACGAGCTTCCCAATCTGCGCTATCTCGGCGTCGGCCCTATGCCATCGCAGATTATCACGGACATCCCCGAAACTCGAACGCTCATAGCGAGCGATCCGACAGTCTAGGAATTCATCGGCCTCGCCCCGTTTCGCACCCCAGGCGCAACAATCGGAAGAGGGCTTCCAGTCGCGGCATCTCAGCCCCTGCCTGCAACCCTTGACGCAGTGGCTCTCCCCAAATGGCATCAACTTCAACGGGCCGCCCTGCTCGATGGTCGATCAAGCTAGAAGGCGCATACTCCCCCATTCTACGGGTCAACTCGATGTTTTCTTCGACGATATCGTCCGACAGGTCCAATCCGATCGCTCTGGCCGCCGATACGATTTCCTGCATGAGTCCCTTCGCCAATCCGCAGAGCCCCTCGTCCGATACAATCACATCCGTCGTCACGCCACCGGCCGCTACCGAGAGACCATTGAACGGAATGTTCCAAACCAGCTTTCGCCACTGCATACCTCGGAGATCGTCCGATACCCTGCAGGTAACGCCCGCCCTCGCGAACAATTGTCCAATCTCTTTGGTTCTGCGAGATGCGGGCCCTCCACGCTCGCCAATCGCAATCGACCCTAAATGGTAATTTTCAACCACTCCGGGCGCCACTCGATTTAAGCAAACGAAGCACAAGCCACCCAAAATAGGGGACTGCGGATAGAGCGCTTGCAAACGTTCGTCAGCTCCGAGCCCATTCTGCAGACATAATATTGCGGTTTGCGCTCCGACGACAGGATCGAGGAGCAGCTTCAAGCTCTCGTTCGAGGTCGCCTTGAGCGCTACGATCGCCAGGTCTACCTCTCCCATTTCCGCTACCGATCGGACTGCTCTAACCCGTTCCAAATGGAAATTTCCATCCGATGCCCTGACGCGGACGCCTTTATCGGAAATCGCCTCGAAATCGCTCCTCAATAGGAATTGGACGTCTACGCCAGCCCGCTGGAGACGGGCTCCATAATAGAGTCCAACAGCGCCTGATCCTATAACGCCAACCTTCATCGCGAACGAGGCCCGTAATATGGGCAGATAAAGCGGACCCAATAGACCCGAAATAGGCTAAATTTACGCCAAACAGGGACTTTCTTCACAATAGGCCTCAAGGTTTTACTCCAAATAGCTGTCGAATCCAGAAATACCCCTAAAAACCTCTGACTACCTGCAACTCGAGTAATTTCCGTCGACCGAATAATCACTCCCCGTCTGATGAAAGTTACAAGAATTTGTCAAGAGCGCGAAGCCGAAGGATAGCGTAAATTCCACGAACGCGCGAATATCCCTCCCGCTTTTTTTAAAAACTCGTTTTATTCAATTTTAAGTTGTTGCGCTCCTGATGCTTATGAAATTTTTGATATGGATCGACTTAGAACAACGCGAAGTTGTCCATCGTTCGCGCTTCGTTTAAGCGATTTTTTGCTTTGTTACGAAGGCGCTAAAAGGGATTGCCACTCGAAATCCCTCCATAGAAGTCGGCCCAAACGCCATTCTGGGTTCCCGTCCCTTCAATTTCAGGGGCAAGCTCGCAAATGCGGGACTCCCTTCGCAAAAGCGCTGCAGTTACTCTCAAGTTATTCACAATACAGTTAGTAAGTTCGCTTATGACAAATATAACAGGCTTAAATCGCTCTTATTGCGCCCCCGCGCTTGGGGGGAATCGAGCGGATCCAGCGACGCTTTCCTGGGGCCCTATCCTTTGCCCAATGGGGCCCAACTACCCCGATTAGGGTTGCGAAGTCGTGGAGAACGTCAGAATGGCAAAATTTCGCATAATTCGCTATGAATTCCACTTTGGATCACACGCGCCCAAAGGCCGTTCTCTTCGACATGGACGGCACCTTGGTCAACCACTTCGAAACGATTCGCCGCTGCTATCAATTCGCCGCCGAAACAATGGGGAAAACGCCGCCCGATTACGAAACGGTAAAACGGGCAATTGGCGGTTCGATGCCGGTTACCATTCGAACGTTTTTCGGCGAAGAAGAGCTCGAAGAAGCGATGCGATTGTGGAACCAGCGATTCGATGAGATTCACCTGGAAGGCGTAGAGCTCCTCCAAGGAGCTCGCGAACTCCTGGAAGTCCTTCGCCAGCGTGGCATCAAAACAGCCGTATTTACGAACAAGAGCGGTTCCCATTCTCGCAACATCGTGGATTCGATCGGATTGAACCCCTATTTCGAATGGGTGCTAGGAGCCGAGGACACCCCTTATCGCAAACCCCAACGCGAATTGTCGGAGATTGCCTTGCAGCGATTGGACGTACCCGCCGCGGACGCGATCATGGTGGGTGACTCTCCCTTCGATATTGAAGCGGCCCATTGCGTAGGCATGACCAGCTTCTGCGTTCCTACCGGCTCCCACTCCGTCGCCGAGCTCGAAGCGGCTGGGGCCGATCGAATATTCGAAAGCTTGCAAGCGATTGCCGACACGATCTTTACTGAACGCTAACAGGCTTTTCCTTTTCCTGTTCGACTAGCCGCTCTCCCCGGATCGGCGATCGTCCTATCTTGATTCGCACGCAATCCGAACGAGCCCTTGCCGCAATCCAACGCCAACGAAACGCTCATTGGAGTTCTCGAACGAATCAAGTATTCGAATGAAGAGGACGGTTTTCTGATTGCCGATCTAAAACCCGAAGATTCCCGCGAATCCGTCACTATCGTAGGCAAATTCCCAGGCGTCCAGTGCGGCGAAACGCTTCGCATCCAAGGCGTTTGGTCCCACCACCCTACCCACGGACCCCAATTCAAAGGAGATTCCTTCGAATCCGAATTGCCCGCATCCGTGTATGGCATTCGAAAGTACCTGGGAAGCGGACTCGTCAAAGGCATCTCGAAAGGGCTTGCTGCACGCATCGTTAAACGCTTTGGCGAGAAGACCTTGCAAGTAATCTCGAAGGATTCCGCTCGCCTGCAAGAAGTCGATGGCATTGGCAAGGGGCGCGCCCGATCGATCAAAATGGCTTGGGACGAGCAAAGCCATATTCGCGATCTCTCGCTCTTCCTCGTCCCATACGGAGTGACGCCTTCCCAAATCCTGAAAATTTACCGAGAGTTCGGTTTCGTCGCCATCGACGTCATCAAGGAGAATCCCTTTCGACTCGCGCGTTCGATCAAAGGGCTAGGATTCAAGACCTGCGACCGTATGGCCATCAATATGGGCATTGGCAACGACAGCGCTCAGCGCGTCGATGCAGGTATCGAATTCGTCATGCAGGAAATGCAGGACGAAGGCCACACCGCGTCCCCTGAGAACGATCTTGTGACAGCGGCGGCCGAGCGGCTTGAAATCGATGGCGAAATCGCTCGAGAGTCGCTCGATCGACTGTATAGCGATAAGCGTCTGAAGTCGTTCTCGATCGAAGGTTCCACTTCGTATTGCCAGCTTCCCTACAATTTCAAAGCGGAGGAAAAGATCGCTCAGAGCGTCAATCGAGTCGCCAAGGCGACTAGCGCCCTTCCACCAATCAAACGGGATATTGCCGTTCAATGGGCGGAAGAAAAAGCAGGCTTCGAATTCGCCGATCAGCAAAAGGAAGCGATTCGAACAGCTCTATCCTCGAAACTGTTCGTTCTAACAGGTGGCCCAGGAACAGGTAAAACGACGATTCTACGGGCTCTCGTTTCCATCGCGAAAGCCAAGAAAGCCCGCGTTCTTCTCGCTGCTCCGACCGGAAGGGCGGCCCAACGTCTCTCCGAAAGCGCTGGAGGCTTCGCCCAGACCATTCACCGACTTCTCAAGTTCGATCCTGCCCAAGGCTCCTTTATGGCGAACGAAGACAAGCCGCTCAGCGCCGATCTGATCATCGTCGACGAAGCGTCCATGCTCGATACGCGTTTGGCTGCGAGCCTCTTTCAGGCGATTCCCAACAAGGCCCATCTCGTATTGGTAGGCGACATTGATCAGTTGCCTTCTGTGGGCGCCGGCAACGTCCTCAAGGATCTCATTCGGTCCAATCGAATTCCGGTCGTTCGACTCGACATCGTCTTTCGACAGCGAAAATACAGCAGTATCGTCCACTACGCTCATGCAGTCAATCAGGGTCGAATATCGCTGCCGACGCCGATCGAAGACCCTCGACAATTGGAAAAAGGCAAGGATTTCCAATTCGTATCTGCCAGCGATCAAGAAGACTGCGCTGCAAAGGTCAAATCGGTATTCAATGACTTCATACGCAACACGCTGAACTTGGATCCAATCGATCAAGCGCAAGCGCTAGCGCCCATGCACAAGGGAGGCGCAGGAGTAGCCGCTTTGAACGCTCTCCTCCAAGAGAGCTTGAATCGCTCGGATCGGGAAATGCCGTTCGGCTACTTCAAATTCAAGGAAGGCGACAAGGTCATCCAAACTCGAAACAACTACGACAAGGGCGTTTTCAATGGGGACATTGGAAGAATCGTCCGCATTGACGGCGTTTCAGGTATCGTGGAAGTCGACTTCGACGGACTGGAAACGGTCTACGACAAGGCCGACCTCCTCGACCTAAGTCTAGCCTACGCCGTCAGCATACACAAATCGCAAGGTTCCGAATATCCCGTCGTCGTCATCCCCATCCTCAAGGCTCATTTTATGATGCTCCAGCGAAACCTGATCTACACCGCCATCACTCGAGGCAAGAAAAAGGTCATTATCGTCGGCGATCCATCCGCCTACGCCATGGCCGCTCGAAACAGCGACTCCAAGCGCCGCTGCGCCCTACTTAAGGAACGACTTGTTACGACAGCGCCTTCTTGAAAATAAGCGATACATTCGCTCCGCCGAAGCCGCTGCTATTGCTCAAGGCGATTTTCGGCGACTCGAATTCCGTCTCGCGGAGGATGTTCAGGGATTCGAACTTCGGGTCCAGGGTTTGAATATGGGCCGAACCAGGAGTAAAGCCTTCGCGCATGGCTACGCCAACGATGCCCGCCTCCAAGGCGCTCGCCAAACTGAGTCCATGACCTGTGATCGCCTTTGTGCTGCTAACCCGCGGCGAGTGTCCCTGAGAAATGAATACCGACTCCAAAGCCTTCCCCTCGCTGGCGTCGCCGATTAGGGTAGAGGTCGCATGGGCATTGATATAGTCGATATCGCCCGCCTCGATATTCGATGACTTGAAAGCGATTCGCATCGCCCGCTCGAGACCTAAACCCTCCGGATGCGAGATTGCTACATTGTGGCCATCGCTGGACTGCCCCCAACCAAGAATTTCCGCATACGGCGTTACCCCCCGCCGAATCACTTCGTCCTCGCTTTCCAGGACCAACGATACCCCGCCCCCTGCGCAGACGAACCCATTTCGCTTCGCATCGAAGGGACAGGATGCGCGTTCAGGCTCGGACTCGAGAGAGAGCGCTCGCATGCCAGCGAAGGGAACCACGCTTTCGTAATTCACATCTTCGCCCGCGGCGATGAACATCCGACTCTGGCGTCCCGATGCGATGTCGTCGAAGGCGTAGCCGATCGCGTGACCCGATGAAGCGCAAGCCGAGGAAAAACCGCACGAGGCGCCCATTATTTTAAAGTACGCGACCAAATTGAAACTCAAGGTTCCTGAAATCGACGATACAATGCCGGTAGGCGGACAGCGCATCGGACCGAATTCGTGCATTCGCGAGGTGTTGCGGTAGATATGGCGAGGCGATCCCCCGGATGCCGTATAGATACCGGTCGACTCGTTTGAAACATCCTCCGGTTGCAATGCCGCATCTTCGATGGCTTGCGACATAGCGCAGTACACGTAGAGTCCGTGCGGAGCGAAGCCTCTCAACACCTCGCGTCTCGCTCGATAGCGCTCCGGATAGCTCCAATCCTCGAAATCCTCCGAATCGACGTCGAAGTCTCGCGGAGCGGATACTAACGTGATTCCCGCTAACGGATCGTCGGATATCGGAGCGTATCGATCGAAACCATGGGTTAGCTTTCGCAAGCTGTCCGATACGCTTGCGACATCGTTGCCGATGCTGCTTATAAAGCCAAGGCCTGTGATAAATACTCGTTTTCGTTCCATACCGCGAAGACGCAATCCCGGGATCACGCCATAAACAGGCCGATGATCGAGGCAAGTCCAGACCTTTTATTGCGACCCATCGGGGATCCGTCCCCCTATGGTATCTCTCGTCCTGGGATCTCGAAGTAGAATACCGCTACGAATTTGCTCGTGCGGGGCTATTCTAAAGGAGAGCGCTCTCTCAATGGGTTCCGTTGCTCGATACCCGCTCGCCGTTTACCGAAACGCCATTGGACTCGGATAGTTCCGATGAGTCCGACCGAAATGCGAGCGTTATCTCTTCCGCCACTACCGCCTTTTCCCCATCAACAGAGATCTGTCCTGAAAAGACAGCCAAGGGTTCGCGAATACGCTTCACATGGATGTTCATCGAAAGCGTGTCTCCTGGCTTGCAGACTCGGTGGCAACGGACTCCGTCGGCGCCCGTGAAATAGACTTCGGAACTATCGACCGAAGCGCCGCTTTCAAGAGGGCCGCTCTTAAGCAGCTTGAATACAGCGAGCTGGCCCAATGCTTCCAGCATAATAGATGCGGGGAATACCGGATTTCCCTTGAAATGCCCGTCGAGAAAATGCTCTTTGCCCGAAATCTCATAAATACCTTCCGCTCCCTGAGCGCTTAAGGTCGCTTGGTTGAGAAAGAGAAAGGGGCTCTGCTGCGGCATAATGGCCGCCACTTGATCCAGGGCGAATTGCGACTGAACGGAATCGTCCGCTTCACCTGCAATCTTCTTTTTGATGAAATCCTTTAGATCGCCCACCGACCTGAGATCGAGCAATTCCTCGTTCTTAATCGATATGCCCAACGATTCCTCTACCATCATGATGGCTTCGATCATGGTTAGGGAGTCCATCCCTAAATCCGCCATAAATTCGGTGCTATCGTCACCAGCGCGTAGCGTCTCCACCACCTCCGGATCCAAGAAACGCTCGACAATTCCTAACACAACCACCGGTACATGAGCTACGTCGCTCGATGCTCGGTAGGCCAAAGCTGCTTCCAACGTCCTTTCGGAACAACGCTTGAGCGTATCTCGGAGCAGCTCATCGCTCCCTGGCGCGGGTGCGCTTTTGGATTCCCTTTTCACGGTTGCATGGTTTGACATGTTGCGATTAGCAAAGTTCGCCCTGCCTTGGATGTAAATGATAAACATGGGCCGCTCCCGGAAAGAAACAGCGGATTTACCTCCCTCCACGCCCGATGGGCCATCTATCGAAATCCCAGATCCCGTATTGCCTATGGCATCCATTTCCCCGTCGCCCGAGAAATGGCTTGTCCTCCCTATCAGCCTAGCGATTCTCCTCTAAGATTCAACCGAACGCCCCTCTAGCCGACCGATGAGCGTCGCTTCCCAATTGCCAATCTACGTTTTAACCCACGAATTCTTTCCTCAAAAAGGAGGGATCGCGACCTTCACGGAAGAAATGGCCAGAGCAGCCGCGCAGCTGGGACGCAAAGTCGAGGTATGGGCCCCCAAAGGAGACCCATCGGCGGACTCGGAATTTCCCTTCGCGGTACGCCGCCTGAAATTGAAGGGCTCCCAAGATTTGTCCTGCCAGATTCGACTGGCCAAGGAATGCATCCAACAACGTCGCAAACTGCGAAACTCCATCGTCTACCTCTCCGATCCGGGTCCCGT
>CBFHHM010000002.1:300717-339982 GCA_965655705.1 Candidatus Pelagisphaera sp.
GTGCTGGCGATGCGCTACCTCCACTTCTTCAAGGCCTTCAAGCCAGCCCGCCTCGTCATCACCTTTCATGGCTCCGAAGTGCAGCGTTTCGCTTCAAGCCCCATTCGCCGATTCGTCGTCAACCTTCTGATCAAGGGCGCCGACCGCATCAGCGCTCCCTCCGAGTTCACGCATGCGCTCATTCTAAAGACGTTTCCCGCAGCCGCTCGCAAAACCTACCTCACCCCAGGCGCCCTACGATACAACTTCGAAACTCCCAAAGGGCTCGCCACCACGAAAAGCGACCGCATTCACATTTTGACCGTAGGCCGACTTCATCCGCGAAAAGGTCAGGCCCACATTATTGAAGCCTTAGGCCAATTGCCCGACTCCCTCCGCGCAAAGGTCTCGCTTTGGATTGTCGGGACGGGAAACAAGCGCGGATACGGCGACCAACTCCGGAAGATGGCTGGAGCAATGGACTTCGGAGTGACCTTTTTCGGCGAAGTCTCGAACGAGGAGCTGGAAGATTTGTACGCCCGAGCGAGCATTTTCTCGATGACGAGCGTAAATTTCAAACAGAGCGTCGAGGGATTTGGCCTCGTCTATCTAGAAGCCGCCGCCCACGGCTTGCCAATCGTCGCCAATCGAGTCGGTGGCGTGGCAGAGGCGGTTTCTCATGGCGAGAATGGTTTGCTGGTCGAACCCAACGATAGCGATGGGCTCACTCAAGCCTTCGCCCGACTGATTGAAGACTCGGATCTACGCCTACGAATGGGAGAAAACGGAAAAATATGGTCTCGTCGCAACAACTGGATTCAATCCGCCGACCTTCTTTTCAATCGATGGGATATTGAAATCGACCCCAGCTCCAAGAACGGAATCCTGGAAGCCAATTCCAAAGTCCCTCTTCCAACGCAGCAAGAAACTCTAGATGATTAGCAGCGAAACCAGTATCGTCGTTCGCTATGCCGAGACCGACATGATGGGCATCGTCTATCATGCCAACTATCTACCGTGGCTGGAAATGGGACGGACGCAGCTTCTCAAGGAAAGAGGCTTCCCCTACACGGAACTCGAAGCGCAAGGCCTCTTCCTTCCTGTCATCGAGATCAATGTGAAATACCGGCGCCCCGCCAAGTACGATGATACCATCGTCGTGCGAACGGTCATGCAGGAAAAGCCGTTCGTTAAAATTCGTCTTGAATACGAGGTGCTTAAAGAAGGCGAGGCGATTGCCACAGGTCACAGCGTCCATGCATTCATGAATAGCGACGGCCAGGCGATCAAGGCGCCGCGGCCCTTTCTTCAAGCCTTGGATTCCGAATTCGACTAGACCCTAGCCTCGGCTTGCCTTCGAATTCTCCCACCAACGGTACTCTGCCAAAGCGTCTGCATCCGTCTCGCAATTACGGGCATCAGCTAAGAGCTCCCTCGCCTCGCCGCCTATCAACCGATAGAGAGCCCAAACCGCATGCGGCCTCACCATCGGTTCCTCATAGCTCGCTAAACGCGCCAGCGCATCGAGCACGGACCGACCCCAAGCCGAATGCAAGGAGTCTCTTTTCCAGCTATCGTTCCCCTCGAGATTGCCTGCCACAATGCAGGCGTTGCGGAGCAAGCCCCGAAGCTTGAGACGCTTTATGGGCGTTTTTCGAAAGACCTCCCGAAAACGCTCGATGTCCATTTCGAGGATCTCCAGCAGCTCCAAATTGGCGATCGCGTAGCGATGCGACAGCAAGACTTGGCGCCCCGATTTCGCGAAGCGGTTCCAGGGGCAGATATCCAAGCAAATGTCGCACCCGAAAATCCGACTGCCAATCCCCTCCCTAAACTCGCGAGGGATCACTCCTTTGTTTTCAATCGTTTGATAGGAAATGCATCGATTGGCATCCACGAGGCCTGGCTCTACAATGGCATCCGTAGGACAAGACTCAATACAACGCGTACACTTTCCGCACAAGGCGCCTAGCTCGGCTTGGGCGAAATCGCCGTTCATGCGTTTCCTGACCGGAGGATCGGACTCTATATCCAACCGCGTGAGGAGAGTCGCCAAGAGCAGCCAATTTCCGTGCGACTTGGAAATGAGCATCCCATTCTTGCCTTGCCACCCCATACCTGAAGCGGCCGCCCAACCTCGCTCCATAACCGGCCCCGTATCCACATAGTAACGATAGTCCTTTGGCCCCAGTCCGAACTGCGATTCCAGCAAAGCGCCCGCCGCTTTCATCCCTTTCAATATCGTATCATGATAGTCCAAATACAAGCTGTACTTGCCCCACCGATCCTGCGAAGCGGCTCTCGTTTCGCTCGGATAGTAATTGATTCCGAGCATTATGGCGGAACACGCGCCCTCCAAAACCAAACCAGGATTCAGGCGCTTTTCTATCGACGCCCGCAGCCACTCCATATCGGCGTGGTAGCCCGCATCCACCCATTGGCGCAGTCGATTCGGGCCAATAGCAGACAAGTCGGTAAAGCGCGCTTCATCAAAGCCCAGTTCGAGCAAGGAATGCCTAAGCGACTCTTTTCGCCCTGCCGGCAGTTGCGTCATTTCCAGCTTCTTTGCTCGGCGCGGTAGATACGCCCCACATGGGCCGCCACTTCCGCGATCCCTCGTCCATCGGTCAACACCTCCGTGCCGGCTTTCCGGTAGAACGGTTCTCGCTCCGAAAGCAACTCGCGAATGCGTCCCAGCGGATCCGCGACGTTCAGCAAGGGTCGCTTTTCATTTCCCTTTACACGATCGTAAATCGTTTCCGGCGAAGCCAAGAGACAAACGATCGGTCCTAGTTTCCGTATTGCGTCCAACATTCCCGGTTGGGCTATCAAGCCGCCGCCGCAGGACACGACGCATTGTTCTCTGGAGTGCCCCGATTCGATGAACTCCTTTTCCAGCTCGCGAAACCGGGCTTCCCCTTCCGTTTCGAAGATTTCCCGAATACTTCGATTCGCTTTAGCTTCGATAGCATGATCGCTGTCGATAAACTGAAAACCCAAGGCTTGAGCGACCGCGCGGCCCACCGCGCTTTTGCCGGTACCCATGAACCCTACGAGATAGAGGTTCGGTCTACTTTCTTTCGCTTGGTCCGACATTCGATTACGCTAGCATTTCAATGAAGTCCTGATTCGATTATGCCCTTTTGTGGGATCTCCCATATGCAATGGCAAGCGCTACTCGCAATTACGACTGTCTCATCTTCGGCGGAGGACTCGCCGGATCTCTGCTAGGCTACACCCTGCTGAAAAAAGGGCACCGTCCTTTGGTCATCGACTCGCGGGCGCTTTCCACTTGCTCCCGCGTGGCCGCCGGCCTCATCAATCCCATTGGCGGCAAACGGCTCAATCCAATCTGGAATGCGGATGCTCTCATTCCCTTTGCTCGCAATTTCTATCGAGACTTAGCATCGAGCCTTGGCCAAACCTTCTACCACCCTCGCCCGGTGGCTCGTTTGCTTTCAAGCGAAGAGGAACAATCGACTTGGAAGAGGCGATCAGCCGATCCCCGATTCCGCAAATGGACCCAGCCTCTTGAGGCCATCGACCTCCCCATGCCTTTTGCCAACAAAGGTCATCGTGGATTTTCCATTCGAGATGCTGGGTATTTGGATACGCCCACAGTCCTGAACAGTATCCGCAAAGCGCTCGAATCAGCCCATTCATGGCTCGACGAGACCTTCCACTATACCGAGATCGAATCGAAAGCCAACGCCGTCGAATGGCGAAGCCGCGCCGCTCCCTATGCAATTTTCTGCGACGGCCACCTCGCAAGCCAAAATCCATGGTTTTCCTTCGCTCGATACAAACCTGCCAAAGGCGTAATCGGACGCATTTCAACTGAAGTCGACTTTGGACGAGTTGCTATCCTCGAAGAGAAATTCCTCATACCGCGACACGACCAATCCATTCATGTCGGAGCCACCTACGACTGGGAAAGCCGCGAAGATCATCCCGACCCGATAGGTATTCAAGAGCTCGAAGCATTTCTCGATCGCCACCTCGGCAACCAATGGAAGTGGAAATCAGTCGAGGCGGGCGTGCGACCCGCGACCGCCGGAGCCAAACCGATCATCGGCCCATGCCCCCAAAACAGTCGTATCCTGTCTTTCAATGGATTTGGAAGCAAAGGAGCGGTTCAAATCCCCTACTTCGCCAATGCCCTCCGCTCCTTTCTATTCGAAAGCGGCTCCTTGCCTGCCGAGATACTGCCGAACCGTTTTGAAAAAAAGGAATGCTCTCAACCCAGGCGATGGGTTGCGGTGGAAATCGCCCGCGACCGTGTATTGCAGCATATCGAGCCAGGCCAATGGACGGTCGACGCGACGGCGGGGAACGGGCACGACTCCCTCTGGCTTGCCCAAAAGACTGGGCCCTCCGGAAGGGTATTCGCATTCGACATACAGAGGCAGGCAATCGATGCCACGGAAAAACGCCTCCAACGGGCGGGCTGCCTCGACCAGGTTACTCTCATTCAAGACTCGCACGCCCGTATGCTCGAGCGCATTCCAACGGGTCGTCCCGTCTCCGCTGTCGTATTCAATTTGGGCTACCTTCCCGGCAGCGACAAATCGTTCATAACTCGAACGGAAAGCACACTGTCCGCCCTGAACCAATCCTTGGAAATGCTCTCGAATAGCGGAATTCTAAGCGTGGTGCTCTATCCGGGACACCAAGGGGGTCGTGATGAAAGCGAAGCGGTCGTCAACTGGGCCCGATCGCTCGACTCAGATCGCTTTTCAAGCGAATTCGAACGCCATCCGACAATCGAGGCAAGCGCCCCATTCGTTCTCTTCGTCACGCGACGCCCTTCCTTGCTCTAATCGAAGAAGGTTCCTTGATTCGGATTTTCAATCAGTTTCGAATGGAATGGAGCATAGCGCTTTCGCCAATCATTCAATTTCCTAATGTAATACGCAGGATCGTAGGGACACCGATCCTTGTCGAACCGATCAATGGGCAATGCTCGCTGCCAATCGGCGGTTTTTCCTTTCTCGCGCGGCGTTATGAAATAGGAAACCCGATCCCCCATGCGAATCTGATCACCCATCATTAGAGCCACCTCTGCCGAGGCCCGTCGGGGTTTCCCGCCCGCTTCGATCTTTTTCCGATAGGCCTCCGGATTCTGACTGAGGATTTCCGATTTCGCCAACCGGGTGATATCGAAGTCGCCGCATTCTATAGAGGCCTCTATTCCATTGGCCAAATCGGAAGGGTCCTCCTTCTCCGCGCCAAGGAGAAACCGGATCAATGACTGGGTCAGCTCCTTGAGAAACGGCTCGATCCCCCGAGATCGCATCGCGGACCCTCTGATGACGACCTTTTCGCCATCGTAAAGGGCGTAATTCTTCGCCTTATAGCAAAACATCGTTCGATACCGGCCATCGTATTCCAGCTCGATTCCCTCGGGCAAAACCGCTTGGGCGTTGCTCAACAGGACGTCGGGCGCATCGAAAAACTCGCCAGCCGCTACATATATTCCATCAGTATCGGCTTCCAGCGGGGCGCAACCGGCATCGTCGAAGAATGCAATCAACGACTGCAAAATGGCCCGCCCACGGGCGGTCGTTTCCGCAGCAAGCTCGCCATCCCCAAAACGAGCCCCCGAAAAGCCCAGGTATCCATAAAATGAGTTTATGAGAATTTTGAAGCTGATCTGACGGGCATTGTACTCCGATGCCAAAGCCGCGTCCTTGGTCTCCCTAGCCAATTTCTTGAACTTCAAGCGGTACTCCCTCAGCTCCTTCAACATCGGGATGAAGACTCCTTCCGTATCTCGTTTTGGATTTCGTCCAATCAAGAGAAGCAAGCTTGGGTACAGGGAAGCGACATCGAAATGCAGGACATTTTCGAATACGCCCTGCTCGAAGCTTGCCGTGTATCCGCCAGCAAACGCGCTCGCTTCCCCAGGAACCGGGCAGGAAGCCCTGAGGTGGAAGTACTTTTCCTGGAACACCAAATCCACCTTACTCGCTGTACCGCGCAGGCATGCTTCCTGCAAAGTCGTTGGAAAGGCCTTTGTTTGCTCGAAATAAGTCGGCAAAAGACGATCGGCAACGCCCTTCGTTTCCCTCAGATCGTCGCGGAGATAGGCTAAAAATCGATCCCTATCATCGTCGAACAAAAACTGTATTCGGGAGCCCTCTACATAAGTGCGATCTCCGCCATCCATGGGCGTAATCCCCAAATAGCGGGCAACGTCCTTCAGCCCGTACGACATCAATTCTCGTGTGGTAATATCGTAGATCTGAATAAGAAGAAAGGTATCGACGATTGCCCGACCTGGCAAATCGCATCGGGGGTAATCGATCCAACGTTCCGCGACTCGCAAGCGGCTATTGCGAAACTTCGCTGTTTGCTCGAAGCGTCCCCAGCGAGGCTTAACCTTCAAACGCTGTCCTCGCCGCCTCAGGTATTCCAAATCGAATTTGAATATATTGTGCCCTTCGACTACATCCGGATCCCAAGTGGCGAATTGCTCGTTGAGTCGTTCCAGCAAGGCCCTTTCCCCTTCGTCCGATCTCTCTTCCAACACCAGAGTCTCGATACGGTCTCCCATGCGCAAACCAACCGCGAGCACTCGATCCTCGGCCCGCTTAGGATCGCTGAATCCACCCTCTTCCGAACATGCGGTCTCGATATCGAGCTGCATTCGACGCAGCTCGGAAAACGGCATTTCCGCAAACAACCTGCTCGAATGGGAAAGCAAGTACTGCTGCTCGAGCTGCCGTATCCAATCGATGGAACCCTCTCGCCCATGCTCTTTGACGAACGACTGGTACGAATCGAGGTCGCCGAACTCGATCAACCGATTGTAGTCCGCCCCTCCCGAGAGTTCGCTTACTGCCGCGCTCGACGGCGCCAGTCGATCCGTTCCTTCCATCGCCCAGACGAAAGGAGCGAATTCACCGGTCTCTACCGCTCTCGGGCCCTCGCCAGCATCGATAGCTAGTTGGGCGACGCCCTGAGGATCGACCCAAAGACCGCGCAAAGCGAGCTTAGCCGATTCCACAATTCTAGAATGGCCTGAAGTAGACCATGAACAGAGCGACGCCAACTCCTGCAACCAACCCCGTGTAGACGAACGATTTCGATTTTTTGTAGGCCATGCCGCCAAGCGCCGATACGAATAGCCAGCAAACGATTTTCACGATTACCCACCCTTGGACCCAATCGTTATTGTGTATCTTGGACATGAGTCCCGCGCCCCCGACCAGAGCAATTAACGCCAAGATCCCCGTCACCATGGCCATTAGCTTCTTCAAATGCTTCTGCGGATTCGCGGCGATCGCGAACGTGAAGCCGGTCAGCAAAATAATCGAGAAAACGTGGAGGAAGTAGTAGATCAACGGATTCATATACGACCACTCTATACCAAGCGCTCTAAGGGCGGGGCAATCGCTAAAACGCAATCATTCCCTTCAATTGACGCTACGAGGCTCATTATAACGGAGAACGGCGCCGCTTTCAGGCGACGCCGAATCTTCATTCATGTCCTAATGGCGGTTTAGGTACGTAAAACTCCTTACTGGGAAGGAGCCTCTCGTCAGCGGTTTCGCCTTCAACCCTCCAATCGAAAATGAACCGAAGAAGCTTTGCCAAGCTCGCGCTCTCCTCTAGCGCAGCGATTCCGCTGGCCTCCGCCGTTTTCGGAGCATCCGGCGCCCCCCCGGCACCCCCCTTTCCGTTTGAACTTCGCCCCTCATTACGGACATTTCAAGCATTCGGCAGGCAAGAACATACTGGATCAAATTCGATTCGCGCAGGATCAAGGGTTCACCGCATGGGAAGACAATCGAATGATGCGACGCGAACCCGACGAGCAAAGGGCCATAGGCGACCTCTTGGAACGCTTGGGTATGACAATGGGGACCTTCGTAATCTATGTCGACATGGTCAATCCAGCCCTCGCCGGTCATAGACTCGATGTGAAGAGCCGCGCCCGCGATCCCGAGGCAGTAGGAGACATGCTTCGCAAGCAGACCTCAAAAGGCATCGAAACTGCTAAGCGTTGTCGCGCCCGCTGGGCCACCTTCGTTCCATCCGCATACGATCCTTCCGTCCCCACGGAATACCAAACGGCCAACGTCGCCGATCATTTGAAAGCCTGCGCCGAGCTCTGCGAGCCGAATGGACTCACACTAGCAATCGAACCGCTCAATCCTGTAAGCCACCCTGGCCTCTTCCTGCAGCGTATTTCTCATGCGCACCAGATCTGCAAAATGGTAGCCAGTCCCTCGGTCAAGATTCTGAACGACTTTTTTCATCAGCAAATCACTGAAGGGAACCTGATATCCAATCTCCGGCAGGCTTGGGACGAAATCGCCTACATACAAGTCGGCGATGTTCCGGGACGCAAGCAACCCGGCACAGGAGAGATCAACTTCGCCCATATAATGAAGTGGCTCGATGATAAAGGATACTCCGGCATCATCGGTCTAGAGCACGGAATCGAAAATCGAGAGGCAAGCGGCGAACAGGAACTCATCCAAGCTCGAGGCAGGGGCGCGAGCAATAGCGGCGCCCTATGATGCCCTTTCGTCTCTCTCCGCCTTGATACCCTGGGCGATAAGCCAGAGGATCAGGCAGCCCATAAGAACGATGACCCCTGTGCCTACGTTCGGTCCAAAGCCACGCAAGAGAACTAAGCCAATTCCTCCTGCCAGCAGGGCGTAGCCGGCCATGGGCAGCAAGGTTTTGCGGATTACGCTGCCTTCCTTTCCTAGCAAACCGACGGTGGCCGAGGCGAATACGACGTTGTGCACGCATATCATGTTGCCCGCCGCTCCACCGACCGCTTGCAGGGCCACTACAATGTGCTCGGTCGCCCCTATTTTCTGAGCCATGCTGAATTGGAAGAATGAAAAGAGCATATTGCTGATCGTGTTGCTGCCCGCGATAAAGGCTCCCAGCGCTCCAATGCTAGGAGCGATCACAGGCCACAAGGAACCGAATACGACCGATATTCCATCCGCCAATACAATCGGCATTTGAGCCAAGTCGTCCGACTTAGAATTGATGAATACCTGTACCATCGGAACCGCGAATAAGAGGGCAGAGGCAGCGCCGAGCAGCGTACGACCCGACTCTTTCCAGGAACGCTTAATCTGATCTCCGTTCATTCTGAAAATCGCGTAGCACAGGAAGACCGTCACCAGGAAAATGAATCCGGGCAAATACAAGGGTTGAGACTTCGTAGAAATACCGCTTCCGAAAATATCGACCCAGGCCAGCGTCCAAGCATCGGAAGTGATAAATCCCTTCACCGAATCGACCGTACGCGTCAGTACGAGAAGGATCGCTACAATGAGATACGGAGACCATGCCTTGAATAGATGGCCTTTCGAAATCGCTTCGCGACTCGCATGGGCTTCGACTTTCAATTCGCCCATCCATTCCTCTTCCCACTCGCTTTCATCGGGAAAGCTCCACATTCGTTTCGGCTGAAACCACCCTGCCCGCGTAGCCGGTACGACAATGCAAAGTCCAACCAGAGCGCCCAGCAAGCTCGGAAACTCGGGTCCGAGCGTATTGGCCAGAACGACTGATGGGATCGTGAAGGACAGGCCGGCGAACAAGGCGAATTTCCATATAGCAAGGCCTTCTCGAAACGAGCGATTTCGCCCGAAAAACCGGGTCATCGTAGACACCATCACCAAGGGAACGAAGGACCCCGCAATTCCATGAATCAATGCCACCGTTGCTCCGATCAAGCCCAAGTAGGCATCGTGCGACAGTCCCATTTCCGCAGCGACCGCAACGACTTCCGGTTGACCCGACAAACCTGTATTCACGCCTACCAGTATCGGCGTACCGACCGCTCCAAACGAAACGGGCGTACTCTGGATAATCAGGGCGACCACCACGGCCGCCATTGCCGGAAATCCGATTGCCACGAGCAAGGGAGCGGCGATTGCGGCGGGAGCTCCAAATCCGGCCGCCCCTTCGATGAACGAGCCGAACAACCATGCGATAATGACCGCTTGAATACGGCGATCGGGAGAAATATCGACGAAGCCCTGACGTATCGCGTGAATATCCCCACACGCCTTGAGCGTATTCAGGAGCAAGATCGCTCCAAAGACGATAAAGAGCAAGTTGCAGGCCGTCGCTAGCCCATGGATACTTGCAGCCGCGATTTGAACGCCGGGCGTATTCCAAACAATCAATGCGATCGCGACCGTTGCGACGTAGGCGATAGGCATCGCCTTTTTCGCAGGCCAGCGCAACACGACAAGCAACAGCATCACGACAGCAATCGGGGCCAGAGCAATGAGCGATAGAACAGTCAGAGGAAGGTCGGACATAGGGGAAGGGGTATCAGGGATTGAAGCGGGCAAGCCCTTGGGGAAAGGCCCACCTCGACTCAAGGAAGCCTACAAATGCGGGAAACGAAAGTCGAAAATGACTATTCGATGAATGCCTCATCGTCGAGCGACCACTCGCCCGCCAAATACTCGGTCGGATAAATGGGCTCGCCCCGGGCCCGCTTGGCTTCGATTTCCGCGATAACCTGCCGCATCGAATCGAGGCGTTGCTGGGAAACGCGATCGATGCCTTTGGGCTGATTCGAAAAGCGGGCCTCCCAGAACTCCGCATAGCCGCTGATATCGATCCCTGCCATAGCCAGCGCATAGAGGGCCAGCAAATCAGCCTCGACTAGGAAACCGGCTTTGTGAGCATTGCGCCCCATGCTGCTGAAAATGCCGCCAGTGTTGACCCCTGATAAAACAGCCGCGATATCGAGCATTCCGCCAAGGAACTCGTTCTGCCCTTTCATTCGGGCATGCTTCATCACATTCTGAACCAAAGCAAAGGCGCACAAGTAGTCGACTTCCTCTTCTTCCAGCCCCTCGATCGTCTTTTTCGAGAAATAGAGCGTCCGTCCCTCCGCAACCACGCCCTCCCTTAGAAAAGGCGTGACGACTACGCTGTACATCGCCGCTTCTTTCGCTTCCACGCCCAGCGCAAGGTCAACGCCATTCCGATAAACGAGCAGCTCGTTGGTTTTCTCTACCTCCCAAATATCCCGCATCCGATCGACGGCAAAACGAGTCGCCCGCTCTCCTTTGGGAACCTTGACGCCGTTAAATTCCAGCAACCGATCGCCCACCAGCAAACCTCCCCGATCGGCTGGCGACCCCTCGACGATATAGCGAACCGAAACGTGATCGCCCATATAGCCTTCCTCGACGGCCTCTTCCAAGTCATAGGGATAGAACCGTTTGGTCGCAAATACAGCTCCCGAGTAGCCAATCGCCTCGTCTACGTTGAAGTCCGTAACGACCTCCCCCAATCGGTCCAAACTCTCGAAGCACACGTCCTCCAAGGATTGGATATCCTTCAAATAGTCGCGCTCTTGAACGAGCTCATCCTGCCGTTGCCGCTGCCTTTCCTCTTCGGAAAGCCGAGTCGTCTGACAACCGCACCCAAGGGCGGACGCAATCAAGGCCAATCCCAGAAGTCTCACGTTTCCCGATCCCATCGCGCCCCTCTCGACCCTCCCCACCGTATTCGTTTGCCTAGCCCTCAAGGACCCGGCGCCGATTCATCTACCGTCATAGAAAAGCGATAGCTTGCCGTCTTGCCCGCCTCTAACGACACCACGCAATCCTTCTCCGAAATCTCGAATGGGGCGTCGATCCGATCATGGTGTCCCACCATTGGCTCGATGCAGACGAAAGGCATCCCAGGAGGAGTCCATAGGTTGACATTGGGAAAATCTCCCAAATCGACTGTCATATAGGGAGCCTCTCCCTTGAGAGCGACCCCGATCTGCCGAACGGGAACGCCTTTCAAGAACATTCCGCTGCTCGGAACCCGCGGATCGTCCAACGCCAATCTGTCATCGCCCTTTAGATACGGCTCGTACCGATTCTGGTGCAAGTTCTCCGCTACGACCATACGATCGACATTCAACTTCTCCGCAAAGACGATCTCGTAGTCGCCGCGTTCGCTTCCCTCGTCCAAAGGCGCGCGAAATCCCGGATGCCCACCCGTCGCGAAATACATCGTTTCCGTCCCTATATTATGAATTATGTGCTCCTGAACCAACGCCGACCCCTCCACTGCGTAACGAACTTCGAACCGAAAGGGAAACGGGTAGCGCTCCTGCGCATCGCTGGTGGATTCGAACTCCAATAAAACGCTGTCGGAAGCGCTCTCCCGGACTTCGAATTCCCCCGATTCAACGAGTCCAAGGAACGGCATTTCGTAGTCGGAGCCTCGATGGGAAAACTTCCATTCGCGAAAGGCGACATTGGCCGGAAACATAACGATCGCCCGGCGGGCCCAGTACTCAGGATCTCCCTGCCAAAGGTATTCCGTATCCGTTCGCTTGCCACGGATACTCTGCAGCTCGGCTCCTTTCAAAGCGATCGCAACCGACAGGGATTCATTCTCGATCCGGGCAATCCGCGAATCGACGCAACCGATGCTCAACAAGCAGATAACACACAAAGTCAATAGCGATGCTCTAGACATAGCTAAACCCTACGCGAACCGAATAGCCAAGGGCAAGCGATTCAATCTTGCGCCACCCAATCCTCTTCGAAATACCTTCCCTACGCGCGATGCCTATCCGTTACCCTTTTCAACCCCTCGTCGCCTCACTCATTGTCCTTTGGGTCCTTCTAGCCGGTTCCTGGGGCGAGACCAAGCGGATCCTCCTCATTGCCGGTCCTCCTAGCCACGGCTGGAATCAGCATGAATTTCCCGCGGGATGCGAACTGCTAGCCAAGTGCCTCAATGAGAGCGGCCTCGATATTGAAGCTACCGTCAGCCTGGGATGGCCCGAAGCCCCCACTGCGTTCGAGTCCCTCCACGCAATCGTTCTGTATAGCGATGGAAACGACTTGCATGTAGCCAAGGGCAAAGCCGAGACGCTTCGCTCCTTACGCTCCCGTGGAATCGGTTTCGCGATTCTTCACTACGCCCTCGAACCAGGGGACACGGCGCTCAACGGTTTTCTGGAAAGCGCTATTGGAGGCTACTTCGAAGTGGATTGGTCGGTAAATCCCGTTTGGACGCTCGAACAGCCAATACTCGCCCCCCACAGCATCGCAAACGGCGTGCGCCTAGAGGAAATTGAAGACGAATGGTACTACCACATTCGATTCCCTGCCTCGGAAACCCCCATTGTTCATCTCCTGGAAACCGTTCCACCCGTAAGCTCGCTTGGCGACGATGGCCCTCGTACGGGGAACCCTGGCGTAAGGGCCGCTCTGCAAAAGAGAACGCCACAAGCCCTCGCCTGGGCGCTCGAAAGGCCGAACGAACCCAGAGGATTCGGATTTACCGGCGGTCACTTTCACCACAACTGGAACGATGACGCCTTTCGCAAGCTTGCATTGAATGGGATCGCCTGGTCCGCCGGCGCTGACATACCTCAGAATGGTATCCAATCCGACATTCCGCCAATCGTTAAGTACGATTCCATCGAACGTTCCATCGCGATGGGCGATATTTCGGACGTCGAACGGCACCTCGCCCTTTCGCCCGATCTTCTAAATGCGCCGGGCCGAGGAAGCTATACCCCGCTTCACCAGGCCATCCTCCGAAAAAAAGGAGACCTGGCTAATCGCCTGCTGGAAATGGGCGCGGATCCGAATGTCGCGACCAAGAGCAAGCAAACCGCGTTGCATATCGCCATCAGCCGTTCCGATCTAAACGCGACCCAGGCCGTTATCGACGCTGGCGCGGATCTTCGACTCAAAGATGGAAGCGGCTGGACAGCGCTGCACTTGGCTGCCGCGAAAAACAAGTTGGAACTCGCGCGCGTCCTGCTGCAAAGCGGCGCCGACATCAATGCGTTGAGCGATGCGGGGGGCACTCCCTTGCATGAAGCATCGGTGAGCGGGAGCCGAGAGCTGATACAGCTGCTGCTCGATCGCGGAGTAGACCCTACCGTGGTATCGAAAACGGGGAAAACAGCGGCGGATCACGCCATCGAATTCAAAAACGAGGCCGCGATCCAATTGCTCCAGGATCGCTAGGCAATCGTCTTTTTCTGCGAACGCCTCTATTCGCAATGGCTTCGACATCCCAATCTCCGATTCCGAGAAACCATGGCGATTCCCTCGCCTCCTGCGGAATACCCCAATCATCCTCCTCCCAATCGAACGCTCGCCTCCTATGAAACTCGTTCCTGATTTCTGCGCCTTCGCAGTCGCCGTTCTCTCGGCAATCCCCCTCTCTGCTCGAAACTACGAAGAGAAGAAGGGTCTTCTCTCGGTCAACGCCGAGGACTTCGCTTCCCAATCGCTCGATTCGATCCGACGCTGGTATGTCATCGGACCAGGCGATAACGGTCCCAATATCCAAGATCGCGATCGCAACCACTCGGAAAGCGCCGCCAGCGGGAAGTATATCGAAATTTTGCCGGACCCGCGGGCGACCCATGCCAATACAATCGCCAGCGGCATCAATTTTTCCAATACGCCCGGACAAATGGGCGTGCTTTCCTACAATGTATACGTCAACACGCCCGGCCAGTACATCGTCTGGGTCAGAGCGTTCAGCACCGGAGCGGAAGACAATGGCTTGCACGTCGGCATCGACGGAACGTGGCCGGAAAGCGGACAGCGCGTACAGCTTTGCCAAGGCAAACGCCAATGGACCTGGTCATCCGCCCAACGGGTACCCGAAAATCACTGCGGTTACCCGAAGACCATCCGTATCGACGTCCCCTCCGCCGGCATTCACGCCATTCATTTGTCCATGCGAGAGGATGGCTTCGAACTCGACAAATTCGTCATGGCTCTCGACGAAAGCTACGAGCCAAAAGCGTTCGGTCCCGAGCCCACCTACGCCGCGGCAGTCACCTACAACGACTTGAATCGACAATCCAGAGGATCCTTCAAGCCCTTGCTCTTGAGCGCCACGAAGGACTTCGATATCGCCCCCATCGACGGATACCGGCCCTACTACGTTCACGAAAGGCGCCACGCCCTCGCGATCAACGCGGCTAAAGAAGCCAACCGAGAAGGATTCGCTGCCGCTCGCCACGCCTTTACGGGCAGAGCCGGCATGTACGCCCTGACGCTTTCCAGTATGCAAGAAATCGATGGCGAGAGCGAGTACTTCGTAAAGGTCAACGGGGAAGAGGTTCTCAAAACGCAAAACACGCGGACCCGCTACGACTACTCCATCATCGAATCGCACGCTCCACAGAATGTCTCCCTATCGCCCGGCGACGTCATCCAAGTCGAATCGAACGCCGCCACAAACGGCCTGATTCCCGAAAATGGCGGAACCGCATATTCGCGCGGGCGTTGGACGGAAATCATGCTTATCCACGCCGGGCCCATCGTCGATGAAAGCGAGGCGAAAAAGACCCACTAGGTCGCCCGACCCATCCGCCGATTCGAACGCGAACTCCAATTGTTCGGACCAAAGTAGGATCTTTTGCTTTACCCCGAAGCGCCAAGGCCTTCAATTGCTCGAACGTGTCGATTCGTAAATCCATTCCCTACTCGGACATCGCCGACGCGGTACGGTCCGTAGCCTCTAAAATCGCCGACGCCCATGCCGGTGAAGGCAATTTGGTGCTAGCCGCCATCGCCAACGGGGGCATTCCCTTCTGCGATTGGCTCGCCAAGGAAATCGATTCCATCGGAGGCCCGCCCACTCAAAGGGCGGTCATTGATATTTCGTTTCATCGCGACGATATCGGTGTGAACCCGATCGCCAAGGAAGTCGAGTCCACCCAGCTCTGCCAGGACCCCGAGAAAGCCGTCATCGTATTGGTGGACGACGTCATTTTTTCGGGCCGAAGCATCCGAGCTGCCCTAGCCGAAGTAAATTCCATCGGACGGCCGCGCAAGATAGAGCTCGCTACCCTTATCGATCGCGGCAACCGTCGACTTCCCATTCAACCTGACTATGTCGGGATTTCGGAAATGACTGAGTCTCAAGAAAAAGTGGTCGCGGCCATCGATGCGGCGCAACCCGAGAAGTCGCATATTGACATTCTCTCCGCTTAGCGCTGGATGGGCTCTTCAGGTATGCCTTGGACTCGCAAAGACCTGATTTCAATCGAAGCTCTCACGAAAGAAGAGATCCTCACGCTCTTCAAGACGGCCGAGGCATTTAAGAAAATCCTGAGTCGCAAGACGGCGAAAACGCCGGCCCTTCGAGGCAAGACAGTCGTAAATCTCTTTTTCGAAAATAGCACGCGTACACGCGTCGCATTCGAAATGGCAGCAACCAAGCTGAGCGCCGACGTGCTTTCGCTCGACATGAAAACGAGCAGCGCATCCAAAGGGGAGACCTTGCGCGATACCGTTGAGAACATCCGCGCCCTGGCGGCCGACATCATCGTCATACGGCACTCCGCTCCCGGCTCTGCAGCCTACATTGCCGATGTCCTCGATATCCCAGTACTGAACGCGGGAGACGGCGCCCACGAGCATCCTACGCAAGCTCTGCTCGACTGCTTTACCCTCCAGGAGAAATTCGGCTCGCTGGAAGGCCTGAAGATCGCCATTCTCGGCGACATCCTTTATAGCCGCGTCGCTCGTTCGAATATCTGGGCGATGACCAAGCTGGGCGCGGAGGTTACCCTTGTCGGTCCCGCCACTCTCGTCCCCCGGGAATTCGAACAGCTAGGGGTTGCCGTTTCCCACGACCTTAAGTCAGCCCTCGCCGACAAGGACGCAGTGATGCTGCTTCGGATACAGCACGAACGTCAAAACGCATCCGCCTTTCCGTCCCTCAACGAATACACGCGCATGTTCGGACTGAACAAGACTCGCCTATCTTGGCTCAAGGAGAATGCAGTCATCATGCATCCCGGACCCATAAACCGTGGCGTCGAGATCGATTCCGATCTCGCCGACTCCAGCCAATCCGTTATCCTCGAACAGGTGACCAACGGTCTCGCCACTCGCATGGCCGCGCTTTACCTCTGCTCCGGCGGAAATGCCGATGCCGTCGCGGCCTCCCAGTGATGTTCTTCTATCGTATCGAGCCATGAGTCGAATCACCTGGATCAAAGGCGGGCGCATTATCGACCCGAGAAACAAGCGGGACGAGGTGGGAGATCTCTTCATCGTCGATGGAAAAACTGCCGATCGCCCTTCTCCGACCGATCTCGAATCCGCTGAGACGATCGATGCCAGCGGACAGGTCGTCGTCCCTGGACTCGTAGATCTGCACGTCCACTTTCGCGTCCCCGGGCAGACTCAGAAGGAGACGATTTATACGGGCACCAGCGCCGCCGCGGCAGGAGGCTTTACTAGCGTCGTCTGCATGCCCAATACGTCCCCTCCCGCCGACACTGCCGGAACCATACAGCACATCAAAGACGCGGTCGCTCGGGAGGCCATAACGCATGTCTTTCCAACCGGGTGCATTACCGTCGGCATGAAAGGCGAAAGCCTCGCCCCTACGGGATCGCTCAGCAACGCGGGAGCAGTCGCAATCTCCGATGGAGGCAAGTGCGTACAGAACAACGGCTTGATGCGGAGAGCGGTGGAGTACGCCCACATGTTCGGCATTACGGTAATCGACCACTGCGAAGACTACGATTTGACCCACGGGGGAGTCATGAACGAAGGCTTCGTATCCACCAAATTGGGCCTTCGAGGATGTCCCACCGAAGCGGAAGACGTCATCGTATCGCGCAATGTCATTCTATCCGCCAAAACGGGGGCGCATATCCACTTGCAGCACGTCAGCTCTCGCAATGCGATTGACATTATTCGTCGCGCCAAAGCGCGAGGAATCAGCATTACCGCAGAAGCTACTCCACACCATATCTATTTTACGGATACCGAAATCGAGAGCTTCAACCCCAATTTCAAGATGAACCCGCCCTTGCGGGCGGAAGAGGATCGTCAGGCATTGCTCAATGGATTGGAAGATGGAACCATCGACTGCATCGCGACGGGCCATGCGCCACACACGGACTACGAAAAGGACGTGGAATTCGACTACGCTCCCTTTGGGGTCATCGGCTTGGAAACGGCCCTCGGGGCCGTCCTCGAACAGCTCTACCACAGCAAGCGACTTTCTTTATCCGGGGCCCTCTCGCTCCTCGTCAACCGCCCCGCTGATATTCTCGACTTGAAGAAGGGCGGACTGGAAATTGGAGCCGATGCCGATATCGCGATCATCGATCCCGACTTGGAGTGGACCCCGAATGCGAACGACTTTTTCAGCAAGTCGGTCAATTCGCCGTGGATCGGTCGCACGCTCAGGGGCAAGGCCCTAAAGACCTTCGTATCCGGGAAATTGGTATACGCGGACGGAAAAATTCAAGCTTAGGGACGCGCTCTTTAGCGACCTCCGCCGCCTCTGAAGCCGCCAGTCTGTCCTCCACCACCGCCACGAAAGCCTCCGACAAACCCATCGCGACCACCGGTATCAGGATTGTCGAGCTGGTATTGCATCTCGCGCTGTTCGCGTTCGCGATCGGAAATCTGCTGCGCTGCAAGGGCTGTCAACTGTTGCTCGTTTAGCACTCTCGCCGCGTTCTCGAGTATCTTCGCGTCGTAGATCTCTCTCTCCTCATAATAGGTATCCACCACCTCTTGAGTAATTTGACTGCGGTCGCTGCGTCGCAATTGCTCCAGATCGTAGGAATACTCGAAACTCTTGTCGACGGTGGCAAAGGCCTTTACCAATCCTTCGCTTTGACGAACGGTCATGGGCGTATCGGTAAAGCTCAAGGATCGCTCTATATTGTCCACATCGCCACGATACTCCATAGTGTTGCTGAAATACTTGAATTGGGCGGCCTGATCTTCCCCTAAGAGAGCGAAAATGTCCTGAGACAGCTGTTCTCGCTGCTCCTTGTAATCCTCGCGAACCGCATCGCGATCCCCTTCCTCCGCCAACATAGACCGCATTTGCCCTTCCATACGGAGCAGACCCTGCTCGGCCATCATCGTCTTAAGCGCATCCAGCTCTTCGGGAGGCAATTTAAGGCGCTTGAACAAGTCCTCATAAGCCCGGTCGATACGCCCCATATTGCGCTCGATCATATCGAGCCGCATTTCAGGGTCGTCCAGAGCAGCCAACATTCGCTCGACTCCTTGCGTACGCTGCTGGCGACGGCGCTCCAGCATCTCTTCGCGCGTAAACGATTCTCCGTCTTCTCCGCGAAATCCGCGGCGCCCTTCCAATGCGGGGACCTCGTCAGCTGCGTCGACCACCGCTTCCGTCTCTTGCGGCGCCGTCGCCTTAACAGGCGCTGCTGCGAGCGACCGATTCTCCAATTGCGCCTTCAGACTACGATTTTCCATGCTGAGATAGCCGGAGTAGGCAGCGAAGCCTATCAATAATACCGAAAGAATGGCAGTAGACCAACGTTTCATAGAATTCCTATTCTTCAAAATATTCAAGGAGCCAAAGCGAATTCGCAAGACACCAATCGCAAAACGGAATTCAAGCTCGTCCGGTTACATCTTCAAGCGCTCCAAGGCCTGAGTCCTATCCCCTCGATAAACCCTTGCAAATTCGATTTGGGCTGACGATTGTCGCGTTTTTCCTACTATTGCGACCACTCTATGAGCGAAAACGCATCGCAAAAGACCGGACCGGACCATATCGGCATCATTATGGATGGCAACGGTCGCTGGGCCCAGGCCCAAGGCCTGTCGCGCATCAAAGGACACCGCCAGGGGGTGGAAACCTGCCGGCGGATCATCGATGCCTGTCAGGATTTGGACATTCACTATCTAACGCTCTACGCTTTTTCCGCTGAGAATTGGAAACGCCCCGAGCCTGAGGTCAACGCTCTCATGGAACTGCTGGAGCTCTTCCTCATGAACGAAACGGATACGCTGGTGGAAAAGAAAGTACGTCTTCATGCGATTGGTCGCCTAGACGAGCTGCCCGCCAAGCCTCGAAGAGCGCTCAAGCAGGCAATGGAACTTACCAAGGATTTCCAGGAATGGCACCTTACGCTCGCGTTGAACTATAGCTCGCGAAACGAGATCGTCGACGCCGCCCAGGCGATCGCCAGAGACGTCGCAAACGGAACGCTCGATCCCGAGAACATCAACTGGGAAGGATTCGCCAGCCGGCTGTACACCTCGGGCATTCCGGATCCGGATCTCATCGTTCGCACCTCAGGAGAAACGCGTCTGAGCAACTTCCTGCTGATGCAAAGCGCCTACGCGGAATTCTATTTCACCCGGACATGCTGGCCCGACTTCACGAAGGCTCATCTCGAAGAAGCGATTCGCTCGTACCACATCAGAGAGCGACGCTTCGGCAAGACGGGAGAGCAATTGGATATCGAAGCGAGCCTCGCTCACTGAAGAAAGCCCCCTCACTGTGAAGCAGCGTATATTCAGTACTCTGGTCCTCTGGATCGTCGTAGTCATTTGCTTTTTCGTCGTCGGTCCGGACGCCGCCGTGTGGCTGCTCGCAGTGCTCAGCCTAGGCTCCCAATACGAATTCTACCGCCTTCTGGAGAAGATGGGGCGACGCCCCTTCAAGAATTTCGGGTGCTTCCTCGGCATCATCATGATCCTCCTCCCCTACTACGCCAACAAATGGGCGAACGATCATGTCGAAGGCATTCAATCCGGTATCCTCGCCGTAACCATCGTGGCATGCTGCCTCCGCATTCTGGTCGAACGCAAAACGGAGGAACGGATCGAGTCGCTGAGCTCAACCCTGCTCGGGTTGATTTATATTCCGTTCATGCTCAGTTTTCTCGCTCGCATGATCGAGCTCCCAGGAGATCCCGCTAAGGGACTGATGCTCGTGGTCTGGCTTATCGTAACCGCAAAATTCACGGATGTAGGAGCGCTCCTTTGCGGGAAGGCCTTCGGCAAGCATCCCATGTCGCCGAGCACGAGTCCGAAGAAGACCTGGGAAGGGGCCATCGGCGGCTGTATCATTTCAGTTGGTCTCGGGTTCGCCCTGACCTTCTTCGCTCGCGATACCTTTCCCGTATTCTTCACGCCGCTCTGGGGCACGGTTCTCGCCCTGCCCATCGCCATCATCTCCATCATCTCCGATCTCGTCGAAAGCATGCTCAAGCGAATGGCGGATCAAAAAGATTCCGGATCCTTCATTCCAGGAATTGGCGGGGCCTTCGATCTGACCGACTCCTTGATCCTCAGTGCTCCTACCGGTTATCTGCTCTTCGGCTTGCTGATCTAGTCGCGCATGGGAGAGAAAACGAAATTCGTCTTACTCGGAGCGACTGGCTCCATCGGAACGAGCGCCCTCAAGGTCCTTCGCGAGCGCTCCGACAAGCTGGAGCTCGTTGGAATCGCCGCCAAGCGAAACATCGAAGGCCTCGCGGCGATCGCCAAGGAATTTTCCGTTCCCGATATAGCGATCTACGATACGGACGCGTGGACGTCCGCGCGCGATCGGGAAATCATGCCGGACGGAGCTCGCTTGCTCTGCGGCGACGAAGGCCTGCAAGAATTGGCCTCCCTTCCCGAATGCGATACCGTTCTCGTCGCAGTCGTAGGCACTCTGGGCCTGATGCCTGCCCTAGCCGCAATTCAATCAGGCGCCCGACTGGCAGTCGCCAGCAAGGAAATCCTCGTTTTGGCCGGGAAGTTCATCACCGAAGCAGCCCAGGCCAAATCGATCCCCATTCTCCCGGTCGACAGCGAACACAACGCTCTATTCCAATGCTTGGAAGGCATTTCCGCCGCCCACATCCAACGCCTCATTCTCACCGCCTCCGGGGGCAGTCTGCGCGACCTTCCCCTAAATCGCTTCGATGATATTACCATCGAGCAAGCCCTCGCCCATCCAAATTGGGACATGGGCCCAAAGGTCACTCTCGATTCGGCAACCATGGCAAACAAGGGACTGGAGATGATCGAAGCGAAATGGCTGTTCGGCGTAGGGGCGTCCCAAATCGACGTGGTGATCCATCCCCAGAGCATCGTTCACTCGATGGTCGAATGCATCGATCGATCGACCATCGCCCAACTCTGTCCTCCGGATATGACTTTCGCGATCCAGCATGCCTTGCTTTATCCGGACCGGAGCGAGAACGTTTCCCCCGGACTCGATTTCACAGACGCCCTCTCTCTCGACTTCCGTCCCGTTGAAGCGGCGCGCTATCCCTGCCTCGGGCTCGCTCGCAGCGCCCTGGAGTCCTGCGGTGTCGCCCCTGGGGTTTTCAATGCCGCCAATGAAATTGCGGTCGACGCCTTCGCAAAAGGGCGTATTAAATTCGTGCAAATCGCCCAAATCATCGAGAAAACGCTCGAATCGATCGACAATGTCGAACCAAGTTGCATTGAAGAAGTCTTGGAATACGACGCAAACGCGCGGCGGATCGCCGCTGATCTAATACAGTGATCCATACCTAATGAGCCCTGCAATAAGCTCCCTTTTCGATAACGCCTGGTCTATCATCGTCGTCATTCTCTTTTTCGGCGGTTCTATCTTCGTCCACGAACTGGGTCATTTCCTCGCGGCAAAATGGAGAGGTCTGCATATCGAGCGATTCTCGATCGGCTTTGGTCCCCGCCTTTTCGGCTGGAAACGAAACGGAGTCGATTATCGAATATCCCTGCTACCTATTGGCGGCTATGTAGCCCTGCCGCAACTTGCTGACATGCGAGGCATCGAGGGAGAATCGTCGATCGATTCCGTCTCGATGGAACCGATTTCCTATACCTCGAAGGTGATCGTAGCCGTGGCCGGCGCTGTCTTCAATGTGATCTTCGCCTTCGTTCTTGCTACGATCCTCTTTATAACCGGACAGCCTACCGACGAACGCCAGACCTCTACTGAAATTGGCTTCGTATCCGAGACATTGATAGATTCGGAAGGAAATACCGTTCCTTCTCCGAGCAGCCAGGCGGGATTAAAGGAAGGCGATCGAGTCGTTTCCATCGACGGCAGAATCGTGGAAAGCTGGACGGACATTCATCAATCGATTGCCATTAGCTCCGGAATTGCCGATGACGGCCGGCGGCGGATCGACTTTCTGATCGAACGCGACGGCCAGCAGATCAACCTGGATGTCTACCCGATCATTTCCCAGAATCTCAAAACGCGGCAAGTTGGGCTCTTGCCTGGGTACACGGTAATCCTCGGCGAGTTCGCGCCCAATTCGCCAATGCTAACATCGGGAGCCCAACCCCAGGACCTCCTAGCCGAAGTCGATGGACAACCCGTTCGCAGCATGGAGTTCTTTCTCGATTGGATTTCCGACAAGGCGGATAAGAGCGTAGCAATCGCCTTGATACGCGACGGCGAACGCATCGAAACTAGCGTCATACCGGAGAGCGTCGCCACGAGGACGGACGGCAGTCGCAATACGCTGGTTGGAATCAATCGCTACTCAACCTATCCAGACCTGGAGCGAATCAATCCATTCGTTCAAATACAACAAGTGGCCATCACCACTTGGGATACCCTTTCTGCATTGGTCGATCGCAATTCCGATATAAAGATCAGTCACATGAGCGGGCCCGCAGGCATCATCCGCATCTTCTACGAATCGGCCAAGTACAACATCCTTTTCGTGCTGTGGCTCACGGTATTGATCAACATCAACCTAGCCATTTTCAACCTGCTTCCCATACCCGTCCTCGACGGGGGCCACATCGTATTCGCAACCATCTCGAAGCTCAAACGCGAAGCCTTGCCGGCCAATCTCATCGCTTCGATCCAAGGGGGCTTCATGCTACTGCTCTTCGGTACGATGATCTACGTGACCTTTTTCGACATTGGACGCTGGAGAAGCGACTCCTCCAGGACCAAGGAATATCAGGAGCAAAGCATCGCTCCCGTTTTCGGGGCTAACGAAGACGCAAGGAATGCCGATCCAAACGCGGACGCGCAATGAGCTATTGCTCGTCCCGCTTTTCGACCATCAGGCGCTCCAGCCGCGAAGTGTTCGTTGGAAGCGTCGGAGTTGGGGGAAAACACCCTATTCGTATTCAGTCGATGACGACTACGAATACCCAAGATGTCGACGCAACCGTCAAGCAAGCGATCGCCCTCGCGGAAGTCGGATGCGAGATCGTGCGGGTGACTGCGCCCAACAAAGCCGCCGCCAAAGCCCTCAAGGATATTCATTCCCAATTTCGAGACGCCGGCTTCGAAACTCCTCTCGTAGCCGACATCCACTTTCTTCCATCCGCCGCGATGGAAGCTGTCGAGCATGTGGAGAAGGTCCGAGTTAACCCCGGCAATTACGCGGACAACAAAAAATTCGCAATCCGCGAGTATACGGACGCTCAATACAACGAGGAATTGCAGCGGCTCTGCGAAGATTTTTCACCGCTCGTTCTGCGAGCGAAGGAACTGGGGCGTTGCCTCCGAATTGGAACGAATCACGGATCCCTGTCCGACCGCATCATGAATCGCTACGGCGACACCCCTCTCGGAATGGTCGAATCCGCCCTCGAGTTTCTACGCATCGCGGAATCGCACGGCTACCGCGATATGATTCTCTCCATGAAAGCGAGCAATCCCAAGGTCATGATAGAAGCCTATCGCCTGTTGGTCGAACGCATGAATGCCGAAGACATGCGCTATCCGCTCCATTTGGGCGTGACTGAGGCGGGTGATGGCGAAGACGGGCGGATTAAAAGCGCTATCGGCATCGGGAGCCTGCTCATGGACGGATTGGGCGACACCATTCGCGTTTCCCTTACGGAAGATCCCGTCTACGAAATCCCCGTTGCAAAAACCCTGGCGGAACGGGTGATGGCCAATTGGTCCGATGCAATGACAGCGCCCATGCCGCCCGACAGTATTGACCCCTATCATTTTCAACGACGCGAAATTGCCTCTGTCTCGCCCGCTCCGAATATAGAAATCGGAACGAAAGCGCCCCCCACCGTCATTGTAAAGAGTCCTTACTCGCTGGACAGCGTCGACGCGTTGGCCGATTCCCTTGAGACCGCTTCCGGAAAGTTGAGCGACACCCCGATTGAAGGCCTCCTTTTCGAACTCTCTGAGGTAGGCCAGCTCGAGTCCATTGAAACGCTATGGGAACGAATCAGCGACCGGGTCGATTTTCTGGTTCTCCACATCCTGGATACCGTCGAATTGGAATCCCTCGCCACTTCGCTAGCCAAGACGGATGTCCCCCTAGCCCTTTTCAGAGACTTCGAGGCCAACGCCTACAACGCCTACCAGCGCTTCCTCCGCATCTGCGCCGATTGCGGCATCACCCCCATCGCCGGATTCGAACCCGACGTCTCCGATGCGATTTGCTCGGAGCGAACAGACAATCTGATCGTTACGCTGCACTCGAAACACCGAGACCTCAGGCCGCGTCACCGAGTCGGAGCCTACCGCCAGCTCGCCGACCAATTGAAGCGCTGGCGCAATACCGCGCCAATATGGATCCGCAACGCCAATACAAACGAATCGGAAGCGCCATCCTTCCTCAACCGACTTCTCGACGCGAGTATCCTGTCCGGCAGCCTGCTTTGCGACGGACTCGGCGATCTAATTAGCATCGAATCCGACAAGGATCCGATTCGCTCGACGCGACTCGCCTACAATACCTTGCAAGGGGCTGGCGCGCGCATATCGAAGACCGAATTCGTGGCCTGCCCCAGCTGCGGACGCACCCTTTTCGACCTGCAATCCACCACCCAACGCATTCGCGAAAAGACGGGTCACCTCAAGGGAGTCAAAATAGCCATCATGGGCTGTATCGTCAACGGACCCGGTGAGATGGCAGACGCGGATTTCGGCTATGTCGGCGGCGCCCCTGGAAAAATCAACCTCTATGTCGGCAAGCAATGCGTACAGTACAACATTCCCCAGGCAGAGGCTGACGAGAGATTGATCGATCTGATACGCGAACACGGCAAATGGGTGGATTTCGAGCCCATTGGGGCCTAACGAGTTTCTCGGAATTCTCCTGCCTATACCCTCCCCAAGAGATCGCCATGTCCGTTTCCCCTTGTAACGCTTACCTCGGAGTGGACGGCGGCGGCAGCAGAACTCGAGCCGCCCTGATCGATTCTCAAGGAACCATTCTCGCAGCGGCAGAAGCAAGCGGCTCCAACCCCCACAATACGGACTACGCAACGTCCGCCGCGAATATCGACGCCGCCGTTCGGACTGCTATCGAGGCCACTTCAATCGCATCCGTCAGGATCGTATCCGGATTCCTAGGCATCGCGGGCATCCGGGATCTAGCGGAGCAACAGTCGCTCCGCAAAGCGCTCGAGCAATACGACTGGGCAATGTCGAGTCCCCTCGTCATAGATCACGACCTATCCATCGCCTATGCATCCGTCCTCGCCGACTCTCCCGGAATTGTCCTCATTTGCGGCACCGGATCAGCGGCTTTTGGAAAAGACCCGTCAGGCGGAACCGCCAGAGCAAGCGGTCGCGACCTAGGCGCTGACGATCCAGGCAGTGGGTATTCGATTGGGAAGATGGCATTAGAGCTCGGCCTTGCGAGGGCCAGCGACCGCTCTCGCGACACCGTTGCCTCTCTCGCTCTCAAACTAATCGAAATGGCGACGAATGGCGATGACCAGGCAATCGAACTACTCGACCGAAACGCCCAATCGCTCGTTCGAATCGTCGCAAACGTTCAATCCAAACTCGCATTGGGAAGCGGCTTTTCAATTGGCCTATCCGGATCCCTAGCCGTATCGAAATCATACTACCATGAGATGCTCCGCGAATTCCTTGCGCGGCGTTTTCCTGGGGCGCCGATCGTTTTACCCCAAAGGGATCCCGTCAACGCAGCCGCTCAACTCGCCCTTCGAAGCTAGTCCTCTCCGACCGAAGACGCCTCGTTCGAGAACGGATTAATAGTCTCTCTCCACGCGCGCCTTCAATATAGCGAGGTCGTCCTGACCCTCCGTACTTGTCCATACCGGAGCGTAAAACGAGCCGTCATCGCTCCAAACATTGACGCCTCCGAAACTCAAACGCGATTTGAACTGCGGCATAGAAAATGGCATAGCAGCCAGCGAGCTTGAGCGCCAAACAAACTTTTTCAGACCCGTTCAATAAAATACCGCCAGCCATACCGTCGGGCGACTCGGATCCGTCCAGACGACTCGGTGCTTCGTTCGCTTGGGAATATCGAGACAATCTCCCCTAGAAAGGGTCACCTCTCTCCCGTCTTCGAATTCCAACCGTCCCGAACCTTCCAATACGGTCACCCATTCGTTTTCCAATTGATCGTACCAGCCCTTTTTCGGGGAACAGTGACCCTGCGATACGATGCGCTCGATACGGACGCGTTCGGAACGCATGACGCTCTCAACGAGCTCCTCGTCGAGCATTCCCGGAATATCGGCAAACAAATTCTTCATGGAAGCGCTTTTTAAAACCCGATTCAGACCGACTGGCCAGGATCCGATGCAAAAAAAGAGGACCCAAACGGGTCCCCTTGGAAAAGCTAAATTGGTGACGCGCTAATCGCGACTTCCACCGAACAGGCTCAGCAGGTAGAGCAAGTAGGCAAGCGAGCTGACGAATGCGGCCACGTAGGTGAGAGCCGCCGCATTAAGCGTTTTGTTCACCCCAGCCATCTCGTCGGATCCAAGAATGCCAAGACTGAGCAGTTCTTTTTTCGCCCGGGCGCTGGCATCGTATTCGACCGGCAGCGTAATCAACTGAAAGACCGTCAATACGAGGTAGCAAAGCACTCCCAATTGGAGCAGAGTATAACTGAGCGAGCCTCCTATTACGAAGAACGAACCAATCATCACGATCGGCAGTACACTGGAAGCGATATTGGTAATAGGCACCAAAGCCATACGCGCTTTCAAGGCCCCATAGCCCACCTTGTGTTGAACCGCGTGTCCCGCCTCATGGGCCGCCACTCCGAGGGCCGCCAGACTCGTTCCATGGAAATTCTCTTCGCTCAAGGCCAGTTTCTTCCCAATCGGATCGTAGTGATCGGTGAGGTGGCCTCTAACCGTTACGATCTTCACGTCGCCAATTCCTGCGTTGCGCATAACGGCAGCGGCAGCTTCCGCTCCCGTAATGCGACCACGCGATGGAACGCGGGCCCACTTATTGTAGGTCGAGCTAACCTTCGACTGCGCCCACATGGCCAAAATAAAGGTCGGAACGATGAAGATCAGGTAGCCCATAAAGGAGCCGCCCCCGCCAAAGAACATTGCTAAAGTATCCAGTGTCATAATCAAAAAAGTAATTCTCCTAGGCTAAATTGAAAGCAAAGGGCATTCCAAGTTCCAGCAAACCGCCCCAAAGGCCAATTTTAATCGCAAGCCATTGCTCATCTTTCATTTAAGAAACGCCTCACTCGATCCTGCTATTGCGTTTACTTCTCCAGATGGCGACAGTACGTCCCAAGCGCGTCATTTTCGCCCCATCGCAGGATTCCGCCTTTCTTAAAATGGACTTCAGCCGACTGGCTCCCATAATGTCCCTGAATCTATGTCGCCAAGCTTTCCAACCCTCGAAGACCCGAACACGCTCGCGTCGCCCACCCTAATCGTCTGCCCCGAGCGCATCGCCGCCAATATCGCGCGTATGATCCGTATCGCCGGCGATCCCAAACGTCTTAGGCCCCACGTCAAGACTCACAAAATGAGCGAAGTCGTCGCTATGCAAATGGAGCGAGGCATCGAGAAATTCAAATGCGCTACGCTCGCCGAACTGCGCATGCTCATCGACGCCGAAGCCAAGGACATACTGGTAGCCATGCAACCGGTTGGGCCCGCCTTGAATGGGCTAGTCCAGCTCGCGGCGGATCGACCGGATTGCAGGATTGCCACGCTGGTCGATAACGAGGGGACTCTTCGAGCGCTCGAAGCCGCCGCTGGGAGGAGAACCATGAACCGTCTCGGCGCCTATCTCGATATCAACAATGGAATGAACCGCACCGGCGTCGCACCTGGCGAGGCAGCGCTTCAACTCTACAAATCGCTTTGCGAGTCGTCTCTTATAGCCGCCCGAGGACTGCACATCTACGATGGACACATACGAGATAAAAATCCCGATGAACGATTGGCGCGCTCTCGCCGGGATTTCGAAAGCGTCGATTCGCTCGTTCGCGATATAGAATCCCTGGACCTGGCCATTCCCAACTTCGTTATAGGGGGAAGTCCGAGCTTTCCCATTCATGTCTCTCGATCGGTCGATCTCAGCCCCGGAACGACCCTGCTTTGGGATTTTGGATACGGCGAAGCCTTTTCCGATCTACCGTTCGAATACGCAGCCGCCCTCTTCACTCGCGTTATTAGCAAACCCGCTCCCGGATTGCTTTGCTTCGATTTAGGCCACAAGGCGGTCGCTGCCGAAATGCCCGCCCCACGCGTCCGAATTATTGGGTTGGACGATGCAACATTCGTTTCCCACAGCGAGGAACACCTCGTCGTCGATACCCCTCGGGCAGACTCGATAGAAGTGGGAGACTCGTTCTTCGCAATCCCCCGGCACATTTGCCCAACAGTGGCTCTCCACAATAAAGCGGCTACCCTCCGCAAGGGGCGGATCGACGGCTATTGGTCCATTGCCGCCCGAGACCGCATCTTGGACTAGGTGGCCTGGTCCAACGGCGAACAAAGGACGCTATTCGGGCAGAGCTCGCGATAGAACGCGGATCCAATTTCCATGCATAATGCCTTCGATGTCTTCGGAATCATAGCCTCTTTCTTCAAAGAGCGAGACGAGCTTTCTTAGATCCGATATCGTATTCAAATCTTGGGGCGTTTGTTCGCTTCCGAATCCCCCGTCCAAATCGGATCCTATACCGCAATGCCGCGACGAACCGGCTATTTGGCAAATATGATCTACGTGCTCGACAATCGCTGCCAGCTTCAAGCCAGATGACTGCGGCGTCGTTTCGCCACGTTCCCAATCCGGGAACAGCATCCACGCATCGAACACCGCTCCGATAACCGCATCGCGATCGACAAGCATCCGAATTTGCTCATCGCTCAATTGTCGCTGTCCAGGAACGATCGATCGGCAATTGCTGTGACTCGCCCAAACCGGGCCGTCGAATAGATCCATTGCCTCGAAAAAGCCTTCGTCGGTTAGGTGGGTCACGTCCATAGCCATCCCCAACTCGTCCATCAGTCGCGTCAACTCGCGCCCCTTGGGCTCCAGCGGGCCGGTTTCACCCGTTCCCGGCGCATAGCGTCCAGGACCGTAGTGAGCAGGTCCCAAGGCCCGTAATCCGTAGGCATAGGCGCGCTCCAAGTGCGTTAAGGTCACCAATGAATCCGCCCCTTCGAGACTCAACACATACCCCAGTGGCCCTGCACAATCGTTTCGCTCAAGCGCTTCGACCTGACGGACCAGGTCCCTGCGACGGGTAAGCTGTCGCATTTCCCCGACATCCTCCATCGCTCTATACCATGCGAGCTGACCCTGCGTCTGGGCCCAGGCGAGCTCGGGACTATTCCATCCAGGAACGAGACGATTATCCGAAACGCAGTGGCCTATTTGGGTGGCTAGGCAAACGCCAATCCCCGCCCGCCTCATTTCCGGTAGCGTCACCGTACCATTCCCTCGCCCAGCGAGATCCGTCAGTCCCGCCTCGCTATGGCGAACCTCCGAAACCGTTTTGCGAAGGTCGCGATTCCAGGAAAGCGCGTTAAGAGAGAGATCCAAATGGGCATCGACGATGAGCATGGTACCGGACAATCGCGCGCAACGCGACCTGCTAAGCTATCTTTCGATTTCGAAAATGCCTTCGATCTCTACCGTAATGTTCCCCGGCAAGGAACCCGCTCCGAAAGCGCTACGGGCGCCGACTCCCGCATCCTCCCCGAAAACCTTGGCGAAGAGCTCGCTGCAACCATTGATCACTGCTGGATGCTGATGGAAATCCGGATCGCTGTTGACCAAGCCGAGGATTTTAACGACGCGCTTGACCTTGTCCAAGGAACCCAGGGCTTCGCGCAAGGTAGCGAGCATTGCCAAGCCCGTTTGCTCTGCCGCTCGATAGCCCGCATTTTGATCCACCTCGGAGCCAACGCGTCCTATCATCAAAGAACCGTCGCTCTTCAAAGGACCGTGACCGGACAAGTAAGCCAAGCCTTCGTGAATAACGATTGGCTTGTAGACACCCAACGGCGCTGGAGCCGGGGGCAATTCGAGTTCTAAGTTCGCTAAGTTCGATTCTGCGCTCATATCGTGAACTAGTAAGCGTCGAATCGCCTTTCAGGCGACTCAATTATTACTGAACTAAGCTACCTGTACGCGCGTCTTAGCTGTCCTTGCGCAATGCGGTACGCGTCTCGAGATCCCGAAACGTCGCCACCTCTTCCGGCGTTAGCGGCTTGAGCCCCCGCGAGTTGCTCATCGCGACTTGAGTTCCCTCTTTGGAGAAGAGGTAGAACGAGTACTCGGCGCTCTCCGTCATGAACTCCTGCATGGCGCAGCGGACGTTCAAGTCGAAGTAATCGTTGGCAACCAAGTCTCCCAAATAGCGAGCGCGAGCAAAACTCGCTCGGCCTAGGTTCTCGCCCGTTTCCGGATCCTCCTTGTCGAAGGTCACGACAACGATGCAGAACGCTTCTTCGATATCCGTGCTCGGGACGATGGTCCCTTTGACGAAGACTGTATCCGCCGCATCGTCTCGCTCGAAGGTGCCATGGTCGAGACCATCTTGCATACTCGTCTGAAATTCTTCGTTATTCTGACGGATATCGTCGATGCGATCCAGGTCGGCTTCGGTTAAATCGTCTTCGGCCGCCCCGCCGAATCCTTGGATTCGAGCGATTTCGACTTCGCTTTGAAATTCCGCCACATGCATGTCCGAAACCGCCTGAGCCGCCCGCTGCAAATTGACCATCGATGACGTATTGAATCGCATCTCCAAAACATCCGCGAAGTCTTCGGTAAGGATCAATTCAGGGCGCACCGTACACGGGGCCCGACCGGAAATACGTTTCACGTCCGTTCCTATGTCGACGTAGATGTTCTTCTTGTCCACCCGCACGATCGGGAAGCTCGACTTTCCCGAAAAAGCGGCGGCATCCGTTCCAAAGAAAAGGTATCCGCCTGGCTGCTCCGGTTCATCGAACTGCGCGTAGGCCGTCGTTTGAGGGATTGTTAGAAGCGCTCCAAGCGCGATGAAAGCGGTCAGTCTGTCCATAGGGCAAATGGGTCTAAAGGTTATTCAGTGTCGCTAGAAGAACGGTGGACGACTGAGATTGGTTTCCAATATTTGATAAAGCCGTCAGGATTTCAACTCGCATCGCCTTCGCAGAGTTCGATACGATCTTCCCGATTCGGTACGATACAGAGAAACTCGAAGCCTTCGTTTTCATCCGCCTCGTACCAGTGCGGTACTCCCTCGGGTATGAATACGGCATCCCCAGCCTGAACTTCGAAAATTCGCTCTCCGATTCCCACACGGGCCCTGCCGCGCAGGACATACTGTTCATGCTCAACGGTATTGGTATGCGCCGGCATACCTCCCGAAGGCTCCATTATAAACCTCCTCAGAGCGAAATTGGGGGCCTCCTCAGCGGTGATGAGCGCTTGGCGACGAGTTCCCGATCCCGCGCCGACGACCTCCGCATCCACTGAATCCGAACTCTTGACGATTGGCTGATTCGACATGCGTTTGACGCTACCATTCTTCTCATTCAAGGCAAACCAGGAATCCAACTGGAAATCGGATTTCTCCTATACTAGTGCGGTTCATCCCTCCAACTAGCCCAATTCACTGCCCTTTCTCTCCAAAGCGAAGAATAGCGTTGCCAGACGCATAACTTTCTATACGCGCGTATGGTTTCCCGAGAGAATTCTCGCTGATCGCAATTTAACGAAACGTAAAATGGCCACAGATCTATCACGCTATAGAAATATTGGAATCTTCGCCCACGTCGACGCAGGCAAGACGACTACAACCGAGCGCATTCTCAAGCTCACCGGCAAGATCCACAAGATCGGCGAAGTGCACGATGGAGCGGCTACAACCGACTTCATGGACCAAGAGCAGGAGCGTGGTATCACGATCCAGTCCGCGGCAACGACCTGTTTCTGGAAAGACCATCGCTTTAACATCATCGACACTCCCGGTCACGTTGACTTCACGATCGAAGTCTACCGTTCCTTGAAGGTTCTCGACGGTGGCGTGGGCGTATTCTGCGGTTCCGGCGGCGTTGAGCCCCAATCGGAGACGAACTGGCGCTACGCGAACGATTCGGAAGTTTCCCGCCTCATCTACGTAAACAAGCTCGACCGCATCGGCGCCGACTTCTATCGCGTGGTCGATCAAGTCGAGAACGTGCTCGGAGCCAATCCGCTCGTCATGGTACTGCCCATCGGACGCGAGAGCGAGCTGAAGGGCGTGGTCGATCTGCTCACCCGCAAGGCCTGGGTATGGGACGATTCTGGAGATCCGATGAACTACGAGATCTTGGACGTTCCCGAGGACATGAAGGACGACGTCGAAACCTGGCGCGAGAAGCTCATCGAGACCGCTGTCGAGCAAGACGACGAGCTCATGGAAAAGTACCTCGAAGGCGAAGAGCCCAGCATCGACGATATTAAGGCCTGCGTCCGCAAGGGCACCATCAATCTCGACTTCTTCCCGACCTACTGCGGTTCCTCCTTCAAGAACAAGGGCGTTCAGCTCGTTCTCGACGCCGTTGTCGACTACTTGCCTTCGCCAACCGAGGTGAAGCCACAACCAGAAGTCGACCTGGAAGGCAATGAAACCGGCGAGAAAGCTGTCGTCGATATCAACAAGCCGCTCCGCGCTCTCGCCTTCAAGATCATGGACGACAAGTACGGCGCCCTGACCTTCACCCGCATCTACTCGGGCAGGCTCGAAAAAGGCACCTCCGTCCTGAACACCTTCACCGGCAAGACCGAACGCATTGGCCGTATCGTCGAAATGCACGCCGATTCCCGAGAGGAAGTCGATTCCGCCCAAGCGGGCGACATCGTCGCCCTGCTCGGCATGAAGAATACGCAGACGGGCCACACGCTTTGCGATCCCGACCAGCCAGCGACTCTCGAGCCAATGGTCTTCCCAGACCCCGTTATCTCGATCGCTATCGCGACCCGCGACAAGGCCAATGCCGAAAAGCTCTCAACCGCTATCGGCAAGATGGTTAAGGAAGACCCCTCCTTCCGCGTTGAGACCGACGAGGATTCCGGAGAAACCATCATCAAGGGCATGGGCGAGCTTCACCTAGACATCAAGGTGGACATCCTCAAGCGCACCTACGGCGTCGAAGTCGATGTGGGCAAGCCTCAGGTCGCCTACCGCGAGTCGATTACCCAAGCGATCGATGACAGCTACACGCACAAGAAGCAGTCCGGCGGTTCCGGTCAGTTCGGTAAGATCGATTACACGGTCGAGCCGCTCGAAGCGGGCGAAGGCTTCCAGTTCGAATCCAAGGTTGTCGGCGGCAACGTTCCCAAGGAATTCTGGCCAGCTATCGAAAAGGGCTTCAAGAGATCCATGGACAAGGGCGTACTCGCGGGCTACCCGACCGTCGCTGTCAAGGTCACGCTCAAGGACGGTTCCTATCACCCGGTCGACTCATCGGCCGTGGCCTTCGAAACCGCAGCGAAAGCAGGCTATCGCCAAACCATGCCGAAGGCAGGCGCTCAGATCCTCGAGCCGATCATGAAGCTCGACGTGTTCGTAGGCGAAGACAGCATCGGCGACGTTATCGGCGACCTCAACCGTCGTCGCGGCATGATCAAGTCGCAAGAGCCGACGACTACCTCTGTCCAGATCAAGGCCGATGCGCCTCTTTCCGAAATGTTCGGCTACATCGGTTCCCTCCGCACGATGACTTCCGGTCGCGGCCAATTCTCGATGGAATTCTCGCATTACGCGGCCTGCCCGAAGAACGTGGCCGAGCAGGTCATCAAGGAAGCTAAGGAACGCGAAGAAGCGAAGAAGAAGTAGTAGTCGCTACTAGGCGCAAATAGACCTTTTTAAACGTCTGCCCAAAATTGGGCAGGCGTTTTTTTTGGCCCAATGCAAGAATCGTGGTCATTTTCCTTAAAGGAGCGTCAAAGCAATGGCTGAACCGCGATTGGCGCGGATTAGGCTTTGGATGAAACTTGCCATTCAGGCGAATCGAATTCATAAAGACCTGCAACTAACTCCATGCAAAGAGCGTTAGCCAATTAACTTCTTTGCCCACCGACCCACTTCGAATTATGAGAATACGCGCCCTACGGACCACTGCCCGAATCGCTGCGTTTGCGTTCGGGTCCATTTTCAGCGCCACTCTGGTTCTCGCCCAAGACGAGCCCATTGTGGAATTGCAGGAGGAAAGCATTGCTCCCAGCATTCTCACTCCCGACATGATTTTCGCCAAGGAGCGAGCGGTGCTTCGCGAGCTCACGTCGGGCGAGTACCCCTTCCGCCGCGGCTTCTTCGAGGACGATATTATCGTAAAAGCCAAGTCCGTTAGACTGAAGTCGGGCAAACGAATCAATTTGATCTGGGGCCGGCCCAAACAGGCGAAAGTAGCTCCGGCAGTTTTCGTTATCGACGTAGAATCCGCTGCGTTGAAGTCACTCCCTACCCGGGGCTTCTTCAACCGCTCCAAACGCAAGGAGCAACGCGACCGCGAAACGCGGTACTTGGTTTCCTCGCCATTCGGAAGCAATTTGCTGGGACAAGGATTCGTAGTCGCCTACGCGGTGGGCAAGGACCTCGAGACGCTCCGCTCGGCGGGACCCGAGGACTGGATCTCCATGTTCGACCACATTCGCGACCTCAAGGAAGTCGACGAAAACAGCTACTTTCTGTTTTCAACCCGCGAATATGCCAATCTTTCGACGTATCTAGCCGGCAAGTACTCGTTCAGCGGATTCATCCTGGAAGAGCCTTCCTACATGCTATTTTCGCGGCACACGCATGACGAGATCATCAGAGACGCTCAGTATCTAACCTCCGAGCAAATTTGGAGACGAACGGATCCCACGCGAGAGGACTTCTATCGGAGGATCTTCAGCTCGATCTACTCGCCTATCATGCTTATCCGCTCGCAGGATTCGCCCGCGTTCGACTTCAACGAAAAGACGCTAATCGATACCCTAAGATCTTCGAATACCTATTTCGAAACGATTACGCTCAACCAAACCGCTCGCACCATCCAGTCGATGAATCCGAGTGGCGTCATGCATACCGAGCCTCGAGTTCGCTACAACCCGCGAGCCGTCTCGACCTGGCTGGAAGGCATGATCTCCTACATGAAGCACAATTCGGACACTTTGCCGATAGAGCTTCAGAAACGAGCCCTAATCCGCTAGCGACGGTCCAGTCTGCGGGCTCGGCGCCCTCACCTCCCGGGCGCTCTCCAATGAAAGCCCGAACGCATCCACGCTGTAAATACGTTTATGATCGAGAGGGATCTCACACAATGGATCTTTTCGATCAGCAATAGCTAATACGAGCGAAATATTATTATTCCGGATACGTTCTAACTCAATCGGAGACTGTCACGACCTTCCGCCCACGATCTACGCCATAGGATCTCATTCCGCGCCAATCGACCCGTTTTGCGCCATCCCCTCGCCTGATCGAGCCCTTGGACGATCCCTCTTTTTGATTGTGCGAACAGCCGTTTCGATTCAGCGTCGCGCTTTCCTTTTTCCGAACCGCTCCCATTCGATTCGTCATGTCCACAACACTTAGAGGCGTCACCGTCGGCGCGGGCTACTTCAGTCAATTCCAATACGAAGCCTGGAACCGCATCCCTGAAGTCCAAATCGTTGGCGCTTACAATCGCTCTCGCGACAAGATTGAAGCGATCCAAGCCCAATACGCCCTTCCACGCATCTACTCTGGAGACGAGCTCGACCGGATGCTCGACGAGCAAGAGCCCGACTTTATCGATGTTATCACACCGCCATCCACCCATTTGGAAATCTGCCAAAAGGCCTTCGATCGCGGCATCGACGTCATCTGCCAAAAGCCGCTCGCTCCCACTTATGCGGACAGCGTAGCGCTGGTGGAAAACGCCGAGCGCTCCTCTAGTCGGTTTATGGTGCACGAGAACTGGCGCTGGCAACCCTGGTACCGCGAGATCAAGCGTCAGCTCGATTCCGGACGCCTGGGCGAACTCTTCTCCATATACGCCAAAATGCGCATGGGCGACGGCTGGGGCGACGATGCCTACCTGGCTCGACAGCCCTTTTTCCGCGACTACCCTCGGCTGCTCATGTTCGAAACCGGCGTGCACTTCCTGGACGCCTTTCGTTTCCTGGGAGGCGAAATAGAATCGATCTACGCGCGCCTCAATCGGCGCAACCCGGTCATAAAAGGCGAGGATGCGGGACTTGTCGTCTGTGGATTCAAGAGCGGCGCCACTGCAACCCTCGACGCGAATCGCTACAACGAAGCGGATACCGAAAACGCCCGCTATACGTTCGGTACAATACGAGTCGATGGGAGCAAAGGCCATCTAGACCTAGATCTCGAGGGCAATCTCACCTTCAAGCCGCTCGGCCAGGCCATAGAAAAAATCGAGTACCACCCTTCTCGCAAGGGATTCGCAGGCGACTGCGTCTACAACCTGCAACGCCACTTCGTCGACTGCATGCTCTCCGGAAATTCGTTCGAAGGCACAGGTAAAGACTACCTCAAGACCATTCGACTCGTCGAAGCCGTTTACCAATCCAACGAGGCAGGCCAAGTTGCCCGCATCCCTTAGACTTGCCCTTTCTAGAATCTAGCGCCGTATTCGAATCATGCGCTTTCGCCTCACGACATTCGCCTTTCTCTTGCTCGGGACGCAAATCGCCCAGGCTCAATCCGATCAAGCGACGCTCGACCAGATACTCGCCGAAATCAAGGCCCTCAATGAAAAGGTGGCCTCCTTGGAGCAACGGGTTGCTGAAATGGAAGGCGAAGCGAGCGCCGTCCCCGCAGCAGTAGCCGCGGTTCCCGCTCAAGTCGCTGCTTACGTTGCCTCGAATCCACCCCCTGAAAAAAATAAGGAAAAGTGGTACGAGAACTTACGTATCGAGCTTCGCAAAGCGGATGCGCGAGCGAGCGGCGAATGGGTAAAGCCAGAGACCTGGACGCAAGTTGCGCTTAAAATGAAGCCGGAAGAAGTCATCGCGATTTTGGGAGAGCCCTCCTTCAAAAAGTTCTCGATCCGCAAGGATACCGACGAAATCTATCACTACGAAGCCGACCTCAACGGCAATGGCGCGCTGGCCAAGGGAGAGGTGAGGATCTACCGCAATAAAGTCTCCAAGATCGTCGCTCCGAATTTTTAGCCGCGCCTTCCCGTATTCCCCTTGAAGAGCCGCTTCCGCCTTACGCCTCAAGGCTTCCTCCTTAGAAGGCTGGACAGGTCGCGCCAAACTCTCCAAAACCATCGTCCTTATGACGATTTTGGAAGAACTCGAGTGGAGAGGGCTTATCAACGATTGCACGGCCTCGGAGGAACTTGCCAAGCGACTTGAAGAAGGTCCTATCTGCCTGTACGCTGGCTTCGATCCGACAGCAGACAGCCTGCACGTAGGCAATCTCGTTCCCCTCATAGCGCTCAGGCGCTTCCAAAACTGCGGTCACCTTCCGATTGCGTTGGCAGGTGGCGCCACGGGCAGTATCGGCGACCCTTCTGGCAAGAAAGCAGAGCGTCAGCTGCTCGCAAAGGAGTCCCTCGATGCGAATATCGCCTCCGTAAAGGAGCAACTGGCAGCCATCCTGGACTTCAATGAAGAAATAGCGAATACCGCCAAGCTCGTCGACAATGCTAGCTGGATGGCCCCAATGAGCTTCCTTTGTTTCCTTCGAGATGTCGGCAAGCACTTCACCGTAAACTCCATGGTGGCCAAAGAAAGCGTGCGAGCGCGCATGGAAGACCGCGATGTCGGGATCAGCTACACCGAATTTTCCTACATGCTCCTGCAGGGCTATGATTTCTATCACCTCAGCCAAGCGGAGAACTGCGAACTTCAGATCGGCGGTAGCGATCAGTGGGGCAATATCACCATCGGAACCGAGCTAACCCGCAAGAAAGCCGCCAAGACGGTTTACGGCCTCACCTTGCCCTTAATTACCAATTCCGATGGATCGAAGTTCGGCAAGAGCGAATCCGGCGCTATCTGGCTAGACCCGAAGCGCACCAGCGTGTACCGTTTCTTTCAATACTTCATCAATGTGGACGATCGCGATGTCATCCGCTACCTGAAGTACTTTACCTTTCTTGGTCAGGACTCGGTTGCAGCGCTCGAAGCCCAGCACGAAGCCAATCCCGGCGCTCGCGAAGCCCATCGAGCGCTCGCCCGCGAGATGACGTCCTTTATCCACGGCGAAGCGGCCACCGAAGATGCCATCCATGCGAGCAAAATACTCTTTGGAGGCGGATTGGAAGGGATCTCCGAAGGCGCTTTGACCGAAGTCGCCGCGGAAATTCCCAACGCAAGCATCTCCCGCTCCGAC
>CBFHHM010000002.1:340080-372981 GCA_965655705.1 Candidatus Pelagisphaera sp.
AGGACGAGAGAAACTCCGATATTGAATCCCGCTATTCGCCCCTTCGCTGATTTTCACTTTCACCCGAAGGTCGAAATTACGGACCGTTGAACCCTTCCAGGTTATAAAACGATTCATTTTCAAGTCGCCGTTGGTCTTGCCGGTCAAAACGCCGTTCTTGAGCGACCAATACCGTTCATCGCCCGACCAGCCTCGGTTCAGGTTATTGCCGGCGAGCAAGTCGACAAAGCCGTCCTCGCCAGGTCGAACCGTTACCGCAGCCGAAGCGATCGGATGCGGGGGAGACGACAAACTCAAGTCGCTCGTGGCGGGTTCAAGCGGCCCGCCGAGTTCCTCGACTCGGCGATCCGTTCGCTGGCGCATAGACTTGAGGATCGTCGCGTATTCAGGATCGTCCGCCAGATTCACCAATTCGTCGGGATCCTTTTTCAAATCGTGCAGGAACTCGCGATTTCCCTCATCGATATAGCGCACGTATTTGAAATCGCCCGACCGCACTCCTTCAAAGGCGGGAATTCGATTACGCACCGCGAAATGTTCGTGAAAGGTATCCGTCCGCCATTTTCGGGCTGTTCCCTTTTCGACGATGTCCTTCAAGCTACGGCCTTGATAGCGATCGGGGATCTCCGCGCCCGCCCAATCCAAGAATGTAGACGGCAAGTCGAGATTGAGCGCTTGCAAGTCAGTTTCCTGACCGCGTCGACCCTTGGAAACGCGTGGATCGTAGATTATCAGGGGCACTCGCAGCGACTCCTCGTAATGCGACCATTTGCCCGCAAAGCCGCGATTGCCCATATGGTAGCCATTGTCTGCCGAATAGATAATGATGGTATTGTCCGCCAGTCCCTCTTTCTCCAAGGCCTCGATAAAGCGACCGATCGCTCCATCGATCCCGCTCACCATGCGATAGTAGGCCCGCATATTGGCCTGGTATTTTTCGGCGGTGTTCCAGCGCCAGAAAAAGCGTTCGCGATTGATTGTCGTCTTCAGGAAATCCGGCTGCGATTCGAAGATCGCCGGATCGTTCAATCGAGGGGGAGCGATCTCAATATCCTCGTACATGCCATCCACTGCTCGTGGCCAGGGGAAGTGTCCGATTCCGGGACGCCTATCGCTATCTTCCGCATGGCACGCGTTAAACCACATGTTTACCGCAAAGGGCTGTCCTTTCGGCTGAGACTTGATGAACGCGATTCCTTTATCGACGATTAGCTCAGTCTCGTGACGCACGCTTCCGTCGGGCATCTTCTTGTAAAACGGATTGCGGGAAATCGCCTCGAACTCGTCGAAGTGGTCCTCCTTTACATAGTCTTTTGGCATCTTGGCATGCCATTTGCCGAAATAGCCCGTGCGATATCCATTGTCCTTAAGAATGTCCGAATAGAGAGTCTCTACCGCATCAGGCCGCGCTAAATCCGTCGTTCCCGGAGTCTTGTAACCGCGACCGGTCAGCCCCGATAGAATGGTCGTCCGACTCACCCAGCAAATCGAGTGACTCACAAAGGCGTTTCGAAACAAGGTCCCCTCCTCGGCTAGCGAATCGATGTGAGGGGTCTGCACGATCTCGTTGCCGTAGCAACCCAAGGTATCCGTGGTTTGATCATCCGCGAAGAAAAAGACGATGTTCGGTTTGTCGGCAGCATTCGCCAAAGCGGCAGCCAACAGGACCAATAGGGGAAGCGGGAAAAACGATTTCATAGAGGCGGTATTATGCCCCTAAATAACTCTCCATTCCTCGAAGAAGTCAACCCGTGGAGTTGCTCCAAGTCCCTCCTATTGAGAGAACCTGCAGCAGGGTTTTTTAAAGAGGTCGAACGCGCGCGTTCCGAATATGCGCTTCAACCGATTCATCAGCAGCGCTCTGCAATCGAATCGATCCGCTATGCCCGACATCCGTTTTCAGTTCGTCTCTGACGACACGATTATTGATCCAAAGCTGGTGACGTTTTCCGTGAACTCGCATCCGATACCGATTCCATTCGCCTGGCTTGAAGTTGCCATACTTCGACTCGGGACTACCGAAGGCGGGAAATTCGATCGAGTCCCCTTCTCGATAGCCCAACCGAACCGACGCCCCCTTCACTATTCTGAGCTCTCCCTCGAACTCGAAATTTTCAAACATTCGCTTGGTGGCGAATACAAAGGGTTCCGACGACGATACGTGAATTTCGCTTCGACCACGCTTGAATGTACGCTTCGCTCCATCGACTAACCATTCGTTCGCGCTCTGCAAGAGCTCCCAATGATCGCCATCCCGAAGTCCCTCTAGTTTTTTCCGCAACTCGGCTTTGATCGAGTCGTACTCTGGATGATTCGCCAGGTTCGTCCACTCGTAGGGATCTCTCTCATGATCATAGAGCTCCTCGCCCCCATCCGATGCGAGCGAGTAGCGATAGCGTTCACCTCGTATAGAGAAATGCGGATACAAGGACCCCTCGTATACCTTGTGCAACATATGATCCTTACCAGGCAACGCCGTAATCGCCACATCGGGCCCTGTCCATTTTCCACCTTGCGGGTCCTTTACCAAAGGAAGCAAGCTGTGTCCCTCGAGCTCATATCCATTGCCATTCCGATTCGGGTTCTTCTCCAATCCGCAGATGTCATTGAAGGTCGGATAAATATCGATCAGCGAAACTGGCTGATGCGTCGTTTTCCCTTTTTTGCCTCCTTCGACTCCCGCTATGATAAGCGGAATGCGCGTCGAAGGGTCCCATAAGCTGCCCTTGTAGAGAAAATTCTTTTCGCCCACGTGAAATCCGTGGTCGCTGGTAAAGAAAATAACCGTGCTTTCGCGATCCGGGCTCGCCTCGATCGCGTCGAGTATCACCCCTACCTGATCATCCACAAAGGAAACGCACGCCATGTAGGCCTGTAGCCACTTTCGAAACAGATCGCGATCGCCATGATTGAAGAGCATTCGATAGCGACGGAATCCATACAAGGACTCGTTTCCCAGCGCCGATGACACATCTTGCAAATCGTCGGGATCGACCGTCGGCAATTCGATCGATTCCAGTGGAAAGCGATCGAAGTACTCTTGCGGCGCATAAAGTGGCGTATGCGTGCGAACGAGTCCCGCGAACAAAGCGAATGGCTTATCGCGCTCTCTTCCAATCATCTCGGCTGCCCAACGAGCCCCTAACTCGTCCGCCAATGGATCCCGATCTTGATCATCCACATACTTCCACGGTTTTCCGTACAAACGCCATCCCTTGTATCCCGGAACGCCATTCGCTGGATCCGCAGGCCAATCGGGAACTTCCGACAGCGGCCCGAAAACGTGTTCCCATTTGTAATCCATGTCCGCGTCAATTCCTTCGTAAAGATAAAGCTGCTGCGGGTGTTGGAGGAATCCCCTTTGCGTTTCCTTGCGTCCATCCCAGGGCCAGGGACCGATATCTCCATGATGGCCATACTCGTCGAACAAGCCGGTCTGGTTGCCGTGGTAGATCTTGCCCGTTCCCCAAACCGCATAGCCTCCGGCGCGCAAATTGTCCTGTAGCGAAACGCTCTTGCTATAGATTCCATTATCTCGCCAATCCTCGAACCAGTAGAGACTGGTCGTCTGCGGATAGAGTCCGAAATGCATACTGGCTCTCGAAGGAGCGCACAAGGGATCATTGGTATGAGCGTTCGTAAAGGTGACCCCTTGGGCCTTCAGTCGATCGATGTTGGGCGTCGGAACCACCGGCTTGCCGTCCGGCTGATACGGCATATCGTTCAAGTCGTCGACAATGATAAATACGACATTCGGTTTGTCGGCCGCGCTGCCCAAGGCAGAAAGCGAGAGACTCGCTAGGATAACGAAAATGAGAGGCGAGAGGCTGTTCATCGAAAATCGGATACTATTGTTTTATAGCGAATGCGGTTACGAATTGAATAGCGCAGCTTTTAATCGACACAACGCATTTCAATTAAGCGAACCTGCATTGCTACAAGCGCCCAGCTAACAATGTCTCCTCTTGGACAAACCTAACAACCTAGGATGGGAATATTCGAAGACTTCTCGCCGTGACCGACATTTTATTCTTCTCGTCAGCCGAATCATCACCTCTTCATTAGCAAATCGACTACCATTCCTGTAATCAAACCCGTTCTCGAGTCCGGCGCTGCCCTGCGGTATCCATCGCCTGGGTAAAGTCGCCCGCATACGGAGCTACCACCATTACGATCGACTTGATCTCCCCCATGAAATCACGAAATCTCCCGGGGTGGCCTCAAGAGCGTAACAGAGGCTAAAGGACGATGATCAAGGCATCCTCGAGCACTTGCACCTCGCGAGCGGCGTTCCATGCCTCCGCCAATTCAGCGGGCCAGGAGATGCTTGCAAGCTGCTGCGTAAATGCCTCTTGAACGTAGCCACCCACCTGCGGTACCTCTAGGGAGTTCATCAAAAGTCGATCGACCTTTAATTCATGCCCTTCGCTCGCCTTTTCGAAATGGCAATGCGCCTGGACCAGCATCTCGAAACGGTCGCTGGTCGGATTGACGATTACCTTGGAGCTGAGAACGAAATCGCCGTCTTTCAGAATCACATTGGGCGACCCAATGGAAAGCTTAGCCGGTTCGCCTTCCGCATCTTTCACAGCGCTCTTAAATTGGCTGAGGAAGTAATTGACCTCCGCTTCGGAAAACTTGATGGGACCCGGCGCTCGACGCCCCAAAGCGCTCATTCGCAGCTTCATGGTCGGAGATTCTGCACCTGCCGTCTTTCCCGTCGCGTATTGAGCCGTGTAGACGCCTAATCGATTCGCGTCCGTCGCCTTTACCGGCAACTCCCTCAATAGGATCACTCCACCGAGCAAAACGCCCAATACGATTCCGGATGTCGCGGTGAACAGCATCCCTTTTACCGATGGCTCCTTTGGCAGTCGTCGTCTCATAAGCTAACTATTGTCTATCGGCGCTGAGTTGGGCGTTCTTGAAAAGATAGCCCATCAAGTACAGATAAAGCGTGGCTCCGAAGAAATATGCGAAGGGAAGCATGAGCGTAAACCCCAAATAGGCTAGAGTCGGCGCCCAGTAGACTGGGAAGGTTTTCCGCAGAAGTCCCATCAGGGCATCGAAATTGAAGCAATTTCGGAAATCTTTGTTCAAGAGATACATGAATAAGGCGGCGCCAGTCAGGGGTCCTGCGAAAAAATAGACGGGCACCATTGGAACCGCTGCCAAAAACGACTCCCATGGCAACAGTTTCATGAGCCAGGTCATTAGCCCGATTGGCACCCCAGCGAATATCAGACTGATGAGGAAAAACTTGGCTCCATCGACAAAGAGCCCCTTCCAGTCTTCCCATTCGGGCATCTCTAGGGGCGTTTGCCGTCTACCCTGCTGAAACAAGCGGTATAGATACCCAAATGCGAAGAAATGTATGATCGGAATCACACTCAGCAAAACACCCAACATGCATTTGGTGAACCAGTTAGGATCCGTTCTGAGTTGTTTAGTTACTTGCTCAATGGTCGGCATTCGGATTGCTTGAATCGATTTCGCATCACAATCGCGCATTTTGCATGGAGTTCAAAGAGAAATTGTCCGCATACGTCGCTCAGGTGGAAAGCGCCTTCGACCTGCTCCTTCCCGACGGGAACGCTCGACCGGAGCGAATCCATCGCGCCATGCGCTACAGCCTGTCTGCGGGCGGGAAACGAATCCGGCCTGCCCTGGTACTTGCTTCCGCGGAACGCTTCGATCCGACCTGCAATGCGATTCCGGCAGCGGTTGCGGTCGAGTGCCTGCACACCTACACGCTTATTCACGACGATCTTCCGGCAATGGACGACTCGGATCTACGTCGCGGGAGACCTACCTGCCACATCGAATTCGATGAAGCGACCGCCGTTCTAGCGGGGGATGCCTTGCTCACGCACGCATTCGAACTGCTTTCAACTCAGTACGCGACCACGCCCCAGATCGGGCTGAATCTCGTTCAAATCCTCGCTCAAGCCTCGGGAAGCCAACGCCTTATTGGAGGGCAAATGGAAGACATTCTCGGAGAAGAGCGCTCTCTCAACGAAGAGGAACTCGCCTACATTCACATGAATAAAACGGCAGCGCTTATCGAGGCCAGCTTGGAAATGGGGGCCGTGATTGGGGGCGCCGATTCCGACCAGATCAAAGCGATCCGATCCTATGGGCGATGCATCGGACTCGGATTCCAGATAGTCGACGATATCCTCGATGCCACTAGCGACGCCCATACCCTGGGCAAACAGGTGGGCGCCGATGCGGCGGCCAACAAATCCACTTACGTTTCCATCCACGGCATAGAGCAATCTCGCGCTCAGGCTCTGGCTCTGGCCAGCCAAGCCTACGAGATCTGCGACCGACTGAACTTGCCATTCCTCAAGGACCTCGCGCTTTATCTAAACGAACGCGAACGCTGATCCTTCAATGTTCTCGTATGAGCCAATCTAGGATTTCGTTCATTGTCGCAGTACACAATTGCCTCGATTTGACGCGAGCTATGCTCGCTTCGCTGGAAGCGACCGTCGATCTTTCCTCACATCAGCTCATTGTAATCGACGATGCTTCAAATGCCGAAACGGCCCGCTTCATCGACAGTCTTCCCGACTCCTATATCAAGCTGCGCAACGACTCGAACTTAGGCTTCGCCAAATCCAACAATCGAGCAGTTCGAGAAGCCACGAACGACTACCTCCTCTTCATCAACAACGACCTGGAGTTCACCCCCGGTTGGCTCGAGCCTATGATCGAGCTCGCTCGCTCGCGGCCCCAGGCGGGAGCGATCGGAAATATTCAACTGAACTACCAGACTGGCCTAGTCGACCACGCCGGTATCTTCTTCAACCTGGAAGGGATGCCCACCCACGCCTGGAAAACTCGAAACCGAGTCCCCAAAGGCGAATGGAAGGAACGCAGCGCCGCTACAGCCGCTTGTCTCCTAGTTAACCGGACTGCCTTCACCTCGCTCGGCGCCTTCGACGAAGGCTATCGAAACGGAATGGAGGACATCGATCTCTGCGTCCGCCTTCGCCAAGCAGGCTACCGCATTTACGTATCTCACAAAAGCGTGGTCCGACACCACGTCAGCAGCTCTCCTGGCAGACACGTTCACAACGACGCGAATTCGGATCGATTCCGAGCGACCCGTTCGCAGAGCATGATAGAAGTCGGTCGAAAAGAATGGCCAAGAGAATACCTCCATCGCTACGCGCGGTGTTGGTGGCGGATGGAGCCCAAACTCGCCTTCAAGGCCTTGACCATGCTTTGGCTCGAACGCGAATAGTCCACTCGGAGAGAATTTTCTTCATATTTCCTGGGAAACGCGTAAGAGTCCGCCCTCGAATCCAATTCCGTCTCTCAATCCGATGATCCGTTCCGTCTTCAAGAAACGCGCCAGCAATCCTATTCAGAAACGCTGCGCCAACGACGACCACACTCGTTTGCGAAAACGCTACGAACTGTGGTATCACGTCTTGGAAGAGCAACAGGGCACACGCGTGAAAATGGATGGCAAGGAACTCGTGATGCTCGCGAGTAACGAATACCTAGGTCTCTACGATCACCCCAAAGTAATCGAGGCAGGGAAAGAGGCGCTGGAAAAATGGGGCGCCGGTACGATGGGCGCTCGCTCCGCAAATGGGGGACGCCGCTTTCACATCGAACTTGAAGAGAAACTAGCTCAGTTTCTAGGTAAAGAAGCCTGCCATGTTTGCGCGGCCGGATACCTCTCTTGCATGTCATCCATCACAGGATTCGCTCAGCGCGGCGACACCATCCTTGTCGACAAAAACATGCACTCCAGCGTTTGGGACGGCATTCGACTGTCCATGGCCGACGTCGAACGTTTCAGCCACAACAACCCTGACCATCTGCGAAGCTTGCTCGAGGAACTCGACCCTGCCACAGCCAAGCTCATTGCCATCGAAGGCGTCTACTCGATGGAAGGGCACATCGGCAAACTGCCCGAGATCGTCGACATCGCCCAGCAATACCAGTGCTTTACCATTATGGATGACGCCCACGGTATCGGCGTACTCGGCAAGCAAGGACGCGGTACCGCGAATCACTTCGGACTTACCGATCGGATCGATATCATTACCGGAAGCCTTTCCAAATCGCTCGGCAGTACGGGCGGATTCGTTGCCGGCGATGAAGCGCTCATCGAGTACCTGCGTACTCGTTCGAAACAAGTTATCTTCAGCGCCGCTCTTTCCCCCTGCCAAGCCGCTTGCGCCAAGGCCGCCATAGAAGTCATTGAGACGGAGCCGGAATGGATTGATCGCTTGTGGGCGAACACGCGACGCTACAAGGCGCTGCTCGACGAACTGGGGCTCGATACGTGGGAAAGCGAGACGCCGGCAATTCCAATTATAATTGGCGACCGAGAAAAGGCGTATTTCTTTTGGAAAAACCTGATCGATAAAGGAGTGTTCACTATTTTCGCCACTGCTCCTGGAGTTCCCCCTGGAAAAGACCTCGTTCGTACCGCAATTTCCGCGCGTCACACGGATGCGGATTTCGATATAATCGAAAACGCCATTCGATACGCTGCCCGAAAAATGTAGAACCGAGCATTCCATTTGGCTCGTTCTTTTCAAAAGCGTATTTTTAAACCAATTACGGGGCCCACTAAACTGGAGCCCAAACCCTCATTTGCCGGTATTCTTAGGCGCCTTCGGCAATCATGTGATCAATGAGGTCTTGGGCCGTGCTTTTCCATCGAGGAAGCATCGATGTCCTAATACCGCTGGCCAAGGCCTGTAAATTCTGGGGCTTCTCGATCAATCGACGCAATTCGCTCGTCAACGCATTCACGTTGCCTGTTTCAAACAATGCGCATCCCCCAAACCGAGCGTTTTCTCGAACGGAATGCAAATCGCTACTCAATGTGGGAACTCCTTGCCAAAGCGATTCGAGTACCGGCAAACCGCATCCTTCCGCAAGAGATGGCAGCAAGATCAAATCCGCGCTCTTGATTCGCTTTTCCAAATCCTCATCGCTGAGTTGCCCATGCAATTTCACCGAGTACCCATCCTTGACGGATTTAGTCAGCCCTTTCTCGATCGCCTTTCCAAAGTAGGGATTCGTTCGACCGACGACGTTCAAGTCGAATTCCAGTCCATCGTCCCATAGTCGCTTAGCCGCCTTCAAGGCCAAGTCCTGCCCTTTGCGTTTTTCGACTATTCCGAGAAGCAGAATTTGCAGGCGCTTGTTGCCGGTTTCGGAAGGAGCGGACGATTCGGAATAGACCCCATCAGCTCCCAGTTGAACCGACTTTACTGATGGGGCGAACGACATTTCCAACCATTCCCAATATTCTTCCAATTGAATCGAACTATGGCTTGAAACCGCGAATACCCCTGTAAAGAGCGTCAGCATTTTCATGTAACTGGGATGCCGTTGCACGCTATGAGGCCAAGTAAACTCTGGATGTTGCAGCGGAATGGCGTCATGAAACAGAGCATACGCTCGGCAAGGCGATTCGCTCAAGAAACGCTCGACTCCCGTCCGTTCGAATTCGCAAAACAGTTCGCTGGTAAAAAACACATCATTCGCTTCCAGTCGAAAGCCGTTTCGCTTCCCCAAAGGTCGAATGGATTCCTTTCGGTCATCCCAAACGACCTCCTTGAAACGCTTTCCCAGCAATGGGGCTAGCTCCCGCTTCAAGCAATCGGACACACGGGCAAGCCCCGACTTCTGCTTCTGCTTGGAAGCCTTCGTTACATCGTAAAGCAATCGCCCTTTGATCATAGCTCGAACCCCTAGAATTGCTAGACTGGATAAGAGAGCGGCTCAAGCCATTTCACATCGACTCGCGGAGCGCTTCCAACAGTTTTCCCGAATTGCGTTCCGCCACCCACTCCTTCTCGACCCAAGCCCGGGCCCTGCTCCGAATACCTTCACAGAGCGAATCATCGGTTTGAATACACCGCAGGGCAGCCAACCAGTTTCGGGTATCGCTTACATCCGCCAAGAAACCGGTCTCTCGATTGAATACCGCCTCGACCACCCCCGATACGGGCGACGCAACAACGAGCGTCCCTGACGCCATGGCTTCGGGAATCACGTTCGGCAACCCGTCCCGATCTCCATTTCGGGCGATAATCCCCGTATGGACCAATACATCCGCCCAAGCGATATGTTGCATGGTCTCCAATTGCGAAAGGCGTCCGAACAGCTTAACCTGATTTTCCAAACCTCGTTCCTCAATGTCAGCCTCGATTCTCGAGCGTTCTTTTCCTTCTCCGATAATTCTCGCATCGAACTCGATCCCCGCTTTTCGCGCTGCATCGTATACATTCATCTGATACGGAAATCCCTTCTTCTCTACCAACCGGGCTACGCATACGATTCTCAATTTCGAGCGATCGGAACGTATCGGCTTGAAATCGGGGAAGCGATTCATGCCTCGCCGAATCAAGCGCACTTTCCGCTCAGGGGCCCGCTTCAAGAGCTCCTCGTAGGCGGTTTGATTCGATGTATGAATGAGCAAGGATTCTCCCAATTTACGCTCCAGCAGCCAATCGCCCCCATGATCGAATACGTCGTACGCATGCGCGCCGACCGAAAAGGGAGTTCCTACCAATAGAGAATTAGCCCATCCGAACGATCCCGGCCCCCCGGACCACACGCAATGAACGACATCCGGATCGAGAACGCGAACGCGGCGCTCGCGCAAAAGCGCAACTCCCATGCCTAGCATATTCTCCCAGAAGCTGAGGGCCGAAGGCGGCTTTTCAGTAAAGAGCGTGGTCCACCATTCCTTGAACGCGCTCCATCGCGAACACACGATCCAAGGTAATCGCCACAGAACGTTTACAAGCTCCCACTTGGAAAAGCGATCGACCGGCAGGCCTTCGAATGACTGTTCGCCCCCGTGCATGGAAATGATGTGAAGCTCCGCTCCCAGAGCTCTCAAGGCTCGGACCTCGCGCTGGAGGAAAGTTTCCGAATAAGCCGGAAACGTCGTCGTCACATAGAGGATACGCATTCGAATGCGCTATTCGCCGACAACCTTAAGAGCAAGTCGATCTTCCTGCGGCAGCGCCTCGTGCGCCAAATCGACCAAGTCGTAAACCACGTCGGAAGGACGGTCCGCGAACTTCATGGCGCGGAAACGACGTCTCAATCCCCTGAATCGTTCAGGGTGCCGACTCCAATCCATCAGCAGCTTCTCGAATTCCTTAGGCTTCGACACCTTTACGGCGGCATCGTCCTGCATGAAATACTTAACGGTCAGCTTCTCCTGCGGCATAACCCCACCAATTCCATTGAAAATAATCGGGCACTCGAAGTGCAGCGCCTCGGAACAAGTCGTCGTTCCTCCGCGCGTCACAACCATATCGCTGACCTGAAGGAACAAGTGCATCTCGTTGCAGAAACCTCCCACGTGACAAGACAATTCAGGATTGTTCCGCTGCCATCGGCGCACTTGCATAAACGCCTCCTGATTGCGACCGCAGACGACAAGCACTTGGTACTTTTCCGAATATTTTTTAATCGTCGGAAGCAGGGCCAAGTGATTGTTCGCTCCCGTACCGCCGGTCGCGAGGAAAATGATCTTCCGATCCGCTCGCAATCCGAGCCGTTCCGTAATGAAGCGATGCTTCTCGTAGGCCGACAAACGTTCCTCGTAGATGCGAGGAACTAGAAAATGCCCCCGAACAATGATTTTCGCGGGATCCAACGAGAATCGCGATATCGCGAAATCCCGCGCGGTTTTCGTACGTGAAATATAGAGATCTACGCTAGGCTCTACCCAATTTCGGCTGTATCCATATCCGCCTGAGTACTCCGAGCAATAAGTGGCGCAACGAACGTTTTCCTTTCCGAGAATTTCGCGCGCTTCTTGGAAATAGCCACGATTCAAGCAATCGTGAACACTGAAGACCAAGTGTGGCTTGAAATTTCGAATAACTTCCGCGTAGTACCGCCGCCCCAAAGTTACGCGAGACCGATTCAAATAGCTCAGTCCTTCTACGAGCAAATAATAAGGGTGGTGGAACCACGGGGCATGCTTCTGGATGAAGTTGTAGAAATTGACTCCAAAACGAGCCAGCCGAGACGAATCTTCCAGCATGCTCTCGACACGGACTTCGACTTCCCAGCCATAAATTTTCCGCGCCCATCGACGGAACGCGATCGCCCTCGCATCGTGGCCTCCCCCTGTACTAGACGTTAAGACAAGTATTCTAACCACGGACACCTGAATACCTCTCTGTTATTTCCCGTAGTAGGAGATATTGATAGTACGGATCAAATTTCGCGGAGCGAGACGAGAAAATAGGGGCGCAAAAATTGTCTGAAAACGACTTCCTGCCCGAATTCGGCCTATTTTCTCCTTTTGGATGCATCTTAGTAGTTGATTTGCAGCAGTATCGGGTGTCGGTGATACGTAAATACGCCTCTCTATTTGCCTCCAAACGGTATCCGCGCAAACACCAATTTCATTTTTACTGGTTTTTTTAAACACTGAACGATTAAAGTCGGTTTTAAGGTCTCCCAATTCGAGATTCACAATTTTAAAATCGCTTCCAAGGGACTCGATTACCAAGCTTTCGGTGAAAGCGGACAAGCCCGCTTTAGCCGCATTGTAGGCGGACATAAACGGGATTGGGAACTCCGCGGCCAACGAGCCCACGTTCACCAAATAGCCACCTCGCTCGAGCAAATCCGGAAGCGCGAGCCGCGTCAGCTTCATGACCCCAAGCAAGAGCGTTTGAATCTGCGACTCCCACACTTCGAATTCCATCTCCTCGAACCGACCGAACGCCCCGGATCCCGCATTGTTTACAACGATATCGAAGCCGATGTCGCTCAGGCGTTGCTCATTCCAGGCCTGTTCGATCCGGCTCGCAGCGCCCAGGTCAAGCTGCAAGGGACGCAGCCCCTCTGGCCATTCCACTTGTCCAGGATCCCGAGACGTTCCCCAAACTTCAGCCCCTTGGTCCATCAACGCTCGAGCGATGGCCGCGCCTACGCCACGACTCGCTCCGGTTACCAGCGCTTTGGATCCCGCGATTTCCATGGCCGTTCGAAAGACGTTAAATCTCTTCCGCGAGCAGCTCGCGGGCGTGCGACAATGCGCTTTCCGCCGACCGGTCTCCCAACATGCGAGCGAGTTCCACCACTCGCGCCTCCGTGTCCGAATCCAATCGCTCGATACCGACCTTCGCTCGGTCCCCGCTTTGGTCCTTTTCGACCACGAAGTGGTTGTCGCCAAGCGAGGCCACTTGGGGCAGGTGGGTGATGCAGATCACCTGGTGCGAATTGCCGATTCCTTTCATCCGTTCTCCCACCGTACGACCGATCTCTCCCCCTACATTCGCATCCACTTCATCGAATACCAAAACAGGCACCTCGTCCACATCCGCTAAAATCGTTTTCAAGGCCAGCATCACCCGGGCAAGCTCTCCGCTCGAAGCGACCTTGCTCAACGGTTTCAAAGGCTCTCCCACATTCGGAGAAAACTGCAACACTGGCAATGCATCTCCGTAGGCCTTCAGTCCGGATTGCAGCGACATTTCCAGACCGCACTTGCCTTTCTTGAACCCCAGCTCAAGCAATACGCTTTCCGCCTTTCGGGCCAACGCATCCCCTGCCTTCTTCCGCTTCCGAGTCAGGGCGGCAGCCAAGGTCTTGAGCGCTTGCTCCTGTTCGTCCGCCTGAGCGTTGAGCCGGGCCAACGTCCCCTCGATATCCCCTTGATCTTCGATTTTCCAGGCCATTTCATCGCGGGCGGCGAGCGCATCGGAAACCTCCCGCCCATACTTGCGCCGCGCTTCCTGCCAAGTTGTCATACGCTCCTGCACGTCCGCCGCGAACTCCGGCTCGAAATTCAGCGACGCGCCCACCATTTCGTATTCGGCCCCCAACTCCTGGATTTCAAGAATGACGCTTTCCAGGCGACTCGCCAGTTCGTTGAGCGATGGATCCATCTCCGCCGCCTCATTCGCCGCGCGCGTCAGTTGGCTCATCAAGGCGATGGCGCCCTCGTCCCCGGTCAACCCATTGGCCAGCTCATTGGACAATGCCAGAAGGTCTTGACTGCTTGTCACTCGATTGAAGTCGGTCTCCAGCTGCTCCATCGATTCTACCGACAACTCCAACGCATCGATTCGCTCGATTTGAGCGCGAAGGAATTCGATCTGATCGGCATCCAGCTGCGTCTCGTTGCGCAATCGCTCGATCTCTCCAAGGGTAGAACGCCATTCTCCATAGGCCGATCGGTAGGAAGCTGACTGGTCGCCCAATTGCGCATAGAGATCGATCATCTCGAGTTGATGTTCGCTCTTGAGCAATCGCTGCGGTTCGCCCGGACCATGAAAATCGATCCAGTGACCGCCCAGCGCTTGGATATTCGCCAAGGTCGCCAAGCTCCCATTGATGGAAATTCGCGACGGCTTATTGCGATGCAAACTCCGCTTCAGCAGCAAGCTGCCTTCTTCGCAGGGCGGTAGCCCCAATTCCTGCAACGTCTCATCGATCTCCGAACACTCATCGAAGAACAAGGCCGCCTCCACTTCGCAGCAATCCGTTCCTCCTCGAATAATCGACTTATCCGCTCGCGATCCCGACAGCAGTCCCAGCGCCCCTAAAAGCACGCTTTTGCCTGCGCCCGTTTCTCCCGTCACGACCGTAAAACCCGCATCGAAGTCAATCGATGCGCTTTCTAATAAAGCAAGGTTTGAGATCTTCAAATACTGGAGCATAGGCTATTGGAATAAGACTCCAGTTAAGGGCGCTTTATCCCGCAAAGAAAACGAAAATTGCGCTTGCATCGAAAATAGCTCTTCGGCAACGTCTCCGCTCTCGCTGAAAAGGCGGCCTGAGGGGGATTAGCTCAGTTGGTTAGAGCGCTTGCTTGACATGCAAGAGGTCGGCAGTTCGAATCTGCCATCTCCCACCATTTTGACCTCAGGTCCGAAGTGAAACGACAGGGAATCGATCTCCACGCAGAGAACCCATCCCACAGCAGATTTGTACTGCCGCAGCGGTTCGACGAAGCGAGCAATGCGATTCAGTGAAATACGTCGCCTCGGAATAGCGTATTCCTAGGAGGGATCCGTCTCTGTATTTTTAGAACGTGTCCAAAAATTCGCAATCGAATCGATTTCACATTAAGCTCGTCCATTCCCATACTTGAATTCGTAAGCTAGAATAGACGACTCGACATAAGGACCCTATTCCCAAATGCACCACGCCCCCCAGGCTAATCTTTCCAGACTCCGACGAGCCGCGCTGGCCACCGCTTGCCTCGCGTTTCTACCCATTGGCAATGCCGCCATGGAAGGCGTATTCGAGTCCTTCAAAACGGAAATCGAGCCCATTCTCGATAGCTATTGCTACGACTGCCACGGATTCGGCACGAATAAAGGGGGCGTTACATTGGACGAATTCAATGCGAAAAACATCGGCGATCACGAACTCTGGATGCGCGTCCTCCGCAATGCTCGGGCCCACATCATGCCCCCCTTGGAAGAGTATCAACCGTCGCCCGAGGAACGCTCCCAAATCCTCGATTGGATCAAGGCCGGTCCCTTCGCCGTCGATCCGGGGAATCCCGATCCGGGCAAGCTTACGGTCCAACGACTCAACCGCATCGAATACCAGAATACGATTCGCGACCTTATCGGAATCGATTTCAACGCCGAAGACGCCTTTCCCGCCGACGACTCCGGCGAAGGCTTCGACAACCTCGGCGACATCCTCACGCTCTCGCCAATGATGCTCGAGAAGTACCTCGATGCCGCGAATCGAATCATCGGCGAGGCCGTGCCCACTCAGTCCCGCGTGATGCCCCAAAGCGTCTACGAGGACGAGCGCCTCGTCCAGCTTTTCACACCGCCAACGATCAAAGACGACGAGGACAAGGATGATCTCCAGCTCTCCTTCTATCAGCCATCGAAACGGACGGCGACCCATACGATCGACGAGGCCGGACAGTACCAGGTTGCCATAGACCTGAAGCCTGTTAGCTTTTCAAGCTTCAACGGCTTCGATTACAATCGCTGCAAGCTGACCTTCAAGATAGATGGCGAGACGAAGATAGAACGAGAATACGAGTTCACCAACAGCAAGGCAAGGGAGTTCGTATTCGACTACGATTGGCAACCCGGAGAACACTCTTTTTCGGTCGAAGTGGAGCCATTGACCTTTGGTCTCGAGAAGATCAAGCGGCTCAAAATGCGCATCGAGCGATTGGCCATCAAAGGTCCGATGGCGCCAGAAAATTGGATACGTCCTAAAAACTACGATCGCTTTTTCCCAGGAGGCATTCCCGAAAACCCCAAGCAACGCAGGGACTACGCCTTCGAACGACTAGAGCAATTCGCTACCCGAGCCTACCGGCGACCCGTCGACCCAAAAACCATTCAACAACTCGTACAGCTCGCCGAACAAGTGGGGACCCAACCCGGATTCACTTACGAAATGGGTATTTCGCAAGCGATGGTCGCTATATTGGCGTCGCCGAGATTCATATTTCGCGAAGAGGGTTTCCTTCCCGCGAAGTCCAAAACGGAACACCCTTACATAGACGAATACGCCCTCGCCTCGCGGCTTTCCTACTTCTTCTGGTCGTCCATGCCCGATGACAAGCTCTTCGCGCTGGCGGCCAAAAGCGAATTGCGAGCCAACCTCGACGCTCAAGTCGAGCGCATGATGCAAGATCCGCGATCGGACAATTTTATCGAAAATTTCGCCGGGCAATGGCTGCACGCGCGCGATATTCGCTCGGTTAACATCAGCTCGCTAGACGTCTATTTGCGCGACCATCCGAATCCTGAAATCCTGGCCGCTCGCAAAGCCTACAACATCGTGCGCGAAATTCCCGAATACAAGCGCACGCCCCAGCAAGAAGAAACCTATACTCGCACGCGAGCGCTGCTCCGCGGCGCTTATGGGATCAAACGCCCCGAATTGAAACGTCCCTTGCAGGAAGCCATGCGCGATGAAACCGAGCTCTATTTCGAGCACATTATCCGGGGCGATCGCAGCTTGCGCGAACTGCTCGACAGCGACTACACGTTTCTCAATCAAGCGCTCGCCGAGCATTACGGCATCGAAGGCGTAAAAGGGCAGCGCATGCGCAAGGTCGCTCTCGCTTCCGACAGCCCCCGCGGGGGCGTCCTGACCCAAGGTACCATCCTCGCCTACACGTCCAACCCGACCCGCACGTCTCCCGTAAAACGCGGCGTTTTTATCTTGGAGAACATTCTGGGGACCCCCCCTGCCGCGCCCCCGCCCAATATTCCGGCCTTGGAGGATATCGCCAGCGACGAAATGGACGCCATGAGTCTGCGCGAAACTCTGGCGATGCACCGCGAGGACACGCTCTGCGCCTCCTGCCATAACCGCATGGACCCACTAGGGCTCGCCCTCGAGAATTTCAACGCGATGGGAATCTGGCGCGAGTCCGAGCTCAATCAGCCCATCGAGCCGCAAGGCCAGCTCATCACCGGCGAGTCCTTCGATTCCATCCAGGAAATGAAGCGAATTCTTGCCAACGACCGCATTATGGACTTCTATTATTGCTTTAGCGACAAACTGCTTACCTACGCCCTGGGAAGAGGAATGGAATACTATGACACGGCAACGCTCGACGCGCTCGTCGAAACGCTCGCCGAAACCGATGGCAGCCCCAAGGCCCTCATCCACGCAATTGTCGCTTCCGCCCCCTTCCAGAAACGCCGCCATCCCAATTTCAAGCCAAACTAAGCCATGAACCGTGCAGATCTATCCCGCTCGCTCGATCGAAGACGCTTTCTTAAAGGCGTCGGAGCTACCTTGGCCTTGCCCGCCATGCAATCCATGTTGCCAGGCAGCCAGGTTCTCGCCGCTTCGGCTGGCAAACCGCTGGCGACCACCGCTACCGGAGCCCCCCTCCGCGCCGCCTACCTGTTCTTTCCCAACGGCGCCATTCCGGCATCCTGGTGGCCCGAAGGCCAAGGACGAGACTTCGCATTCAAGGAATCCCTCAAGCCACTCGAACCTTTTCGCGAATCGGTTCAAGTGATGAGCGGCCTGGATCAACTTAATGCGACCGCCGGCAAGGACGGCGGAGGCGACCACGCCCGCGGCAATAGCGTCTTTCTCACCGGCGTGCGTATCAAGAAAAGCGCCACGGATATACGGGCCGGAGAATCGATCGACCAAGCGATTGCCAAGGAGGTGGGCCACACCACGCGCTTCCCCTCGCTCGAACTCAGTTGCGATCCCGCCCGCCGAGCCGGCGCCTGCGACACGGGCTATTCCTGCGCCTATCAATACAATCTAGCGTGGAAGACACCCACCAATCCGATGACGCCCGAGTCGAATCCCCGCAAGGTTTTCGAACGGCTGTTCGGAGAAGGAGAGCATGGCGAACGCGCCGCCAACGCCCAAAGACGCATGATGAATAGGCGATCAATCCTCGATTTCGTCATGTCGGACGCCAAGCGCATGGAGCGGAGTTTAGATCATCGCGATCGCGAAAAACTCGACCAATACGTCACTGGTATTCGCGAGGTGGAGACGCGTATCGAAAGCATGGAGCGCTTTGGACCCACGGTCGATCCCAACCTGTCGACTCCCGAGGGCATTCCCTTCACCCACGGGGACCATATGGATCTGATGTTCGACATGATGACCCTCGCCTTCCAAACGGATTACACGCGGGTCTCAACGCTTCTCCTCGCTCACGACGGAGACAACCGATCGCACGAGGAAATTGGGATTCCAGAAGGACACCACGAGCTGACCCATCACCAGAACAAGGAAGACCGCATCGCCAAGGTCATCAAAATCGACCGTTGGTATGCCCAGAAATTCGCCGCGTTCCTCCAAAGACTCGATAGCGTTCAGGACATCGACGGAAAATCGATCCTCCACAATTCCATGATCGTCTTCGGTAGCGGCAACGCGGACGGCAACCGTCACACTCATGACAATCTGCCCATCGTTCTCGCAGGAAATGGCGGAGGCTCGCTGGACGCCGGTCGCTACACCAAGCACGGTTCGACCCCCTTATCGAATCTCTACCTCAGCATGGCCGATCGTATGGGCGTCTCAAATCTAGAACGCTTTGGCGACTCTACAGGCCGCTTGAGCAATGTGTAAAGGGTAGCTGCTTAGCGTTTAGCTATTGGCGATTAGCTGGCTGGGCGAGAGCGTCCTCTCTCCGCCGAGCCCCTATCGTCGCGTCCAAGTTTTCCCTTTGTAGCGCTTTTTCACGTACTCCAGCCACCACAGGATTCCCGCGTCCGGATGAAGCGTATCGATATCTCGATTCCAAGCCGCGCCCAGGTTTTGACTGGATCCTAGATCGGATAGCCCACCGAACTCGACGAACGGACCGCCCACCCCTTCATTCGGAGCGCACTGAATCCAGGTACTAGCCAATAGAATACCGTTGAGATTCTCGATGTAGTCACGGGTCTTCTCGAACTGGTCCTGCTTCATCTCTTCCGTGTAGCGTCCAATGCGGGAGTAGTTGGTGTAAGCCTCGTCCTCTTGATGGCGTTCCTTGCTGTATTGCGACCAATATCCACTAATAGGCGCATTCTTAGGAGTCGATTCGCTGTCCAGCCAAGGTTTGCCAGGCTTCCTCGGCCCGAAGTGCATGTTCAGATCCTCTAATGTCGATTCCTGGCGCGTATTGTTCGCCACGATTAATTCGGGATAGGCCGCCTTTGCAGCAACTATGAATGAATCGACCTGCCACTTCATGGCCCGTACCGCCATGCCCTCATTGTCAGGATCAAGAACAACGTGGCCGAAGCCTTTGCTATTCAACCAGAGAGCCGTATTGCCAATCGCTTTGTCCGCATCCTCCTGATTCCAATACGACAAATCCTCTTTCGCTCGCGAAGTACTCCAGTACAAGCACCCCACAATCGCCACCATCTCGCGTTCATCGGTCGCTCTAAGAATTCGCTCAAGTCGACGCACGTGAACCGCGCTCAGGCTCCCATCCGGCAAATAGCCTTTCACGTCCCCGAAGCGCGACCCCATCAAAAATACGGAAATCGTATTCAACCCATATTCCTGATACCTATCTAGCGCATCGATCAATTTATCTGCCGTCGAATCGCTTATGAGAGCATTCGAGCATCGCAGTCCTATCAATTTGATCGGCTTCCCGTTGTAGAGGATATCCTCCCCCGACACGGACATGCGATTGCCGTCCGCCTGCACGACGGCGACCATCGAGAGAAACGCCCAAATTATCAGATAGAATCCAACAGCGAATCTCACGCCCTCAATTGATCCCCAATAGGCAGCGAACGAATGCGTTTCCCGCAAGCCGCGTGGATGGCATTGCAGAGCGCTGGGGCCGCGGGTGGCGTTGCGGGTTCACCCACTCCCGCAGGTGGCGCATCGCTTTCGACAACCTTGACGCCGACCTGGGCCGGCGTCTCCACCATACGGGCTACGCGATAGTCGTGGTAGTTGCTCTGCTGGATACGTCCGTCCTTCGCGGTAATCTGTCCTAAGGCGCAGCTGATACCGAATATGCCACCCCCTTCGCATTGGGCCTTCACCGCGTCGAGATTCACAATCGTGCCCGCATCGACCGCCGTCCACATGCCATGAACTTTCACATCGCCCGATCCAGTCACTTCGACCTCCATCACCGTTGCCACATAGGTCAGGAAGCTTCGTTGAGCCGCAATACCCAGTCCACGACCCTTGGGTAATTGGCGTCCCCAATCCGCCAATTTGGCCGCTTCGCGTACCACATTCGACAAACGACCCGTATCCACCGGATGCCTCTCCATGGTATCGCCATAATTGCCGTAGGGGCCAACGGTGTGGCTCAGCTCGATCTTTCGAGCCGGCCCGATCAATTCCAAGAGAAAGTCTTTAGGGTCGCGATCGAGCTCTGCCGCTAGTTCTCCAGCGAACGATTGAGACGCGAACGCATGGAAAATATTGCACACCGAACGCAGCCATCCAATGCGAGCATGGGCCAAGGCTTTGCCGTTCTCCAACCGCATATTGGGAATGCCGAAGCTGTTGTCCTTAAAGCCGAGATCGAGCTCCCCGCTGCCCGGATTCTCCGCCCCCGCCGCAAAGGTTGAGGAAATCCCCGGATAGGCCGTGCGACTTAGCAACGCCGTCACCTTGCCCTCCTGATCGATCCCCGCCTCCATACGCTGCGCGCTGGCGGCGTGATAAAAGCAATGGCGAATATCGTCTTCGCGGGTCCAGACCACTTTCACCGGTCCATCGATCTTCTTGGCCAGCCAGGCGGCCTCAACGGAAAAGTCCGCCTTGGATTTACGACCGAATCCACCGCCCAAGAAAGTCACGTTGGCAATCACATCCGTTTCCTCGATACCGAGGTATCCGGCCACCGATGACTGAACGGCCTGCGGATTTTGCGTACAGGACCAAATCTCAACCCCTTGGCCGCGCGGCGTAGCCGTCGCCGCGGGAGGCTCCATCGTCGCGTGGGCCAAGAGATCCGTGTAGTATTCGCGAGCGAAGCGTTTGTCGGAAGCCTTGAAGGCCGCATCGACGTCGCCCTCTTCCCGAACTACATTGCCCGGCTCCTGGATCGTCTTTTCCAACTGCTTTCGGTAAGCATCCGAATCGTAGCTCGCGTTCGGACCGTCATCCCATTGAATTTCCAGCGCCTCGCGTCCCTTCATTGCCGCCCAAGTGCTGCTGGCGATCACTGCCACCCCACCCAAAGGCTGAAACTGCACCGGCTCCTGGATCGCGGGGAATTCCTCGACGCGCTCTACGCCCGGCACCGCCAGGGCCTTGTCGGCGTCGTAGCGGGCTACTTTGCCCAGTACAACGGGTGGACGGGCAATTACGGCGAATTTCATGCCATCCAAGCGTACGTCCTGACCGAATACATTGGAGCCCTTGACCATGCCTAAGTCGTCGATGCTGTCGATCGCCTTGCCGATGTAACGCCAGTCCTTTCGGTCCTTCAAAGGCACGGTATCCTGCTCGGGGACGTCAAGCTTGGCGGCTTCCGCCACTAGGTCCCCATAACCCAGGCGCTTGCCGCTCTTGGAATGAACGACTTCGTGATTAGAGGCCTTACACTCGCTCGCTGTCACGCCCCAACGCTTGGCGGCTGCCTGCTCGAGCATTACGCGTCCCGTCGCTCCGGCTTTGCGGAGGCGAGGCAAATTATTGCGAATACTGCGCGAACCATCCGTATTCTGACTGCCGTATTTCTTATCGCCTTGCCCTTGAACGACCGAAACGCGATCCCAGTCCGCTTCCAATTCATCCGCGAGCACCTGAGCCACACTGGTGCGCACCCGTTGCCCCATTTCCGAGAAGTGGCAGACCACGTGGACCTGGCCATCCGGATCGATGCGCACGAACACATTGGGCTCGAAGGCGCCATTGGCGCTCGACGACTGAGCCATGGTTCGCGTGGGGATGAACTGCAAGCCCAGGACCAAAGCCCCGCCCTTGCCAATCTTCTCGATAAATTTCCGTCTCGATGGTTCGGCGATCATTTCGAGCCTCCTTTCGCTGCGAGCTTAATGGCCTTTCGAATACGCGGATAGGTGCCGCATCGGCAGATGTTTCTATTCATGGCCGCTTCGATATCGGCATCGCTAGGATTCGGATTCTGCTTCAAAAGCGCCGTCGCTTGCATGATCTGACCCGGTTGACAGTAGCCGCACTGCGGCACATTGCAGGCCATCCAGGCTTCCTGCACTGGGTGATCGCCCTCTTCGCTCAAACCTTCGATCGTCGTGATCTCCGTCCCTTGCAGAGCAGATACTGGCGTTACGCAGGAACGAATCGCGCTCCCATTCATATGCACGGTGCAAGCGCCGCATTGGGCCATACCGCAACCGAACTTCGTTCCCGTCATCCCGAGATCGTCTCGGAGCGCCCACAAGAGGGGTGTTTCCGGAGCGCCCTCGAATTCAATCGAAGCTCCGTTAAGCATAAATTTAGTCATAGCTGGAACGCGATTTTGAGTTGGGCGGAGGGCGAAACAATTTCGCGTCTTCGCCTCAAGACCCCTAAGCCTTTCTCGCTCGGCATCAATCGCAATCTTACATTGAAACGCTAATGGAGCGAATCCTCTTTCCCAAAAGCGCGCTGCCACCCCCAGTATCCCCAATTGACACTGAAGACCTTTCGGAAACCCGCCTTCGTTAGACGTTTGCAGGCCTGACGACTCGCATAGCCCCCGTAGCAATAGCAAACGATCGGACGGTCCTTGTCTTCGCCCTCAAGGGTCTCGGCAACGGTCTTCACCTCGACATTCACCGCTCCATCGACATGCGACTTCAGGTAGTCCTTGGGTTTGCGCACATCCACAACCAGAGCCCCTTCCGAGTCGATGAGCTCCTTCGCTCCTTGAGGCGCGATTTGCCTAACCCATGTCCAAAACATAATTCCAACAACGAAAGGGGCGTCGCTTACCGAGCCCCTACGCTCTTCTAATCGATTTCCTCCTTCGCTTTCGTTGCAAAAGCGCCGCTGAGCGGCCGGAACGGTCGCCTCAACAGGGCTAGCAAACCTTGCCCTTCCCTCTCTCGATCGTACTCCAGACCGAATTCGATCGTCTCAGGATCGCCGCGCCGATAGCTTCCAAAAAGGCGATCCCAAACGGACAGAATACTCGCGTAATTGGAGTTCGTTTCACGGACTTTCATGGAATGGTGGACGCGGTGCATGTTCGGACTGACCAGCAGGCTTCGCCACAATCGATCGCATCGTGGGCCTCCATCAATGCCTGCTCCCTGTTGGCATCTACTTGAAAACCGGGATGGATCTCGTAGAGATCGTTAACCCTTACCCCGTCCAATTGAGCTGCGCGTTGCAAGAGCCGACGATTCACCCTCGATTTCTCCAGCGCAGGATGGACGAACTGCAGTAGTGACGAAGCCATGACGACTATGCTTGCGAGGTGGCTATCGAAAGACGAGCGCAAAAAGTTCGCTCAAGGACGGACTCGGAAAAACCTATCGACTTTCTAAATTAACCTTGGCCGACGCAGCAACCGACAGGCCAATCGCGTGGCCCCGCGACATACAACCGTATCGAGGCTTGGCTCTCTCTATGCCAAAAGTCCTTTCACTACCTTGCCATGCACGTCCGTCAAACGGAAGCGCCGGCCTTGGTAGCGATAGGTCAGGCGCTCGTGATCCACGCCAAGCAAGTGCATGACAGTCGCTTGGAAATCGTGCACGTGCACCGGATCCTGGACGATGTTCCAGGCGAAGTCGTCCGTAGCCCCGAAACGCGCGCCCGGCTTTACGCCACCCCCTGCCATCCATAAGCTGAAGGCCCGTCCGTGGTGATCCCGCCCATGCTTGACCTCATTGTCGATGTTTCCCTGACCAAATACCGTACGCCCGAACTCGCCACCCCAAATAACTAGCGTGTCGTCCAACAATCCCCGCTGCCTGAGGTCCTTGACTAGAGCCGCTGACGGCTGGTCCGTATCCTTGCATTGAATTGCCAGCTGGGTCGGCAAATTTCCGTGCTGATCCCATCCCGCATGCATAAGCTGGATGAAACGCACGCCCTTTTCCGCCAGGCGACGGGCCATAAGGCAGTTGCGAGCGTAGGAGCCCGGTCGATGCACATCAGGTCCGTACATGTCGAGGACATGCTGCGGCTCCGTCGTTATATCGTTGAGTTCCGGTACCGACGTCTGCATGCGATAGGCCATCTCGTACTGGGCGATGCGCGTCGCTATCTCCGGGTCTCCATAATCCTCGTACCGCTTGCGATTGAGGGTCTCCAAATCCTCGAGCAAACCCTCTCGCAAATGGCTGGGTATGCCCTTGGGGTTAGAAAGGTAAAGTACGGTATCTCCCTCCCCCCGAAAACGCACGCCTTGATATTTGGAAGGGATGAAGCCGCTGCCCCAATAGTAGTCGAAGAAGAGCTGACCGCACGAATTCTCGCGGTCGCGCGAGGTCATGACCACAAAGGTGGGCAGGTTATCGTTTTCGCTGCCCAAGCCATAGGATGCCCAAGCCCCCATGCTCGGTCGACCTGGGATCTGAGAACCCGTCAGAAAGAAAGTACAGGCCGGCGCGTGATTAATAGCTTCCGTATGCATGGAATTGACCAAGCACATTTCGTCGGCGATTTCGCCAGTATAGGGAAGCAGCTCCGACAATTCCATGCCCGACTTTCCATAACGCTTGAACCCCTTGATCGCCGGCAAAACCGGCAACTCCAGCTGATTCGAAGTCATCGTAGTCAATCGCTGACCCATGCGCACCGAGTCGGGCAGCTGAATGCCGCGGCGCTTGGCCAGGTTCGGTTTCGGATCGAACAAGTCGACATGCGACGGTCCCCCGCCTTGCATCAAATAGATGACGCGCTTGGCCTTGGCGATGTGATGCGGCAATCCCTCCAAAGGACCGCTACCGGTTCGCGCGTCGCCTGTCGCCGCATCGAGGCCCGTACCGCCAAGGATGCTCGCCAAGGCAGCGCCTCCCAGACCAGTGGCCGACTTGGAAAAGAATTGCCGTCTCGTTATTTGAAGATCTCGTTCGAAGAAAGGGTTCATATCGCTGGGGTTTGGTAGCGGCGATTCTTCGAACCGCCATTCCCTGTCAGTTTCTTGGCCTTTCGGAGATCGGCCGCTACCGTTTTAATCGTATCCATATCGCTATTCTCTCGTTAGGAACTCATCCGTGTTGAACAGCACCTGGGCGACATTCGTATAGGCCGCGTACTCTTGGAGTTCCGTTTCGGGATCCACGGGATACTCGCCGACGGACGCCAAGGCTTCCGCATCTAACGGGTTCGCTTGATAGTGTTCTCGAGCCTTCTTCAAGGCGGACTCCAATGCGTCGAGCTCCATCGGTTCCGCGTCGCGACCCAAAGCGATGGCAAAGGCGTAGCGCATTCGCTCAGCATCGGAATCGCCCCCCTCTTTCAGTATCCGTTCCGCGAACACGCGAGCGGCTTCCACGAAGGTAGGGTCGTTAAGGGTGGTCAAGGCGTGCAATGGGGTATTGGTCGTGGCCAGCTTCACCATGCACACCTGCCGATTGGAACTGTCGAACATATTGGGCGGACCGATCGTGCGACGCCAAAAGGTGTAAAGACTGCGTCGGTACAGATCGCTCCCCGTGGATGGCGTATAGCGAAACTTCTCGTAACTGAATTCATGCCAAAGTCCCTCTGGCTGATACGGATAGACAGGCCTACCCCCAATATCCGTTCGCAACAAACCACTTGCAAAGAGCGCCGAATCGCGAATCAGCATCGATGGCAAACGGAAACGCGGACTGCGGGCCAAAAAGCGGTTCTCTGGGTCGAAATCCAACAATTCAGGGCGCGTCTTGGAACTCTGACGGTACGTCGCGCTCGTCACCATGAGTCGATGCATATGCTTCATATCCCATCCAGATTCGACGAATTCGGTTGCCAACCAATCGAGCAATTGCGGATGCGAAGGCTGCTCGCCCTGAACGCCGAAGTCCTCGACCGTTTTCACCAATCCAGTTCCAAAGTGCTGTTGCCAATAGCGATTTACGGTGACTCGGCCCGTCAATGGATTGTCCGTCGACACGAGCCAATCCGCTAAGCCTAGGCGATTCGCCGGAGCCCCGTCCGCTAAAGCAGGCAGCGCTTCTGGCGTACCAGGGAATACCCGTTCCTGAGGCGATTCGTAGTCCCCCCGAGCCAGAATACGCGTTTCGCGAGGCTCTTCCTGCTCTCCCATGATCATCACTTTGACAATGCTCTCTTCGACCTTCGCCTTTTGGCTATCCAGTTTGTTGATACGCTTTTGAATAGCCATCCACTTTTCCGGAGCGTCATTATCCAGAAAGTACTTTCGCAACGATGAATCCGTGCCGTCTGTACCATTCTTTATTCCATTGCGCAGTCTCCGAAATCGATCGCGATCCAAGGTCTTCGGAGGATTCTCACGGGTAACGATTTCCCACTCGACTTGAGCAGCGGCGATCTCTTTCTCGTCTTTCGCCAAAGCCGCGCGCTCCGTCTTTATGCGATTGTCTATTTCCATCCGCTCGGCCAATTGTTCATCCGTCGGCATTTCAAGAACCGGTTTGGCGATGATTACTCGGTTCGTGCGAATATCCGCCCTGCCAGCTTCAGGCACATTGTTGAAGTAGGCGAAAAATCGGTAGTAGTCCTTCTGGCTCAGCGCATCGTATTTGTGATCGTGGCACTGCGCGCACGCCATGGTCAGTCCCAACCAAGTCGTAGTAGTTGTATCCACTCTATCGAAGACGTAGTTGTTCCGCTGCTCTTCCGGAATCGCTCCTCCTTCGTTATTGAGCATGTGATTTCGATTGAAACTCGTCGCGATCAACTGGTCGTTGGTCGGATTTTCCAACAGATCCCCGGCAACCTGCTCGATCGTAAAACGATCGAACGGCATATTGTCGTTCAGCGCATCGACCACCCAGTCTCGCCAAGGCCAGGCGTGCCGATCCCCGTCTTGCTGAAAACCGTTGGAATCCGCGTAACGAGCCGCATCCAGCCAAGGAAGCGCCATACGCTCCCCGTAATGCGGTGACGCCATCAAGCGGTCGACTTGCTTTTCGTAGGCATCGGATGATTCGTCGTTGACGAAGGACTCTATTTCTTGAGGGGTCGGCGGCAAGCCGACCAAATCCAGGGATAGCCGCCTCAATAAAGTACGACGATCCGCCGCCGGCGATGGCTCGATGCCTTCCTCCTCCAAACGGGAAAGGACAAAGGCATCGATAGGGTTGCGAACCCAATCGCTCTGCTCCGTTACCGGGGTCTCTACCCGGACTGGCGGTATAAACGCCCAGTGCCCCTCGTACTCGGCCCCCTGTTCGATCCATCGTTCAAGGATACGGCGCTGCTCCTCGGTCACCACTCGACCCGAATCCGGAGGCGGCATCACATCCTCCTCGCTTTCCTCGAGGAGTCTCAAAATCAACTCGCTTTCCAATGCTTCGCCTGGAGCGATCACTTGATAGCCATCGCGGTCGCGCGTCGCATCCACGAACGAATCCAAGCGCAATTCGCCCTCTCGGGTATTCGCATCGGGGCCGTGGCAGAAAAAGCAATTCTCCGAGAGGATGGAACGCACATGGGCATTGAACGTAACCGTTTCGGGAATACTTCCCTTAGGCTCGACCACACCCCCTTTGACTCGACCTGTCTTAGGCGGATGAGCAACCGTCGCGGCCCCGACGCCAGGCATCTCCCGCGTCGATCGATTCGCCGGTATCGGATTGGGGGATTTCGCTTCCGTCACCGTCTCGACAACCGGATCTGCGATTCCCTCCCCATTGCGCACCGAAAGGTAAATCGCCCCTATCGCCAACGCAGCCGCCATAGGCCAGGCCCCGATCCGGGCAAGCCTTCCCGAAAGAGACGCAATTCGAACCTCCCTCTGCTTTCCCTTCGAATTTTCAGCCGTATCCGATTTCAGCTGCCTTCCCTCAACCGCTTCCGAATAGGGCAATTCCGTTGAGATTCGGACCGTATCCAAATAAATGCCCGCCGCCTCGCTCTCCGACCGAATCAGCTCGTCCAACTCCTCCAAGGCCTCCACGTCCTCGCCATTGTCTTCCAGCCGACTCGCCAACAAAGCGATGCGCCAGGCCAACTCTTCTTCCGAATGCTTCGAATCCATTTTATCCATCCTTATTGAATCGAACTTGCGTTAACCCGCACGCACTCCAGCAATCGCTGCACGAGTCGGGAATAGGTCTTGTACAAAGCCTCTCGGCTGGACCGAAACTCGCCGCTGTCCGCAATCTCGCTAACCGTCATGCCATCGCCGTAACGCCGACCCAGCAAACGCGTCTCTTTAGGCGTCAATTTGGCCATGCATTCGTCTAGAGCCGCCAAGCGCTCCGATTCGCGCCCGTCCCAAGTCCGGGCATCCGACACGGCGCAATCGGCGATCTGATCCAAAGCCTCGTCGCTCAAGCGAGCCGCTGTGCGCTTGCGACGCTCCAAATAGGCCATCGACTGCAAGCGGGCGAATGCGAGCGCCCAAGGGCCGAAGGGGCGCTCGGTGTCGTATTCTCCAAACTTCCGCCACATGGCTACAGATGCGTCCTGGATGATTTCATCGACGTCGCGACATCCGGGAATCATCGATCGCACGAGCGTACGCATTTGTCGCTGGTTAGCGATCAGCAAGCGAGCGAACAAGGCTCCATCGGGGTTCGAAGTCTGGGGGTCCATCTAAAATACGCTATTCGGGAAAGGGGCGATCCCAGGTCCATTAGGACCAGAACAGCGGGACTGGACAATTATTTTCGAAAATCGATGCCACAAAGACCCACGCTCATCGCACGACTTCACTATTTCAAATCGCTCAAAAAGGTGGGGACAACTGGCTCAGTCGTCCGCCCTTCTCGCTATATCCCGGACGACTGAGCCAGTTGTCCCTACCCCCAAATAGATCCATCCCACTGCTTCGCTCGGGAGGAAGCGTGTCCCCCAAAACGCCGACTTTATTCCCCGATCTCTTCCGAGATGAAGTTTCGCAAAAAGCGCGCGCTTTGACGCAATGCCCCTTTTCGACCTTCAAGCGTCTTCTCGTACGGCCGATCTTCCACCTCGACACATACCGGACCGGTGTAACCTTCCTGGCCCAAAACACTGAAAAACTTACCCCAATCGATGTCGCCCAGGCCAGGCAGCTTCGGCGTATGATACTCGAGGGGCGTCGCCAGAATGCCGACATCGTCCAGAGCCGCCCGATCGACAATAGCGTCCTTGGCATGGATGTGAAAGAGCTTGTCCGCGAATTCTCGGATTGGCTTCAAGTAATCCATCTGCATCCAAAGCAAGTGGGACGGATCGTAGTTCAGCCCGAAAGAATTGCTGGGAATCTCCTCGAACATACGTCGCCATATCGCCGGACTGATCGCCAGATTCTTGCCCGATGGCCACTCGTCCTGCGAGAAAAACATGGGGCAATTTTCGATCCCCACCCGCACACCGCTCTCTTCCGCACAGCGTATCAAGGGTTTCCATACTTCTAGAAACCGAGGCCAGTTCTCATCGACCGACTCGGAGGGATCGCGACCAATGAAGGAATTCACCTGATTCACGCCTAGCAAGGGCGCCGCTTTGATCACTCGCTCCAAATGCTCGATCGATACGCGCGCTTCTTCCGCATCGGGCGTCAAGGGATTCGGGTAGTAGCCCAACGCGCTGATGCTCAGTCCGCGATCCGCGACCTTCGCCTTGATGGCATCCGCCTCGTCCTGCGACAGGTCGGTTACATCCACGTGGGTCACGCCCGCATAGCGGCGCTCGGCCTTGCCTACCGGCCAAGACATCAATTCGACGCACGAGAAACCTTCCGCCGCAGCGAAATCCAATACGTCGTCTAATGTCTGATCTGCCAAAATGGCGCTTACGAATCCTAGTTTCATCTCATTCCTTTCCTTTGAATACATTCGATTACAGGTCGACCCAACGGCCTTCCGCGGCGCTTTCGACGACCGCATCGCAAACCTCGATTTCCCGGTGCCCTTCAGCGAAACTCGCAAAGGCCCGCGGACCCTTTCCGCCCGCAGCGATGCAATCGTAGAAGGCTCGAAAGCACATTTTGAAGGTATCCGGAAACCCTTCCGCGTGACCTCCCGGATAATCGACGAAGCGTCGCGTGGACTCCGCGCTGAGTCCTGGATCTTTCAAGAGCAGAGCGTTCTCCACATTCCGCGATCCTACCCAGATCTGATTCGGGTTCTCGCTGTCGAATTCGAGACAGGCCTTGGACCCTGAGATCTCGTATCGCAGACAGTTCTTCTTCCCAGGCGTCACTTGCGACACGAATAGTGATCCCCGCGCTCCGTTTTCGAATTGAAGGACCAGGCAGCCAATATCGTCGGTCACCACCGATACGTCTTCCGTCGCTTCCACACCGCCAAGCTTGCCGGAAAAGGTTTCCACCTCGCCCAAGGGACGCTTCCTCGTTTCGTGCACCGTCTTCAAATCGGCGAAGAGGCGAATCACCTTTTGGCCCGTGATGTTCTGTACCAAGTCGATCCAGTGCGTACCAATGTCCGCCACTGCCCGCAACGCCCCCTGCTCTTCCGCAAGCACCCTCCAATTGTAGTCGGTTTCGTACAACAGCCAGTCCTGCTGATAGCTACCGAAGACGCTGCGCACCTCGCCGATATCGCCGCGAGCGACTCGAGCCTTCGCTTCCAGATTGAGCGGGTAAAAGCGTATGTTGTAGTTCACCCCCGTTACGACATCGGTCTCTTCCGCTAAGCGAGCCAGCTCCGCCGATTCCTCGGTCGTCATGGCGAGCGGCTTCTCGCACATCACGTGCTTGCCCGCCTTGAGCGCATCCACGGCTTGCGGAAAGTGGAGCCGGTTCGGAGTCGTTATGTGAATGGCGTCGATCTCGTCGTCGCCAACGAGCGCCTCCCAGCTTTCGTAAGCGCGTGACAGCTCCAACGTTTCCGCCGCCGCGCGTGACTTCTCAGGGGTAGAGCCCTGTATTCCAACCAGTTCGACGCCCGACAAACGCTTCAGAGCTTCGGCGTGAACGGTTCCCATGAATCCAGTTCCTGTAATAGAGACTTTCATTTCCTTCCTAAAACCTTTGCAACGTCCCCAGCGAAATTCGCACTGGCGAAGCCTCCGCCCACTACGCCTTCTTCGATACTATTCAAGTCGGGAACTTGATCGAGTACGGAGGGGTCCGTCAATCGATCCACCGATCGATCCTGAGGTCGATAGCCCAGGCGATGGGCGTTCTCGTTGTCGAAAAAGGCCGGCTCGGGCGACTCGGAAACGCCATAAACGATCTCGTGCCGCAGCCCTGGATACGTAAACCCGATTTCCACTAACTGCAGTAAGTCTCTCGGACTTATCCACGTGCGCAAGCGTCGTTCCTTGCTAAGGTCATCGCCCACATAGCCAATGCGTATCGACAGCGCTTCCATGTCGAAATTGTCCGCGTAATACGAGCCAACTGCCTCGCCATAAGCCTTACTCACTCCGTAATCGGAATTCGGGCGCAATGGAGCCAAGTGATCGATCGCCTCGCCTCGGGGCGTATAGCCCACGGCGTGATGCGAACTAGCGAAAACGACACGTTTGATTCCATTGAGACGGGCCGCTTCGAATACATTGCGCGTCCCAATGATATTCGCTCCCAGAATCGTATCGAAGTCGAGAGTCGCTCCCACCGCGCCTCCCAAATGAAGAATCGCATCCACGCCCGACGCTGCCCCTGTCAGCGTCTCCAGATCCTGGAGATCGCACTGAAGATAGCGCTCGCCCAGCCCCAACTCATCGATGGGCGCGATATCGCTCAAAACGATTTCCTTGGCCGCTTTTCGCAAAAGCGGACGCAGAGCCGTTCCCACGATTCCGGCTGCTCCGGTTACCAGTATGCGATCCGGAAAACTCATATGCTCTGCTGCATGAAACGGGCGCCTTGCCCCTCGCCCTTGAGAACGCGAATGCGGTCGCCCACCTTCGGACGATAGCGCCCGGATACGTAGCTCTGAACGCCATTATCCATGGCCGATACTTTGAACTCAGGATGCCCCTTTTCCAAGCATTCTTCATTTTCCCGATAATAATCCCGAGCGGCCTGAGAACGAATGAGCAGCGACTCCGACGACCAGTTCACCTTGGCCACGCCCGCATCGACTGCCGCCCCCAACTGGGACTCCGACAAGCCGGATGAGCCGTGCAAAGCGATTCCAATCGGGCGCCCTGCGATTGCCGTAGCGCGTTCGCGGTGACGGACCACCGCATCGGGACTGAACCCCTCCATATCGTTGCCTAGTCCATGCTGCGTCCCCACTCCCGGAGCCCACAGGGCCAAGTAACCAGGAACGCATTCTTCGACCGCTCCAAACAAAGCATCCGTCTCTTCAATCTCGGTTACGCCATCGTCAACGCCCGCTTCCATTTCCAGCGTCGCCCTTAACCCGCGCTCCTTCGCATAGGCGCAGAGAGCGTTCATGTGCCCGATATTGTCTTCCGCCGACAGAT
>CBFHHM010000003.1:0-174801 GCA_965655705.1 Candidatus Pelagisphaera sp.
GCATGCGAGACTTCATGGCGATGATGTCAGGCGTTTCCGTGCCGTCGTCGTGCTCTTCGAAGTAGAGTCGACCTGCATCGATGGCTTCCTCTCGCGACGAGTACCCGTAGCCGATTTGCCTTCCTTGAACGAAGGCCCGCCATTGGGTGGGTTGCTTGGAATCGGATTTCATGACAATGAGTTGATTCTGCTGGAACTGCGAGGGGATCGTTGGCAGTTGCGCCGATAAGCCTTGCAGTCCCTGCCTAAATGTCAACGCTCCGGCGGCTTCTAGGTCCTGTTAGGCGTAATTCAACGCCCAGGCGATTGGAATTTAGCGCTCGTAAATTCAGAATTCACACACGTAGTAGACATCTCGATCGCTTTGGATCCCTGAGAACCGCGCGATCGCAGCTGCCAATTCGAATTTCGCTGACTCAAATCAGCACAGTAAAGAAAACATACAGAAAGAATAATAATGCCCACAGGGACAATTAAATGGTTCGACTCGGAAAAAGGCTACGGCTTCATCGAGCAAGACGAAGGCGACAAAGATCTCTTTGTCCACCATTCCGAAACTGACGGAACCGCCCTCAATGATGGCGACAAGGTCGAGTTTGAAGTTGGACAGGGACCTAAGGGACCCTGCGCTTCTAAAGTAACGCGGCTCTAGCAAGCCAGTCAGTCGACGCCTGGGAGGACGCTTTGTCGCTTCCGGGCGTTGCTGGCCATGGGGCTGCTTGGACTTTGGTCTGGCAGTCCTTTTTTTTAAAAGGTCTTCGCGTGGATTCGAAACTGTATCGAGGTATGCTTGTAGATGCTACTTGGATACGGGTTCAATCGCCGATTCGGCCTTGAACGTCTCCTCGACTCTCTGGATCATTTGGTCCAAATAGGCATCGTCGGGGAGGATGGGGCTGGTCTCTAGGGCATGGTCGACTTCCTTGACGAATTCGGGTACGCTGAAATAGTCCTCCCGAAGCTGCGCCCAAACCACTCTGGCCGCCGCGCTTCCCAAGTATATGGGTACTATTTGGGCTTGCTTCTCCCAGTCCTCTTCTTCGATGAGGCCCACCTCGTAGGCTTCGTAGAATCGATAGAGCGTTCTAATCCGCGTGCTCAACAATAGGTTGAACTGATACACTTCCTCTGGAGTCAGTTCTTCGGGCTTTCTGAGCGCTTTGACGTAGACGGCGCTGTGCTCGAGATTGGTCGCGACCGCGTCCATATTCATTTGCCGCAAATCGCCAAGCTCTTGACCTCTCAGAGCCTTCGTGTTGTCGCGAATCTGCAGAATCAAAATGATCAGAGTCAAAAAGACCACGGCACCCCCTAGGATTTCGGCGACGAGCGCCCAGCGTTGCAGTCTATCGGTACTCATGCGATCCGTAAATTAGGGGGAGTTGAATGGATACAAAGTTCCTGGAGAATTGGAGATGCCGAGGAACTCGCTCGCTCGAGGGGAATAGCCAGTCAGGGTGAAGGCAACTTAGTTAGGCCAGTATGGGAAGCAAGGTGAAAACGGGAGGGAACTTGGCCCTACATCCCTATAGGCGATTCTTCGCTGCGATCGTCTGCAGATGCGAGGGTGGAATGGCATACGTGAGCTATGGCGACCGCAGCAGCTTGTGGCATTCGTCGAGAACGATGAGAATCAGGGCGATGCCCAATAGCGTTAGCCATAGATTGAAGGTAACCGGTTGGAGTTGAAGCGTATCTCTGATTATGGGGGTATACATTGCCGCGATGTGAATACTTTGGGCTCCCAGCATGCCGAATAGTAGAAATTTGTTGCCGAAAAAGTACTGACGGAAAATGGAACGAGTCTCGGAACGGCTGTTCAGGACGTGTACGTTTTCGAAGAGAACCATTAGCAATAGCGTCGTATTTCTCGCCGACTGATCGGAGGCTCCCAGACTGAGCTGGTATTTGAATACGGCAAAAGCGAGGCAACCCATTACGATGGCGTTTGCGATGACCCGCTCGATCATCAATCGATTGAAGATGGGCTCGTTGGGGGCGCGTGGAGGCTTGTTTAGTTCATCGCCTTCTTCGGGTTCGAACGCGAGCGCGACATCTTGGATTCCATTGGTCACCAGGTTTAGCCAGAGCAGTTGGATGGGAAGCAAGGGTAGAGGCGTTCCAAAGATAAGGGAGAGAATGACGAGGGCTAGTTCGGCGGCGCCCGTCGATATGAGCAAGAAGATGACCTTTCGTATGTTGTTATATACAATCCGCCCTTGCTTCACGCCTTGGAGAATGGATGAGAAATGGTCGTCGCTGAGAATGAGATCGGAGCTCTCCCTGGCCACGTCGGTTCCCCGCATTCCCATCGCGATTCCAATGTGGGCATGACTGAGGGCGGGCGCATCGTTGGCCCCATCCCCGGTGACGGCGACGAATTCGCCTTGGAGGATTAGCTGTTCGACGATTTGCTTTTTCTGGTGGGGAGAAATTCGGGCGAATACATTCGAGCTTCGGACGCATTCGTCCAGCGCTTCTGGGCTCTCGCTTACGGCGGTTGCCAGTTGAGCGCCGGTTATGGGCCGGGTGGTTTCGTCCGCAATACCGGCTTCCTTTGCGATAGCGATCGCGGTTTGAGGGTGGTCGCCTGTAATCATTGCGACTTTTATATCCGCCTGCTTGCATTGCTGTACCGCTGCTTTCGCATCCGGTCTCAATGGATCGATGATCGCGGCCATGCCTAGAAACGAAAGCCCTTCGAGCGCTTGCTCGGGTTCGGCAGGCGTCTCCTCGAGCTTTTTGAAAGCGAATCCCAGGACGCGATACCCCTTGCGAGCAAGCGCATTGCTCTGGCTCTCTATTTTTTCGATGGGCGTATCTCCACCGCTCATGGAGAGCAACTTTTCAACGCTGCCCTTCACGAATAGGTAGAGGTCGTTTCCGTATCGATTTATGCTGGCGCAATAGGCGTTTTCGGATTCGTAGGGTACGGAGAGGATTTCGGCGTATCGGGCTCGGGTTGCTTTGTAGTCGATTCCAAGTTTCGCCCCGAGGACGAGGAGGGCTACGTCGACGTTGTCGCCGTGTCCTTTCCATTCTCCATCTTCATTTTCCAAGCGAGCTTCATTGGAGAGTATGCCAGCGGTCGCTAGAAGTCGAAGCGGCTCGCTCTCGAGGGAGCCAGTCTTCGCGTTGATCTGGCCGTGCAGGTCCATGCCCTCTCCGGTTACGTCGTATTCCGACGTATCGCTAAGGACAATACGCTTAATGGTCATTTCATTGACGGTAAGCGTGCCGGTTTTATCGGAGGCGATATAGGTGCAGGAACCCAAGCCTTCGACCGCTACCAGCTTGCGGATAATCACGTTTTGCTTCGCCATGCGTCTCATCCCAATCGCAAGCGCCACGGTGATTGCTGCCGGAAGGCCTTCGGGAATCGCAGAGACTGCGAGGGCTACGCCTAGAAAAAAGACCGTTCCCAAATCGCCGCCTTGAATGACGGTAACAACGAAAATCGTTCCTATGAGAATCAGGAGACTGTATATGATTCTAAGCGTAAACTGTTCGATACGTAGAATCAGCGGCGGCTTTACCTGGTCTTGTTCGACGTCTTCGGCGATCTTGCCCAGTTCCGTGTCGATTCCAGTCGCTTCGACTTCTCCCATGCCGCGTCCGCGGATGACGGATGTTCCCGCGAAGCAAGCGCCTTCGGATGGCCGCGGAATGCTTCCGTCGCTGGAGGGCGTTTTAAGGTTGGCATTGGATTCGCCCGTAAGAAGGGATTCGTCGATGTACAGATTCTGAGCGACGTTCAAGCGAATGTCCGCAGGAACCTTATCGCCCGAGACCAGTTGTACGATATCTCCTGGGACGAGATCGATGGATCGAATGCTGACGGTTTCGCCGTCCCTGACTGCAGTCGCGTAGGAGGGGACCATTTTCTTGAGCGCGGCAGCGGCGCGTTCCGCAGAGAATTCCTGGATTGCTCCGATCAAGGCATTGATTGTCAGGACTCCAAGAATGAACCACGCGTTTACGGTTTGACCCAGTCCGAACGAAACTAAGGCGGCGGCGAGAAGCGCGTATATAAAGGGGCTCTTGAATTGGACGAGAAAGACGAGAAGCAAGTTGGCCGGCTTTTGCTCTGGCAATTCGTTGGGGCCGAATTCTTCCAATCGCTTCTTTGCTTCTTCGGACGTTAAGCCTGAGGGTTTCAGTGTATCCATAGAAGAATTAGAGTTGGTTCGCGTCGCAGGTTTCCTAGCCGTTGAAAGAGCTTAAGGCTCCAAATAGCTTCGGGCTATTTTTTCGATGGCTAAGACGTAGGCAGCAGTCCGAAGGTCTGGCACGAGCGATCGCGAATGAAAGACCTCTCGGATTTCTCTGTAGGCCTTGCGCATCGTATCCTCCAAGCCCGTTCGAATCAGGTCCAAATCGTCAATGCTGCGAATCAATCGCTGGCGAATTTCGTCAGGCGCCGCTTTCCCTGTCATCGTTTCCAGGGCGCTTAGGATTTCATGACCTTGTATTTCGTCTAGGCGGCGGCCCAATCGGCGAAAACGGATATGGGAGAGGTTTTTAATCCATTCGAAATACGAAACGGTAACTCCACCGGCGTTTAGATAAGTATCTGGAATGATCGTCTTGCCGCGTTCTCTCAGTATTCGATCGGCTGCGTAAGTTATGGGGCCATTAGCGGCTTCGGCTATTAGGGGCGCTTGAATACGGGGCGCGTTCTCGGTCACAATCTGACTTTCGAGGGCCGCGGGGATGAGGATATCGCAATCGAGCTCCAGTACCGATTTTCCGTTTTCAGTGTATTGGGAATCCGGATATCCTTGCATGCTGCCCGTTTCCTTTCGGTGGGCGGCAAGGGAGCCAATCGAAAATCCCTTTTCGCAGATGCATCCGCCTTTCGAATCGATGATCCCGATAATGCGGGCTCCATCTTCGAGCGATAGGAACTTGGCGGCGTGGTATCCCACATTGCCGAATCCCTGTACGACGATACGCTTCCCTTCGAGGGTTCCGGTCAGCCCCGTCATCTTGACATCATCCGGATGACGGAAGAATTCTTGAAGTCCGTACTGTACGCCGCGACCGGTCGCTTCCACTCGGCCGGCAATACCCCCGCGATCGAGCGGTTTCCCGGTGACGCAAGCAGTCGCATTTATGTCATTGGGATAGAGGGAGCGAAATGCGTCGGCGATCCAAGCCATTTCTCTGGGACCCGTTCCGACATCGGGGGCAGGAACATTGAGGCTAGGGCTGAGGAATCCTTTACGGGCCAATTCTTGGGTGAATTTTTGAGTGATGAGTTTTAGCTCGTCGACTTCGTATTGGCTGGGATCGATCATCAAACCGCCCTTGGAACCGCCGAAGGGCACGTCCACTACGGCGCACTTGTAGGACATCAGCGCGGCGAGCGCCTCTACTTCGTCTTGGTTGACGACGTTGGCGTAGCGCATCCCGCCCTTGGCCGGCAAACGATGTTCGCTATGGACGGCTCGCCACCCAGAGAAAGTCCGATACTCTCCCCGCAGTTTCATCGGAAAGCGCACTTGATAGACGGAGTGGCATTCGCGGATTTGCTCGGCCAAGCCGGGAGGCAAGTCTAGCGTAGCCGCTGCCTGTTCGAACATCTTGTTGACGCTGCCTATAAACGAAATTTCGCCGTCATCGATCATACTTGTTTTCCTTGGGTTTGTGGGGGTCGTTTTCTATCGGACTGGAACGAATGGGTTTAGAATATGGGGGATTGCGCCTTAGAAAGGGTCTGCGCTATCGGTCGCGGGAATCATACCCTGCGCTTGAGCCGTAGTCGCTAACGACGTACGGAAGGTAGCTTCAGCATCGCCTAGCTCACGGGCGCATTCTCCAGTTTCTTCTCTGTATCCAAAATGGCCAGGGTCGTTTTGAGGACGGTATCCGGGTTTAGCGAAAGACTGTCGATGCCTTCTTCGACAAGAAACTGAGCGAATTCAGGGTAGTCGCTCGGGGCTTGGCCGCAGATGCCAATTTTGCGTCCCTTTGCCCGGCAAACCGCAATTGCCTGGGCAATCGTTTTTTTAACTGCGGGGTTTCGCTCGTCGAAAATGGGGGCTACGATTTCGCTGTCGCGATCCACGCCGAGAATGAGCTGGGTTAGATCGTTGGAGCCTATGCTAAACCCATCGAAAATGTCGGCGAAATCCTCAGCGAGCGCCACGTTGCTGGGGATTTCGCACATGACATAGAGCTCGAGCCCATCCTGGCCGCGCTTCAATCCATGCGTTTCCATTTCCGCTTGGACGCGGAGACCTTCTTCGATTGTGCGGCAGAAAGGAATCATGAGTTTCAAATTCGTCAGCCCCATCTCGCCGCGGACCTTTTTCACCGCCTGGCATTCGAGGGCGAAGCCCGCCTGATAGCGCGGGTGGTAGTAGCGACTGGCTCCTCGAAAACCAATCATCGGATTTTCTTCCGAAGGCTCGAACGCTTGACCGCCTATCAGGTTCGCGTACTCGTTGGATTTGAAATCGCTCATTCTTAAGATCACATCCTTTGGGTAGAACGCCGCGGCAAGCATGGCGACTCCCTGGGCGAGCTTATCGATGAAATACTGAGGCTTGTCAGCGTATCCAGAAGTCAATTTCTCGATTTTGGATTTCGCTTCGAGATCGGTCAATCGATCGAATTCGGTGAGAGCGAGCGGGTGGATGTTGATGTAGTTCGTAATAATAAACTCCATTCGAGCCAGTCCCACGCCATCATTCGGAATAAAGGACAGGGCAAAGGCTTCCTCGGGATTCGCGAGATTCATCATCACTTTCGTTCGTGGCTTTTCCAGGGTCTTGATATCCGTTTGCTCCACTTCGAAGGGCAAGGCGCCCTCGTATATGAAACCGGTATCGCCTTCGGCGCAGCTTATGGTTACCAGTTGGCCGTCCTGGAGGACATCGGTACCGTTCTCGGTGCCGACGACAGCGGGAACTCCCAGTTCGCGACTGACAATTGCGGCGTGGCAGGTCCGCCCGCCCCGATTGGTGACGATGCCACTCGCCATCTTCATGATCGGCTGCCAGTCTGGGTCCGTGTTGTTGGTGACGAGGATTTCTCCTTTCTGGAATGCCCCGATTTGCGCGGCGCTTTCGATGACGCGTACGCGTCCGGTGGCGATCTTCGAGCCCACGCTTCGTCCGCTTACCAGCGCTGGATTGCGCTGCTTCAGACGGTAGGTCTCCAGCACGTCTGGATTCCTGCGCGATTGAACGGTCTCCGGCCGGGCTTGCACAATGAAGAGTTCCCCTGTGATACCATCCTTGGCCCATTCCAGGTCCATGGGGGTGGGATGGCCGCGCTTGGCCGTGTAGTGATCTTCTACGATGCAGGCCCAACGAGCCAGCTCCAGCGCCTCCGCATCGCTGAGCGCGAGCCGCGATCGATCCCCGGGAGAAACGGGTACGTTCTTCACCATCTTCCCGCCACCCGTGTCGTAGACCATCTTGAACTCTTTGCTGCCGACCGACTTCTGCAATAGAGGTCGATATCCCGCTTTGAGCGTCGGTTTGAAAACGACGTATTCGTCCGGGGTAACCGAGCCCTGTACGATATTTTCGCCCAAGCCGTAAGCGGCGCTGATCATGATGGCATTGGAAAAGCCGGTTTCGGTATCGATGGTAAACATCACCCCGGAACTGGCTAGGTCGGAGCGGACCATCCGCTGCACGCCAATACTCAACGCTACCTGGAAGTGATCGAAGCCCTTGTCGACTCGGTAGCTGATCGCCCGGTCGGTAAAGAGCGAGGCGAAGCAGCGCTTGCAGGTCTCGAGAAGGCTCGCGGTTCCGTGGACGTTGAGATAGGTTTCCTGTTGTCCGGCAAAACTGGCGTCGGGCAAGTCTTCCGCGGTCGCGGAAGAACGCACGGCGACGTCGAGGGGCGAGGCTTGACTGCCTTGCAATCGCCGGTAGGCGGAGACGATTCGCGCCTGTAGGTCATCGGGCAGGGTGGCGTCGAGGATCGCTTGACGCGCGGCATGTCCGCGGGCTCCGAGATCCCTTACGTCGCTCGTATCGAGATCTGCTAGGATGCCGCGAATGCGGGCGTCGATTCCCGCTTGGAGAATGAAATGGCGAAAGGCGTCCGCAGTAATCGCGAAGCCGTCAGGTACCTGTACTCCTTTGTCGGCCAATTCCCGGAACATTTCGCCGAGCGAAGCGTTTTTGCCACCGACAAGCGGAACGTCGTCGATTGAAATATCGGCAAACCACTTGATGAAACTGTCGGGGGAAAACGCCATTTCTTTTGGACACTCTCTGAGAACGAAATCGATATCTTCTGCTGCGTTAGTCTGATTTTTTAGCGGGACGTTCATCCGAGAGTCCGTGTATTAAATCGGTTTATGCACGCCATCAGAAGAACGGCGAATACAGCGTAAACGAAGGGGGTGGAGTGTCGATACCCAAAATCGATTATATGCGAGCGGAAGGAGCGCGGCGCTTGGTCCGATTGGACCTCGAGATCGCGTCCCTTCCCTTGTAAAGACTATGTGGGTACGGCTAAATCTAGACCATTGTCCGGAATTCCATCGGGGTGAGGGTCTCGGGGGCGCGGCTTCGGAGAATCCTCTTGCATGCGTTCGCCCCGGGAGCTAATTTTCGGACAGTCTCTTAACGATAGTCCCTACTCTTCGATACCGACGAATGCGGCTGATTGGCGCGTAATGAAATATTTAGATGAATACCGCGATGCGAATGCGGTTCGCCGTTTGGCGGAAGCGATTGCAGTCGTTGTGACGAGACCGTGGGTATTGATGGAGGTCTGTGGCGGACAGACGCATGCGATCGTTCGGTACGGACTCGATTCGCTCTTGCCGAGCGCTTTGACGCTTGTGCATGGACCGGGGTGTCCGGTGTGCGTTACGCCGATCGCCATTCTCGATAAAGCGATTGCATTGGCGCGTCGACCGGAGGTGATTCTCTGTTCCTTTGGAGACATGCTTCGAGTGCCGGGATCTTCGGAGGATCTATTCCGGGCCAAATCCGAAGGAGCGACTGTACGCTCGGTTTATTCCCCTATGGACGCGCTTGAGTTGGCGAAACAATCGCCTGATCGGGAGGTGGTTTTTTTGGCGGTCGGATTCGAGACGACGGCGCCAGCCAATGCGATGGCGGTGTATCAGGCCCATGCTCAAGGGGTGGAAAACTTCTCGATTCTATGTTCGCAGGTTCTCGTTCCCCCGGCGATGGAAACGCTGCTGGCGTCCCCTGAGAATCAGGTGCAAGCCTTTCTCGCGGCGGGTCATGTTTGCGCGATCATGGGGTACGACGCGTACGAACCGATCGCCGCTCGATACCGCGTGCCCATCGTGGTGACTGGATTCGAGCCAGTCGATATTCTTCAAGGCGTTCTGATGTGCGTTCAGCAGCTGGAGGAAGGGCGTTCGGAGGTCGAGAACCAATACGCCCGCTCGGTCCGTCGAGAAGGCAACTGGGAGGCGCGGAATTTGATTCGAACGGTTTTCGAGATCGTTCCGCGGAACTGGCGTGGCTTAGGCGATATTTCGGAGAGCGGCTTTGGGCTGGCTCCCGCCTACGCTGCGTTCGATGCGGAGCGGAAGTTCGAATTGGAACCCGTTCCCAGTGGCGACGATGAGCGATGTCGTAGCGGTTTGGTACTGCAGGGCCGTTTGCGGCCGGAAGCGTGTCCGAGCTTCGGGACGGATTGCACGCCGGAACGTCCTCTCGGTCCGACTATGGTTTCTAACGAAGGGGCTTGCGCGGCCTATTACCGGTATCGCGCCGGCAGTTCAGTATGAGCGTTCGATGCGATTTGCCCTTTCCGGAACCGGAAAATACGGTGCTTCTGGGCCATGGGAGCGGTGGAGCGCTTTCGCAACGTCTGTTGGATCAACTGGTGCTTCCCGCGTTGCAAGGCGATGCGTATGGGAGCGCGCATGACAGCGCGACGCTCGAACTGCCGACGCGTAGCGAGGGAAGATTCGCTTTCACCACTGACAGTTATGTCGTGAGCCCCCGCTTTTTCCCGGGAGGGGATATCGGCTCCCTGGCGGTCAATGGAACGGTCAATGATCTCGCTATGGCGGGCGCCCGCCCGCTCTGGCTAAGCGTTGGCTTGATTCTCGAGGAAGGGCTTCCCATGGGAGAATTGAAGAGAGTCCTCGACTCGGTGAAGGGCGCTGCGGATGCCGCCGGCGTTTCGATCGTAACTGGGGACACGAAGGTGGTCGATCGCGGACATGGCGATGGGCTCTATCTCAATACGAGTGGCGTGGGGGCGGTGGAGCATGGCTTGACGATCGGGCCGCAGTCGATTCAAGCGGGCGACGCGATCTTGCTTAGCGGTGATATCGGCCGTCACGGAATTTGCATTCTTGCTGAGCGGGAGGGACTGGCGTTCGAGACGATTATCGAGAGCGATACGGCGGCCCTGAACGAACCGGTTCTCGCCCTTGTGGAGGCGGGGTTGCCGGTACGCTGTCTGCGCGACCTCACTCGGGGCGGACTGGCCAGCGGCTTGAAGGAATTGATGCAGTCATCGGAGTTGTCCGCCAAAATAAGCGAGAAGGATATTTTGATCGATCCGCATGTTCGGGGCGCCTGCGAGATACTCGGGTTGGATCCGTTATACGTTGCGAACGAAGGACGCATGGTTGCGATTCTGCCCAAGGATGCGTCGAGAGAGGCGATGGAGATTTTGGCGGGCTTTCCGGTTACCGCTGATACGCGAGTCATCGGGGAGGTAGGCGACGGTCCGAAAGGACAGCTTGCATTGGAATCCACAATAGGCACGCATCGCCTTGTCGAACTGTTGCCGGGCGAGCAACTGCCCCGTATATGCTAACAATCGATCTATGAAACACGGCCCCCCTATAGTTATTGCCCGATCCGATTTTGGAGCCCTTATCGAGGCGATTCAATCGCGCGGCTACAAGGTGATTGGACCGACCATTCGAGATCAAGCGATCCTGTATGAAGAAATCCAATCGGAAGCGGATTTGCCGGTGGGCTGGACGGACGAGCAAGAGGCGGGGCATTATCGACTGCGCCGGCGCGAGGATGAAGCGCTTTTCGGATACGTTGTCGGACCGCGCTCGTGGAAAGATTTTCTTCACCCCTCGCGGGTGAAACTGTTTTCGGCCGAACGCGACGAATCGGGAGCGATGCGTTTCGAGACTGAAGAAGCGGATGAGCCATCGCGTTTGGCGTTTCTCGGAGTGCGTTCCTGCGAGCTGAATGCGATTGCGATCCAGGACAAAGTATTCCTCGGCAACGGAGTCACGGATACCCACTACGAAAGACGGCGGCGCGATAACTTTGTGGTTGCGGTAAATTGCGGCGAGGCAGGCGGCGCTTGTTTCTGCGTTTCGATGAAGACTGGCCCGAAAGTAGAGCGCCCTCTGCCGTTTGATATCGCGCTGACCGAGCTATTGGATGGCCCTGGCGGGCATCGTTTCCTGCTGGAGGCGGGGAGCCAGGCGGGAAAGGAGATTTTGGCGACCCTGCCCTCGCGTTCTTCAACGGCCGAGGACGTCGATCAAGCGGAATCCTTGGTCGAAGCGACGGCCCAGTCTATGGGAAGGCGTTTGGATACGAAGGAATTGCCGGCCCGACTCCTTGAAAACCTGGAGCATTCGCGCTGGGACGACATTGCCGATCGCTGTCTTTCCTGCGCCAATTGCACGCTTGTCTGCCCGACTTGCTTTTGCACGACCGTCGAGGACGTTACGGATGTTACGGGGGACCATGCCGAACGATGGCGACGGTGGGATTCCTGTTTTACGATGGATTTCACTTGGATGAGCGGTGGGGCGGGCCGGCAATCGACGCGCTCGCGTTACCGTCAATGGCTCACCCACAAGTTGGCGACTTGGCACGATCAGTTCGGCACCTCCGGTTGCGTTGGGTGCGGGCGCTGCATCGCTTGGTGTCCAGTCGGCATCGACATCACTGAGGAGGCCTCCTTTTTTCGTAAACTTGAATCCGAACCCGCAGAACCGTGAAGACACTCGAACCTATCCTGAAAGAACATCCGTTTTTCTCCGATTTGCCTGAACCGGATCTCAAGCTTGTCAGCGGCTGCGCTAAGAACGTTCGTTTCGAAAGCGGCAGTGTCGTTGCCAAGGAAGGTCAGCAGGCGGACGAATTTTTTCTTATTCGCGAAGGGCGCGTTGCGGTTGCCTTGCCTTCGCCCCAGGCAGGGCGGCTAACAATCGATACGCTGGAGGCGGGCGATGTTGCGGGTTGGTCTTGGCTTTTGCCGCCGCATGTTTGGCATTTCGATCTTACGGCGGTTTCGCGTGTCCGAGCCTTGTCGATGGATGGACGCTGCCTGCGAGAGAAGTGCGAAGCCGATCCGAGGCTTGGATACGATCTCATGAAACGGTTTTCGTATGTCATGATCGAGCGGCTCTCGGCGATGCGCCTTCAAATGATCGACCTTTACGGAAGCGATTCGCCGAAACGATGAGCCATCCCGATCCAATGCTTCCGGTTCCCTGGCGCGTGGCTGATCGGTGGGACGAGACGCGCGATACGTTCAGCTTTTTGCTGGAGCCAGCTCAGCCGCAGGCCCCGTTTCGTTTTCTCGCTGGACAGTTTAACATGCTCTACGCGTTTGGAACCGGAGAGAGCGCGATCTCCCTGAGCGGCGATCCGAATGCGGATGACGGTAGGCTTATCCATACGATTCGCCGAGTTGGCGCGGTGACCTCAGCCTTGTCGCGACTGAGTCCTGGCAGCTCCCTCGGTTTGCGCGGTCCGTTTGGAAATCCCTGGCCTATGGAGGCGTTACGAGGTCGCGACCTTGTTTTCATTGCGGGCGGCATCGGGCTTGCGCCGTTGCGTCCTGCAATACTGCAGGCGCTGGCCAATCGAGGAGATTACGGGCGAATCCATATTCTGGTTGGAGCTCGGGCCCCGGAAGACGCTCTTTATCTGGAGCAGTTGAAGGAATGGAACGGGCAGGACCGGGTGAACTGCCAGATTACGGTCGATCGAGCCGGTGAAGACTGGACGGGGCGCGTTGGAGTGGTGACAAAGCTGATACCGATGGCAAATCTTGATCCCAGCAATACGGTCGCGCTGATTTGCGGGCCCGAGATCATGATGCGCTACACGGCGATTGAACTGCGTAAGTTAGGGGTGACAGACGACCGGATATTGGTCACGATGGAACGAAATATGAAATGCGCTCTTGGATTTTGCGGTCACTGCCAATTCGGGCCGGAGTTTATCTGCAAGGACGGACCGGTTTTCCGGTTCGATCGCATCGCGTTCTGGTTCGACCAGCGAGAGGTGTAGGGGTATGGAAGTGGACTCTGCAAGAAAGCCTAAGCTCGCTGTATGGAAGTTCGCTTCCTGCGATGGCTGCCAACTGAGCTTACTGGATTGCGAGGATGAAATTCTGGCGGTTTCCGACGCGATCGAGATCGCGAATTTTCCGGAAGCGACGCGCTACTTTGCGGAGGGCCCTTACGATCTTTCGCTCGTCGAGGGCTCGATCACGACCCCGAGCGATGCTGAACGTATCCAGAGGGTACGGGCTCAATCGAAGCATCTTGTAACGATCGGAGCCTGCGCGACGGCTGGGGGAATCCAGGCTTTGCGAAACTATCGAGACGTTGGAGAAATGGCTTCCGCAGTCTATGCGTCGCCGCAGTATGTGGATACGCTTGCGACATCGACTCCCATCGCCGATCACGTTCACGTCGATTTCGAGCTTCGTGGCTGCCCCGTCAATAAGGCCCAACTGGTCGAGGTCATTCTCGCCTTTCTGCACAAGCGAAAACCGAACGTCGCTTCTCACAGCGTTTGTGTCGAGTGCAAGCTGCGCGGCAATGTATGCGTCATGACGGCCCATGGGACGCCTTGTCTGGGACCGGTGACGCATGCTGGGTGCAACGCAATTTGTCCGGCCTACGATCGTGGGTGTTACGGTTGCTTTGGTCCGATGGAGACCCCCAACACGCGCTCTCTGGCGAGTCAGTGGAAGGCGCTGGGCGCTTCGAAGGGTGAGATTATGCGGGCGTTCCGCTCATTCAACGGCTATGCCAAAGCGTTTCGCGAGGAGAGCGAACGACATGAGTGATTCCGGAAAATCGAAGAAGACGCGAACGATCAAGGTCGATTACTTGGCTCGGGTAGAGGGCGAGGGGGCCTTGTATTTAAAAACCAATGACGGAACGGTCGAGGACGTAAAATTGAAGATATTCGAGCCCCCTCGTTTTTTCGAAGCCTTTCTCCAGGGTCGTTCGTTTCGCGAAACCCCGGATATCACGGCCCGGATTTGCGGCATTTGCCCGGTTGCGTATCAAATGAGCGCTTGCCATGCGGTTGAGAACGCGGCTGGCGTTACGGTTGAAGGCCCGTTGCGGGATCTGCGGCGATTGCTGTACTGTGGCGAGTGGATCGAAAGTCATGGCTTGCATGTATTCATGCTGCACGCCCCGGACTTTCTCGGTTACGATGGGGCGATCGAAATGGCAAAAGACCACCGGGAGGTAGTCCAGATGGGTTTGAAGCTGAAGAAGGTAGGCAATGATATCGGGGTATTGCTCGGAGGGCGGGAGATTCATCCGGTCAATATTCGGGTTGGCGGATTCTACAAAACGCCGCGCAAGGCCGATTTTAAGCCACTCGCGGAAAGCTTGAAGTGGGCCGCGGATGCGGCTGAGAAAACGATTCGCTGGGTGTCGGAGCTTCCGTTCCCTGAATTCGAGCGCGACTACGATTTCGTCAGTCTCTCGCATCCCGGGGAGTATCCTATGAACGAAGGTCGGATTGTATCGAATCGGGGGCTTGATATTGATGTGTCCGAGTACGAAACCCATTTCGAAGAGCAGCATATCGAGCATACGAACGCCCTGCATTCCGTGATGAAAGGCGCTGGCGCGTACTTTGTGGGACCGATGGCCCGGTATAGTCAGAACTTCGACAGGCTGTCCCCACGGGCTAAGAGCTTGGCGTTGGAAGTGGGGCTTGGGCGTTCCTGCGCGAACCCATTTAAGAGTATCGTAGTTCGAAGCGTGGAAATGCTTTTCGCTTGCGAAGAGGCCTTGCGCGTTATCGCGGTCTACGAGGAGCCTGAGGCTCCGTTTGTCGAAGTCGACGCGGCGGGAGTGACCGGTTATGGGTGCACGGAAGCGCCTCGCGGCATTCTCTATCATCGCTATGCGGTCGGGCAAGATGGGCTTATCTCGGAGGCGAAGATCGTGCCGCCTACTTCGCAGAACCAGAAACAGATTGAAGACGACCTGCGAATCCTCGCTTCCCAGTATATCGATCTTCCGGACGACAAGCTGCAGTGGCGTTGCGAACAGGCGATCCGGAACTACGATCCGTGCATTTCCTGCGCGACTCACTTTCTTAAAATAAAGAAGGAGGAGGTATCCTCGTGATAGATACGGTTATCATTGGCGTGGGCAACCCCTATCGCGGCGACGATGGGGTAGGTCGATATGTTGTTCGGCAGCTCGAAGGAAAGCTCCCTTCAGCGTCGCGGGCGAGCGAATCCTCGGGGGAAGCCCTTTCTCTAATGGAGCAGTGGGGGGAAGCGCGGGTTGCGATTCTTGTCGATGCGATCGATGCGGGGAAAGAACCAGGGGCGATCGTTCGTATGGAAGCTAGCGAGAGCGCTCTTACCGCGGAGACCTTTCGCGCTTCGACTCACGCCTTCAGTGTTCCGGAGGCAGTGGAACTGGCTCGCTCGCTTGGGCAGTTGCCGGAAACTGTGATTGTTTATGGGATACAGGCTGCTGCGTTTCAGCATGGAGAGGGCCTTTCGCCGGAAGCGAAGCGCGGCGCCGACGAGGCAATCGGTCTCATTCTCGCCGAGTTATCCGTTTCAAAGGCCGAAAATAACGCCTAGAACAGAAAGACAATGTTATGCACGAGCAGTCCTTGATGAACGATTTGATCTCCAAGATCGAAACTCTGGTTAAAGAAAACAATGCGCGCCGAGCGGTATTGGTAGACGTTTGGCTGGGGGCGCTGTGCCACATGTCTCCCGATCACTTTACCGAGCATTTCGAGGAATCGTCGCCAGGAAGCCTGGCGGAAGGAGCGCGCCTCAAAATTGTTTTGTCGGAGGATATAAACGATCCCAATGCCCAGCAGATATTGCTGCGGAATATCGAGGTTGAGGATTGAGGTCGCAGTGGTTCGTCTTCATCTAGAACTTTCTGGAGCAGTCCAGGGAGTGGGCTTTCGTCCGTTTGTCTATCAGTTGGCGAATGAACTCGGACTGACTGGTTGGGCGCGCAATTCGAGGGGTGGTGTCGAGGTTGAAATTGAAGGCGCATCGGACGCAGTGAATGGATTTCAGGCCCTGCTAGAGGAACGACTGCCGCCTCACGCATTCATTGCCAGAATCGACCAGCGACCGATTCCTAGGGAGAATGCCCGGACGTTTCGAATTGAGAAATCGGTGGAGGGCGAGGCTGGGACTCGGGTTGCGGAGATCCTGCCCGACCTCGCGACCTGCGATGAGTGCCTTGCCGAAATCATGGATCCATCGAACCGTCGCTTTGCGTATCCGTTTACCAATTGCACGCATTGCGGGCCACGGTTCAGCATTTTACTGAAACCGCCTTACGACCGAACGAATACGACGATGGCGCGTTTTTCCATGTGCAACGCCTGTCGGGAGGAATACGAGTCTCCAGCGAATCGACGCTTTCACGCTCAACCCAACGCATGCCCGAAATGCGGCCCTCAGCTTAGTTGGCTCGATCCGTCGGGGGAGCGAGATGCCGCATGCGGGGATGCTCTCGAACGCGCTGCCGTCGCTATCGAAAGGGGACGAATCGTGGCGGTGAAAGGCTTGGGCGGATTCCATCTATTCGTGGATGCTCGAAATGCGGGCGCGATCGAAGGATTGCGACAGCGCAAAGGGCGCTCGAGGAAGCCATTCGCTTTGATGGTCCCGTCGCTTGAGCATGGGCGTTCGGAAGTAGAGATTTCGAATGAGGAAGCGGAATGGCTGTTATCGCCTGCCGCGCCCATCGTTATCTTGCCACGTCGAGCGGATTCCTCTCTTCCGGATATTTTGGCTCCTGGCAATCCTGGGTTTGGCATTATGTTGCCGTACACGCCATTGCATACCCTGCTCATGAATCGACTCGGTTTTCCTGTCGTGGCGACGAGTGGGAATCGAGGTAACGAGCCCATATGCATCGATAATGATGAAGCGGTCGAGCGACTGGGGGACATCGCGGATGGGTTTCTCGTTCACGACCGTCCCATCGCTCGGGCAGTGGACGATTCGGTTGTCCGCATGGCCGCGGGGCGGGCGATGCCTTTGAGGCGTTCGCGTGGCTATGCGCCATCTCCTATCGCGGTCGAGGGGCTCAGCAGGTCGGCGCTGGCTTATGGCGGCGACCTGAAAGGCGCGATTGCCGTGGCGGATGAAGATCAAGTCTATCTTAGCCAGCATTTGGGAGATCTCGAATCGCTGGAGACGCGTCTCGCATTCGAGCGTCAGTTGATCGATTTTTCGGGATTGCGGGGGGTCGCTCCCAGGGCGGTCGCATGCGATCGCCATCCGTCTTACTACAGCCGTCAACTTGCCGCGCAAAGTGAGGAAAGGCTTATCGCGATCCAGCACCACCATGCCCACGCGATTGCGTGCGCAGCGGACAATGCGCTCGATCCCGAAGCGGAATTTCTTGGGGTGGTTTGGGATGGAACTGGTTATGGCGACGACGGTTCCATTTGGGGAGGGGAGTTTCTTCGTTGCCGGGGAAACGAATTTAAACGATTCGCTTGGCTGCGCCCGTTTCCACTGCCCGGGGGCGGAAAGGCAATTCGCGATCCGCGCTTCGCTGCCTTGGGTTGCTTGCATGAAGCAGGTATCGGAATACGGGATACGCCGTTGGACGCTCATATGTCGGAAGAGGAAATTTCGGTAGGGCAGCGCATGATTGAACGGAGAGTCAATACGCCCCTTTGCTCGAGCGCCGGTCGGCTATTCGATGCGGTTTCAGCGCTTTGCGGCCTTTGCGATCGCAACGCATTCGAGGGCGAGGCCGCGATGGCGCTGGAGTTCCTTGCCTCGGGCGACGCAGGTTTGTCGGGGTACCCCTTTATTGGGGAAGGGGAAGGCGAGATCGATTGGAGGCCTTTGTTGCGCGCGGTGGTTCAAGATCTCGTTGTCGACCGCGTGGCTCCCGCGGTCGTCTCGGCTCGCTTTCACCGTTCGCTTGTCGACCTGATTCTGGAGATTGCAGGGGCGTCGCGGTGTCAGACGATTGCCCTTACGGGCGGGTGCTTTCAGAATGTCTGCTTGCTCGAGCGGACAATCGCGGCATTGGAGGCGTCTGGCGTTCGAGCGATTTGGGCTCGGCAAGCGCCGTCGAATGATGGGGGACTCGCTTTAGGGCAAGCAGTCCTTGCGTCTCGAATCCTTTCGTCGGAGACTGAGTGACTGTTATGTGCCTTGCGATTCCAGGACAGCTGCTTGAGATAAAAGGCGAAGACCCACTGCTGCGTAGCGGGCGGGTCTCCTTTGGGGGTATGATCAAGGAAATCAATCTTGCCTACACTCCTGAAGCGAACGTGAACGATCACGTCCTCGTGCATGTCGGATTCGCTATTAGCGTTATAGACGAGGCGGAAGCGAAACGGGTGTTTCGCTATCTCGATGAGTTGGAAAATCCGGAATAGTGGATGCCGGAGGGGATGGGATTCAGACCATTCCGAATATCATTCGAGAATCTTCAGACGAATGTCTTTGAACTGAACGATCATGCCAGGGTCGTGCAATTGCAGCTGAATCATGCCGCTTTCGAGGCGTTTGGCTTTTTCGAGATGTTCGGTGAATTCGGAGGCGGGCTTGCCGTTGATTGAAAATTCGAAGTGGTTTCCTCGAGCGATGACGTGAACATGATTCCACCCGTTCTTTCGGATGTCCTCCTGAGTAAGCGCTCCTGCAAGCGGCGCGATGGTTGGCTGGTCGTTTTTATCGATGACCAACCGATCGCCGCGAAAGCAGCGGTGTTCCTTGCGGTCGGGCGTATGGAAGTCCCAGGCGCCCAACACTTTCTTGCCGATGCCGACATGGCCGAAATCGGCGTGGTAGCTTTGGAAGGCCCGCTTCCCGGTAGCGTCTTTGCGAGCGCGGATGCTGATGCCACTGTTGCCTTCGCCTGGAAAGCGATAGCTGAGCATGATTTCGAAATCGGCGATCCGCTTGTTCTCGAAAACCAGATAGCTTCTGTCCTTGCCGCCGACTCCAACGATTATGTCGTTCTGGACCTTCCAGCTATCGGATGCGCTAGCGGGCATGATTTCCCAACCGTTGAGGGTCGCGCCGTCGAAGATGGATACAAAGCCGTCGTTATCCTGTTCTGCGGCAGCCCCGTCGATAGGGGCGAGGGTTGGGCTTGCGCAACATGCGATCAGAGCCAGTTCGGCAAGATTTCGGAAATACATGGGGACTCTCCTGCTATAGGGTATTGGCAGCGATTCGTCGAGCGGGATACGCATTGCGAGGGCCGCGGCAAAGGCGGTCGCTCTTCGGGATATTCGCCCATTGCGGCGCGAGCTGGCGCAGTGGTTAATGCAGCAAAGCCTTGTTTTCCTTTCCCACTTTAAGTAGATAATGGGACATGTCTAAAAGCATACGTTTAGTTCTCGTTACTCTCAGTCTCGTGATCCTTGGTTTTTTACCTGCAACGGCTCGCGCCGAGACGAGCGACCAGCAGGAGCGCCCCAATATCCTTTTTCTCTTTAGCGACGATCATGCCTGGCAATCCATTGGCGCTTACGGGGGGCGGCTCAAGGATGTGGCGGTGACCCCTCACATCGACCAGCTTGCTAGCGAGGGCATGCTCTTTCGGAAATGCTACGTGGCCAATGCGCTTTGCGGCCCGAGCCGGGCGGCTATCCTAACGGGCAAATATGGCCACCGAAATGGCGTCACTTGGAACAAGAACGCCAATTTCGATGGTTCCCAGCAGACGTTTCCCAAGATGATGCGCGAAAGTGGATACCAGACTGCGATAATTGGAAAGTGGCACCTGAAATCGACTCCTACCGGCTTCGACTACTTCGATGTTATGAGAGGGCAGGGGCGGTATTACAATCCGCTCTTGCTGAGAGGCGATTCGGAGGGGCAAAAGAGCGAGCGTACCGTGACGGGTTATAATTCCGACATCGTTGGAGACTTGAGTATCGAATGGCTGAAGAATGGCCGCGATAAAAGCAAGCCGTTCATGTTGATGTCCCAGTTCAAGGCGACCCATCACGGTTGGTGTCCCGGTCCGGAAGAATACGACCTGTACGACGATGTTGAGATTCCGGAACCCTCCAATTTATTCGATGACTTTTCGTATCGCGGTTCGGCGATACGCGATCAAACCTTAACCTTGTACGAAGACTTGAAGCAGGGGCTGTTGATCGGCGATCCGGGCGAACTCGGCCAACTGAATTCTGCTCAGAGAACGGCTTGGGATGCCTACCGCTCGAAGTATCGAAAGCCGTTCGAGGCCATGAACCTGGAGTGGAACGATCCGAGCAAAGAGCTCTCTCGCTTCAAGTATCAGGCGCTCCTCAAGAACTTCTTAGCATCGGGGGCCGGCATTGACAAAAACGTGGGCAAAATTCGGACGTTTCTGGAAGAAAATGATTTAGCGGACAATACGATTGTCATCTACATGGCCGATCATGGGTTCTTTCTGGGAGAGCATGGATTTTTCGATAAACGCTTCATGTACGAAGAATCCTTGCGGACGGCGTTTATCGTTCATTGGCCAGGAGTGGTCGAAGAGGGCGTTGTGAACGACACGGACATCGTATCCAATATTGACATCGCCGGAACCTTCCTGGACATCGCGGGAATCGAAATCCCCAAAGAGGTCCAGGGCGAAAGCATCGTCCCGGTCCTGCAAGGGGAAACGCCGGACGACTGGAGGAAGACCTTTCTTTACCAGTACTTCGAAATGGCGAACCATCACGTGTACCCGCAGTATGGAGTCACTGATGGACGTCATAAATTGATCTATTACCCCACCAAAAACGAGTGGGAGTTTTTCGATCTGAAGAAAGATCCCCAGGAAATGATTAGTCAGTATTACATCCCAGAGAATAAGGCGATTATCGCGGCGCTTAAAAGAGAGCTCGTGCGTCTAAGAAACCAATACGACTGTCCGCCGAGTCTCAATATCCGCAAGGAAGGGGATTGGCCATTCGAGAAATGGGAGGAGCCGCTATAGGCTCGGAACTGTCAATAATCAGTATCCAGTATATCGGCCCCAATGAATTATGCGCAATCGACGATCAAATTCTGCAACTCGCGTCGTCGTCACCAGTCATTTTCGACCGGAGTAGGTCAGGAGTCGCTGGCGGGCCCATCTCTGGAGAAGGCAATTCATCGGTAGCCTTCTTGCTCGCTGTGGATTCCGCGTACAGTGGGAGCGACTTGATCGAAGCGAACGCTGAAATATGGCGCAGAGCCATTATTCCGATTGGGGTGGGGATGCAATCGGATCGAGTCCGTTACCTTGAGAATGCCACGCGCTGGGAGGCTTCTCAAGGTGGCCATGCATCGGATTAATCTAGTGCTGGGCCCACTATCAAGAAACTAAGCCATCTCCGATCAGCGGCCTTGTCAGACCGAAATAATCGAAAATGCCATTCTTTTTGTAAGGTTTACTTGACATAATTAGAATGTCAGGAAAACCTTACATTATGTCACAGGTAGATGACATAAAAAATACGAAACAATCTAAGAGCCCACAAATCAGGGAAAAATTGAATGACTAATAAAACGAAACAAATCGAGAAGAGATTCATGCGAGAATTTGGCTTAACGATGTTGGCTTTCTTGCTAATCATGGGGGCCCGCACATTGGCGCTCGAGCTTTATGAACTTTCCTTTGCAATCAAAGTGATTGCGATCCTCGCTCCGGTCGCGCCGCTGTTCTATGCTCTTTGGGCCTATGTGAAAAAATACCGGGCGATGGACGAATTTATGCAACGCATGACTGGCGAGGCCTTTCTATGGACGATCGGTATTGTAAGCTTCTTATGCTTCGGGCATGGACTGCTCGCGTTTGAGCTGGACATACCGTCCATTAGCCTTGCCTGGCTTATGCCAGTGGTCTTTGGCGGTCACGGCTTAGTTTTGCAGATCTTGCTGTGGGGGGCAAACGATGAAGAATAAGCTACGTGTCTTGAGAGCCGAAAGGAAGTGGTCGCAGGCTGAGCTCGCGGAAAGGATAGGCGTATCCAGGCAAGCGATAAACGCGGTGGAAACCAGCAAGCACGATCCATCCCTTGCCCTGGCTTTCGCCCTCGCTGACGTGTTTGAAACCAGTATCGAAGAGATCTTCACCGCCCCGCAAAAGGGCTGAAAGCGAAAACCTGGGGGATTCTCTTCCGAACGAATAGATCGCCCGGGTTGCTTAACGTAATAAATGATGACGCGACTTCCCGTGCTTCGAACTTGGGTGTGGGAGGGTCGCCTGAGCGTCCGTCGATCCGCTTTGGAGCGGATGCGCTATGAGAGTCTCCGCGCCCATTATGGGGTGTCTCGCATTTACTTAATTCATTCGAAGGAATATGCCATGATATCTTCATTGTCAGCTTATTGGACTTGTCTACATGGATACATCTGTATGCGTTCTCTTCTATCAGGTAGCTTTCAGAAATTAAGCGCGCCAGTGTCCTTTGGCGAGCTCTCTCTCGCGGGGGCTTCACCTTGAAAAACGAGAACGAAGCTCGTGCTCTCCCAATAACCCTAAAAGAAGATTTCTCGTGAATATCCGAACCCTACTAATCGTTCTTCTCGCAAGCATCCCGTTTCTAGAAGCGCAGGCGCAGAATTCGAGCAGGCCGAACGTCTTGATGATTAGCATCGACGATCTCAATGACTGGACGGGTTTCCTCGGAGGCCACCCGCAAGCGCTGACGCCTCATATGGATCGGCTGGCAAAGCAAGGACGCGTTTTCGCCAACGCCCATTGCGCGATCCCGGTCTGTTCGTCATCGCGGGTAAGCGTGATGTCGGGCGTCGCGGCGACGACCCACGGGAGTTATGAACTTGGGCCGGCTTACGAGGAATTGCCCGCCTTGAAAGACGTGTCCACAATTCAGCGACACTTCAAGGATGACGGCTACTACACGATGGTAGGGGGCAAGGTGCTGCACCACGGCTTTCGGGGGCGGTTGGCCAGCGACGTGGACCGGTCCCTCGGGCGCGAAAAAGGAGCTAGGCCAAAGGAGATGATGAATCTGCCCGCTGGTTGGAGCAGGGCCTGGGATTGGGGAGCGTATCCGGAAAACGATGCCGAGATGGCGGATTTTCAATTGGCGGAAAACGCAGCCAAAGCGCTTCGGGAAAACTTCGATAAGCCTTTCTTCATGTCGGTTGGTTTCTTTCGCCCGCACGTGCCACTCTATGTCCCGCCCAAATGGTTCGACCTATACGATGCCGTAAGGCTGGGGCTGCCCGACAATCCGATTTCCGACCTTGAGGATCTGCCCAAGAATTTCCTGAGCATCAACGACTATGCCGTTGCCCCGAAGCATGTCGAAGTGCTCGAGCATCGCAAGCAGCGAGGCATGACCCAGGCCTACCTCGCTTCCATCAGTTTCGTCGATCATTGCGTAGGCGTCGTTTTGGATGCCTTGGATTCCGGTCCCCATGCCGATAATACGGTAGTCGTTCTGTGGAGCGATCACGGTTTCCACCTGGGCGAGAAACAGCATTGGGCCAAGCGTACCCTCTGGGAAGAATCCACGCGGGTTCCCCTACTGATTGCCGGACCAGGTATCAAGCCTGGCGAAGCATGCCCGGAACCGGCCAGCCTGATCGATATTTTCCCGACCCTGGTTGAATTTTGCCAGGCGTCCGAGAATCCCCACCTCGAAGGCGTTTCCCTCGTTCCCCAACTCGAGGACCCCGCGACCCCGCGGGACCAGCCGGCCATCACGTCGGCCTATTACGGCAACCACTCCATACGTACGCGGGACTGGCGTCTGATCGCCTATGAAGATGGCGCCAAGGAACTGTACGATCACCGCGTTGATCAAGACGAATTCCACAACCTAGCCGGCGATCCCGCTCACCAGGGGATCATTGAAGAACTTTCGCAGTGGGTGCCGCAGAAAGGCGCTCCTGAGTTCAAGGAAGTATCCGAGCGAGACAAGGCGCGCTGAAAAGTTAACCCAGGCCAGTCCAGCCTTAGGGGAACAAGTGAGAGGAGGGAGGCGACGACTCTCGAGCGCTAGCGAGACATCGTGGCTTGGTTCGAACAAAAAAAACGCTCCCTGGCATTAGGAGCGCATTGAAACGAAATGGTGGCGAGACCCGGAATCGAACCGGGGACACAAGGATTTTCAGTCCTCTGCTCTACCAACTGAGCTATCTCGCCGTTCTCCTGTCCGTCGAGCGGACTCTGGAAGAAGTCTGGGACAATAGGAGCGGTCTCTCCCTCGTCAATGTGAATTTTGACAAAATTGGGCCGCTAGGTCTAATCCGCTTTAGTTCAGGGCTTTAACCTCCGATTGGACATCGAAGACGCGTCCGTTGGCGACTGTGTAGAGAGAGCGCCCACGGAGTCCCTGCTCGCCGGCCATTGCGCTGTGGTATTCGGGGTCCTCGAGCTGAGCGGCAAGGGATGCCTCATCGACGGCGTAAGCGGCGTCTGGCTCGAAGATGGCGAGATTGGCCATGGCCCCGGTCTTCATGGCCCCGATTTCGTAGGGAAACGGGAAGAATTGGCTGACGTGCTGGGAGGGGTTGATGGAAGCGAGTCGATCGATATCGTTCCAGGTGTAGTCGTATCGGTTACGGAGTTCGTTGTAATATTGCAGGCTGTGCTCGATGTTGCGGGTGCCAGGGCTGCCGGGCAGACCATTCTTGAACGCCTTGGCTTGCTTGGCATGCGGGGCGTGATCCGTACCGAAGAATACAGAGTAGCCATTGCGAACCGAGTCGCGGGTCAATTCGATCAAGGCGAGCTGGTCTTCGCGGCTGGGGTGAGCCGGGCGCCGATAGTTGATGAGAGCGATCTCTTCTTTTTGAGTCAGGAGGCGTTCGCGGCACCAATAGACGTAGTCCAGTCCCACCTCGGCGGGCAGTTTGAGGGAAGCGTCTTTGGCTCGGTCGAGAATTTGCTGAAGCGCTGGGCCAGTCGGAATGTGGCGCGCGAGAAGACTGGATACGCCTACCTCTTCCGCGAGATTCATGGTCTCCTGTTGGCAGGCCAGAACGGTGGAACCGTCGAAGTATTCGTGGTGCAAGAGGCGTATGTCCGGCTGAACGCGCGCTTTGAAGGCTTCGAGGCTCTCATCGGTTCGAGCCTGATCGTTGTGATAGGAAACGGCTTGGCCTTTCCAGAGCTCGTACATATCGTGTCGAGCCTGGCCGGTTAGGCCGGAACCGCCAAAGGTCGAACCGAAATCCTTGCCCTCGTGTCCGAGTATGGGCGCGACCCCCGGTTCCATGCGTGGCCAGACGATGATGGGGATGAGACCTTGCTGGGTGTAGTGAGCCTGAGAGCGTTGGTGACGGTAGCGACCGACGGGACCCCAAGGCGTATTGCCCATGGCGCCGACGATACTGACCCCGCCTTTGAGGGCGGAAAGGCAACCGGAGCGCACGGAGTACTGGCTATTGGCAGCCCGGATGGAGGCGATGAGCGCTTCGTAATCGTTTCCTTCGGGGCCGTGTTCCTCGACTTCTTCGCGCGTCGGCTCGACCGATTCGCGAAAATGGACGTGAGGGTCGACGCGGCCGAGAGCGATGTGAGCGGTATCGGGGAGTTCGATACTGTTGGGCGATTTAGTTCCGAGATTGACCTCGAGGGCTTCTCCGGGACAGCAAACGACTTCGCCTTCGACGAGCTCCCCGGAGTCGAGGTGAATGTTTTGGCTGTGAAAGCGAATGGATTTGCCTGAATGGGTCACGAGGGTCCAGCAAAGGGCGGTTTGCGGCGGGGGCAATAATCTTCGCGCAGGGAACGCTATTTGGGGATCGGGGATGTCCGAATGGTGGAGTCAGACGAGACGATCTCTCCTCCGAGAGGAGGGGTTTTTCAGGCGGCGTTGAGGCGGTTTTTTCTGCTTGCCTTTCGTTTTCGGCCGAGCACGATCCCGCACTCTGGATGCCGCCCTAGCTCAGCTGGTAGAGCAATTCACTCGTAATGAATAGGTCGTCGGTTCAAATCCGATGGGCGGCTCCACTTTTCTCTCCCGCCAGCCTTGGGGTTATGGGAAGAATGTTATTCACTGGAGCGGTCGCTCAGTTGTAGATTGGAGTTGAGCTATCCGATGATTCGCGCAAGCGTATAGGGATGAGGTATTTGGCGATTTTGTGGCTTCCCTTATTCGCCTTGGTCTTGAGTTCATGCGAAACGACTCAGAGCGGTTATGGCTTCATTGCGGATCAATTCGATCACCAGGCAATTATTGAAATGTTCGCGACTTCGGATGAGGCGGCTAACGATCGCAATTTCGAAATATACAAAGACCTTTACGCTCCTGGATTCTATTCTCAGGACAAGTCGGATGCCTATGGTGGCCCTATGGGGCGAACCAATCGATTCGATTACTTGGATTTCGTGCGGGATGTCTTTCGGCGCGCAAAGGAGATTCGCGTGTATTCGAGCGTGACGGATGTCGAAATCACGGAGCCCGGTCGCCGAGCGATCGTGAGCGTGCAAGAAGACAACACGATCGACTACCTGGGAAGGGATGAGCGAATCGTTTCCATAATGGAATACACCGTGGGCTTCGAGGACGGCTGGATCTTCATCGAAAAAGCGACGATTTTGGCGAAGAACGAAATCGACGAATAGGGACAGGATTGGCCTTTGGCTGATCGGTTGATTTGCTTTGGATGCGTGAAATGATTCCGCTCGTTGTTGTGGATACTTTGCGGCTTGGCCGTCCAGGCCGAAGAGAGGGGGACGATTCAAACGCAGGGCGAGCCGCATAGGCGTTGCGAGGCCGCTTCAATGTTCGCATAGGCTGCGTTTGCGAAATGGCCGCTCGGAGATCGGCCGCGAACGAATGATCGCGAACGGATCTATTCGTACTTCTTTTTGTACTTTTCGTAGAGCAAGGTGTGTCGCGACGAAAGGTCGACCTCGCGGCCGTCGATGTAGACTCCCGAAACTTGGGAGCGTAGATCGAGGGGGTCGCCATCGCAGATGAACAAGGTGGCTCGTTTTCCCGGTTCCAGCGAACCGACGCGATCGTCGACGCCCAGCAACTGAGCGGGATAGATTGTAATGGCTTTCAACGCCTCGTCGCGCGGCAGTCCGTGGGCGGCCGCCTTCGCGGCTTCATAGGGAAGGTGGCGTTCGTTGGAAGAGGTCGGTCCGCCTCCCCCGAACGCGATGGCGAAACGTACGCCCTTCTTATGGAGCAAGGCAGCGTTAGCGAAGGCGACGTCATAGGATTCCCACCGGCGCATGGGCAAGGAATTCACGTTGTTGAGAATGACTCCAACGTTGTTTGCCTTTAGCGTATCGGCCGCCCGCCAGGCGTCGCTGCCAGTGAAGATGACTATGGGAAGATCTTGGCGAGCGGCCCAGTGGACCGCATCTCGAATTTCTCGTACGCGCGTCGCGGAAACGAAAGCGGAAATCCTTTTTTCCAGCAGGGGAATGAGCGACTCCCAGCGAAGATCCACGTCGATGCTTTCTGGGTCGTTTTTCAGGGCCTTCCGAAAAGCCCGAGCATCTTCAATGACTGTATCCAATTTGCGGATGTTCTCTTGATAGCTCTCTTCCGCTTTGGTCGCATTGAAGCTCGATGGAGCGTCGGGGTGAAAATCCGGATCGCGAGGCGAACGCGGCCAACGAATATGGATGCCCGCCTGGGTTTCGAGGGCCATCTCCTCGATGGTCCAGCCTTCCAATGAAACGACGGTCGAAGAACCGCTGATAAGTCCGCCTTGGGGAAGTACGTGCGAAACCAATACGCCATTAGCTCGGGTGACCGGTATCAGTTCGCTGTCCGGATTGATAGCTGTGGCGGAGCGAGCGTTCGGATTGATCGAGCCTGATTCGGCGTAGTCGCGGGTGGCCCGGACCGCGTTGATCTCCACCAAGCCCAGCGTAGAATTGGCCGATATGAATCCTGGATAGATCCGCTTGCCCTTCAGGTCGATGACTTCGGCGTTGGCAGGCGCATCTAAATTCTTGCCGATTTCGACGATCTTTCCCTGGTCGAAAAGAAGATCGCCTTCTTCGATAACGCCTTGAGTTACCGTGTAGACGTCCGCGTTGGAGAGGAGAATAGGGCGGCTTTGCTTTGATCCTGGGATGCTGTCGTGCGCGATCGCTTGTGGAGCGAAGGCGGCCATCGCTAGGATGCCGAGGGCGGTAACGAGAGAGATTCCGGATTTTGATAGCGTATTCATCGAACGGCGTGAGTTGCGATTGAGGTCAGTCATCTTAATGGCCCTCCTCTTCTAGTCCTGAGCAGCTGTAGTGGACCGTGCCATCGTGGTAAATCCACTCCCAGTGGGAATCGTGATCGTGCGCATGGGCATGGCCATGAGCGTTCGAGAGCCCTTGGAAGTGCATCGCAACTGGAGGTGGCGACGGATCCGGTTTCTTTGCCGGGGGATTGAGCTTTAGGTCCTTCATGCGGAGTTTGAGCGCTTTTTGTACGAGGCCTTCTCGTTCCGCGGCATCCGCTTGCATGCGTTCCAAGTGCTCGTCGCGATCGAATCGCTTGATGCCATCGATCCAAGTTTGCTCGACTGCCGCATAGGTCGATAGCGGATGGTCGTTCCAGATGACGAAGTCTGCATCTTTGCCAACCTCCAGCGAACCGACTCTGTCTTCGATTCCAAGCTGAATTGCGGGATTCAAAGTGACGAATTGGAGCGCTTCCTCTTCGGAGAGTTGACCGTATTTGACCGCCTTGGCGGCTTCCGTATTCATGCGGGTCGCCAATTCCGCGTCGTCCGAGTTGAATGAGGTCAAGACGCCCTGACGATGCATCATGGCCCCGTTGTAGGCGATGGCGTCGAAGACCTCGAACTTGTAGGCCCACCAATCGGAGAAGGTGGAGCCGCCCGCGTTAATTTCGACCATGGCATCGGCGACTTTGTAGCCTTCGAGTATGTGCTGAAAGGAGGCGACTTTGAGTCCCAGCGACTGAGCGAGGCGGACGAACATGAGAATCTCGTCTTGGCGATAGGAGTGAATGTGAACGTCGCGATTCGCTTTGAGAATTTCAAGTGTGGCTTCCATGCGGATGTTCTTGCGTGGCGGAGCGAGTTCGCGGCCCGCTTCGAAATCCTTCCATCGGCGTTCGTAGTCCTCCGCCGCTCGAAACTGGCTTCTCATGAACTGTTCCACGCCCATGCGGGTCTGGGGATAGCGAGTCGTGTAGCGATCGCCCCAGTTGCTCTGCTTTACGTTTTCGCCCAAGGCGAACTTAACGCCGGGTCGCGCTCCTTTGAATACGAATGCATCCGCATCCTCTCCCCAGCGGAGCTTGATGACTTGGCTTTGTCCGCCCATGGGATTGGCGGATCCGTGAAGCAAGTTGGCCGTGGTAAGTCCGCCAGCCAACTGGCGGTACACGTTGATGTTGACGGGATTGATGATGTCTCGGGCCCGGACTTCCACGGTGGTGGCGCTGCCCGCTTCGTTAACTCCGCGGCTCATGGCCATGTGGGAGTGGCAGTCGATGAGACCCGGCGTGACATGCTTGCCATTCGCGTCGATTTCGAGCGCGTTCTTGGGCACCTTCAAATTCGAACCGATTTTCGCGATGCGTCCTTGCTTGATCAGTACATCGGCGTTTTGCAGCGTTCCTTCCGACCCGGCAGTCCAAACCGTGGCATTGCGGATGAGAAGCGTCTCCGGCGTAGCGCGTTCGGCGACTCCAAACGCTCCGGCAGGATAGCGAGCGAACTCGAGTTCGGGAATCGAATCCGGCTTGTTCGCCTTCTCCGCGCCTTCGGTCTCGCCCGATTCTTCGATGCTGGTCGCGGCCCGTTCGCCACGCCATGAAAACGGCGTGCCGTTCGCCAATTGGCCTGAACCTTGAAGGCGATCGTCGATGACGCTCGCTTGCAGGCGAGCGAGCCCTTCTTCCTCGATCGAGAGGATGTTCTGATCGACTAAGGCGAGGGCCTCCATTTCGGAAACGGCGAGCGGTATCTTGGTCTCGCCTACGACAAGAGTCCACTTGGAGGGCGAACCTTCGATGGTTCCTTTGGGGAAACCGGGGGCGCCATCCCACTCGAAGGTCCATTCGCCCTCCAGGTCGAGCTGGCGAGCGGCTTTCTTCTCGATGGGATCGCCATCTATCCACATGGACTCGATCTTCGCCTTTTCGTCGGAAAATAGATCGGAGTCAGCGACGATGATGTTGGCGATCTTGCCGGGTTCCAAAGCGCCTAAGCGATCCTCGAGACCGTACAGTCTTGCCGGGTTCGTCGTCAGGGAGGCGAGGGCAGTTTCTTCGGAGAGCCCGCGCTTGATCGCGGTTCGCAAGCTCTTCCAAAAATCCTTGCCTGGGTCGGGTAGAAAATGACTCGTTAGACAGAACTCGATTCCCTTGGACTCGAGAAACGCGGGATTGGAGGGAGCGAAATCCCAATGCTGAAGTTGTTCGAGAGAGAAATCGAGCGCGGCGTCGACCCGCTCGACTCGCGGCGTTTTGGGAAAGGACAAGGGCAGTATAAACGTGGCGCCCATGTCCTCTAGAATGCCGCTGCGGCGGTATTCGAAGCCATTGCCAAGGATGGCGTATTCGATCGAAAATTCGTCGGCGATTCCGGCAATCCGTTGATAGTCCAGCTCGTCCCAAGCCTGGAAAAGGGCGATCTGGCCGCCGCTGGCAAGCGCTTGCATCGACGACAAGGCGGCATCGAGCGTGGGGCGCTCGATCTTGTCGGGGCGCTTCCGGTAGGCGGTTTCCATCTTGGCCTGCCATTGAGCATCGTAGAATGCCTGACGAATGAGAGCGATGCAGCCCATGAGCGAGGTCGGGTAGGAGGACGCTCCGGTGTCGGATCGACGAGCGAGCTCGAAAGCGATGTGCTGAGCGCTTTGAGAAGCGATGGCCGCTTGGTTGATGGGTTTGCCGTTCAGGGATACGACGGCGCCTTGTCCTCTGAAGATACCGCGTCCTGGAAATGTGGCTACGGAGCCGAAGCCCAGGTCGTGAAGCTTTTCCGCGTCCTTGACGCCTGCCTTGAAGTGCAGCGCGATATCCCGTTCAGGCGTGACGAGCGGGTTCCAGTAGGAGGGGCCCGCTTGAGAGGGAGTGGCGACAGGGTTTGATGGAGGCCCCCCTCGTTTCGATGGTTTGAGGCCTTCCGGCATGCCGTAGTGAGAGTACGCATCGATGAAAGCAGGGTAGAGAGTCTTGCCTTTTAGATCCCAAACGCGGGCATCGGCAGGTATGTTCGGTTGATCGCCGACATATTCGATCAACCCATCGCGGAGAACGATCACGCCGTCGCTGATACGCTTTTGGGGCGACACTACGATATCGGCTCCGACAAGCGCGTGAACGCGTGGGGTGGCGCTGTGAAGGCCTTCTACGGGAGCAGAGGACTCGCGGGCCCAGATCGAGGGGCTTGCGAAAAGAGCGGTCGCGAAGACAAGCGGCAGGACTCTAGAATTCATAGGCAAATGGGTGATTCATGAAACGGAGGATCCTGGAGACAACTTGGTTCGCGCAAGCGATCGCCTGGAGGTGGGCGAGTCGAAAGACCAACTCGCTCAAGCGATTAGTTGCGAATGCCGTATTCGAGCGTGAAATATTTGGGTGAAAATGGGGCGAGCGGTTCCTTGAGCTTTGCCAGCTCTTCGGAGGTTCCGTGAACTTCCAGTCGATTGAGGTCGGCGGCATTCTCTAGAAATTCGCCCAAGAGAGCCCCGACGTTTTCGAGGTGGGCGAGTAGTCCTTCGGCTCCCGTATAGCCTTCGCGACAGTGCATTTCGCCTTCGGTTAGGCTAAAACCGTAGTAAAGGCAGAGCGACTCGGATTTGGTGAGCTCGACGAATCGTTCCAAATAGGCGTGAGCCTCGGAAGTCTTTCCATCTTTTATGGAAAAGTATGGGTGAATGGATACGCAATTATCGGTAGTGGCCATAATTTGTAGGGCTATTGGGTTTAGTGGCTGGAAGAAGTCGAATCAGAACCAATCGAGCGCGGCTTGGCAATCGGATACTCGTGGCCGAGTTCTAGAGGGCTATGAATGGTCGTCTACGGGACGTCTAAAGCGGATTGAAAATGGTCGACAATGGAAGAAGAAACCGGTTTTAAAGGGGGTATGCATCGGATAGCTAAAGGGGTCATTGCTCTATTAAGTATCTCATTGACGACATTGCTTACGAGCGCCAGAGAAGTGCCGAACTTCAATTTAGTGGATCTGAACGACCGGAATCACGAGCTCTATCGAGCGAAAGGAAAGGCGGTCGTCCTATTCTTTACGGGGACGGGGTGCCCGATTGCCCGGAAGAGCGTGTCCTCGTACAAGGCGCTGAAGCGCAAGTACGAACGCCAAGGGGTAGACTTCTGGGTGGTTAATGCCTACGCGAACGAAGAAAAGCAAGAGGTTAGCAGGGAAGCGCGGCAGCTTGGACTGAATCATATTCCCTATCTCATGGATTCAAAGCAGTCCGTCGCCTTGTCGTATGGAGTAAATCGGACTGCTGAAGTCGTGGCGATCGATACTTCGACCTGGGAGGTATTCTATCAGGGAGCGGTGGACAATCAATTTGGCGAAGGAGCGGAGCGTCCGACTGCTTCCGAGCATTTCTTGAGTGACGCGTTGGGCCAGTTTCTGGCGGGCGAACCGATTGCCCAAGCCCGCACGCGAGCGCGAGGATGTCGTATTTCATTTGCCCGGGTGAGCCCCCAGGGCGAGGCTCCCGATTATGCGACTAAAGTGGCCCCGGTGCTCAAGGAGAATTGCGTGGAATGTCATCGTTCGGGAGGGATTGCCCCTTGGAGCATGTCGAGTCACCGCAAGTTGACGAACTACTCGGATATGATGGAGGAGGTCCTGTTGACGCGCCGCATGCCGCCTTGGGACCCGCATCCAGATTATGGAGACTTTCATGAAGGCCACGCGTTGACGCGCGAAGAAACTCAAACATTAATCCAATGGATCCAGGCCGGATCTCCCAGAGGGGATGGGGCGGATCCCTTGACGGAGCCGCTACCTGCCATTGGAGACTGGGAATTGGGCGAGCCGGATGCAATTCTGGAGCTCCCCAAAAAACAGCGCATCAAGGCCACGGGAATAGAGCCTTATCGGCACTTGGTCGTGGAGAACCCCTTCGAGGAAGACGTTTGGTTGAGCGGGATGGACATCAAGCCAGGGAACCGAGCGGTGGTGCATCATGTTATTTTATACGTGAAGCGGCCGGGTAGCCGCGGGTCGGACAAGGGCGACTTTTTCATTGGCTGGGCGCCGGGAGCGAGCCCGCTAGAATATCCGGAAGGCGTGGCCAAACGTTTGCCGGCGAATGCCAAGTTGACCATAGAAATGCACTACACGACCAACGGTACGGAGCAGTTCGACGAAACGGAAATCGCTTTGTACCTCGCCGATGGACCCGTTGAGCGAAACGCGGAGACGCGCAGCGCGATCAATACGGAGTTGGACATTCCCCCAGGATTGGAGGATGCCCGGCATACGGCGACCTACGCATTCAAGAAGCCAGCCACCCTTTACGGCCTATTTCCTCACATGCACTTTCGAGGCAAGTGGATGCGCTACGAGCTGCTGCTGCCAAACGGAAAGCGCGAAACGCTGCTCCATGTGCCGCGCTACGACTTTAATTGGCAGTTCAGCTATTACTTGAAAGAACCGCTTCGCGTTCCTGCCGGCAGCTGGCTCATGGTGACTGGTTCCTTTGACAACTCCGCTGCCAATCCGGCCAATCCGGATTATCGCAAACGCGTCTTTTTCGGCCAGCAATCCTGGGACGAGATGTTCATTGGCTTTTTCGAGGCGGCGGATGACCCGGTTGACGGTCTGGCTCAGGCGGATCGTTAGAAATTCCACTAGAGCTAATGCTCTAATTCATTTTCGCGAGGCTTGGAGAGGGTATTTGCGGATTGCATTTTCCCTGATTTGCGCTAGCACTTGAAGGTCCTTTACTCGAAACTGCCGATTGGAGCCTTTGTGGAGCCGATCCCGCTTTGTTTCTTTCCGTCTTTTGATTCAATTTGACTATGACCCTACGTACCTCCCTTTGCAGTATCGCTTGCTTTGCTAGTTCAACGTTGCTTTTCGCTCCTCCACCTCCTGGCAAAGGTCCCAATAAAGACGGAGGAGGCGACGACGGCGGCGATAGCGGTTCTGAAACGACCAGTCCTCAAGACCACAAAGACTCCCAGTTGCCTAGCCTCATTGAAATGGGAACTTCGGGCGGATTAGGGGCGGATTTCGCGAATGGATATTGCTGTGGCGGTACCTTAGGAGCGCTCGTAACCAATGGGGTGGAAACCTACATTTTGAGCAATTTCCATGTGCTGGCGTCCGATGTTGTTCTCGGCGGGAACGGAAAAACATCGGTGAGTCACCCGATAATTATTCATCCTGCATTGATAGATCTTGGCTGTATCGAGGCGAATGGTACAGCCGTGGCAGACTTTGCCCACGCGGCTCTGCCGCTCGTCGGATCGCAGATTGATGATAACGAATATTACGACTATGGGAACGTGGACGCCGCGATTGCGTTGGTTGACGAAGCGGTGGTAGATATGACGGGCTCGATATTGGGTATCGGGCCGATATCTTCGTCAACAGTCGAGGCCTCCCCGAGACAGCGTGTCAAGAAGAGCGGCCGTACGACTGGATTCACTACGAGCCGAGTGAGCGGCGTGGCTGCCACGATACGAGTTGCGTACGAGGATGAATGCGCAGGCCAACCCATTGGAACGGCGACATTCACCAATCAAATTGTCGTCGAAAATAAGGGAAGCAGGTTTCTTGCAGGCGGTGATTCGGGTTCGCTAATGGTCGAAGATGTAGCCGAAAGCCCCCGTGCGGTAGGATTGCTTTACGCGGGCAGCAGTCGTACGGCCATCGCTAACCCCATCGACGATGTACTGTCTATTTGGAACCTTTCTATGGTCGGGACAAACGCTCAGAGCTCCAGCGCCCAACTGGATGGGGAAACTTCGAATTCTCCGGCTGGCGCCAATATGCGGTCAGCGAACGCAGCTCAGCGAAGAATGTCAGATCGTTTGCTAGAGACCCGCGGTGTCGTGGGCCATGGCATCGGAGTCGGAGCGAATGGATCCTCGGTGATCAAAGTCTATGTCGAATCCGCCGCCAATTACGATCGAGGCGGTGTTCCTCCTTTTATCGATGGCATTCGCGTCGAGGTGGAAGAGACGGGCAAAATTGTCGCGTTTTAACTCCATTTCGACCCCAGGGCCTCGTCTAGAATCTCCCGCAGATCGGCTTTGGAGAGTTCGATGGGATTGCCGTGCATGCTGCTGGCTCGAAGCGCCTTCTCTGCCGCTTCGGGTATCTGGTCGGGGGAGAACCCAAGCTCAGTCAAAGTAGGCAGAGGGAGTTCGGTGACGAGGGATTCGAGCCAAGCCATCGCGTAGGTGCCTTTCGCTTCCGGGTTGCCAGTGAGCAGGCGGGCCGCTTCGTCGAACTTGGCTGAGGAGGGTCCGTTGGGTTCGCGGCGTTTTATCGTTTCGAAATTCGCTCGGCAGACCGAAAGCAACAAGCTGCCGCAAAGGGCTCCGTGGGGGGCGTCGATCATCCCTCCGATTGGGCCTGCGAATCCGTGAACGGCGCCGAGGCCCCCATTGGCTAGGGCGATACCCCCGCAGAGACTGGCGATGCAAATATCCGCTTTCGCATCATGGTCCACGGTTTGGTCGCAGGCTTTGCGAAGCGAGCGACCGGACAGGATGAGCCCCTCGCGCGCGATCGCGTCGGAGAGGGGATTCGCCTTGGCTGAGAGGAAGGCTTCTAGATTTTGGGTTAGGGCATCGATTCCAGTATAGGCGGCGATCTGGAGCGGAAGTTCGTAAGTTAGCTCGGGATCGACGACTGCCCACCGCGGCAGCATGCTCGCCGAGCGAAGGCTGACTTTGACCCCCGCCTCGGGTACGCCAATAACGCTATTGCGAGTCGCTTCGGATCCGGTACCGGCAGTAGTGGGAACGGCCATATAAGGGAGCGAGGAGCGTTCTAGGGCCTGTCCTCGCCCTACGACTTCCAAGTAGTCCAGTAGCTCGCCTGGATTGGGGACCAGAGCGGCGATGGCCTTGCCCGCATCGATGGCGCTGCCTCCGCCGATTCCAATGACCAGATCCGGCTCGAGCGATCGAGCCGCGGCGACGCCCTCGCTGATAGAAGCAATGTCGGGTTCGCCGCATTGCGAGAACGTGTGAAGGGTGGCACCATTGCGTTCGAGCAATTCCAAAGGCCCTCGATGGCGATCTGGATTCGATCCGGTGACCACGAATATTGTCCGAACCTCCTTATCGATCAAGGAGGCGAGTTCCTTTGCGGCCCCGGGCCCGAATCGAATGGTCTGAGCGGTGGCGAAGGAGAAATTCATGGGATCAGGCAAGCGCTCGACGGCAGGCGACGCAATGTTCGATGCGAGCGATCGAATGAGGATTTTGGAGCGACTCTAATGGGTCTAGGCGCTGTTCCCTATTTTGAGGTCCGTTATCTTACGCTAAGAGACTGGGCGACCCTTGAGCGCCCATCCGGGAATCGCGCCGAACGCGTATTAAAAGCTTGTGAATGCTCTCGGGAAAGCAGAACGCAATTGGGGAATCGATCCGAACGGCGATGACAAAGGTCATACCCATTATTATACCATTATTGTTATGCGTTCCTATATGAATCGTGATTGTCCAAGAACCGCCTTATTTAGCGGCTGGTCGACACGTGTTGGATTCTTAGCGCATTGGATACTGTCATTGGCGATTGGATGCTCCATCGCCCATGCGAATACATCCTTAGCCATCAATCGCGAACTCCGACTGACGAGTTCGCTTCTGTTCCGATCGATGCCATCCGATGCGCGGATCTAAGAGTAACTAGTATGAATGAGAACGAAACGATTGCGAACGTGAGTCCAAAGCTGGGAAAGATCCTGGCCCGACTTGTTCGCGCCCAAGAAGACTTCCCCAAGAATGAACCCGGGGAAGACGATCACAATGGAGAGCCGCCGATTGGTATGAAGCCTAGAGAAGAGGCCAACCCGAAAACGGCGGTACCTGATAAAGAGGGAATGGACGAGAGGGAGAAAAAGGCGATCGAACGCGTATTGGCTCAAGCGTAGACTTGCGATTCCGAATGCCTTTGGCGTCGAGCAGGTCCGAAGCGGTCTAGCTTTTGAAAGCGGGCTTTTCTCCCGGGACGGGCGAATTCTCGAAAAAGCCGCGTTCCCTGACTTGCCGTTCACCGCCGAATCGATCGACGAGGGCCCTCTGGTCAGCCTTGGCTTGGGCGTCGACGGCTTCCGGATCGCAAATATCCCGCAATGCGCCGATCATTCGGTCCAGCGCTTCCGCGTAGTCGGAATTCGACGACAAGTCGATTGTCTCGTCTGGATCCGCAACTAGATCGAAGAGCTGAGGGGACTGATGGGCGTGGTAAATCAATTTGTAGTGATTGTCGGTGAGGAGGAAGGAGCCATTCTCGCTATTGAGGGCGTGGTATTCGCCGAACACGTATCGCTCTTGCTCGTCCGAATTGGCGAGCTCCACCAATGAGCGAGCATTCCGGTGGACCGGCGCGTCGAGCTCGAGAGAGTCGTAGATCGTCGCGTGAATATCCAAAAGGGAGACAGGCGTGCGACAGACCGCATTTTGGGGAACGCCAGGACCGGCCATGATCATCGGTATACCGCCCGACTCTTCATAGTGGGTAAATTTGCCGAAAAGCCCGCGAGCGGATAGGCACTCGCCATGATCGGTAGAATAGATGACTCGGGTATTGGAGTCGAGGCCAAGCGCTTCGAGCTTTTCTAGCGTTCTCCCGATCTGATCGTCGAGAAAACGGGTCAAGCCGTAGTAGGCGTGAATTAGATTTTTAATTTGGGCGTCCGTATGCTGCTCTTCGGCGTCGAAGTATTTGCGCATGTATTGATAATGCGGGTGCGTGGGCCAGTCCTCCTGGCGCCATTGCGGCGGTCGAGGCAGTTCTTCCGGATCGAAAAGATCGAGATATTCCTGCGATACTTTGTAAGGGGGGTGTGGGCAGACGAAGGAGAGAAAGAGGACCCACGGTTTTTCGTCGTCGGCATGTTCCGCGAGCCATTCGGTTGCTTTGTCCGCGTTGCGGCTGTCGTATTGCTGGTAGGTCGTATCGCCGGCTCCCGCGGAGTTGATGCCTTCGCGGCGGTAACGCACGGGGGGATTGTCGCGAAGGCAACCGAAGGGGTCGCCGATGCCGTTGACGACGTGAAGGGGCTGGTGCTCTTTCGAAAAGCCATTGTCGTCCTCCTCGCTTCGGAAGTGCAGCTTGCCGATCAGATCGACGGTGTGGCCTGAATCGCGTACTTCGTGATGCCAGGAGCGTTCGGAACCATCGTAGGGGAAGGCGTTGTCCCAATTGCCGATCTCGTGAACGTACTTGCCGGTGGCGAGGGATGCGCGGGCGGGGACGCATATGGGGCAGGTTGTGTAGGCTCGCGAGAATAGGGTGCCTCTTGCGGCGAGCGCATCCAGATTCGGGGTGACGTCTTGCGGGTTTCCGTAGCAGCCAGCGACCTGTTTCTGGTGTTCGTCGGAAATGATGAGGAGTGTGTTTGGCTTTCGGCTCATAGCGTCGCTTGAAGGGAAAAACAGACAGACATTCTCTTAGGGGCTTGATGCGAAATAGGAAGAGAATTCAGAGGAACGGGGTCTTTTGTCCTTCCCCTTGCGGCCATTCCCGACATGTAGGGAAACGGTATGAGAGAATTCGTTTTGGAGAATCGAAATGGGCTGAAGCTGCGCGTATCCGAGTTTGGGGCGACGGCGATGGAGCTGCATGTTCCCGATGCCAAAGGCGGTACCGCCGACGTGTTGCTAGGCTTCGATTCGATAGAAGGGTTTCAAGCGAGCGATGCCTTCTTCGGGGCGCTGGTAGGTCGATATGCGAACCGTATCGCCAAGGGGCGCTTCGAACTGGAAGGATCGACCTATCTGTTGGAGCGAAACAATGGCGAGAACCACTTGCATGGCGGTGGCAATGGATTCCACAAGCAGGCTTGGCATGGAGTGGAAACGCGGGGCGATGATTATGCAGCAGCCCGATTTACCCGGCGCAGCGTAGATGGGGAAGAAGGGTATCCGGGAAACATAGACGTTTCAGTGGGATATCGAATCACGGATGCGAATGAGTGGATAATCGAATACGAAGCGCGAACGGATCGGCCGACTATCGTCAACCTGACACAGCATGCTTACTTCAATCTCGCGGGGCACGGTTCGGGCGATGTGTCTAATCACACGCTCCGGTTGAACGCTCTGGCGATCACTCCGGTGGATGCCGCTTTGATTCCGACTGGGGAATTCGCCTCGGTAGAGAACGGTCCCTTCGATTTTCGATCTCCCAAATCGATGGGAAGCGATATAGACGCATCCGATGAGCAGATCGAGTTGGGCGGCGGTTACGACCACAACTTCGTGATCGATCGGCCGGATGAAAGGGGCGGACTCGCGAAGGCGGCTGCCGTAGGCGAACCGCATAGTGGACGAACGATGGAAGTGTTGACCACAGAACCGGGCGTTCAGTTCTACACAGGTAATTTCCTCGATGGGAGCGAACTGGGGAAGGGGGGCGTTCGCTATCGGAAACGGGGAGGCTTTTGTCTGGAGACGCAGCGATTTCCCGATAGCCCGAATCAACCCCATTTCCCGAGCGCTCGACTGGATCCGGGAGAGACGTATCGGTCGAAAACGGTTTATTGTTTCGCTTGGAAATAAGGCCGATCGAGCCGATATCTCGCTGAGGAGATTGAATTGCGGGAATAAACGCCTGCTTTGGATCGTCTATGCGAGTAATGCGGCGAATCTTGCTACTTTTTTGCTTGGGCTTGTCCCCCGTCTCCGGGTGGGCGGAGAGCGAGCGTGTCAATCACGATAGCGGTCTGGCGATTTCCGGCTATGATCCCACTAGCTATTTTGCCGGGACGCCGCGCAAGGGCAGCTCGGAATGGGATTTGGAAGATGCGGGCGTTGTCTATCGGTTTTCCAGCGCCGCTGCTTGAATGGCGTTCGAGTCGAATCCGGAACGCTATTTGCCTGCCTATGGAGGTTGGTGCGCATATGCGATGCTCGAGGTAGACAAAGTAGGCATAGATCCGGAGTCGTTCAAGATCGTCGAAGACCGGCTCTATTTATTCTACAATGGGTTTTGGGGCGATACGTTGAAGCGTTGGAATAAGAAACTGGCGAAGACGCCCGAGAGCGAGCTGGTCAGCCAAGCCGATCGCCAGTGGGAGTCGATTCAGTCGCCATAGGCCAGCGAGCGCGGTCTGCATCGGAGGGAGAGAAAGGCATTATCGCTCAGGGCTTTGAAGAAACTGCTTGCGGCTCGGCTCGGGGTATTCGCATACTCCGGTTTTCTTGAAACGCCTCCCAATGGTCTCCCCTCTATGAGCGATCCCCTCCCTGAAGATGGCGCCCCAAAGCGCTCCGCCTCCTACGCGGCGAATTTGAGCCAATTTTGGCGCGGCAATGTCCGCATCATGCTTGTCCTTCTATCCATTTGGGCGATTGCCGGGCTGGGTTGCGGGATTTTGTTCGCGGACTCGTTAAATGAAATTCGAATCGGCGGATTTCCCCTTGGCTTCTGGTTTGCCCAACAAGGTAGCATTGTCGTTTTCGTACTGCTGATTCTGGCGTTCTGCCTAATCATGAATAAGCGCGACGAGGCGCATCACGAAGCCCTCAAGGAAGAGGATAATCAGTCAGGGGGCGGCATATGAGCGTGACAGGCTGGACCTGGATCTTCGTCGGTCTGAGCTTTTCGCTCTATCTGTATATCGCTTGGCGTAGTCGCGTTAAGGATACGAAAGGATTTTATGTCGCGGGGCGGGGCGTGCCGGCGCATGCGAACGGGATGGCCACGGCAGCCGACTGGATGAGCGCCGCATCGTTCATCTCGATGGCCGGCCTGGTCTCTACGATGGGCTATTCCGGCGGCGTTTACCTCATGGGCTGGACGGGCGGATACGTACTGCTGGCTCTGCTGTTGGCGCCGTACTTGCGCAAGTCGGGCCGCTTTACCGTTCCGGATTTCGTGGGCGATCGATATGAATCGAATGTGGTGCGGGTGATCGCGGTCATGTGCGCGATATTTGTCAGCTTCACTTACGTGGCGGGTCAGATGCGCGGGGTAGGAGTGGTCTTCGCTCGTTTCTTGGAGCGCGATGTTACCGAAGGCGTGATCATCGGCATGGCCATCGTTTTCGTTTACGCGACCTTAGGGGGAATGAAGGGAATTACCTGGACTCAGGTGGCTCAATATTGGGTGTTGATTACGGCGTTTTTGGTCCCGGCGATCGCGATAAGTATCAAGCTTACGGGCACGCCCATTCCGCAGATTGGATTAGGCTCCACCTTGAACGAGTCGATTGCAGGAGAAAAGGGCGTGTATTTGCTGGATAAGCTCAATCAGATACAAATGGACCTAGGCTTTACGAGCTATACGGATACCTTTGTCGGAGGCTGGGACAAATGGAACGTCTTTTTCGTGGCTCTGGCATTGATGGTGGGCACGGCGGGACTGCCCCACGTAATCGTCCGCTTCTACACGGTAAAGAACATCAAGGCGGCTCGATGGAGCGCCTTCTGGGCCCTATTGTTCATATCGTTTCTCTACCTGACCGCTCCTGCGATGGCCGGCTTCGCTCGCTATTACATGATCGACAGTTTGAATGACAAGACTGAGCAAGAGCTGCCACAGTGGTTTCACAGTTGGGAGCAAACGGGCTTGGTCATGTGGTTCGACGATGGCGATGGAAAAGTTCGATACAGCGCCGGAGACGACAATGAGATTTTCAATTACAAGAGCGCTAGTCCTGCGGAAATTCAGGACATCATTGCTCAGCATGCCGTGTGGAAGGCAACGAATGGGGCGAGTGGAATGGATGCTAGAGAAATCATGCGCGAGAAGGGGATCGCTGGGCCAGATAGGGACATTATCGTGTTGGCGACCCCGGAGATGGCGGGTCTAGCGGATTGGATAATCGCTTTCGTTGCGGCGGGCGGTCTGGCGGCGGCGCTGTCGACCGCGAGCGGGCTTTTGTTGGTAATATCATCGAGCGTGGCCCACGATTTGTACGCGAAGATTATCAATCCCGATGCCGATGAAAAGAAGAAGCTCTTGGTAGGGCGCGCGACGATAGGGGTAGCCGTTATTATCGCGGGCGTCTTCGGAATCTATCCGCCTGGATTCGTGGGCCAGGTCGTCGCCTTCGCGTTCGGTCTGGCAGCCGCAAGCTTCTTTCCGGTACTCGTACTCGGAATCTTCTCCAGACGCGTGGGGACGGTTCCGGCCGCAGCGGGCATGATCGTGGGTATCGTCTTTACGGGCGCCTACATTATCGCTTCGGTCTACGGAGGCATGAAGCCCTGGACATTTGGCATTTTCGAAAACGGGATCAAACCACAGGGCATCGGCTCGATCGGCATGCTACTCAACTTCGCGGTGACGCTTTCGATGGCCCGATTTTTCCCGGCTCCTGGCGAAAAGGCCCAGGAATTGATCGACTCGATACGCGAGCCTGAGGGCGTTGGTCCTGCGGTCGACATCGAGCAAGCGATGGATCACTAATCCGATTTGGTCGTCATCTATTTCACGAACCGATATTACAATCCTAATCCAATACATATGAAGACAAACATCCTAAGAACCGGAATCCTAACGTTGATCGCTTTATTTGTTACGAGTGCGCTGGTCATGGGCCAGAATCGTGGCAGCAAGAAGGCTCGACCCAGTCCGAATGCGGCGGTCAGTCAAACGATCGGTACGACCATGGTCGACGTGACTTACGGACGTCCTGGACTGAAGGGGCGTGAAATCGAGTCGCTGGTTCCCGGCGGCACGGTGTGGCGCACGGGGGCGAATGAATCTACTGTGGTTACGTTTTCCGGCGATGTGAAAGTCGCGGGTAAGGCGGTCGAGGCCGGTTCCTATTCGCTTTACTCGATTCCTAGGGAATACGAGATGACCATTATCGTCAACTCCAAGTTGTCATGGGGAACTCAATACGATGAGTCCCATGATGTACTCCGAGTAAACGTCCCCATGAGTGACAATGGCGCGTTCCTCGAACGATTCACGATCGATTTCGACGAACTTTCGGACGATAAGGCGCACTTGAACCTCAAGTGGGGCAATTATCGAGTCGCTGTACCCATCGAAGGCTGAGCGACCGCTTGTAATTCCGATTTTGCGTGAAGGCAGTCCGTTTTGGCGGACTGCCTTTTTTATGGGAGTGACAAAATGCGAAAGCGCGCTAAGGTGACCCTACATGAAGTCGTTGCGATTTCATCTTTGGACACTGGGCGCCTGGGCGCTGGGGGCGTTGGTCTGGGCGGTAGAGCCTTCTCAAGAGAGGGCTTCAAGCGGCTATTGGTTTATTGGCGGCACGCTCAGCGCTGCGGAAGGAAAGAGCTATTACCCGATATCGTCCGTCACGAAGCGTCACCTTTACATTGAAAAAGGGGCGAAGGAGAAGCGGTTGAGCCGCAGCGTTCCGGTCATCCTCCAGCTTGGACCCGCTATTTCCGATTCCTTGATTCGGATTACGAACCTAGAGGCCTCCTACAGTTCCTCGCTGCCCGCCTTGATCGAGGCGCGAGCGGTGTCGGAAATGATGCGTCATGAAATGGGAACGGATGTTGAAATTTCCACGTTGCCCCCCATCGAGAGCAGAAGCGGTCGCCGTCGCCTCAACTACAATGAGATCGAAACGCTGAAGATGGAATCCAAGGAATATCAGGATAGTCTGAGGGATCACGCTGATTTTGGGGCAGACGCGGCGGAGAATCGCGTCGATACGCTGCATCTTGAATTCGAAATGACGGCGGATCGAGATTATCGCAATGTGTACGCGGCGTTCGCGGTTAGCTTCGATATGCCCGGTCGCAACAATGGGGAAATTCTGCGTGGCTCGGAGGTAATGGCCCGCCATATCGGCGATCTTGCCACGGGCGAAATAGAGGTCGTGAAGGCGCGGGCCAGTCTAACGCCGTTACGCAGGCGAAACACGCAATGCGAGATTTTCTTGTTTGAAGGCGATGGAACACCGATTGCGACGAATCTATCGCGGCGCGTTCGAAAGATCGCTCCCGATCCGCTCAAGTCGAATGGGGCGAGCGAATAGCTTCCCCAAAGGCGGACTAGATTTCCACGAAGCGCTTCTCCCGGTAGGACAGATTTCCATAGTGGCAAACGGCTGCGGCTTGAACGCCGGCTTCTACGCTGTCAGCGGGGTCTCTTCCCTCGCGTATGGCGGCCAGCCAGTCGCTGAGATGCAAGGTGGCGCCGTTGTAGTCGGAGTAAAAATCAGCTCCTTTGGGACCGTTTCCAGCTACCATGGATTCGCTGACGGAGGCCAAGGGCTGGGAATTAGGGCTCTGAGGGGTGACCTCGTAGCGGCCGCGGTCGAAGTAGAGGGTGGCATCCGTGCCCATAATGCTGACCGAAGCCTTGTGCAGGTTGTTGCTCCAGGAGCTGACGTAGGCCATTTGCATGTCGAGACCAGGAAATTCCATGACGCAATTGGTGATGTCCGGCGTTTCCATTGCGCCTTTCTTTCCGTATTGCCCGCCCGACATGACAACCTGATTGGGCATCGGCAAATCGAGCAGCCAATTCGTCGCATCGAGCCAATGGACCATAAGATCGCCGAGCGGGCCGTTGCCGAAATCCCAGATCCATCGCCATTGCCGCATGCGGTAGGCGTCGAAAGGCTGGCTCGGAGCGTTTCCAAGAAAGCGTTTCCAGTCTACTTGCTGTTCGGTAATCCGGTATTTCGGATCCTTGTACGGCATGGTATTGCGGCACCATTGCATGTGAATGCGGGTGATCTTTCCAATATCGATTTCCTTAGCATCGAGCTTGCGCTTGAGCACGCGGAGATGAGGCATGTTGCGCTGTTGGGCGCCGACTTGGACGATGCGTCCCGTGCGTCGCTTGGCGCTGATGAGGCGAGGGCCTTCCTCGAGTTTGTGGGTGACCGGCTTCTCGACGTAAACATCTTTGCCTGCCTCCATTGCGTCGATTGTAATAGGGGTGTGCCAATGATCCGGAGTCGCGACGATGACGGCATCGATATCCTTGCGTTCCAGGAGCTTTCGGTAGTCGCGGGCTTGGGCAACGTCTCGGTCTCGCCCGCCGACGGTGACATGAGCGCTGCGCAGGAAATCGTCGTAGACGTCGCATACCGCAACGATCTTCACTCCGGGAATCGGTTCGAGGCCTTTGACTAGAGCATTGCGCATGCGGCCGCCGCAGCCAATCAGTCCGACGTTGATCGTTTCATTGGCTCGGTAGCCTTGGGCGGTGGCGCTATACCCGCCCAAAGCGAATGATGCGGACCCAGCGCCAAGCAGTTTGAGAGCGTCTCGTCGGCTTAAGGAGTAATCGGGGTTGTTAGCCATGGAAGAATGCTTAGCGCTTTCAGTCGGGAAAGGCAACCGAGGAGTTGCGAGGCGGAGTCGATCATCGGCGAGCCTTTCATTGACTGCCGCGAGAAAAGGAGACAGCGTCACAGCATCTCGTAAAACCTATGATCAATCGCAGAGAATTTATTGCCCGCTCCGCTATGGCCGGAGCTGTCTCCAGTATCGCCGCGACCCCCTTCGCGCTCGCTCAATCGTCAGGAAAGCGGCGAATGACGATTCAACTCTCCTGTGGCGCCATTGGCGTTAAAGCGGATCAGCGGACCGCCATCGAATTGGCGGGCCGATACGGTTTCGAATCCGTGGAAGCCTACGGGACGACGCTGGGAGAGGCGAGTGGGGATGAGCTGAAGGCATTGAATGACGCGTTGAAATCCAAGGGATTGGAGTGGGGATCCTCCGGTCTGACGGTTCAATTTCGAGAGGATCAGGCCCGGTTCGAGAAAGATCTTAAGGCTTTGCCGAAGATTGCCAAAGGGCTCAAGCGAGCAGGTGTGAAGCGGGTCAGTACGTGGTTGATGCCGTGTCATGACGAGCTGACCTACAACCGGAATTTCGATCAGCATGCCAAGCGCCTGCGAGAGGTATGCAAGATACTGAAGGACCATGGCCTGGCTTTTGGTATGGAGTATGTGGGGACGACGTCATTGATGATTTCCCGGAAATATCCGTTCGTCCATACGATGGCGGAAGCCTTGGAGCTCGCCGATGCGATCGGAACAGGGAATGCGGGTGTCGTGCTCGATAGCTGGCATTGGTGGCAAGCTGGAGACAGCGCGGCTGCGATCGAGATGCTCGATCCAAGCTTGATCGCCTTAGTCGACCTGAACGACGCGCCGAAAGGCGTCGAAAAGCAATTGCAATTGGACAACCGTCGCGAGCTGCCTATGGCAACGGGGGTGATTCCTATCCAAGGATTCATGGACGCGCTCATGAAGATTGGATACGATGGACCCGTTCGGGCGGAGCCGTTTAATCAGCCTTTGCGCGATCTAGACGATGGCCCGGCTTGTCGGGCGACGATCGCCGCGATGAAGGAAGCCTTCGTTCTGGTGGGCGGCTGAAACGCTTCTCGCTAGAATCGGAAGGTGTATTGAAACTTCGTCGACACCTTCGTGTCTTTGGCTTGGAAGCGGAAACCGCCGGCCGGATCCTGCAGCCATCCTTGGTTGAACACGATAAATAGGTCTCTCCCAGGCTGTAGCGTCCAGCGAACGCGACTTTGCCATCCCAGATTGTCGGATCGGTTGTCGTATTGAATGAGGTTGGAAAAGGTCAGGAATGGCGAGATGGAGTAGTCTATATTCGATGTTAGGATACGGGCTATGAAATCGCCTTCCGGCAAGTGGGCGAATGTTTGATTGGCGGCGAGCGTGAAGTTGAACCTAGGGGGTAGCTTAAAGGTTACGGTAGATGAAATTTGCTCTGCCGTACCCGACCAGAAATCGCCGTAGATGGCGCTGACGAAGGCCGATAGGCGTCGTTTGCGAGCGGAAGCGATGGTTGTACGAAAGCGATTGAATCGATAGTCGCCGGGCTGGAGGACAACGCCCGGCGATATTTCGAAGGGCTCGAACAGACGCTCGAATACGCGGTCGTAGTCGACAAGGGCGTGGACGGAATCGCCTGAGAAAAAGTGCCAGTCGAGAGGCGTGACGTGCCACTCCGAACTTTCCAGCTGTCCCGTGTCGAGACGCTCGAAGCGCGTGTAGAAGATGTCGTGGAACATCTGCTGTATGTCGAGGAAGCTCTTGGGGCGAGGGTTATAGCTAGCTCCCATTCTGTACATGCGAACGTTTCGACGTTGTACGAAGCCAAGGGCGGGATCGAAGTCTTTTTCGACTACGCGGTAGACGAGTTCGCCAACGTATTGATCATTTGGGTAATGCGCGGAAAAGCCGTAGGACTTGTCGTCCTTGTCGCTGTTGCTGTTGTCGCTGCGGGCTACGTAGGCGTTGACGACAAGGTTCATGCCTTTGTCCAGCAAATTGGAGGTGGCGAAGCGGGCGTCGGCGCCGTAGGTCTTTCCCTCCTGGCCCGATGCAGGGTTCCCTTTTGTGAAGATACCTCCGACGTAGGATTGCTCGAGGAGATTTTGCTTGAAGCGAGCTACGGTGAAATCCTTGTCGTCCACGAACGAGGTGCCGCCTGCGCGGACATTGAGAATACCGAGGTCGGTGTTGCCTGTCTTGCCGGTCAGTTTGAGGCCGACGTCGATTGGAACCTCCTGTCCGTTGAGCAAGCCGATGCGTCTGCTGAAGAAGGGGAAAACATCCGCTCCGGCGCTGGGAACGCCTCCGGGCGAATCCGGTCCCGAACTGGCAAAGGCAAACACGCCGGCATCTTCCAGAAAGAAGGAGCGCTTCTCGGGTAGAAAAAGAGAGAATCGCGAGAGATTGATCTGGCGGGCATCGACTTCGGTTTCTCCGAAGTCCGTATTGAGGGTTCCCGTGAGCTTCAGGCTGGGAGTGATGTTGTAGAAGAAGTCGAGACCGGGTTCGCCATCGAAGCCATCGTCGCTGGATGTGTCGGAATCAAGCCAGCTGCCTGCGAAAAAGGGGCGTACATCGAGACCAATCCCTTGATTGAGCCCCTGAAGATTCGTGATGCGCCCCGCTTCGGATACTTGGAGGAAGTCCGTTTCCAGCCGGGCGCCAGTCCACCGGCTGTCTTCGAGTTTGCGATAGACGCTACGCGATATATTAAATCCCCACTCGGTTTGATTGGCGGGAAAGTTGAGGCTTTTGAAAGGGATGGCGATTTCCGCGACCCAACCGAAATCGGTTCGCTTCGTGCGCATGTCCCATATGGCATTCCAATCGGTGTTCAATTGTTCCCCGCCGAAGGCGAGTCCGTCCACGAACGCGCCCGAAGGATTGGTAGCGAAGTAGAATGCGTTTCGCTGATCGCGGAAGGTATCGAGAATGATCTCGATATTGTCGTCTGAGTTGAGGCTGGCGTCGCGCTCCATTTGGGTGCCGATGACCTTGTCCGGCTCGGAATCGTAGGAAACGACCCCGATGTAAAGATTGCTGTCATCGTAGAGCAGTGTGACCTTCGTACGCTCGGTCGGTTCGACCCCCGGTGTGGGCTGCTGTTGAACCAAATCGCCAATATTGGAAGTAGACGTCCATATGGATTCGTCTAGGTTCCCGTCGATAACGATGCGTTCGTCGGTTCTCTCAACGATGTAGGACCGATTATCATTTGCTGACTGGGCTGCAGCGAAGCAGCCCAGCAAAGAGACGGCTGCGAGGGCGTTGGGAAGGAGCGTTCGCATCGGCTGTCGCCGGGCGCAAACAGCTGTGTAGGAGGATTTTGGCATACGTAGATGCCAAGGGTTACAGCAAGTCGATAGAAGTTGGACCTAGTACTTAAGCGTATTGGATCCGGGTTCGAGGAAGCTCCTAGTGTTCTTTCATGTCGGCCAAGGCTTTGAACTCTTCTCGCCAATCGAGGACGACATCAAGATCGACCTCGACTCTGAGGCATGCGGCATTGCTGCCGGCCGAGGCGAGAATCTTGCCGTGCGGGTCGATAGCGATCGATTGTCCCGGGTAGCCAAATTTCGGATCGCTACCTGTTCGATTGACGCCGAGGGCGTAGGCTTGGTTCTCGATCGCTCTAGCCGTTAGCAAGGTCGTCCAGTGGTGTATTCGGGTATCTGGCCAGTTGGCGATAACGGGAAATAGGTTCGCGCCTGCTTTGGCGCCGCGTCGGAATAGCTCGGGAAAGCGAAGGTCGTAGCAAATGACTGGGCACACGGTGAAACCCTGCCAATTGAAGGTCAGGATGTCCTCGCCCGATGCGTAGAAATCCGACTCGCCCGTGTAGCTGAAGCAGTAGTTCTTTTGATAGTGACCAACGTTCTCGCCGCGATCGTTGTATACCGATAGCTCGTTGCTGCCTTTGTCATCGCTGTAGCGATACGCGATTCCGCCAAGGGCCCAGCTTTTGTACTCGCGGGCGATATCGGCGAGAAAGGCCTCGGCTAGCGAAGGAGTCGATTCGGCGATTCTAGCGACGTTCATACTGAATCCGGTGGCGAACATCTCGGGAAGGACGATCAGGGAGTCGGATTGAATCGGGGCTTCGGCGAGAAGTCCTCGGATGGCATCGAAATTGCGCTCCGGTTCCTCCCAGGCGATATCGTATTGGCAGGCGACGATTTCCATAGGGCAAGATTGAAAGAATTAGGGGCTAATAGGGGGATTCAGAGATTGGAAGACTTCGGTTTGGGAATGATGCCGATCAGCAAGGTGGTCGTCACTCCGACGAGCATCGGATATTGCCAGGCCAGGTTGATTACTTCGTTTTCGGATAGCAGTAGTAGAGTGGCGGTGGTTGCGCTGCCAGTGATCATCGATACGATGTTCCAGCGATCGGAGCCTCGTCGCGTAAGTAGTCCGATGAGGAATACGCCGAGCAATCCGCTGTAGGTGACCCCAGCTATTTTGAAGGCGAGCCATATGAATTGGCCTCCATTTTGAAGGCTCCAGGCGATGGCGACCAGGGCGATGGCGACGGCCCCCATGAAGATGCGGGCGGCCCAAACTTGTTGGGCGGGGCTGACCTTCTTCGGGAGGAGCGGTTGGTAAAGGTCGACGACGATAGAAGAGCTCAGCGCGGCCATGGCGCTGTCGAGACTGGACATCGCCGCTGCGAGAACGCCGCAGAGAAGGAGTCCGCGCAAGCCGTCGGGCAAGGCGGTCGCTATGAAATGGGGGAAGACCTTGTCGGAATCTACTTGCGAGAGGCCATCGACTAGCTTGGTGGGAAGACTGGCGTCGGGAAACTGTTGGTAGTAGGCAAAGAGCCCTACTCCGATGAGAAGAAATAGAGCGGCAACCGGGAGGGCAATGAAGCCGCTCAGGGCAACGCTCCTGCGCGCTTGCTCCAATTTGCGGCAGGTCAGCATGCGCTGAGTGAAATCATGGTCGGCTCCTAGGGTGGCGAGCGAATTGACGAATCCGAAAACGACAGCGAGGGCGACCCAGTTGCTGTCGACAAGAATGCCATTTTCCGGAACCCATTGAAATATTTGGAGGCGTCCCGTTTCAGCGCCTGTTTCGAAGATGGCGCTCCAGCCCACGAGATCTTGGAGCGTCCAAACCATGGCGAGCCCGGCGACAAGGAAGACGGCGGCTTGAATGCAGTCGGTCCAGATGACCGCCTTGATACCGCCCATGCCGGCGTAGAGAAGGCAGAGGGCGGCGAAGCCGAGCATGGTCCAGAAAAAGGGGAGTCCCAGGATTACATGGAGTCCGGTGGACGCGATCATCAGGCGTACCGAAGAAGCCATTACGCGTGATGAGAGAAAGAAGCATGCTGCGGTGTAGTGGCTAGAGTTCCCGAAGCGATCGGCGAGGTATTGATAGATGGAGAGACATCTCAGCTTGTAGAAGGCCCCGAGGAAGATGAATGCGATGACGAATCGAGCGGCAATCGAACCGATCCCCATCTGCAGGTATCCCAAGTTGTCCGCGTATCCGACGCCTGGAGTTCCGAGGAAAGTAGCGGCGCTGATTTCGGTGGCTATAAGCGAACCCAATACGGCGAGCCAGGGTACCTGCCGCCCTCCTGCGGCGTAGGATTCCATGGATTGGCTGCGCTTTCCGAAGCGAATTCCAACGAAGAGAACGGCGGCGAAGTAGGCGAGGACTATAAGAAGATCGAGCGGCGACATTTATCTATGCATGGAATTGGCGGGAGAATGAGGAGCAGAAGGCAAATTGCAAATGGGGATTCTGGAATCGCCAGAGTCAGGATGGAGAGCTAGCCCGAAAGGGGCCATTTCCCATTGACCCAGGCTCGATTTTCAAGAAATTTTGGAGAGTCTCGCCCCCCTTACCCACGCTGATGCTTCGTTTTCGCCTAATAAAGCCCGTTTTCAAAACGCGTCTGATGCGGATGATCGCGTTCGTTCTCTTTCCGCTTGGAATTTCCATAGGTGAAGGGAAGCAAGGATTCGATTTCGAGCGGGATATACTTCCGATCCTCGAAGAACTGTCCGATGCGGAACGCGCTGCGTTGATCGGTTGGATGCAGCAAGGGGAAGAACTGCCGGCATCGGCTTTCGAATTGGGACAACCCGAAACCGAGCGTTACGGAAGCGAACTCTTCGAATTGGAAATCGCTCCTTTGCTGGCAAAGCATTGCTTGGAATGTCACGATTCGTCAACGCGCGAGGGAGCCTTGGATTTGTCGAAAAGGGGAACCGCCTTCAAGGGAGGTGACAGTGGCCATGCGATTGTCCCAGGGGAGTCGGAACGGAGTTCGATTTGGGAATTGGTTGAATCGGGCGACATGCCTGAAGATCGGCCTCCTTTAAGCAAGCGAGAGCAAGACCTACTCGCTCGTTGGATAGATGAGGGAGCGGAGTGGACGCTCGATTGGATCGATCCCGCCACCTATGCTCAAGATTCCATCGAGTCCGATTGGATTCGTCGCCTCACCGTCGATGAATACGCGGCGACCGTCAAAGCGACGGTGGGTGTCGACATTAGAGAAGCGGCGGCTCGCCGCTTGCCAAAAGATAGTCGAGCCGATGGATTCAGTAACACCGCTTACAGTCTGAATGTCGATCTAGGTCACGTGAATGCCTACGCGTTTCTCGCTGCTGAAATCGTCGAGCAAATGGACTTGGAGCGCTTTGCCAAACGCTTCCATGACGATCCGAAATTTACGGACAAGGACATGGGGCGACTCATAGAGGGCATGGGTAAATGGATGCTGCGGGGGCCCCTGGAAGACTGGGAAGTGATCGCTTTCAGGGGAATTTCCACGACGGTAGCCAGTTCGGGAGGAACCATGGATGAAGCGGTGGGGCTTATCGCGGAAGCCATGCTGCAGTCGCCTCGCTTTATTTATCGTATCGAAGGTCGAGGGGAAGGGAAGGAAGCGTCGCGGTTTCGCGAATACGATATGGCATCGCGATTGAGCTACATGATTTGGGGCGCTTCGCCCGATGCGAAATTAATGGAAGCCGCGAAAGCGGGTGAACTGCGCAGCGCGGAGACGATCGACTATCACGTTCGGCGTATGTTAGAGGATCCGCGGGCTAAAGTTCAATCGAAACGCTTCTTGTCGGAATGGCTGAATCTGAATCGCTTGGATAGTCTGAGTCCGAATTCGGAGAAGTTTCCCGATTGGAATCCTGAGCTGGCTTCCCAAATGAGAGAAGAGACGCTCGCTTTCTTCGAGGAAGTGGTTTGGGAGCGAGAGCTTCCCTTGGCGGATCTTTTGGATGCTCAATTGACCTTCGCGACTCCGGAGCTGGCAGAGCACTATGGTCTGAGGAAGAAGGATCGAGCGAAAGGGGAAGGGGAATGGGCCTTCTACGATTTGGGGAGCGACCCTAATCGTGGGGGCTTACTTACCCAAGGCAGCGTTTTGACAATGGGGGGCGACGATGCCTCTATGGTGACGCGAGGCTTATTCGCCTTGCACGACTTGTTGCGGGGTACGGTTAAGGATCCGCCGCCAGGCTTGGATACGACTCCCGTGCCATCGAGCCCTGGGCAATCACAGCGGGCGATTGCCGAAGATCGGATTGCAGACAACTCTTGCGGCGGTTGTCACTCCAAATTCGAGCCACTCGCTTTCGGTCTAGAACGATTCGACGGCTTGGGATCCTTCAAAAAGCGCGATGTCTTTGGAAATCGACTACGTCAAGAAGGAGAAATTCTATTTCCCGGACAAACGGAGGCGATTCAATACAAGACCTCGGAGGAAATGATGGAGGTTCTTGCGGACAGCGATCGCGTTGCGGAAACGCTCGTTTGGAAACTGACTCAATTTGCCGTAGGGCGTCCATTGGGGGCTCGCGAAGCCGCGTTGGTGCAGGCGATCAGCGAAGAAGCGAAGGCGAGGGGCGGCACTTATGCCGCTGCGATCGGGGCAATTGCGACGAGCGATTTGATGCGAAATTGAAAAATTACGGAAGGAGATGGCGATGAATAGAAAACCAATTAGTCGACGAACCCTGCTCAAGGGTCTGGGAACGGTAGCTATCGGACTCCCGTTTCTCGAGGAGATGGCCTTTGCTGCCACCACGGCTGCAGGCAAAAAAGCAGCCGCTGCGAGCATACCCGCTCGATCGTTCAATGTCTTTTTTGGATTGGGCATCCCGGCTCCTCTGCAGAAGGAAGGCTACGACGGCGTGCTCGAGCCCTTGAAGGCGCTTCAGGACAAACTGTTGATTATGCGGGACATCGATCATGTGCGTTGCGACGAATCGGGAATCAACGCTCACTTCGACGGCGCTTCGGCGGCCTTTACCGCGGAACCGCCAGATGGAGAGGCCAAATCGGGCGGCCCCTCGATCGATCAGGTGATTCGTCATGCTCACTACCCGAATGGCCAGCCCGCTGGGGTGACGCCCACATTGGTGGGTGGGACTTTCTTTCGCCGCAGCCGGGTAAGCCGCTATGTCCATAGCTACAATCTCGATGGGACCGTTGCGGCAACCATGCAAGAACGACCTCGAGACTTGTTCGAGCGCGTATTCGGGACGGTCTCAATGTTAGACGATGCGAATGCTCGGGAGCGTCACTTGAAGCGAAGCGTTCTCGATTCCGTGGTGGGGCAGTACAAGCATTTTAGGGGTCAACGATCGCCTTTGGGGTCTTCTTCGAAAGGACGGATCGCGGACCATTTGGATCGTATCAGAGAGTTCGAGCGACGCGCCTTTTCCCTGGAACGAGTCGATCCGAACGCTCCCGATCAACCGCCGGCATCGCAGATCGCTCATGGGGGCGTCGCCGATCCAGGAGGTGAAGGAATTGATATGGAACTCGGCGCATTGACGACGGAGTGGCGCTTGATGGCTGATTTGTACGCGATGGCGATACAGATGGACAAAGCTCGTTTCGGTTCGCTTACGTTTCTCGCTGCCGGGGAACGCTTGAGAGTTACGGGCGACTACGAATTCGACGGCCGAAAATTGTATGCCTTCGACGATGCGAGACAGCTGGATGCGTCGGGCTCGAAAGGTTGCAGTCATGAGTGGTGGCACAAATTCAACGAAGAAAAGGGGAATGAAGCCTTGCGAGCGCACGCTCACATGAAAATGCGCGAAGTGGCGTATTTCCTGAAGCGCTTGGACGGAGAAGACGCCCTGGAATCGAACGGAAAGTCGATTTTGGAGAACTCGCTTTTCACGATTTCAACCGAATCGGGCGATGGTCGCCACTCGGACGTCAAACGCGAGCTATCGGGTGTCTTCCACGCCATTTCGGGCGCGAATGGTCGTTTCAAAACCGGACGAATTATGGACGTGGGCGCCGAGGGAATTGATGTTTATAATACGATTCTAGATGGAATGGGCGCTTCGCGACGCTTGGGGCCGACGGATCGAGAGGCGCTCCCGGTCGATGGCATTCGGGCGTGATTGCATAATATTAAGCTTTAAATGCGGGTGGGCGTCGCTCTTATTCGGGGTTTCGAACAGCAGATCCGAATTCGATGCCAGAACGTTCTAATATCTTTTTTCGCAAGCCTGCGCTTGCGGCCGCGATCGGTTTCCTCGGCCTCAATGCCGCAGTGGGCTTAATCAGTGGATGCGGTTCCGAGTCGCCGAAGGCGGAGAAACCGGAGGAGCGCGCTGAAGTTGCGCGGAAAGAGTATCCTAAAAGCGACGATTGGCACTTGGCGACAACCTGCCAGGAGTGCCACGCAGATCAGTACGAGGATTGGGTGGGGTCGCATCACGAGTTGGCTCATCGAAGACTGGATCCACAGCGCGACGCGGAAGCATTTGGGGGAGGCGAGTTCGAGGATTCCATGGAGCGTCGCTTCCGACTGAATGCAGATGGCGATTCCTTTGCCATATTCGAAGAAGGAGCTGATTTGCCGGGAACGGTAGAAGCGGTCATCGGCGAGACGCCTATACAGCAATTCCTCGTTCCCTTCCCGGGAGGGCGATTGCAGATCCAAGAGATGACCTGGGATCCTCACAAAGGCGAGTGGTTCAATGTGTTTGGAGACGAGATTCGCGATCAGGGCGATTGGGGGCATTGGAGCCAGCAGGGAATGAATTGGAATTCGAATTGCGCTTGGTGTCACATGACGGATTTCAAGAAGAATTACGACATAGAGACGAACGCCTACGAGAGCGCCTGGAAAATCGAAGGGATATCTTGCATTCAATGTCACGATGACATGGAGCATCACGTGGCTGCGGCTCGGGCGGGCGATTATACGGAGCGAATGGGATCGCCGGATATCGAGCGAGCCATGGATAACTGCGCGAGTTGCCACGCTCGCCGGGAAGAATTGACGGCAAATGGATTCCACGCGGGCGAGCGATTCGACGATCACTTTCGCTTGGTTCTTCCGGATCTTCCCAACGCCTATTTCGAAGATGGGAAGGCAAACGAAGAGAACTACGTGTACGGCTCTCTAAAACTCAGCCGGATGGGGCACAAAGGGGTGAGCTGCCTGGATTGCCACAATCCGCACTCGCACGATACGATCCTCCCGATCGAAGACAACTCGCTCTGCATGCGCTGTCACGGAACTGGCCTGAACGAGGCCAAGATCGTCGATCCCTTGGCTCATTCGCATCACTCTGAGGACAGCGCCGGCAATCAGTGCGTCTCCTGCCACATGCCGCATCGGAACTATATGCAGCGCGATGCCCGCAGGGATCATGGGTTCACCATCCCGGATCCTCAATTGACGATCGACTACGATTCGCCGAACGCCTGCGCGACTTGTCACGCGGATCAGGCGGACGAGTGGGCTCGAGATGCCCTGGAGCGGTGGTTCCCGGAGAGCGAGCGGCGCGACGCCCTCCGAGAGCGGGCCCGCGTGTTGCACGCTTACAATAATGGGGAGGGCAACGTTTGGGAGGATGTCCATCGATTGCTGGAAGGCGAAGACAATGTGTATTGGCGATCCGCATACCTGAGGATGCTTGCTCAAATGGCTCCGGGAGCGCCGCAGAGCTTGGCGGCTGCTCTGGAGGGCGTAAAATCCGAATCCCCGATCGAGCGCGAAGCCGCTCTCAGGATTTTCGCGAATAGAGGCGATCGATTGGGAGACGTTCAGCAAGGCTTATTCGATGACTCCCGACTGGTGCGCAACCAAGCGGCCGATTCGCTCAGCCAGCAATTCAATTCTGGAGTCAAGGCATTCAAGGAGTGGCAGGAGTATGCCGAGATGAATGCGGACCGACCCGCGGGGGCCTTGCGGCGAGCGGAATTGGCGATACAGGAGGGAGACCTTTTCCTGGCCCGTCAGTTGGCCGAACAAGCGGCGAGCTTCGACAAGAACAACGCTCAATTGCTCTACGACATTGCCATCATGTTCGCTCGCATTGGCGATGTGAACGGGGCTTTGTACAAGATCCGGCTCGGGAAGCAATTGGATGACTCGCTTGCCGTGCTTTGGTTTGGAGAAGGCCTGCTCTATGCGGAGCAGGGCAATACTCTCAAGTCAATCGAGTCGATGGAGAAAGCCGTGGAGCTGGACGATTCCCAGGATCGATGGTGGTACAACTTGGGCGTTGCCTACCTGCAGACGAATCAACAGGAAAACGCTCTGAACGCTCTGATACGGGCGGTTCAGCTCAACCCCATGGAACCCCAGTATCAACAAGTGCTGGGTGGGCTGCAGTCGCAGCAGTCAGGAGGGCAGTAGCTATGCAGCGCTGGAACGGGGCTTCGCGGAAACAATCGTCTTGATAAACGCCATATCTTGGGAGTCGAGTTCGCGATGGCAGGCGTTTAAGTTGCACTCGACTTGGGCTTGATTGCGAAATCCTGGAATGGCGCTGGCGACATTCGGGAAATTCAAAACGTAGCGGAGAGCGATCGCCGCTAGGTCCTCGGTCCGGTTTCCGAATCGCTCCTTCAGCGCGGCTAGTTTCGGCTCGAGCCGCGCCAACGTCTCCTCGCTGAATTTCGGGTTGCTTCGTCGGTGGTCTCCGGGTTCGAAGCGCGGCGGGTCGTTTGCCTTGTACTTGTCGAGAAGCAGCCCTTGATTGAGAGGACTGAAAGCGACAAAGGACATTCGATTCTTGCGCAAAAGCTGCCCCACGATGCCGCTCGGTTCGACGAACTTTGTATCCAAAATATGGGCCCAACTTTGGAGAACGGTTGGCGCGACAATTGGAATGATCTTCTCGAATCGGGACGATCGATACGAGGATTGGCCGATCAAGCGAATCTTTCCTTCCTGCTTGAGCTGTTGCATCGTGGTCGCTGCTTCTTCCAGATAGCGGTCATTGGAACCGAAGTCGTCGTGATGCAAGTAGTAGATGTCGAGGTAGTCGCGTTTTAGATTGCGCAAGGAACGTTCGCACTGGAGTCGAATATTCGTGGATTTATAAGGGTGGCTGGCATCGTTTTCAACATAGCCGACCTTGGATGCGATGACGATGGAACGATTGTCGATGCCCAGGTCGGACAGGCAGTCGGCGAGCAAGCGTTCGGCTTTTCCGTTGCCGTAGATGTCGGCATTGTCGAAGTGATTGACTCCGGATTCGAGAGCGGATTGGACAGCCTTTACGATGTCCTCGCGCTCCACCTCAGCCCATCCCGAGGATTGGCCATTTTTCTGCGAAAGCCCTCCCAAGGTCCAGCATCCCAGTCCAATCTCGGATACCTCGATGGCGCTGTCGCCAAGTTTTCGATATCTCATGGGAGCGCGCGACTCGATCCCTATTTGGCGGGTATAAGACGATAGATGCTGCCTTTGCGGTCGCCACTGGTCAGCGAAACGTAGAGATATCCATCGGGCCCATTGGCGAGGTCGCGAACCCGTCCTTGGTTCTTCATGACGATTTCCTGTCCGACGATTTCGTTGCCTGAAATGGTCAGGCGATGCAACTCTTGCGATGCCATGCCGGAAACGAAGAGATTGCCTTTCCAATCGGGGAATCGATTGCCTTCGTAGAAATCGATGCCGCACACAGCGATGGAGGGCACCCAATAAGTCATCGGCTGTTCCATGCCTTCCTGAGCGGTTTGGTCGGTCATAGGGGAGCCATTGTAGTTCATCCCATAGGTAATGACGGGCCACCCGAAGTTGAGTCCTTTGCGTATCCAATTGGTTTCGTCGCCTCCCCGCGGACCATGTTCCGTTTCCCAGAGTTCGCCTGTTTCGGGATGGAAGTCCAACCCTTGAGGATTGCGGTGGCCATAGCTCCAAATGCTGCCGTAGGCGCCGGGTTCGTCGACGAATGGGTTGTCGCTCGGAATGCGCCCATCGTCGTGGATACGATGGATCTTGCCGTTGGGTCGCGCTAGGTCTTGAGCCATGTCCATGCGCCCGCGATCGCCGATGCTAAAGTACAGGTATCCGTCCTTGAAGGCGAATCGAGAGCCGAAATGCACGCCTGCATTGGTATGAAACTCGCCGGGAGCATGGAAGATTTCCTCCTGATCAATCCACTTTCCATCTTCGATTCGACCCCGAACGATGGCGGTCATCCCGGCTGGCTTGCCGCCTTCCTCGGCCCCGATATTTTCGGAATAGCTCAGGTAGATCCATCGATTCTCGGCGTAGTCTGGATGCAGAGCGACTTCCAAAAGACCGCCTTGGCCGTGTTGCCAGACGTCCGGGGTACCTTCGATGGGACCGGTTAACGCGCCGTTGCGAACGATCCAAAGGGATCCGTTGCGTTCGGTCGCGATAAGGTCGCCATTGGGCAGAAAATCCATGGACCAAAGGATGCCATCCGCATCGACCACTTTCTCCAGCTTGAAGGAGTGGAGGTCGCTCTGGAATACGCCATTGCTGGGTTCGAGTCGCTTGAGAAGCGCATCGCTGTCGGCAAGCTGGTTTTGCTCGTGAATGTAGATGACGAGAGAGCGTATTTGATCGTCGCTAAGAGCGTCTTTCCACGGGGCCATGCCAAGTTCGGGAAAGCCGTCTCGAATGGACTTGGCTATGGCTTCATCGGTGTCGCCATGCTTCCATATCCCGTCAATCAAGGATTGGCCAGAGCCTCCCTCGAGATTCTTGCCATGGCAGGAGGCGCAATGAGATTGGTAGAGCTCGTCCACCTTGCCGCTGCCAATACGGTTTTGAGCGAATAGGCTGGCTGAAGTTGCAACGGCGAGAGCGAGGGAGGCGAGTACAATGCGTTTCATAGATATTCAGGGAAATAGCTGGATATAAACGAAAATGCTATCCCACTAACTGAGGGACGTGGGTCAAAGCAAAAATTTGGCGTTCAGTCGCTCGAATCGGCGTATTCGAATGGTATTCTAAACCTCAATCGGTTGAAGCGGTTGTGGGTCGATAACCCTTAGGGAAGGCTCGTTCTCTTGCAGAGCGCTGGCGAACCAGGCTCTAGCTCCTGGATCTCCATGGGTTAGAACGACGGTTTCGGGTTCGGCTTGTAAGGCGAATTGGAGCAGTTCCTCGCGGTCGGCGTGACCGCTCATCTCGAATCGTTCGATCTGAGCTCGGATGGGCGTTTGGTAGTCGAGGACTTCGAAGACGAAGGTATCGCCAGGTTTGGACCCAAGAAGCTTGCCGCCGGGAGTATCGGGATCGCAGTAGCCCACGAAGCAGATTGCATTGCGACCTTGGGAAAGCAGGGAAGCGGCGACCCCGTAGCTGGGCGTACGCTCGACCATCATACCGCTGCTCAGGATGTAGATGCCTTGCTCGGGAGGTTCCCTTCCAGGAGCGAGCGAACGAGGCGGTCGTTTCAGACGAAGCTCTTTGATCGTCTTGCGCGTGAAGTTCACTTGACCGGTTCGTTTGGAGATTTGGTCGAGATGATCGGCAACCGCTAGGCCGAGGCCGGCTCCGAAAACGGGGCAAGTAGGAATCCGATTCTCTTTGCGGGCGTGGTTGAGCAGGGTGAGAATCTCCTGCATTCGGCCGAGCGCAAACACGGGTATGAGCACGGATCCGCCACGTCGCAAGACTGCTGTAATCGTGGTCAGCAGGCGTTCGATTTCGCTCTCTCGCGTTTTGTCCGCGGGCCGTTCGGTTTCGCCGCGGGTCGTTTCGAGAACAATGGCATCGAAACGTTCCTTCAGCGGGAAATTGGCTCCGGGCAAGGTTTTTTGATGGTCGAAAAGAACGTCGCCCGTGAAGAAGTAGCGCTTGTTATCGACTGCGACCTCGAATCCTCCGGCTCCGGCGACATGGCCAGCCGGATGCAAAACGATTTCCAGTGTTTCTTCGCCTTCGTAGAAGAAAACGGACTTATTGAAAGGTAGGATTTCGAATCGATCAGCCAACTGATCGAGCTCCTCGTGAGTGAATAGCGGATACTCGGGAATATTTTGCTCGGCTCGCTGTCGCTTCATGACATTGCATGAGTTGTGGAGCATGCGTTCGATGAGCATTTGGCTTGAGTGGCTCATGATGACGCGCGCTTCCGGGTGCAGCTTCATCAACACAGGGAGAGAACCTATATGGTCTAGATGGCAATGGGTGATGATGATAAAATCGAGGGGCGTATCTGCGATCGAGGAAAAGTCCGGCGTCGCTTTGCTCCCTGCTAGTTTCGGGTGCAAGCCCGAGTCGACGATGAATCGAAAAGGACCGGCTTCCACAAATAGGGAATTGGATCCGATGCCACCTCCTCTGTTTAGGTCTGTGATTTTCATGCAATTCCGTTTAGGAGGCGTGTTCGCCTTTTCCTCGAGAGAGATGTTCGACAATGCGAGCGGCGGCGAGAAAGCCGAACGCTCCCGTTATGTGAGTGGCGGCTCCGTATCCACTTGAGCAATCCAATCGGCGGCTGGCCGGTTCTTTGTCGGTGGCGCAAACTTCTGGATACCGAGCGTCCTCGGGCGAAAAGATGCAGTCGATTTTGAATTTGCGTTTTTCTTGCTTTGGGAAGTCGTATTCCGTTCGCAGTAGCTTACGGACCCGTTGGAGAAGCTTGTCATTATAGGATTGAGACAAATCGGCGATTTCGATTCGACTTGGATCGATGCGTCCGCCGGCCCCTCCCGACACGATGGTTGGGATTTTTCGACGCTTGCATTGGTCGATTAAATGGCATTTGTGCGTCACGCTGTCTATCGCGTCCATGACATAATCGAGCGGTTCGTCGAAGAGCGTTTCGGAGGTCTGGGCCGTGTAGAAAAACGTGCGCTCTCTAATGTGGCAGTCGGGGTTAACGAGTCGGCAGCGTTCGGCCATGGCGCTCGTTTTGGCCTGGCCGATCGTGGGATCCAGAGCGTGGATTTGGCGGTTGATGTTGCTTTCGCACACGTCGTCTAGATCGACGAGATCGATTGCGCCGATGCCCGAGCGGGCTAGGGCTTCGGCAACCCAAGAGCCTACGCCACCGATTCCGACGACAGAAACGCGGGCGTTTTGCAATCGCTGCAGGCTACCGGGACCGTATAGACGTTCGATCCCGCCGAATCTGTGATCGTGATTGACTCGCGCCTCCGACATGCGATTGAGGCCCTAAAGCTGGCTGGCGGCGTTGCAAGGCGATTTTTCCGTCAATCCTTGACTGGAGTGTAGTGGAGGGACAGTTATGCAGCCGTTTCGAATACCGAATTAAACAACGCGATGCACACTTTACTCGTCGAATTCATCCAGGGATTGCCCATACTCATTATCCTATCGATAATCGCTGCGTGCCTCTTCGTTTTGGGTAAGGGGGCTGACATGCTGGTGGAGGAAGCGGTTACGTTATCGCTCAGGCACGGGATCAGCAAAGTAATAATCGGCGCGACTATTGTCAGCCTGGGAACGACTTTGCCAGAAGTGACGGTTTCGGTCATGTCAGCAATTAATGGAAAGCCCGATATGGCGTTGGGCAATGCGGTCGGATCGGTCATTTGCGACACGGGCTTGATTCTGGGAGCGGCAACTCTGTTCGGCGCGGTTCCCTTGGATCTGTATGTGGTGCGGCGACAGGGTCTTTTTCTCATGGGCCTGGGAGTTGTTTTGGTGTTGTCGTGCTTGCCGTATTCGAGCCTTGCGGGGATTTTCGAAACAGGCGGGCGTCTGCCGCAAATCGTAGGATTCGTTTTCCTTGGACTGCTCGCGGTCTTCCTCTGGGTGTCTACGAAATGGGCGAAGCGAACCGATTCCGATTTTGGCGTCGAATCGCACGAGAAGGGATCGACGGGCGTCATTCTGACAAAGATATTGGTGGGGATCACTATGGTGATCGCTTCATCTCACGTGCTTATAATCGCCGTAGAAGAGACCGCCATTCGAGCGAATGTCCCTCAGTCCATCATCGCTGCGACTCTGGTGGCATTCGGGACGTCTTTGCCGGAACTCGTGACCTCGATCACGGCCGTACGGAAAGGGCACGGAGAACTGGCGGTCGGAAATGTAATCGGGGCGGATATCCTAAATATCCTTCTGGTCGCCGGCGCATCGGCAGCGGTGACCAAAGGAGGATTGCAGGCGAGCCCCAATTTCTTCACCCTAATATTTCCGGCAATGATCGGCTTGATGATCGTTTTTCAGGTATCGACCTTCGTCTGCAAAACGCATCTCACTCGAATTTCAGGCGCTTGTTTGTTGGGCGGCTACGCGCTCTATTTGATTTTGAGCATCTAGCTTCTGAATCGCCTAACGGGCGAATTCCCAGGAAACCCAAAGCGTTCTCGGAGCGCCGATTGAAAGCAGTCCTGAAGAGGACAGACCGGTCTCCATCTCGACGTCGAACGCATTGTCGACGCGCAGGCTCAGGGTGTGCTCTCCAGCGATGGCGTAGCGAACGCCAATGTCAGCAGTCGTGGATCCGCTGAGACGGCGCTGATTCTCGAGGTCCTCGAATTCGTCGTCGCGATGGCGGATATCCGTCCAAACCATTACTTCGTCAGTAGGCTTCCATTGCAGAGAGAGCGTACTTCGGAAGGGCGCGGCGTGAGGAAACTCGAAATAAGATAATTCTGGATACGCATTCGATGTGGAAACTTCGCTATCGGCGTAAACGAGCTGCAAAAGGATGCTGAACCATTCGGTTGGGTTGGCCTGCCAAGCGAGTTCGAACCCCTCCACTTGACTGTTGGGGACATTGAGACGTTGCCCGCAGGAGCCGCCGCCGGGAACGAAGCCGCAGAGAGGATTGAAACCGCTTTCTCTTGAGAGCACGACATTGGCGATCATGTTGTCCAAGTCGTAGTGAAACCAATAGGCGTTGAGCGACCAGAGATCCGAATCGTTGAATCCAATGCCCGCCTCGAAACCTTGATGTTCTTCGGCGACGAGTCCCGGGTTGGCTTCGGTGATGTCGTTCTTGACGCGAAAAGGTCGGTAGAGCTCGTTGAGCGTTGGAGTTCGAAACCCGCTCGAATGCTTGAGGGATCCATGGATGGCGTCGGAAAATTCGTGGAAGAGGGAGAGGTCATGGGAGAAGAACGTTTCGTCGCTGTCGTCGAAGCGATCGTTACGAATTTGGGCGTCAGTTTCCGTATTCCATTCGCTTCGAAACCCCGAACGATTCTTTACTTCGTCGGAGCGAATCGTTGCGGCAAGCCAAGTGGATTCAGCCAGAGGGAAGCTGCCGTTGGCGAACGCGCCTTGAACGCGTTGTTCTCCACCCGCTTGGCGCAAGCGCGTGAAGCCCGCTCCGAGATTGCGAAAGCGTTCGTTTACTTCGCCTTCGACATCGCGAAAATCGATGCCGAAGCGTAGCTCGCTGTCGTTGGCTAGCTTGGAGAAGTAGCTGGCGCTGGCTCCGTGGGCTTCGGCAGGCATGCTGTATTGGTCGAGTACGGGCCGTTCCGAGTTTCGGTCTTCGGCTACGGAAGTAAATACATTGTGGAAATCGCGATCTTGGGCGTAGGCGAGGAGTTGAATCCCGCTTCTTCCCGCATCGAAATACTGGAGGGCGCTCGCGGCGAAATCGGTGGCGTTGGTTCCATTGAGCGAGCCGGGGGTGCCATTGACGCGATCCTCGCTGTAGTGGTCGCCTTTAATGGATATCTCCAAGCGCTCGCTCGCCGCGAAGTTGAATTGGCCTTGATAAGCGGATACTTCGGAATTGGCTTTGCGATCGATGCTACCGCGTTGTCCTGGCGAAACGACATAGAATCCATCGAATTCCGAAGCTAGAGCGGAGAGGCTGATCGACGCTTGATTGGAAAGGGCGGTTTCGGAGGCGAAGCTAGCGGCTTGCTTGCCGTCGGTACCCAGAGTCGCCTTGGATCGAAATCGGTTTTGACCGGTGGTTAGAGATTTGAGGGAAATGCGCCCCCCGGTCCCATAGTTGCCCCAAGCCTCGCTATCGCTGGAAGGCCGTATCTCGGTTTCCGCGATCGTGGAAGGGTTGTATCGCTGCCAGTAAACCCACCCGCCGAATGGATCGTTTTGCGGAACGCCGTCCAAGGTTACCAGCGTCCTCGAAGTCGCGTTGATTCCCAGATTGCGCAGTCGGATGCCTTGGGTCGTGGGATGGGCTACCCGGGCGGGAGCGCTTCTAAACGCGGAGTATCCGGGGTAGTTGGCGAGGCTGTCGGCGAGGTCATCGATGGCGACCGAGCCTCCGGAGCTTATGGGAACCAACGCGTACCCGGCACGGTTCCGCTCCGCTATTTCAGGCTCTGCGGAGCGATCGGAACTCACGACGAAAGGACTGAGTCGAATTGCCGAATCGCTAGTGTCTTGGGCGGTCGAAGCGTTTGCGAGCGATGCGATCGCGAGGGCGATCGCCAAGGAGCGAACGCGGACGGAGGAGAAAGAGACGGGTCTCATGGATTGTTAGGTCGATAACTGAAAGGGAAGAATGGCAATGCTGGAATCGACCCGCGTCAACGAGGATCGCGCGTCTGAACCGAAAACGGATAGAGTGCGAGCAGTGAAGGAGAGCCCCTAGGGGAGATTAGAGGAAAGAGCGTGGCTGCTTGAGTAGGATCCACGCTTCACTTTCGAACGGGGCGACCGATGCAAAAACAGGGCGTTTCGCGCGTCCGATTTCCAACTGTTTTCGAACCGCAAGTATATTTGACATGAAAAGATTCTTTGGATTCCTAACCGCCGCATTCGTATCGCTTTCCTTTTGTGGAGCGTTGAGCGCCGCTGATTACGATGGAAGCTCGATCGAATGGAAACTCGATGCGGGTCTGGAAGGCGAACGCTTTGAAAAGGCGATGGAAGAGCGTCGCGAGGCAGGCATGCGCTTGGTCGACTTCGAGCAATATCGATCCGGCCGAGTGACAAAGCAGGCTGCGATATGGGTGAAGTCGATGCCCAGCGACGAGTGGGAGTCAAAGAAGGAACTCTCTTTCGTAGAGTTCAAGAAGGCTCACGAAGAGGCGACCAAGCGAGGGTTCGTTATCGTGGATGTCGAAGCGGATCGAAGCGGAGCGACCCTGCACTTCGGTGGCGTTTGGCTGAAGAGCAATGAAGGGTTCGATACGGCAATGCAATTTGGCATGAGCGAGTTGATGTTCTCGAATCGCTATGGCGAGATGGCGGATCGGGGATACCGTCTAATCGATTTCGAAGCGTACGAGGCGAATGGAAAGGTCGCGTACGCGGCTATTTGGAAACCGAAACTCGCGGAGGAATCCAGCCGATTCTATCGCGGACTCGACAAGGAAGTATTCGGCCGCGTTTCCGCGACGATGCTCAGCGAAGGCTTTCGCCTGACAGACATTGAAGGCTACTACGTCGAGGATGTACTCACGTTCGCGTGCGGTTGGGTTTCCTTGGAAGAGACGCAACAGTCCGATTTCTCCTATCACATGATGGCCGACGAATTCTATCAGCTTAATGCCAATATGATGATGGAAGGCTATCGCTTGACGGATCTCGAGGCGTACGACATCGGCCGCGGGGAACTTCGCTATGCCGGGAGTTGGACGATTGGCGAAGAACGGGTGGAAGCGGAGCCCATCGCGGCAGTTCGCAAGCGCGACATTTTCAAGCGTCCTAACTAAGACGCTGCTTTGGTAACCCATTTTTGCGCATACGGCGCGATTGCCAGCGATACCGCTGGCGATCGCGCCGTATCGTTTTAAGCATTGCTCTCCGGCTTGGCATAAGTCGTCTTGTGCCAATGTCCTACGAACTCTGGCAATGGCTCTTTTTCGCGATCGCGGCGATGATCATTGGAATGAGCAAATGCGGAATTCCGGGGCTAGGCATACTCAACGTCGTCATTTTTCAGAATCTGCTTTTGGCGAAAGATGCGACGGGATTCGGGTTGCCGCTTTTAATCGTGGGGGATGTTTGCGCGATGATCGCGTATCGGCGTCACGCCGAATGGAAGCAAGTCGGCAAGTTGATTCCTTGGGCGGCGTTGGGCGTTGTCGGCGGCTTCTTCGCTTTGGGGGCGATGGATAACATCCAGGCGCGTCTGCTCATCGGGATCTCCCTGCTTTTAATGGTGGGACTTCACTTCGTCAAAAGCGGCAAGACCGCGGAAGAGAGGATAGGCTTGAGAGCTCCTGGGGTCGCTCCGGTAATCGGCGCCGCAGCGGGCTTCGTGTCCATGATCGCCAATGCGGCGGGTCCGCTGATGACGCTATACCTACTCGCGATGCGCTTGCCTAAAATGGCGTTCATGGGAACCAGCGTCTATTTCTTTACGCTTCTCAATCTCTTCAAGCTTCCCTTTCTCGGTTACCTGGAGATCGTAACGCTCGAAAGTCTCGGAGCGAATTTGCGTTTGATTCCCGTCGTCATCGGAGGGGCGTTTTTCGGTTACGCCTTCGCTAAGAAAGTGAACCAAGTCTGGTTCGAACGAACGGCATTTTGGCTGACGATTGCGGCGATTGCCTACATGGTTTGGAATGCTGCGAACGAAGTGATAGGCGCCTATGGCTAGGAAAAGTTCAAGACAGTTGTGGAAGGATAAACTGGAAGGCCGTTCAACGCCCTCCCAGTCCGGAAAGCGTATCAATGTAGGACGACCGCAGTTCAAGGGAACGATTTTGGGCATCGATCCTAGCTTGCGCGGTACTGGATTGGCGGTTGTTGAGTTCGCTCGCTCGAATCGCCCTGCAGTCCTTCATAGTCGAACCGTGAAACTGAAGCCATCGATCTCCATGTTCGAGTGCTTGGGCCATATCAACGGAGCTGTGGGCGAGTTGCTCGATGGATACGCGATCGATGCGGTGGCGGTGGAGCAAACGATTTACGTGCAGAATTTTCAGACCGCTCAAATTCTCGGGGCCGCGCGTGGCGCGGCAATCGCCGCGGCTGCGGTGCAGGCGAAGCCAATTTACGAATACGCTCCCTTGCGAGTCAAACAGGCCGTCGTTGGGGCTGGACGGGCGAGTAAAGAGCAGGTCGCCAAGACGGTTATGGGCCTGACCGGATTGGGGAGCGCGTTGCAATACGATGAATCGGATGCAGCGGCAGTGGCCCTATGCCACGCGTTTACCTATACTCCCGAGGCTTAGAGTGGCGAATAGCTACTTGTCAGAAATATTCTGGTTGTAGATTTCGTAGCCCAGTCCTTTGGCTTCTATGGTATCCAGTTGATTGGCTACGAAGGCATCGGCTCGAGCGCGTTCCTCTTCGGGGTCGCAAATCGAACGCAGCGCAATCTCCAGCTTAGCGGCGATTTCGGGTTCCGATTGGTAGCGATTGCGACACTCGTCAGGATCTTCGTCTAGGTTGAAAAGCTGATGGGGCGCATCGATGTGATAGATTAGTTTCCAGGGACCTTGCCGAAGCAAGTAGGCGCTGTCGCTGGCGGCGTGACCGTGATATTCCGAAAAAGCGATCGCATTGGGGTCGTCCAATGGACAGTCTTGAAGCGCCTGCCCGACCCGATCCTCGGGCATTTTCGTTCGAGTGGAGCGAAAGAACTCGGCTTGGACATGGAGCAGATTCACAGGCGTCGCGACGCGATTGCCGCCTTTGAAATCGGGTCCCATGGCGATTAGTGGGATTCGGACTGAGTCTTCGTACAGGCTACATTTCCACCACATCCCGAACTTTCCGAGCATTTCCCCGTGATCGGATGCATAGATGATATTGGTCGATTCCCCGAGTCCGATGCGGTTGACGGTATCGATCACGCGACCGAGTTGTTGGTCTAAATAGTCGATACAGGCGTAGTAGCCGCGCCGCAGACCTCGGATATCCGCATCGGAAAATGTCTCGGTTTGAAAATGGACGCGACTCTCAATGGCTCTCGGGTGTTGGGCGCTTTCTTGCTCGATGCCGAGCTCGGGCAAGTCTTCGGCAAAGGCGTACTTTTCCCAAAGTTTCTCTCTGCAATAGTGGGGAAAATGAGGAGCGAGCATGTTTATGGCGACCACGAAGGGGTGGTCTAGGCTGGGCGCTGTCGATTCGAGCCACTCGATGGAGTTATCGATCACGCAGTCGTCGTGCGGGTAGGGGTCGTCCTGGGGGCCGTATTCGCTCGAGCGCTCGGAAGCGCCCGGTCGAGGCGTCAGCGGTCGTCGCGAAATGTTGGTGTCACCGGGGAAATTGCGATCGCCGGGCACGATCGTTTCGCTAAATCCCAATGTAGACGAATGGGCATAGGCATCAACCTTGCCGATCATCGCGCTATGGACGCCTTGCGCATTCAAGGTCTCGCCCCACGACTGAAAATCGCCCGAAAGATTGACGTTGGAATTATTGTAGGCCTGGACCTGATGCGTGTATTTCCCCGCGGTTAAGGCAGCTCGACAGGGAAGGCAAAGGGGCGAGGGGCAATAGGCGTTTTCAAATAGCGTTCCCTTGTCCGCCATCGCTTGCATCCGAGGGGTATCTATACGCTTGTCGCCATAGGGCGACGAGTAGAACGGGTTGTGCTCGTCGGAAAGGACGAGCACCACATTGCGCGGGGAGTCGTTCGAACCCATGGGCGTCTACTATCGGGCGACGAGCGCGAGGATGAGATTTCCATTTTGGGACGGCGCCGAGGGCCCTCCCAGCAATGCCGGCACCCCTTTGGTCATATTGAGGGTCGTATTGATAAGCGTGCGACGCCCATCGGACCAACGAACGCTAATGCGAATCTTGCCGCCTCCGCTAGTTTGGGCATTGAGGGTTAACCTGTGACCCGAGCCTAGGTTGATGGTAGACTCGCCCGGCAGCGATACGCGGGCCTCAGAGCGTCCTTGCACCCGATAGGATTTGTATTTGAAAAGTCGTTTCAAATTTCCCTCGTAGGCTTTCAAGGCAGGGTCGATGCCGCTGCCTTGCGGCGAGGCGAGTATCAAGGTGGCATTTAGATTGACCTGTTGCCCCTGAGCATTGCCTGCGGCGAGACTGGCAACGGCGGCGAATAGGGCGATAGCGAGGGCGAGCGAGCGAGTTCTCATTGCAGAAATTCCTTCATATAGGTTTGAATTGCTTTGCGAGCATGGAAAATGCGGGACATGACCGTTCCCTGTTTGCAACGGGTTTTGGCGGCGATCTCCTTGTAGCTTAGGCCTTCGGTTTCTCTGAGCATCAAAGCGGTTCTATGGTGTTCGGGCAATCGCTCCAGCGCTTGCGTGAACCGTTCGCGAATTTCTTGGTTGTCGAGGATGCGTATTTGCTCTGGAGGCGCAACCATGGAAACCGACGGATCCTCGAGGGCCTCCTTGCTTTGCTCCGGATCCTCGTAGGATAGTTCGCGCCGGGAATCCCTTTTCCGGATTGCGTCGAGCGCGGTAAAGGTGGCGACTCGGTAAAGCCAGCTCGAGAAAGCGGACTCGAAACGAAACGAGCCGATCTTGTTCCATACTTTGATCCATGCGGTTTGGGCGATTTCCTTGGCGTCTTCCGTATTGCGTACCATACGCAGTATTTGTCCATAAACTTGGCCATGATAGAGCTCAACCAGCTCGCCGAACGCAGCTTGGTCGCCCGCCTGAGCTCGCAATAGGAGCTCGCGATCGCCATGGGGATCAGCGCTCATCGATTGTTGAGAGCGCTGCGCAAGCCTGGGATACGGAATGGTTTCGAGTCATTCGATTGCGTCACTTGAGACGTAGTTCGGAGAGCTAATATTCATTCTGGATCCCATTTCATGGTCAACTCTGGAATCCCGTTGCGTGGAAAGGACCAAATCCGCTAAAGTTAGGCCGATCGAGGTCGCAAATATCTTGCAGGAATGGCGTATTCCCAATGGGGTAACGCCTTCGAAAAGGACTCTGTATTATGAAAATTTGTTGTTTAGGAGCAGGATACGTTGGAGGGCCAACGATGGCGATGATCGCTTTCAAATGTCCGCAAATCACCGTAACGGTGGCGGATATCAACGAGGAACGGATTGCTGCTTGGAATTCGGACGAACTCCCTATCTTCGAACCGGGACTCGACGACGTCGTCAAAACCGCTCGGGGTCGCAACCTCTTTTTTTCGACCGATAAGCTGACTGCCATTAAGGAAGCGGATATTGTTTTCGTAAGTGTAGGCACGCCAACCAAGAGCTATGGCATGAACGCTGGACAAGCGGCTGACTTGAAGTACGTAGAGCTGTGCGCGCGTGACATCGCCGAGTATTCGGAACATTCGAAGATCGTGGTAGAGAAGTCTACCATTCCGGTGAAGACTGCCGAGTCATTGAAGACCGTGCTCAAGGCGAATTCGCGGGAAGGTCTGGAGTTTCAAGTACTTTCGAATCCCGAGTTTCTAGCGGAAGGCACAGCAGTTGAAGATTTGAACGATCCAGACCGCGTTCTTATCGGCGGAGAAGAAACGCCTGGAGGTCAAAAGGCGGTCGAGACGTTGGTGAGCGTATACGCGAATTGGATCGATCCTAGCAAGATCATCACGACCAATTTGTGGTCGTCCGAGCTTTCGAAGCTAGTCGCGAATGCCTTCCTGGCCCAGCGTATCTCGAGTATCAACTCGATTTCGGCGCTGTGCGAGCGCACGGGAGCGAACGTCGATGAAGTGGCGTTCGCGATCGGCAAGGATTCGAGAATCGGCCCTAAATTCTTGAAGGCGTCTGTCGGGTTCGGCGGATCGTGCTTTCAGAAGGATATCCTCAATTTGGTCTATCTGTGCCGTCACTTCGGATTGCCCGATGTAGCGGATTATTGGCATCAGGTCATTCGCGTCAACGATTGGCAGAAGCAGCGCTTCTCGAAGAATATCATCGATTCGCTTTTCAATACGGTAAACGGCAAGCGAATCGCCATCTTGGGCTTCGCCTTCAAGAAGGATACGAATGACACGCGCGAATCCGCGGCGATTTACATCGGTCGAGACCTATTGGAAGAGCAAGCTACGCTAGCGATTTATGATCCTAAGGTTGCGGCGTCGCAGATACTCTACGATCTGCAAGCCGAGGAAGGAAGCTCCAGTCGCGAGCGTATCGAGCTCTCTGAAGATCCCTACGAGGCCGCTTCCGGGGCTCATGCCTTGGCGCTTCTCACCGAGTGGGACTCGTTTCGCGAACTCGACTTCGAGCGGATCTACGACAGTATGATGAAACCTGCCTTTCTGTTCGACGGCCGGAATATACTGGACCATGAGAAACTGCGCTCGATTGGCTTCGAAGTCTACGCAATCGGTCGCTAGCGTCGAACGCGGTGGCGGAGAAGCCATTGGAGCGTCTTCCTAGCGTACCGTCTGCCCTATGAATTTCGTTCAGCGAAACGGGCTAGACTTAATGCCGATCCTGCGGGCGTCCTAGAACAAGGTGGTCACGTTCAGGCTCGCGGTGTGCGTGAGGAAGCCCAGTACCGTCAAGATGGTCATTAAGATGATCATCTTGGTATCGTTCGAACGATTGATGACGATCCAGGCGATTGCGTATCCCAATAAGGCGTTCAGGGCGAAATGGGTGAGTCCGATAATGCCCGCTTCAGCGGGGCTGCTTTCAAGTTCGGCGATATAGAGCAGATAGAGGCTGACCGATTTCAAAATCCCGAAGACCAGTCCGCTTAGAAGCGGCTTCTTCAGCTTATGGGCCATTGAGGCCAAAATCGTGAGGAAGAGGAGATCTATCAGTACGTCCATAGCGCGTGTGGGTTAGGGATCGGCTCAAACGCAGCGGTGGTAAGCCCTGTCCGAGGCAAACGATTGGGCAATCGGTGAATTCGCGAATTTATAACGCGGAAAGCGTGATTCGATGAGCGCTTGCCCTTAAGGAATTGGAAATTCCCCACGGTACGCTCGCTTATGAGGCAACTTTCTTGGCTGCTTTTTTGGCGGCCTTCTTGGCGGAGCGAGGCGGAAATTCGAACTTCGTTTGACCGTTGTCCTTAAGTACGAGATACGCATCGAACGGTCGTTTGGTGCGCTTGGACCAAAATTTCTGAAGCAAATCCGTCTTCCCCGTTTCCAGGAGTTTCATCATTTGATCTGCCGGAATTTCTCGATCGAGAATCTTTCGGCTGACTCGTATGGGGGTCTTCTCTTCGTCGCCCTCCACGACGCGGACAACGTATGCGTTTGCCGTTTCGAAAACGTCTCCTCCAGTGCGGGGACACTTGGCGATTGGGGTGAGTTGGGAGAAATCGATGGAGCTTCCGTTGGAGTCGCCGTTTCCGAAATCGAATTTAACGCGTTTGGTCTCCTCGTCTAGGAGAAGGTAAGCGGAGTAGTGCTTGCCGTTCTTGGATCGAAAATCGTCGAGCGGGCCAACGCGCTTATTCGCCATCAATTCTCGGATCTCCTCTTTGTCCATCTTGCGATTGCCTATAATCTTGTAGATGGCGAAAGAGTTGTCCTTGGTGCGGTACGACCGAAGCGATTCGAAGAGAGGTTCTCCGCCGTAGGGAGACACGAGATCGGTTGGATCCAGGTCATCTTCGGTTTCTTCGTAGTTCTTGATGCCGTCGACGACGTCCTTCGTCATCGAAACGATCTCCGTCATGAAGCTTTTGCTATCGAGTTCGCCATCTTCGATCTGGTGAAGCTTCTGTTCCCATTCGCCGGTGAGAGCCGGCTTGGTGAGCGCTTCCGCTTTGATTGCAGCGAGGAAGTCGAGCAGGTTTTCCGCTTTGGGAGTGGGGGCGAGATGGCGATGATCGCGCTCCATGTACCGTTCCGCAATTAAACGTTCGATGATAGTCGCTCGCGTTGCGGGCGTGCCGAGGCCGCTTTCTTTCATCGCTTCCGCTAGTTCGTCGTCTTCGACGAACTTGCCTGCTCCCTCCATTGCGGAAAGGAGAGTGGCTTCCGTGTAGCGAGCTGGGGGCTTGGTTTGTTCGTCGAGTTGTTCCGAGGCGGCGACTTTCGCCTCGGTAGGCGATCCATCGGCATCGGACAAGGCCGGCAGAGTATCTTGGGTTGGGGCAAGGGCATTGGACTTGCCGTAGACCTCCATCCAGCCTGGAGCGACCAATACCTTTCCTTCCGTCTTAAAACGATGCGGGCCCACTACGCTGTATCGAGTGGTTACGTTGAATTCCGCAGATGGGTAGAATATGGCGATGAAGCGGCGAGCGATCATGTCGTAGATCTTGGCTTCGTTGTCATTCAGTTTCTTGGCCTTTTCTGGCGTAGGGATAATCGCGAAGTGATCGGATACCTGCTTGTTGTTGAAAATGCGTTTATTGGTTGGGTTGATCCAATTGTTGGATACGACCTTTCGCGAAACCGATTCGAGTCGACCTTCGAGCGCTTCGAGGGTGTCCTTGCAAGTCGATGGATAGTCCTCCGGCAGCGCTTTGGAGTCGGTACGCGGATAGGTGATCATCTTGTGCTTCTCGTAGAGGGCCTGAGCCAACTGGAGGGTGCGACGGGCGGAGAAGCCAAAGCGGTTGTTCGCTTCGCGTTGAAGGGTGGTAAGGTCGTACAGGCGTCCGGCGGCCTGTCGGGATTTCTTCTTTTCCTCGCTGACCGTCGCTTGGGAAGCTTGCTCGAGCGCTTTCATGACCTCCTGAGCATCCGATTCAGTCCAAATTCGGTCGATTCGGTCGTGCTCGTCGTCGGACTTCTTGTAGTCCTCTCTTTGGTAGACGCCTTGATACTGTCCGTTAGCGATGTCGAAATCGACGAGGATACGCCAGTAGTCGCGCGGCTTGAAGCTCTCGATTTCCCGTTCCCGTTGCACGACCATGGCCAGAGTGGGCGTTTGCACGCGGCCGACGCCTGCGACGTTTCCCGCTCTCGAGCCGTAGAGGCGCTTGGTAACGCCGCGGGTGCAATTGATGCCAATGAGCCAATCGGCCTCGGACCGCGATTGGGCGGCTTCGGCGAGATTTTGCATCTCTTCGCCCGAACGCATATGTTTAAAGGCCTCGCGAATACTGGCCGGAGTCATGGATAGCATCCAGAGGCGCTTTACGGGCTTCTTGCATTTCGAAAGCTTGTAGAGGTAGTTGAATATGAGCTCCCCCTCTCGGCCGGCGTCGCAGGCGTTTATGAGCGATTCGACGTCTTTTCGGTTTATCAGTTTCCGGACCGCTTTGTATTTCGTTTCGGTTTTCTCAATGGGCTTTAATTTGAATTTGGAGGGAATAATCGGTAGATTAGCCAAGCGCCAGAACGCGTCTCGCTTGTCGTAGTCCTCCGGCATGCAAAGCTCGACGATGTGCCCCACCGCCGAGGTGACGATGTATTCGTCATTCTCGAAGTGATCGTCCTTTTTTTCGAATTTGCCGCCGAGCGCTCGGCACAAATCGCGCGCAACGCTGGGTTTCTCCGCAATAACAAGGGACTTCATAATTCGATTCTGAAAAGCGATTTGGTTGGGAGCGTCGGTAGGTCGGTAGGGCTTCGATGAGGGAAGCGTTTAGTCGAATTGAGTTCGGATTCCGAATTGCCTATGCTCGATAAGGTCAAATTCGGGTCGATGAAGCGCGGATTCCAATGTGGCAAGTATTTTTACAATTCGGTGAGCCCGCTCGCTTCGTTTGGCTACAGTCAGTTGTCCGCTTTGATCGCTCAAAGACTCGTTTTGATCTCGTCTATTCCATCGATTCGCTTGCAAATTGGAATAGGGTCGGTTTTGGGTGGGACATTCGTATGGCCATTTCCCGATTCAAGAAGAAACTCGCTCTGCTTGAGGAGTTTGCTGTGGACGTGTTCTTCGATCGTCGACGCGGGAAGCGAGCGTTTGCGCTGGGGCTCTTTCTCCATGGCCTGTCTCTGATTTTCGGCCTGTTGGCTCAATTGCGCTTCTATTTATACAAAAAACGGATTCTGAGGGATCAGCCATTGGGGTGTCTGGTGGTTGTGGTCGGCAATCTCACTGTTGGAGGTACTGGAAAAACGCCTGTAGTGGAGAAATTCGCCCGATCCTTGCATCACCGGGGTCGACGAGTGGCGATTCTAAGTCGAGGCTACAAGAGCAAGGATAGGAAGAAGGAATCTTCATTTCAAAAGCTCTGGCGAAGATTCGTTACGGGAGCGGAACCACCTCCCCCGAAAGTCGTGAGCGACGGGAATAAGGTGCTTTTGGATTCCGAGTACGCGGGAGACGAGCCTTACATGCTCGCTCGCAATCTTCCTGGCGTGGTCGTTTTGGTCGACAAGGATCGAGTGAAAAGCGGTACTTATGCGATCCAGCGCTTCGGATGCGATACATTGGTGCTGGATGACGGGTTTCAGTATTTACCGCTGAAAGGGCGCTTGAATCTGCTACTCGTGGATAAGAGCAATCCGTTTGGGAATCGTCGCTTGATGCCGCGGGGGATTCTGAGGGAGCCCATTCGTCATTTGAAGCGCGCCTCGTACGTGTTTCTCACGAAGTCGGATGGCACCCCGGATCCGGAACTTGAAGCGTTGATTCAACGGTACAATCCGGGTGTCGATATCATCGAATGCGCCCACAAGCCGCAATTCCTCCAGGAGGTCAATGGCGAGAGGCGGTTGCCATTGGACGCGCTGATCGAGAAGCGCATCGGGGCCTTCAGCGCGATTGCCGTACCAGAGAGTTTCGAAGGGTTCTTGAGGGATTTCGGAGCGAATCTGCTTTATACTAAACGCTTCCTGGATCACCACCGTTTCGATTCGGATGAGCTGCGAGAGATCTTCAAGGAGGCCGCCTCGGCGAATCTGGATTTCATCGTCACGACTGAAAAGGATGCAGTGAGGATCGATGAGGACGCTCGTTTTCCGCTGCCTCTCTACTACTTGCGATTGGAGATCGATATCCTGAGGGGGGCGAAGGATTTCGACGCCGCGGTATTCAAGATTTGCTTTCCAGAGGAATGGCAACGGAAGCAAGCGGCGCAGGCCATTCCATGAGAGGTTGCCTCGAATGAGTGGATAGCTTTTGACGAAGTCTTCGCAAACGTCTGCTCTCTTATAGTTGCCTCCGGGTCCGTTTATCTATCCAAACGATGCGATGTTGGATCCTAGATTAACGCAATTGGCGCGAAACTTAACCGGATTTTCCACGCGCTTGCAACCAGGCGAGAAGGTTTTGATCGACGCTTTCGATGTCCCTGACGAGATTATCATAGAGCTTTTGCGGGCGGTTCGAGAAAGAGGAGCGATACCGTATGTGAATCTCAACCACGCCCGAGTTGCGAGGGAGATGGCCCTGGAGGCGACCGAGGATCAGATGCGCAACCACGCTGCCATTGAGCTGCAGAGAATGAAATCGATGGATGCGTATATCGCTTTGCGGGGATCCATGAATATATTCGAGGCCTCGGACGTTTCCTCCGAGCAAGTACAGCTTGTCTCGGAGGTTATGAAACCAGTATTGGATTGGCGCGTGAATCACACGAAATGGGTGGTTTTGCGGTGGCCGACCTCGTCCATGGCCCAGCAAGCGATGATGAGTACCGAGTCCTTCGAGGACTTTTTCTTCAAAGTTTGCAATTTGGATTACGCTCTCATGGAGGAAGGCAGCAATCGCCTGGCGGACCTGATGCGCCAGACCGATCGCGTTGAAATCAAGGGGGAGGGGACGCATCTGCGATTTTCGATCAAGGATATAAATGCGATTCCCTGCGTGGGCTCGCACAACATTCCCGATGGCGAGGTGTTTTCCTGTCCCGTGCGGGAAAGCGTGGAAGGCGTTATTCAATACAATGCTCCCACCGTTTATCAGGGGGTTTCCTTCGACGATATCCGTCTGGAATTCCGCGAAGGGAAAATCGTGGAAGCAACGGCCAACAATACCAAGCGATTGAACGAGATCCTGGATTCGGATATTGGAGCTCGGTACATTGGCGAATTCGCGATTGGCTTTAACCCCCACATTCTGGAACCGATGCGCGATATTCTATTCGATGAGAAGATCGCAGGCTCTTTCCACTTTACTCCCGGCCAGGCCTACGAAGACGCCGACAACGGAAACAAGTCGCAAGTGCATTGGGATATGGTGTGTATTCAGCGTCGGGATTACGGGGGCGGGGAAATATGGTTCGATGAGGAGCTGATTCGCAAGGATGGCTTGTTCGTCGCCGAAAACTTGAAATCGCTTAACCCTGAGAACTTGCTCAAGGAGCGACGCTAGAGGAGATGACCGAAGCGGCATCGCAGAAATCGCTGGAGGAGAAAATCCAAGCGATTCCGAAAACCGAAACCCATCTCCACATCGAAGGAGCGCTGCCATACGAATTGTTGCGCGAACTCGACCCGCAACGATTTCCGGAAAATCCATTTTTTCGTCGCCCGGACTATCACTACCCGAACTTCGTCGAATTCGAAACGCTTTTGGTGGATCATGCAGTGGCCTGGTACACGGGACCCGATAGGTACCACGAAGCTTGCAAGATTATCTTTTCCGATCTGGCAGCGCGAAACGTCAAGTATTTGGAAACCAGTCTCCACTTGCCGATTATCGAATTCACGAACTCGGATGGGAAGGAACTGATTCAAGCGATCAAGTCGGCGGCCCCTGAGGGGTTGATTGTCAAAGTGATCGGTGGCTTGTCCCGGGATAGCGCTACTTCGGTTATGAGCCCGATCATCGATGATCTGCACACTTGGGATGAGCTGGACGGTATTGACTTGCATGGGCAGGAGTGGCTGGAGCTAGAGGATTGGTCGCAGTCGCTTTGGCGTCGCTGCGCGGACGCCGGCAAGATTCTCAAGGCTCATGCGGGGGAATTTGGCGGCCCGGAGAAGGTCTATGAGGCATTGGATGTCTTGGGAGTGAAGCGGATTCAGCACGGCGTGCGCTCGGTGGAGGATGCCGAATTGATGCGACGATTGAGCGAAGAGGGGGTTGTCCTGGATGTGTGTCCGATCAGCAACGAAAAGCTAGGGGTGGTTTACCGCCTCGAAGCCCATCCGATTCGATCGTTGATGGAATCGGGAATCGCGTGTACGGCGAGTACGGATGATCCCTTGTGTTTTGCGAATACGATCAACGACGAGTATCTTGCCTTGTCCAATCGCGTTGGCCTTTCGAATCGCCAATTGGCGACAGTGGCGAAAAACGGTTTCGAGGTCGCCCATATGGATGCGGCGCTCAAAGGCGAATATATGGAGCGAATCGACGCTTTGCTAGGAGTTTGATTTGGATACAGCCGAACAAGAATGGGCGGTCGCCGAGGGAACTCGCAAGACCCGGGCGGACAAGTTGCTGGCGGATGCATTTACGGAGTATAGTCGTTCGGACTTCCACCGGGCGTTCGAGGCGGGATTGGTTTTCGTCGAGGAAGCGCCGATTGCCAAGAACCATCGATTGAAGGGTGGCGATACGGTGCGATTCCGTATGCCGGAGGTTGCCACTTGCGATATGAGGCCGGTGGATCTTAGTCTCGACGCGATTTTCGAGGACGAGCATTTCGTCGTGGTGGACAAGCCTTCCGGGTTGGTGACCCACCCTGGGGCGGGCGCTCCGGAAGTTACCCTGGCTCATGGACTGCTACACCATTGCAAGGGCCAGTTGAGCGGAATCGGGGGAGTTGAGCGTCCGGGTATCGTACATCGATTGGATCGCGATACGAGTGGCTTGATCATGGCGGCCAAGACGGACCAAGCTCATCGGGCGCTGAGCGAGTTGTTTCAGACGCGTACGCTTATCAAGGAGTATCTGGCGTTGGCGGTCGGGCGCCCAGAGTTGATTAGCGGCAGCATTAGGAAGCCGATCGAGCGAAATCCAACTCAGCGACACAAGATGAGAGTTTGCCAAGAGGGGCACGGGCGAGACGCCCATACGGATTGGAGCGTAGAGGGCCTTTTCGAGGGAGGGTATTCGTTGCTCCGTTGTCGTATCCATACGGGGAGGACGCATCAGATTCGCGTTCATCTAAGGAGTCTTGGGCATTCGATATTGGGGGATGTCGTATACGGGTATCGCCCTCTGCCGGGCTTACCGTCGACTCCAGAACGGGTGATGCTCCACAGCGCCCGTCTTGCGTTCGAACACCCCTTAACGGGCGAGGCCTTGGATTTGGAAGCGCCGCTTCCCGATGCCTTTCGAGCCCTCGTCGATAGAAAGCTTCGTTTGGACTGAAGCTCGCTCTTGGTCCCGGCAGGAGGCGTTGGCGAAACTCAGGCTTGCGCGCGAGTCAAGGAGCCTTAAGCATGCCGCATCATGTCGCAAGCAGACTGGAAAAGCGTTAAAGACTACCAAGATATCGTCTACGAGAAGTGGAACGGTATCGCTAAGATTACCATCAATCGGCCCGAGAAGAGGAATGCGTTTCGTCCCCAGACGGTATTCGAGATGTTCGAAGCCTTTTGCGATGCTCGGGAAGATCAGGCGATTGGAGTGATTCTGCTCACCGGAGCGGGACCTCATAGCGATGGGAAATACGCGTTTTGCTCGGGGGGCGATCAGAGCGTCAGAGGACACAGCGGTTATGTGGGAGACGACGGTGTGCCTAGACTAAACGTTCTGGATTTGCAGAAGCTAATCCGTTCCATCCCCAAGGTTGTGATTTCGTTGGTAGCCGGATATGCTATTGGAGGGGGACATGTACTGCACGTCATCTGCGATTTGACGATTGCGGCGGACAATGCGATTTTCGGACAGACAGGTCCGAAAGTCGGTAGCTTCGACGGTGGTTTGGGGTCCAGCTATCTGGCGAGCATCGTTGGCCAAAAGAAGGCTCGCGAGATATGGTATCTGTGCCGTCAATACAATGCTCAGGAGGCGTTGGAGATGGGACTGGTTAATCGAATTGTTCCGGTGGAAGAACTGGAGTCGGAAGGCGTTCAATGGGCCATGGAGGTTTTGGAGAAAAGCCCTACGGCAATTCGTTGCCTCAAGTCCGCGTTCAATGCGGATTTGGATGGCCAGGCGGGCATTCAGGAATTAGCGGGAAATGCGACTTACCTGTATTACATGACGGAGGAAGGGGCCGAAGGGAAACAGGCGTTTTTGGACAAACGCAAACCCGACTTCTCCAGCTATCCCTGGATGCCGTGAGCTCGCTCGGGGTGTCTGCCGAACCGGATCCTCCTTCTCCCAGTCCAATCTTACCATGCAATCGATACCATTTCTTGATACTAAAACTGCAGTTCGCATTCGCGATACGTATTCCACTCCTTGTTTCGTATACGACGAGGCTACCCTGCGGCAATCTGCGAAGCGGGTGCTGGCATTTCCCAATGCCTTCGGCCTAACGGCGCGTTATGCTATGAAGGCCTGCCCGAATTCGAATATACTTCGACTCTTTCAATCGATGGGCCTGAAGATAGATGCGAGCTCGATTTACGAAGCTCGAAGGGCCATCGCGGCGGGCATTTCGGCGGCGGACATATCCTTGAGTACGCAAGAGTTTCCGGAGGACGAGGCGCTGGAGGAATTGGTCGATCAGGGAATGAGCGTGAATGCGTGCTCTTTGTATCAGCTTGATCGTTACGGAACGCTTTTCAAAGGCTCTCAAGTTGGATTGCGCTTCAATCCTGGAATGGGCTCCGGAGGGACGCAACGTACGAATGTCGGCGGCCCTGCGTCCAGTTTCGGAATTTGGCACGAAGATGTGGAAAAGGCGAAGATGCTCGTCGAGCGATACGACCTTACTGTTTTTCGAATACACACGCATATCGGGAGCGGAAGCGATCCCGAGATATGGCTTAAGGCAGTCTCCCTGAGCTTGAACTTGGTTAGCCAGTTCGAAGCGGCAAGCGTGCTCAATCTTGGAGGTGGCTACAAGGTGGGACGAATGCCGACCGAATCGACCACTGATTTACAGGAAATCGGTAAGCCGATGAAGGAAGAATTCGAGGCGTTCTCTCGTGAAACGGGACGGAAGATACGCTTGGAGGTGGAACCGGGCACCTATCTCGTGGCCAATGCGTGCGCAATCCTCTCGACTGTTCAGGACATGACGTCGACTGGAGAGCAAGGCTATCGCTTTCTGAAGCTTGATACCGGGATGACGGATAACACGCGCCCTTCGATGTACGGGGCCCAGCACCCCATGCAAGTACTGCCTGAAGACGGAGAGGGTCGAGGCGAGAGCGAGTACATTATTACGGGTCACTGCTGCGAGTCCGGCGATATACTGACGCCGAAAGAGGGAGATGCCGAGGCCTTGGCGCCGCGTCGGCTCGTGGAGGCCAAGATAGGGGATTTGTTCGCGATTGGAGGATCTGGAGCGTATTGCGCAGCGATGTCTGCGAAAAACTACAATTCGTTTCCCGAATCTCCGGAAGTATTGATTCGACTGGACGGGGAATTGAGCCTGATGCGCAAGCGGCAAGATCTCGCCCAGATCACGACAAACGAACTAGAGATCCCGTTCTGATTTGCGCGTCGCGACGATCGCCCTGGAGAAACGAAGCTATGATAATTCCGAAAAATCCTAAATTGACAGAATCGCAGCTGGCGGAGGTTCAACGAATCACGTCGGATTTCGGTTGTAGCGTCCAAGTGATCGAGGGCGCTTTGCAAAACGTTTATGCGATTGTGGGCGACGAGCGGCATGAATTGCTTATCAATCGAATAGAAGGATTGGACTATATCGATCGAGTGGATACGATCCAGTCGCCGCACAAGCTTTTGGATATTCGTTCCGAGCTCAAGCGTCACAAGACTGTTTTCGGCGGCGTGGAGCTGGGTAGCGAGATGCTGACGATAGCGGGTCCGTGCACGATCGATTCGAAGAACCCGAATCGCTTCTACGAAACGGCGGATGCGTTGAAGGAGGCGGGAGTCCACGCTCTAAGGGGCGGGGTTTGGAAGCCGAGAACCAATCCCTATTCCTATCAAGGCGATGATAAGGCTTTGGAAATTCTAATGGAAGGATCGAGGCGAAGCGGATTGCCGGTCAATACGGAAGTCATGGATGCGGGACACCTGAAATTGGCCGTCGAAGCCGGGGTTCACATGCTGCAGATTGGAACGCGCAATGCCCTCAATTATTCGCTCTTGCGACTGATAGGCGAAGCGATTGCGGGAACGAATACGGTGGCGTTGTTGAAGCGGGGTCGTCACATCGGTCCCTTAGACGAATTTATTTCAGCCGCCGAATATATCGTTAATTTCGGCAATCCGAACGTCATTTTGTGCCCGAGAGGTACCTTGCCGACCCTCGAAGGCTATCGCAATCACCCGGATGAGTCGATTACTCCACTCTTGAAGGAAAAGACCTGGGCGCCGGTCGTGGTGGACCCGTCGCATTCGGTGGGAAAGTCGGTATATGTGGAGGCCTGTTCGATGGCGGCCATTGCTTATGGGGCAGATGGTCTGTGCATTGAAGCGAACATCGACCCGGCGAATGGACTGGGCGACGATCCTAAACAGGCGATTACGCCGGAGGCGTTTTCCAAGTTGGCGCGGAAATGCCGAGCGATTTGGGCGTTGAGGGAGTCCTCTTGAAGCGAAAGCGCCTCCAGGCCTTGCGGCCCGGAAGCGTTTCCCACATTTCGCGTATCGCCGTTTACTAGGCGGCGTACGCGTACGATTGACACTATTAATAAATCTCGCGGTCGCCGGGCTTTTCCGAATGGCTCTCGGGATTGGGAACCAAGGATCCGCCTAGGGCTTCCGGTATACCTTGACGCTACGTTTGGGGTTTGATTCTTGGACAGAGATTGGATAATTTGTCGATTACCGTTGTCGTACTGTCCAGAAGCGAAAAACGTTTCGTAATATTGGGCAGGCGAAAGGCCCTTTCAATCCATGTCATCGGAAGAGAAAATCGATCCAAGAAGGCGGTTTATTCAGCTTTTCATGTCCCATGAGAAGCAGATATACCGCTACATTCTCTCGCTCATGCCGCACTCTCAGGATGCGCAGGACGTGTTGCAGGAAACGGCCATCGCTCTTTACAACAAGATCGAGGACTACGATACGACTCGTCCCTTTGCTCCTTGGGCGTTTCGATTCGCCTATCACATGACGCTGAAACACCGCGAAAAGTCGAGTCGATGGCATCGTTTTCTGGACGAAAATCTCATGAAGGAAATCGCATCGCGACAGCAAATGCTCAGTCCCGAGCTCGATCAGCGTCGAGAGTATCTCAAGGAGTGCTTGGCGGAAGTGCCGCAGGACAAGCGGTCCATGCTGACAGGGTATTACTTCGAGGATGAAACGGTGGATGAAATCGCCGATTCTCAGGGCAAATCGGTTGAAGCGACTTATAAGGCGCTACAACGGGTGCGGAAAACGTTGATGCATTGTATTCAGGGCAAAATGCAGGTGGCAGGAGAGCACGGGTAGAAACATGGATGGTATAGAACAACAGGAATGGGATTCGTTGCTGGAAGACGCAGTCAATGGTGTTTTGTCGGATGACAATGCTCGGCGATTGAATGGACTTCTCAAGTCGAATGCTTCTCTCTTGGATGAGTACATCCGCTTTGTGGATATGCATGCCTCGCTCTATCAGGAACCCTTGCTGGCTCCTACCGATGAAACGGAGACGATGGTCGATTTCGAAACTGTCGAGATGGCCTACGAAAGGCAAAAGCGCGCCAATAATTTCTGGAAGGCCCTCTCGAGCGTCACCACAATCGCTGCCTTGTTGGCGTTCGCCTTTAGCCTATGGAGTTCGATGCCGTCCGAATCGAGCGGCTTTTCTTCCGATCGCTACATTGGAATCGTTACGAGCGTGAAGCCCAAGGGACCCATTTCGGAAGACCTTCAGGTGGGACGCGGCGTGCAGACTGGCTTGTTTCGCTTGGAAAGCGGAAAGGCCCAGATTCGTTTAGACAACGGAGTGGAGCTTTCGATGCGAGGCCCTGTGGAATTCGACGTGTTAGGACAGGATCATCTCACCCTTGTTTCGGGAAGACTGACCGCGAATGTACCGCCAGAAGCGATTGGCTTTCGAATCGATACGCCAGATATGGAGGTTGTGGATCTTGGGACGGAGTTCGCTCTCAAGGTGGATAGTTCTGGGGAATCCAAGCTTCACGTCCTGGAAGGCGAGGTCGAAGCGAGGCTGAAAGAGGGCATGGATTACGAGAATGCGCCGCTGGTGATCGCCAAAGAGCGCTTGAATGAATTGTCGCAGAATCCATCGTATTTGGAACGCGAGTACGATCCCATATCGTTTGCTGCGTCTCCGGAGAAAGACGAATTGATTCGAACGATCGGCGGAATGGTTCACAATCTGCAGGAGGCGCCATCGGATTTGAGAAATGGGCGATTCGACCACGACTATTTGATGCTTTTCCCTGAGCGATTGAATTACGTTTTGCCGGAGCGTCTATCGGTGAATTTGGCGGAGCCAGGCACCTATCGGCTTTTGAGCGAGAGGGCGCTCGACAAGTATCTGGAGGAGATTTCCCCAGAGAAGCGGGCTCGAGAGAAGGTTATCGACGCGAAGATTGTCCAGAATGTTCTCGAGAAGGGCACGGTCGTGAATAGCTACATGGTGCATTTCGATGGTTTGGACAAACCCGGAGAATTTCGTAAGGCGAAGGGCCGAGTGAGGTTTAACAATCGAGTGCTCGGTTTGATCGTGAGCGGAGAAGATCTGAACCATAGCGATGCGATCCTGGGCAGCCCGAATACGATTTACGAAGACAAGGCCGGACGTAAGACGGAGAGCGATTTGGTGCGCATCTCCGCGGATGGACATCAGGTTTATTTCAATCTCGAAGTAGCGGGCTTTATCGACCAGGTTCGTATTGTCGTTGAAGCGGATACAAACGAATTGGAAATCGCTCGCTTCCTAGAGGGCGAGTAGGAAGACGTTCGCGAGCGTTATCTTCGATCGTTCGCAGGGAGTATTCGCATTTGTCGAACGAGGGCGTCGTTGCCCGTTCGATCGTCGCTTTGATTGCCGAGAATCGTCTCGGCCTGGATTGAGTATCCGGACTCTAATTGAGCTTCGCTGAGATAGAGGGTGTGCGTAACGGTTTGATTCGATGGAATGGAACCCAGGTAGATGCGCTGCGCGAATCCATCGTTTTCCTGAAGCGAGATCGAAACGGAGTTAAGCAATTCCGTGCCCCGGTTTTCGACATTGACTAGCAGGGGGAGAGCGTTGCTTTCGCCATCGCTGACATCGAGATAGATATCGGCAAGGGCTGCATCGGCGATCCCCGTTTCATTGCGTTGAAGAACGCGTTCGATGTTCAAGGCGCCGCTGCCCAAGTAGGGATCGGGCCCAGGCAATCCTGCATCATTGGCGTATTCGAGAATGAGGTTGGCGGCGGCGTTAGGCGTGAGTCGAGATTCGATGGACAGCAGCGCTGCGATACTGCCGGCAACGAGTGGAGCCGACGCGGAAGTGCCAGAGAAGCTCGCCCATTGGTCTTGCTCCCAAGCAGCTAAGAGGTCGACCCCGGGAGCGGCAATGTCGGCTGCGCTTCCGAAATTGGAGAAGTAGGCGGGTTGGGATTCGCTATCGACGGCGGTTACTCCGATCACGCCCTCGTAGCGCGCGGGATAGGTTAGGGAGCCCAAGCTGTCGTTTCCTGCGGACGCGATCAGAGCCACATCGTTTTCCAGGGCATAGTTGACGGCTTTTTGCAGCGCAGCGCTGGAACCGTAGCTGCCCAAGCTCATGCTAATTACGGAAGCCCCGCGGTCGACTGCTTCGACTATGCCTGCCGCAAGGGTAAAACTGTCGCCGGTACCGTTATCCTCTATGACCTGAATGCCAATCAGCGAGCTGGATGGAGCGATGCCGATCCCTTCTCCGGCGATTAGCGAAGCGACGGAAGTGCCGTGACTGCTGTATGGATCTTGGGAGGCGCCCTCGGTTTCTTCGATCATTCGGATTTGCGATACGCTCGCTTCCGAAAGGGTTGGATGATCGAGGATCCCGGTATCGAGGATCGCAATCGTCACGCCCTGACCCCAGCTGCGGTTGTCTTGCGTAACCCCGATCCATTCCAGGGCTCGATTCTCGAATGATCGAGTTCCTGTATTGGAAGGCATCTCCGGGAAGGTGGGTGTTACGACAATGTAGTTGGGGTCTATCTCCGCGTCTTCTCCCGCCAGGTTTCCGATCCTCTCGATCGCCTGCTGGCCCTCGTAGGCAAGGCGAAAGCTGAGAAGCGTTTCGGACCGATCCAAGATCCTGATGTCATTGGCTGCCGCAAGCGCTGCGAATGCGTGAAACGAGTCGAGGTCGGCGAATGCGATCAAGAGTTCGTTTGGAATACTCGGATTCGATTCGCCCATCGGATTGGGAGCGCTCTCCTCGTCTATTGTGGAGAACTCGGGAGTTTCGACTATCTGCGGTTCGGGATTAGGGAGCGCGGCTTCGACGACATCGGAGGGTGTCGTCGAGGGGGGCGATTGGGTGACGCGATGCAGCGAAGCGCCGATCCAAAAGGAAAGGGCTATGATGCTAGTTGCTGCTAGGGCGATACGAAGTCTTGTCATAGGAAAGCTCCTAGGGCAGACAACGGTGCGGAAGGCTCTGTAGTTGCAGTTGGTATCGAGTTCGCTATCCGGCCGATTCTAGAACGTGGCTATTGGGTTTAAGGGAGAGCCGGTACCTCCTTTGACGGGAAGCGGGGCCACGGTGAGGAGGAATTCCCAACGATCGAGTTCGCGGGCTGTCTCGCTAAGCGCTTCCAAGTCCAAATTGTCGAGCATGTGAACGCCCATTGCGTGAAGCATCAAAAGATGAATTGGGCTGTTGACGCCGGGTATCCCGGAGGGCGAAACTTCGCTGCCTCCATCCGAGCCCAAGACCGCGATATCTCGATGTCTCAGCCAACGCGCTGAAGTCGCATGCAAACCGGCTTGCGTACCATTCCAAGGGCCGACTGCGGCCCGCCGTTTCCATCGACCGGTATAGAGGAGAACGACATCGCCCGATTCTATGGTGGCCCCGCTCATCGCTTCCCACGCGTCCAAATCTTCGGGGTAAACGGCGGTTCCCGGCTCGAGGTATTCGACTCCCCTTAGCTTTGGAAGATCGATCAACACGCCTTTGCTGAATATGCCGTTCTTCAAGTTTCTAATATCCAGCTTTTCGGCGCCTGAAGGGGTTACCAATTTGCTTGATATGCCGTTGTAGAGGGTTTGGCGATGCACGTAGTGGCAAAGGGAATCGATGTGGGAATGAGCAAAGCCGTGATAGGATACGGAATAGTTGTCCGAGCACCACTGGGCGTGCAGGCTTTGCCCATCGGATAGCATTGTGTGGACGAAGGGGTTTGGATTGTCGGCCGCCGCTTGCGTTTCGACATCGCGAGCAAGGGAAACGGAGATTCCCGATCGAACATAGTTGGCTGATTCCTTCCGTTTATCGGCGGTAATGAGGTTGATGGCTCCAAGCTCATCATCCGCTCCCCAGCGTCCCCAATTCGAAAGCTCCTCGACCATGTTTAGAACGTCTTCTTGGGAGAGTTCGACCGTTGGATGGTCTTGGGCGCTGAGATTCGCGAGGAACGAGGCCGCGGTATAGAGGAATAGGAGTCGCATCGATTTCGTTTTCATAGGGGATCAGGATTAATCTAGTTCACGCCGTATTGGCATTTTTGGGGATTATTCATGGCGGCGACGGGACATCGAGCGAATTGATTGGAAATGAGGCTCGACATTGAAAAGCTGGAGATGAAAATCGCGGCCTTTCGCATACGGAGTCCCCGTAGTTCAATGGATAGAGCACCGGTTTCCGGAGCCGGTAATGTGGGTTCGAATCCCGCCGGGGGCACCATCGAATGTGGAATGGTGAATGTGGAATGGTGAAAGGGGCTGTTCGCGGTGCAGCGTTTGGCGGGATGAGAACCCACGTGGGATTGACGGAGCGAGCGCTGCGAGTGGAGATGGGTCGCGCTATGCGCGAGTCCGCAGGACTTGGACGCAGTCCCACCAATCCCGCCGGGGGCGCGATCGAATGTGGAATGGTGAATGTGGAATGGTGAAAGGGGCTGCTCGCGGTGCAGCGTTTGGCGGGATGAGAACCCACGTGGGTTTGACGGAGCGAGCTCGCCGAGCCCTTAGAGGCGATACGCAGAATGGGGGCGAGGCCTTGAGCCCTTGGTCGCTTTTTTCACTCGAAAGTTGCGTTTTCGTCGATTTCGCCAATGTTTCATCTTGGGGTGCCGATTAATAAAGGTATTGCTAGTCAGCGCCTTAAAGAACCTTTAGAAGATGGAACAAACAGCGGTTGAATCGACATTGCCCGACCCGGTAAGCCAGTTCTCGATTTTTACTGAGAATAAGGTGGGTAAGCTGTCCGATCTGGTTCGCTCTTTCTCTACGTTCAATATCCACATTTTGGCTGTCACCACCTTGGATACGACGGATAGCGCGATTGTCCGAATTGTAGTGGACGACCCTGATGCGGCGAGAACGACTCTAAGGACGGAAGGCGTCGCGTTTTCCGAAAGCAGTATCCTCGCAGTGGAAATTGCGGGCGAGCGGGATGTGGAAGGCGTGTTGATGGCGCTGCTCGAAGCGGAAGTTAACATTCATTACATGTATGCGTTCCTCAGCCGGCCTATGGGGCGTTCGGCTTTGGCTATGAGCATCGAGGATTTGGACATCGCAATGGATATATTGGGCACTCGTAACCATAAAGTCTTGAGTCAGCGTGATATTTCCAGGTAATCGCGGTTTCCACAATGAGTAGCGCTGTCGCCCGTCATTGCTCATGAACGCTGATACTACCGAAAAAAAAAGAGAAACGCCCGCGAAAACGCCGAAACCTCGAAAGGGGAAGCATCAGGACCTGGAGGTCAAGGATGCTCAGATCATCTTCAATTCAGTATGGAATGATTTAGAACGGAAGTATGGTCGCGAAAATATGCATTTCCCAAGGGAGCTGATTCTTTTGGGAGGCGCTCCGGGAGCAGGAAAAGGCACCAATACGCCGTTCATTATGGAAGCGCGTGGCCTGACGTGCGACCCCATCGTGGTAAGTTCGTTGTTGGATACTCCGGATATGCGGCGACTGAAAGAAGCGGGACAACTGGTAGGGGATACGGAGGTCGTACGCATTCTTCTGGAAAAGATGCTCGAGCCACAGTACGAGGACGGCTGCATTCTGGACGGATTCCCTCGTACATTCGTACAAGTCGAATGCATGAAGCTTCTGTATCACAAGATGCTTCAGTTGCGTAGCGAGTTTTACAATACAGTTCATCAAATACATTTCCGTCAGCCGATCGTACACATCATGATGCTCTTTATCGACGAGAAAGAGAGCGTGGATCGGCAATTGAAGCGAGGTAAGGAGGTCTTGCTGCACAATGAGGAAGTTCGAAGGACGGGGATAGGCGATCTAATTGAAAATCGAGCGACGGATTCGGATCCCAAGGCGGCTCAAGGCAGATACAAGGTTTTCAAGGAGCGTACCTACGACGCGTTGCAATCCCTGCGTGAGGTGTTTCACTATCACTTTATTAACGCTCAGGGGTCGCTACCTGAGGTCAGGCGCAACATCGTCAACGAACTCAAGTATCAGAGTTCGCTGGAGCTGGATCCTAGGACATTCGATTCGGTTCATTTGCTGCCGCTGGCGAGCGAGATAGTGTCTCATGCGCGACAGGAGCTGGTGAAACGTCTCGATAGCTACGAATTCGAGCATACGGAGGAATTCCACGACGTTATAGCATTCATCGAGCAGGACATCATGCCCATAGTCGTTCATCATGCGATTTCGGGTAGTACGCACGTGAATTCGGAGAACCCGATTCTAGACAGCGCCTTGGCGATGGCGATGCTTATCGATATATTTTCCGAGAGAGGCTACCATGCGACGGTGGATCTTCATAAAATCGAGATCCCCAAATCCTTTGACTTGCAGACAGGAGAAGTCACCTGTAGGATGAAAAAGGTATGGAGAATACAAATACGGTTTAAAGGGTCGGAGCTTCGTCGAGGCTAGATTTCTGGAAAACTGATTCGCGGTTTAGCGAGTAGCGAGGCGAGCTGAGGCGGGCTCGGCGGTTAGCGACGAAATCGCTTTGAATCGAATAAGGCGCGGTTGCGAGAATCCTTGCTGGAATAGGTAATATCTCGAATGTACAAGGGGGCCTTTTCTTGCGATTCTTAGGGCTTGCTTAGCAATGGTTCCGGATGCGAGGCTGAGCTGACTGAATCAGCGAATACCCCTAGTTAATATTTATGGTAACTCAAAATCTCAAAGTGGTCGTGGCAGAGGATGAAACCCTTTTTCGGGAGTTCCTCGTTCGAGTCATTAAGCAACGTTTCGGTTTTGAAGTTGTCGGGGAGGCGCCTACGGGCGAGTTGGCCTATGAGATTTGCAAGGAGCAGGAACCCGATTTGGCGCTGATCGATCTCCGCTTGCCGGATATGACGGGCCAGGAGCTTGCGGAGCGACTGATCGAGGAGATGCCTCAGACTAAAATTCTCGTGATTTCCGGGGTAGAAGATACACGACGCATTGGGTCGCTGCTTTCGATGGGCATTGCGGGCTTCCTTAACAAGAAGGAGGGCTTTCAAGTATTCGAGCAGGCAATAGAGTCGGTAGTGAGTGGAAATATATTCGTTAAGACCTCATCGCAGATTGCAGATGATAGGCCGGATTCGCTCGATCAGCGTGAACAGCTAGAAAGCTTGAGCCCGAGAGAGCGAGAAATCGTGGCTTTGGTGGGCAGTGGCATGACGAATAAGGAGATGGCGGCTAAACTCGATCTGAGTGTGAAGACGGTAGAGTCGCATCGCAGCAATATTTCCAAGAAACTGAAAATCTACGATATCGCCAGTTTGACCCTGTTCTCCGTGCGTACGGGGCTCGTTTCGCTTTAGGGGGACGACTTTCAAGCGACTCTTATCTGACAATGGGGGAATCTTTGGAGAATTCGCGTACTCGAAAGTCAATACTGGTGGTCGAGGACCATGAGTACAGCGCTCGGATTTATTGCGATTTCCTCAAGGTTTGGGGGTACGATTTCGAGCGCGTATCAAATGGGATTGAAGCGGTTGAAGCGGCGCGATCCAGAAAATTCGATGTTATCATGATGGATGTGATGATGCCTCGAATGAATGGATACGAAGCAACCAAGCGAATACTTGCGGGCTCGGATCGGCACGCGCCGCCTCAGGTCGTGGGAGTGACTGCGAATACTCTCGAGAGCGACATGAAACGATGCCGTGAAGCAGGCATGAGCAAGGTCCTGATCAAGCCGTTGGATTTCGATCGATTGCTTGTCTTGCTCGATTCGATACTACTTCTGGAAGTGTCGCCGGATGAAAGCGAACCCCACATGGTTTCTTCATTCAAGCAGCGGAATATGAGGAGTTCCAATATTGTCGACGAAAAGGTGGCCAACGAATTCGTCGAGCGGATGAACTCCATTCCTAAATCGAGAAACCCGTTGGATGCATTTTCGCAATCGGTGGAGGAGTGTATGGAAAAGCTGGAAAAAGCGGTATCGCTTGGAGATCGAACTGAAATAGAAGGATGCGCCCATATCTTAAAGAGCGTTGCGTCATTGGTCGGAGCTAGGGACTTGGAAGACCTGTCTCGCGGATTGGAAGGCGCTGCTCGGCGGGGCGGGACAGGTTTTAAGCCTTACCATTGGTTCGCGTTGATAAGCGATGCCGTTACGGGGCTGCGTTTGGCATTGCTTCCGCAGTAGGAATAATCCAGCGGTTTACGGAAGGAGCCGAATATGGGTGTGCTGCTCTAGGTAGGTTTCCAAACTTTGAATGGATTTTGCCAAGTCCGTATTCGATTCCTCAATTTCAGACAGGGGTCGATTCAGGGCTTTGCGGACTGTTTCCTTTTCACTGGGAGGCAGTCGCTGAGCCCATTGCTCTTTTACGGGATAGCCTTCATGGCGGCAATATAAGTAGAGACATTTCAGATAGACGGCAATAGGCGGCGAATGGTCTTCCCAAGCATCGAGTCCTTTTTGAAGCAGCTCAGTGACGATGGAGGCGTTTTCTTCGTGTATCGGGTTGGACAGAAGGAGCTTTGCGAATTTCGAGGCAGACTTGAACGCGAGATAGTTCCGGGCTAGCGCCGAACGACGTCGGCTGATTCGAGCCTCCTTGATGAATCCGCTTGAACGTCCCGGTTTTCGCTCGATCCGGAAATCCCCTTCGTCGAAAAGATCGATCATGGGAATGGCTGATGGCTTTTGGGAGCGTCTCGCAAGTCCGATTGTCAATCCAGCGTCGGGCGAAAGCAATTGGTAAGCGATGAAGGACTCGCCCCGGATTTCCCGGCTTAGGGCAATGGCCTGGGTAGCAACCTCAGGAGCTGGCATTGTCAATCTAGGGACTCGTCGTTGGCGTCCTTAATCGATTCCGCGGGAAGCCACTCGGGAACGACCGCTCCCCCGGATATGATGAACTTCATTCCTTCCCCGACGGTCATATCCAACTCTTGGATATCTTCCTCGTGTAGCATCACCAGGAATCCACTGGTAGGATTCGGCGTGGTGGGAACGAAAATATTCCGCAGCGGCTGGCTGGATTTGCGACGAATCTCTCCTTTGGAATCGCCAGTAAGAAATCCAATGGCATAGGAGCCCTTGCGTGGAAACTGGATGAGAACGACTTTTTCGAAGACGGCTCTGTTTTGAGAACTGAAGGTCTCGACGATTTGCTTAACGGATGTGTAGACCGTATTGACTCCGGGAAGATTGTTGAGCACGCGCTCTCCGATGCCCCAAAGGTATTTCGCAACGAAATAGCGCGACAAGAAGCCTAGCACGGTGATCAGGATGATCACGATGAGCGTTGCGGTCGCATTCCAAAAGAGCTCGTGGCGCGGGTCGGCGAGCACTTCCTGGGGCAAAAAGAAAAAGAGCTTCGACTTGAAGCTGCCCCCAATTTTGAGGACAAGCCAATTGAATACGAAAAAGGTGATCCCGAGAGGCGCCAATAGCACCACTCCGGACAGAAACGCTCTTCTAATCGATGCAAGCATGAGGCGATACTATTGCGGGCAAGGCCGCGGGAGGCGAATCAGAAAGGGGAATTGTTGGCTTTGCCCCGATGATTTTTGGCGGTTGAGCTGGAATGAGCGTAAACGAAGTCGGATTTGCGTTGATTGGATGCGTATTCGGGCTTTCTAATTGAACGTTTATGCAGTGGAAAGGAGCGAATAGGCTGTACTCGAAGGGTTCGTTGCGTCGATGGGTGAGTAGACTTGACAGCGATTGGGAAAATAGGTTTCCGGAAAGAGCCCTTCGCGAGGGCAGGAAGCTCTATCGGAAGGGGCGAATCCGAGAAGTTTCGCTGGGCCATCAAGATGCCATTATGACGTGCAAAATTGGCAAGGCGGAAAGCTATTCGGTGGTCGATTGGCAAGAAGACGGGCCCGCTATTCGGTCTTCGTCATCGGATCCCGTATTTGCGGATGCGATAGCCGTGGCTGGTTTTTTGGAGATCGAAGAACTAATTGCAGATGAGGATCTGAGCCTTGTCGATGAAGAGGGCGAATCGAACCGAGAAGAGGAGGAAGCCGATGCGGCGGGGCTGAGTGTTGGGGTTCGAGAGGATCGGGAAGTCGAGCAGCGAATGTTGCATTTGATTCTCGATACGCACTATGAGGGATTGATTTGCGAGGCGTATTGGCTGTCGGAAGATGGATCGCTTTCTCCGGCTCTTGGAGGCGCGAATGGCGCTCCGAAGGCCGAATCCGCGGAAGAGCGTGGACGTTTGATAACCCTGGCGGCTCGAGCTCGCAAGTCGCATTTCACATACTCCGAACACTTGAATGGATACGTACTATCGCAGCTGCAGGAGATTCCATTTTTCCTAGGCAAGGTCTGGCCTACGTGGCAGCGGTCGTTTTCGACTGAAGAAAGAGAAAATGTGGCGAACATTAAGGATGGGTTTACCGAATTGAATCTGGAGGCCCGGGCGAAACTAGGAAAGAAGGGGCGGCTAGAGGTGAAGTGGTCGGTCGGCGCGGGACACGTTTCGCTATCGGATGAAATGGCCCGCGCTCTTCTGGATCGCCGGGATTCCCCCGCTCTGATTCCCGAATTGGGGATCGTAGCGCTCTCGCTCGAATCCAAGGAAACGATGAGGCGTTGGGAAGAATTGGAAGAGACGGAGGGCGATGGGCTACGTCCCTACCAGCTTTTTTCCCTTTTTCCGGATGGAAAGCAGAATGTTCAGGTGGAAGGCGAGTTGAAGCGCTGGCGGGACGATCTTCTTGGAGAGCGGAATTGCGACGACGATTTGCTGGAATGCTTGCGCCCCTATCAGAGAGAAGGCGCCTTGTGGATGAGACGATTGCTGGAGCGTGATTGCCATCCACTCTTAGCGGATGAAATGGGCCTTGGAAAAACGCTTCAGGTGATCGCTCTTTTAAAGGAAGGGTTGGAAGAAGGCAAAAAGGGCCTAATCGTCTGCCCTGCTAGCGTGGTACCGGTTTGGGTAAGCGAGTTCGAGAAATTCGTTCCCCATCTTAAAGCGAAAAAGTACAGCGGAGGGCGCATCGAGAAGGAAGGCGATAACTGGAATGCGCTCGTTACAAGCTATGCGCTGATGAGGAACCGAATCGATCGACTTGAGAAGGAGACGTTCGAATATGCGGTCATCGATGAGGCTCAGTTTATCAAAAATCCCGATGCCAAGGTAACCCGGGCGTGCTTTCGCCTCAAGGCATCCAAGCGCATTGCGCTTACGGGTACGCCCATTGAAAACAAGCCTTTGGATATCTGGCCCTCGTACCAGTTTTTAATGCCTGGGTTACTCGGTCGTCGGGCGGTTTTCGAGAAGCGTCTGCAAGACAATCCAGGATCCTTCAAGGTCCGTCTTAAAATGCAGATAGCGCCTTTCATGTTGAGGCGAACGAAGGATAATGTTGCGGCCGATTTGCCGGAAAAAATCGTCATTGATCAGCATTGTCCCGTTACCCCCAAGCAGGGCTCCGAATACGCTCGCATTTGCGCAACCGGTATCGAGCGCTTGGGGAACGATTTGGGAGAAGCGATGCAGACGAATCGATTCGCAGCGTTGAGTCTGCTAACCCGCCTGCGACAGGCGAGTTGCGATCCCAGTTTGCTTCCATGGGTCGATAACGTAAGTATTGAGGACAGCGGTAAGTTAATGGTCCTGCTCGAGAAACTGATCGAAGTGCTGGGAACGGGACACAAGGTCGTGATTTTCAGCCAGTTCGTTCGGTTCCTCGATCGCATTCGCTCGTTGCTCAAGGAATCGTTCCCCGAGTTGCCTCTCTTCGAGTTGACGGGCGGGACCAAGGACCGCGAAACGCCGGTAAAAGAATTTCAATCGGCTGATGCGACGGCGGCGATGCTTGTGAGCCTGCGAGCTGGCGGTTCGGGTATTACGCTGAATGCGGCGGACTATGTCTTTCTAATGGATCCTTGGTGGAATCCTGCTGTGGAGAATCAAGCGATTGACCGTGTGCATCGTATCGGCCAGGAAAATACAGTCTTTGTGTATCGAATGATTGCGGAAGGCACTATCGAGGATCGCATTCAGGAATTGAAGCGCGATAAGCAGGAACTCTTCGATAGTATAGTAAAAGATAGCTCTGGCGGAATAGATGCCCTGACGCGACAATTCAAGTCACTCGAGGGCTTGCTCTTCTTGGCGCAAGTAGACTGAGCTCGCTAACGTACTCTTTCAGAGTAGCTACTGCGAGTGCTCCATGGGAAGGTTGGCAGCAATCGGGAGCTCGATTGGCGGGTGTTGCAGCTAGAGTCTTCGATTCGCCTATATCCATAGCTGCCGCAACGGTAAAATAGCGACAGAGAAGCATTGGCTAGCGTTTTCGAATGACTCTTCGATATTCAGTTAGAATCGGCCTGCTGAAACATTCGCTCTCTAAATCGCTGTGGGGCGGGGACGCTTGATTTCGCTAATCGCCGACATGATATTGTCGGCGATTTTCTGGTAGCGTTCCTTGCCGGCTTCGCGCCCAGGGTCGTAATCGAAAGGGCGCAATGGATTTCCGTATACGATATGTATTGAAATGTCGAAGTTTGGGAGGCGGGAGTCCTTTGAGAGCGCTTTGTGGGCATTGAAGATCCGGCAAGGGACGATGGCCGATTGCGATTTTGCGGCGATAAGGCCTATGCCTGGCTTCGCGCTTTGCAGCGTCCCATCGGGGCTTCGCGTTCCTTCGGGAAAAAGCGTGAGAACACCGCCTCCTTTGAGGGCTTTAAGCGTACTCTTCATGGCTTTGATGTCGGATTCTCCATCGCGATCGACGGGAATAGCGCCGACGGCATCCATCCAGGCGGCTCCGAGACCCGGTTTCCAAAGCGTTTTGCGGGCGAAGTAGTTGACGACCCTCAAGATATTGCAGCCGAGCAAAGGAGGATCCAAGTGAGAGGCGTGATTGGACGCGAGAATGATCGATCCTTTCGATGGCACGTTTTCCAAGCCTTGGAGATCGCCCTTCAGGAGGGTGCGGTAGAAAGCTCTGATGAACCAGAAGCTCACCCAGTAGACGCGTTTGTCGAACTTCATGCGGAGCGAAGCGATTCGACCAAGGCGGAGACTTGCTCGATGACTTCCTCGAGCGTCAACTCCGAGGAGTCTATCAAAGTGGCTCCTTCGGGCACCTGCAAGGGAGCGGCCTTGCGCGAGGAATCCAGTCGATCGCGTTTTTCGATACTGTCGCTAATGCCCTCCTTCGCTCTTCTCTCGGCTCGTTTTTCCGGATCCGCGTAAAGATACAAACGCAGGTCGGCATCAGGGAAAATGACCGATCCAATGTCGCGCCCTTCCATTACCAAACCGTCGAACCCGTTCTCGCGGGCAACGTCGGCGAGCGACCTTTGGTAGTCGAGCAGATAGGCCCGCAACTCGGGCAATGCAGCATATTCAGAGACGTTGTCGTTCACTTCCCGGCTGCGTATGGACTGGTCCGGGATCCAATCGTCGATCGTTATCGAAGCGGAGTTCCCGGAAAGGGCTGTGCCTAACTCCAAAGCGCTTAGGCCATTCGTCAGCGCATCGTTGGATACTGCCGATACGCCAAATTCCAATAGCTTGAGCGTCGTAGCCCTGTAGAATGAACCTGTGTCCACATGCATTAAGTGGAAGCGTTCGCTCAACCCTCTAGAGGTCGAGGACTTGCCCGCGGCGGCGCCGCCGTCAATCGCGATGATGAGAAATTTGTTTTGCGTCATGTCATTGGGCTCGCAGTCAACGCTTTCTACGCGTTCAGGCTTTGCTCGCGCGCGGAGTCGAGCGTTTCGAAGAAGTCGGGAAAGGTCTTCCGGCAGCACAGAGGGTCGGAGATGCGAAGCCAAGGGAGACCATCGCCCTTCGGATTGGCGCAACCTAGAATCGCGAAGCTCATCGCGATCCGGTGATCCTCATAGGTTTCAATCGTTGCGGGTTGCAGGGGAGCGGGAGCGATCTCCAAGGATGCGACTTCGTCGCGCGTCGCCTGGCCTGCCAGCGTAAGTCCGTGGACCATTGCGGCGATTCGGTCGCATTCCTGGTGACGGGTGTGGCCTATGCCATCGATACGAGTGGCGCCTTTCGCCAGGGGGGCAATTGCTGCTGCGGTCATGAACGTGTCGCTGAATGCGTAGAAATTGGCGCTAAGCGATGCAGGGCGGGAAGCGGATCGATCGAAACGAACGACCAGGGAGTTTTCGGCCCATTCGAGCAGGGCGCCCGCCCGGGTGGCGATTTGGGCGAATGCGATATCGCCTTGAAGCGAATCGGATTGCAGTCCTTCGATTTCCACTACGCCCCCGGTAACGAGAGGAAGACCGATGTAGTAGCTAGCTGCGGACGCGTCGGCTTCGATTCGATAGGTTCTGGTTGGCGCTGCATAGGCGCTTTTGGCAATGCGGTAACCGGTTTCAGTCGAAGTTCGGTGTTCCGCAGATATCCCGAAATGCCCCATCATCTCCAACGTCATGTCAATGTAACCGCGTCTAATTGACGGATTGCTGAGGATGATCTCCAAATCGTTTTTGGCCAGTGGAGCGGCCATGAGAAGAGCGGAGACGAATTGGCTGCTCTCGGTAGCGTCGACCGTGGCGGTCGTTCCGCTCAGACTATGCGGTCGAATGCGAATCGGGAAGTAACCATTGCTCGTTTCGATGTGGCAGCCTAATTCGGAGAGCGTATCCGCAAGTTTCGAAATGGGGCGTCGCCGCATGGCTTCGTCGCCATCAAGCGTGAAGTCGCCACCGTCGCGAATGGCGAGCATGGCGGTTAGAAAGCGGGCCGATGTGCCGGAGTTGCCGATATCGATATGAGCGGAGTCGCTGGGAATGAGTCCTCCGGTACCGTTTATTTCGATCGCAAGGTCGCTCTGGTTCTCTTCGACTTCGAAGCCCAGCTCGATCAATGCCTGTATCATGATTTCAGTGTCGCGACTGAAGAGACAATTCTCCAAGCGCGTTTTGCCATTCGACAGGGCAGCGAGGATGAGCGCTCGATTGGTCATGCTCTTCGAACCCGGAACGGAGACCTTAGCGGCCGCGGATCTGGTAAAAGGCGCGATTGGATAGGGATCCTGCATCATAGTAGCAGTTACGCGTCGAGTCCTTCTCGAAAGGACTTGCCGTCGGCTAGACGCTTCAGAATCTCGAATTCATCTTCATTCGCGATGGATGATCTCAGAGCGTGAAGTTCATCTTCGAAGGAGGCAAGCGCCCGTAGGATTTCATCTCGATTTTGAGAAATGATTTCGCGCCATAGGGTCGGGTCTCCGGCCGCGATGCGTGTGGTGTCTCTGAGTCCATTGCCGCAGTAGCGGTTGGAATCTGGATACGAATGGGCTAGGTGAGTCGCGATCGCGGATGCGATAAGATGAGGGAGGTGGCTAACGTTCGCTACGATCGCATCGTGTTCTTCGGGCGATTTTTCAATGACTGAACTTCCGAGCGCTCCCCAAAAATCAGATACGGACTTCAGCGCGTCGGCGTCTGCGTTTGGAAATGGAGTGACGAAGCATGCTCGATTTTCGAAAAGGTCCGCTGCGGCATTTTCCATCCCGGTTTTTTCCGATCCGGCCATTGGGTGGGAACCGACGAAACGAGCCTTGCCTTCGAGGGCGGCGGCGCAGGCCCGGCTTAAAGCGCTTTTGACGCTGCCGACATCGGTGACGATTGGATTGGAATCGAGATGGGGAGCGATGCGTTCGGCGATTTCAATAATGCGTTTCACTGGGGCGCAGAGGATCACCAGGTCGCTGCCGGAGCAGCTCTCTTCGATCTCCGTCGGAGCGCTGTCTACCCAGTCCTGCTGCAAGAGAGCCTCGCGCGCTTCGGTTCGGCGAGCCCACACTGCAATCTGGCGAGCAAGGCTGCGTTTCCTGGCAGCTTTGCAAATCGATGCCCCAAGCAGGCCAGGAGCAATAACTGTAATTTTATCGAACACAGAGTGGGGATTCAAAGACTTGTTTGGGCGAGGTCCAGCAAGCGTTTGAATTCTTTCTGCCCGATCGGCATCACGGATAGACGGGAGTTGCGTACTAAAAGCATTTCGCTCAAGTCCGCGTCGGACTTGATCGTCTTCAGCGAAACGGGCGACTCGACGCTTTTGACCGCTTTAATATCGAAGGCGGACCAGTCTCCTTCTTTAGCGGTCGGGTCGGGATAGGCGGCTTTGGCTACTTTCGCCAGTCCTACAATTTCTCGGACTTTTCCGCTATGGTAGAAGAGCACCCAATCGCCTTTAGCCATTTGCCGCATGAAATTGCGCGCTTGGTAATTGCGAACGCCGTCCCAGATCGTTCGTTTTTCAGAAACGAGTTGGGACCAAGGGTAGGTCTCGGGTTCTTGCTTTACGAGCCAGGCTTGCATGTCAGAGGATTTAAGGAAAACTGATCTACGTATGGAGGAAACGCCAGAACAGATTGAGCAGGCCCGCAAGGCGAAACGAATTATCTACGTGGTCATGGCGGTTTTCATTATTGCGCCGATCGCTATTTTCCTGGCCCGACTGGGAAAGTAGCAATTGGAAGCAAGCGCGCAGGTTTCGCCTCGGGCCGATTCTTGACACTTGCCTTTCGGGTATTCCGAGATCGTATTGAGCAGACAGGAAGACCTTGCCGTTCCTGCCCTTGGAGAAAATATGAATCAATCCATCCTAGTAATTCGGATTCTCATCGTGCTTTTCTGCGCCTTGGGCGGCTACATGGTTTCATCGCTTTTCGCGGACATTGCCTATTCGTCGGGAATTGCCATCCTGATCGGAGCGCTCCTGGGCTCCTTGCTGGTTCTCGTGGATGTCTTGCTCAAGGGGTTTTCGCTTCGAGCCCTCTCGGGGCTGACCTTTGGCTTGTTCATGGGGATCCTGGCTTCCCACTTTATCGTCATTTCACCGCTTTTCGATGGGGGAGATGCGCAGGTGATCTACATATCTCGACTATGCGTCTTCGTTGGAGTGACTTATCTTTCGACCGTTATCGCTCTCCGCGGGCGCGACGAGTTCAATCTGGTGATCCCTTACGTGAGTTTCGAGCCACAGAATGTGGAGCTGCCATTGGTGGTCCTGGATACGAGCGCTCTCGTGGATGGACGGGTTGTCAAGCTAGCCCAGGCCCGATTGCTGAGCGATACCATCGGCGTCCCCAAGTTCATAATCGACGAATTGCACGAATTGTCCGTGTCGGATTTGTCGGAAGAAAAGAATCGGGGGGCTCGCGGATTGAAAACCGTCGAACAGCTCAAGGAGATTGGGCACTTGGATTTTCGAGTGGTTGATAGCGATCTAAACGATTCGGATTCGCGGGACGAGAAAATGCTCTTTATTGTATCCAATCTCAAAGGACGCCTGTTTACTACGAGTGAAGGTTTGCAGCAAAAGGCGAAATTGAGCGGAATCTCCTACGTCGACGCCTTGAGCCTCGGCAAGGCGATGGCGTTCGAAGTGGAAGTGGGCGAATCGTTGTCGGTCAAGATCGTAAAGCTGGGCAAGGAAGACGGCCAAGGGGTAGGTTATTTGGAGGACGGTTCCATGGTAGTCCTTAATCAGTCGGCGGACCTCATGGGCCGGGTCGTATTGGCGGAGGTAGAGAGCATCATACCGACGAGCGGCGGACGCATGGTTTTCGGCAAGCTTTTGGGCGAGGCGAAGTAGGGCCTAGACTCGGCTCCCGATTGGGCGGCAGTTAGCTTTTTATTTGCAGCTTGCGGGTTGCGATCGTCTCCAGCAGATCCGATTTGAATTCCTCGAAGCTCATGACTCCCCGGTCTCCTTCGAAGCGAGAGCGTACGGAAACCTTGCCTTCTTCGGCTTCTTTGGCGCCGACGATGAGTACGTTGGGAATCTTATCCAATTCCGCATTGCGAATTTTAGCCCCTAGCTTTTCCGCGTGAAGATCGGCTGTGGCGCGAACGCCTGCGCCCCTTAATTCCGCCAGTATTTTCTGCGCGTAGTCGGCAATCTTATCGCTGATCGGCAAGATACGAACCTGTTCTGGGGCGAGCCAAGTGGGGAAGTCGCCACCGAAATGTTCGATGAGAAATCCGATAAAGCGCTCGTGCGTCCCGAGCGGGGCGCGGTGGATGCAGAGCGGGGTGGCCTTCGTATTCTCGCTAGTCGTGTATTCGAGGCCGAAACGTGGCGGTACTGCAAAGTCGACTTGGTTGGTGGCGATGGTGAATTCTCGCCCGATAGCGCTCCAAACCTGGACGTCGATTTTGGGGCCGTAAAAGGCGGCTTCATCGGGAACTTCCTCGAAGTTGATGTCCGATTTCTCGAGGACGTCGCGCACCATGACCTCCGTTTGCTCCCACAACTCCGCGTTGTCGACATACTTCTTCCCGAGCTTGGCCGGATCGTGCGTGGAAAAGCGCATGAGGTACTTCTCGAAGCCGAAGAGCTTGAAGTACTTGAGGTACATTTCGTTAACGGCGTTGAATTCCGCCTCGAACTGCTCGGCAGAACAGTAGATGTGGGCGTCGTTCATCTGCATGGAACGAACGCGCATGAGTCCCATCAGCTCTCCGGACTGCTCATAGCGATAGCAAGTGCCATACTCGGCCAGTCGCAGAGGCAGGTCACGGTAGCTTCGCGGCGCGGCGGCGAAGATCTTGTGGTGATGCGGGCAGTTCATCGCTTTGAGGAAGTAGCGGACTTTGTCGCCGCCCGTTTCCTCTTCGAATTCCATGGCCGGAAACATCGACTCCTCGTAGTAGGGCAGGTGCCCGCTCGTGAGGTAGAGCGACTCCTTGGCGAGATGCGGCGTGCGCACGCGTTCGTATCCCGCTTCGAATTCGGTTTCCTTGGCGAGCTTCTCCAGCTCCTCCACGAGAACGGTTCCTTTTGGCATCCAAAGGGGAAGTCCGGGGCCCACCTGTTCCGAGTCGAAGGTGAAAAGACTCATTTCTTTGCCGATGCGGCGATGGTCGCGTTTCTTGGCTTCTTCCAGCATCTCGAGGTGCTGAGCCAGCTCATCCTTGGTGGCGAAGGCGGTACCGTAGATGCGTTGGAGCTGCTTGTTGTTGGAGTCGCCGCGGTGATAGGCGCCGGCGATGCTGAGCAGCTTGAAGGCCTTTATTTTCTTGGTGTAGTTGACATGGGTACCGGCGCACAAGTCGAGGAATTCGCCGTTCTTGTAGAACGAAATCGCCTCGCCTTCCGGAATGTCGTTCAATCGGCCCAATTTGTAGGTCTCTTGGCCGAAGTCCTTAATCATGGAGATGGCCTCGTCGCGGGAAACTTCCACGCGCTCGAAGCGTTGATTCTCTTTGATGACCTTCTTCATTTCCGCCTCGATCTTTTCCAGGTCTTCGGCGGTAAATTTGCGATCGAGATCGAAGTCGTAGTAGAAGCCGCTGTCGGTCGGGGGACCAATGTCGAGCTGGGCTTCCGGAAAGAGGCGGAGCACTGCGGTGGCGAGCACATGAGCCGACGAATGTCGGATCTCCTCGAGAGGTGTCATATCGGCTTTCATTTTTTAAAGGCGTCTAGGCTCTAGGATCTTAGGCAGTCGGCTTCAACAACTATCTGGGCGCGGTGGAAAATCGGAGGGGAAATAGGCTGTCAGGGCGTTTCGGTCAGAATGCTTCAATACAATCGCTTTGGGCCATTGCCTTGACTGCGCTCGCCGTGGAGATCGACCCCTTAAGAGGCCTCTACCTCGAAGCCGTCTTTACTGTCTAGGACTTTCCAACCTTGAGTGGCGAGCTGATCGCGGAGGGAGTCGGCCTTGGCCCAGTCCTTGGCTTGCTTGGCGTCCCAGCGTTCTTGGGCGAGCGCCTGAATATCATCCGGCACATCCACTTTGGGTTTCTCTAGATTTACCGTCTCCAAATCGTAGCCCAGGGCGAAGATCAGCTTGTGAAAGGCGATGGCGATCGCGGGATCGAGGGCGGACGGGTCGACGCCCTTGATCGCGGAAAAGATCGCTCCGAGCGCCCCGGGGATATTGAGGTCGTTTGCCAGAGCGCTCCAAGCGGCTTCGAAAGGTCCCCAGGTATCCTTCTCGTGTTTGCCTTTGGCGATGGCTTTGAGCAAGGCGGAGCGCTTGAGGTTGGCCGGAGCGAGCGATTCATCCGAGAATCGGCGCAGGCGTTGCAGGGCGCTGTCGCCTGCGTGGAGGGTATCCATGGTGAAATTGATAGTCTGGCGATAGTGTCCGCTGGTCAGGGCGTAGCGGAGGACTACGGGAGCGAATCCCTTGTCCTCGATATCGTCGACGGTGTACATGTTGCCGAGGCTTTTGCTCATCTTCTCGCCTTCCACTATAAGGTGAGCGGTGTGGATCCAGTGGCGGAAGAACGCATGGCCGCAGCTGCATTCGCTCTGGGCGATTTCGTTTTCGTGATGAGGGAAGGTCAGGTCGACGCCGCCGGAATGGATGTCGAGATTGGAGCCCAGGTACTTCATGCTCATCGCCGAGCATTCGAGATGCCAGCCAGGCCGGCCTTCGCCCCAAGGGCTGTCCCAGTATACGTCGCCGTCCGAAGGCTTGCGGCTTTTCCACATGACGAAATCGGCCATGGAATCGCGCTCGTATTCGTCACTGTCGATGGGGCTGGCGTCCTGGACGTCTGTTTTGAGTTGGCGTTCCTTTACGCGCGAAAGCTTGCCGTATTCGTCGAATGACGACACGCGAAAATAGACTGACCCATCCTCGGAAGCGTAGGCGTGTCCTTTGTCCATGAGGGCTTGGATCATTTCGATCTGCTCTTGGATGTGTTCGGTCGCTTTCGGCTCGATTTGGGGCGGTAACATATTGAAGCGCTCGCAGTCGCGGTGGAAGCGCTGGGTCCAGTACTCGGTCACTTCCGTGAGCGGCTTTCCTTCTTCAATCGATCGTTTGATGGTTTTGTCGTCCACGTCGGTCAGATTGCGAACGTGAATAACCTTGTAGCCGGCAACCTGTAGTGTACGGCGCATGACATCCTGGAGCAGGAAGGTGCGAAAATTTCCGATATGGGCCTGGGCGTAGACGGTAGGGCCGCAGCAATACATTCCGAGGACCTTGCCCTTGAGAGGGCTGACGGGCTCGCGCTGGCGAGTGAGCGTATTATGGAAAGCGACTTCTAGCATGATGGATGGGTTTGGCGAATGGCGGGATCTAGGGCCCGGCATTGCGAACGAAGAGAGGAGACCGGATCGGAAGGCGTTCCTAGCGAGCAGTCAGCGGCGTAGAGGGAATCGTTCCAGCGTTTGGGAGCGATTCGGAATTGCTTGTTGCGAGCTTAGTCTGCATCTTGGCCGCTATTTCGAATGAACGATTCGCATAAGAAGGAAGATTTCAAGCTAGATTTAGCTCGCCGCCCGCGTCGCTTGCGTCGCTCGGCAGCGGTACGGGCCCTCGTTGAGGAAACGCGTATTACAGTGGACGACCTAATCGCCCCGCTCTTCGTTATCGATGGCGATGGCGAAAAAGAGCCGGTAGGGAGTATGCCAGGCGTATATCGGAGAAGCATCGCGGCTTTGGTCAAAGAATGCCGCCAGCTATGGTCCTTGGGCATCAAGGCGATCGTTCTCTTTCCCAGTCTCGACGCGAAATTCAAGGACGCGTTAGGAACGGAAGCGGGCAATCCCGACACGCTGGGCCTGAGAGCCGTTCGGGCGATCAAGGAAGCGGTTCCCGAGCTGTTGGTCATGACGGATGTCGCCTTGGATCCCTATACGTCTCACGGGCACGATGGATTACTGAGCGAAGATGGACGCCACGTTTTGAACGATGAAACGGTAGAGCGCCTCTGCGAGATGGCCGTTTTACAGGCCCGAGCAGGCGCGGATATCGTGGCGCCGTCGGACATGATGGATGGACGCGTGGGCGCGATTCGCGAAACGCTCGAAGAGAATGGCTTCGAAAACGTGTCGATCATGGCCTATGCGGCGAAGTTCGCTTCCGCATTCTACGGCCCCTTTCGCGAAGCGGTAGGGAGCGCCAGCGCCGCGGGTACGACCTTGCTCGACAAGAAGGGCTATCAGCTGAATCCCGCTAATCGAAGAGAGGCGATTGCCGATGCATTGCTGGACGAGGAAGAAGGCGCGGATTTTCTGATGGTGAAACCGGGCGGGCCCTATTTGGACATCATTCGGGAATTGCGGGACGCGACGGCCCTGCCGGTGGCAGCATATCAAGTTTCCGGCGAGTATGCCCAAATACATGCGGCTTCGCAGATGGGCTGGCTCGATTACGAAAAGAGTCGAGATGAATCCTTATTGGCCCTCAAGCGAGCAGGGGCGGAGATGATTTTGAGCTATTTTTCGAGGGAAATCGCGGAATCTCAGGCCTAAGCATGGGCTTTGGGGCGAACGATCCGTCCGTTAAAATAGACTATGGGCAAGAGAATTTCATCTTGTCTTAATCATTTTCATTGAAGAAGGCTGCTCACTTATCGAAAAGGAGCATCCGTCTTTTTCGGGAGACGCGGAACCTACTTACCTATGAAGAGATTGATCCTTGTTTTATCGATGATTCCCGCCCTTTGGGGAGAGGAATCCGATCCTGCAGTCAGAGAGTATTACGAAGAGAAGGCCCAGATTCGCATGCGAGCCTTCCAAATGCCGGAAGATATCTCGATCAAGCTTTGGGCGGACGAGGCGCAAACGCAAAATCCGTCTGCCATCGCCTTCACGCCCGAAGGAGGCGTTTACGTCGCGGAGATTCATCGCTGGCGCTATGGCGTAGACGATATTCGCGAGCGCCGCATGATGCTCGTCGAAGACATCATGATCGAGTCGAGCGAGGATCGATTGAAGATGTTCGCGAATCACTACGGCCAATTTCCGCCAGAACATTACACCAATAAGGCGGATCAAATCTCATTGCTCGAGGATACCGACGGCGATGGCCGGGCGGACAGCTCCCGCATTTATGCGGGGGGGTTCAACGATCCCCTGGATGGTCCTGGAATCGGCCTCATCGAACGCGACGGCAAGGTCTACTACGCGAATATTCCGCATTTATGGATGCTCGAGGATACGGATGGGGATGGGGTGTCCGACAAGCGCACTTCGCTGCAGGACGGTTTTGGCATCCGCATGAGCTTTTCGGGTCACGATATGCACGGTTTGACTTGGGGGCCTGATGGAAAGCTCTATTGGTCGCTTGGCGATCGCGGCTACAGCTTCACGACCAAGGAAGGCGTACGTTATCACGGACCGAACAAGGGAGCGGTTTTCCGCTGCGATCCGGACGGTTCGAATGTCGAACTCTTCTATGACGGCCTTCGCAATCCTCAGGAGCTGACTTGGGACGACTACGGCAATCTCTTTACGGCGGACAACGATGCGGACGGCGCGGATCTCGAACGCATTAACTATCTCGTAGAAGGGGGCGATTCCGGTTGGCACGCGGGGCATCAGTCGATCATGAGCTTCACTAGGGATCTCGAGCTGCGTTCCTATAAATATACAGGCGATGCCAAGCTGCCCTTGTCTTGGATTACGGAATACGTTTGGAAAACGCGTTCCGAAGAGCAGCCTGCCTATATCCTGCCTGGAGTGGGTCAGATCATAGGCGGTCCTTCCGGCTTCGTCTTCAATCCTTCCAGCAGCATGGGCGACCGATACGAAGACAAGTTCTTCTGCATCATCTACAAGGGTTCGCTCACGCAATCCTACATCACCATGTTCGATCTCGAAGAGGAGGGCGCGACCTTCAAGATGGTAAATGAGGAGGAGTTTTTCCGGGGCTCTAATTGCGTCGACATCGATTTCGGTCCGGATGGGCGTCTGTATATGTCGGATTACAACTACGGCGGTTGGCTGAATCAGGACGTCGGCAACATCTATACCATGGAAGTTCCCGGCCAGATCGAGAAGCCCGAGGTCGTTGAAAACGAACGGATTTTCAAGTCGGACTTCTCTAAGTATTCCATTGCTCAGTTGACCAAGCTCATGGGGCGCGACCATCAGCACCTTCGCCAGAAAGCCCAGTTCGAGTTGGCCAAGCGCGGTCCGGCAGGGGTGGGCGCATTCACCCGTTCGGCAAAGGGCAAGGGCGACTCCACCTTCACTCGTATTCACGGCGTTTGGGGGCTGGGGCAAATGGCCAGAGAAGAAGGCCTCGATGTTCTCGATCCGTTGCTCGATCTGCTGAGCGACCAGAACGATCAGGTTCGTATTCAGGCGGCGCGTGTTTTAGGCGACCATCGGGTCGAAGAAGCGGCGGCTTTGCTGGTCAAGAGTCTGACCGACGCCCATCCGCGCGTTGGCATGTATGCGGGCATTGCTCTGGGACGGATTGGCTATGCGCCTGCGGTTCCTGCGATTCTGGAGGCCCTCGAGCGCAATCAGGACGAGGACCTTTGGCTGAGACACGGTATGGTCATGGGGCTTCACGGAATCGAAAAGGCGAACTGGGAAGAGGCGATCTCCGACGATTCCAAGTACGTTCGAATGGGAGCGCTCCTGGCGCTTCGCAAACTGGGCGATCCCCAGATCGCCGTATTTTTGAAGGACTCCGAGCAGTCGCTCGCCTACGAGGCGATTCGCGCAATCAACGATCTGTCAATCGAAGGCGTTCAGGACGACCTGGCCCGCTTGATCGAGAAATATCTCCCAGGAGCAATCGCCGCAATGCCGGAGAACGAAGTGGACGGCTTGATGCACCACCGAATCATCAATGCCAATTACTATCAGGCGAAGGCAAGCAACGCCCGCAATTTGCTACGCTATGCGGCGAATACCGAGATTCCGGAACGCCTCCGTCGCGAGGCTCTCGCTGCTGTCGAAGGTTGGAACGATGCGAATCCGATGGATCCCACCACGGGCTTGCCGCGCGAGAACCCTAAGACGCGGGACGAAATCGGGGGAGTCGTGCAATCCGAAATCGCATCGATCCTCGAGTCCGCTGAAGACGACGTGCTCATCCAGTCCACCCGCGTGGCCTTGCTCTATGGATACGAGGTCGATCGAGAAATTCTCATTGCCCAACTGAACGACAGGAAGAACTCCGCGGAAGTGCGCGCTTCTGCCTTGAGGGCATTGACGGAGCGGGAAGATGCGCGGCTGGCGGGATTCGCTCGCGAGATTCTCAAGGAAAAGAATCGCGAACTGACCCCGGTTGCGTTGGCGGCCCTGCTGGTCGCCAATAACGGTGAAGGCGTGCGGGAAACCATCAAGGCAACCCGCTCCGGTCCGGTTCCGGTTCGCCAAAGCGCCTATGCCTTGCTCGGCGAGCAGAGCGACTCCGTTTCGGGGGCTCATCTCGCAAAGCAACTCGAAATGGTGGTTAATGGCAAAGGCTTCAAGGCGACTCAGCTCGATGTGATCGAAGCGGCGCGCCAACGCTCCGACGCGGACCTCGCGAAGATGATCGCCGCTTACGATCAATCTATGGCCACTGCCTCTCCGATGGTTAAGTACGCGGTGACGCTTCAAGGCGGCGATGTCGCTCGGGGCGAGGACGTATTCATGAATCACGGGGCGGCCCAATGCGTGCGCTGTCACCAAGTCAACGACTACGGCGCTCTGGTGGGTCCGGAACTTTCCGAAATAGGCCGCGATCGCGATCGCGGCTATTTACTCGAAGCGATCGTAGACCCGGGCGCCGCGGTGGCTCCGGGATTTGGTATGATGGTCCTAACCCGCAAGGATGGCGAGACGCTTAGCGGACTGCTGATGGAGGAGAACGACAAGGGTGTTAGCTTGAAGATGCCGGACGGCAAGATTCAGGAGATCGCTCATACTGATATTGCTACCAAGCAACCGCCGATATCCGGAATGCCTCCGATGGGGCTCTTGCTAGAGAAGGGACAGGTTCGCGATCTAGTAGCTTATCTGAGCAGTCTAAAGCGCTACTCAGGAGACAATAAAGACGAGACCGAACACGAGTAGAATGAAATTCGAGCACTACGCCATAAACGTTGAAGATTCGATCGCGGTAGCGGACTGGTACGTCGAACGCTGCGGAATGAAGATCGAGGTCGCATTGTCGGCCTCGCCATTCACCCGATTCCTATCCGACGAAACCGGCCGCGTGGTCATCGAGATATATTCCAATCCAGCCGCGCCCATACCGAACTATGCGGGGCAGAGCCATTTGGTCTACCACCTTGCGTTCGCTACGGACGATGTCGATCGAGAGAAGGAGCGACTCATGGAGGCCGGCTGTTCCTTCGTCGAAGAGCTTAATCCCGAGGAGGGAACGCGACTGGTCATGCTGCGGGATCCGTTTGGATTGGCCCTGCAGCTGTGCCAGCGGGCGAAGCCTTTTTCGATTTAGCTCGACTGGAAAGTGGAGTCCAGGCGCAACCGGTTTTGGTTGGAACTCGATTTTGCGCTGTCCAAATGGGCGGAGATTCTCCTAATACTAGGTCGTGGCGGCGCTGTATCCGATTGATTCGGCAGGCCGATTTAACCTGCAGAAACAATGACTCGTTTCCTTCTACCTTCTAAACGCCTGAAAAACAGAGTTCGCTCGCTCGCTATCGCTTTGCTTGCTGCGTCGGGACTTTCGCTCGCTTCGATCGCCTCGGATACGGTTCCGCTCGATGCATTCGATTTGCCCGAGGATCTCGAAGTATCGCTCTGGGCAAGCTCTCCTCTCTTCTACAACCCGACCAATATGGATGTCGACCATCGAGGGCGCGTTTGGGTGGCGGAAGGCGTTAACTACCGGAAGTTTCGCAACAAGACGAGCCTGACCCATCCGACTGGCGATCGCATCATGATCCTCGAGGACACCGATGGCGACGGGAAGGCGGACGAGTCCAAGGTCTTTTGGCAGGATACCAGTTTGGTCGCCCCGCTGGGCATTGCGGTGATCGACAACAAGATTCTCATTTCCCAGCCGCCGAGCCTCATCGCGATCACCGACGTCAATCGCAACGATCGTTTCGATGATGAAGATACCAAGGAGATCCTTTTGACTGGGTTCGATGGACTCGATCACGATCACAGTCTTCATTCAGTGACGGTGGGTCCTAACGGTCAGTACTATTTCAATACGGGCAATGCGGGCAATGCGGATGTCGAGAGCCCTGACCTGCATCTCTATACGGGTACCTGGTACTTGAACGGAACGGATAAAGCCAAGAAGAGCAGCGATGGGCACCAATACGTTGGGGGCGTCGCCATGCGCATGAATCCGGACGGCACGGGCCTTTCGGTCATTGGCCACAATTTCCGCAATTCCTACGAGCAAACGGTAACCTCGTATGGCGATGTCTTCAATAACGACAACGACGACCCGCCAGCCGCCCGCACGACTTGGCTGATGGAGTACGGAAACCTAGGTTTCTCCTCGTTCGATGGCCTGCGCGCTTGGCGTAGCGAGAAACGTCCCGATCAATCGACCGCAGAAGCGGAATGGCGGCAGGACGATCCGGGAACGCTTCCGGCTGGCGATGTTTACGGCGGCGGCGCTCCGACAGGTATCGTTTTCTACGAAGGCGACGCTCTTGGCGAAGAGTATAACGGCATGCTGCTGACTTGCGAGCCTACGCGCAATGTCGTCTTCGGATACAAGCCGCAACCTTACAAGGCGGGCTTCAAATTGGATCGCTTCGATTTCTTCGGATCGAATAGCACCAACATTTTCTATGGCGCGGACTTCTCTCAGTCGGGAATTGCGAAGAAGGAAGAACGTTTTCAGTTCCGTCCTTCCGATGTCGCCATTGGACCCGACGGCGCATTGTATGTCTCCGATTGGTTCGACACCCGCGTGGGCGGTCATACCGCGCGTGACGAAAACGCTTCCGGCTCGATCTATCGGATCGCTCCAAAGGACAAGAAGCTAAAGACTCCAAAAATCGACTACACCTCGACGAAAGGCCTGGTCGAAGCGTTCAAGAGCCCAGCGGTCAACGTCCGCGGCGCCGCGTTCTATGCGTTGAGAGAAAAAGGGGCCGCTTCGGTCTCCGCCGTTTCGAAGCTCCTTAAGGACGAGAACCAATACGTTCAAGCGCGAGCGGTATTCCTTCTGGCTCAGTTGGGGCCAAAGGGAATCGCTTTGGCCGAAGAACGCCTCAAGGATAGCGATCCCCAAATGCGGATCGCTGCCTTCCGGGCTTTGCGAGCGGCGGGCAGCAGTTTCATGTCGCATGCGACCGCCTTGTCGAAAGACTCTTCTGCGGCGGTTCGTCGCGAGGTCGCCGTGTCTCTGCGCGACGCGCCTTTCGGAGAAATGCAAGGCGCGTTCTTGAACATTGTGGATGGCTACGATGGCGAAGATCGCTGGTATTTGGAAGCGATTGGCACTTCAGTCGCCTTGGAGGAGGAGAAAGCCTATGCCTTCTTGAAGAGCAGACGCGGCAAGTCCCCTGTGAAATGGACCGAGGCCTTTGCCAACATCGCGTGGCGCCTGCATCCGGAATCGGCGATCGACGATATGAAAGCCTACGCCATGGATACCTCAAAGAGCATGGAATCGCGCGTGAATATGCTGACGGCAATCGCTTACAACGAATCCGAGAAGGGCGGCAAGGCCATGGTCGATATCGCTTTGAATGCGGAAGGCGCCGAAGTAACGACGCGCGCAAGATGGTTTATAGAAAACCGGAGTACGTCCTACTGGAGCGAGTACGGACTGCTCGATGCGATTGGCTCGGTTAAGGCGACGCTCACCGATTCGATCGTCCCAGCGTTTCCGAAGGCGAAGAAGGAAGTAACGGTTGAGGAAGTGATGGCTTACACCCCGGATTTGGGTCGCGGCAAGCGAGCGCTTTCCCAATGCTATATGTGCCATACCTTCGGCAACCAAGGCATTGATTTTGGACCTGACCTGACCGCCTTTGCCAAGGGCAATCCGAGCGATGTTCTGATCAACGCGATCATCGATCCTTCCGCGGATATTTCGCACGGTTTCGAAGGCATAGAGATCAATACCAAGGATAAGAAGACCATTCAAGGATTCCTCGTTTCGGACGGAAATACAGTGGTGATTCGGATTTTCGGCGGGGCGGATGTCGCAATCGATGCGGACAATATCGCCAGCCGCAAGGACTTGCGTTACTCGTTTATGCCATCGGCAGCGAGCTTGGATATCAGCGCCGAGAACGTGGCTCACATGGTGGCCTACTTGAAGAGCTTGTAAGCTCGACGATCGTTTGATTTTGAAACAAAGGCCGTTTCTTCAGAGGAGTGGCCTTTTTCGTGGGCAATGCGATGAGATGCGGACGACCCAGCCGGGTCGTCCCAGCCGTGAGTCTACGATGGCGTGACGCCTTTTTTGAGGATGATGTTTCCGTACTTGGCGGTGTCGCCCGTCATGACAATGGCGAACGCGGTTTTGGAACGTTCGTAGAAATCGAATCGTTCGACGCGCTCGGGAGTCGATGTATCGGGCCAGGTCTTGCGAATAGCGTTGAGGTGGCTTTGCTCGACGGATGGATCCAGGCGGTCGCCCGTGACCGCAGCCATCATAGCGAGCGGATTGTCGACGTATTGATCCAAGACGAAGAGGGGAGCGATTCCTTCGAGTAAATCGGCAATCTTCAACCCATCGGCGCGAATGCATCGCCGAGCGAGACGTTCACCGGGATAGTGAGCGTCGGCCAACACGATTTCGTCGCCGTGCCCCATACGATAGAGGGCATCGAGCAGTTCGGGACTGAGAATGGGAGAGATTCCGCGAAGCATTTGACTAAGGATGAAGGGTTAAGGCTTAGGGCCGAAGGGGGTTGATTTCGAGTGAAGAAATGGATTTGGCGGTCTTAGCGTATATCGTTGAAGAGTGGATCGGTTTGAAGCTCAAACGAGCTTCCGATGTCGAAATCGGTCTACGGCAACGGCGAGAATGATGATTGCCCCGATGACCATCTCTTGCACCCATTTGGGCCAGCCCATTTGCTGTCCGCCCATATAGAGGATGGTGATGATGAGGGCGCCGACGATGGTGCCGGAAATGGAGCCTTCGCCGCCAGAGAAACTGGCCCCTCCGATAATGACGGCGGCGATAACGAAGAGCTCGTACATGATTCCGGTCGTTGGCTGACCGACGCCTCCGATGTAGGAAAACTGCATTAGTCCGGCAAGGGCGCAGAAGAAACCCGTGAGTCCGTATACGATCAGCTTGGTTCGACCCACGGGTACGCCGCACAGGCGGGCCGTTTCCTCGTTCGATCCAACTGCGTAAACGTGCCGCCCGAAGCGGGTATATTTAAGGATGAAGGAGGCGATGGCAATGCAGAGAATCAGAATCCAAACCCCTGGGGGAAGCAGCATCCAGCTTTTGGCTTTGTTGGTGAGGGTTGGGTCCATAAGGCCGCCAATCCAGGTTTCCTCGGGAGGATAGATGTCGCGCTCGTTCGCGATGCCTTTGGCCAGGCCTCGAATGATGCCCATGGTGCCGAGGGTGACGATAAAGGGTACTAGCTTAAGGCGAACGATGAGCGATCCGTTGAGGAGTCCGACTCCGATTGATGCGAGGATCGCGAGCAAGCAGGCGAGCAAGGGCGTGACCATCGGGTATTGATGGACCAAGTACACGAGCTCGCCTTCGTTCCCTTCGATTTGAATATTGAGGGTCCATGCGACGACGACGACTGCCAGGGCGATAATCGATCCTACTGAAAGATCGATCCCAGCGGTGATGATGACGAAAGTCATTCCAAGCGCAGCGGTGGCGTATACGGAGCTCTGCCGCACGATGTTCTCCAAATTACGCAAGGTATAGAATTTACCGTCTTCGACGAAGATAGCGAAAAACGCGAACACGATAATCAGGGCGAGGAAACGGGCGGCTATATTGAACCCAGCGCTGGATTGGATAGTTTTGAGGGAAGGGGTCATACGAGAAAGTGTCTGTGGAGGAGCGAGCTCATCCTCCCTGCCTTTGGGTCGCGTAGGTTCATTCCTGTCCTATCGCCGTTGCCATGAGTTGATGTTCGTCCCACTCGCCGGTGGGCCGCGCTTCGCTGAGCTTTCCGCGGCACATGACGGCGATCCGGTCGCAAATGCCCATCAATTCGGGCAAGTAACTGCTCACGATGAGTATGGCTTTAGGTTCGCGCCCCTCCTTTGCGTCACCTCGAGCGAGGGCGTCGATCAGTTGGTAGATTTGGGCCTTGGAGGCTACATCGATGCCGCGCGTGGGTTCGTCGAGCAGAAGGATGTCAACGTCGGCGTGCAAGAGCCGGGCAATGGCGACTTTCTGCTGGTTGCCTCCGCTTAGCTTGTCGACCGACTGTCTGGCGGATTCGCATTTGATCGGAATTTTTTCGATCCAAGCGCGGCAGGCGCCTTCTTGCCTAGATGCGGTCACGAGTTGGCCCGGGCCTAGTCCTTCGAGCTTGGGAAGCGTGAGATTGTCCGCGATGCTCAATCCCAAGGCGAGGCCTTGAGTCTTGCGATCCTCGCTGACCATACCCACGCCTTGGGACCACCGCTGGGCGGGATCCGCGAATCCGGAGAAGGTTCCGATCGCAATTTCTCCGTTGGCGATCGGTTCGAGTCCGAATATGATATCCAATAACTCGGTACGACCGGCTCCCACGAGGCCGGCGATCCCGAATACCTCCCCGCGACGCAGTTCGAAGCTTGCCGACAAGGGTTTCAGGAGCCCGGCCAGTTTTCTGCTTTCCAGAACGACGTCGCCTGCAGTGCGCGCGCTTCGCGGATACAAGTCCTCTACCGACCTGCCGACCATCAGAGCGATTATCTCGGCTTCGTTCGCGTCTTCGGTTTTGCCGGTTCCCACGGTCTCGCCGTCACGCAATACGGTGTAGCGTTGGCTGAGGGCTTGGACTTCTTCGAGAAAGTGGGAGATGTAGATGACGGAGATCCCTTGGGCGGCCAGCGAACGGACCAGCTCGAAGAGCGTTTCGATGTCCTTCGAGGTAAGCGAGCTCGTGGGCTCGTCAAGGACCAGAATGCGACAGTCCAATGCGACTGCCCGAGCAATTTCGACGAGCTGCTGTTGAGCGAGGGAGAGCGTTCGAACCGTCGTTTCGGGAGATGTTTCTTCCAAGCCGACTGCTTCGAGGGCAGCAGTGGCGCGGCGCTTCATCTTTTTCCAGAGGATCAAACCTCGCTGGCTGGGTTCGATTCCCAGTAGTATATTCTCCATTACGGAGAGATGGGGAGCCAGAGAGAGCTCCTGATAGATCATGGCCACGCCTTGGGCTCGGGCATGCAGAGGATTGCCGGGGGTATAAGGCTGGCCGTCCAGCCAGAGCTCCCCTTCGTCTGGAGAGTGGGCTCCTGAGAGGACTTTCATCAAGGTGCTCTTGCCGGCCCCATTTTCGCCCACCAAAGCCATGACTTCTCCCGGCATTACTTTGAGATCCACTCCTCGAAGCGCGTGGGTGGCCCCAAAGCGCTTGCGTATGCCACGCATTTCCAGACGAGGCGTATGGGGCGAAAGGGAGGGAGGGGGCGACAAAGGGGCGACCGGATTGAGAGGCTGAAGAGTTTCGTGAAACGCCGAGTGTTGGATACGGATTGCTAATCGCTCAGTCCTACCAAGGCGCGAATTTCGAGTTCGTTGGCGAGACGCTCCGCAGTAACGACTTGCACGCCAGTATCGACGTGCGCTTCGACGCTTTCGCCGCGAGAAACGGCGAGGGCAGTCTTCACGGCGAGATAGCCCATTTTGTCGGGGCTTTGTACAATGAGGGCGTCGATTTTGCTGTCTTGAACTTCTTTCACCAACTTGGGCGAGCTATCGAATCCGACGAAAACGAGGTCCACTTCGATGCCGCTCGCTTTGAGGTCGTCGATGGCGGATGAAACCCCTAAGGTCGTTGTGAGATTCGCGGCGAAAATACCATCGATCGCCAATTTACCGTTTTCGATAAAGCGTTCGAAGGTATTGGCGACGACGCTCTTGGAGCCTTCCAAAGTACCGGATTCAGAGAATGGGTCCGCGACGATTTCCAAGCCAGCGGCATTGGCCGACTCGATGAAGCCATCCGAACGCTTGGTGGTGCTAGCTGTTCCCTGCACGTATCGAAAGACGATGATGCGTCCCTTCGAGGGTACGTTCTCGTCGATGTACTGGGCGCCGAGAGATCCTCCTAGAACGTTGTCGGTAGCCACGAAGCTGGAGTGGGCGTTGCCGTCTACGGCCGAATCGAATATAACCACGGGAATGCCGTTGTCGACGGCCGATTGGACGGGTTTGCGTTGGGCTTGATTATTGAGCGGGGCCAGAGCGATGGCATCGACGCCTAGGTTGATCATATTCTCGATGATCTTGGTTTGCTCGGCGATCTCGGTTTCCGTGACCGTTCCCTCCCACTTGAGTTCGATATCCAGCTCCTCGGCCGCTCGGCGGGCTCCCGATTCGACCGTTTCCCAAAAGTCTCCACCAGTCGCCTTGGGAATCGCTGCGACCACGGGACGGTCCTTAGAGGCGTCAGTGGCCTCATCCGACGATGAGGAGCAGCCTTGGAAAAAAGCGATTGAGGCGAGGGCGAGGGTAGGGGCAGAAAAGCGGAGATTCATATGGGAATGCGTTCTGACAAGCGGGAAGAGACGAGGCAACTGGATATTTGTATGGACGAATGAAATCGATCGTTCAATTTCTTTGGAATCGCTACATTACGCATGACGAACCTCGCTCCTGTCTTATCCATCGCAATGGCTCTGTCGCTGGTAGGGCTTGCGAAAGGGGAGGAGACGCGGTTTAGCGACGACTTCGATCGGGCGGAAATCGGCGATGCCTGGACGCGACATGCGAATTCGTTTTCGATCGAGGCGGGCGTTCTCGTCGCGTCGCAACTTCCCGATGCGGGCCACGGGGCGGTGATTCGTTCGCAGTGGAATTTCAAGGACGCGATTTTCGATTTCGATTTCAAATTCGAAGGGGGCGTTCGCTTCAATTTCGTCGTTGACGATAAGAACTGCGAAGAGGTCCACGCCGGGCATATTTGTCGCGTATCGATCTATCCGAACCGCGTGACCGTCCAGGACGACCGAACGGGACCGATGAATTTGGAGTTGCGCGAGTTGCGCTCGGATCCCGCGCACAAGGCGAGAGTCGAACGGATATTCGATTCCAAGCGGGATTCAGCGAAATTCGAATTCGAACAGGGGCGTTGGTATCGCATGAAAGTCGTGATCGAAGGGGATCGCATGTCGGCTTCGATCGATGGCAAGGAGGTCGTCGGCCTAGAATCGGAAGGCTTCGCGCATTCTACGAAAACCCAATTTGGCTTTACCACGACAGGGCAGGATATCCTATTCGACAATGTAGTCGCAGTGGGTCTATCGGCTAACGATTGAATCGATAAACGCGGACGACTTAGCCAGTCGTCCCTGCCGCTGGGCTCGCTCCGTTAGCCGCTAGGCTTCTATCATCGCCTTGATCAAGTTCGGTTCGGCGATGGTGGATTCGAATGCCTGGGGCACCTCGCTTAGCTTCATTCGATGAGTGATCCAAGGGTTCGTGTCGATGGCGCCGCTTTCGACCGCGGCGATGACCTTCTTGAATGTATCGGGAGTCGCATTACGGCTAGCCATGAGCGTGAGCTCGCGCTTATGGAAGTTAGGGTCGTCGAAGGAAATGTCGCCCATGAGCAGTCCTACGAAAACGATGCGACCTCCGTGGGCGGCTAGTTCGAAGGTCCCTTGCATGGAAAAACGATTGCCGGTCGCGTCGAGTACGACTTGCGGCAAGTTTCCTCCGCAGGTCTCTCGAAGCGTCTCTTCGAAGTCGGGCGCGTCTGCTTTCAGGACATGAGGGACTTTGATGACGTCGCGGCAGAATGCCAGGCGCTCTTCGCTGATATCCGCTACGATAACGCGATTGCCCAAGCTCATGGCGAACTGAATCGCTCCCAGGCCGATAGGTCCCGTGCCTATGACGAGAGCGCTCTCGCCTTGGGAGAGCATGGATCGTTCGATGCCATGGGCTCCGATGCAGAGCGTTTCGATGAGCGCGAGCTGGTCGTAGCTGAGGGATTCCGATTTGTGCAGTTTGTGGGTGGGAACGGTTATGAACGGACGCATTCCGCCGTCGCTGTGGACGCCGATCACGTTCAAGCGTTCGCAGCAGTTGGATTTGCCGCTTCGGGAGGCCGGACTGTTGGCGTCGTTCATGTAGGGCTCGATCGAGCAGCGATCGCCGATTTCGATGCCGCACTCATTGTCCGGATCGACCGCTACGACCTCGACTCCCAGTTCGTGCCCGAGAATGCGCGGGTACTCAAAGAACGGCTGCCGTCCGTTGTAAGCGTGTATGTCGGTGCCGCATACGCCGATGCGGTGTACCCGTACGAGCGCCTCGCCGCCTAGACGAGTCGGCGACTCCGCTTCGATTTCCCGGAACTCGCCAGGCGTCTCAAGTTGAATGGTCTTCATTGCGTGGAGGCACTATCCTAGCGATTTGCGGCCCGAGGGAAGGCAAAAGTCGCGGATAGCGCGTCAAATTCATTGGATAATTAAAGTAGACCGGCCACAGTCGCTCGGCCATGAGACGTTGACAGGGCGCGAGTGGGATCATTGCGTCTGTTTCGCGACTCTTCCAGACTGGGAACCAGCAAATCAATGAAAACGATCCTCGCCCTAATTCTCTCCCTCCCGCTCTCACTAGCTGTCGTCGCCGCCGCGACGGGAGGCTTCGTCGATGACTTCTCCGATCCATCGCTCGAAATTCGCCAGGCCTTGCGGGGCGATTGGAAGTACGAAAATGGGGTGGCCAGTTGCGTTTCCGATCCCGAACGGTATAAGGAATTCAAGAATCACGGCCCGATTTTGAGATGGCCTTGCGAAATGACGGACGGAACGCTCGAGTTCGAATTCAAGCCGGAGGGCTGCCAGCGGGTGGTCATCACCTTCAACGACGAGGGACACGTTTTTCGGATTTCTTTGCGCGACGATGACAAAACCAGTATTTTCGGGTGGATCGGTCGGTCATCCAAGGAGAACAAATCCAAGCTGATTGCGAAGGAAGGCGTGCCCTGGATTACCGAGTTGGACGGTAAGTGGGTGAAGGTGAAGCTGGTGATGAAAGGCGATGTGGGCCGAATCCAGGTAGGCGATTACGAAGCCGAGCTGCAGCATCCTTCGATTGCCCGGACGAAAGGAGAATTCACGTTCAGCTTCGCCTATGGGAAGTGTTCCGTTCGCAACGCGAGGGCCCAAGGCGCCCGCTAGTCGAATTCGGGATGAAGCCTGACGATTGTTCCCAGTCCGTCTTGGCAGTCGAGCTCGATATGAGTTTCACTCTGCTCAATGCGGGCCCTGGCGGAAGCGGCTGATTGGGAAAGGCGCCACTTACCTCTCAAGACGAGTTTCAGTCGATGGACGGGGGCGATTTGGCGATTATAGCTTCCAGAGGCGTAGGACAAACCTCGTTGGCGCAAGGCTTCGACATCCGATTTCCAACCGATGTCCGGAACGCTGGCAGCGAGATGGATGGCCCCGTTTTCGCTTCGAGCTAGAATCGTGGCGCGATGACTCGATGATTTTACGAGCTGATCGCCTGGCGTTTCGACTCGTTCGTAAAATGCATAGGCCGTCAAAGCTTGTTGGGGAAAGTGGACTAAATGCAGACTACGCGTATCCAGAATTCGATAGAAGCGAGAGGGTTCGCGGGCGATGCGCGATTGTTCGAGGTCATTCGCTTCGGATGGGAAAACGATGTATTCGTAGGAATCGGACAATGGCTAGATGCCATGGTCGAGGAATGCGGTGGCGTAGGCGCCGCGGGTGGGCTGGTATTCCGGGGTGAGGCTATTCTGCATGCGGCGAGTCACGCGCAAGGGGGCGCTGCTCTCGACGATCAAGTAACGATTGCCTACGCTGTCGGTAAGCGCAGTCCCATTGTCGAATCGATCGATGCGTTCGTCGGTTTCCAGTCCGCGGAGGATTCGCGCCTGTACGCTCGTTGCCGTGTTGGGGCTCGGGAGTTTCGTTTGGAAGATCGTCGCGCGCGTAGGATCGGTACTGGTTCCGCCCCGAATATGGGATCCAATTGCGAGTATCTTTCCGTCTACGAATAGATAGGTTTTACGGCCTTTCAAGTCAGTGGGAGCCGTGAATGGGACCGCTTCCAAATCGTGAACGAATATTCCGAACTCGCCCAAGGATACTCCGCCTACAAAGGTTCTGGAGTTGTAATTTCGGTGGATTGAGCGATAGGGAAGCCCCGCTTTCTTTCGGGCCTCTTTCACTGCTTTGTCCGAACGCTCTTCCACGGGGTAGTGGCTGGCGGTGGCGCCGGGCACGCTGTACCAATCCCAGCCGTTTTGCAGATCGATTCCCGATCCGAGTTCGTTGATAGGGTTGCCTGCGTTTACTAGGAACAAGGCTCCGGCGCTCCAATTCTGGCCGAAGCTATTCTGTCGCTTGTCCAGGGGGCCTTCGAAGTCCCAAAGGTAGCGGCTGAAGCCTTTGGTCGTGGCGAGCCAATCGTCTTGCCGGTAAAAGCCGGCTGCCGCTTAGGGCTTGATCCAGACCCCCGAGGGCGTAGGGGCCGCTTTAATGTCGTCTTCGAGAAGATCGTCGATGAGTCGATAGATGCCCAAGCCTCGAATCGGCACGCCTCGCTTGCCTTTGTAGTAGTTCGCTAGGAGGTCGCCTTCGAAAAAGTATTCAGGATTAAAATACTCTTTGAAACGAGCTCGCATGTCGCTGTCGCCTATGTTGGTTGGGTGGCCGAGCAAGGCCATGGCTTTGGTGATGGCGATTGCGGCGGAATCCTCGCGATTGCCCAGAAGTCTCCCTTTCAAGGCGGTCGATACGGAATATTTCTGAGCCATGACTCGAAAGCTCTCCAGGGCGAGCTTCACCGCGTCTACATTGGACGGGTCGATAGCGGGATTGTCGGCAAAGAGGTATAGGATAGTGGCGAAGGCTTCGAACGCGTAAGGGCTGTAGCCTCCGACGTATGCCGCGTGGTGGTGGTAGCCAACGCCGTCTGGCTTGATCGTATCTTGAGTGCCTGGTTGCAGGGCGACATTACGCTCGATGACTCGCTAGAGAATTCGGTTCATGCTCGCGCCCTCGGTGGGATCTTCGATTAAGAGAAGGTAGGGAATGAAGTAGTCGACGAAGAGTCGAATGCCGTCCGCGTTGAGAAAATAGGCGTTTCCGCTATCTTCGGAGCCATCGAATCGGGCTTCCCCTCGAGCGTGTTCGAAGAAGGCCCAGAAAGTCGCTCCGTTGTTGATGGCGATATTTCGGGCGACCCCTCGGTACTGGTCGAGCAAGCCGGCCTTGGCTAAGGGCTCGCGCATGAGAAAGAGGCTTTGGGCGAAGCCTCCCATGTGAAGCGAAACGCTGGAAAAGTCGCCGCTTTGTCGAATGAGTCCCGCCTCCATCGCTTTGCCGCTTGCCCGACCGGCGTGATCGGAAAACCAGGCGTTTTCATCGAGTCCTCGACTGTAGCAGTATTGCAGGCCCTTCAGATAAAGATCGCGAATGTCGTCTTTGGCATAGTACGGATTGTCTCCGGGAATTCGGTAGGCATAGGCAATCACCGGAAAAATGTCGGAAAAGAATCGAGCGAAGCGTTTATTGGCTTCGTTTTGAGCCCTTAGTTCGTCGGAGACCTCGCTTTCGGCGAATACCTTGAAGTCGTAGTAAGCGATTTCGTCTTCCCGGTCGTATGGATACTGCTGGGCGTAGCTCACTGCGGCGTGGATCTCCGGCATCAGGGCTCTCAGCGCGCTTACGGAGGTTTTGCTTGGATCGACAAGGTCTTCAGCAGCGAAAAGCGGCAGGCGCTCGTATTTTTCCTTCATGGCTTCGTTCGCCAGAAGGCTGCCGAGCGATAGAGTGCCAAACAGGAAGGTCGTTAGTGGGAGGCGAAAGAGAATGGGCATTCAATGCAAGGAGTTCGTGATTGAATTACGGAAGCGGCGTTTGCTTTGGACGATCGGCTTTCGTCGGATTAGGCTTCGCAACTATCGTATGTCTCGGGGGGTAGGAGCGCCGATTTAATAGTCCAATGAAAGGGACGGAAGAGGAATATTGGCAGTTGCTATGAAACGATTCCCCAAGACCACTCTGATTTCGCTGTTCGCGCTGATGTATTTCGGATTGGCGCTTTCCGTCAATTCCGCCGATTGGCCAATGTGGCGCGGGCCTTATGGCAACGGCATCGCAGCGGATGGCCAAAGTCTGCCTGTCGACTTTTCCAGTTCGAAGAATCTACATTGGAAGGCCCCGGTTCCAGGACGCGGCCATTCGACGCCGATCGTAGTTGGAGACCGGATCTTTATCACAACCGCTCGAGAACAAGAGCAGACGCAGTCCGTATTGTGCTATTCGTTTTCGAGCGGGAAGCTGCTTTGGGAAACCGTTCTGGTCGAGGGGAAGCTACCGGAGCGAATCCATCGAAAGAATACCCATGCCTCTCCCAGCGTGGCCTGCGATGGCGAGCGAATTTACGCCCTCTTTTTCGTTAAGGGCGATCGCCTGCATCTCTTTTCCCTCGATTTGGAAGGCAATGAATTGTGGCGTAAAGATGCGGGCCGTTTCTATCCGGAACGTCATTTCGGCTATGGCTCTTCTCCTTTGCTGGTCGACGACAAGGTAATCGTCAGCGCCGAGAGCGAGGGCGATGGCTTTATTGCGGCGTTCGCATGCGAATCGGGCGAGGAAGTCTGGAGATCGAAGCGCGCGGCAGTCCGATCGTCCTATGGAACTCCGGTCTTGGCGAAACTCAATGGCGTCGAACAAATCGTGCTTAACGGAGCGCATCGCGTAGCGAGCTACGACCCGAACTCAGGGAAGGAGCTTTGGTCAGTGGAGGGAGGCGATCCGTTGATCGCCAACACGGTTGTTTGGAATGATACGACCGTATTCGCTTCGGGTGGCTATCCTGGGATGGAGACCTGGGCGATCGACGTCGCGAGCGGCGAAATACTTTGGAGCAATCCCGTCAAGTGCTACGAGCAATCGATGCTTTTGGTTGGCGATCGCCTTTACGGTGTCGCTGAAGGCGGCGTCGTTCACTGCTGGGATATTGCGGACGGCGAAATGCTGTGGCGAGAGCGCCTTACTAAGGGGCCGGAAAGCGCTTCGCCAATCCTTGCGGGTGGACATATCTACCATGCGAATGAGGAAGGGAAAGTATTCGTGATTAAGCCGAATTCCGAGAAGCTGGAGCTGCTGACGGAGAACCAAATTGGCGAAGAAATCTTCGCAACCCCGACCATTTGCAGGGACCGCATTTTGATTCGCTCGGCGAAATACGAAGGTGAGACAAGGCGGGAAACCCTCTACTCGTTCGGGCTTTGAGTTTCTCTCGGTCGTCTTGCGTCCAAATGCGGATGAGCGAGTCCCAACGGTTCCAATCGTAACGGTATTTGCGTGACAGCGAAGCGCGGCCTAGGCATTGAGGGAAGCGCTGCATCCTTATGAATCTTCGAATACCCCCACTCGCGGTCGCTGCTTCGTTGCTCTTAGCGATCACCTGCAACTGCTCTGCGGCTGAGATTAGCGGCGAGCTAAAGGTCTGGCACAAGGTCACGCTCGCGTTCGACGGACCGGAGACCTCGGAGCTCGCGAGTCCAAATCCGTTCACCGATTATCGTTTGGATGTCGTTTTTCGCAGATCGGGAAGCGCGAAAGAGTACCTGGTTCCCGGATACTACGCAGCCGATGGCGATGCCGCAGTCACCGGCGCCAGCTCGGGCAATCAATGGCGGGTTCACTTTGCTCCGGACGAAGCGGGTCTTTGGAATTATCGTGTGGTCTTTCGGCAAGGCGATGGTATCGCTACGAAACGTTCCCGAGGGAAGAGCGCTGGCTATGTGGATGGCGAATCGGGCAGTTTCGAAGTAGCTCCTTCCGAAAAGACGGGAAGAGATCACCGTTCCAAAGGACGGCTCCAGGTAGTGGGCGAGCACTACTTGCGCTTTGCGGGAAGTGGCGAGTACTTCCTCAAAAACGGCCCGGACGCTCCCGAGAATCTGTTGGCCTACGACGATTTCGACGCGACGCCAAACGTTAATGACTTGCGGAAAAGCTGGTCGCCTCATCTGAAGGACTATCCTGGCGACGCTGGCGATTTGCTTTGGGGAACGAATCGCGACCGTGGAAAAGCCCTGCTAGGAGCGATTAATTATCTGTCGACGAAGGGTATGAACGTCTTTTCTTTTTTAACCTTCAATATCGATGGCGACGATCACAATGTTTATCCTCATTTGTTGAATACGAGTGAATCGGAGTATGTGGCTTACGCTAAAGACAACAAAGGCAAGGACGCCGAAGGTTGGGTCCGATACTTCCATCGCGATCGATTCGATTGCTCCAAATTGGATCAATGGGAGCGCGTCTTCGAGTATGGCGATCGCAAAGGCATGTATTTGCACTTCAAAACTACGGAAGCTGAGAATTGCTTGAAGATGGATGGAGGGGACCTCGGGCCGGAGCGCAAGGTGTACTATCGCGAACTGATCGCCCGTTATGGGCATCATCTGGCGCTCAATTGGAATATTGGCGAAGAGAATACGAATTCGACGCGCCAGTTCGTGGATATCGCAGCGTTTATTGCGGAGACGGATCCGTACGATCATAATATCGTCTTGCACACGCACGGCAAGGACTCCGATTACGAGAAGCGCTATCGACCTTTGCTGGGCGACAATTCGGCGCTGACCGGTCTCTCTATGCAGACGAACCAGCCAGACTTTAGCCGTGTGCATGGAGCAGTGTCTCAATGGGTTAAGGAGTCGGCTGCGACGGGCAAGAAGTGGGTCGTTGCGATCGACGAGCCGGGAGAGGCGTCCCATTCGCTCGTTACGGATGAAGAAGACCCGACTCACGACATGCCGCGGAAGAACGCTCTTTGGGGGGCTTTGATGGCGGGAGCTGCGGGAGTCGAGTGGTATTTTGGATACAAACACCCCCACAGCGATTTGACCTGCCAGGATTGGCGGAGCCGAGACAAGATGTGGGATCAGTGTCGCTACGCCCTCGACTTCTTCGCTGAGATTCCATTCTGGGAAATGTCGAATGACAACACGTTATCGTCTAACGACGAATCCTACTGCTTTGCCAATGCGGGGGAAGTGTACGTGGTATATTTGAAGAGCGGAGGCGAAACCGAGCTCGACTTGAGCGCCGCAGAGGGCCGATTTAAAGTGTCTTGGTATAATCCTCGGAGCGGCGAATTCGTCGGCAGGACAAAAAATGCGAAGGGCGGCGGAGTCGTTTCTCTAGGGACGCCGCCGGAAGACAAAGATCAGGATTGGGCGATACTCGCGCGACGTTAATTATGAAAACGAAACTCGCCACACGCTTTCTTTTTGCGCTTTTCAGTTCTTTCGGAGGCTCCCTCGCGGGAGCGGATTCGATCGAAGCGCTCTTTATCGGGAATAGCTACACCGGACGCCACAATCTTTCGGAAGTGGTCGAGGCGTTGGCGGAAGAGGGGAACCCCGACCTCGATTTCAAGCCCACGGCCTTCATCTACGGTGGACGAAAGCTGGCCGATCATTGGATCTTGGGTACGGCGAGCATCGTTAAGCTGAATTCGCTAACCGAGGCGGAGGAAAAGGCGACCATTGCCTCATTGGAGGCAGCGATCGCCAAGAATCCGGATTTGACCCATGGAAAGGCGGCCTTGAGGCGTCACCAAGACTTGCTGGCCGGTCTCGACTCGCGTCGCGTTAAATGGGATCGCGTTATTCTGCAATCGTGGCGAGACGACTTGGAGGGCGACGATTCCCTCTATGTCGAATACGCTCCGAAATTCGCGAAGATCGCGCAGGTGGAAGGGGCGGAGGTTCTACTTTACGTGACCACGCCCGCCACGCAAAATGCGGAACCTTTGAGCGTGCCGCCCAATGCGCAGCCTACGATGGAAAAAGCCCAAGCGATCGCCAGGCTTGCCAATCGCATCGATGCGGATGTGGCGCCAGCGTTTCTCGCCGCATTTTATTGCCAGCAGGAGCGTCCCGATCTCACCTTGAGATTTATCAACGACGCTCATTTGAATCACACGATGGCCTATCTTTCGGCCTGTTCGATCTACGCCGCTCTATTCGACAAGAGCCCGGAGGGGCTCGGCTTGGACCGTATTACCGATATCCGATTCTTGGATAATGATCCTAAGAACCGAGACAAGGACCGCGATGGCAATCCGATCACTCGCGTCTTCTCGGAACGAGACCGCGCGGACCTGCAACGGATCGCTTGGAAAGCGCATGGAGCGTTTAAGAAACTGCGCAGCAGTCTCTCGAAACAGAAAGCGCCGGTTCGCTACTGATCGAGCGTCACAGCTGCTGCGGCGGCGGTTTGAAAGGCGCGTCGGACGGGCGAGTTATCGCCGTTGTTGAATCCGCGTCGCTGGATCATGAGAATATATATGGTCTGTGTCGCGGGGTCCGCCCAGCTTTGCGTGCCGTAGGCGCCTCCATGACCGAAGGTTCCGGGATTGAGCATGGCGGTTACTCCTTGAGGCTCTTTCACAACCTGAAAGGAAAGCCCCCAACTCATGCCGTCGGTGAATCCCGTTACGATGTCGCCCGTTAGCGTACGAGTCAGTTCGTTCACGGACGCTTCTGATAGCAGTCGTTTCCCTTTCCAGACCCCTCCATCGAGCATCATTTGGTAGAAGCGTCTCATGTCTTCGGCGCCCGCAATTTCTTCGTTTGCGATGAAGGGCGCGATTGCATCGCGGACGGATTTGGAAACATCAGCGCAAATCGAAGTAAGGACGAGGCAATGGGCGAGCGCGAATGCGAGGGGAGTTCGAGCGGGCATATAGATGGAGATTCGTGAAGCCTTGGTCGGTCGAGGTCAATGGGAATGCAGAACGCGGAGTCCCTCGGGAATTCGACGGGCGCCGTGTGGGGGGATTGCCTTTGACAGCGGGTCCATTGGCGTTGGGATGCACGGTGTGGAGAGGCTAGGCGAAGATCGCGTCGACGAAGACTACGACTGCGAAAGCTGCGGGGCCTGCTGCCGCTGCTATCCGATATTCGCCTTGGAAGGCGATGCGCTGCGAGAGCCCCAGATTGCCAAAAATGGAATTCGCTGCGATGATTTCCTGGGGAAGAAAGGAGAGGTCGCCTATCGATTGCACCCTTTGCCGTTCTTGGATGCCTGCGCATTTCTGGGAGACGATCAGCTTTGTCGCATCTATGAGACGCGTCCTGAGCTTTGTCGCCGTTTCGAACCCGGCAGTTCGCAGTGCGTGGAAGCTCGCGAGCGCGTGGGGGTGGGACGTCCCAAGCGTTAGTTGCCGAGCGCGTCTCCAGGGAGGGCTTCGCGAGTATTCCAGTACGGTTTTCCTGCCCGAAACGCATTGAATTGGGCTACGGCGGGCCGAGAAACGCCTCTGAATTTCAGTTGCAGGTCACGGGTGACGATTATTGATATACTCGTTGATTACCCGAATCGGAAATTCTCTACAAATGAAACCTACTCTATCGCTACTATTTGCTATCGTATTCGCTAGTATGTGCGGGACGGGATTGGCTAAGGAAATCACGCCTAAGAAGGGAACGTGGTTGGATCTTCGTTCGAACGGGTTGCTTTTCGGTACAATCGCCGCGACGGATGAAAGCGGCAAGAGAGCGAGCTCCAAGGTGACCTATTTCATTCGCCCGATAGACCGGGAGGAAAAGCCGGAAAGACTGGCCTCGAAAAATGGTCTATTCACCTTTCTTTTGCCTCCTGGAAGGTATGAGATATTCGATTGGTCGCTAACCGGCTCCAAGACTCAGGCTTCGGAGGATCGCTACACGTTCGAAGTGAAGCGAGGCCACTTGACTTATATCGGACGAATCGTGACGGATCTGCAAAGGACGGAGGGAGCGGACGGGAAAGAGCAACTGTCGAACCGACCCTATGTACTCGATCAGCGGAATTTCGACGCGACGTTATTTGCGGAGTTCTATCCGGCGCTCACCGAGTTGGATGTAATCCTCAATGCTCGGAATGCATTCGTGTGGAGGCAGGAGGGTTGATAGCGAGCGGATCGTCCAATGCCTCTCGTGGATCCTGAACTTAATGAACGCGCGTTCCAGGCTCGCCCTTTTAGATAGCGCTGCCTAGTTTCCGGTCTCGATGGCAGCATACTCGAAGCATCTCAGATTCTGTCTCGTTCTTCTGTCCACTCCGCTTTGGGGGCAGTTGGCGGATTTCGATCGGCTTACCGTTCATGCGCCTCCCAAGCCATTGTCCTCCGAAGCAAGGACCGAGGATTGGCCTCACTTTCTAGGTCCTCGATACGATTTGCATTCCCAGGAGACCAGGGTGCTCAAGGATTTTTCCGAATCCGGTCCCAATGTCGTATGGGAGGTCGAACGAGGAAGCGGCCACGCGTCTCCGACGGTGTCGGGGGATTACTTGGTCTTTATTCATGAACTCGATGGACTGGAAATGATCGAGTGCCTGCATCCTGAAAGCGGAAAACGGTATTGGAAGCATGAGTACGCCGTAACTTTGGGATCTAGCTACGGGGTGGCGGACGCTCCCCGAGCAGCGCCGACAATCGCTGGGGACTTCGTTTATTCAATGGGCGCCCTAGGGGATTTGATATGTTTCGATTTGGCCACGGGAGCTGTCGTGTGGCAGCGAAATATGGAAGACTCGTTCGGAGCGGCGCCCCTGTTTTTTGGAAGGGGAGGCAGTCCACTGGTTTATGGCGATACGCTCGTCGTTAACGCAGGGGGCAATGCCTGTATCGTTGGATTGGACAAGCGAACGGGAGAGAAGAAGTGGGAGACCCCGCACGATTGGCATGCCAGCTATGCCTCGCCGGTACCGGCTTCGCTTAACGGAATGGATCGGGTGCTGGTGTTCGCTGGTGGAATGTTGAACCCCCCGGCCGGCGGTCTGATCAGCGTCGATCCAGTAGATGGATCGATACGCTCGGCGACTCCGTGGCGAGCGACGCAATTCGCCTCTGTGAACGCGGCGTCGCCCGTTGTTGCAGGCGATTCCGTATTCATCACGGAGGGCTATACGGAAGGGGGAGCGCTGGTGGATTTCTCGCCAGGAGGCGAAGCGTCTATCCGCTGGACGGCGCCCCGGTTTCGCGGTCAATTCACCACGCCGATCGCCCATGACGGCTATTTGTATGGAGTCAGCGGAACTGCGGGCACGGAGATCGTGTGCTACGAGCTAGAGTCCGGACGAGAGATGTGGCGCGATAGCGTGGATATGGGTGATGCGCGCTTGGGGCGCGCCAGTGCGCTTTGGGCGGATGGCGCCTTTCTTTGTATTGGCGATCAGGGTACGCTTCTTTGGCTGGATCTAGCGCCTTCGGGAATACGAATCATCTCCCAAGCGCAATTGTTTCATGCCCCCGAGACTTGGGGTGTGCCGGCATTGAGTCGGGGGCTGCTCTATGTGAATCGAAATGCGATGGGCTCGCGCCTGATATGCTACGACCTACGCGCCGATTGAAGTCGATTGAAGTCTTGCTGGGCGGCGCTATCCGTTTAGGACTCGGGCTCGACTTCAAGAATGGGATCGCTGCCCCCCATTTCCCAATTCGCTACAATGCGAATGGGACGGCAGCATACTTCGCAATCGAGAACGGTCTCGAGGGCGTGTTCGTGGAACTCCAAACCTTCTATGGCAATCGACTGCCAACAATGCGGACATGTGATATTCAAGCGGAATACGGTATTCCGTCACGACCTGGACTAGCAAGCCGGGAACGGAGGCTTTCTTGCGAACGGCCACTCGTTTTTCTCTGGCGCGATAGAAATGAGTCTTTTTCTCCGTGTGGCTAGCGCGCCAATTCGGATGCGAGAGGGAAAAGGTGTAATTTCACTGAATTGGCGAACGACCGCTCCTCGGGTCTGATTCAAGCGCTTCCACTGCGCCTGCGAATGGGTCTGGCAGATTGGGGGCGCCGTTTCCGATTTTGGAGTCTTGTCAGCGAATCGTAGGATCAGCGATTTCAACGTATTCCCTAATCGGGCGTAGTCTCCGAAGGCTAGAGCTAGTTAAAAAAGCGCCAATTTACTCTATTGGGCGCGTCAACAGGGGCTCTGGATTGACGATAGCTTCTGTTATAGGCGAGAATCGTTGCCCCTCGCTAGTGGATTCACCACTGGCGCCCGCTTCTGATGATTTGGGAAATGCCTACCGCTGGGCCGCTCTCTGGCAATCGCGCAAGTCGGCTTCTGGCCGCTCTTGGGATATGGGCGTCTTCGATGGCTGCGGCTCAAGTTAGCAATCTGACGTTGCGACCCATGTTCGATGAGCAGGGTGATTTGATCGAGCATACGCGATCCATGATCCAGGGAAGCGATGGCTTAATTTATGTCGGGACTCAGACCGGATTGGTTGTGTTTGATGGCTACCGGTACCAGCGGATCCGAGTGCCGAATGCCGGGGTTGGCAGGCGATCGTCTAATTGGATTCAATCAGTGGTCGAAGATGCGGATGGCAATTTCTGGCTGGGGACGCCTAATGGCGTGCTCGGCTTCGATCGACGCCAAAAGCGAATCGATGCGAAGCCAGCGTTTCTGGCTGGCACGCGAGTTGCGAAATTGCTTGCCGATAGAAGTGGCGAAACGTGGGCGCTGAGCAATGGAGCCCTGTTCTTGTTGGATATTTCTTCGGGGACGAGCGTTTCGTATCCGTTTACGGAACCTTTGGATATCGAGGACGCCTACCTCGATCGATTCGGCGATATATGGATCGCGACGCATGGATCGGGCGTTCTCCAGTTCGATCGAAGCGAGAATCGATTCGACTCGTTTCGCTATGATCCCGAAGACGATGGCTCCTTGAGCAGCGATTTCGCGACAGCGATATGCGAAGATTCAAATGGCGAGTTGTGGATCGCTACGGCCTCGAGGGTGAGCCCTGCGGGCGTTTCGCCACAGGGGGAAGGCGGGCTCAATCGATTCGACCGCGAAACGGGCGCCTTCGAGTTGGTCAAGCGGGCGCCAGGGGATTCGATCTCGAACGAGATCGCCGCTTTGGCCCGGGACGAGCTGGGCAGCTTGTGGGCAGGCGCCTCAAACGGAACGATATATCGTTTCGATCCGCTTCGAAAGCTCTTCTTCAGGGCGAAGGATGACAGCTCGCGCGATTCGATCGTGAATAGTTTGCTCGTGGACCGATCGGGTTCGCTTTGGGTGGGACTCCAATCCGGCCCGCTATCCAGTGGGGATACGAGGAGCCAGCGATTCTCTAGTTGGGAAGGGGGCCAGGGTTGGGAAGGCAGCTTGAGCCAAAGTCGTATAAGGAGCGTCTTGGAGGACAGTCGGGGAACGCTTTGGGCCGGAACAGTGGGTGGATACTTGAACCGATACGATGAGTCGGCGAACCGTTGGGACGTTTTTTTAAACGATCGCCCTGCGGCACGAGGCGTGTCCGCGATTTTCGAGGATCGTAACGGAAACTTTTGGATTGGCCTCTATGGGGAAGGGCTGGCCCTCTTCAATCGAGAAGAAGAGAGGATCGAAAAAGTGTTCGAGTTGGGCAATGAGGAGAGCAATCGCATTACGAAGATATGGGAGGATCGACAAGGAACGCTTTGGGTCGGCCATCGGATTGGGCTCCATACCTTCGATGTGGATTCAGGGCGTTTCGAGCGAGTGGATATGGGCGACCCAGCGCTTACGCCGAATGAAGCGAACTGCGCGTTCGAAGATAGTCAAGGACGCCAATGGGTGGGGACGGATAATGGGATATGGCTATACGATCCTGTTTTAACGAGCGTCCAGTGGATTCGGTTCGAACAAGGGGAGCAAGGCGTGTCGAATGAAATCCTCAGTGTTTTCGAGGATTCGAAAGGTGTTTTTTGGGTGGGTACTCGAGCGGGGGTTGGTCGGGTGACTTCCGCGCTCGTAGTGGAGCAGGAGCCGATCGCCGACGAAAAATTTCCAGCCGACGACGTGTATGGGATTTACGAGGACGAAGAGAATATCCTGTGGTTTGCCACTCAATGGGGCCTTTTTCGTTTCGATGCCAGTAGGGATCATCTCTTGCATTACAACCGGAATTCCGGGCTCTTGAATGAGGCCTTCTATGCGAGGGCTCAGTGCCTGAGTAGCGATGGCAGGATCTTTCTGGGAGGCCAGAGCGGACTGGACTCGTTCTATCCTTTCGACGTCGGTTTGGACTTGAGAGGGCCCATCGTTTCGATACGGACTGCGCGACGTTTCGATGAAACGCTTATTCCAACGCTCGATGAATCGGGTGCGCTCAGCTACGCGGTATCTTATGCCGACAACTTCCTAGCGTTCGAATTTTCCGCGCTCGACTTTGTGGATACTCGGCGGAATTCGTACCGTTACAAGCTAGATGGATTCGATGACGCCTGGGTTGAGAACGGCTCGAGGAACTACGCCAGTTATACGAATCTGCCCCCAGGGAATTACGTCTTTCGCGTTCAAGGGGCGAATAGCCGTGGCGTATGGAGCGAGAATGAAGCGAGCGCTCGAGTTCATGTGGCCCACCTCTATTGGCAAACCGCTTGGTTCCGCCTCTTGCTGCTATTTGCGATCGCAGCGGCGATTGCCGCATTGCACAAGGTAGTGACGCGGGGTATCCGAGAACGCAATAAGGAGTTGAAGCAGTTTAATCAGGACGCCGAACTTACGAAGTTGAAACTCGAGGAAGCGACTCGAAAAGAGCGGAGGCTGGCGAAACAGGCAGAGGCGGCGAATCTCGCGAAGAGTCAATTCCTAGCCAATATGAGTCACGAGATTCGCACTCCGCTAAACGGCGTCGTAGGCATGCTCAGCCTATTGCGGATGACCGAGCTCGATGAGGAGCAATACGAGTTTTGCGAAATTGCCGATTCTTCGGCTCACGCGTTGCTCGCCCTGCTGAATGACATTCTACAGGTTTCGAAAATCGAAGCGGGCAAAGTGGCATTGGATATAGACGAGTTTTCACTGGAAGCGTTAGCGGGCGAGCTAGTCGAGCTGGCTTCGTTGAAAGCCAAAGAGAAGCGTTTGGAGGTTCGGTTGGATTTCGATTCGATATTCCCGGCAAAAGTGGAGGGCGATGCGGGGCGGGTTCGTCAGGTGATATCGAACCTTTTGATGAATAGCGTTAAATTCACCGAGAAAGGGTTCGTCGAATTGAGGGTACGGCTGATTGGCTCTGAAGGGCGGGCGAAAAAGGTTCGGATCGAGGTTAACGATTCCGGAATCGGCATTCCGAAAGAAAAGCAGCAGTGGGTATTCAACGCGTTCTCCCAGGTCGATTCGTCCAATACGAGAGAGTACGACGGGGTGGGCCTAGGCCTGTCGATTTGCAAGCGGCTTGTCGAACTGATGGGTGGGAGAATCGGCTTGGACAGCGCGGAAGGCGTAGGCACGACCTTTTGGTTCGAGTTGGTGTTTCAAACGCCCCGTGACGAACGCCATGCAAGGGAGTATGAAACAGTGGCGATCGAGGCGGAGGACAAAGCGTCGGATCTCGCAGAGCCTATCGGAGGCGATAAAGGGCCTCATGTTTTGATTGTGGAAGACGACGTAGCGAACCAGCGCGTGGTACAATCGATTTTGGATCGGCTAGGCTGTCGCTCCGTTGTGGCCGAGAGTGGCGATGCCTGCCTTAGCTTCTGTCAGTCGAACGCGTTCGATCTGGTTTTTATGGATTGTCAAATGCCAGGGAAAGATGGATACGAGACGACCCGATTGATAAGGGAAAGAGAAGCGACTGACCAAAGCCGCCGCCTGCCTATTGTAGCGCTGACTGCGAAAGCGATGGGAGGGGACAGAGAGAGATGCCTGGATGCGGGCATGGATGATTACCTTGCCAAACCGATCACTTCCGGTAGTTTCTCCATGATGTTGAAAAAGTGGACCTCTGCAGGAGAGGAGAACGAGTAGGCGCTATGCGCGGTCGCATTGCTTTACGTATCTGGATTTCCGTTCTGACCGCATTTTCGTGCGCGTATTCGGCCCCGTCAGGGAGTCGCTTTAATATACGCGATATTGAAAGCGAAATCGGAAATACGATTAAGGGGGGGCTTTCTGTCGTTCAAGACAGCAGAGGCTATTTGTATATAGGAGGGCAAAGGGGGTTATACCGATACGATGGGTATTCATTCAAATCGTATGAAAAGGGCGATGGTTCGGATTCTCTTCAGACCGGCAAAATCCAATCGCTGGCGAGCATGGAGGATGGAGGAATGTGGGTGGGCACGAGAGCTGGTCTCGCCCACTTGAATACTCGAACCGATGCGATTGATCGCTACCCGATCAATCCGGATCTTGGCGATGGCATGGACGATCACCACATCCAAGCCTTGGCTAAAGACGGAAGCCGCGGGCTTTGGGTTGGGTCGCACAAGGGTTTGTTTCACTTCGATTACGAAACGAAAGCGTTCGCTTCTTTCTATGGAGATATTCCATTCAACGTTACCAGATTGGCGATAGCGGAGGATGGTTTGGTATGGGGAGGCACGCGGCGATCGGGCGCGTTTTCGCTGAACCCAAGCGATGGTTCCTTCGAATGGTATCGAACGTACAATGACGATGGGAGCTCTTTGAGAAGCAATTGGATAACCGGATTGGCGATCCTCGATTCGGGTTCGGCGCTTATAAGCTCGAGAAACGACTACGATTCCGGTGGAAATCTTCTCAGCGAGGGCGGTCTCGATTTACTGAATATCGAGACGAAGACGGTAGTCCGAATCGATCCGACTATTGCCGGAGGAGCGGAGGCTACCGAGACGAACGTAACTGCCATTGAACGAGACGATTCGGGCAATGTGTGGGTAGGAGGGCTGTCGGGAGATCTGTATTTACTGGATGCCTCAATGAAGTCAGCGCGCTATTTCGAGGATCCCGATAGGCAGGCGACCGAAGTCTCCGATTTGGCTCTGGATCGCTCGGGAATACTTTGGGTGGCTCGATTGAACGGTAGAGCCTCCATCGTGAATACCCGCAGTTCCGAGCTATTGGGTTGGGAGAACGACAGTCGCGATTCGGAGAGTCTTAGCGAAGGGCGCGTGGCCTCGGTATTCGAGGATAGGGCGGGCGTCCTTTGGGTTGGAATGTGGGGCAGCGGATTGAATCGTTACGATCGTGATCGGGGAACTTTTCAACGCCTGTTTCCGGGAGATCATGTTTCTGCAATGCTGGAAGATTCACGGGGTCGCTTTTGGATAGGGACCTACAAAAAGGGCCTCGCTCTGCTGGACCGAGAGTCGCTTTCGATAACGCAACAGGTCACTCGGGAAGGGCTGGGGACTCGCCACATGAGAATTCGAGGAATGCTAGAGGACTCCAAAGGGCGGCTTTGGATATCCCATTTGCATGGGCTGGATGTCATGGATTTGGAGTCGGGTCTACCCACGAGTTACCGGATTGGCGACGAGAATGAATCGCACGTCGGGACAGGAGTCATTGAAGATAGCTCGGGAAATATCTGGTGGGGCACTAAAAATGGCTTGTTCGTGATCGATGTCGGGTCTTTGGAGTATCGCGCGATTCAGGAGGTCAGTGGAAAAGAGGGTTCCGGAGGCGATCTGGAGGGAAATATCATTCGCTTGCTCCACGAAGATTCCAGCGGGAGCGTTTGGGTGGGCACCGATATTCGACTTAATCGGTACGATCCGATCAGTGGCGGTTTCGAGCAATTCGATGAAGCTGCTGGAATGTCGACGCCTGTAGTAGTGGGAGCGGAAGAGGATGCTGCGGGCGTCATTTGGTTTAGCTCGCGCGATGGAATTTTTAGATTCGAGCCGACGTCGAAGATCTTTCTCAAATACAACCAGACGTTTGGTTTGATCAATAAAAGGTACGAGACGTCCGCGAGCTTCACCGGGAGCGATGAAACAATGTATTTCGGAGGCGAGGCCGGGTTGGACGCGTTTCGACCGTTCGATGCGAACTGGGATTACCGCCCTTCCTCGATTGCGATAGAATCGGTCCATAGCGTCGATGGCGAACGAATCGACTGGCAGGATGCAAATGGGAAAACGCAATTGGAGGTTCCTTGGAATAAGAACCACCTGTCGTTCCGTTATACGATGCTCGATTTTGCAGATAGAGACGCCGTTCGATATCAGCATCGAATGCTTGGATTCGAGGATGAATGGGTTGATACAGGCCCTCAGCATGTCGCCAGTTTCACCAATTTGCCGCCTGGCGACTATCGTTTCCAAGTGCGAGGCGCCAATAGTCGCGGCATGTGGAATCTGGAAGGATCGGAAGTGGGACTGACGATCACTCCAATGTATTGGCAGACGAGCGCGTTCAAAATGGGGGTGATCGCGCTTCTAAGTCTGAGTGTATTCGGAATTCATTACTATACCACCGTGCGGATTCGCGGCGTTAATCGAGCGCTTAAGCGGGCGAATCGCAACGTAGAGGAGGCGAACGAACAGTTGGGCAAGGCGGCTGACGAATCGAAGGCGTTCGCTCGCGAATCGGCAAGACTCGCTCGCAAGGCGGAAGCGGCTAATGTAGCGAAGAGTCAGTTCTTGGCTAATATGAGCCATGAGATACGGACGCCGCTTAATGGCGTAATGGGCATGCTGAGCCTGATGCGGATGTCGAACCTAGGAAAGAAGGAAAAGGAGTATTGCGATGTTGCGGACAACTCCGCTCACGCCTTGCTGGAGCTGCTCAATGATATCTTGGACCTATCCAAGATCGAGGCGGGGGAAATGGAGATCGAGCATATGAGTTTCGATTTTGAGGAAACGATCCGCGCTGCATTCGACTTATACCGCCCCAGGGCGCAAGAGAAAGGGATTGCTCTCCGCTTGAAGATTCCGCCCAATTTGCCTGCGGAACTAATGGGAGACGCTGGACGAATCCGCCAGATCGTTTTGAATCTCCTTTCGAACGCTATTAAGTTCACCAAGAAAGGGTCGGTTGTTCTCCGGGTTTCGGCGAATGATCTCGAGGATGGACGCGTGGACCTTAGAGTGGAGGTAGTCGACACGGGTATCGGCATTCCCCTGGACGATCAAGGACGTCTTTTCAAGGCGTTTTCTCAGGTGGACTCCTCGAATACGCGGCAGCACGACGGGGCTGGATTGGGGCTATCGATTTGTCGGGAATTGGTCGAAATGATGGAAGGCGAAATTGGCGTGGAGAGCGAGGAAGGCGTGGGCAGTACGTTCTGGATGCAGTCGAGCCTGGATAGGCCAATATCGAATACGGAGCCCCTTGAAGATGCTGCGCCGGATCCGGTTCAATCGATCGATCCCATCGTCCAGGACGGTCCCAGGCGCGTTTTAGTGGTGGAAGACAATGAGGCCAATCGAGAAGTTGCAGTGATGATTCTAAAAGGCTTTGGGTGCGAGGTGGCAACTGCTGGCGACGGCGTCGAATGCCTGGAGGCCTATCGATCGGGCGAATACGATGTGATATTTATGGACTGTAACATGCCGAGGATCGATGGATGCGAGGCAACGCGCCGGATCCGGGCAATGGAATCCGGCGGCAAACGCATTCCTATCGTCGCCTTGACCGCAAGAGCGATGCAGGGAGATCGGGAACGCTGCTTGGATGCAGGAATGGATTCGTACATCGCAAAGCCGATTCGACCCAGCGACATTGAGAACGCATTGAAGGAATTGGGGATGGCGGTAACGTCTTAACGCGTTTCGCCGCTTTAAACCTTATACGGATCGGGGTGTACCCAAGGCGCTCGATAGGGGCGGGCGAGCAAGGCATTGGCTTCCGCGTCGCCCACTACCGTGTGCGTAACGGGATCCCACTCGAGGCTGCGCCCGAGTTGCAGTGAGAGATTCGCAAGAATGCAGGAGGCGCTGGAGATATGCCCCTGTTCGATATCGGCGACGGGTCGCGACCGATTCTCTACGCTTTCGAGGAAATCTTTCATGTGTCCGCGAATTGCAGGAGCGACGTGCTTTTCAAGCGCTTTTTCGGTCTTGTCTTCCGGGAATTTATCGAGCTCGAACGCAACGTCGCGATGGATGGCTTTGGCATTCTTATCGCGCGGGATGAAGTCGAACTTGTGCACACTGGCTTTTAGCGTTCCCTTTTCGCCGTAGAATATGGCCGCCCACGGGTATTCCGGATCGGGCGCGTCTCCCCAACTGCGATGAGTCCAGACCGCTTGCAGGTCTCCAAAATCGAAGGTCGCCGTTTGGCTGTCAGGCGTTGTGGCGATACTGTTTTTCTGTACGTAAACGCCGCCGGTCGAGCTGATTCGCTTTGGCCAGCCGAGGTCCATCATCCAGCGAGCCGTATCCAGCATGTGGACGCACATGTCGCCCATGATCCCATTGCTGTACTCCATGAATGCTCGCCATCTGCGCGGGTGCACGGTCGGATTGTAGGGTCGCATCGGAGCGGGACCCGTCCACATTTCGTAATCCAGGTGACTGGGCGGACTCGTATTGGGCGGATCGTCGCGATAGCGCATATGGTAGTAGCAGCACAGTTCCACATGGGCGATCTTGCCGAGTTTGCCTTCTTGAATGATATCGCGCGCTTCCATGAGGTGGGGAGTACTGCGTCGCTGAGTGCCGACCTGTACGACTCGTCCGTACTTGCGAGCGGCATTGAGCATCGCTTGGCTCTCGATGACATCGACGCCAGTCGGTTTTTGCACGTAAACATCCGCCCCGGTCTGGACGGCATCGATCATCGGCAAGGCATGCCAATGGTCGGGAGTGTCGATCAGTACGATGTCGAGGTCCTTTTCCTTGAGCATTTCGCGATAGTCTCCGTAGAGACGGGGACGCTTGCCTGAGAGTTGACGCGATGCGACAATGTCAGCGGCCTCCGAGAGCATCTGACTGTCTACATCGCAGAGCGAGACCACTTCGACGGGGGCGACCTGGATCAGACGCAGCAAATCGCACTTGCCATACCAGCCCGCGCCGATGAGGCCGACTCTCTTTTTGGGTCCACTAAGGCCTTGGGCGTAGGAGGGAATGGAGAACAGAGCGAGTCCCGCGGCGCTCGATTTCAAGAAGTGACGACGGTTCATGGTGTTCATTATTCCGTATTTTGCGTGGAGATCAATGCTGCATTGGTCGCTTCGTCCCCGGGCGTACAGAAAACTGGATTCGCTCGCTCGAGTCCTTTTGAGGAGCGGCATTTCGTTTCGATAAGAATACCGTATGCGCCTTCATGCTAGCTTGCGTTGGTTTAGAGGAGGGGATTTAAGTGAGTTCAAGGGGGTGTCCCTCTCGCGCAAATGACCTCGAATTCTCAATTCTTTCCCAGTTTGGCTCTGGCGATTTGGCTAGAGGCCGCCGAGGAAGCAGGTCTGCTATGAGCGATTCCCACGCCCCGTTTTTCGATGCTCACAGCCATTTGCAGGACCCTCGACTTGAGCCTTGGCTGCATCGCCATGGAGGCAGCGGTCTGAAAGCGCGTGGAATCGAGTCGGTTGTCGTCAATGGAACGCATCCGGATGATTGGGGACGTGTGGCGAGCTTGGGGAATCGGTACGATTGGGCGATTGCTTCGTATGGCCTGCATCCCTGGAGGGTGAACGATGCGCCGACCAACTGGAAGGATGCCTTGCTGGATCGACTCGATTCGGGCGGGAGCGCGATTGGAGAAATCGGATTGGATCGTTGGATCGATGGGTATGATATTGATAGGCAGAAGGATGCCTTCCTCTTTCAATTTCGCCTCGCGAGGGAGCGCGATCTTCCTGTATCTATTCATTGCTTACGCGCCTGGGGCCTCTTGTTGGATCTATTGGGCTCGGAACCCATTCCGAAGAGAGGCTTCCTCTTGCACTCCTACGGGGGACCTGTCGAAATGGTGGAGTCGTTGGCAGGACTCGGCGCTCGGTTTTCGTTTTCGGGGTATTTCGCGAGAGAGCGAGCCGCTAAAAAACGCGAGGCGTTCGAGCGCGTGCCGTTAAGCCGTCTGCTGATCGAAACGGACGCTCCGGACATGCTTGGTTCCGAGGAAACGATAGAAGAGTCCTTGTCTGACGATGAAGGGAAGGCGATCAACTCGCCTTTCAATTTGCTTCGAATTTATGAATATGCGGCCCGGATGAAGGGCATTGGCCTAGAAGCGTTTCGCCGTTCCATGGCGACGAATTTCAAGGAGGTTTTCCTCTAATGGGATTAGCGGCGGCCATAGCGTGCTACATTTATTGGGGCTTGATTGTGTTTTATTGGAATGCTCTCGATCGCGTAAGCTCCGAAGAGCTGTTGATGCATCGAGTCGTTTGGACTCTGGGGCTGGTTGCCGTATTGATGAAATTTCGAGGGAGCTATGGCGAGTTCTGGCGCGGCATTCGCAATCCGAGATTGTTGGGGTGGCAGGCGATTGCCGCAGGGCTGCTCGCTCTGAATTGGTACTTGTTCGTCTACGGGGTGACCAATGGTCGGATTGCGGATGCGAGCTTGGGATATTTCTTGTGTCCGTTCGTAACCATATTTTGGGGTCGATTCTCTGAAAAGGAAATCATTGGCTTGCCTAAATCCTGCGCAATCGGCCTGGCAGCGGTGGGGGTCGGGTATATGGCGTGGTCCTTGGATCAATTCCCGTACATTGCGATGGGGATCGCGTTGACATGGGGCACCTTCAGCGTGGTTAAGAAACGATCTTCCCTTGGGATATTCTCCGGTTTGGCGATGGAGATGGTTTTTATCGCTCCTTTCGCCCTGGCTTATCTCATCTGGTTTGGAATGAAGGGCGATCTTGTCTTCGGTCGTTTCGGCGCGGGCTTCGATTGGCTCATCGCCTCAACTGGAGTCGTAACGATTATCCCACTGTTGCTGTACGCCTATGCTGTAAAAAGGGTGACCTTGACGACGATGGGATTACTGCAGTATCTGATGCCTACGATCGCTTTTTTTATCGCCTTGTTCGTCTACAAGGAGGAATTCGACAAGGGTCGAATGATCGCATTCGGCTGTATCTGGGCAGGCCTTGTCGTTTTCGCCTGGGATAGTTTAAGGAAGCCAGAACGATCCGATTGAGGCCCTAGGGGGCGGTCACGACGATTTGTTCGATGTGTTCCAGGGTCCTCTCGCCACTGATCCAAAATGCTGCCGTTTCTTTGGCCCCGGATATGTCGATCGAGTATTCCCCCGGTTTAAGTCCCGTAACCACGAATTTGCCTGCGTTGTTGGTAAAGGTCCTGATCGGGTCGATCCCTCGCCGGTAATGGTCAGGGCCTTGTAGCGAACGGGCAGCAGATTCCAATAGAGGAGGGCGCTGCGAAGACTGTAGATAAACTCGTTTCCGATGGTTAGCTTGCCCCCGAGCTTAGAGGTGGGGAAAAAAAGCGAATTCCTCCTGTTCGAGAAATGCGTTTCCTTGGACGGGGCGTATGGTCGCTCGACTCTCTCGATACGATCGAAGATCGGAGAGAACGGGTCCTAGGATTCCTGGCTTGGTTTCCATCTGGAATCGATCGAGCGTGGGATTGATTCCGAGGCGAATGTCTCTTCAGGCCGGATGATTGGGCACGATTGCGAAACTGTCGCTTACTCGTCGAGTGATACCTACCGGGTTGCCGGCGAAGGCGATCGCGAATTCGCCAGCAATCGCAGTCATCGACCCCCTGCTTTCGTAGTCGCCGGCAGAGGCGGTAATTGGAATCGAGTATGAGAGTCGGTAATCAACGGAGTAATTGGCGATTCCACCGCCTGAGGCGTAGATCAATTTATTGGGATTCGAGATCGTCGAGTTGATCGAATTGCCGGGATTGTCGAATACTTCGATCGCTCCGAGCGGACGAGAGAATCCGTCGACGAGGTGGGTTAACCTTGAGGGGAGGCCATGAGCTTCCACCAAAGGTCGTCCCGGTTCAAATCGTTTATTTCAATGCCTGAGATATCGAAGGTAATTCAAGTAGGGTTTCGCAATGGGTACGCAGTAGCTGATCGCATCGGTCGGCGATTAAATCGAAAGTTTTTATTTCGCGAGAAGGGACTCGGAAAATCCTACGTAATGGACTCCGTATTCTAAGTATAAAATGGAGAAACTTGCAGCGCCCCCTTCGTACTCGCGCTAGTTTGCCCTCTAGAAGCGATCGATTCCAACAAGACTTGTTTCTCGAAGTATCCGTATGCCTTCTACGGGCTATCGGGGTTTTCGCCCTCTTTTTGCCGCTCTTTCGGTTGCAAACAGGCGTGGTCCCTTCAATGGATTAAACGGTCTCTTGCGCGATGAACCGTGGGAAGTCGGTCAGGCTCGAAGTCGCTTAAGAATGACGGCCTCTGCTACGGAGAGGCGCGCGTATCCACGGGGTTCAGGCCCGTTCGGGCATTCACCCGCGCGCAGAGCGAATTACGCGTTAGACCCTTGTTCGAGGCCCAATCCTTCCCGTCGAGCGAATGTCTGCAAGGATAGCAACTGGCGAGCGAGCGCAATACGCCTAAGTTTGTTCCGAATAGGACGAGCGAAATGGGGGGGATCGCGCGATACTTCAGGCCATGAACACGAACCCTATTATTCTCTCAGGAGTGCACATCGAATTGACGGAAGCGTTAAAGCGAGCGGCTAACGAGCAGTTGGAAAAGCTGTTCGCTCACGAGCCTCGTATCCTCCGCATTCGCGTAGAACTGGAACGGGAGGCCCATGCGTCGTCGCACAAGAACGAGTTCTTGGCAAAAGGGCATGTAGAGATGAAGGGACGCACGTTTTTCGTATCCGAGCGCACGGACGATCTTTACACGGCGATTGGCCAACTTTCGCAGAAACTGGACCGCAAGCTACGACGCTACAATCGTCGGAGAGAAACGGATCGCAAGAATATTCAACCCGTGGATCTCGGTACGGATATTCCGAAGGCAATGACCTAACGATTTCTCGACCGCGGCACTCGGAGCGAGGCCCGCTGAACGCGCAGCTAGGGACGCATTCGATCAAAAGGGGCGGAGCTAGGATTCCGAGGTCGCGGGAGAGCGCCTGTCAATGGCGCATCGAATAGGCGGTTCGCCTGCCCTTATACGGCGAGCGAACCGTTTCCGTTTGGGGAGTCCTTGCTGATGTGGCATCGCGCTACAAAAGATCCTTCAAGTCGGAGAGGCTTAGGGAGGCATTCGCAGCGTCGCTGGCTTCGAATACGTCGGCGAGCAACTTGCGTTTTTCGCCTTGCAGGCGCAGGACCTTTTCTTCGACGGAATCGGCGACGATTAGCTTGTAGCTCGTAACCACCTTGGTTTGTCCGATACGGTGGGCGCGGTCGGTGGCTTGAGCCTCAGCGGCAGGGTTCCACCAGGGATCGAAGTGGATCACCGTATCGGCGGCGGTCAAGTTCAAGCCCGTACCGCCCGCCTTGAGCGAGATTAGAAAGAGCGGAATTTGCGGATTGCTTTGAAATCGATCGACTTGGTCCATTCGATTCCTGGTGGCGCCGTCGATGTAGCAATAGTCGATTTCGGCTGCCTCCAGTTCCTCTTTGAGTAGCGATAGAATCGATACGAATTGGGAGAAAACGAGGATTCTATGCTGCCCGTCGATGGCCTCTCGCAAAAGCTCGAGAAAGCTTGCTCGCTTTGAAGAATCTTCCGGAGCGAGGGCCGCGTCGAGCAATCGTGGATCGCAGCAGGTTTGGCGAAGTCGAAGCAACTGAGTGAGCGTCTTCATGCGGATCGAACCTTCGCTGACTTGCTTCGATTCCATTGCGGCGATTTCGTTTTCGGCCTGGCGCTTTGCATGGTCGTAGACCTGCTTTTGGCGTTCGGTCATTTGGACGAACACGACCTGCTCGATTTTCTCGGGCAATTCCGGGGCAACGCTTTCCTTGGAACGCCGCAGGATGTACGGCCCGGCCTGGTCCTTGATCCGCTGCTCGTGCCATATCCGGTCGTCTCCCCGAGCGCCCTGAGGGATGCCCTTGATGCCGCCGGGCAATATGAAATCGAGCAGGGATATCAGATCTTGAATACTGTTTTCGACGGGAGTGCCGGTGAGCAAAAAGCGTCCGCGCGTCGCGAGCTTGGAAATGGCCTGGGCGTTGCGGGCCCGGCGATTCTTGATGCTCTGCGCTTCGTCGCCAATGACGCAATTAAAGGAAAGCGAGGAGAACGCGTCTTCGTCGCGAAGTAGCGTGCCATAGGAAGTGATCACCAGGTCGATCTCGCGCAGATCGGCATGGGACCGGATGCGCTGAGTTCCGTGGTTTACGAAAACCGCGAGCTGGGGGCAAAACCGTGCCGCTTCGCGGCGCCAGTTTTCGACGAGGGAGGCGGGGCATACGACCAAGGACAACGGAGGCCCCGAAGCCCTTCGGTCGCGTTGCAAGCTGTCGAGCAGGGCGAGCGCTTGCAGCGTCTTTCCCAATCCCATCTCATCGGCGAGGATACCGCCCAGCTGGTGATCATAGAGATGCCGGAGCCAGGAAGCGCCGATAAGCTGGTAAGGCCGGAGCGTTTCTTGCAGCGTGGGAGAGAGGTTGGTTGGCGCGAGTTTGGAAAGATCTCGTAGAGCGGCGCTGCGGGCTCGCCAGGTGGAGGGCGGCTTGAAGTTGGGATTGATCTCGGAAAGAGCGTCTTCGATTTCAGGGGCCTGGGCTGCAGTGACCTTGTAGCTCCCGTGATGGAGCAAGGGCGCATCTGGCGAGCCCGAAAGCGATTTTTGCAGCGTATGCATTGAGTCGATACTGCTTTGATCGATGAGGAATACTCGGTCGCCGGATTCGATATAGCGCCGCCCGGCGTTGAGGCTGCGACTTATCGCCTGGGAATTCGCCTCGCCTGCGGAAAGGCTAAGGGCGATCGCGTAGCCGTTGGACTCCTCGACGACTTCGGTCCGAATGCGGGCTTTTTTCAGCTTGCCAGCGCGATGAATGAAATTGTCGGTGAACTCCGCGCAGTAACGTTCCTCCAAATCGGCGCCGAATTCGCCGAGGAAATTCAGCGTTTGATGACGGTCTCTTAGCCACCAACGGCGATTGCGCGGTTCGAGCTTGAAACGATAGCTTTCGAGGCGATCCCGAATCTCTTGATAGTAGGGGTGCTCTTTCGAGGGCAGGGAGATCGCCAGAAATTGAGTAGATCCGTCGACGATCATGGGCGTTCCCTGGTAGTCGCGAAGGCTCTTTTGGCTACGGGTCGGGTCGATGGGGCGACGGGTCGCGTTCTCGTTCGCGGCCGATTTTGACTCTTTGGGCTCATTCGAGTCGGAATCCAGGAACTCAGACACGCCGATCAACTCAGCGCCGTTCCAAGAGATCGAATCGTTGGGGCGATTGACCCAGAAGAACGCGTCAATCGAAACAAGGCGAGCAACTAGTTCTCCAACCTGCTCGCGACTAAGTTGGACGAATGAAGTGAGGGCGCCGCCTCCCCATTGAAGCAGGGCGAAAGCGACCAGACGTTCCTGCTCATGGAGCTCGCCTAACTGATCGAGGGGAACCTTTTCGGGGGGGCGCTTGGCTCCCTCGTTCGTTTGGATCTCCAGTTTGACGGGAATCGCGTCGCGCGGGGCGCAGGATTCCAAATTGGGTGGCAGTAATATGCGGAGGCGCACGGCGACAGACGAATTTTCGCGCGTCGCTATCCGCGGGCGACGGGGACGTGAATGACGTATTTCTCGTCGAATTCCTCGTAGTCGAAAAACTCGCGTATGGGATAGGCGGTAGGCGTTTCCTTGATACTGGCGAACTCTTCTCGCAAATCGCCGCCCTTTAGATAAAGGACTCCATTGGGCAAGTCATTGAAGGCAGTGCGCTTCACGCGTTTGCGTATCCAGTTCATGAATTTCGGGAGTTGGGTTACCGCCCGCGCTACGATAAAGTCGTATTGATTGGAGACTTTTTCGGCCCGAGCTTGTTCGGCGGATACATTGTCGAGTCCGAGCTTTTCGACGCAGTCGACCACGACCTTTACCTTCTTGCCAATCGAATCGACCAAGTGAAATCCGCATTCAGGAAAGAGGATCGCTAGGGGAATGCCAGGAAAACCGCCCCCAGTGCCGACGTCCATAATGCGGGTGCCGTCTTTGAACGCCATCGCTTTGGCTATGGCAAGGGAGTGGAGAAGGTGGCGGCGCGGAAGATTGGCGATGTCGGTACGGGCGATCAGATTGATCTTCTCGTTCCACTCCGCGATCAGGCGGGCGTAGCGATCGAATCGCTCTATTTGCGAATCGCTAAGTTCGGGAAAATGCTTTTCGAGGAGCGAGAGATCGAAATCCATAAGCAGCCCTCAGTGTCCGCTTCGGAGGAAGAGGGCAAACAAATTGCGACGCGTAGATGCGGATCGATTCCGGCTACCCGCTTGGGCTGCAGCCCGGCGCTCTCTATTTAGCGCCGGCCACCACCGCGGCGCTGCGCGGGCGCGACTTCGTCCATTGCCTTGCGGAATTGCTTTATCTGGGCCTTGTCGAGAATGCCTTTGACGGACTTGTCCAGTTCGGAGCGGAGTTTGTCCAATTTCGCCATACGGGCCATCATTGCCTGGCGATTGCCTCCGCCTTGCGGGGGGCCACCGCCTTCTTGTCTCATTTTTTGACGTTCGGCCTGCATCTTGATCCGCTCCATCTGCACGGGAGCGAAGTATTTAACCAGGGCGCTTTGCATCGGTTTGATCTGCCCTTCAGTTATTTCGATCCGTTCGAGTACCTTGACGACGTTTTCCTCGATAGCCCTGTTGATGCGCTTGACGATTTCCTCGCGATTTTGAGTAGGCGGAGCGTTGCTTTGGGGCTTTTCTTGAGCTTGGCAAAGGTTGGGAACTAGAATCGCGATGGCTGCCAATGCGACCGAAAGGAGAAATCGTAGGCGTATCATGGGTTTGGGAAATGAGGGGTGATATGTGACGAACGCGACGCAGGTGTAGGGAGACGCTATTCGCTAAAACGTCGCCATTGCCGGAAAGGTTACGAAAGGGATCGCGTTGCCAAGCGGAAATTCGATAGAAGATTGAGCATGATCTCGTTTCGAAAATCCCCTTCTTTAAGCGTCGCCCTATGCGGGGCTTTGGCGCTTGCTCCTTTGCTTTTCAGCGGCGTCGAGTCTCCCTCGGCTATCGCCGATATGACGGCTGCCAGCAGTCGATTCCTGGAATCGTTGACCTCTTCCCAGGCGTCCAAGGCGCAGATGGCCTTCGACGATGGGGAGCGTACGAATTGGGCGTATGTGCCCAAGGATCGACGCGGCGTACCGCTGAAGGACTTGAATCCGCGCCAGCGAGAATTGGTTAAGGAGGTCCTGGAATCGCTGTTGAGCGAAGGAGGGCGGCGGAAAGTCGACAACATAATCGCTCTCGAAGGGGTGTTGTTCGCCTTGGAGGGGGCGGCTCACCGCGATGTGGAGTTGTATTACTTGTCAGTATTTGGGGAACCGGCGGTCGATTCCACTTGGGGCTGGCGTTTCGAGGGCCACCATTTGTCGTTGAATGTTTCGATCGTCGAGGGACGTTGGCTCGCGGCCGTACCGAATTTCTGGGGAGCGAATCCAGCCGACGTGCGAAAAGGCAGCGAGGCGATGAAGGGATTGCGAAGCTTGAAGGACGAAGAAGAGCTCGCTCGGCAGTTGCTCGGGGCGCTGAGCGTTGAGCAACGGGAGATCGCCGTTTTTGCGGAAAAAGCGTTTCGGGACATCATGACCAAAGCGAAACCTGGAATCGATCGCTTGGAAAGGGCGGGACTCGCTTTCAAGGATATGACCGCGTCGCAGCAATCCCAGCTGCAATCCCTCATCGATGTGTATTTGAATAATATGCGTCCTGAAATCGCAAGGGCCCAAAGGGAACAGATCGAGTCTAACGGCCTGGATTCGATTCGATTTGGATGGGCAGGCTCCCCCAATCGCGGGGAAGGGCATTACTATCGAATCCAGGGGCCGTCGTTCTTGATTGAATACGACAATGTACAGGGCGGCTCGAATCACATTCACGCGGTTTGGCGGGAATTCGACGGCGATTTCGGACGGGATCTGCTGGCAGAGCACTACCGCGACGGACACGCCCATTGATTGGGGCGGGTTCTTGGGGCCTATCTTGCTTCGCTTGGCGGCCCGAGCGCCGGGCCGTTCGCTGGATCTCTGTCGAATGCTCTGGATCGGAATTGAACAACGCGGTGCGACAACTCGCTTGACCCGCAAATTGCGATGCGCGAAATTCGGGTCGCATTCTGAAACCTTTTAGGGGTGGAGTGCGTCGACTTAGGTACCTCTCCCTTGATGCGCTATCGATTCTTTCTTTTCCGAAAAACGCGGACTGCGGCAGTATTGTGCGTATTGGCAAGCTTCCTCTTGGGCATGTCGGAGCTGCCAGGCGATGACTACGAACGGCTCGATGCCGCGACTAAGCGATGGCTCGAGCTCGAGCAGAAGATTGCCAGCGAACGCAATACCTGGAAGGCGCAGAAAAGAATTTTGGAGCAGAGCGCTCTGGTCTTGGAAGCGGATATTGCGGCGCTCATGAAGCGGATGGAACGTTTGGAGGAGGAGTCCGAATTTCGAGCGGAGGAGTTGGCAGAGAATACGGATTCATTCGAGGAGCAGGAAGCGGCTCGAGTCTTTTATGTGGAAAAACTGAACGCGTTAGCCGAGCGGTTCGATCGGATTCGAGCGAACGCTCCGTTTTTCCTGAAGGACGAATTGGAGGCGGCCCGCGATAAATGGGATCACACGAATCCGGCGGCTCTAGGCGAGCGCGCCCAGATTTTGGTGGCTGCGTTCACACGAATCGAAGAATTCAATCGGTCCGTATCCATCGATTATCAGGCCCGCGCGATGAGCGATGGTCGCGAGGTAATGGTGTCGATACTTTATTGGGGCCTTGCCCGCGGATACGCGGTTGACCCTCAAGGCAATGCGGCCTGGGAACTGACACCGGGCGAGGGGGATTGGGTTTGGAAAGAGCGCGACGAATATGCGGCTCGGATTCTCGAGTTGGTCGATGTGCATGAGCAGACCCGTCCGCCTTCGATTCAAGTCGTACCGGGCGCAATCACTAACCGATGGGAAGGCGCTCCATGAAGATGGCTCCAATGGTAGGCGCTTTGTTCGCCCTGCTCGCACCGACGGTGAACGCTCAAGAGCCGGACGTCGCCGCATTGGCGGCGGAAATGGAAGCGCGGGTCGAGGCCAGCCTTCAGCGCTATCGAGCCCTCCAGGAAACTATTGCGGGGGAGAAGATCCCTATCGTTGAGCGGATCAATATTTTGGAAAATCAGGCGATCCAATTGAGGTCTCAAGCGCTTGCGATACGCGAAAGCGAAGATGACGCCCAAGAGCAATTGATCGAGCGCCAATCGGCGATCCGCGATTTGAGGACGCAAAACGATTATGTCAGCGGCCTCTTTGCCCAGTATTTGAATACTTTCGAGGGTCGGCTTCACATCGCAGAAGACCAGCGATTCGAAGCAGTCCTCACACCACTCCGCGAAGCGATCGAACGTGCGGGCGCCGGATCGGCGGTCGCTCGTGAAAAGCGAACGGAGGCAGTGGAAGTATGTTTGGATCGGCTCGATCTGCTCGCGGGGGGCTACGCCTTCGAGGGCCGGGCGGTCGACAAGTCGGGTGAAATTCTTCGTGGCGATATTATTGTATTCGGACCGACGGCGTTTTTCCGGGACAATTCGGGCGACTCCGTGGGACTGCTGAGTTTTAGACCCGGAGCGCTCGAGCCTGAGTTGACACCGCTGACGGGGGCGTTTGGCAGCGCGTTAACGCAACAGGGCCAAGGGGCGGGAGACCTGCTGCCCCTGGATGCGTCCCTCGGGAAGGCGATTTCCTTGGAAGAGGCGAGTGGCGATTGGCGAGAGCATATCGAGAAGGGCGGCAAAGTGGGCTATGCGATTATTGCGATGGGCGGCTTGGCGCTGATATTAGCGCTCGTGAAGCTCATGGACTTCCATTCTCTCAAGGCGACTTTGCCTCGCAACTTAGCAGCGGTGGCATCGAGCGCTTTTTCAGGCGATCAAGAGCGCTCTAAAGAGTCGCTTGCAGGGGCGAGTCCTTGGATGCGGGCGTTGTTGGAAGAAGGGGTGGCGCATGCTCGGGAAGAGCGCGAACTGATGGAGGATCACATGTTGAGCGTCATCCTCACCCGCAAGCCGCAATTGGAACGCTTTTTGCCTTGGCTATCGGTCACAGCGGCCGCTACGCCGCTGATGGGGTTGCTAGGTACCGTCGTCGGCATGATCAAGACGTTCACGCTTATTACCATTTTTGGTTCGGGCGATCCGAAAGCCTTGTCATCTGGCATTTCGGAAGCGCTGGTGACGACCGAACTGGGATTGATTGTAGCCATTCCCACTTTGATTGCCCATGGAGCGCTCTTGCGCCTAGCGAAGCGCCGGATTGGAGCGATGGAGTTGGCGGCGACGGAGTTTTCCAAGGTAGTCAGCAAATTGGATAGTCGCGAGGAGGCCTCCCAGTGAAGGCTTTCTTCCTCGATGCCTGGCTGTCGGTTCAGGAAGGCGGCTTGGTAATGCTTGCTCTCGCGGCCTTGTCCATTCTGCTATATCGATCGGCGTTCGGAACCTTGCTCTTCGTGCGTCGCTTTTCCGTCGATCGAGCGACTGAGCGAATCGATCCTGAATCGAATGCGGTTGAAATAGAATATGCCTACGCGCAAACCCGTCGCGAGTTGAGCGATTTGGTGTCGCGACAGGTTGCCTACATTGGGATGCTAGCTGCGGCAGCTCCTTTGTTGGGGTTGCTCGGAACTGTGATCGGGATGCTGGATACATTCGAAAGCCTTTCCCAACGGATGCAGGAAACGACGTCGCAAGTCTCGAGTGGGGTCCGCTTTGCCCTAGTGACAACTCAAGCCGGGCTTACCGTGGCGATTCCGGCGATTTTCGTAATCCAATGGATACGCCGCGAAGGAAGCAGACGGCAGCGAGAGCTGACTCAGGCTGAGTTCGCAGTGGCGGGCCGGGAAGGACGCTCCGTATGAGGCGCGATTTGCTCGACCTGGAATTAAGCAGCGAAACGGAGATAAACCTGTCTCCCATGATCGACTGCATTTTCATCCTGCTCATATTCTTCATTGTAACTACTGTATTCGTACAAGAAGCGGGGATCGAAGTAGACAAGCCGGAGGCGAGCAATTCGACGCCATTGGCAAAGAATAGCATCCTGATCGCTATTACGGATACAGGTCGGGTATTCCATGGAGGCAAGGAAATCTCACTGGCTCGCGTGCGACCCATCGTGCACCGCATTCTATCTATCGAGGATGTCCCCATCATTATCCAGGCGGATCGTCAATCCGTTCACGATACCTTCGCCAAAGTGTATGGCGAGGTTCGAGCGGCTGGTGGAAAGGATATCCATTTCGCTACCTACGAATGAAGGCTTATACCTTAGAGCAGGGACTTGGCAAGTCGACTAACTCGATACTCGTGGGAGTATTCGCGGTTGCGGCAACGGCGTTGCTCTTCTCCGCCATGACTTTGTCGCAATTGGACAAGGTAAGTCCGCCCAAAGAAACGACTATTGCCAAGTTGGACGTTTTCCTGCCGCCACCGCCTCCTCCCCCTCCACCGGAGGAAACAGTGGATACAACGGTTTCGAAAGTGCCTATTCAAGTGGATATGGCTCTGGAACCCGAACCGATGAAGCTTACCGTCAAACCAGTGGAAGCGACTATGGATACGCCGCGTGGACTTGCCGATAAGATCGAGATCAACTTGACCGAGTTCGATGGTCCTCGAATCGCAGTGGATTTGGAGAGTATCGTTTACGACAAGAGCGAGGTCGACGAACCGCCTTCGCGCAGCTATACGCCTCTCCCCAATCTACCGACTCGAATGAAGAAGGAGATGGGGGATGGGCGCGTCATCGTTCAGATATCCATCGATACGAAGGGCAAGCCGATACATGTCCTAGTGCTCAGCTCTCCCGTGCCGGAAGCGGCTCCCCATATTATCGATACGCTTAAGCGTTGGCGTTTTCGGCCTGCTAGGAAAAACGGGCAGAAAGTCAGCTGTTGGGCTCGATTTACCCTCGTATTCCAGGCGAAAACCGATTCCTCGCCTTTCAGCCTATGAGTCGTATAGCGAAAGTTATTTTGCTCTCCTGGATCGGGTGCCTGGCCGCTGTCGGTCAGGAAGACCTGGAGATGGGCAAGCCGGACTTGTATGGTCCGGAGTTTCAGAAGCGATTCATAGCCAGCTACGGAGTGTTGGCGGAACGCGAGCCGGAGTTGCAAGATCTGGAGATATCGCTTCTGGAAAAAATCGGTCCCATGGTGGAGGAGAATCCGGAGTTCGCCAAATCGATGCTCGAAGGGATGCTCGGGGAAGAAACGCCAGCGACGGCGACCTTCAATTTCATATTGGCCAATCTCTATTTCAATGGGGAGGCCTACGAGGATTCCTTGGCGGAATACAGGCGAGCCATTGAAAAATTCCCCACATTTCGACGAGCGTGGAAGAATCTAGGATTGTTGCTAGTGCGACAGGCGGAATACGATGGAGGCTTGAATGCGTTGGTGCGCTGTATCGAACTAGGAGATACGAGTCCGGATACATACGGATCGGCTGCCTACTGCCATTTGCGAGCGGGTAATTTGATGGCGGCAGAGCTAGCTTACAATGCGGCGATCGTTCTCGATCCAAATAATATCGAATGGATTGAGGGCAAGGCTCAGGCCATGATTTCCGGCAAGCGCTATGCGGAAGCCGAAGCCTTGCTGCGGGAATTGATAAAACGGGATTCGACGAAGGATGTTTATCGCCGTTTCCTGGCCAATGTCTATGTGGAGCTTGGCGAGTTTATCCAAGCGGCCGAAGTATTCGAGCTGATACACGCCCTGGGCAATAGCACGGGCGAGACGCGTCTGCAGCTGGCGAATATCTACAGTCTTCAAGGCATGTATGAACTTTCGGTGGATACCTATCTCGGGGCGGCTTCCGAACAGATCGAAGATCAGCTGCAGAATGTATTGCGAGGGGTCGAGTATCTGATCGAACAGGATGAGGTCTCCCAAGCCGAACGGCTCTTTGCGAAACTGGGAGGTATGGACAATGACTGGACGACTGGGGAGAAGACGAGTTTTCGCATGCTGGAATCGCGTTTCGCTGCCGCCGCGGGCGATCTGGTTGCGGAAGAATCGAAGCTCAAGGACGCCTTGCTAATCGATCCGCTGAATGGGAAGGCCTTGGTGCGACTGGGCTCAGTCTACGCCGATCGAGGCCAAAATGCGAAAGCGATGTACTACTTCGAACGGGCCTACTCGTCGGGAACCTATGAATACGATGCCTTGATTTTGGCGTCGGAGATGTTGATTGATAGCAGTCGTTTTTCGGATGCGTTGAATCTGCTGAAGCGCGCCTCGATTCTTCGCCCGAGCGAGCAAATAAAATCGCTCATGGATCGCGTGCGCATTGCATCAGGCGAGGAGTGAGCCGCTTTTGGTGGCGTTTATACCGCCTCCGCCAATCGCTTTCCGCTGAGAATGCTGGCGCCCATGGCAATGCCGTCGACGGCGTGGCCGCCGAAGTGCAGATTCGCGTGATTGGCTTCCAATGCGTGCAGCGTTTCCTTCCATTGAATAAAGGAACGATTGTATTGAGGGATGGCTCGCGGCCAGCTGGAGATCAGGGAAAAGCTGGGCGAGCCCTTCGCCCCGAGGAGGGAGCGGAGATCCGCCTCGGCGATCGCTTGTAGCTCTTCTCCGCGGGCGTTGGCGTATTGCGGGTTTCGACGTCCGCCGATCATAACGGTCAGCAAGCAATGTCCTTTCGGAGCGCGTCCATCGTAAAGGCTTGAGCTGAACAGGACGCCTAGAATGCGTGGCGACTCCTTGCTGGGGACGAGAGCTCCGAAGCCGTCCAAGGGATGCTCGATCCGATCGCGTCGGTAGCCGAGGGCGAGGCTGTGTACAGCGGGATAGTCCAAATGGGGGGTAGCCCTGAGGGGTACCGCGACGCTTTGAGTCCAATTCATTCGCTTAATTGCCCAAGAGGGGAGGCAAACGATTAAGCGCTTGGCGAACCCATCGAAATTTTCTCCGTTCCGCTTCCAGCTGACTTGCCAGCCTTCGTCGTTTCGGTTGACGGCGACGGCTTCCGAGTCGAGCCAAAGGCGATTGCCCAGCTTGCGGGCTAGGGTTGCCGGGAGGGCATGCAGGCCGCTGGCGAAGGAAACGGATTGCTTCCGGTAGGCGGTTCCTTCGCGTTTGCCCTTCCTCTTGTATTGGAGGGCGCTTTTTATAATGGAGCCGCCGTCGCGTTCGAAAGCCCGCATAAGGGGAAAGGCCTGCTCGAGAATCAGCTCGCGGGGATCGCCCGCGTAGACGCCGCTGACGAAGGGGTCGATGGCATAGTCGAGAAACTCGGGGCCCATTCTCCTGGATATGAACGAAGCGACCGATTCGTTACGCGCGGATTCGTCATCGATTGGCTTGCGGAAGGGTTCAGCAAGAAAGCCCAGTTTAGCTTTCAGAGAAAAAAGAGGCGTTCCGACCGCTTGTAGGGGCGAGGCGGGTACGGCGACGGGACGGCCATTCTTGACGATGAAGCGCTTGTTGGCAGCGGGATTCGCATGCCGCAATTCCGGTCCGAGTCCGAGCTCGTCGATAAAGTCCTCGACCCAGGGATCGGGAAGCAAAAGCGAATTGGGGCCTTGTTCGACGAGGTAGCCGTCTTGGGAAATCGATTGGATCGGGCCGCCGGGGCGAGCTCCTTTTTCGATGACGCTGATATCCAAACCACGCTGTTGCAAGAGATAGCCTGCGGTAAGCCCGCAGATACCCCCTCCCATAACGATTGCGTCTTGCATGGCTGCGAGCTGGTTAAGCGCTGTAATGGGTTACCGTATCGACGAGGGCTTGCATGTTCTCGATTTTGGCGGTCGGCAAGATGCCGTGCCCCAGGTTGAATATGTGACCGGGCCGATCTTTCATGGCATTGAGAATGCGGGTCGCTCGATCGGCGACGATTTCAGGTGTCGTATTCAAAATCACCGGATCGAGATTGCCTTGAATGGCAATTTCTTTGGGGAGGAGGGCGGAGGCCTCTTCAATGGGAATGGTCCAATCGACCGCGATCGCTTTAGGCCCCGTGGCGGCTTGGCGAGCCAAGTGAGGGACCGTTCCTTTCGCGTAGATGATGACTGAAATACGATCGCTGACCGCTTCGACGATACGGCGTATCCACTTCAGGGAAGCCTCTTCGTAATCTTCGCCTGACAGAATGCCACCCCAGGAATCGAAAATCTGGACGGCGTCCGCTCCGGATTCCGCTTGCATGGCGAGGTATTCAATCACCGATTCGGTGATTTTTTCAAGAAGTCGATCGAAGGTGGGACGGTCGGCGTAGAAGAGTTCCTTGATCCTGTCGAAGTTCTTCGAACTGCCTCCCTCGACCATGTAGGTAGCGAGCGTCCAGGGGGATCCCGCGAAGCCCAGGAGCATCTTTTGGTCGTTCAGGTCGTCCTTGATCAGCTTGAGCGCTTGAGCGACGTAGTCTAGCTTCTCGCAGACTTGGGAGCTGTCCAGCTTGTCGATATCCGAAGCGCTCTCCAGAATGTAGTCCATGCCAATGCCGCCTTGTTCGCGAAAGTGGTAGCCTTGCCCCATGGCCTCGGGAATGACGAGGATGTCGGAAAAAAGGATGGCTGCGTCGAGATCGAATCGGCGAAGTGGCTGAAGGGTCACTTCGAGGGCCAGTTCAGGGGTTTGGGCGAGCTCGAGAAAACTGTATTTCTCCTTGAGAGCGCGATACTCGGGGAGATAGCGACCTGCCTGTCGCATCACCCAAATCGGGGGACGGTCGAGCGGCTGGCAGTTGAGCGCGGCGAGAAAGCGTTCGCGGGAAGTCATGGGAATAAGTGGATCGTCTGTAGCGGTTTATTCTGGAGGATTTGGAATCGACTCGATGGATTATCGGTAGTCTTCGTTTCTACTCGATCCGCATCTCCGCCCAGTTCTGGGGGACGAGGAAGGTATCGTAAAGGTTGGCTTCGCGAGTGCCGGGTTCGGGATGGTAATCGTATTTCCAGCTCACCTGGCTGGGCAGAGACATGAGAATGGATTCGACGCGGCCGCCGCTTTGCAGGCCGAAGTGGGTGCCGCGATCGTAGACGAGGTTGAATTCCACGTAGCGGCCGCGGCGATAGTGTTGAAAGGCTCGTTCTCGTTCGCCGTATTCGGTATCTTTGCGTCGTTGGACGATCGGCATATAGGCCTTTCCAAAATGGTCTCCGACGCTTCGCATGAGCGAAAAGGCGCTTTCAAAGCCGCCTTTGTCGAAGTCGTCGAAAAAGAGGCCGCCGATACCGCGGGGTTCGGCTCGGTGCTTGAGATAGAAGTAGTCGTCGCAGGCTGCTTTGAATTGCGGATAGCAATCGGTACCGAAAGGCGCGCAGGCGGCCCGAGCTTTTCGATGCCACTCGATTGCATCCTCCTCGAAGCCGTAGTAGGGAGTGAGATCGAAGCCGCCTCCGAACCACCAGACTTCTTCTTCGTCTTCCGATCGGGCCGGCGCCCAGAAGAATCGCACATTGGCGTGGGCGGTGGGAACATAGGGATTTCGGGGGTGGATGACCACGGAGACTCCGGTCGCATGAAACGATCGTCCCGCCAACTGGGGACGAGTGGCGGTAGCGGACGGCGGAAGGTTCTCGCCCGTGACATGGGAGAAATTGACGCCCGCCTTATCGAAGGTTTCTCCGGATTCGATTACCCGAGTGATGCCGCCCCCTCCCTCCGGGCGCGTCCATTCGTCGACGATGAATCGATCGCCTGAGGTTTCTTCGGCTTCGAGTCCTGCGATCAAGTCGGTCTGCAGCGACTGCAGGTAAGTGGTTACGCGTTCGAGGGAATTCGAGTTCACGGGATCATTCCTACGAGGAAATACGCGGAGTTCTAGATATTTTGCAGGAAATTCAGTTTTAATTGAACTTTTCCCGCCGATCGAATGACCCATATCAAAACCGAGCGTTACGCTTGCGTTTTCGAGTATTGCGCGGCAATGCTGGGATCCGTGCGACCGTTTTCTTTCGCGTAGCAAACCGTTTAAGCATGAGATTTACCAATTACTTTCATCTCCTGACAGCGCTCGTTGCGAGCCTTGCCTGGTCCGGTATCGCAATGGCGCAGAGCGATGGCAATGCGTTGGCTCCCTTAGTTGTGGAAGCGAGCGATTCCGAGGAAACCGCAACTGACGAAACGGTCGACGAGCCGTCGAAGACGGACGCAGAGCGCTCGGATCGCAAGGAAGACGAGAAGGACCCTGAAGAAGAGGCTCGAGAAAAGGAAATCAAGCGCTTGAGGGATGAGCGCGAGCTGATTTCGTCGAGACTTTCATTGCGTTCGGAGCAGTTCAAGGAGGCCTTAATCGAACTTCGCGAGGAGAAGGAGCGGCTGGCGATGGAGAATTCGGTCGAGCGCGAGCGACTCGGTTCGGAGCTTTCGGAAATGCGAATGGATACGGATCGCTTGAATGCGCAGATCGATACGCTCAACAAGCAACTTTCACTGGAAAGCCTTGAAGCGAAAGTGAAGCTGAATGAAGAGCTCGCGGATCTCAGACTGGAAGAAGAGCGCCTGAAGGTGGCCAATTCCATCGCCCAGAAGAAAATGGAGGGCGAAGTCGCTCGCCTACGCTTGGCGGATATGAGGCTGAAGTTGGATCGAGCGACCCTGGACGCGGAAGTCGCTTCGTTGCAGGCGAAACTATCCATCAAGGAAAAAGGCGACTTGGTGGAGGACCAAGTCGAGATAGACCGAAGCTTGATGTACCTCAAGGAGCCCTACGTGGATGGCGTATTGCACATCAGCGATCGCCGCGTGGCTCTCAATGGTCCGATTTGGACCGGGTTGGCGGATTACGTCAGCGAACGAATCAATTATTACAACAACGAGAGCCAGGACTATCCCATCTTCCTCGTTATCGATTCGTCGCCGGGCGGATCGGTCATGTCAGGCTACAAGATAATGAAGGCGATGCATGGCAGCAAAGCGCCGGTTTACGTGGTGGTGAAGTCCTACGCGGCGAGCATGGCTGCGAGCATCGCGACGCTGGCGGAGCGCTCCTATGCCTATCCGAACGCGATTATCCTGCATCACCAGATCAGCTGGGGAATTAGCGGAAACCTAACCCAGCAACGGGAATTTCTCGAAGAAGCGGAAGAGTGGTGGCGTCGCGTTGCCCGCCCGGTCGCGAAAAAGATGGGACTGACCTTGCAGGAGTTTATCACGTTGATGTACGAAAAGAACTCCGATGGGGATTGGCGCGAGTTTGCGGATCAAGCCGTTGAGCTGAAGTGGATAGACCGGGTTGTCGATCGCATTTGGGAAATGTCGGTAGACAAGAACCCCGATCGCTTCGGGCGCAGTATCATCTTCGCCCGAAACGACCTGGAGGAGTCGGTGGACGAAGAGGGCAAGCCGTTCGTCAATTTGCCGCGATTGGCGCCCTTCGATTTCTATTATCTGTATAATCCGGATGAATATTATCGACTGCGCTAGAGTGTAGACGCTGCTCGGGCAGGGGAAGCGATCGGCTGCAAATGGGCTCGTTTAATCCCAGATTGTAACGAGATTGTTTAGATTTAGCTGTCGAGCCTAATTAGTTGGACACCCCTTCAGGCTGTGACCATGTATCCGTTTATTGCGGTTATGGTAACGATTCTGTTTTCTTTGTATCTTCTATCCCTTGTTTCCGGTTCGCTCGCCTTGATCCATGGCGTGTTGACGGCTCCAGAAGGGTACGAGGACGAAAGCGGAGTCCACTTCGTTACCCGTTAAGCGACGATGCTTCGCTACCGCTGTAAGCGATTAGGCGAAGCGCGTTTAGCTGAACTAAGACCGCCATCCTGCGCTGATTAAGCATCCGCAATAAAGCCCTGCATTCCTTCGCCGAATGCAGGGCTTTTGCTTTGGAAAATCAGGGAAAAGCAGGAGGGCTAGATCGCTTCCGCTTCCGTTGTTTTAAGCGGTTCGTATTGATAGCCAATACCGTGAATCGTCTTAAGGTTGTCGAGCGGAACGGCTTTGCGTTTGAACAAATCGCGTATCTTTACGATGTATTGGTCGAGCGAACGGCTTCGAATATCCGCGTGAATGCCCCATACCGAGTGAATCAGATTCTTTCTCGTTATAATGGTTTCAGGGTTGTCGTGAAGATAGGAGAGAATTCCGATTTCCTTGCGTCCGATGTTGACGATCTCCCCATCGGCAAATGTGACCTCGAGGGTGGTGGGGTTGACGTCGGCCGTGTTAAAGAGAAAGGGCGAGTCCGTTAGCTTCACGTTCTTCGTTACGTTGAAATCGTTCGCGACTTCGGCGCGCCGAAGCACGGCGTGTATTCGCGCTACCAATTCGGGAGCGCTGAAAGGCTTGGTAACGTAATCGTCGGCGCCGAGTTCGAGACCTTTGACTTTGGAGATCTCCGAGTCGTTTCCAGTCAGGAAGATCGTTGGGATGTTTATGTCTTCCCGTTTCAAGTCCTCCATGAAGGCGAAGCCGTTCTGGTCGGGAAGGGTCAGATCCAAAAGGATTATATTGGCAAAATTGTTTTTGAGGAAGCGCATTGCGAGCGCGCATCGATTGCAAATCTGAGTTTGCATGCCGGCTGCCTCAAGATGCTCGGCGATTACGTTGGCTAGTTCTGCTTCGTCTTCGACGATAAGAACGAGGGGCTTCGGTTTGCTGGGCATATGCGTTGTGCTGGGTTAGGCGGTTGTTATTAAAAGCGTAAAGGAGGGCTATATTCGCCCCATTGAAGTCGCTTGGCTGAGGACCCGAATAGGGTATAGAGCTCAAAGGAACGAGAGGCATTAAGACGGGATACCTATCCAATTGTAAAATGTAAAATGTAAAAACTGCTCGATTGCGGGCCGTATCCACCTGTTTTTTACGAGAATTTAAGAAAAGCGGCCCTAGCGGAGGCCTCCTGGGTGGCCCAATTGTTCAAGAACTGCGAAAAAGGAAACGAGGAGGTGGAGAACCGTTACGATTGTTACAGCTGTAAAAATTGTCTTGCGCCTTACCGCCGCATGGATTTCGAGGTGATGGGTGTCACAAGAACCGCAAACTCTAATGTTCGGACTTCCAAAGGGCAGTCTGGAAGATGCGACCATACGTCTATTCGCTAAAGCGGGCTGGAACATTCGAAAAAGTTCACGCTCGTACAAGCCCAGCATCAACGACGAGGAATTGGACGGACGCTTCGTGCGTAGTCAAGAAATCAGCCGTTATGTGGATCATGGATTCTTCGATGTGGGTTTGTGCGGTTACGATTGGGTGGTCGAAAACGGTTCCGACGTCGTGGAGGTCTGCGATTTGGTGTACAGCCGCGCTTCGAATCGACCGTCCTACTGGGTACTGGCGGTTCCCGAGTCGTCCGATGTCAAGACGGTCGAGGATCTTCAAGGGAAGCGTATTGCCACGGAAGTGGTAAATCTAACCCGCAAGTTCCTCGCCGACAAAGGAGTCGAAGCGGAAATCGAGTTTTCTTGGGGCGCGACGGAAGTAAAGGTCCCGGATATGGTGGACGCGATTGTGGATCTCACCGAGACTGGCAATTCGTTGAGAGCGAATAAGCTGCGTATCGTCGATACCTTGCTGAAGACTAACACCAAGCTTATCGCTAACAAGAAGGCGTGGGAAGACCCCTTCAAACGCCAGAAGATCGAGAATATCGCGATGATGCTCGAGGCGGCTTTGGAAGCGGCCGACAAGGTGGGAATGAAGTTGAATGCTCCCAAGGCGAACCTGGACCGGATTCTCGAAATCCTCCCCGCATTGCGGAATCCGACGGTCAATCGCTTGAGCGACGATGGCTGGTCTGCGGTCGAGGTGATCCTGAGCGAAGCGGATGTACGCGACATCATTCCCAAGCTCAAGGAGATGGGGGCGGAAGGCATCATCGAGTACCCTTTGAACAAAGTGGTATACTAGGCGGTCGCCCATTCGATGGGTAGGCGCTTCTTCGTAAACGGGGACCCTCGTCGATTTCGCTTGCTTTCGGGGTCCTCAGGCGCAGGTTTCCACACCCTTGCGGCAATTTTCAACGGCTCGTTCCGCCGCGCTGCTTCCGAACGAGCTATTCGAAATTCAACCATATCGCCTTAGGGCGATCTATACGCCAGTCGGCGAGGGATCTCGGAAGCGCTCTCGGACGCATTGGCCATTACCGTTATGAGTTCTATAATGGAAGAACTTCTGGCCCAAACCACCTTCGATAAGCTGAAGGAAGGTTCGATAATCAAGGGCACAGTCACTGAAATTCGCCAAATTGAAGTCGTTGTCGATATTGGCGGAAAATCCGAAGGCCTGATTTCCGCATCCGAGTTCGCGGATTTAGGCGATCTTCAAATCGGCGAGGAAATCGAAATCTTCCTCGAAAAACTCGAAGACCGGGACGGCAATCCGATCCTTTCCTTCGACAAGGCCGAACAGAAGAAGAACTGGGAGAATATCATCACCAAATGCGAAGAAGGCTCGATCGTTCAAGGTCGCGTCAAAGCCAAGGTTAAGGGCGGCCTCATCGTCGCCATGGGCGTGGACGCGTTCCTGCCGGCTTCGCATATCGATATTCAGCCTCCCAAGAACCTGGACCAGTACGTGGGCCAAACCTACGACTACAAGGTTCTCAAAATCAATTTGGACCGAAAGAACATCGTTCTGTCGCGTCGCGAGCTGATCGAAGAGCAACGCGCTTCCAAGCGACGCGACCTGCTCGACAAGATCCAGCCCGGAGATGTCGTGAAGGGCGTGGTCAAGAACATCACCGACTTCGGCGCCTTCATCGATCTCGATGGCATGGACGGTCTCTTGCACATTACGGACATGAGCTGGGGGCGTATATCGCACCCGAGCGAGATGCTGAAGCAAGGCGAGGAGATCGATGTCATGATCATCGAGATCAATCGCGAGAAGGAACGCGTTTCCCTCGGCCTCAAGCAGACCAAGTCGAATCCTTGGGAAAACATCGAGAACAAGTACCCGATTGGAGCCCGCGTTGCCGGCAAGGTCGTCAACTTGGTTCCTTACGGCGCCTTCATCGAAATCGAAGAGGGCGTGGAAGGCCTGGTTCACGTGACGGAAATGTCCTGGACGAAGCGCATCACCAAGCCAAGCGAGCTGCTTAAGGTCGGCGACGATGTGGAAGCGGTCGTTCTCGGAATCCAGAAGGACGAGGAGAAGATCTCTCTCGGTATTCGCCAGCTTGATCCGAATCCATGGGATATGGTCGTTCACAACTATCCGGTTGGCGCCCACGTTCACGGCAAGGTTCGCAATATCACGACTTACGGCGCTTTCGTCGAACTCGAGGAAGGCATCGACGGCATGGTGCATGTTTCGGACATGTCCTGGACCCGCAAGGTCAACCATCCGAGCGAAGTGCTGAAGAAGAACGACGAGATCGACGCTATCGTTCTCGACGTGGACACCCAGAATCAGCGTATTTCGCTTGGTATGAAGCAACTGGCGGACGACCCTTGGTCGGACATCGACGGCCGCTTCCGTATCGGAGACGTGGTTACTGGAACGGTCTCGAAGATCACTTCGTTTGGCGCATTCGTCGAACTTCAGGATCACATCGACGGTTTGGTGCACATCAGCCAAATCAGCGAAGAGCGAGTCGAGAAGATCAAGGACGTGTTGAATCTCGGCGACGAGGTTACGGCTCGCGTGATTAAGATCGATCGCGAAGAGCGTCGCCTCGGTTTGAGCATCAAAGCGGCTAGCTACGACGAAGAGCAGTTGGCAGCGGAAACTCAAACCTACGATACGATGAAGGATGGTGGCGACTTGATGAACTTGGGCGATATCCTCGACCAAGCGACCAAGTAGTCTGTATCTTTCGAATCGATACTTTTCAGGGCGAGCCTTTCGAGGCTCGCCCTTTTTCGTTTGGCGAGCGGACAATTCCGGTTTGGCTCGAACTCGGAGTCTTTTCGCTTCGCTTCGGGATACAGGCGGGGCGGGAAAGCGGATTGGTGGAGAGCGGAGGGAGACGCAGGTGGAATTGCCCCGGGGGAGATTGGCGCTTATTTGCCTTGAAATCGTTCTCCGAATTATGGAAGTTGCCTAGACATGGACGTATCCGATTTCGCGCCAGTTCTCGTTCAAATCCTCTTCGCTGCCGGTCTTGCCGGAATCATTATCACGGCGAGCCATTTATTTGGCCAGCGAGGTTCGAAGGGCAGCATTAAAAACTCGCCTTACGAATGCGGCGTTAAGACGGAGGGTAAGACGAGTACTCGTTTTTCGGTTAAGTTCTATGTGACGGCCATGCTGTTTATTCTCTTCGATATCGAAGTGCTCTTTTTGATCCCTTGGGTACTCGTTTATCGTGATTTCATCGCGAACAGCTTGCCGATTATGGGTCCGATTCTTTTCTTCCTGGGAGTGCTGGTCGTTGGATTGGTGTACGAATTCAAGAAGGGCGGCCTCGACTGGGAAAAATAGCCATGGGAGCGGCCGGAGCCGTCCCGCGATAGATGCGAATAGACAGATACTTTTCCCGCAAGCGCGTACTGGAACTTGAAAGTCATACCTTGGAGGGCTGCCTCAGGGAGTTGCTTAAGGTCTCTTCGTCGAGCTTCAAGGATCTCGCTCGAAAAAAGCACCTGCTGCCGGGGCTGTTGAAGCGGGAAAACACGATGACTACCTACTTGGGCAATGGAGTCGCCTTGCCCCATTTACGGGTCAAAATGAATCGTCGGTACGTTTTCGCGATCGGACGCAGCGCCGATGGCATTCGTTACGAGGGCCCGAAAGGCGAGGAAAAGGTCCATTTGATTTTGCTCATGCTGGCGAGCGAGGGCGCGAAGAACTATCTCAACGTACTCGCGGCAGTGGCTCGTTTAGTGAAGGACGAGCGCTTCATCGAGAGCATGGTTAAGGCGCCGGATACGGATGAACTGTATGACCGGCTTTCTCAAGGGTTTGGGGGAATCCTGACTACCGGCGTCAAGCGGAAGGAGAGCTCGATCAACAAGCTGATCTTCAACCAGGCGATGCGCATTGCGAAAGGAGCGGGTTGCAGTACGATTGCGGTATTTGCGGATACGATGGCGTCTTCTCCCATCGTCCCTCCGGAAGGCTTCAAGGATTTCAAGACGGCGCTGGTTACGCGCAGAGCCAAGGAGGGTGATTTCGAAGAGTCGCCCTTCGATAATATTATTCAGGTGCGTTCGTTTTCCAATGGGCGATTGGCCCAGGCGCGCTCGGCGTTTTTAATAGGGCTCACTCGCGGCGTTTTCGGCGTCAATGACAAGATCTGCTGCGTTGGCGGGATTTCGGAAAGCGAGCAATTCGACACGATCGTGGTGATCGATATGCGCAACGAATTCAGAGCCTTGCTAGCGGAGCAAGACGACTTTCTGCCGCCCGACGTATCTCCCGAAGTCCTGGAGCGCCTGATTGGGATTGCGATGGAGCTTTCCGTCGAAGGCCGGGAGGGACGTCCCATCGGTACGCTCTTCGTGGTTGGGGATACGCAAAAAGTTGAAGAAATGACCAAGCCGCTGGTTCTCAACCCCTTTCATGGGTACAGCGAAGAAGACAGGAATGTCCTCAATCCGTTTATGGACGAGACGGTCAAGGAATTCTCAAGTTTGGACGGAGCCTTTGTGGTCCGGGGCGATGGCGTGTTGATTTCGGCGGGCAGCCTGATCCATGCGCCCGATTACTACCATTCCCTGCCAAGCGGATTCGGGGCGCGGCACGCAGCGGGAGCGGCAATATCGGTGGCAGCGGAATGCCTGGCCATCGTCGTTTCGTCGAGCAGTGGACAAGTGACTGTATTTCGCAATGGAATCGGCCTCGCGCTCATGGAACAGTTGTTCGACGGTTGATTGGCGAGTGGTCGAACGGTTTGAAGTTTTCGGTTGCTTTTTGGATCAAAGCTGAGATCGTTTCTCCCACCTGAATTTTACGAATTATGCCACGCGAAGTAATCACCTTAGAATGCACGGAAGCGAAAGCCGAAGGAAAGCCGGTTTCCCGCTACCTGTCTTCACGCAACAAGAAGACCGTCACTGAACGAGTCGAGAAGAAGAAGTACAATCGGCACTTGAAGCGCCATACGCTTCATCGCGAGATCAAGTAGCCGAACGCGGTTTGGTCCGATATCCAAATTTCCAAAGCGACGCTCTTAATCGAGGGTCGCTTTTTTTGCGTCTGAAAGGGGCGCCCTCTAAAGAGAAAGGCGATGAAGGCAGATTGGCCGTTTAGGCTGAGTTGCGTTCGGAAACGTCGATATTGATGGAACGGCGGCTCGCCCTCCAATTGTCGCGATGCTTGCGTATCCAATCCAGAAGAGCCTTTTCGAAACCGATATCCTTGCCGACTCGTTCGGACTCGAGCCACTTGTGCTTCAGGATCTCTTCCCGTTCGGCGAGAAATTCCTGATAGAGGCTCGATCGCTTAACGAAAGCGTGTTGGTCGTCGGGCTGGGGTTCGGGTTTTGCCATAGCGAGCATTCGATTTTTTTTCTTAGCGCAGTTTAGTTATCGCCGAAAAAATCGATAGCTCGTCGAGGGATTGGCGTACATCCGACGAACTGGGTTTTTTAGCGGGAGCATTATAAAAGACGCGTTAAGGCGCCGAAACGTTTCATTCACTCTGTGGCCTGGGTACCGGCTGCCAACCTTTTAAGCGCTCGGGCCAGTCGAAAAGGCGATCTTTATAAGTGTTTGTGCGAATAGAGCATCCCCAAAACTATCCCCAGCTCACTGTCACAAATGACTAATTACGGCCCGAGCTACTTTTTCGAAGGCCTTCGAAGGGTTGGATTCCGGATCAGAGACCGAAATCGGGGTTCCGCTATCGCCGGCCTCTCGAACCTTCGAGTCGAGGGGTATCTGGCCCATGAGGGCAACGCCGAGGTCGTCGGCGGTCTGTTGGCCGCCTCCCTCGCCAAACACGAAGTTCCTGGATCCATCCGCGTTCTCAAGGTAGCTCATGTTCTCGGCAACTCCCAGAATCGGTACGTTGGTTTTCTCGAGCATGCGGGCGCCGCGCTTGGCCACTTGAGTTGCGGCTAGTTGGGGAGTGGTAACGACAACGGCTCCCCGCAACGGAATGGATTGGGCGAGGGATAGCTGGGCATCGCCCGTTCCTGGAGGCAGATCGACGACGATGACCTCGAGTTCGCCCCATTTTACGTTGTTGATGAACTGGCTGATCGTCTTCTGGATCATCGGGCCTCGCCAAACGACAGGAGTGTCATCGTCGATGAGCAGACCCATAGACATAATCCTAATGCCATGGTTCTCGAGCGGAACGATCGATTCCTCCTCGATTTCCGGGCGGCCGCTTACGCCCATCATGAGAGGGATCGAAGGGCCGTAGATATCGCAATCGAGCAGGCCTACTTTCTTGCCTTCCGGAGCGAGGAGGCGAGCGATGGCGCAGGCCAGATTGGACGAAAAAGTGGACTTGCCCACGCCGCCCTTGCCGCTGGCGACCGCGATGATGTGTTTGACTCCGGGAATGCCGCCACCAGGGGAGGCGCTTTGTTCGTCTGGGGCAGGCGTCTTCTTGGCGGAGCTGATCGAGACATTAATCTCCGATTCGTTGACTTCGGGGACACCCTTGAGGGCAGTTTCGACGCCGTCTCGAATTTGGGCGGCCACACTGTGGTCGCTCGTGGTTACGGAAATGCCGATGACGGCCTTTCCGCTTTCGAAGTCGATCGATCGTACTAATCCAAAGGATACGATATCCCGGCTGAAGCCCGGATATTTGACGGTGCCGAGCGCGTTTTTTATGGCTTCTTTACTCACGGTAATTAGGTGTAGACGCTTTGTTCGAAAAATAGCTTAAGACGCTTGCGCGCGTTGGCGCGAGGACCTTAATTGAAATTAGCTTTAAGAAACCTGAAACATTCGATCCCCTGTCAAGTCCAGGCTTATTAGCGAATGAATAATCTTTCGAAAATCCTCATTGCTCAACTAATTACGGCGACGCTTTTTCTCGGCCTCGCGATCCCTAGCTACGGTCAACGGAATATTGGCGATGCAACTGTGGGCGCCCAACGCGATGTGATTCCCGTGGTGGTGCGCTCGCGTGACGCGACCGCCATGAATATCCTCCGCACGGCCTTTTCGATCCACGGAAAGTACAAAGTGGTGTCGTCGATGAATCAAGCGGCCTTCGCGATTCAGGTGGACCCGGCGGGGGGGAACCAAGCGTCGATTCGCATCACCCGCGGCAATCCAGAACAGTTTTTCAGGAGCGGAACGACGCAGGGAACGTCTGCTCGCAACGCAGTTTTGAAAGGCGTGGACTTCGCCATTCGCCAAACCGCTCAAATGCCTGGCTTTTTCGGCGGCAAGATCGCTTATGTTGGAGAGGTCGGAGGAGCGACGGAGATCTATGCTCGCGACTTTCTATTTGGAGAGGGGCTAAAGCTTACGAATCACCGAGTCGAAGTGTTGCGCCCGAGATGGTCCCCAGATGGCAACTACGTTGTCTACACGAGCTACTTGTCGGGGTTTCCCAATATTCGTCGTATCGATCTGCGCAATCAGCGCTCGGACGTATTGGCGAATTTCAAGGGAACGAACACGAGCGCCCGCTACAGTCCGGATGGGTCGCGTCTCGTTATGGTGCTAACGGGGCGGGGCGGCACGTCGGATGTTTTCGTAGGAAATAATCAAGCGAGGGGACTTAAGTTAGTGGCCAATTCGAACGGGTTGGAAGCCGCTCCTTGCTGGTCGCCGGACGGTAGGGAGATCATTTTCGTTTCCGACAGGACGGGACCCTTGGCGCTCTATCGGGGGTCGCCCAATGGCGGGCAATTCAGCAGAATTCCAACGAATATCAGCGGCTATTGCTCGGAGCCGGATTGGAATCCGCGCGACCCGGATCAGGTGGCCTTCACCATAGGGCAGAGCGGTGGCTTTCAGGTTGCGTCCTATAGTCTCGGCCAGCGTCGAAGCGTGACTTTAACCAATGAGCGAGGGGACGCCCTACATCCTTGTTGGCTCAATGACGGTCGCCACATACTCTACACTTGGCGAACGGGGTCTTCGGAGCGCATTGTGTTGCTCGATACCGTTTCCAAGCGCCGCACCGTGTTGTCGCCAGCCGTTCTAGGAAAAGCGTCGCAACCGAGTTTCCTCCCCCCACGCGGCTAGCCTATCCGGCTGTTAAGTCGATGGGCAACGCGATTGTCAGACCGGCGGTCTCCTCCGACGCGGAGGCGTTCGGGCAGATCTACAATGGCTACATTCGCGAGTCCACGATTACCTTCGAAGTCGAACCTGTCGCTGGCTCGGAATTCGAACGCCGCATGGCCAAGGCGCTCTTGTGGTACGCTCTGGAGGTTGAGGGCGAGGTCTGCGGCTATGCGTATGCCACTCCGTATCATCCGCGAGCCGCTTACCGGCACACGGTTGAGATATCGATTTATATCGAAGCGAGCGTTTGCGGCAAGGGATATGGCAGGCGTCTCTACGAGGCGCTGTTCAAGGCGATGGAAAGTCGGAATATCCACGTCGCAATCGCAGGGATCGCCTTGCCGAATGCCGAAAGCGTGGCTTTGCACGAAGGGTTCGGAATGGAGAAGGTGGCCCACTTCAAGGAAGTTGGCCGAAAGTTCGGGCGCTGGATCGACATGGGCCACTGGCAGACCTTCATCGTTCGAAGTGGGGTCGCTCCGAAAGGGGAGTTCCCTACCGATGAAATTTCAAGGTCGCGAGCGCAGCCGCTAGGTTTCGAGGCAAGCCCCTAGGAATTTCTTGCATCGCTCGGTCTGAGGTTGCTCGATCAATGCGGGAGCAGGCCCGGATTCTACGAGCTGGCCATCGGCGATGAAAGCGATTCGATCGGCGGCCCGTTCGGCGAAGCCCATCTGATGAGTGGCGATGACCAGGTCTTTCTTGGCGGCGATGAGTCGATCGATGGCGGAAAGGACTTCGGCGGTCATTTCCGGGTCCAATGCGGAGGTGGGCTCGTCTAGGAAAATGAGATCTGGATCGGGGGCGAGGGCCCGGGCGATCGCAACGCGCTGATTCTGTCCCCCCGAGAGTTCGGCAGGTCGTTTGCTCCCGTGATCGGCCAGCTGTAACTGATCCAGCGCGGATTTCGCCTTTTCGATAGCATCCACCTTTTTAAATCCGTGTACCTTCTCGAGGGGAAGGGCAATGTTGGTTAAGGCATCGTAGTGGGGGAAAAGGTTGTAGGCTTGGAATACAACACCGACACGCTTCCGATAGCTTTTGAGGGTCACATCGTCTTCTCCTAAGACTTGGCCATTGATACGTATGTATCCTGAGTCTGGCGTTTCCAGCCCGGCGAGCAAACGGAGGCAGGTCGATTTGCCGCCTCCGGATGGGCCGATTAAGGCAAGGCAGTGAGCGTTTTCGATGGAGAGACTAAGGGACTGGAGCGCCGCTTGCGTTCCGTAGCGTTTGGAGACGGATTCGATTTCCAGTTTCATGTTTCGAAGCGAAGCCGTTTTTCCAGGTGGCGGGAAAGGCGCATGATAGGGAGCGTGAGGGCCAGGTAGCCCAAGGCCAATGGGAAGAAGCTCTCGAAGGAGCTGTAGGTGATCGCGTTCACTTCCTGGGCATTGAGAGTGAACTCGCTAATCGCAATAATGGAGAGCAGCGACGAGTCCTTGATCAGGTTCGCCGTCTGCCCGGCCAGCGCTGGAAGGCTTGCCCGAAGCGCTTGCGGCGCTATCACGTATCGAAAGGTTTGATACTCTGTAAAGCCTATCGCTTTGGCGGATAGCAGTTGGGAGCGTCCAATTCCCTCGATTCCCGCCCGCAAGATTTCCGAGATATAGGCTCCGCTGAAAAGGGCCATGATGGCGATGCCGACCACGTATCGGTTTTCGATTCCCACGGCGTCCGAGACGACATAGAAGAAGAAATAGATCTGAACGAGGAGCGGCGTGCCTCGGATGATCTCTACATATAGGTTGGAAACGTATCTCAGGGGAAGAAAACGGCTGCGGGAGCTGAGCGTAGCCAGGGCCCCGATCAGGAAACTGAAGAGCAAGGAAGCGACGGATAGCCCTAGCGTATTGAACCAACCCTCGATGAATTTCGCTTTGTAGCGATAGGCTGCGGCCCAGTTCCATTGATACTGAAGCGCGTAGAACGACCCGAAGAGCAAGGCGGAAAGAACGATGAGCGCGATAGCGAAACCGATAGCCCGCGATGCGAACGGCGCCTGAGTCGAATCATTCGAAAGGGGAATGAAGAAGAGGGTTCGCCAGTTTGCCACAGCTTAAAAGAAAAAGGGGTATCCCATCGATTCGAACGCTTGCTTCTGTTCGGAAAGAAACCGATCGCCTAACCGATCGAAGCCGCCCTCGGATTTGAAGCGGGTTAGAAATCGGTTGACGGCGAGTCGCAAGTCTTCGTTGCCTTGCTTTAGACCAATGGCCCAGGACTCGCGCTCAAAGGGCTCCAGAAGCGGGCGGGTGGTATTCGGGTGCTTCTTCCAGTTCATGTAGGTCGACATTTGATCGTAGAGAAAAGCGTCGGCCTTGCCTTGGGCCACTTCCAAGGTTGCTGCGGATTCCTTTTCGAAGAGCAGGAGACTCGCCTGGTGAAAACGCTCGTTGGCGAAGATATGGCCAGTGGTTCCTTGTTTGACGGCGATTCGGATACCTTGCTTGTCGAGTTCCGCTATCGAATTCCCTTCGACTTCTTTGGATACCAAGGCGCAGAGGCCCGTAGTGAGATAGGGATCGGAAAAGGCGATGGACTGAGCGCGTTCCTCGGTACGCGTCATCGACGAAATGATGAGATCGATTTTGCCGGTTCTGAGAGCGGGAATTAGGCCCGCAAACGGTATGTTCTCGATACGCAGCTCCTTTCCCAGTTTGTCGGCAAGCGCCTTGGCGAGTTCGACGCTTACGCCTGCGGGCTCGTTTTGTTCGTCGGTCATCTCGAAAGGGGGGTAGGCGAGTTCCATGCCCACGACGATCGTATTGGAATCCTTCGAACTGCCACAGCCGCCAAGTATCAAAGCGGCGATAAGGCTAGAGAACGCGACGCGGATAGACTGCGCTGCTCGAACTCTCATCGGTCGAGCCTCCTCCAAAGGGTGGCTTGAGCGATGGTGTATTGATTCTTGCGCTCGTGTTCGCGAATGAGGAAGGGCATGTTTCGCGTTTCAAGCAGCTCGAAATTCGGGCTCAGCGTAGCAACGAGCGTGTCGCGGGCGCGAATCTCGACTCCGTTTCTAACGAAGCCACCGAGCCATTTTTCCTTAGGCGTGTATTCCTCCAGCCATGTGTAGGGGGAGGTGATTGCGAGAAGCCCATCGTCGGCCACGAATCGGTGGATCTGCGACAGGCATGCGGCGGGATCGGGCAAGCGGTCGATCAAGTTGGCCATGAGTACGAAGTCGAATTGGCCGATCGCGGGATCCAGATTCATGGCGTCGCCTTGAGCGAATCGAACCGTTTCCGGTCTGGATTCGCTTCTAAGGGCGACGCTAACGTCTCGTGTCAGATCGCCCTCGACCGCGATGGGAAGAATGACTTCCGATTCCGATGCCATTCGTTTGGCTGCATCGATTAAAGCCTGGGCGAAGTCCATACCAAGGGTTTCTCCGAAGGCGCAACTGAGGGCGAAGCTGGAGCCTCCCACTGCGCAGCCCAGATCGAGCGCTCGAGCCCGTTTGAGCTCGAAATCCGTATGCAGGCAGCCACAGCGCCAGGCGAAGTCGAGCGCCTCGCGCGGGCCGGTCCCCTCGAGAAGGAGGTCTTTGTCCGAGCCGTAGTGAAAGAGCAGATACTCGCTGACGGCTTTATTGGTTTCGTAGAAGCTGGTTTCCATGCCTTTGGGAGATCTTGATAATGTCAAATCCGCTTTCAATTATTGGTAAAACGACTCGGCAGATCGCTCGCTGATTGCAGGGAGGGCAGAGCGCTTTTGCGTCGAGGGCAATTTTTTGGCTACATTAACGCTCAACAGGCCAAGGATGTAGACGATTTAGCATATATCGCAACAATCTTCTAATGACCGTTTCCGATATTCCCACAGACGACTTGAATGAGATCGTAACGCAGTCGCTCACGAGCGTGTTCGACACGATGCTCTCGTATAGTTGCGAGTATCGCGCTCATGAGGATGTGACGGGAAAGTCCCTTGAGTCGCCTGGCCTGGGCGGGCAGCCGCTCGTTACGTCGCACGTAGGGTCGGTCGGACTTGTCGGCGAACTGAACGGCGTTGTGTATCTCTACATGAAAACGCCGTTCGTAACAAAGGCTGCTGAGCGAATTACCGGTCTGAGTGGCGAAGACTTAGGCGATGATATCGTTGCCGACGTATGCGGAGAATTGACGAATGTCTTCGGTGGCGGCTTGAAAAACGCTCTCTTCGACATGGGCCACAATTCCATGCTGACCATTCCGACGGTGTTGAGCGGGGACGACTTGTTTCTGTCGACAATCGGCGTTCGCAAGCACTTGCGTTTTGACTTTACGGTCGACGGAGAGGCCGTTGTTGCGGACCTCGTCCTGGCGGAACCGGGCGCCTAAGCTCCGAGACCCGCTCCTTTGAGAGCACTGGTAATGAACGGAATTAGTTGCTTTTTTCGGCTGACGACCCCTTTTAGGTCATAGATAAGCCCTTCTTGTATAGAAGGATAGGTGATGTTGTTGATGAAGGTCTCATCGCCTTTGACGAGGAGCACGGAATTGTGCTTGTTTATGTCGGTGATGAGAACGAACGCGAAATCGAGGCTCTCGGACTTGACGAAATCGTCCAGGGCATCCGCTATCTTTTCGGAATGGTCCCAGAAATTCTGGAATCCGAGCTCTTCGACTTGGGAGACGGAAAACCGAGAACCTCCCTCGTTGTAGAACTTCTGGTCGGATTTGATGATCTCATCGGGTTTAAGCGATAGAATGACTGACCCGCTATTGAAAATATCATGGGCGAGATCGTTCGAGCTGATGCCGGCGATCTTTTCCAGCCAGGCGATGACTTCGGAGTCGGTGGCGGTCGCGGTTGGGCCGTTGAGGTTCAATGTATCGGATATGATGCCCGACATCATAATCCCCGCGATCTCGGGGGTGGGCTCAATGTTGGATTGTTGAAAAAGCTGAGCGACGATGGTGCATGTCGAGCCAACCGGGTCGTTGATAAAGCGGATTGGCTGCACGGTATTGATGCCGAGGCGGTGATGGTCGATTATCTCTATGATGTTGACTTCGCTTGCTCCGGGCACGGCTTGGATCATCTCGTTGTGGTCCACGAGAATCAGGTTCGTCTTATTCGGCTTGAGAACGTCCGTTTTCGTGAAGAGGCCGAGGAGGCGATCGTCCTCGTCGGTCACCATGAATGCTTGGGCCTGAGAATTCACTATGCGACGACTCACGTGTTTCAGTCTCTCGTCGGGGCCGAAGGTGACCGTGCTGGTCTCGATAAGCTTGGAAATGCGCGAGGCCGTGCGAATGGTCCAAGCGGTAGTAGCTGAATCGTAGGGACTGACGATCAGCGATACGCCCGCCGCTCGGGCTTGTTCGACCACCTCTTCGTCTACCCCCAAGCTTCCGGTAATGACGAGGAGTCTCACTCCCATCTGGATGGAGCGCTGCTGGATATCCCATCGATCGCCTACGATAATAATGGTGTCTTCGGTCGGGAGCGCATCCTCGTCGGTGAACTTTCCGAAGGAACGAATATCCATCGCTCCGATTTTTACGAACATATCCTCTAGATTGTCCGCGTCGCGCACGTATTTCACGTCGGCTTTGAGTGCCGTCACAACATCGTTGATGCTCGTATGGACCTGACGCATCGCTCGATGTTCGCGAAACTTCGGGACGAAGTAATCGCCCATTTGGAAGATGGATACGTAGCCTTTGAGCGTTTCCGCTTCGTCGGTTATGGGCAGTACGCGAACGTCGTATCGGTCGATGAGTTCGAGCGCCTCGAAAAGGGTTGCCGACTCGCGAGTCTTCACGACATCGCGAATCATAATGTCTTTCACCCGTGGCGAGACGTCGCCTACGAAAAGAGGCGTGGGCTGACTGAATTTATGCAGGATCGTATCGATTCGGGCATTGGTGTTTCCGCAGCGGGCGGGGATATAGCCCTTGTGACCTTGAAGAACCTTCAAGTTCGCGTAGGCGATTGCAGAGCATATCGCGTCGGCATCGGGATTCTTGTGGCCAATGATGTAGGTGAAATCCGGGTCGGACATTTTCGATGTCAATTTTGTGAAGCGACCATGCGTATTTACAGAGGCCCGGCAACAAACAAATCGTTGATTGCAGTTCGGGTGCCAAAGAATGGCCCTCCAGTGCTATCGCA
>CBFHHM010000003.1:174898-191677 GCA_965655705.1 Candidatus Pelagisphaera sp.
CTATTGCGGCGTACGACGAACCCGTTGCGAAGAGCGCTCGACTCTCTTTCCTGTTGATTCCCGATGCAAATGGGTCAGAACTGTGCAGCGATGAATGATTCCTTAATCGCTCTAGTAAATGATCTCAAAAGGGATGGTGGCTTGCTCGATGACGCGGCGGGTCATTTGAAGGTTTGGCTGGAGGGCGGTTTCCTCTCCGATGCGTCTATCGCGAGTCTGACGGAACTGCTCGAGTCGGGCAACGCCGAGGAGCTGAACAATCGCTTCTACAAGAAGATTGCCTTTGGCACAGGGGGACTACGGGGACGAACGATTGGAGCGACTCCCTCCGCAGTAGAGAAGGGCGACATGGATACGAGCGGTTCACCGGCCCATCCAGGCGTCGGCTCCAATATGATGAACGAGTACACGGTTGCTCGAGCGACGATTGGACTCTATCGTTTCGCTAGGAAGAGTCTCGGAGAGGGAAGCGTCGCCAAGCTGGTCATCGCCCACGATGTACGTCACTTCTCGCGCTATTTCTGCGAGCTATCCGCATCGATCTGGACCAAGCTCGGTGGGGAAGCGTTCATTTTCGATGGACCTCGTTCGACCCCGCACCTGAGCTTCGCGGTCCGTCACCTGGGGGCTACCTGTGGAATCGTGATTACGGCGAGTCACAACCCGCCTCATGATAATGGATACAAAGCGTACTTTTCCGATGGTGGCCAATTGGTTCCCCCGAACGACACAGGGGTGATTGCGGAAGTCGATCAAGTCCCTTTGCAGGGTCTGCAGGCGTATCTCGACGTCGATCTGTCGTCAGTAACGACTTTGGACGAGTCGATCGATAGCGCGTATCTCGATGCGGTGGTCGAGACAGTGATCGACCCTGGGGCCTTCCAAGGGTCCGGTTTGAGCGTTGTCTTCACTCCTATCCATGGGACGGGCGCTATTTCCACTTTGCCAGCGCTGGAGAAACTCGGAGTGACTGCCAATGTCGTGGACGCCCAGATGGCGCAGGATTCGAATTTCCCTACCGTGAAGTCGCCGAATCCGGAGAATGCCGAAGCCCTTTCGATGGCGACGGAGCTATCGGAGCGGATTGGGGCGGATATCCTCTTGGGAACGGACCCGGACTGCGACCGAATGGGCGTTGCTGCGAGAGGGAAAGACGGCAAAATGGTATTGGTCACGGGCAATCAGATCGGGGCCATGCTCGCGGATTATCGTATTCGAAAACTGAAACGAATGCGGTGGATTCCGGAAAAGGGGACCCAAGCTGCGGCATTGATCAAGACCTTTGTGACGTCTCCTTTGCAGGATGCGATCGCCGAGGGTCACGGCATCAAATGCATCAATACGCTAACGGGTTTCAAGTGGATTGGCGAGAAGCTGAGGCTTTACGAGGAAGCGACGCGGAAGGCTTACTTTGCCGAGACGGGCAATGAGCTTGATTACGATTCTCTGAGTCAAAAGGAACGCTCCGAACTATTGCAAAAGTACAGCTCGTTCTATGTTTTTGGAGGGGAAGAGAGCTATGGCTACCTGCCTACCGATGCCGTTCGAGATAAGGATGGAAACGCGGCAAGCGTTATCTTCTGCGAGCTGGCAGCCAGTCTGAAAAAGGAAGGGCGATCTGTTCTGGAGTATCTGGATGGGCTGTACTTAGAGTATGGTTACTTCTTGGAAAGCCTGGGGCAGATTGTCTATGAAGGGGCTGCTGGAGCCGCCAAGATCGCCCGCATACTCGAAACCTATCGTTCGAGTCCTCCGCAGGAGTTCCTTGGGTTGGCCGTGAAACGCTTTACGGATTTCGGGCGGGAGACCGTAACCGATCCGGATGGCAAGGAGATACCGAAGCAGGACCTGTACTTCCTGGAGTTGGAAAACGGGTATCGCTATGCGGTTCGCGGCAGTGGGACCGAGCCGAAAATTAAATTCTACCTTTTCGGCAGCGAGTCAGTCGAGGGCTCGGATACGCTCGAAGCGACTAAGGTTCAAACCTGTCAGACGCTGGACTCATTGAAGGAGGCGATCCTCGAAGACGCCCGAGCTCGAGCGGAGAGCTGATCCGATTCGGCGAATCGGCTATTCCGACACTTGTCGCGCTCGAATTTGGGCGTAGCCATCGCGGACTGCCGCGTAGGGGTCGATTGCGGGATCGGTAATCGATTCGTAGACATCGATGATCTCGGGTAGGTCATTGATGGTATCCGCAGCTTGTAGAGCGAAGCGATCTTGCGAGTCGTCGACGTGGGACCAAGGTTCCGAAATGGGATCGATCGCGTTTCCGCCTAAGCGCCCGACAAAGTCTCGAGCGCTGGTAGGTCCGATAAAAGGGATTACGAAGTAGAATCCATGGCCGATGCCCCAGTTTCCAAGGGCTTGGCCGATATCCTCTTCGGGGACCACTAGGTCGTAGTCGGTCTTCGCTACGTCCATGAACCCAGCGATCCCTGCGGTGGAATTAACGAGGAATTTGCCGGTTTCGTCGGTCGCCCGCTCGAATTTGAATTGGAGAAGGTTGCCGCTCAAGCGGATCGGATAGGCCAGATTGTCGAAGAAATTGTCCACGCCTTTTCGAGCGGGCTGCGGCAAGACCTTGACATAGCCCTTTACGAAGGGACTGAAGATGTTCTTGTAGAGGGAATCGTTGAATCCGAATATGGCTCTGTTGAGCCCTTCGAGGGGATCGGCTATTTCAGCGCCGTTTGGCGCATCCTCTTCCAGCAGATCGTCTAAATCCATCAGGTCGTCCACATCGGCGAATTCCTGAGCGAGAGAGGCTTGCCCGCAGATGGCTAGCGTCGCGAATGCGATCCCGGCGTGTATCGAAAATTTCATTATTCGGATCCTTGCAGTTTGTCCTTTAGGAGGACGATCAAGTCGGAGGCGCTCTTCTTTTGGAAATGCTCGTCGAACTGCTTGCGGTAGTTGGCCACCATGCTGACGCCTTCCACGAGCACGTCGTAGACTTGCCAGCCGCGATCTCTAAGATTCGCGAGGCGATAGCTCAAATTGACCTCTGTTCCTTTGACCTCGACCTTCGATGCGATCTCGATCTTCGAGCTCGATAACGGTTTGGCCGCTTCGTAGCGAATCCGAGGACGGGGACCGTCTTTCAGTTCTTTGACGTATGCTTGCAGAACCAGATCGGTGATGAGTCCCGTCACTTGATCCTGTTGTCTGGCATCGAGCTTCTTCCAGTTTCGTCCGAGCGCGCGTTGGATTATGATATCGAAGGAAAAATCCTTGTTGAGGATCGCGATTATCTGCTCGCGCTTGGATTGGTAGGAAAGGACTTGGTCGTCCGCATGCAGCGCATCGATAAGCGCTTCGATCGTGGTTTGAAGGGCCTTCTCAGGCTTTTCGTAGTCGTTGGCGGATGCGGGAGAGAACGATGCAATGCCGCAGAGCAAAACCCCGAGGGCGAGGGTTCGTAGATGAATGATGGATTTCATTGTGAGAAATGGCGTTCGCCTGTTGGCGTATACGAATACGCAGGCGTCTAGGATTGCGCGCTTCGATTAATTATTCGTCCTCGAGGCTTCCAAAGGCGAAACGGCTTATAAGGCTTTCAATATCCAAGGCGGACTCGGTATCGACGATTGGCTCACCGGGTTCGAGTTCGAATCCCCCGCCGCCAGGATCCAGGGCGACGAATTTATCGCCGATCAATCCGTTGGTCTTTATCGAAGCGATGGCGTCGTCGTAGAGAGTCAAATCGGTGTGCAGCTTGAGTTCGACAATCGCGACCAAGTTTTCCGTGTCCAACTCGATGTTGCCCACGACGCCGATCTTGACACCGGCGATCATGACGTTGCTCCCTTCATTGAGGCCTCCGATATTGGAGAATCGGGCGGTGACCACCGTAGTATCGGAGCCGAGAAAGCGACTGCTCCCGATTTGAATCGCCAAATAGAGGATCGCGGCGATGCCGATTAGGACGAACAGTCCGACGGAAAATTCGATTTGCTTCTGTTTCATAGTGCGGGAGCGTCGAATGAAAGTTTGGGTTCGAGGAAGCCTTGGAGGGCTTCAGGAGGAGCGGCCAAGAGCTCGCTGGGCGGTCCCCAGAATTTGATCTTCCCTTCGTCCAGCCACGCTACCTGATCGGAAATGCCGAATACTTCAGGTACGTCGTGGCTAACCATGAGAACGGTGAAGCCGAATCGCTTGCGATAATTCCGAATCATGTCGAAAACCGCGAACTTACGCTGGGGATCCAGGCCAGTTGTCGGTTCGTCGAATAGGATAATCTCAGGGTTCGTTATGAGGGCTCGAGCCAGAGCGACGCGCTTTTGCATGCCTCCGGAGATTTCGGCAGGGTACTTCGCAGTGGCGTTTTGCAAATCCAGCTTCGAGAGCAAGTCATTTACGCGCTTCTCCAGCTCGGATCGGCCGATGGTTCGCGTTTCTCGAAGCGGCAAGGCGACGTTTTCAAAGACGGTTAGCGAATCGAAGAGGGCATTCTGTTGGAACATGTAGGCGCATTGAGGCAGCGCCTCTTGCGAATCGCTAATCGCCACGGTGCCGCTATCCGGTTCCAGCAAATTCGATATGCATTTGAGCAATACGGACTTTCCGGTGCCGCTCTTTCCGATGACGGTCGTATGCGATTCGAGCGGAATGTCCATATCGATGGAATCGAGGACGGTTTGCGTTCCGAACCGTTTGCTCAAATTTCGAATCTGCAGGAAGGCTTCGCTCATGGCATCTCTAGATCCGGAAGGAAGTGATCAGGTAATCGCAGGCTAAAATGGCGATACTCGAGAGGACGACGGCTCGCGTCGTCGTCTGGGAAACGCCACGGGCGCCGGGCACGCTCGATTTGAGGTGGGTGAAGTAGCCTTGAAAAGAACAAATGGTAGTCGTGACCAGTCCGAAAACGAGCGCTTTGATGTAGCCGTCACCAATATTCTTGAGGCTAACGCTTTCGTAGATTCGGTTCCAGTAGGCGCCCGAATCGACTCCAAGCATCTCCACGCCGGTCAAGTGACCGCCGAGTATGCCAACGAGATCGAATAGGGTCGTTAGAATGGGGAAGCAAATCAAGGCTGCGTAGAGTCGAGGGGAGACGAGGAATCCAAGCGGATCGATGCGCATGGTGCGGAGGGCGTCGATTTGCTCTGCATTGCGCTGGATTCCAATTTCGGCCGACAGGGCGGAACCTGCCTGCCCGACAATCATAATCGCCGTGAAAACGGGGCCGATTTCCATAATGATGGAAAGGGCTACTGCCTGTCCCAAGAGGCTTTCGGAACTGAATTTAGTCAGTACGTAGTAGAGCTGCAATCCCAGGACCAGTCCGGTGAACAGACCAACGATGAGCGTAATGGGAACGCAACGCACGCCGATTTCGTAGATCGAACGAACGAGCTTTTCGAAGGGGTGCTTGGGGGAAAGGACGGATCCGAGCGAGCGCGCCCCGAATAGGCTTAGTTCGCCTAACTCGCTGACGAGACCAATGCTCTTCCTTCCGATTCTCCCGATCATACGGATCCGTCGATCTTACGAATCGGATGTTTTTGCAAGCCTGTTTGCGACTGGGCGGCGCGACTTGGTTTTCCAATGGCGACGGGCCCACATGACCTATCGGGGCATTGGCGCTCCATTGCTTCGAGATTCTCCGTCATGATGCGCATCCAATCCCGAAGAGTCGCGTCCACTCTTATCGCCCGAGCCGCTAGATCCAAGCCCTTGGCTTCCAATTGACAGGCAAAACGCATCGGACGTCCTCGTAGGAGGCCATCTTTCAAGAAGGCTCTCGGGGCGGGCCTTTCGATCACGATGATTACCAACGGGTTCCAAATCAAGCAGGGAGACGTTCCTGTTCGCCCGGATTCCGATAAAATCTCGATGAAGAGGGTGGTTGGAGTATCCTCTAGGGGGAACCGAATGGAGGGAATTAACTAAACAAGTGGCTTTGACTTGGCGAACTTCCTTCGCATATTGGTTAGACGATGAAACTTAGTTCCTTAGGTCTGGTTCTGACTCTTTGCGCGTCCGCTCTCTACGGGCAGCAGCGCGCCGAGCCATTGCGTCTTCAGAGCGAGGGGCCGTCGACGACACAGGAGCGGGAGCCTATGCCGGTATTCGGCCCTTACCAGGCAATCGCCATTAATCGAGGGGTCGTGCGAGACGTCAAAGTAGACAAGGAAATGAACGTCTACCTGCAGCTATTTCCTGAGCACAAGGACAAGGAACTGGTAGTCAAAATTTCGAACGAGCGATTTGCGGGGTACCGCAATTGGTTTCATGGGGGCAAGGAGTTGGTGTCTCCTGCCAACGCAGGGAAAACGCCTTACGGGTGGACCGACTGGGTGCAAACGAAGGCCAAATACATCGAATATTGGATGGATGGAGCAATCTTTCTGCATTTGATGCGGACGGATCTGTAACCGATCCCATTTTGAGGAAAGAGGGAATATGCAACGTAAACCGAACCTGAAATGGCTCCGGGGAGTCGACTGGGAAACGAGCTCGCGCAAGGACTTGGCGGTGTTAATCGCGGGAGCTTGTCTTCTTATGATTCTGGGCTCTCTCTTCTTGGATCTCATGATCAACGAAGAGGAGCGTCCCATGCCGGACTTCGCCTTGATCGACAGCATTCCGGAGCGCAAGCAGGCGTTTTTCGAATTCATGCTGCCCTTCGTCGAGGAGGCTAACGATGAGTTGCTGAAAGAGCGAGAAGAGGTGAAACGACTGCTGGCCGCTTTCGATCGGAAGGGCTCCCTGTCGCGGCGCGAACGCTCTCAAGCGGATGCGTTGCTAGAGGAGTTCAGCTTCGACCCGGTCGAATCCTACGAGCGCCAGACCTTCCTGGATCTACTTTCTCGGGTAGATGAAATTCCGCCTTCCTTGGCCCTCTCGCAGGCGGCTTTGGAGAGCGCTTGGGGATCGTCGCGATTCGCCCGAGAAGGCTACAATCTATTCGGCGTGTGGTGTTACGATCCGGGTTGCGGTATGGTGCCGCGAAAAAGAACCGCTGGAGCGACCCATGAAGTTCGAATCTATGAATCGCCTAAGGACTCCTTTGCAAGTTATATCCGTAATTTGAATACGAGCCGTTTTTACGTGGGTATGCGAACGTTGCGTCGAGATTTGCGATCGCAAGGAAAAACGCTTAGCGGGCACGATCTCGCCATGGGACTCACGCGATACTCGCAAGAGGGTTGGGACTATGTGGCCAAGGTTCAGAGCTTGATATTGTCGAATAAACTGGAACGTTTCGACTAGGCGACGGACTTAGTCGAGGGGGGTACGTCTAGAGTCGTAAATCGATTCTGCCGGCGATTCGTTCCTCCTGGGGAGCTGTCCTTTGTTGCAAATTCGAGATGGACTTTCACGTTTCGACGGTAATAGCCTCGAATCAAAGATATATTTGTCATGAATATCTATAAAGTTCTACTGATCTGAGCAACGATCGACAGATGCGACTTTGGCATCAAGGTATTCGAAAGCAGTGGTCCGCTGAAGATTTGGAATGGAACACGCCACGCCGCATTGGAGGCGAGAAGATTCGCGATCAGCTTGGGCGAGTGCTCACCCCGGTACTGACAGGGGAGCAAAGCGCTCTTTATTCGGTGTCGGGACTTATCCCAGTATTGGGGCATCAATCCCAAGTACCGGCTCAATTCTATCAAACGACCCGGGCGGTCGACGAAGCCCGCCATACCGAGTTGTTCGCCCGGTATTTCGGTCGAATCGACCGTGAGCCGCTTTCGATCCGCAAGTTCCCCGCGGGTTTTCTTTTCCAGAGCCGGATTATTTCCAAGGATCCTGCGGAATGGCTGACGGGGGTTCTCGCCAGCGAATCGATGGCTCAAGTAGTATCGCACGAATTGCGCGATCTGGATTTGGACCCGCTGCTGAGCGATATTTGCGCGGGAATACTGGAAGACGAGGCGAGGCATCTGGGCTTTAATCACATCTATATCGAGGAGCAATTTCGCGACTTGTACAAAAGCGATTTGGAGGCTGCCGAACTCAAAGCGGAGAGCTTGCGAAGTCGCATGAAATACGTTCTGGATGGGGTTCCTCCCATTATCGAAGCGATCCGAGAAGACATGACGGATCTCGGTATCGACATGGATAAGGTACAGGAAGTTCTGACGCGGGTAGCCGGTCACCGACTGGACAAAGCGATCAACAGCGGCAAAGATCAGGCTTTGGGAACGAAGACGCCAACCCGAGAACCGGAAATCGAAGCGGCCTTGCTGTGAGCCAGTCGAGCGTTGATTTAAAGCTAGCCCACATTAAAGGAATCGAGCGACGCAAGCAGGCGGATGGGCTTCCCTGCGATTTCGTCGAGACGCTCAAGCGTACCGCTATCGATTTTGGCGATAAAGGAATTCAGATGCGGGACCGTTCCGGACGTCGCTTCGAGCGATGGACCTATGCCGAGCTGCGCGAAAGCGTGGGTCGATACGTGAGCTTTTGGCGGGGGCAAGGCGTGGCGCCTGGCGATCGTATTTTACTTTGCTTGAACACCTCTTGGGAATTCGTTAATGCTTGGCTCGGAGCGATATGCATGGGAGCCCGTCCGGCTGCAATCGCCCCTACGGCGGGCGGCCTGAAAGGGTCGTCGCATTTCTCCGATCGACTGGAGAATTTCCGTTCCGTCATTGGCGCCTCGCGACTGCTTATTTCCGACCGAATGGCGAGGGATTTGAGAGAAGCCGATCCGAGTGGAATGGGCGCTCTGGCGCTTACCCTGGAAGAGTTGCAGACTGGCTCGGCGAGCGATTCCTCCATGGTTGAGGCTAGCCCGGACGATATGGCCTTTCTCCAATTCACCAGCGGAAGCACGGGCACGCCGCGGGCAGTCCAGATACATCACGGAATGGCGATGCATAACGCCTTCGCTATCAATGAAGGAATCGGACACCGGTACGGGGCTCCGGCCGACGAATGGGTGGAGATGCACAATACCTGGCTTCCCATGCACCACGATATGGGGTTGATCGGTTGCCTGTTGCTGGCGATCGCCAATGGAATCGAGCTCAGTTTGATGAATCCCTCGACCTTTTTATCTCGCCCCTTCCGGTATCTCGAAACGGCTCACAAGAAAAGAGTGCTGCTTTCCGGGCCCAATTTCGGCTATCAATTTTGCGTCGATCGGCTCACCCGAGACGATTTGAAGGGTGTGGATCTTTCGCGGGTGGGAGTGGCCATGACCGGTTCGGAAATGATTCGCCCTGAAACGATGGAAGCTTTTTGCGAGTTGGTGGCTGAAACGGGCTTTACCCCTGACAAGATCATGCCCTGCTATGGTATGGCGGAGGCAACGTTGGCCGTTGCGTTCGACGGTAGGGGAGAAGGCGTTCGAACAGCATCGGTACCTTACGTTTCCGACTACCTCGCGGAGAGCCAAAACGTGGTATGCGTGGGATTGGCGGTACCGGATACGGAAGTCGCTATCGTCGATTCAAGTGGATCTACTCTAGCGGAGAATCAGCTGGGCGAAATCCAAGTGAAAGGCCCCGCAGTGTTCAAAGGCTATTTCGGGAATGAGACCGCTACCGACGAATCGAAGCGAGGAGATTGGTTGCGAACGGGCGACCTCGGCTTTATTCTCGGTGGAGAGCTCTACATCGCGGGTCGTTCCAAGGAAATACTCGTTATTCGCGGGGACAATGTTATGCCGCACGAGATCGAGTGGCTAGCCGAAGAAGGCCGGGGGGACAGTAAAGGAGCGGAGCGCATCGCGGCGTTTTCGGTTTCCAGAGAAAATGCCGGTGAGGAGATCGCGCTGGTCGTTGAGACCCATCTGACGGAGGCCTCCGATCTCCACCGATTGGACCATGCGATTCGCAGTCGCATCGGAAGAGGCATGTCTTTGACGATATCCGATTTGGCGTTTGTAAGGCGCGGTCGAATACCTCGTACCTCGAGCGGCAAGATTCAGCGATCTAAGATGAAGAGAGAATATTTGGAGGGGAGCGTCGAAAGACTGGACCTAGAGTCGTAAATACGTAGAGAGTTACATCTTGTTATCATGAGCGATAGTAGTGGAAAAGTATTGGAAGCGATTGGCAAACTCGCAGAAGTTCCCTCGGATTCCTTGAAGCCGGAAACGGAACTGGTGGCCGATCTGGGGATAGACTCGCCGAAGGCGCTTCAATTGCTTGTCGAGCTGGAAGAAGCTCTAGAGATAGAAATTACGGATGAAGAAGCAGCGAAGCTCGAGTCCGTCGGGGATATTCTGGAAATTTATGCCAGCAAATAGGCTAGACCCGTCGACTGGGGGCTTGTATTCGTAAGAGCGAGTCAGTCGACTTGGGCGATTCTCCAAATGAGCCATTAAGGGCTCGTTTGCTCGCTCGAACCTTGCTCCTCATTCTCGGGGGCTTGGGAGTTACCTACCGGGTAAGGCGATTCGACGGCTTGGAGCGTTGGAAACGGCTGCAGGTCGAGTCGAGTCCGGTTATCCTGGCGGCGTGGCACAATAGGCTCTTTTTCCTTTCCATAGCTATTCTAAAGGACCTGATGTCGAAGGGCTTCAAGATGACGATTATGTCCAGTTTGTCCCGGGACGGAGAGGTGGGCGCGATAATGGGCCGTCTCAAAGGGGTACGCGTGGTACGCGGGTCGCCGACGAAGGGCGGTACGGCGGGATTCCGAAATTTCTACCGGGTAATGAAACGCGAAAAACGTTCGGTCATTATTTTGCCGGATGGGTCCAAGGGGCCCAAGTACGTCGCTAAAAAAGGAGTAGTCGTGCTAGCCCAGCTTTCGGGAAATCCGATCGTCCCCATTTCGTATACAGCGGATCGGTACTGGCGAATTGGATCTTGGGATCGCATGATAATACCAAAGCCCTTTGCCCGAATATCGATTGCCGTTGGCGAAGACATTCGGGTGTCGCGCAATACGAGCAGCGAAGGTCTTGAGATCGAGCGTCAGCGGGTCGAAGATGCCTTAATGGAACTGAACCGCCGAGTGGATTCGCTAGCGAAGGAGGATCGCAAGAACGATGCGTTTTAGGCCGTGTATCGATTTGAAGGGGGGCAAGGTCGTGCAGATCGTAGGGGGCTCGCTCGATGCGGCCGATGAAAGCGCCGAGACGAACTTCCTTTCCGAACGTCCTTCCGAATTCTATGCGAAGCAGTATCGGGAGGATGGCTTGGCAGGGGGGCACGTGATTGCTCTCGGTCCGGGAAATGAGTCGGAAGCGCTTTCGGCTCTAAGGGCATTCCCAGGGGGGATGCACTATGGAGGGGGCGTTTCGCTGGACAATGCGGTATCTTTCCTGGATGCCGGGGCAAGCCATGTGATCGTGACGTCGTACGTGTTTCGCGATGGGCATATCGACTATGATCGCCTGGATCGGCTCAAGAAACGGGTGGGGCGCGAGCGGTTGGTTTTGGATTTAAGTTGTCGCAAACGCGATGGATCCTACTGGGTGGTGACTGATCGCTGGACGCGGTTTACCGATTTTGAAGTGACCGCGGAATCGCTGACGGAACTTTCGGCTCACTGCGATGAATTTCTCGTCCATGGGGTAGACGTCGAAGGACGAATGGCGGGAATCGATCCGCAACTCGTCTCCTTGCTGGGAGCGAGCAGTCCTATTCCTGCGACTTATGCGGGGGGCGCCCGCAGTTTGGAGGATCTGGATCGCGTGAATCGGCTGGGCTCGGGAAGAGTGGATCTTACGATCGGGAGCGCCTTGGACCTCTTTGGAGGAAACGTCCCGTACTCCGAAGTGGTGGCTTGGACGCCTTCGAATTGAGCGTTTCAGGCGAAAAGAGAGCTGAAAAAGTCATCAAAATGGGATGGAGGGTTGCCAATTCGTTGAAAACCAGGCTTTATCCCTAACTTTTGAACTTTCTACTCAAGCAACGGACTCATAAAGCATCGACTTATGCTCATTAAAAATTGGGGAACTTTCGCGACTATCGCAGGCTATCAAGTGGCGCTTTTGGCATTGCTGCCATTTGCGTGGGGCGACTTTAACGCGGCTACTTGGATTATCTATTTGGTAACCTTTGCCTTGTCCGGATTCGCGATCACAGCGGCCCACCACCGGCTCTTCGCCCACAAGACCTACGACGCGAAACCGATTTACGAATGGTTCTGGCTATTTATGTCGGCCTTGGCTGGGCAAATGTCCGCATTGAGTTGGTCGAATGACCACCGAATTCATCACAGCCACGTGGACACGGACAAGGACCCGTATAACATCAATCGCGGCTTCTGGTACGCCCACATCGGATGGCTGTTCGTCAACGAGCCAATTCCGATTCAAAAACGAATCGTTTCCGATTTGATGAAAAACCCTCGGGTCATGTTTCAGCACAATTACTATGGCTGGATATTCCTAGGCGTGAATGGAGCGGTATTCGGGTTGGGTTGTTTGTTCATGTCTCCTTTGGCTTCGATTGTTGGATGCGTGCTTTTGCGAGTCTTTACCATTCACCACTGCACATGGTTCATCAACTCGGCGGCTCACGTCTGGGGTTCCCGCACCTATTCGAAGGAGCAGACGGCGGCGGACAACGCCTTGCTCGCTTTGGTTACTTTCGGCGAGGGGTATCACAATTACCATCACACGATTGCCAATGATTATCGCAATGGCGTTCGTTGGTATCATTTCGATCCCACCAAGTGGCTGATTTGGACAGCATCGAAAGTGGGACTCGCGAGCAATTTGCGTTGGTACAACAACCTGAGAATTCAGCAAACGCTGGTGAATAACGACAAGCGTATGTTGCTGGAGCGGATTCGCCATGATATCGATGAAACGGCTCAGGAATGGCGTCACAAGCTGGAGGATCTTTCCAAGGTCTATGAAAGCAAGTCGTCGGAACTCGCTCGCGCCTACAAGGAGTTGAAGGAAGCGACTGAAGAGCGTCGCCAAGCGCTGCTTTTGGAGATCAAGCAATTGCAGAAGGAGCTTAAAGCGGCCTGGAACAATTGGGTATCGCTTGCCGAGCGAATGGAGAAGCAGTATTCGCTGAATCCGATGAAGGCCTAACGGCCTGGTCGATGCGCTATCGCCTTGGATCCTGGCAGGGTAGGAGGGACTCGAACCCCCGACCACCGGATTAGAAATCCGGTGCTCTATCCAGCTGAGCTACTACCCCGTGGATCGCGCGCAGGCGAAAGAGCCGGAAAGAAAGACAAGGTCGACTAAAACTCAAGCGCTAAGTGGCGTTTGAGAATACGAGGATCTAAAACCCTTGCTTGAATTTCAGTTCGCTCCCACCGGGACTTCGGGCGAAGTCATTGCAAGAATCCGTTGCGTCGTCTTGATGTAGTCTTCGGCGACGTTCATCGAGGCTTCGCGCTTGCTCATGAGAACCATCGGCAATCCCTGCATCACTGCTCGTCCTACGGTGACGGAGTGGCGAATGTATTCGGGGAAGATACAGGCGCTGTCGGGGACTTTGCCTTGCGCCTTGAAACGTTCGATCTGAGCGTTGAAACGCTCGATGGGGACGTCGATATTGGCCCCTGGCTTGACTGCGTTGATGGAGATGCCGAGGACCTTTGGCTCGGGCGCAGGCAACTCTTGGCGCCAGCGATAGCTCTGCTTCTTGAAACTGTCTAGCTTGTCTATGAGCAAGTGAAAGCCGATTATGCTCAGGGCGTCCGCGTTGGCGGGTACGACGATGTGGTCGGAGCAAAAGATGGCGCATTGCGGCGCGATGAAGAAGCTTGGCGGGCAGTCGAAGAAAATGTAGTCGTACTGGTCCTGTATTTGACTGAGCTCCTCCTGAAAGTGGGCATAGAACGGCATCCCCCAGGGATTGTGAACTTCGTGTTCCAGATCCATTAAGCGGAAGTTCGCGGGGACCAGGTCGAGTCCCTTGAGGATCCTTTCGTCGTCGGCATTGCAAACGACGTCTTTTTGAATGCAACCCGCTAATCCCGAGCCGCCCTCGCTAAACGAATTGAGTATGAAATTCGAAGGGTCTCTATTCAGGGCATTCCAGCGATCGAGTCGCATTAGCCAAATGCTCGAATTGCTTTGGGGATCGAAATCGACGACGAGCACTCGCTTGCCCATATAGGCGAGACAGGACGCTACATTGACGAGCAGGGAGGTTTTGCCCACGCCGCCTTTCAAATTGAGAAAACTAATCTTTACTGCCATTTCAGTTGGTTGACTAAGCTGTTTCTATAGTTCGGCGCGCGTCTCGGAATCTTGGCGGTATCTCTGCGCAAAGCGAAGTCCGGAGAGGATTTAACACTTCTTTGAAATCAGTTTGGATTGGGACTATTTACAAGCGGTTCGAATCGGCTAGGGTGGAGCTTGGAAAAACCTATTGGAAAAGGATGGATAAATCGATTTTTCAAGCAGTAGCCCGGAGGAGGAGACGGAGCGAAGAACTGGTCCGTTTGGCCAGTGATCAGGAACGCGATGCTGAAGCGGAGGGGACGCTAACTGGTGCCCAGGAAACGTCTGACGAAACGCCTAAAGGGGTATTCTCGGAATCTGACGAGACGATGAACCCGGTCCAGGGGCTCGAATCGGAAGCAAACGAAGAGAAGGCTGCATTTGAGCCGGAGGCGTTCGAAGAGGAGATTGCGGTTGCAGGCGAGATTGAACCGGAGCCTCTTGAAGAGGAGGTTGCAGTATCAGCGGAGACCGAGCCGGAAGGTATCGAAGAGGAGGTCGCGGTCTCAGGGGAGATCGAGCCGGAGAGCCTCGAAGAGCAATTTGCAGGCGCAGTGGAAATCGAGCCGGAGGGTATCGAAGAGGAAGTTGTAGTCGCAGCGGAGGTCGAGCCGGAAAGTCCCGTTGTCTCCGAGGCGATCCAGGAAACGATTGCTTCTGAGATAGAGGAGGGGATTCTGGGTGATTTGAAGAAGGGGCCCTCTGACTATGGCGTGTTGGGCGAGCTGCTTCCTAAACTGGATGTGAGCCAGATTCCCATTACGCAACCGGAGCGTGTCATGGCCAAAACCCGTGGCTCTGCAGGCGGAACCAATGTTGCGGGAGAAGCGGCAACGCCTCGGCCGAAAAAGAAAGAGCGCCGGACCAAAAAGCCGGCGAGCCTACTGGATTCCTACTTCAAAGATCTTTGAGGATTTGGTGGAGAAGCGCTTGTTGAGCGGTTTCAATCCAACTAGCTAGTCCGAGTCGGCGGAGGAACCCTCCCTCACTAGAACGACGCCATCGTCCTTAAAGGCGATGCGTCGCTGCTTGTAGAGCGAGCCGAGCGCTTGTTTGAACGCTTTCTTGCTGGCTCCGAATCGGTCGCGAATCGCTTCGGGGCTAGATCGATCGTTGAAGGGAAGGTATCCGTCCGCTTCGACGACTGCATCGAAGATATCTTCGGCAAGCGGTAAAACCCGCCGATAGCCGGATGCGTCTCTGCGAAGATCGATTTTTCCGTCGTCTCGCATCGCTTTGATGTAGCCGGTTAGCGTTTGTCCGTATTCGAGCGGCTCCGACAATTCGCTCTTGTAGAGCAAGCCGAGGTGAGATCCGTCCACGATTGCGTTGAACCCGAGGTCCGTTTCATCGAAGACAATTAAGTCGACCTCGTCGCCCTCCTTGAAATTCGGCTTGTATGGGCTGATGTAGCGGCGGAGACGAGAGCTGGCGACAACGCGTTGGCTGACCGAATCGCAGTAGACGTAGACGACCGCTCGCATACCTGGACGGAGTCGCCGTTTCTGCTCCCGGAAAGGGAGTAGCAAGTCTTTGTCCAGTCCCCAGTCGAGGAAGGCCCCCAGCTTGGGATGTACGGAAACCACTTCCAGCGAAGCGAATTGACCTGCTTGGGCGAGAGGCGTTCGCGTCGTCGCGATGGGGCGATCCTCTGAATCGCAGTAAATGAAGACCGCGATAGTCTCGCCCACTTCGGCCCAGTCCGGTACTTGGTAGCGCGGTAGCAGAATCTCGCCCAACGGCCCGCCATCCAAGTAGAGCCCTTGCGGCGATTGCTTGAGGATTTCCAGACGGGCGCTTTTTCCGATTTCGGCCATTCGAAGACCACGCTAGGGCAGTTCGCTCATAAGGGGAGCAAAAAGCGCTGGGGTTTGTCCAAAGAAGTCGAGACAGGCTTAATTCTGGACGTAGCCGAGGATTGCTCCTAGGACTGTGGTTTAAAGGGATTATCGATTTGCTATGAAAGACTTTCCACAACCGAACGTGATTAGAATAGTCCGCGCTAGCGTGGCGCTGGCGACCTTGGCTGTCGCTTCGCTCGCCATATGCGAACCGGTAGATATTTGGATCAGTTCCCAACAGGATAAGATCTACTACGATAATATGGTTCGTCTCTATCAGAACCAGGTGGATCCCGATTTCGAAGCGAACGTACAGGCTTTCGGCTTTCGAGAAATGCCGGACAAGTTGGCGATCGCGTTGAAGACGCAGACGAATACTCCCGATATCGTTCAGCTCGACGAAGTATTCTTCGGCATGTATCTGAAGGATGAGGAAACGCCTTTCGTCGATTTGACGGATCGGGTTCGAAAGGCGGGATTGGATACTAAGCTCATGCCGCAGCGGATGGACCTCTTCTCCCATGCTGGTAAAACGCTTGGCCTTCCTCAGTCCCTAAGCGCTGTCGTTATTTACTACCGTAGGGATCTTTTCGAGCAATACGGCCTTTCTCCTAGCCAATTTCAAACTTGGGACGATGTCATGCGGATCGGCGAAGAGCTGATTAAGGAAAATCAGTCGTTTCTCGCTATGGATCCCAGTTACTTCGGCATGCTGTTGCGCCAGCGCGGCGGTACGCTGTTCGGCGATGACGGAACGATTTTGCCCGATTTCGAGCTCGCTGTCGAAACCTTGGATTTTATGGGCAAGCTCGCTCAGTCCAGAGTAGG
>CBFHHM010000003.1:191775-211110 GCA_965655705.1 Candidatus Pelagisphaera sp.
GACTCATGCCCGATCGAAGCACCATCTTCGACCCCGTATTTTTTGGAGGAGATGTGGCGAACAATGAGATCATGGCGATTATGGGAGCGGATTGGTATGGCCTCGATATGATTCAGCAATTCTCCCCGGAACTCGAGGGCGAGTGGGGAATCATGCCATTGCCTGCCTGGACTGACGAGGAGGGGAATCCCAATTCCGTGCGTACCTCGACGTTCGCGGGTCAAGGACTCGTCATTTATCGGGGTAGCCAGGTTATCGACGAATCTTGGAAGTTCATTGAGTTCGTCATGACTAATCCGGAGGCGAATGCTCAACGCTTCCTTCAGGGAAATAGTTTTCCGGCCTACAAACCGGCATTCGAGGACATTAGATTGCTGCAGCCGCAACCGTTTTTCGGATACGACTCTATGGGGCAAATATTGGTCGGGCTAGCCGACGATGTCCCGCAGGTAGCGATGAATCCTCTTCGGCCTATGGCTGTATTCATGATACGCGAGGGATTGCTTAGCAGCGTCATGTATGGGGAGGGCGATGCCCGTACGGCTCTTACGCGCTTTCGAGAGCAGCTGCAGACTCCCATGGGTCCGCCAGACGGAAACTAGGAAGGGGAGGGCGTCCACCGAATCGGCATGCGATCCCCTCTTTTGCGAGCAGACTTGCCCTGGGGGCGGATTGGACTGGCAGCGCCTTTTTTCCTTTTCCTGGGCCTTTTCTGGGCCGTTCCGCTTTTCAATGGGGTTCAGTTGAGTCTCGAATCCGACACGCTTTGGGGGCCGTCGACGTTTGTCGGATTCGACCACTACCTTTCGTTGCTGAGCGATGGTCGTTATTGGAAAGCGGTTTCCAATACGGTGACCTTTGGCGCGTTGACCTTGGCGATAACGATGAGCCTTGCGATGGTGGCCGCTCACGCTCTGGCGGCGTGCGGCCCTAGGATAAGGGGGCCCTTAACCTTCGCATTCATGGTCCCGGGGCTATGTCCGCCAACCGTACTAGCGATTCTGTTTCTTTTGGTGTTTCATGGAAAGGAGGGATTACTCAATCAGTGGATTGTCGAACCGCTCGGCTTCGAAGCGATCAACTGGCTTTCGGATCCCGATTACATTTTGTCGGCGATCGTAATTCAAGCGGTGTGGCGCTGGACGGGCTTCATGACGTTCTTCCTATTGTGCGCGCTCAATGCGCGCCCCCGCGAGCTCCTGGACGCGGCGGCGATCGATGGGGTTACTCCCTGGCAGCGATTTGCAAGGATCACCTTGCCTCTGATCGCTCCAACCCTGCTCTTTTGCCTGATCTACCTTATCATCGATTGCTTTGCGCAATTCGCGGGATCCTATGTATTGTTTGGCGGATCGGGCGGTTCGAACGATGCCGGATTGCTGCTGGTGTCCTATGCCTATCAGAAAGCGTTTATAGGCGGTGGATTCGGCAGTGGCGCGGCCGTTAGCCTCTCAATCGTTCCCTGGCTCGCAGGTATGCTGCTCTTGCTCGTATTGGCTCCTCGGAATTTCTGGAAAGGAACGTTCTCTTGAATCGAGACGTTTGGATACGATGGATCGCTGCCGCAGCGATGCTAGCGACTTCGTTGGCGTTCTTGTATCCGCTTCTGTGGATGGCTCTGGGCAGTTTTAAGACGAATAGCGAATTATTCGATACAAGCCGATTCTGGTCATCGAACTGGAGTGGCCAGTTCTATGCGATCCTGACGGACGGCACGTACTTCGGTTTCTGGCGAAGCCTAGCGAATTCGACGTTGATAGCGTTGGGGCAAGGGGTCGGGGCTACATTTTTGGCGTCGATGGCTGGATTCGTCTTGGGCGTTCATTCGTTCAAGGGTCGTGGCGTGTGGATCGTCCTCGGAGCGATGACTTTGTTCATTCCGGCGCAGATGATAGCGCTGCCTCTCTTTTCCTGGGTCAATGCCATGGGGCTTTTCGATAATCCGCTAGGGGTTGCCTTGCCGGGTATGGTTAGCGGATTGGGGCTGCTGTTTTTTACGCGGGTCTTTAGGCAGATTCCAAGAGAGCTGCTCGAAGTAGGGCGAATAGAAGGGGCCTCCGAATTTCGGATGTACCTAGCGATCTTGCCTCTAATGAAACCGTTTTTGGTGGCTTTCGGGTTTGCCCATTTCGTCCTCGCATGGCATGCGCATGTCATTCCTTTGCTGATACTTCACAGTCCAGATGTTCGCACATTGCCACTCAGTCTAGCGGCATTGTACGGTAGCAGCCTCAATTCTCCGCAAGCGGTCTTGATGGCGGGATCGACTCTTGGAATGATACCGCTCGTTGCGGTATTCGCTTTCGCCTATCCGAAGCTGAAAACGGCTCTCCAGGAATTCGTGGCCTATTGATTCCGGCTCAGGGCTCGAACGTTTGCAGATAGGCGACGAGGTCCTTGAAGTCCTGATCCTCGAGGCCTGCGATGGCCACCGCCATCTGCTGACCTTCGATGTCGTCCGCATGATAACCGCGCTGGCCTTTTGCATACTTGCGTAGTTGGTCGAGCAGGTACCAGTCCTCTTGAATGTTTAAAGGAGGCGACTTCAGCAGTTGATTCCCTTGACCGCGATCGCCGTGGCAAGCGATGCAACGCATGTAAAGTATCTTCCCCTTTGCGGCCTCTCCGCGAATGACGGGGTGACGTTTCTGGGGGGGAAGGCTCTCGATGTAGCGGGCGAGCAGCGCGATCTGCTTGTCGTCTCCGATTCGATCGCGGGCAGACGCCATTAAGTATTCGGATCGGTTTCCAGGCTTCTCGCCGCGAACGCCCGCGCGGAATTTTCGCAATTGCCCTTCGACGTACCAGGCGGGCAATCCGTCGATAATCGGACCGCGCTGCATTTCCTGGGCGCTGTGGCAAATGAGACAGGATTGGTAGGCGACGTTCGCTTTCTCGATTTCCACGGGGGAAAGCGGTTGGGAATCGCTACAGGCCGCCAATGCGAATAGGCCGACTGAAAGACCGATTGCTAGGAGGCAGTTGCCAGTCGATTCCTGTGGTTTGAATTGCGGCATTGGAGTGTCGCTCGGAACTGTCACGGTACTGTTGGGAAGGGTCAAGCGCGTTGAAAGATTGAACTTGTCGGTAATGGAGGCAGAATAGTTTACATGCGAAAAGAAACGGCGCTTCTTGCGGTCTTGGGATTATTGTCGGTAGCGAGCGTCGGCCAAGCTCCGAACATAGTCCTAGTTATGACGGACGATCAAGGCTACGGCGATATGGGGGTCCATGGGAATCCCGACATCGATACCCCCCGCTTGGATCGATTCGCTACGGAGTCTCTGGGAATGGATCGCTTTTACGTGAACCCATTGTGCTCTCCCACGCGGGCTAGCCTGATGACTGGACGGTATCATTTGCGCACTGGAATTTTGCACACATCTCGAGGGGCGGCGAAAATGTGGGACGATGAGGTGACCATCGCTGAAGCGTTGAAAGGCGCGGGCTATCGAACGGGGATTTTCGGGAAGTGGCACCTAGGCGACAACTATCCGATGCGGCCCCAGGACCAAGGGTTCGAGGAGGTGTATATCCACCAGTCTGGAGGAATCGGGCAAACCCCGGATACGGATGCGAACTACTTCGAACCGGTCGTTTGGCGAAATGGGGCGCGCATCAAGGAAAAAGGCTACTGTACGGATCTCTTCTTTGACGAAGCGATCGCTTTCCTCGAGAGGAAGCGGGAGGCGCCCTTTTTCATCTATATCGCGCCCAATGTACCCCATACCCCGCTAGAAGTCAGTGATGCATACAGCGCTCCTTTTTTGAAGGCCGGACTGGACGAGAAAGTATCCAAAATCTACGGCATGCTTAAGAACCTCGACGAGAATTTCGGTCGCTTGCTGGATGCGATCGATTCGCAAGGAATCCGCCAGGAAACTTTGGTGATCTTCATGACGGACAACGGGCCGACCTCAGGCCGCTACAATGCGGGTATGCGCGGGAACAAAGCCAGCGTGTACGAAGGCGGAATACGCGTACCGTTCTATGCGCGTTGGCCAGGAGAGATTGAAGGCGGGCGTCGAGTCGATCTGATTGCGGCCCACATCGATGTTATGCCGACCCTAATGGAGATCGCTGGGACGAAAGGACCTCAGGATCGCGTCATCGACGGGATGAGCTTGCTGCCGCTTTGGAAAAGCGAGCGATCCAGTGGCGATTGGCCAACCCGAACGCTGTTTACCCAACACATCAAGTCGATTGCCCAAGCCCCTTATCAAAACGCCACGGGATTCGATCAGCGATACAAGTTCGTGAGCTACCCCAAAACCGCGAACGCAGCCCATTTTCAGCCGAATTACGAAAACCTGGAAATCGCTTTGTACGATCTTCAGGAAGATCCGAGCGAACGGCGCAATATCGCTTCGGAGAAACCGGAACGCCTCCAATCGCTTCGACAATCGTACGAGGCGTGGTTTACAGAGATGGAGGCGACGCGCGGGTTTCGGCCAGGACTGATCGAATTGGGAACTCCGTACGAGAATCCCTCTCTGCTGTGCCGCTACCAGGATGGTCACAGGGTTTATGGAACCGATGCGGAGCCACTGGGCTGGCCCGTTCGAATTGGCGAGACAGCCCGCTTTCGAATCGACGCGAGCGCCTCGGGAAACCGGGCGGGCAATCTCGTGATCGATTGGATGGGGAAGCGTCGGGCGGTACGCCTGGCATCGGGCCAACGGACAGCGGAGTTCGTGCTGGAAGCAGGCGATGGGATGCTCGATGTGTGGATTGAAAGTCTATCGGGAGAGTCAGGACCTAAGGACTTCGACGTGATGGTGGAGCGATTGTAGCGGCCGTGTTCCCTGGATTGGGCGCTGACCTGAAGCAGGGTTTGGGGAGTAGCGGCATTCTCGGTTGAAGATTCGTTGGTGGTCCGGAGATCCACCGCTACGTTTCGCTTGTTTGCGGGCGAACGCAAAAAAGGCGCTGTCCTAAGACAGCGCCTCTTAAAATTCAGCCTTATGCGGTTCGCTTATTCTTGCTCCTCGATGCTGACCGGCTTGTATCCGCCGCGCGATTTGAAGTAGAGCATGATCGCAATGTAGATGACTGCCATCGTAGCAGGAATCAAGGCGTCTGCCTTCAAGGTCTTGCGGTCGCCTACGATACTCGCTTCGGCGATCGCTTGGTCTTCATCGGATCCTTCACCGGAACCGATGCGTCCTTGGGCTTCGGAGAGCTTTCCACCGTCGATGCCGACCGTCGTCATTCCCAGGAAGGAGCTTGGAGTTCCCGACTTAACTTGTTCGTAAAGGGCTGCGTTTTGAGCCTTGAGCTCCTGACCGGCATAGTGGTCCTTCGCAAAGCCTAGACCAACCGATCCGATCAGACCGGCAGAGAGCATCCCAATGCCTCCCATGATACTCATGGCGACGGCGCCAGATCGAGGGAATCGGTCGCCTACGACAGCGAGCATGGTCGGCCAGAAGAAGGTCTTGCCGACCGCGTAAATGCCGAGAGCGAGCATGGCGCTGACGAATCCCGTCATGCTGGATGCCATAATCAAGCCGACTACTGCTAGTACCGAGCAAACGAGCAAGATACCGACCGGGGAGAGTCCCAGCTTGCTTTCAATAAAGTGAGCGCAGAAGCGGAGTCCGAACATGATAGACGACGTCCAGATGAAGAGCCACTTGCCCTCGGTTGAAGAAAGGATATTGCCGGTGATATTCTGGATCCATCCATCGGTCCCCAACTCGACGGCGCCAACGAGCAAGTGAGCGACGAAGAGGATGAACATGAGGAGGGAGCCCATCGAGAATTTGGTGATGAAGCCGATGATCAAAAGGAACGCGAATCCAAGCAGGTAGCCTATGGTGCTCGCAGTACCTGCGCTTTCGGCGCCGAGGAGCGGCGCCAAAACGCTGGAGCCGAGGAAGAGCGAGACGAGGTAGCAAATGACCAAGCCGCCAAGGATGCCAACGTCCTTGAGCATTTCGCCCAAGCCCAAGCCCTTTTCTGCCGCTTCGGAGCGTGGGTATTTCTGGCCCATGAACATGACGCCATAGACGACGGTGGGAACCAGATAGATGGCAAGCTGCCACTTCCAGTGAATCTCCATCTGGTCGTCGAGGTACCAACCGACGAGCGCTCCGACAATCATGCCTGCAGGCCACGAGGCGTGCAGGATATTGAGGTAGTGCGTTCTGTTCTCTGGGTAAAGCGTCGCGACGAGCGGATTGGCCACCGCTTCAAGCGTTCCATTCGCATAGGCGAATATGAACATACCCCAGAAGAGGTAATTGTAGGCGCTGGAGGTTGCGGCGTCCGCTCCAGGAGCGAACGTGACAAAAGCCGAGAGCACGTGGCAGGCAAACGCTAGGAATACGAGTTTTCCGTAGCCTATCTTGTCGACGATGACGCCGCCGATGATGATGCCGAAACAGAAGCCGGAAAAGCCCGCTCCGCCGATGGCGCCGAGCTGAGCGCCGGTGAAGCCGTATTCTCCTGCCCAGTTGTCGAAGATGCCGCCGCGTACGGCAAAGCCTACTCCAGCTGCTAGGATGGCGACAAAGCCCGCCCAAAGCAGTCTATCGCGATGTATTTCGTTATTAGTCATAAAAACAGATCGTGTTTAGGGATTAGTGTTTACCTGTCGGTTAGCCGCGTTCCTTAGCAAAAAAGGGAAAGGGGAGCTGAAAGGAGGAGGGTGCAGAAAACCGTCGTCTGGTAAGCTGGGAGGCAACCATAGGTAAGCAAATTGTCCAGCCTTAATGCGCATATTATTAACCATTGGAAATTGCGGAAACGCCTCTAGGCGCGGTGGATAAACGAAATCGGTCCGATTGGGGAGCGCGTTCTAGACCAAAGAAAACGCCCGCTCCAATTGATGGAAAGCGGGCGTTGGAAAGGGAAAGAAACGGGTGTCTATCGGACGACCAGGAATTCGACGCGTCGATCGAGCGCCATCTGTGTGGAATCCGCCCCTTCGATTGCATTGAGATCGCCTTTGGAAAGGGTCTCCAGGCTTGCGCCGGAAATGCCGAGCGTCTCCATGTATTGCAGCACGCTAGCGGACCTACGCTCTCCGAGAGCTAAGTTGTATTCAGGAGTGCCCCGCCAGTCGCAATGTCCCTCGAGAATAAGCGAGTGTCCGGGGTTTTGGCGCAAATAATCGGCGGCCGCGCCAATCTTGGCCCGCTCGCTCGCTTTGATGCTGGACGAGTCGAAATCGAAGTAGATCATTACGGAAATGATACCGCGTTCGCCGCGTTCGCCATCCATCCCACGCGTTTGCAGCGCTTCGCCTGCGTCGACGAATTGCGTTCCGCCATCGTTGAGACCTTGAAAGTTCTCGCTGCCAGAGCCCGAACTGTCGCCCATAACGGTATCGAGTGGGCTGGGGCGGCGGGGCTTCTTCTTACAGCCAACGAATCCGACTGCGAAGGCGACGATGAGAACGTAAAGGATGGACTTTTTAGATATCATAGAACTATTCGCTTTAATTACCAAGGACTATTGGGTGTTGTCCCCTTTCGGCAAGAAATATAACGGTCTGTTGGAGATTTCTTATGAATAGCGAGGGCAGTAGCGATGAAATCCGCGTAGTATTGCTGGACAATGGTTCCCTGAGCGGGGAATCGGTGCGGCAAGCGCGGTCGTTGGCGAAGTTGCTGAGCGCCCGGATCGGGCGTTCTGTGGACCCTGTATCCGTTTTGCACAGCAATCGAGTTGATCCGCGCGAGCTGGATGGGGTTCCTGGCAAGATTTGGAAAGACTGCTTGGAGGAAATATCCTCGAGCGAGTCTAGACGTATTGCCGTGCTGCCGCTCTTCTTCGGTCCGAGTTATGGCCTGCGCCAGGCTCGTAAGTTGGGGCAGGAGTTCGAAAATGAAGAGGAGGGGAGGCGGATTCAATGGGCCGAGGCGCTGGCATCGCCGAGTGACGATGCCCTCGAGACGATTTTGTTTCATGACGCGTTCCAGGTTTTGGATACGGTCGGATGCAACCGGGTGGTTGGAGAATCCACAGGCGAGCCGGCGGTTTTGCTAGTCGATCACGGCAGTCCCTACGAAGAAGTGGCAGCCTGTCGCGATCGATTGGCATTGAACTTGGCTAAAAGGCTTGGAAGTCGAGTAGGGCGAGTGATGGCCTGTTCGATGGAGCGAAGAGAGGGGGCGCGCTATTCGTTCAATGAACCTCTGTTGGAAATTGCTCTGGAGGAGGCAGCAAAGGAACGTCCCAGTTCGATCGTATTGAGCCGGCTTTTCCTTTTTCCGGGAAGACATGCCGGCCCGGGTGGAGACATCGAACGCATTTGCGCCGCGAGTTCTTGGAGCGAAAACGGCCACGCGATTATGCAGACGCCGTTATTGGGAACGAATGCGTCCATGATCGATCTGCTCGAACGACGATATCGAGCGCTAGAAGCGAGCGTCTAGGCGTTCGACGAATCGCTCGCCCTCGACGGCTGAAAGCGGGTCTATGGCGATCCAATCGCCCAGTCCCGGATTCAAGATCCGCTCATTTGGCGGGCGTATACTTGAAGTTTGCGAAATACGAATCCCATCCCCAGACACCAACGGAACCCTTGCTTATGCCGTCCAACATAGGGTCGACGGTCAGGAGGAAGTTGCCATTGACATAGACTTTCAGCGATTCGCCTTCGATTTCCAACTTGGCCCGAAACCACTCGCCTTTTGACATATTGGCTCCGGTTTCGTACTTGCCTGGAAAATTTTTTCTGAGTTGGCTCCAGTGTCCGTCTGCCCGTCCAATGACCGCGTATTGAACTGTGTTTTCATGCCGTTCTGTATTGGCGTTTTGGGGACGGAAGTATAGCTTTTCAGCGCGCCCCCCGTTGTCTCGGACTCTGAACCCAATGCCAGAAAATACGTCTCCGGCGATATCGACTTCGATCGTGCCATCTTGGAAGTCGTCGATCGGCAGGTAGACCAGACACTGCTCTCGACCAACTATATGAAAGGCTTGCTTGCCTTTGAAAGGAACGACTTTCGCGCTAATGGCGTGATCGGCGATCCACTCTTTACCCTCGAATTGGATGCGTTTGGCGGGACCCCTCTGCGTATCGACCTGATCCGCAACCTGCGCTTCGGCCAGCGATACTTTTCCATCGCCGTTCGTATCGATAGCATCGAATAGGGCTTCCGAGAAATTCCTCAATTTGGCGACTTCGTTCTTGGTTAGCGCCCCATCTTTATTGGCGTCGTTGGCAGCGATCATGCCAGAAATGGGGGCTTCGTCCCGGGGAACGCCACCTGCTTGGGGACCGCCTCCGTTGTCAGGGCTTTGTTGCGCGAAGAGACCGGCCAGGGTTAGCGAAGCGGTAGCGGCAATAGGGATTTTCAGCGCAATCGAGAGGCGTGGTTTCATTTTGGGAATGGGGCTGGAATTGAGATTAATAGGGGTCTTGCGATTCGATAAACGTATAAAAAAGGGGACCGGTTGCGAGCGTCGATGCAGGTGGATTCGCGTTTGGCGAGAATTCGCCGAAAAACTGCTTGCTTTTGGATTCTTTCGTCGCTCAATAGCGACCTTCTCGATTTTAGAGCTGGGGTCGTTAGCTCAATCGGTAGAGCAGTTGCCTTTTAAGCAATTGGTTCTGGGTTCGAGTCCCAGACGACCCACCAGTATAAGTGTCTTTTTTAAAGGGCTTAAGCGCTTTCTCAATAAGACCTGTGACCCTGGAGAGACTCCATGGGCGTTTGATTCGGTTTTCGGCGATGATTCCAATTGTAGTACCGGCGAAGCGGAAATTGGTTTGGATTGCGCAGACATTCCTCCGAACCGATTGCGGACTCTGTAGGGTATCCGGGCGTAGATGTAATCGCATCTACCCAACCATGCCGTCTCGACATGCTCTGAGGAAACGGGATCGCGAAGTCAGGCCTTTAATGGCGAGCGAGTTCCCCGTGAAACCCACTCCATGCCCATTCCATTTGAGGCTGTCTGGGGTCTATTGATGCATCGGATTCGCTGATAATAGCCCTGACTGAATTCAATGCTATGAAACGTAGAAAAAGTAACAGTAAGCTCCCACCTGATTTATTTTTTTCTGGCGGTGTCTGCGAGTCCTTGAGGCTTTCGGCGATTTCCGCGGTTTAATTTGGGTACCCGCATTTGGGGCGTAGAGTGGCTTCCGACGAAATCTCGTTCGAGCAAAGCTCGCATTCAATGAGCTTGGGCTTTTCGGGCTCTATAAACTCGGGAGCGAATTGCGATAGTTCGACTTTGCAAAAGGGACATTTGCGGGCGCCTTCAGTGATTCGCTTGCTGCAGACTGGGCAATCGGTCATCGCCATTGAGCGGAAGGGTTAGCGGATTTTGTTGGTTGGAGGGTTTCGGGGTCTACTAGCTTAGAACTAAGTCTGCCGTGTAGAAGGGTCCGAAAGAGTTGGAATTAAGGGTTATGATTTGCCTCGATTTCGATTGCCAAGTGAAATCGACATTTTCGGGCAGGATTTAGTCGCGAGCGTGGCTTCAATGACCAGCCCCACCATGAGGGCATCGAGCGCATAATTACAGTTCAACGCTTGAGATCTCAACGCAAACGAAAGGACCCGACGCGTATGGCGCGCATGAGACGCAACGAGAAATCTGAACAACAAAACTTCTCAAATGAACAATAAGTGAACTGATTCAGGACGCTTATTAAGCTCAATAAAGCTCGTTAAAACTGTTCAATTAGAGGATATTAGTTCTTCAACACCAATATGAACAATTAAAGATGTATCAATGAATAAGTTAAAAGCGAAGTCTTTCTTTCTAATTGCCGCTGGAATATCGTTCCTGCTTTCGGTCTCCCTGTGGTTCACCGGCAACCACGACCAGGGCCTTTACGTAGGCATTTGGGTTCCCTCAATCTGCTCGGCAGGGGCTCTTATATTGGTTGGGGGTAGTAAATGAGCGATCAACTATTGTTTGGCGCTGGGCTGATTGTCACTTTCATCTTTGGGGCTGGAGTTCTAATCCATGGTCTGGTTCAGCAAGGGAGTTCCTCATCGAGCCCAGATAGCAACCCTGACGTTGAATCCGAGAGTTAGCTCGGGGACTGCCGCTGGTTAAAGCGAGCGATCTTCAAGTCCCAATCTATCACTGAAAATTTGCCGAGCGCCGGGGTCAAATCGCCTGGTCGAGTGCAGGTTTGGAAGGGGTTTTTGTAGTTTGGTAAAAGCGTCTTTTAGCTCCGATTTCGGCAACCGGAGGCTGAGTTTGCGCGTAGTAGCTAATAGGGAACGGGTTCCACCGCGGAAAATGTTCCTGAAAAACATTGAATGAATGCGATTCAGGGATCGTCTAAATCAGCGTACCACCGAAATGAGAGATTCGCCTGGCTTGCAGATCCGCGAGCATCGGGACGATTTTCAAAATTAGGGTAGGAGGAGGAAAAATTGGGAACTTTAATAAAGGAGGAACGTCGAATGAGCGAAACAACTATGTCGACTAAAGCTCAAGAAGTGGCGCTGGACAAGGCCTTGGTGGCCCGATTCAAGGCGGGCGATGAAGCGGCCTTTGAAGAAATGGTAAGCCGCTATTGGGATCGTATTTACGCAATGGTTCTGCAGCTACTGCGCAATACGCAGGACGCGGAGGAAGTAACGCAAGATGCATTCATTCGAGCCCATCGTGGCTTGGAGAAATTTAGGGGAGATTCCAGTTTTTCCACCTGGCTCTACCAGATCGCGACCAACTTGGCTCGCAATCGCTACTGGTACTGGTGGCGCCGCAAGCGCGACAAATCCATTTCCTTCGACCAAGCGGTCGGGGGCGAGTCCGACACGACCTTGGCGGAGATTTTTGCGTCGGATATCGAAACGCCCCAAGATGTCGCTGTAACAAACGAGTTTCAGGAGCGCGTTTCTGCGGCAATGGAATTGTTAAACCCGAAGCATCGCGAAGTACTGACGCTACGCAATGTGCGCAATTTGTCTTACGATGAAATCGCCTCGGAATTGGGGATCAGCATAGGTACGGTAAAGAGCCGAATCGCCCGGGCTCGCGAGAGTTTGCGCGATCGCATGGGTAATGAACTTTTATGAACCAGGATCGATTCCTAGAACTGCTTAATCTGTATTTGGACAACGAAATCGCTCCGGACGAACTTTCGGAGCTGATGGCGGATACGCGCGCGGATCCGAAGCGCGAGCAGCTCTTTCTCGAATATTGCAAGATTCATAAGGCCTGCGCCCAAATCGGGGCTGGGTTTCGCACGAAGGCTTCGAGGCGTTCGCTGAGGCAGACGGTTTACGCTTTGGGCGGGATGGCGGCAGCCTTCGCCCTGCTGGCTCTGGCTGGTCGCAATCTCGTTCCTTTCTTTGAAGGAGGAGCGACTCCGTTGGCCCATGAGTCCAATGGTCCGGCCCAGACCATCGAGCCCGTATTCGCCGAGTTGGCGACGACGGAAGTTCCCGGACCGGAGTTCGTTGCGAGCGGCGAAGAGCCGCGCATTCTCTTTGCGGGTTTGCAGAAGCGTCGCGTGCCAGTGCTCGGATTAGGCAGTTTGTTTAAATCGAAGGAAACCTGGTCGTCCAAGACGGTTGCGTTCGGCGTCGAAGAATCATTGCTCGGTACCAAAGGGATCGAATTGCAAGATCCCTTCAAGGAGTTCGAAGATCTTGGCGAGGCGGTAAGGGTCGAGCTTGCGAAATCCGGAAAGATAGCCACTCCGGATTTCGGCGAGGGAATGGGATTGAGGGTATACCACAGCTCCCAATAGGGGCGAGAGGGTACGGAATTCTCCGCTATCCGCCTAAAGCGGCCTTGATCATCGCCTCGGTGCTCAGATTGGGGCCTTCGCTGGCAATGACCTTTTCGACAGCCTTTTTGGCTTCCGTTGCCTTGTAGCCGAGCGCTTGCAGAGCGAGGGCTGCATCGTCGATGGTAGAGCTTGAGTCCGGTCTCGATTGAGAATGGGATCCGGTTGGCGTTTGTCCTTCGGCCGGGGGGTAGTAGCCTGCTAACTTGTCTTTGAGTTCGATGATGATCCGTTCTGCGGTCTTCTTGCCGATGCCAGGGGTCTTGGCGAGCAAGACGGCGTTTTCCGAGCGAATCGCGTCTACCATCGAACTAAGCGAGAGCTTGCTCATGAGGCTGATCGCTACTTTGGGTCCGACTCCAGAAACCTTCTCAATGACGAGCGCGAAAAAATCGCGTTCCGTTTCGGTCCAGAATCCGTATAGCGCCTGGGAATCCTCGCGGTAGACTGCGTGGGTGTGAAGGGAAACGGCTTCGCCATTGGAAGGCAGCTTTTCCGCAGTGGTGACCGGAATACTGACTGCGTAGCCGAGACCCCCTGCGGAAATGACCGCGGAAATGGGGCTGGCTCGAAGCAGCTTGCCTTCAATGAGAACGATCATTGGCGATCCAGATGGCTAAGCGAGACCGAGAACGTCGCGAATCGAGTAGATGCCGGGTGGCTTCCCAGTTACCCACTCCGCTGCGCGGACTGCGCCGCGCGAAAAGATGGCTCGGCTCGAAGCCTTGTGGGATAGTTCGACGCGCTCGCCGATATCCGAGAAAATGACGGTATGGTCGCCGACGACATCTCCGCCTCGCAACGAATGCATCCCTACTTCGCGTTCGCCACGCTCGCCTACCACGCCTTCGCGCCCATGCTGGATGTCGTCATAGCTTAGATTTCGGGGCCCTAAAACGGATTCGGCCAGCATGAGGGCGGTACCGCTGGGGGCATCTTTCTTCAGACGGTGATGCATCTCAGTGATTTCTGCGTTGTAGGAAAGCGGGAGGATCTCTGCCGCTTTCTCCGTCAAATAGCAGAGGAGGTTCACTCCGATCGAGAAATTGCCTGCCCAAACGGTTGGGACGGTTTTAGCGATTTCCAGTAGCTCGTCGCGTTCCTCTTGAGTGTGCCCCGTGGTACCGCAGACTATGGGTTTCCCCAATGAGGCCGCGGTTTCGAAAACGCTTCGCGTCACATTGTGGAACGAGAAGTCGATGACCGCATCGGAAGCGGCCAAAGCCTCTTCGAGGTTGTCTCCCATGTCGACTTTTCCACTGATCTCATGTCCGGCCTCGGTCGCCGTTTCGGCGATCGCTTGTCCCATTCGGCCATGGTAGCCATTAATGCAAATTTTTAGACTCATAGGTTAGGAAGGCTTGGCGGTTGCGATTGCTTCGCGCCCTTCGAGTACGTTTCGGAGAGATTGCAGAACGACCGCGCGATTGTCGGAGTCGATTTCGCATAGGGGCAGACGAACTCTATCCGTTGAAAAGAGGTCGAGCTCCTTCAGACACAGTTTCACCGGGACTGGACTCGGTTCGATGAAAAGGTCGCGAAAGATCGGATACAAAATCCTATGAATGCGGGCCGCTTGACCAAGATCGCCGCGAGAGGCGGCTTCCACAAGGGCTGTGACTTCGGCCGGAAATAGGTTGGAAGCTACGGAGACGACGCCTTCCGCTCCGGAAGCCATGAAGGCGAGGGTGAGACCGTCGTCGCCGCTGAGTACGGTAATGTCGTCGCCGAGGGCCATCTTCAATTCGTCTACTCGAGCCACGCTCCCGCCGGATTCCTTGATGTGTCGGATGTTGGAGTGCTTGGCGACGAGTCGTTCGACAGTTTGGATGGAAATATCGACGATACATCGCCCGGGGATGGAATAGAGGACGATCGGCTTGTCGGTTTCCTGGGCGATTGCTGAGAAATGCTGGAAAATGCCTTCCTGAGTGGGCTTGTTGTAATAACCGGTTACGTGGAGCACGCCATCCGCGCCCGCTTCATCGGCGTGACGGGTCATGGCGATGGCTTCGCGAGTGGAGTTGGAACCTGCCCCGGCGATAATGGGAACCCGTCCCTTGGCGGCTCCAACGACGCATTCGACGACTTCCGCGTGCTCCTGGTGGTTCAATGTGGGCGATTCGCCCGTCGTTCCCATAGGGAGAAGGGCTCCGATTCCGCCTTCGACTTGATCCTGAACGAAGTTCTCGAGGTCTTTCACGGCCAGGGAGCCATCCTCGGCGAAGGGGGTCGCCATTGCAGTAATCGATCCTGTGAAACGCATTTCAGCCATAATTCTCTCGAGTGTAGATTGAAGGTTTCGAGTTCCAAGACGATTTATATAGCCGGTCAACCCTTTAGACCTGCGCAACGCCATAATTATTGAAACTCACTCCCATACGAGCTCATGTCCGTAGAAATCTTCGATGAACTGCTGCTTCTCGCCGTCGAGAACGGAGCCAGCGATATTGTAATCAAGTCCGACAAAGCGGGTATGCTTCGGATCAATGGAGGCCTGGAAGAAGTGGATATGGAACCCATTGATGGGGATGATGCGTTGTCCTTCGTCGAACAAAGCCTTCCTGAAAATTTCCGGGAAGTGTGGGAAATGGAAGGTCAAGTCGACTTTGCCTACTTTCTGGAGCGAGCGGGTCGCTTCCGCGTAAATGCATTTTTACAGCGCGGTTCGGTCAGCATGGTATTCCGTCACATCAAGAGCAAGATTCCCACTTTTCGGGAACTGAAGCTCGACGAGGATACGCTTGTCAAATTCGCGGGAGCGAAGGATGGAATCGTGCTGATTTGCGGGGCCACGGGCTCGGGTAAGAGTACCACGATGGCGTGTATGTTGAATTGGGTGAATCAGAATTTCGAAAAGCACGTCGTCACCTTGGAAGATCCGATCGAGTACAACTTCATCGACGACACATCGGTTTTCAATCAACGCGAGATCGGTATCGATACGCCGAATTTCCAAAAGGCCCTACGAGCGGTTTTGCGGCAGAATCCCGACATCATTCTCATCGGCGAGATGCGCGATGCGGAGACTTTCGAGACCGCGATGGCGGCGGCCGAAACAGGTCACTTGGTCTTCACGACCTTGCACGCCGCAAGTTCTCAGCAGGCGATTATGCGTCTCTTCGAATATTTCCCTCCGGAAAAGCACGAGCTGGTACGCCGGAAGCTCTCGGAGAGCTTGCGCGGCATTATCGTCCAGAAATTGCTGCCTAGCCTCGAAGAGGACAGTCGCGTTCCTGCCCAGGAGATCATGGTGGCTGATTCGGTCGTCAAAAACATGATCAAAGACGGCAAGTTCGAAAAGATCCAATCGTTGCTCGACGTATCGCCTGAAACCGGCTCGCGTTCCTTCAACAAGGAACTGTTCCGTCTGGTCAAGGAAGGGCAGATCAGCAAGGGCGACGCCCTGAAGAATTCGCCGAATCGCCAAGCCTTGGAGATGAATCTAAAGGGTATTTTCCTCAGCGAGGCGAATCGCATTGTCGGCAACTAGCCTGTTTGATTGGGGGAGGCGTTGACGAGGCCACGCTTTTCCAGCATCCGCCAAATGGCGTCGGACTTCTGGGAGGCGATCGTTTCGCTACACTGAATGGCCGCCTTGCGCTCCTTCAGATTGTCCTCGGCGATTTTCGCCAGGTCATCCAGATTGTACAGGTATACGTTGTCGAGCTCATCGCAATTGGCATCCAGGTTGCGCGGCAATCCAAGGTCGATGAGGAAGAGGGGACGGTTCTTACGCGCTGGATGCAGTCGATCGAGCATCTGTTTCGTGAGCAGCGGGGTTTCGGTATCCGTTGCGGAAATGAGAATGTCGTAGGCATTCAGGTACGATTCCAGAGAATCGAGCGCCCGAGGCTCTCCGCCCCAGACGTCCGCTATCGAGCAGGCGCGTTCCATACTGTGGCTGGCAATGCCGAAGCGTTGGGCGCCCCGACTGCGGAGCGCTTTGGTTGTCTTTTCGCTGATTTCGCCGGTTCCGATCACGAGCGCCGCGGCCCGTTCGAGGGATCCGAAGATTTTCGATGAGAGATCCACTGCTACGTTGGAAATGTTGATCTGGCCTTGCCCGATGGGCGTGGTGTGACGGATGAGCTTCGCCGCTTGAAATCCCTTTTGAACCATGCGGTTTATCACGGCTCCCGCGCCTCCGAAGTGTTGGCACTTGGAATAGGCCTCTTTGACTTGCCCGAAAATTTCGGCCTCCCCTGTGATTTGCGAACGGAGGCCGGCGGACACCTCGATGAGATGTTTGACCGCTTCCTGTCCCCCTCGGGTTTTCGCGTGGGATTCCAGCTCGTTCAATGGAATTCCATAGAAACCGCTCAGCGCCTCGAATATCGTGGCCTGCCCGCTAGGGGGATCGTTCGTCTTGAAATAGAGCTCGAAGCGATTGCAAGTGTTGAGCACCATGGACTCCTCGATGGCGTCGGTTTCGCCCATGAGTTGGTAGAGCGAGGAAACTTGAGTCTCGTCCAAAGCGTAGCGTTCCCGTTCCTCCATCGGAACGGTTTCGTGATTTACGGTAACGAGAAGCAGTTCGTGATGCTCCGGACTCATAGAAGCGGCGAAACGCGTTCGATACGTATCGCGGCCTCAGCGGGCGAGGAGGAACGATCCACGGCATCGAGCGAAAGAAGGGCGATCGCGAAGATGGCGATGCAGGCCCATGAATATTGCTTGTAAGACAGCTTCTCTTTTAGACGGAGAAGGAGCAGGACTCCATAGGCGAGCCATACGGCTACGGTTGCACCGATCTTGAGCGCCTCGACCGAGTCGATCGAGTGCGTCCAATAGACGCTTCCAATGGCAAGCGAACAGGAAAGTATCAGGAACCCCAGGACCAGCAGCCTCAAATTGATCTGCGTCAGTTCGAATATAGACGGCATGTAGGGAAAGAATCCGCCCATCTTCTTCTGCTTTAGGCTGCGGCTTTGCAGCAAATACATGAACGAGGTGAGGGTCAGAACGCCGAATACGCCGTAGCTGAAAAGCGCGAGAGCGGCATGGGTTTCGATCCAGGGGGATTCGCCGAAGATAGGTTCCCGGCTCGGGCTGTCCCAAGCGGGAATCGCCAGCGATATGATGGAAAGGAGACTGGCGAACCCCGAATTGAACATACCAAGTAAGCTCACCCGAAATGCCGGTCCCACGAAAATATACAGCGCAATGGCGGACCAAACGAGGAACTGGACGAGTTCGAAGCGATTGGCGAGGGGACAGCCTCCGTACTGCAATCCGCGCGCGTAGAGGCCGATCGTTTGGAGTATCCAACCGAAGGCGACGAGTCCTACGGTGTACGGACGACCTGTTTTGCGACGGAGCTTGAGAGTGGAATAGCTGCCGAGAATCGTCGTTATCGCATATACGACCGTGGCTAGGAATATCCACTCGCGATCTTCAAGTCCGAGTAGGCTCATAGCTTGATTGAAGGAATTCGAGTAGGCCCTCGAAGGCTCTACTTCTTGCTCCGCTTAGCTGCTTTGAGAGCGCGCTCGCGTTTGCGTACGAGATAAGCCTTGCGGCGGATGCGTTTGGTTTTCTTGCGATGTTGCTGACCCATGTATTTGGTGAATGGCAACTAGTTATTGACGAACCCGTTGACGGGTCAAGTCGGGAAGGGCGGGGCCGAGTCAACTCGACTGATCCGGGACTCTCATCGCGATCCGAGGAATGAGCGTATGGATGCGATTATCGTACTCATCGATGCCGTGAAAGCTCCCGATCGCGGCGCAATCGTCTCCTGAGGCGTGGAAGCTATTGTAGGAAAACGACTCGCCCGGAGCGAGGTCCGGCTCTTCTCCCACGATCTTGTCTCCTTCGATTACCTGCTTTTCTCCGTCAATCGAAGATATGATCCACTTTCTGCCGAGCAGTTTGATACGCCGTTCGGATCGATTCGCGATTGTCAAATGGTAGACGAATACGTGAGACGCGCTGGCGGGCGCCCCAGACCCGTAGTGGTAATCGAGCTTGTCAAGGGTGACGCCTAAGCCGTCGAGTAGCTCCGATTTGGGAAAACTCATGAATCGAGATTGGTATAGCTGATTATTTCGAGGCGCGCGATGGGTCGGATGGAATCCTCAAGCATACGCCCAATATGTACGTTAGGAGGTGGTTGAGACCTGAAATGGCGCTTGGGTGTCGCTTTCGCCTTCCGTTCTGTGAAGAGTAAGATACATCCGATTCCGATGGGTTCCATTGAGTTGAAAAAAGGGGGTAGGCGATCGCGCCAGGGACTTCAATGAGAAAAGCGGGAATCTAGAATACTATTGCCGCGACGGATAGCTCACTGGGCGCTGTCTCGTTTTCTGCTTGAAGCCTGCGAGCGGACCGACGGTATTGCGATATGGCAAGAACGGCGCTGATAGCGGTTCGAGATCGATCGGGCTTGAAGGAGTTTACGACTCGATTGGCGGAATCCCATGGTTTTCGAATTTTGGAGTTGGAGGGCTGTTCGAGTGACGAATCCGTCTTCGGGCCCGCTATCCCTTCGGGGGAGGCCGAACGGATTGTCCGGGCTGGAGAGATAACCTTGCTTGTCGCGAACTACTACGATGTCGAGAGCGTGGGGCGGGAATATCTCTCCTGGAAGAATGCTCTGAGTTCCTTCGATCACG
>CBFHHM010000003.1:211210-350432 GCA_965655705.1 Candidatus Pelagisphaera sp.
AATAGTCGATCTGATCCGAAATGCCGCCCGCCAGCCGGATCGCATAGGGATCGTGGGGAGCCCGCTTGCGTACCCAAAGGTCTTGGAAGCGCTTGAATCTGGAAGGGATGGCTTAAGCCGAGCATTTCTTATGGATCAGGCCTGCAATGCTTTTCAGGCGGTTGCGGAATTCGATGCAGCGGTGGGTCGTTTCTTGGAGACGCACGGTGGAGAGGTCCCGGATATCGATGCGCTGAGCGGCTTCCCTAAATCGATTCGTTTCGCTTGGAAACGAGCCCTGAGTCTCGATTCAGGCGAAACGCCGCGGCAAAAAGCGGCCCTCTACGGAAGTTTTCTCGAACACTTCGAGCGCATCCAGGGTTCGGAGTTCGACTACCCGAGCATCGTCGATCTATCTTTCGGGACATACCTTATCGGAGAATTCGAAAAGCCGACGGCAGCGATAGTCAAACGCGGGAGCCTTGTGAATGCGGCCAGTGGCAATTCCCTTCCCGAAGTCATCGATAAATTGGGAGATTCGACGGTCCCGGGAATAAAAGGAGCCACGCTAGTAGCGAATGGAACGTTGGGAAGGGAAGAGTTGGAAGTCTTCGGTCCGGACGCGTTCTCCACGGCCCTCGCCCCGAGATGGAAGGAAGGGAACCTGCCTTCGAATGTCCGCCTTGTCAAAAGCAGGGACGGGCTAGGGTACGAGGCCTTGCAACAGGTCGCTTCCATGGTCGGTGGCGCCCTCGCTCAAGACCGCAATCGAGTCGGGATAAATCCGTTTGCATGGCGTATGCCGTCTTCGGTGCAACCTCTGGTGGATTGCTGGGAAGACATGCTATTTGGGGTTAAGCTTTCGCGTCACTTGAAATCCGATGGCTGCGTTGCCGTTCGTGAGGGGCGCGTAATCGCGCTGGCAAGCGACTTGCCCGATCAGGGCCGCGTCTGGTTGCGTCTGGCCGAATTCGAAGGCTCGCTCGAGAACTCGGTATTGGTATTCGATACGGATATCGAAGCTGTCACAACCCTCCAAGAGGCGAAACGATGCGGAATCGACACCGTGGTTCATCCCGGACTCGACGGCGATGGGGAAGCTCGGTTGATCGAGGGAGCGAATGAGTATGGAATCGCGCTCGTGGCGACGGGAACGTCGCTATGCAAGTTCTAGCGCGGGCGCATCCGAATCAAAAGGTCCTTGCTGTCCACTTGATCGCCAGCGGACACTTCGACGCTTTCGATTACCCCGTCAGCGAGGGCGTAGACAGTGGTCTGCATCTTCATCGCTTCGAGCACGGCGAGCTTCTCCTTGGCTTTCACCTGCTGTCCGACCGTTGCGGATACGCTGCTCACCATAGCGGGAATGGGCGCGCCAATCTGCATTTTGTCCGCCGGGTCCGCTTTCTCTCGCCGCTTGCTGGCCGTCTTGATGGATCGGTCTACAATGACGCATTCGCGTGGGCGGCCATTCAACTCGAAGGTGAGCGATCGTTCGCCATCTTCATTCGGCTCGCTGACGTAAATTAGTTTAACGATCAACGTCTTTCCTTGCTCGATCTCCACGGAGATTTCCTCGCCAGGCTTGAGGCCGTAGAAGAAGGCGGGGGTCGGCAAGGTGCGGGCGTGACCGAATTGGCTGACGTACTTCATTAGATCCGCGTATACCTGCGGATACATGAGGTGAGCATAGAGATCATCATCGCCGATATCGCCCTTGTACTTGCGATTGAGTTCCTGGCGGGTCGCATCCAAGTCGATTTTCTCTGCCCGGGAGCTGGGGCGGCCGCGGTAGGCCTTGCGATCGCCGAGAACGACCTTTTGCACTTTCTTCGGCCACCCGCCCATGGGTTGGCCCAGTCCGCCCGATAGCATATCGACGACGGATTCGGGAAATGCGGTGCCGGGTTCCAGATTAATGAGATCCTTGGGCTCGACTCCCTTGGTCAGCAGGAACATCGATAGATCGCCTACGACTTTGCTGGAAGGAGTCACCTTTACAATATCGCCCAGCAAGGCGTTGACTTCGTGGTAGTAGCGCACGACTTCGGGCCAACGGGCGCCTAAGCCGAGGGCGCGAGCTTGCTCGCGAAGATTCGTGTACTGCCCGCCGGGCATTTCGTGAATGTAGACTTCGGCGCTGCCGAACTTGGGACTCGTGTCGAAGGGTTCGTAGTACTGGCGAACCGCTTCCCAGTAGATGGAAAGCTCGTTGAAGAATTCCAAATCGAGTTTGGTGACGCGCTTGTCCGCGTTCAGGGCGTTGATGATGGAATTGAGGTTCGGCTGGGAAGTGAGTCCGGACATCGAAGACACTGCGAGGTCGACGACGTCTACGCCTGCTTCGGCAGCCTTGATGATGGATGCTCCGGCGATTCCGGAGGAGTCGTGCGTGTGGAAGTGGATGGGCACGCCAACTTCGGAGCGGAGCGTCTTGATGAGCTTGTAGGCGGCGTGAGGCGTGCAAAGGCCTGACATGTCTTTGAGCGCAATGACGTGGGCGCCCATTTTCTCGAGCTCCTTTGCCATGTTGACGTAATACTTCAAGGTGTACTTGTCGCGCTTCTTATCGAGAATATCGCCCGTGTAGCACACGGTGGCTTCGCAGACGGAATTCGTGTCCTTGCGAATCGACTCCATCGCTACCTTCAGATTCGGGAGATAGTTGAGGGAATCGAATACGCGGAAAATATCCATGCCGGATTCCGCGGAGTGCTTGATGAGTCCGCGAATGACATTGTCCGGGTAATTCGAATAGCCGACGCCGTTGGCCCCGCGCAGGAGCATTTGAAAGCAAATGTTCGGAATGCGCTCGCGCAGGCGACGCAATCGCTTGAATGGATTCTCGTAAAGGAAGCGCATCGACGTGTCGAATGTGGCTCCGCCCCAGCACTCCAAACTGTACAGCTGGCTGGCTCGTTGGGCGATAGCGTCGGCTACTTTCAGTTGATCGTAGCTACGCATGCGGGCGGCGAGCAGCGATTGGTGAGCATCGCGCATCGTCGTATCGGTAATTAGCAGGCGCTTCTGGTCGCGGGTCCATTCGGCGAATTTTTCGGGCCCGTGCATGTCGAGATAGTCCTTGGTGCCTTTCGGCAACTTGCCCATGCGGTCGTGGGGCGGAACGATGACTGGCAGGTTCATGGCGGGAACCGGTCGGTCCTTTACCTGACTGTTGCCGTTGACGATGGTTTCACCCAGCAATCTGAGCAGCTTGGTTGCCCGGTCCTGGCGGCGCTTGAACTTGAATAGTCCCGGAGTGGTGTCGATGAGGGTTGTCGTTGCCTTTCCAGAGGTGAACTTGGAGTGGCTGATGACATTCTCAATGAACGGGATATTCGTCTTTACCCCGCGAATACGCATTTCGTTTAACGCTCGGTCCATTCGTTGAATGGCGAGTTCGAAGCTGCGGGCAGACGCGGTCAGCTTTACAAGCAGAGAGTCGTAGTAAGGCGTTATGATGGCGCCGGTGTCGCCCATGGCTCCGTCTAGACGAATGCCAAAGCCAGCGGCGCTGCGATAGTTGACAATCTTACCGTAGTCCGGAGCGAAATTCTTTTCGGGATCCTCCGTCGTTATGCGGGCTTGGATGGCGACTCCGTTGCGAGGGATGTCGTCTTGCTTGGGAATGCCGATGGTCTTGCCGTGCAAAGAATGGCCTTGGGCAATGAGAATTTGGCTCCGCACGATATCTATGCCCGTTATGACTTCAGTAACGGTATGTTCCACTTGGACACGCGGATTCATTTCGATGAAGAACCACTCGCTCGTATCCAGATCGAGCAGGAATTCCACCGTGCCCGCGTTGTAATAGCCGATCGATTTCGCGATCGTTACAGCCGCCTCGCATAGCTCGGCCCGGACCTCGTCGGAAAGGCCGATCGAAGGAGCGATTTCGATTACCTTTTGGTGGCGTCTTTGTACGGAACAATCGCGTTCGTGCAGATGGACTACGTTGCCCTGCTTGTCTCCGAGAATCTGTACTTCTATATGCTTGGCCCGTTCGACGTAGCGCTCGAGAAAAACGGATGGATTGCCAAAGGCCCGCTGGGCTTCGCCTTGCGCCTCTTCCAGGAAAGGCCTCAGGTCCTTGGGGTCCTTAACGACGCGCATGCCACGTCCTCCCCCGCCGAACGCCGCTTTGATAATGAGCGGAAAGCCGATTTTTCTAGCGATGCGCAGTGCCTCTTTGGGATCCGATATGGGATCCTGGGTACCGGGCAAGGTGGGCACCTTCGCCTGGTCGGCGATCTTGCGGGCTTCGATCTTATCGCCCATACGGCCAAGCAGGTCTGCGCTCGGACCGACGAACGCAATGCCATTCGCTTCGCAGGCCCGCGCGAAATCGGCGTTTTCCGATAGAAAGCCATAGCCTGGGTGGATCAGATCTACCTTGTTGGCTTTGGCCAGAGCAATGACGCTCTCGATATCCAGATAGGCGGCAACGGGACCGTGTCCTTCTCCGACGAGATAAGATTCGTCCGCCTTGAATCGATGGACTCCAAAGCGATCTTCCTTTGCGTAGATGGCGACCGTGCGACATCCTAATTCGGTGGCGCTTCTAAAAATTCGGACAGCGATTTCGCTGCGGTTCGCGGCAAGAAGTTTCTTCATGTAGGAGACAGTAACTGATTGGGATCCAGTCGGAAAATGGATTCCCATCCTGCCAAGTCAAGGGTAACGGCTTGGCGATTCGAGCAAAATCTCCGTTTGGGTTGATATGTCCTGCGCCGTCGCTGGATCCGGCGGCAAGAGGGGAGTGACGAATGTGGATTCGGTTCGATTATCGATTGCAAATCCTCGGTCCTTTGGTTTGCGTCGGAGAATGTTCGATCCGGTTGAAAAGTTGAAGGAACACCTGCGTCATGCGAGCGTCTCGACGGATTCCGCGTTCAAGGCGGGGATGGATGGGTCGCGAGAGTTTCTTGCCGACCTGTTTTCGAAGATGGGGTTAAGTGTTGAAATTGTGAATACGGATCTTCATCCGATTGTTCTCGCCAAGCGGACGGGGGAAGCGCACTGGCCGCATGTCATCATTTATGGGCACTACGACGTACAGCCGGCAGACCCTATCGAATTGTGGGATTCCGACCCATTCGAACCGGTTGAACGAGGGGGTCGCCTCTATGCTCGGGGCGCTGCCGATAACAAGGGGCCCCAGATGGCCCATATTGCGGCTGTAGGGCAGCTCTTGGAGGAGAACCCGGATCTTCCACTCCGCATAACCTTCCTCATCGAGGGCGAGGAAGAGATTGGAAGTCCGAGCTTAACGCCATTTCTCGAGTCCCGGAAGCAGGCGTTCTCGGATGCGGATCTGGTGTTGCTTTCCGATACGTTGAGCCCGAGCGAAGATCAACTCGTGGTGACTGTTGGATTGCGTGGAATCGTAGCGCTGGAGGTCGAATTCGAAGGACCCAACAGCGACTTGCATTCCGGACTGCACGGAGGAGCCGTCTACAATCCGCTGCAGGCTTTGTGCGAAGTGTGCGCCTCGCTGCACGATAAGGAAAATCGGGTCGCGGTTCCGGGCTTCTACGAGGATGTCGCCGAAGTGGAGGATTGGGAACGCGAGGAGCTAACGTCTCTGGGATCCGATGAGGCTGCCTACGGGAAGTTTTTGGGAGTTGACGCCTTTCACTCCCACCCGTGCTACAGCCCATTCGAGGCGATCCGCTATTTGCCAACGCTCGAGTTCAATGGCTTGGGGGGTGGTTATCAGGGAGAGGGAAGCAAAACAATCGTTCCCTCGAAAGCCATGGCGAAGATTACCTGCCGCTTGGTTGGAAATCAGGATCCCTTCAAGGTCGGAGCGCTCGTCAAGCAGGCGATCCTCGATCGGACGCCTGCGGGAGTTAAGGCTACTGTGGAAATGGGGCACGAAGGGGCTCCGTATTTGGTCGTGCCGCCAGGCCGCCCCAATACGCCACCGGAGCAGTCTAAGCGACTTGCCTTGGCGTTCGAGGCAACGGAGCGGGCGATTGAGGAAACCTTCGATAAACCCGCATTGTTTCTCAGAGAAGGGGGCAGCATTCCGATTATCGCCGATATCAAACGGATCCTCGGTTTGGATTCGGTCATGGTCGGCCTCTTTCTCCCGGAAGACAATCTGCATGCTCCGAACGAAAGCCTGAATCTAGAAGTCCTTGAAAAGGGAATACGCGTTTCCAAGAGCGTATTGGCTTCTTTGGCTTCATCGTAGCTCGAGCTAAGAACTTTGCTTTCGATAAGCTTGCATCAAGTCGAGAACCGACTCGCGTAGATCGAATAGGTCTTTGCGGATTTCGATTTGCCATTCCTCTTTTCGCTCCTGCAAGCTACTAGCCGCTTCTAGGGTGGCAATCGTCAGGTGGACAAGGTGAAGGGCCCGCTTTAGGGTTGCGACGACGAATCCGGGTTCCGGTTCCATATCGTCGGCGACGTCCTCCAACGCCCCGATGAGCTTGCTGACCGTGAGCTGAGAGTGCCAAAGCAGCTGATTCCAGGGATTGCCGGTTTCGTCGTTGAGCAGCTTGCGGGATTCGGTCTCGAAGAAGATGCGCGACGTCACGTCCATCATGGAAGAAATGAGCGGATGGTTTGGAATGTAATCCTCCTCTTCGCTACCCGGTGCGGCGTCGATATCCGTTTCCTTTTCTTCGGCATCGTCCTTGTATTCGATGCTTTCGACCTCCCAGCCCATCGCCTCGGCGACCAGGTCTTCGCAATTCGGGTCGTCGCCGTATTTCTCGAACAGCTCCATGAGCATATCGCTACGCGCGTCGGATTTTTGCAGGAATGCTTCCCATTGGAATTCGTTCATTTCGCCGTCCTTCGGTTCCGAGCTTTGCTCGGGTTCGATAGCGAGAGCGAGCTGGTCCATGAAATCGAACATGGCTTGCTGGTTTTTGATACGCTGAGCAGACTCCTCGCTTTCGGAAAGATTCCACTCAGGCAATGTAATTTCCCATTTGTAGTCGGTCGATTCGATGAGAACCCGCCCATTGCGATTGCTGAACCACTCGAGATAAAGACAATTACCGATCGCGTAAGGGTGTCCCCCAGGGGTATGCCCTGCGCAGTTCTCGTCATCGTCCAGAAGGATTTTGACCTTCTTGGATGCCGTCATGTCGCCTACGACCCCGTCCTGGCGAATGTCGAGTCCGGTGTAGTCCCCTTCCTCTGGATGCGGGTTCTCGAAGCACAAGCGGGCCCCCGCGAGATCGCGGTAGCAATTGCCCGTTAGCTTTAGTTCCAATGGCTTATTCAAGCCCTTGAGCCAAATGAGTCCCGACACCTTGCCAGGCGCCAAGTTTTGGATCTCCCCTTTCATTACGTAGCTATCCATCCGCCAGGCCATGGTGGAGAACTGTAGGTAAGCCCGAGTCGCGATGTCAATTGCGAGAATACCGACTAGGCGCGAGCGCTCAATGTCGCCTGGATGGATGCGCTGAATCGCTAAATTCTTCGGATTTCCTTCCGAAACGAAATGTGTTGGCTTGAAAAAGACAGGCGAGGCTCAATAGCGGCTCGGAAGCTAACTCCAACATCGAAACAATTCTATGGGAAACATAACCAGAGATCGAGACTCCGCGGTAGCGAGAGTCAGCGCCGCTGTCGAAGTCTACTTGAACGAGGGAAAGCTCGAGCTGCCAGTTATGCCCCAGGTCGCCCAAAAGGCGCTTCAAGTGACTAATGACCCGGAGGCGGATGCGAGCGATTTATGGGACCTCTTGAATCCGGATCAATCGATTGTCAGCCATGTCCTGCGCATTGCGAATTCCGCAAGCTATGCCGGAGGACAGAGGATCGATTCCCTGGATCAAGCCATCGCCCGATTGGGGATGAATCTGCTTGGAGAAATCGCGGTCGTCGTTTCCTTCAAAGGCGAGCTCTTTTCCATTCCTGGATTCGAGGCGGAAGCCAAGTCGATATTGCGTCATGCCTTGGCCGCCGGCGTCTACGGCAAGGAAGTCGCGCGAACGCGTCGCCGCAACGTGGAGAGTCAATTCCTTTGCGGCTTAATGCATTCCATCGGGCAAGCCATAGCTTTCGATTTAATCTCTCAAACGATGGGCTTTGTCGGGGTAAAGCTGGAGCGCGGCGACTTGCGGCTCATCGCGTCCGAAGTGGGTCCCGAGGTGGCGAATCGTGCGGTTGTGGAATGGAAGCTGCCGCGCTTGCTGCAATTCACTACCCGCTTCAATACCGACTACCATCGAGCTCCGAAATTCGAGGAGGAGTGCGCCGCGACCTATGCGTCTCGCATGCTTGCCGATTGGCTTCTGTATCCGAAAGAATATGACGCGGAGCAACTGAGAGACGACGCCGTTTGGGGCATTCTCAATCTTTATCCGGACGATATCCAGGACTTGTTGGACAAGCGGGACGAAGTGCGGTCGATCGTGGCTGCTATGGAGTTTTAGCGACCGAAGGGAGCATCGTAAGCGCCGCGAGTGGAGTTCCATAGAGACTGCACGCCTTCTTCGGTTTTCGGATTTCGGTTGACCGGGCTACTCGAGGCGCGAGATTGCAGGGACGAATGGAGGAATACGCTAAGCTCCTTGTCCTGATTGCTCCCGTCTTTCTGATGATCCTAGCCGGCTATGGCCTGCGGTCGTTGAAGTGGGTAACTGCAGAGGCGGATGCCAGTCTTATGAATCTGCTGATCCGGGCGCTTTTCCCGTGCTTGATTCTGTCGGTAATCCTCGGGTCGGATGCGGTACGGTCTACAGCGAGCGTGTTCATCCCCCCGATAATTGGGTTTGGAATAACGGCATTGGGCATGGCTGTCGCTTGGTCGGTGGCGAGGTCGATCGGCTATCGCAAAGGCAGCGGCCTACGTACGTTTTGCTTCGCCGCAGGAATCGCTAATTATGGTTTTATCCCCATTCCTTTGATACAGGATATGTGGGGTATGGATGAGCTGGCCGTTCTCTTCGTGCACAATGCGGGCGTCGAGTTTGCCATATGGACCTTGGGCGTATCGATCGTGTCAGGACTATCGCTCAAGAGAAGTCTGCGCAAGGCGGCCAATCCGACAGCGATAACCTTGGTCGTGGCGGTTGCGATGAACCTTTTGGGATGGGACGCTTTTGTTCCCGAGGCGATCAATCGAACCATCGTTGCCATTGCGGCCTGCTCTATTCCGATTGGGTTGATCATGATTGGCATGACTTTGAAGGACCTCTCAGGCGAGGGCGGGGCGTTATTCGAAGCGCGGTCCAGCCTTGGCGGCGTGGCGACGCGATTGCTATTGCTGCCGGTGTTGACTCTGACGTTGGCGAAGATTCTTCCCTTGTCCCTAGAGCTGAAGCGAGTGTTGCTGGTACAAGCCGCGATGCCGGCAGCTATCATGACCATCGTCGTAGCCCGTCACTATGGCGGCCAGCCTATGGTGGCGACGCGCGTTGCATTTGCCACGACGGTGGTGGGCGTGCTCGCGATACCGCTGTGGATACGATTGGGGACATGGTTCTTAGGCGTTTAGGAATCGGATTCCCTCGCGATTTCGCTTGGCCTACGGCGCCCTTCGGGACTATTGAAGAATGAGCGGACTGTCCTAACGTCCAAGTCAAACGATGAGCGAGTGTATCGAATTGCTGGATTCCCTAATTCGGATCCCAAGCGTCAACCCTGTCTATGGCGGACCAGGCGAAGCGCAAGTCCAAGCGTTTGTCGAAAACTGGTTGGAGCGAAATGGGATCGACTATCGAAGACAGGAAGTCTTCCCGGGGCGCTCGAATGTGTTCGCTCGTATAGGTCCCGTTGACAAGCCGGCTATACTTATCGAGGCGCATATGGATACGGTGGGCGTCGATGGCTGGTCTCTGGGAGATCCTTTCGTTCCCGAATTGCGCGACAATCGAATTTACGGTCGCGGCGCGTGCGATACAAAAGCGAGCCTAGCTACCTTTCTTCTCCTCGCTCGCAATCTGGCTCGAAGTCCTTCCTCTCTCAAGTACGCTTTGTTATTCGCTGCGACAGTGGATGAGGAATCCAAGCAAGCCGGCGCGTTCAAACTGGCCGATGAGATTGCGGCGATGAAGGTGGAAGCGGCCCTTACCGGAGAGCCCACGCGAAGCGGCATTATTGCGAAACACAAAGGCGCCTGTCGCTATTCGATAGACGCTAAGGGCAAGGCGGCCCACGGTTCGACGCCTGGATTGGGAGACAATGCGATCTACAGAATGGCGCGTATCGTTGAAAGGCTGGAACGTCGCGGCGCTTTGATGGCGGAAGATGCGACGCTCGAACCGATAGAGCGGGGCAGTTTGAACGTCGGAAAGATCGAAGGCGGAATCGGCTTCAATATCGTTCCGGACCGATGCGCGATCGAACTCGATCGAAGATTGGGAATTCGGGAAGGACTCAACGAAGCGAGGGAGGCGATCGAAGCGATTGTCGCGACCGAAACGGGAACGCATCTGAGCGTATTTCTAGAACGGCCCGCCCTCAATACGAACCCGGAGCATTGGTTCCCCCAAGCGTTGAGCAAAGGAGCGAAAGCCCAAGGCTTGGACGGAGGCTTTGGCGAAGCGGCATTTATGACTAACGGAGTAGCCTATGCGGCGCAAGGGATCCCTACAGTGGTCTTCGGGCCTGGCGACATAGCCCAAGCGCATAAGACCGATGAATACATAGAAATTGGAGAAATGGAACGCTCATTGGCGATTCTCGAGGGCGTTTTTCAATAGGCGTTAGACCTAATATGAAGACTGGCCAAGTCCTTGGTCACCTGTTTGCATCCCTTCATGAAAACGAATTTTCAGCGATTGGCTATTCGCAGGAGGTTTTGGGCCATCGGATTCGCAGCGCTCGCGCTCGTAGCCATACCGTTCGCAAACGCGAAGAAAGACCCGTATATTTTTCGCTTTGGGTTGATGGCCGTAAATGGGCAGGGAAAGCCGGCCGTTTATCTGGAGACGACTGAGATCGAGAAACATGCGGACCCGTCCTATTCCCATGGGTTCACCATAGAAAGACGAAATGGCTCCCAGTTCTTCTACTATTTCCGAGTCCGTTTTCCCGAGCCCCTAACCAATTTGCCTGCCGAAGCCTACGAACGCTACAAAGTGAGCGAGGGCGGCAGGATCCTGGAATCCTACGAGGAACTCGTTTGGTCAGCCGAGGAGAATTTCGTTTTCGATGAAGCGGACCCGATCGGATTGTACGAAATGGAGATCTTTATCGACGGCGAACTCTACAGGAAAGTAAACTATAACGTCGAACCGGTACCAGAATTCGGATTTTAACTTGAACCCGTTATTAAAGTAAGAATATACTTTATTAAATATGAAAATCCTAATCGTTTGTTCGAGTTTGAATCCGGAGAGTCGTAGTCGACAGCTTGCCCAAGAACTCGAGAGTCGTTGGCAATCCGTTGATTTCGACTTTTCCGTTCTCGATCTGAGGGAAGCGGACTCGCCTATGTGCGATGGGGGGGCGGTTTATGAGGACAGGCGCGTTCTAGCGGCCAAGGCGCGGGTGGAGGACGCGGATGCGATTGTGTTCGCGATGCTGGTATACGTCTACAGCGCCAATGCGGCCATGAAGAACTTCGTGGAGCTGACCGGGCATTCGATGAAAGACAAGGTGGCGGGTTTTCTTTGCGCGGCTGGCGGGAGTATGAGCTACATGTCCGCAATGAGCTTAGCGAACAGCCTTATGCTCGACTTTCGGATGTTCGTGCTGCCGCGATTCGTCTACGTCACTGCAGGTGATTGGGAAGGGGATCGCTTGAAGGAAGGAATTGGCGGGCGCATCGATCAATTTGCGGAGAGTTTTGCGGACTTCGCGCGGCGCTTGAGCGCGTGAAGCGGGAATTCTAGGGACTTATGTACGAAGGGCGGAACGCGGCGATTAAGGACTTGTGTCGTACCTACCACATCGTGGAGGACGCTATTCTGGATAATCTGTTGCACTCGTCCGAAGAGCTTGGACGCCCTGTCGCGAGTTTGCTTGTGGAGCAGGGGCATGTAGGGCGAGAGGTCTTGCTCGATCGCGTGGCGAATTTTCTCGGTTTGGAGCGCCGGGCCGATGTCCCCCCGGAAATTCCGGAAAACGTCGTCAATGAAATCGATGTCCGACTGGCCCGAATGTATGGTGTCGTGCCAATCGAATCCACGGAGGAAAGCGTCCGTTTGATCGCTAGAGATCCGTTTTCCGAGCAAATCGTGGACGATCTCGGCTTTGCGATCGGCAAAGAGGCCCGCATCGTGGTGGCGGATCCGAAAACGGTGGATGAACTCCTTGATGTGTATTACCGGTATGGGGATGCCAACTACGCAGGGATACTCGAAGAAGTAGACTATCAGCCAGGAGATGATGCGGAATTGTCCGTCGAGGATCTACTCAATATGGCGGGCGAAACGCCTATTATTCGCTTCGTGAATCTCGTGTTGTCGCAGGCGATAAAGGACAAGGCTTCGGACATTCATTTCGAGCCGTTCGATTCGGAATTCAAGATCCGCTATCGCATAGATGGAGCCCTCTACGAAATGTCCCCCCCGCCGAGAGAGTTGGCGGTACCCATTACCTCTCGAATCAAGGTTATCGGAAACTTGAACATTGCGGAGCGGCGGGTTCCTCAGGATGGGAAGGTGCGACTTACCGTAGCTGGGCGCCCTGTCGACTTGCGCATATCGACTTTGCCCACGCAGTTTGGAGAAAGCGTCGTGCTGCGCGTGTTGGATCAAACGGCTACCAGTTTGGAGCTGGAGAGTCTGGGCATGCCTATTGAAGTGGTGGAAGCGATCGAGCGGACAATCGATCGGCCGAATGGAATATTCATCGTAACGGGACCGACGGGCTCCGGCAAGACAACCACCCTATATAGTTGTTTGAAGCGTCTCAATCAGGTCGGATCGAAGCTGATGACCGCCGAAGATCCCATCGAATACGAGATCGACGGCATTATGCAGACGGCGATCAACCAGGCCATCGACTTGACCTTTGCCAGCGCCCTGAAGGCCTTTCTTCGGCAGGACCCGGATATCATAATGGTGGGCGAGATCAGAGACTTGGAAACCGCTCAGATCGCTATTCAAGCCTCCCTAACCGGGCATTTGGTACTGACAACGCTACACACGAACGATGCTGCGGGGGCGGTGACTCGATTGATGGATATGGGAATCGAAGAGTTTCTGATCGCTTCATCGGTTGAAGCGATTTTGGCGCAGCGACTGTTGCGCCGATTGTGCTTGGATTGCCGGCAGGAGTATCTTCCTGCCGTGTCCTTGATCGAGCAACTGGATTTAGAGCCGTCGTTGTTGTCCCAAAAGGAGTTCTATGCTGGGGCTGGCTGTAGCGTATGCGCCGATACAGGCTATCGGGGGCGCCTTGGCATTTTCGAAATGCTCGAAGTGACCGAGCCGATTCGGGAGTTGATTGCCGAGGGAAGTCCTGCCGCAACGATCCGCGAACGGGCGGTGCAGCAAGGCATGCTGTCTTTGCGCGAGGATGGATTACGAAACATTTTTACGGGTGTCACTTCGATCGAAGAGGTGATACGGTATACGTAAAACAGCAATTATGCCGAAATTCGAGTTCATCGCGTTGGATAGTTCCGGAGAGGAGCGTCGGGGAATGGTTGAAGCTCCGTCCTGGGAGTTGGCGTCGACCCAAATCAAGAGCTATGGCCTTACTCCTGCCAAGGTGACCCCCGTCAAGAACCGTTCCTCGTCGGCAAAGCGATTCGGCAAGGCAAGTGGAAGCGTGGGAAGGGACAAGGGAGAGATCGTCAAGAAGCCATCCTATTTCGGAGCGGCCATTGGACCCAAAGGTCTTTCCATTTTCACGCGTCAGCTGTCGACTCTCTTGCAGAATGGCTTATCCTTGATCAAAAGCCTGGAAGTCCTCGTGGCCCAAGAGAGAAATCCCGCATTCAAGTGGGTGCTTAGTCAGCAGCTCGACAATATCCGTTCCGGCAATACGTTTTCGGAAGGCCTCTCGCAGTTCCCAAAGGAGTTCGATAGTCTCTATATGAATATGGTCAAAGCGGGAGAGGCGAGCGGCACCTTGGATCTGGCTTTAGGGCGCTTGGCCCACTACCTGAACAAGGCGCGTCAAATACGCTCGAAAGTAACCCAGGCCTCGATTTACCCATTAGTCGTATTCTTCTTTTCGTCTCTGATCGTTTTAGCGCTCATGACCTTCGTCGTGCCGAAATTCGCTGCGATATTCGATAAGCAATTGAATGGCGAGCAATTGCCCGTATTGACTCGGATTGTTATGGACGCGAGTGCCTTCATAACGGGAAATATCGCTGAGGTCGGAATTGCCGGGCTGGTATTCCTAATTGCGTTCGCCCTTTTTCGATCGACGCGAGCAGGGGGAATCTTCTTCAGCTTCTTCAAGCTCAAACTGCCGCTCTTGAAGGATACATTCGCGAAGATCTATATCGGGCGTTTTTGTCGGACGCTGGGCACGTTGCTGGAAAGCGGCGTTCCTATTCTCGAAGCGCTGAATTACTCCCGCGATGCAATCGGAAACCGATTTATCATGACGGCCATCGACAAGGTTCGCAATCGAGTCCGCGACGGCGAGCCCTTGGCGCGGCCCATCGAAGCGACGGGAATTTTTCCTCCGATGGTGTCCAGTATGGTGGAAGTGGGCGAAGAGACGGGCGAGCTGCCCAATATGCTCAATCAGGTCGCGGAGATTTACGATGACGAGGTGGATGCTTCCATTTCCGGCGTAACGTCGGTTATCGAGCCGATCCTGATTCTATTGCTGGCGGCGAGTGTCCTGGTCATTGCAGTATCGCTGTTCCTGCCATTCATAAAACTGATGCAGACCATGGCTCAGTAGGGTAGGCGCGAGGAAGCCGCGCCTGCATCGATTTCGATTGTCGTCTCTAAAAGGGCTAGCGATGGTAAACGGAGTCTCTTACGCCTTATGAACCCTACCTCGAACCTGAATCCGGACGGATCTAAGCCCATCGATCGTCGTCGTTTTATCGCCACCAGCGCCAGCGCTGTAGGGGCCCTTGCATTGTCAAGCTCCCTGCCTGCCCAGTCGACTGGCAATCCCCTCGGCTCCACCCTTTGCCGCTTCGACGGGCCCGACGCTCTGAGTTTGGGCTCTGGCTGGGAATCTCTCAATCCTGGCTACTGGCGGATTCGGGACGGCGCCTTGCGGCGCCGGTTGAAGAACGTTGGCGATCGAGCCCGACGCACGGGCTTTCCCTATCACTCAATGACCGCTGGCAAGAAGATGGAGACCGAATACGATCCATCGCTTGCCCAGGGCATTCTCTATCGAACGGATTGGAAGTTGTCTGGTTCTTATGAGATTGCGGCGCGGTTCGTCTATCGAGCGTCTCGGCCCGAACCCGAGGCAGGCGATGACCCGGCGTGGCAAATGTATCAGCCAGGCTATGGCTATTTCGGCGTGGCCTTCGGATCGAGGTCGCTATTCGAGAGCTTCAATCGGGTGAATCGCGTCAACGAAGCCGTTTGGTCGGACGATGGGCAGCTTCAGCTCCGTTTCGGAAAGAAGAGCCATGCCAAAAAATCGGGCGATTCAAGCCCTGTGGGGTTCGAGCTGCAGCCGGGCGAAGCCGTGGATATGAATCTGAAGGTCGATGCCGGTCCAAAAGAGAGCCGCATCGCGATTAGTCTTACGGTTGGAGGACGCTCGGTCAGTCTAGAGGAATCCGTGCCGAAAGCCGCTACCGAGGGCTACGTGGGCATCACGGGCAGGGGGCTGATCGATTTCGAGACCACCTCGGTCGAATTGAAAGCGAGCGATTCGAGCCTTCGCGAGTCGGGCCATTCGGAATGCTTGGTTTGCTATCCTTTGGGCGATACCTTGGTTGAGAAGGAGGGACAGTGGCGGGTGCGATTCGTTGCGTTATTCGATACGGATGGGGAAGAGGCGGCGCTGAGAATTGCCGACAGTCCCGATCCGAAGGGCGGTTGGCAGACGCAACCGATTGCAGGGGCCGCAGCGATCGTGAACAATAGCTTTCGTCGCAATACGGCGGTTGTCGAAGCGACGCTCCCCGTTTCGCCCAGCGAACGAACGCTCTACTACACGGTGTGGAAGGACGGAGTCGACGTGACGGCAGACTCCCGAATCGGGACGGATGCAGTGGGGCCCGGAACGGGCTTAGTCGGAGACGTTCCTGCGAGCGGTCGCTATGTGGGACGGTTGCCGCGTCTGACTGCGCCATACAAGCTTTGCGGCCTGAGCTGCCACGCCTTGACCAGTGGTTTGCAACAACGGACGGATCGCGGGTATCGCATCTTGGGAGGCGGGGACGATTGGCAGTTTCGCGATCAGCCTTCAGAGGGATCGTATCGGCATCTGGAGGCGTACGATTTTCAGATAATGGTTTGGGAAGACGATGTCTGGTACATGGAGCTGGTCTTGTATCCGCCAAGTACAGACGATGCCTACAAAGTGGTGAAGAATTCGATCGCAGGCCCCACCAGTCGCTGGCAGTGCATGCGGCATTGGAATGTTATCAATCCGGGTGACCATGACTATGGGATGGATGATGTAAAAGGGCCGGAGCAGATCGCCATCAGGCGCGTTGAAGGCTTGGGTCAAGATACCGAGTACATGAAGCGCAATTTCCAGATCGTGCACCATTTGGTGACGGGAGCGGAATCGGTCGACCCGCTCGCCAATCCCAAAAAGTGGCGAGCTTGGAAAATGCCTGATCGCGATTTTACCCTCGCTATTCTCGACTCGCGCTTGTGGCGGAGCTCGCAGGATGTGGATATGTGGGACGACTGGGGATGGGACGAATTCAAGGGCCTGTACGATCGAACGGATCCCACGCGAAGTCTTCTCGGCGAAGAGCAGTTCGCGTGGTTGCAGGAATTAGTGGCGACGGACTCATCTAAACTGATGTGCCTTACGGGCATCAATGGCATGCATACCGTTTGGACAGGAGCGGCCTACAGCGCTAAGCACCCTCAAAAATTCGATCAGAGAGATCGAGTAACCGCTGATTACGCAGGTTGGGTCAAAGCGGGCTCGGATCGGGTTCTCGAATTGCTGGGTTCCCGGGATGGTATCGTGACCGTCTACGGCGATGTGCACAACGGTTGTATAATGAAGAACCGAGAGCATAACATTATCGAGTGCAGTTTCGGACCTATCGGGCGCTCGGGCGGTCGAGCGGTGATCCCTGGTTTCGGTCCTCGCATGCGAGATGTCGATGGGCGGGAATTGGAAGTGCATGCTCTCTACCACAAGACCCACAGCAATCCGAAGCTGGAACCCCATAGCGAAGGAGCTCCCTTCTATTGGAACTTTCTGGAGATGGAATTCGATCCGCGTCCGCGCGATCCGGCCATTGGAATGCGGGTGAGGAATTTGATCGATTCTCCGAAAGAGGATCCGCGCGGAGGAGGCAGCTTGGAGACGATGGCGTCGCATACTGGCCGGATGGCCAAATCAAGTATACAGTCCTTCAATACACTGCCGAATGCAGATGTTCGATTGGCGAGACGATCAGGGAAGCCCGTCCGTGGGACCCGAAGCGATGGGTCGGGAAGAGTGCAGGCCATTGGCTTACCTGATGTCGATCCCGGTGAAATTCTCATCGCTACGGCCTGGGATGGAAAGCGGGCAAAGTCATCCGTGCTGGTGTCGAAAAAGGCCTGAATTCCCGGAAACCTGTAAATCTAATTCTATTTATGCAAAGAACGTGTATCCCCTTCATCGTCTTAATCCTTTCGCTCAGCTCCGCTAGGGCCGAAACGTCTCGGCGTCCTAACATCGTATTCATCTTCACCGACGACCACGCCGTGCAATCGATTGGGGCCTACGGATCCAAGATTAATAAGACGCCTCATATCGACCGTTTGGCTGATGAGGGCAGCGTGTTCCTGAACTCGTTTTGCGGCAACTCGATATGCGGGCCATCGAGAGCAAGTGTGCTGACCGGCAAACACAGCCATGTAAATGGATTCTACACGAATGCGATGGGGACCCAGTTCGATGGTTCTCAGATGACCTTCCCCAAGCTGCTGCAGAAGGCGGGCTATCAGACTGCCTTGGTCGGAAAGTGGCACTTGGTTTCGGATCCTACAGGCTTCGATTATTGGGAAATCGTTCCAGGGCAGGGAAGCTACTACAATCCAGATTTCTATACCAGCTCGGGACAAGATGAAATGAAGCGCTACGAGGGTTACGTGACGGATATCACGACGGATCTTGGCCTCGAGTGGTTGGAGGGGCGCGACAAGGACAAACCGTTTCTTCTCATGTGTCAGCAAAAGGCGCCGCATCGGACTTGGGCGCCGCCTTTGAAAAATCTCCGCAACTATGAGGACGTAGACATCCCCGAGCCCGAGACGCTCTTCGACGATTGGGAAAATCGCAGCGCGACCTTGGGGGACAACGCTATGTCGATCGACAAGCATTTCTACTATCACTACGACCTGAAAGTGTATGACGAGGTGCCCTTTGCATCCGATCGCGAACGTATTCTCAAGGATCGCGAATACGATCGAATGACTCCTGCCCAGAAGGCTGCTTGGGATGCGGTCTACGGTCCGCGCAACGACGCTTTTCTCGAGGCGGCTCCGACGGGAAAGGATTTGATCCGCTGGAAGTATCAGCGCTATGTGAAGAACTATCTCCGCTGTATTGACTCGGTGGATGAAAACGTGGGGCGGGTCCTGGAGTACCTCGATGAGAACGGACTGGCCGAGAATACCATCGTCATCTACAGTTCCGACCAGGGCTTCTACCTTGGCGAGCACGGATGGTACGACAAGCGTTGGATGTACGAGGAGTCGCTTCGCATGCCTTTCCTGATACGCTGGCCGGGCGTGGTGGAAGCGGGAACCCGCAACGAGCAATTGATCCAAAACATCGATTACGCTCCGACGTTCCTGGAGGCGGCTGGATTGGGCATCCCCGAGGGCGTGCAAGGCAAGAGTCTGATGCCGCTTTTCAAGGATCCGGAGACGAGCCAATGGCGCGACTATATTTACTATCACTACTACGAGCATATGACGGAGCATATGGTGCCGCGTCATGAGGGCGTTCGCGGCGAGCGCTACAAACTCTTGAATTTCTATTCCGACGACGGCTTCGACTTGTACGATTTGAAATCGGATCCGCTCGAAATGACGGACGTGTCGGAAAATCCGGACTACCAGGAAATCCTCATTCACATGAAGGGGCAGCTGAACCGGCTCCGCGGATATTACGACATGCCGAGCTACGAAGCTTCGATCAACGCCCTGCCAAAGGGCCCGTGAGGCCTGTAACGTTTCCCGATTCGATTGGAAAACCGAATGCGTGGATACCGGAAAGGCCGTGGCGCCTTTCTTCTGCTAAAGCGCCCGTATCGCCTGCGTCATGACATCGCAGGCTTGGTCGATGGCCCCTTGCTCGTGGGCCGTGGAAATGAAATTCGCTTCGAACTTGGAAGGCGGAATATAGACGCCGTTTTCGAGACAAGTATGGAAGAAATTGTTGAATCGGTCGGTGTTCGTGGCGCAGGCGTCGTCGAGATTTTCGATGGGCGTCTCGCTGAAGTAGATGCAGAACATGGAAGCCACTTGCGGAATCTGGAGGGGAATACCGCTTTCCTGGGAAGCAGCGGAGATAGCCGCCCGAACCTGTTCGCCCATACGTTCAAGCGATTGATAGGCATTGCCGTCTTTCAGTAAACGCAGCGAGGCGATTCCCGCGGCCATCGCCAAGGGGTTGCCGCTGAGCGTGCCCGCTTGATACACGGGACCGAGGGGAGCGAGATGGTCCAGAATCTCCGCTTTGCCCGCTAGAGCGCCGACGGGCAGTCCGCCGCCGATAATCTTGCCGAGCGTGGTGAGGTCAGGAGCAATGTTTTCCCGTTGTTGGACGCCACCGGCAGTGACGCGGAAACCGGTCATCACTTCGTCGAAAATGAGGAGCGCTCCATACTTCGTACAGAGATCGCGTAGCGATTGGAGGTACCCTTCTTTGGGGAAAATGAGACCGACATTGGCCGGGTAAGGCTCGAGGATGACGCCAGCGAGTTGATCGCCGTACTGGGCGAACGCAGCATCGAGGGCTTCGAGGTCGTTAAAAGGCAGGACAATGGTTTCTGCCGCGAAGCTATCAGGGATGCCGGCGCTGTCGGGGTTTCCGAGGGTGAGGGCTCCCGACCCGGCTTTGATGAGCAAGGAATCCACGTGGCCGTGATAGCAGCCGGCGAACTTGATGACCTTGTCCCGCTGGGTATAGCCGCGAGCGAGCCGAATTGCCGTCATGGTCGCTTCAGTGCCGCTGTTGACCATGCGGACCTTTTCGGCGGAGGGAACGAGATCTATGATTAGTTCCGCCATCTCGATCTCGTAGGGGTTGGGCGTTCCGAAGCTGGTGCCTTTGGACAGAGCGTCCGCGATCGCCTCGCGAATGAACTCGTGATTGTGGCCATGAATCGCCGGACCCCAAGTGCAGACGAAGTCGACGAGTTGCTGATCGTCGGCGGTGGTCAGTGTGGCTCCTTGAGCGCTCTTGGTGAAGAAGGGCGTTCCGCCCACTGATCTAAAAGCGCGGACGGGCGAATTGACGCCGCCGGGCATAAGTTCTTGGGCGCGTTGGAAAAGGTCTGAGGATGTGGTCATTTTCAAAAGGTCTAATTATTAGTAGAGCTAAACGCCAGTGGCCAATCGCTAGCCGCTACGAAATATAGCGTTGCACAATCGGTATTCGTCGCCCGACGCCGAAGGCTAGCGGAGTGAGTTTGAGTCCAGGAGCGGCTTGCTTGCGCTTGTGTTCGTTGAGATCTACTTTTCGTATGATGTCTTTGACTACGTCGGGTTCGTAACCCAGATCGATAATGTCTTGGGATGAGAGACCTTCTTCTACATAGGCTTTGAGGATGCCGTCGAGAATGTCGTAGGGAGGTAGGCTGTCTTCGTCTCTCTGGTCGGGGCGGAGCTCGGCAGAGGGCGGTTTTTCAATTGTGTTGATCGGAATGACTTCGCCATCTCTATTCATGTGTCGGGCCAATTCGAATACCTTTACTTTCGGTAAATCGGATATGACGGCCAAGCCGCCGCACATGTCGCCGTACAAGGTGCAATAGCCTACGGAAAGTTCGGACTTATTGCCCGTGGTGAGCAAGAGGGCTCCGAATTTATTGGAAAGGGCCATCAGGAGGAGCCCGCGCGCTCTCGCTTGAATGTTCTCCTCAGTAACATCGGGATCGCTGCCTTCGAGCAGTGGAGCCAGCGCATTCTCGGAAGCATCGACGATTTCGGCGATGGGCACCATGTGGAATTCGATCCCGAGGTTTTCGGCCAAGTCTTTTGCATCGCCCTTGCTGTGGTCGGAGGAAATCGCTGAGGGCAGGGCGACCCCGGTGACGTTTTCCTTGCCCAGCGCATTGACGGCGATGGCGGCGGTCACGGCAGAGTCGATGCCACCGCTCAAACCGATCAAGGCTTTCTTGAATCCGCTTTTGTGGACGTAGTCCTTAAGTCCGAGCGAAAGAGCGTCCTCTATGTCTTGAAGTTCGTTTTGGTCGTAGCTTCCCGAACGCGGGGATGGCGAGTCGAGATCGACTACGCGGGACTCGGGAGCGAAACCGGCGAGACCGGTAAGAATTTCGCCTTTCGCGTTCGCGACCATACTGCGACCGTCGAATATAAGTTCATCGTTGCCGCCGACCGCATTGACGTAGACGCTGGGGCAGTCGAGAGCAAGGGACGTATCCGAGATGAGCTTTCGGCGCGTGCCGGTTTTTTCGATATGCCAAGGGCTGGCCGAGAGGTTAATATGCAGGTCTAGATTGAACCCCTTTAGGTATTCAGTAGGGGCAGACCGGTAGCGAGGGCGCGGCGAGACGTCTGGGGTTGTCCAAATGTCTTCGCAAATAGTGACGCCGATAGCATGGCCATTGTATTCGAAGACCAAGGGTGCATCGGCGGCTTCGAAATAGCGATCTTCATCGAATACGTCGTAGGTCGGCAATAGGCATTTGCGAGCGATGCGCTGAATCGCTCCTTCGTAGCAAACGGCTACGGAGTTGTAGAAGGAACGGCCCGTTCCTGCTTCATTTGGTTCGACGAAGCCAAAAAGCAGAGGCCGCTCGTCTGTGCGGGAGGCGATTCGGTGAGCGATCTCAAGGTTGTGGGGAACGAATCGACGCTTGAAGAGAAGGTCTCGAGGGGGGTAGCCGGTGATCGCGAGTTCGGGCAAGGCGACGTAGTCGGCGCCCTCGGAGCGCAGCGTGTCATAGGCCTCTGCAATGAGCGCTTCGTTGCCGGACAAGTCGCCGACGGTCGTGTTGATTTGAGCAAGGCCGATTTTCATGTAGCGAGTCACGAAAAGAACAAGCCGCTTGGGAAAGGGCAAGGCCGGAAGCGGGGGATTTCCGGCTTGCTAGTTCCTCGATTTACCCAGCAGTCTGAGGCCATAACGCTATCGAATCGTCTCCTATGAATCCCCCGCCCCCGATTCCCTTCATTCTGGCCTCCGCTTCGCCTCGTCGCCGCGAACTGCTGGAGCGGTTGAACGCGTCGTTTGAGATTATACCCGCCGACGTCGAAGAGCACGAGGAAGGTCACGACGATCCTGAAGAGATGGTGCGTTTCAATGCAGCCCTGAAAGCAGGCTGGGTCGCGGAAAGGAATCCGGATCGATTCGTTTTGGGTTCCGATACAACCGTGCATTTGGATGAGCGCGTTCTGGTTAAACCGAAGGATATGCAGGAAGCGCGTTCCATGCTCAAGCGACTCGCCGGTCGAACGCATGTGGTTTACACGGGCGTTTCGCTTCAGAATCGGTCGAAATCGATTGAAGAGACCTTTGGGGCGCGGAGCGAAGTGAGCTTCAACCCTCTGGACGATGCCGCCATCGATCGCTATTTCGAAATCATGAATCCCTTGGACAAGGCGGGGGCCTATGGCATACAGGAAGGTACGGAGATCATTATCGATTCCTACAAGGGTTCGAGATCCAATATCATGGGTTTGCCACTCGATGAAACAAAGGCGATGTTGGAGCGTCATAGTTTAATTGGAGGATCCTCCTGGAAAACGAATGAGCGAGAACGACACCGCGATTGAAAAGCGCAGAGCCCGAGCTATGCGTGAGACGGCCTTGCTAGCGGCCCTGCTCGAGCGTCGGAGTATATCTCGCAAGTCCCTGATAGCAGGAGTGGTCGGAACTATTCTGTTTCACTTGATCGGTATCTTCGGAATACCGGGCGACATGTTTAAAACGGAGCCCGGCGAAACGGTAGATCGCTTTCGCGAATTCGAGATCGAACTCGCGGCGGCCGAGGAGGAACCCGAGCAGCAATATACGCAGACCAATCCGGATGCTCCGGAGAATGAACCGGACGAGACGAACAACTTCGCCGCTCGGAGCCAGCAAGCGGCTCAAGAGGAATTGCCGGACGAGATCGACGATGAGAATAAGCCCTCCTCGGAGAGTGAGGACGATATCGAGACCAACCAGTTCGTTGCGGGCGATTTGACCCCGCCGGAGTTTTCGCCCCCGCCATCGCCGCCTGTTCAGGAGGTCGAGGAGCAGGAGCAGCTTCAAGAAGCGCCTTTGCTCGCGCCGCAAACGCAATCGCAGCCCCTAATAAAATCGATCCCGATTGCCGGAGAGCAAGAGGAGAAAGATCCCGACGAAACGGGATTGGCAGAAATCGAGCATGACGAGACGGAGGCGCCAACTAACGTAAACGAGTACATTCAAGGGGAGGCGGAAGAAGGGGAAGAATTGGAGGAAGTGGCGGCGACGGCTCAGCCGTTGTCAGTGCCGCAAAGCCGCCGCGAAGCGGTTGAAGCGTCCGAGCCCACCCCTCGCCCCCGTCCTCGTTTGCCCAAAGTCGCTCCTGGACCCGTTCGGAATAAGGATTCGGGCGTTTCGAAAACGGGTACGATCGCGGTCGATGCGAAGTTCAGCGAGTTTGGCGAATACATGGAGCGCCTAATCGAAACGGTGAGCGTTCGGTGGAACTCGCTCGCCGACGAAGCGGCGGCCAAGGAAAACAAGAGCAAGGTTGTCCTGCGCTTCATTCTGACGAAAGACGGATACATTTCCGAAATGGAAACGCGTCCTGGCACGACATCGAAGGTGATTGGTATTTATATGTGCCGCACTGCGGTGGAGGAAGGGGCGCCCTACGGGCCTTGGACGGCTGAAATGGTCGAGGTCTTCGGCGATAGCGAAGACGTGACCTTTTCTTTTCACTACCGGTAGCCGACCCGCGCGATGGCTTCGTTCCGCTGCGATTAGGGAGGTGTCTGGCCTGGCTACCAGTTTCCGTTTTCGCCTGGCTGAAGGCCTTGGGCGAATGCGACCAGTAGGCGAACGCAGTTCTCTACGTCTTCCAGATCGACCACTTCGCTGGGCGTGTGCATATAGCGCAACGGAACGGAAATCAATCCGGTCGCCACACCATCGCGAGCCATCTGGATGGCCCGGGCATCGGTACCCGTCGGGCGAGGGTCGCCTTCGAGCTGATATGGAATGTCGTTGGCCTTCGCTGCTTGTATCAGTTTCTTGTATATTACGGGATTGATGTTGGGTCCGCGCGTGACGATGGGGCCGCCTCCGAGTTTGGTCTCCCCGAATTTGCGCTTGTCGCAGTCAGGGTGATCGGTGCTGTGCCCGACGTCGACCGCCACGGCAAAATCGGGGTTGACTCCGAAACTGGAAGTAGTCGCCCCACGCACTCCGATTTCTTCCTGGGAGGTGCCTACGGAGACGACTTTAGCGTTAAAGGACGATCGATCGCCGGCCAGGCGTTTCAAGGTTTCGCCTACGATATAGGCCCCGCACTTGTTGTCGAAGGCGCGGGCGGCTCCGACCGAGCCGTTGATGAGCTCGAACTCATGATCATAGGTAGCGACGTCTCCCACTTGAACGCGCGAGAGGGCGTCTTTCTTGCTTGTCGCCGCGATATCGATCCACATCTCGTTTACCTTGGGGACCTTTTCGCGATCTTTGACGTCCATGAGATGGATGGCTCGCTTTCCAGTGACGCCTTTAACGGGACCGTTCTCCGTTTGAAGAATGACGCGACGTCCGGGAATAATCACGCGGTCGTGGCCGCCTATGGTACTAAAGTAGAGAAAGCCCTTGTCGTCGACGTAGGTGACAATGAAGCCCAGTTCGTCCAAGTGGCCGGCGAACATGACGGAGGGTCCGCCATTGCCTTCGAGGCTGGCGATTCGGTTGCCCAAGGCGTCGCGTTGGTAGGTATCGGCAGTGCCTTCGACATACCGATCGAAAACGGCTTGAGCTTGTCCTTCGGCGCCGGAAGGGCTTTTGGCATTGAGGAGTTCGACGAGAAATTCGGGAGGCGTATAGGTCATGGGCGGTAAGGTTCGGCTTAGGTTATTGAAATGCGGCGGTCTGGTAGGTGGCTCCGTTCTCGAGGCTTGGAAAGCGCTCGATCAAGGTGGCGATGGCATCGGCTACGGTATCGGGACTGGGCACGCGGCCATCTTTCTTGAATGCGATGAAGGCGTCGACATCGGGAAACGCCTCGGGAGATGCGCTTCGAATGATTTCCTGCATATTCGTTTCCATCAAACCGGGGTTCAAATTCAGGATCATCGATGGATGCGCTTCATGAGTCTGTTCGATAGCGGCGGTACGAACGAGCTGTTCTTGTCCCGCTTTTGAGGCGCAATAGAGAGACCAGCCAGGCTTCACGCGTTCGGGCAGAGCGGCTCCTGAGCTGATTTGCAGAAAGAGCTTTGGCGCGTCGATGTCGCGGACCCGTTCGAGAAAGCGCTGCAAGGCGACGGCGGCGCCAATGATATTCGACGTGAGGTTCTCCTGAATGTCCTTAGGCTCAAGCGTTCTCAGAAAATCGAGCGGCCCAAGTTGGCCTGCGTTGGAAATGAATACGATCTCGTCCCCGATCTTCAGAGGCGCCTCGGCGAGAGCGTCGCGAATCACGGTAGACGCTTCGATCGGATTGCTGAGATCGCAGGGATGGAACTCGCCCTTGAAATCGCCGGGCGTTCTCGAGAATCCGACGATCCTGCTAGTGTCGCTCTGCAGGCGATGCGCGATTGATTGTCCGAGACCTTTGGATACGCCTGTGATGAATAGGTGCCGCATGGAAGAAGTTCGATCGCTTCGCCTAGGATTTTGCCAGCTCGTCCACGATATCCTCTAACGGGTAGGTGATGATTTCGGCGAGGGTAGGGTGGTACCAATGCGTTTGCATAAGCGAGGAGGCGGTCAGCCCATGCGATACCGCAACGGAGAGCGCGTGAATCAACTCTCCGGCATCCTTAGCGACGATTTCGGCGCCCAGAATGCGTCCGCTGGGACGTTCGCCGAACAGTCGGACGAATCCATGTTTCGCCTCCATCAGAATCGACTTGCCGTGATCGTCGAACGGAAAGTCGGCGACGACGAAATCGATGCCCCGTTCCTTAAGAGCGTTTTCGGTTAGTCCGACGCGGGCCACTTGCGGGTCGGTGAAAACGACGTCGAGCATATGGTCGTAGTTGAGGGGCGGCTTCTCGATGCCCGATGCGTGGTAAGCGGCCAGTTCGCCCTGGAGCACGGCGGTGTGTACGATCTCGAAAGGACCCGCGCAATCGCCTGCAGCGTAGATGCGAGGATTGGAGGTTTGCTGGTATTCATTGGTTTGAATTTGGCCATTCGGCTTTAAGGCTACTCCTGCGTTCTCGAGTCCCAAGCCGTCGGTAGCGGGAGTGCGGCCCAGGGCATTGACGATATGGGCAGCTTCGCAAACGCGCTCGACCCCCTCGTGATCGAAAATAGCTTTGAACCCCGTGTCCGTTTGTTCGATACGCTTCAGCGATGTTCCGGTGAATAGATCCATCCCTTCCTCGCGCAAGGCGGTCTCGACTACCTCGGATACATCCGGGGCTTGATCCTTGAGGATGTGGGCACTGCGCTGGATTTGCGTGGTTTTCGCGCCGACTCGATGGAGGAATTGGGAGAGTTCGCAGGCAACGACGCCACCGCCGAGGACGATTACGGATTCCGGCAAGGCGCTTAGGTCGAGTACGTCGTCGCTCGTCCATAGACCGGGCAGGTCGATGCCGGGAATTGGGGGCCTGGCGATGCGAGAGCCGGTTGCGACGATGAAATGCTTGCCGATCAGGCGAGTACCATCGTCGAGTTCCAGCGTCCGCTCATCGACGAAGCGGGCGAAATTCCGATAGAGATCGTATTTGTCGCTCTGCATCGACTCGACCCGGTAGTCGGAGAATTCCTTGATAGTGGCGACTTTTCTCTGATGCAAAGCCGGCATGTCGACCTTGGCTTCCGGGATGTAAAGTCCGAAGGCTTCGGCTTTCTGCGCCAAGTGCAATACCTCGGCGGAATAGATCAAGGTTTTCGAAGGCATGCATCCCCGGAGAATGCAGAGTCCGCCCAAGGTCTCGGCGCAGTCGATGATCGCGACCTTGTCGGAGTAGGTTCGGGCGACCCGAGCGGCGTTGAATCCGCCGCTTCCGCCGCCAATGGCAATAAAATCGTATTCTTTCGTCATATTGAGAGTCTTTCCTGTCTATTGTTCAGGCGTGTATGGAAGCAGCGACCTCGTCGGCGATTGTCGATCCCACGAGTTGGCGGATCAGTTCGAGAGCAAAGGGCACGGCCGTACCAGCGCCTTGAGAGGAAATGATGCCTTCCGAGATGACGATTGGCTCATCGCTTGGAAGGGGGAGTGCGGACCGGATCGCAGCGTGGCTGGTCGCGAGGCGTTCCTCCAGCAAGCCCATGGAAGCCAGTACTTTTGGAGCCGCGCAAATGGCGGCGATTAGCTTGCCCGATCGCGCGAAGTAGGAGATCAGCTCTTCGATGGATGGGTTTCCGATCAGCTTCAGGACTCCGGGGCCTCCTGGAAGGAATAGCGCATCGAACTCGGAGGTCCGCACGTCTCCAATCATCGCGTCCGCAAGAATCTCGATTTGGCTGCGTCCGGCGACCGCGCGTTCGGTTCCTAAGGAAGCGGTCGTCACTTCGATTTGAGCCCGGCGCAGCAAATCGATAGGAGCGACCGCTTCGATCTCTTCTACGCCGTCGAACAGCAGCGTGAGAACGCGTTTTGGGGATTGGGGATCATTTGAGTCGCTCATCGTTCGATTTAAGGCATTTCTTTCTGGCAATTGCGGGTTTCAGGCAAACTTTAATTGGCGAGGGCGATGACGAAACAGTTACTGATACTTGGTTGCGGATACGTTGGTAGCGCCGTGGCGATTGCGGCGCGATCGAAGGGGTATGGAGTCAAAGCGGTGACGCGCAATGGGGGGATACTGGATTCGCTGGGAGAAATAGGGGTGGAGGGGTTTCGTGGCGCCGTGGAAACAGACGCGTGGAAGGGCTTTGCCGGTTCGGATGTCGATTGGGTATTGAACTGCGTGAGCGCTGCTCAGCCTGGCCTGGACGGATACCGGCAGTCGTATCTCGAAGGGAATCGAGTTCTTGGGCAGTGGATGGAAGCGATCGGATTCTCGGGTAAGGCCCTGTACACCAGTAGCGTTGCAGTGTATCCGGATAGTGGGGGCGATTGGGTAGGCGAGGAAGCCGCTGCTCCTCATTCCGAGCGCGCTCGGATTCTGCTAGAAGCGGAAGCTCTATTCTCGGAAGCGGGCGGTCCGTGTCGGAATACGGTTTTGCGCCTGGGCGGGATTTACGGTCCGAATCGAGGCTTTCTGGCGCGTCGAGTGAAGGAGTCGGAGGGGTCGCTGCCGGGAACGGGCGACTACTATCTGAATTTGATCCGACTGGAGGACATCGTATCCGCGCTTTTGGCAGTATTCGAAAGCGAGGGGGACGATAGTGGCGTTTACAATCTCGTGGATGGCGAGCCGATGCTCAAAGCGGCTTTGGTTCAAGGTTTGGCTAAAGGCATGAACCGAGAGTCGCCAACCTTCGATCCAGGTACCGCCTCGTCGAAGGCATCCCGCCGATGGGAAAAGGGTCCACCTGCCAATCGTCGCATTTCGAATCGGCTGTTTTGCGAGACCTTCGCATGGAGGCCGCGCTTTCCAAATAGTCTGGAAGGTATGCTGGACGCTTTCCTTTAGGTCCGCCCTTTCGGGTTGACCCGGGAGCGGACGAGGGAAAGCTAGCGGAGTTGCCCGATTTGCCGCTAAAGGGAGCGGGCGAGACAATAACCCAATTATCGTTCGAGAAAATGGCAGGCGTAGGCAAATTGCTAAAACAAGCTCAGAAGATGCAGCGTAGAATAGAGCAGCTGCAAACGGAACTGGCGGAGCGCGAGCTGGATATTTCCAGCGGAGGGGGCGCCGTTTCCATAAAGATCACGGCATCGGGAGAATTTCGGTCCATCCATCTCGACCCGGAACTGCTGCAAGAGGAAGCTTCGCTGATCGAGGAAGCGATTCTCCAGGCCGTGAAGGAAGCGAGTTCCCAGGCGAAAGCTATGCACGAGGAAGAGATGGGCAAGGCCACCGAGGGCATGTCTCTACCGGGTTTGATTTAGGGCTGCGGCGCTACCCCTTTAGCTGCTATGACCCCTGCCTTCGACGCCCTGCAAAAGCAATTGAAGCGATTGCCTGGAGTGGGCTATCGCTCGTCGGAGAGAATGGCGATCCGACTCTTGGTCGAGAAGCCGGAAAGCGGCCGGCAACTGATCGATGCCCTGGAAGCGGCTCGGAGCAAGGTTTCGAGTTGTTCCGTCTGCGGGAGCCTTTGCGAGTCCGATCTCTGCGCCATCTGCGAGGATGGGCGTCGGGCGGAATCCGGACAGGTTTGCGTCGTAGAGCATGTGAGCGATTTGCTGGCTCTGGAAAAATCAGGGGCGTACCGAGGAACCTATCATGTGCTGCAAGGAAAGCTCTCGCCGATCAATGGCATAGGGCCGGACGATTTGAATATCGATGGGCTCGTCAAACGGGCGGAACGTTCGGACTTTTCGGAGGTCATCTTGGCGCTGCCCAACGATATCGAAGGAGAGGCGACCTGTCATTATTTAATCGATTTGCTCGAGCCTTGCTCTGTGAATGTCTCCCGAATCGGTTTTGGTTTGCCGAGCGGGGGTTCCGTCCTATATGCGGATGCCGTCACCCTGCAAAGCGCCTTGTCGGCCCGTCAAAAATTCTAGCCTAGCCATGTCACTTCCCGATCTTTCCCGAATTCCAGTCCTGGACGAAGAACGCGTACTCGAGCTCAAAGAGCAAGCGGCTCACGATCCATTTCTTTTCGATCGTCTATTCAATCTCTTCCAGGAAGAGGGGCCGATACTGGTGGCAAGTATAGAGTCGAGTTTGGAAAGCGAGGATCGCACCCAAGCGCACGAAGCAATCCACAAAGTAAAGGGCTCTTCGGCGGCAATGGGCGCGTGTCGCGTCTATGCCTTAGCGAGCGCAGGAGTGGATATTGCCCGAGGAGACGATTCGTTAGGGCTTCTGAAGGACCTTCCCGCTATGCTCCGCGTGGAATACGCGGCCTACGTCGAAGCGGCGAAGGGGCATTTGTCCTAAAAAACTCTGGGACCGCTCAAGGCGATCGGCTAGTCTTGGCTGACCAACTTGAGCTTCACTGCGAGACGCGTCATGTCAGTGGCGCCGCGAAGCTTCAGTTTTCTCATGATGTTGCTCCGATGGGCGTCGATCGTGCGCACGCTCAAACGGAACGAACGGGCGATTTCCTTGGAGCTATAGCCTTCGCCGACCATTTGCAGCACGTCCGTTTCGCGAGGCGTGAGCATCTTCAAGCTGTCGTTGTAGTCTTTGCTTGTAATGGGCTGTCGTAGCAGATTGTAGGCCTCGGGAGAGTAGTAGACCGCGCCCTTTAGAATTTGGCCGATCGCATCTTTGAGACTTTCGATCGAACTGTTCTTGGTGACCAGTCCATTGACGCCCCGCTCAACGGTCGCCTTCACGATTTCAGGAGTAAAGTGGGCGGAGACCAGGATGATCTTCATGTCGGGGGCCCGATCCTTGAGGCGGTTGAAAACGGTCAATCCCCCCAGCTTCTTGATCTTGATATCGAGAACGACCAAGTCGGGTCGTTGCTCGAGGCAAGCGTCGAGACCGGCTTCGCCATCTTCGTATTGGCCCGTTACGGTTAGACCGAAATCCTTCGTTAAAATGGAAACTGTCAGTTCTCGGAAAAGAATTTGGTCCTCTATAATTATGACGTTCATACTGCGTTTTGAATGAGGAAGAAAAATGGGTTTACTGTGGAGCGGCCCAATGGAGTATACGGTTTAAGAAACGGAGACGGGAGGAGGATGTTGGAGAAATTGCGTCTTTAATGTCCTGAGGTCCAGGAAAATATGCATTGGCGTCGCGCCTATTTATGAGTAAGTGGGTATGCCGACTGTCGGTTTCGAATCTACGCAATGTCTGCGGTGGCGCTTAGGCGGAACTCAATAGGAGGCGAGGTTCTGGATTACATCGAAATCCGTCTTATCGAAACGTCTGGAAATCCGCGAGTTAAGACGGATAAGGCGCAATTGTCATAAAGCAGACAAAAATCTGGCAGCAGCGTATTCTACCCATCGAAACCTGCAGGATGCGATTGATGCCATCCCCAGGCGCTTTTTATGATGGAGCGAATGTTTGGGTATTCGATTTTCCAATCGAGTTCCGCGATGGCCTTTTTCGGGTAAGCGTAGGCGGCAGGAACATCGCCATCGCGGCGGGGACCGAATTCGTGGGGAACGTCGAGGCCGGTTACCGATTCGACGGCTTTGATCACTTCGAGTACGCTAGCGGGCTTACCGGTGCCAAGATTGTAGTGAAGCTCTGTTCCGGGGTTGGATAGTTTTTCGAACGCGGCGATGTGAGCGCGGCTGAGGTCGTCGACGTGGACGTAATCGCGCAAGCAGGTGCCATCCGGGGTTGGATAGTCCGTTCCGAAGACGATCAGTTTGTCGCGTTGTCCTCGAGCGGCTTGGATGGCGAGAGGAATGAGATGCGTTTCAGGGCTGTGATCTTCGCCAATGGAGCCATCCGCCGCCGCGCCCGAGGCATTGAAATAGCGGAAGCAAGCGTAGGACATACCGTATGCTTTGGCGCAGTACCCAAGAAGTACTTCCACGTCTTGTTTCGTTTGACCGTAGGCGCTGAAGGAATTCAAGGGAAGGTCCTCGTGCAGTGGCATTTCGCTTGAATCGCCGAAAACCGTGCAAGAGGAGCTGAATACGAATTTGTCGACCCCTTCGGCCCTCATGCATTGGAGGAGGGAAATCGTTTTAGCGACGTTGTTCTCGTAGTACTTGAGGGGGTCGACAGCCGATTCGCCAACATACGCATATGCCGCGAAGTGCATGACAATATCGATAGCTTCGTCGCTAAGAATCGCTCGCACGAATTCGGAATCTCCCATGTCGCCTTCGTAGAGAGTGACATCGGCAGGAACTGCGTCGCGATGGCCGTAGGAGAAATTGTCCAGAATGACGGGTTTGCGCCCGCTTGCGATGATTTGGCGAACGCAGTGGCTACCTATGTAGCCCGCTCCGCCGACGACGAGTATGTTCATAATAAGGGATTAGTGTTGATACAGCGCTCTTTTTAGTTACGGAAAGAGCGTTCTTAACGGATAGCAAATCAATCTTCCAAGGAAATGGAGCTGAGCAAAATCGTAATTACAGGGGTCGGGTTGACGGCGCCAAACGGCAATAGTCTGGCGGAGTTCAGGCGAAATCTGCTGGATGGCGTTGCGGGAATCAGCCGTATCGAGATGCGGTACATGGGCGAGGTTTTGGCAGGCATGTGCGATTTCGATTCATTTCGCTATCAGAAGCGCAAGGAACTCCGGGTGGGGACTCGGGCCGGCAGCATCTCGATCTATTGCGCTCGCGAAGCCATCGCGGATAGCGGAATCGACTTCGATTCGTTGGATAAGGATCGAACCGGAATATACGTCGGCATCACCGAGCACGGGAACGTGGAAACGGAGAACGAGATCTTCAACATCTCCCAGTTCGAGTACGATACCAAGTTCTGGAGTCACCATCACAACCCGAGGACGGTGGCCAACAACCCTGCGGGCGAGGCCTCGCTCAATCTAAAGGTTACCGGACCATCCTACACGATCGGGGCCGCCTGCGCGGCAGGTAATCTAGGTCTTGTCCATGCCGTTCAGATGCTGCAGATCGGAGAAGTTGACTTGGCCATCGCTGGGGGCGTTTCCGAGAGTACGCGTAGCTTCGGCATTTTCGCGGGCTTCAAGAGCCAGGGAGCCTTGGCGGAGCATGAAGATCCGAATCAAGCCTCGCGACCCTTTGACATGAAGCGCAACGGAATCGTCGTCAGCGAAGGCGGGGCGCTCTATACGCTTGAGCGTCTGGAAGATGCGAAGGCTCGCGGAGCGAAGATCTATGGCGAAATCGCGGGCTATCATGTGAATTCGGACGCTACGGATTACGTGCTGCCGAACCCCGAGCGACAGGCCCAGTGCATGCGAGCGGCGCTCAAGAAGGCGAAAATGGCTCCGAGCGACATCCATATTGTCAATACTCATGCGACTGCCACCCCCATGGGAGACATTCAGGAATGCGAGGCGATTCGAGCGGTTTTTGGCGATAGCGACGAGAGCTATGTCAATAATACGAAAGGGTTTATTGGGCATGCGATGGGCGCTGCAGGCGCCTTGGAGTTAGCAGGCAATTTGCCGTCCTTCGAGGACGGTTTCGTCCACCCGACTATCAATGTCGACGAGCTCGATCCAAAGTGCGCTTTGGACAAGCTGGTTTTGAACAGGTCTATTGCAGCAAAACGGGTTGACGCTATACTTAATAACTCCTTTGGTATGCTCGGTATTAATTCAGCGCTGATCGTTCGGCGCTTTTCGGAGTAGAAACGGAACGTATTTTTATGAGCAAAGACGAATGTAAACAAGTGGTTCTCGACATCATCGCTGAGATCGCTCCGGACGAGGAGATGGGCGATGTTAAGTCTGATGTGGCTTTGAGAGAGCAACTGGACCTGGATTCGATGGACTTTCTCGATATCGTAATGGAGCTTCGCAAGAAGCACGGCATCGAAGTTCCCGAAGCGGAGTACGGCAAATTGGTGTCGCTGGATAGCTGCGCGGAATACCTGACGCCGAAATTCAACGCATTGGTATAGGCATTCGAAATAATTGGCTTTCGTGGTCCGACGTTCGCGTCGGGCCCTTTTTTTGTATTCATTGAATCGCTACCTTCTTAATATAAAATGGACCGGTACGATGTAGCGATAATTGGAGCGGGGATGTCTGGGATTGCGGCGGGTATTCGGCTTGCTCATTTTGGGAAAAAGGTCTGCATATTCGAACGGCATTACGCCCCTGGCGGACTGAATAGCTTTTACGCTAAGAATGGCCGCAAGTACGATGTCGGGCTTCACGCCATGACTAACTTCGCGGATCCCAGCGAGCGGCGAGCGCCCTTGAACCGCATCCTACGACAATTGCGGATCAGTCGAGACGATCTGAAGCTATGTCCTCAAAAAGGTTCACGGGTGGCGTTTCCAGGCGTCGATCTCCGATTCGGCAACGACTTCGCTCTATTGGAATCCGAAGTAGCCAGCGTCTTTCCCAAGCAAATCGACGGATTTCGTCGCTTGGTCCAAGCCGTTCGCGACTTCAATGCGGATGAGTTCGATTATCCCTATCGGTCGTCTCGATCTGTTGTTCAGGGATGCATCTCGGACCCGATTCTGGAGGATATGATATTTTGTCCATTGATGTACTACGGGAGCTCTACCGAGGATGACATGGACTTCGGTCAGTTTTCCATAATGTTCAAGTCGATCTTCTTCGAGGGTTTCGCTCGACCGCTGGACGGCATTCGCAATATCATTAAAGTCCTCCTCCGGCGCTATCGCGAATCTGGAGGGATCCGAAAAATGAATACAGGCGTGGCTCGTCTTGAAACGAGCGAAGGAAAAGTGCGTCGATTGGTTCTGGACGATGGTTCCGAGGTTGAAGCGGACATTATTCTTTCTTCGGCAGGGCTCCCTGAAACCTATGGATTGTGTTCGGATGAGACGGATCCGAACAGCGATGCGAGAGCAGGGCGATTGGGTTTCGTGGAGTCGATATCCATTTTCGAGCGGCAGCCGAGCGCATTCGGCTGGGGAAACGATACGATCGTCTTTTTCAATGCCAATGAACGATTTGCCTATCGGGAGGCGGAAGAGGCCATCGATTTGTCGAGTGGGGTGATTTGCATTCCGAATAACTTCGAATACGGCGCCGAGCAGTTGTCGGAGGGAGTGGTTCGGGTGACTTCACTGGCGAACTACGATCTTTGGAAGGGGTACGACTCCGAGCGATACGCCGAGGAAAAAGAACTTTGGCGTCCGCGTATGTGGGAATCGGCCAAGCGCTTTCTTCCCGAGACTTCGCTGGACTATAGCGCCGACTGCATCGCGCACGACACGTTCACGCCAACCACGGTCGAACGCTATACCTGGCGTTCCCGCGGAGCGATCTACGGCGCTCCGCATAAGACGAAGGACGGTACGACGGAATATGCCAATTTGTTCCTCTGCGGAACCGACCAAGGCTTTTTGGGAATCGTAGGCAGCATGCTGAGCGGCATCGCCATGGCCAATACGCACGCGTTGCGATAGGGTTCACCTAGTATCGCTGGAAGGCGTCTTCTAGTATTGCCACCAAACCCAAGCTGCGATCGCGGCAAGCGTCAGGAAAGCGAATGCGAAGATCATCATGCAGCCGCGGCGGGCGTCGTTGACGGAGTTTTGCGTTTCTGGCCCGAGCTCTTCGTAAAGGTCTGAAACGACCTGGGCGTTGTCGGGCTCTTCGTGCGCGCCAGGGGCGAGGAGCGAGGAGTCGCTGGCTTCTAGTTCTGGAGCTAAGTCGGATATCAGCCGATTCGCTGGTATGGCCTCTTTGTGGGAGCTTGCGGCCTGGGGCGTTTCGATGATTTCGCTTTGGGCGCCGTTGATTTCCGACTCCAACCAACAGAGATGCTCTTCGATAAGAGCTCTTTGACGGAGAAGTTCTTTGATTCGATCGTCGGCCATGAGAGATATCCGGACGCAGCGGCCCAGTAAGGTACACATCGAACAGAACGGCCTAGGCTTTAAACGAATAGACCAAAAGCGATCGAGTAGTGGAGAGCGGTTGAGCGGGAGGTCCGCTTGGATTGCCCGTAAAAAAGCCCCTTCTACGATAGAGAAGAGGCTGAAAGTCTGTTGAAATAGCGGGCGTTTAGGCTTCTACAGCTACTTTGCGGTGCTCCTTGTCGAAGGCCACGACTCCGTCGGTCAGGGCGAACAACGTGTGGTCGCGCCCCATTCCTACGTTTTGGCCAGGATGGAAGCGGGTTCCGCGCTGTCTAACGATGATGTTGCCAGCGATGACTTGTTGGCCGCCGAACTTTTTGATTCCGAGGCGCTGCGAGGCGCTGTCGCGACCGTTCTTACTGGTTCCTTGTCCTTTTTTATGGGCCATTGTTCGGTTCCTCTAAATTTGAATTAAGACTCGATGGAGTCGATTTTGATTACGGAAAGCTCTTGGCGGTGACCGCGACGACGGTTGTAGCCCTTGCGCTTCTTCTTCTTGAAGATGATGACTTTGCGGCCGCGACGGTTTTCGAGAATCGTCGCTTTAACCTTGGCGCCTTCTACGAAGGGCTTGCCCAGTTGGAAGCCTTCGCCTTCGCCGACGGTCAGAACTTCGCTGATCTCGATGGACGAGCCGGCTTCGGTTTCGGGATAGCGATTGAGGATGAGAACGTCGCCCTCTTGTACCGTGTACTGCTTGCCCTGGGTTTGGATGGTTGCTTTCATGTCAAATAAAGGGGCGAAATAAGGACGCTTCTTTCGAAGGAATCAATCTTTTTTGTGAATATTTTCGTTCGTGTCTTCCAATTGAGAAGACCTCGACAGGTTTTGGGCTCTCGCTAGGGTTCGATTGCCCATGGATATCGAACGTCTGCGAGTCTATTTCAACGATCCGAAAACGGTCGAGCACTACATGAAGGCGGTAGCCAATGTGGGGCTTTGGGAGTCGGAACGAATTCTCTTCGATCGGCATTTCGAGATGGGCGATTCGCTCCTCGATCTAGGCTGTGGAGCAGGTCGTATCACCATGGTTCTCAAGCAGTTGGGCTTTGAAGAGGTAGTCGGGGCGGATCTGGCGGAGAAAATGGTGACTCAAGCGAAAGAAATCGCCGGTTTTCTGAAAGTAGCGGTTCCCTTTCGCGTCGAAGACGCTACCCGAATGCGATTCCCCTCAGAGCGCTTCGATGGAGTCATTTTCGGCTTCAATGGCCTCATGCAAATACCCGGTCGATCGAACCGACGGAAGGCGATGCAAGAGGTCCGCCGCGTGGTCAAACCGGGCGGGCGTTTCATTTTCACCACCTTGGATCGCGAGGATTCATTCTACGCTACGATCTTCAAGGATGAAACGAACTACGCCCACGATCTCTCGAGAAATTCACAGGTCCTGGAATACGGGGATCGTCATTTCGAAACCGAACATGGAATCACATTCATGCACGTTCCGACCCGTTCGGAAGTGTTGGAGGACTTGGAGGCTTGCGATTGGGAGCGGGTCGACGACTGCATGCGCTCCGAGATTGCCGATGAGTCGCCTGAAGTGGAGGCGTTCTCGGAGAATTGCCGTTTTTGGGTCGCAAAAAAGCCGATGCTCTAGGCATCGGCTTTGTAAAATAGGCCTTGGCAGTCAATTGCCCAATCGATCGGCTCAGCCGAAAATCACTTGGGAAACAGGATGTACGATGGCTGTAGGCGGTTTGTATCGGTTTTTTGGATGTATACCTTGGGAGTATAGGGCATCCGCTCACGGTCCTTGGAAACCACCTCTGTCATGGCCATTTGCCCACGGGCGGCGGCTCGGGCTTCCATCTCCTCGATCGCCTTGCGGCGAGCCTCTTCGCGGGCGGCGGCAATATCGCGTTGCTTTTGAGCTTCCGCTGCGGCCAACGCGTCCTCGGCAGCTTTCAAACGCGCTGCGGCCGCGGCCGCTTCTTCGCTTCGCAATTTCTTGAGCCGAGCGGCTTCCGCTTCGATCGCCTGCTTTTCAGCGGCGAGCCGCTGGCTTTCCTTTTGGGCGGCCTCCTCGGCGGCCTGCGCAGCGAGCCGGGCAGCATCTTCCTTTGCCTTCAAGGCTTCGCGCTCGGCAGCTCGCGCCTGTTCCTCGGCTGCTTCCTTGGCAGCTTTTTCTTCGGCGAGTCGTCGCGCTTCTTCGGCGAGCTCCGCCTTGCGCGCTTCCGCGGCGGCCAGTCGCTCCTTTTCTTCAATCGTCGCTTCGAGCTCGGCGATGCGCTCCGCTTCCGCCGCGCGCTCCTTGGATGCGTTCGAGGCTCTGAAGGCAAAGAAGCCAACGAGGGCTAGAGCAATGACGATGACGACGATTAGAGGGGTTTTGCTGTTTTTGTTTTCCATTTCGAAATCGGTAAACGTGTTAATCTAATGGATTGGACAGTAGAGGCCTTCGGAAGAGGCGTAAAGATCCGAAACGACAAAATTGCGTTCGCTGTTCAGGGAGGTAGTAGTGGCCCTTAGCCGAGGGGAGCGCGTTTCGAATTGCGCTTAGTTATCGGTGGAGGGAGTTGCCTAGCTCGCTCCGTCGAACCCTGCGGCTTCAAATCCCGTACGCCATGTCTATACCCGAAAAACTCCCGTCGTAGGGAGCATTCGTTTCGGGTAAAATGGCGGAGAGAGCGAGATTGGTTGGACTTTGTCCAAGTCCTTCGGGCCCATGCGCTGCCTGTCCCTTCTTCGCTCGTATCTCGCTTCGTCGAACCCTGCGGCTTCAAATCCCGTACGCCATGCCTTTACCCGAAAAACGCCCGTCGTAGGGAGCATTCGTTTCGGGTAAAATGGCGGAGAGAGCGGGATTCGAACCCGCGGTACCCTGTGACAGGTACGACGATTTAGCAAACCGTTGCTTTCGACCACTCAGCCATCTCTCCGGCAGTGGTGAGTGGGAACTGTGCTTATCTAAAAAAGGAGATCAAGAAAGAAAATCGACATTATTGAATGCGTGGAGGGCTGATGTCTCAACGAGTCGATTTTGCAGTTCCTTTGGCTGCGATCTCGCGTAAGGTCATTGCGTGAAACTGATCTTCCTCGGCACTGGCACGTCTCAAGGAGTTCCGGTCATTGGCTGTCGCTGCGCGACCTGTCGGTCGGACGACCCTCGCAATACGCGGTTTCGCACGCACATACACGTGGAAATGGGCGATGCCAATATACAGGTAGATGCGGCTCCGGAATTTCGCTTGCAAGCGCTCAAGCACAATTTGTCGAAAGTAGATGCGGTGATCCTGACTCATGGACATTCGGACCACCTCATGGGAATGGATGACATGCGGCGCTTTTGCGATCGGCGTTCGGGCGAGGCTCTTCCGGTCTATACGAACGTGGAAGGCGAGGAGCGTATGCGTTCCGTATTTGGATACGCAATCGGAGAACGATCCAAGGTGCCTGGATATCCTGCCTTCTTGCCGCAAGCGATGCCGGATCGCTTGGATTCGAGAGATGGCGTGATTCGGCGAGTCCATCAAAGTCATGGTTCCTTCGATACGCTAGGATTGGTCTTCGAGGAAAATGGAGGCCCGAAACTGGCCTATTTTACGGATTGCGATTCGGTCAGCGACGAAGCGGTCGACACCGCGCAGTATGCCGATGTTGCGGTACTGGACGCTCTGCGCTGGAAACCGCATCGGTCTCATATGAGCATCCAGCAAGCAATCGAAGCGTCGTCTCGTATTGGCGCGAAACAGACCTACTTGATTCACATGACCCATGAAATCGAGCATGGGGAGACTGAGAAAATGCTGCCTAAAGGAGTGAATCTAGCCTACGACAATTTGGTCGTGGAATGGTGAGAAGACCCGCGCTCTCCGGAGAGCGTCCGAAAAAAAAGACGCTCCGGATATCCCGAGCATCTTGGAGCGTAATCAAGCGCTATCGACTGTCAGTTGACCGTGATCGGTACGACGACTTCCGAGAAGCCAGGGATTTCGATGAAGAGATTTCCTTGACCGGGAGAGCCCCCTTGCACGGGGACGCTAGTTGACTGCTGTCCTGCTTGGATCGATACGACATCCATGATGATGCTTTGCGGAATATCCGTGGTCACTTGAACATTGAGTCCGCCTGGAGGCGCTGGCTCGGGAATGCTGATCAGCAAGGTAGTTGTTTGACCTTGGGAAATAATGGAGGGGCGAAGGTTGGCTCTGACGGTCGATGCGTCAATGCGTAGGGACCCCGCGTAGATTTCGCCCTCGAGGCCGATGACTTTCACTTCGTATCCGCGTCCCTCGGGTAGGGACGGTACGTAGAACGATAGCGACGTAGAGCTGTCGAAGCGAGTGGCTGCTGGGGCATCATTGACCATGATCTTGTCATCTGGCGTGAATCCTCGACCCAGCACGGCGACCCGAGCGCCGACCGGAGCCCGGTTGACTTCGAGCTCTACGGAATAGCGATTCTCTACCGCGAAGCGATTGAGTTCCGATACGAATTCCTTGTCCACCGTGGCGTTTTCGGTTTTGCGCTGGTAGTGGACGAGTATGTAGTAGGCAGCCTCGGAGCGGCCGGGAGGCATTCGGAAGTCGTACTCGTACAAGCTGCTGCTTCCAGGAGCGAGGCTCATGGGATGGATCTTGCCATCGATGACGACCTGGGGCCGGAGCGATTCTTTGACCACGGCCGTGTTCTTGACGTTTATCTGCGAGGCAATCGTGTAGACGCTGGACGGATTGGCCCGCATCGTCGATGGGGTCAGATCCGTAACGCTGACATTGCAGCCGCTGAGGATAAGAGCGATGGGCGCCAGCAGGCACAGGAGCCAGTTTCTCTGGGTGGACTTGGATGCGAAAGTATCCATAATAGCGAGTCGTAGACTAAATTAGGCCTTGAATTACAACAAAATAAAAGACTTCGAAAGAAAGAAATAGTTCATGCAAGGCGACTTAAAGGCAACCGTGGAGGCGAAAAAATTGCAAATAGAAGGTAAATTCCCGGCAAAATGGTGGGGCGAGACTCTGGGGCTCTACTTGCACGTGCCTTTTTGCGCGACGGCCTGCGACTTCTGCGCATTCTACCAAGTGCAGGGAGATCGCGACGGCATACGAAACTATTTGCGGGGGATCCGGCGAGAGGCCGCCTCGGTGGGTCTCGGACAGGCGATCGACACGTTCTTTTGGGGTGGGGGGACGCCGGGGCTTTTGAAAACCGAGGATCTTCGCTGGCTAGGGGAGGCGTTGATCGATCGGTTCGGGGCGCCGCGAGAGGAGTGGACCGTGGAGATGGCTCCCTCTACGGTCAAGAGGGACAAGCTAGCGGTTCTTAAGGATCTCGGAGTGACTCGCATTTCGATGGGCGTCCAGAGTTTCGACGATCGGCTGCTCGATAAATTGGGTCGACAGCACAGTTGCAAGCAGGTCCTCAAAGCGTACGATGCGATTCGAAGCTGCGACTTCGAATCGGTTAACCTCGATTTGATCTTCGCGATCCCGAGTCAGGACGAATCTCGCCTGGCCGCTGACATCAAAGCGGCCGCTGCGTTAGAGCCGGATCACCTATCGACCTACTGTCTTACCTTCGAGGAGGATACGGCGTTGTACGTTCAGTTGTCCGAAGGCAAGGTCTCGCTGGACGAAGAGATGGAGGAGCGACTTTACCGATCGAGCTGGGAGGCAATGGCGAACGCTGGCTATGAGCAGTACGAAATCTCCAATTACGCTCGTCCTGGCAAACGTTGCGTTCACAACCTGAATACATGGCGCATGGACCAGTGGATTGGGCTGGGCCCTTCGGGAGCCAGTCAGTACCGCGGCCGTCGCTTTGCCAACGTCCCGGATCTGGAGAAATGGCTGATTGGGGTGAACGGCGATACGCCCGCCCGGGTGGACGAAGCGACGCTCAGTTCGGAAATGTTGATGGAGGACTGCTTCATTTTCGGACTGCGCATGAATGAGGGGGTCAATCTCGAGGCCTTGGAAGAGCGATTCCAACGGCCCATTGAAAGCAGAATCGGGGCGCGTCTCGAGCATATGGTCGCGGAGGGCGCTCTCGAACGGGAAGGGGCGTGGGTTCGCCTAAGCGAGCAAGGTCGAATGGTGGCGGATGCGATTGGAGCGGAATTGATGGCGTGATGAGGCGTCACTCTTTCCATGGATTCGCTTAGGTCTTGCTCTGGTTCGGATTGCCTTAAGAGTGCGGGTAGATGTTGAGGAATTCACTAGCTTATTATGGGCCTTGGCAAGGAGCGTCGATCGCTATCCTTATCGGAATCGCCGCTATTTTACTGTCCGCCTGCAACACCACTGGAGTCGATTTCGAATACGACAAGCAAGTCGCTCGATTCGTGCTCGAAAGCGAAGGGACGGGATCGTTGGTAACGCTGCCGGTCAGCCAGGCGCGCATCCAGGTGAATCCCAAGGCGGTGCTCACGGAATTCGACATTGTAAGCGTAGATGTGACCGAACACGAACTGGGAACATGCCTGCAGTTCACGCTGACGCCTCAGGCAACGAGAGCCTTTTACCGGACAAGCGCCACGCATCTAGGAAAACGGTTGGTTCTGCTTGTGAACGGGCGGGCCCTTGGACTGCAACGGATGGAACGCCCGGTAGGCAATGGAGTCCTTTATGTCTTTGTGGAGATTCCGAATTCGGACCTGGAAGAGATGGCTAGGAATTTAAGGGGAACGAGCATTGAACTGCAGAGAAAAATTAGCGGTTAGCGTATTGGCAATTTGGCTATGCGCGGGGTGCGCGTTTGCCGCCAGCCCGATTGGCGCTCATTTTTGGCCAACGCCCAACAATGCTTTTCTCAAAGGGCGCGGCCTTTCGCACTTCGCTCAGCCCACTCAATCGGGCCGGCTTGAGTCCGCTCTTTGGGGTTGCGTTCGGAATAGCGGATCGCGTTTTCACGAAGGAATCGACTTGCGATCGATTCAGCGCGACTCCAAAGGCGAGGCGATCGATCGCATTTACACATTCGATGGAGGCATCGTGCGCTATGCGAGTCGGGATCCCCGAAAGAGCAGCTATGGTCGCTACGTAGTGATCGAGCATCCGCAGTGGATGCCAGGGATGGTCACGTTGTATGCTCATTTGAGCTACATTCCGGAACGCGTTAAGCCGGGATTGCAAGTCCAAGGAGGCGAAGCGATTGGAGTTATGGGCCGATCGGCCAGCTACACGATTCCAAAGGAGAGGGCCCACCTGCACTTCGAAGTCGGGATGTGGCTCGGTACTGGCTTTCAAGTCTGGTACGACAGACAGCGTTTCGACACCCCCAACGATCACGGGGATTTCAACGGCATGAATATCCTGGGGGCCAACGTCTGGGATTGGCTGCAGAAGCTAAAGCGTGGCGAGGCGAAAACCATTTTGGAGTGTTTTGCGACGGAGCCTGTAGCGCTGCACGTTTCGGTATGGCGGCGCTCGATACCGGATTTGTTGCGAGCGAATCCCGAACTTATGGTCGACGTGCTGCTGCCTGCGGATCACGCGGGCTGGCGTATCGCCTTTGGACCAAGCGGTCTGCCACTGGGTTTCGAAGCCCTCTCGGCCACGGAACGCCCTCACGGGTCAGCCTCCACGACAATAGAGACGATCGATGCCCGTCTCGCAGCTTCCCATCCGTGCGCATCCCTGGTCAGGTCGGGCAAGCCGAGCGGTCGTTTGGCTAGTCTCTTAGGACGTCTGTTTCCCTAGGGAGCCCTCCGCCCGCCGAGCAATACTGCTGGGAGGCGCCTATCGACTGATTGAGGGACGCCTCTCGTTTGCGAGGGCGTTGTTAACAGTTGCAAAAATTGGGAATCGCTCTCGTCTAACGTGCTCGCATTCTGTCCAAGAACCCTCTTTTCGTGAAAATACTATAAGATGATAAATCAACTTTACCCCCTCGCGCTTATTGGCCTCATGCTGGTCGCTGGTCCTTATGCCCATTCGAAAGGCCCGTATTTCGCTAACAGCATCAAGATTGGCGAAACGCGTCAGCACTCGGCTATTGTCTGGGTCAGGCTTACGGAAAATCCAAGCTACAATGCCGACGGCATCGAGTGGGAAAAGGACGATGAAGCGGTGCCCGAAGGCAGGGTCTTGGGCGAGATGGCTTATAGCGCGGTCGGTTCGGAAGGCGAAGTACGTCTGACCTATTGGCCGAAAGGCAGGTCTGGACAGAAGATCGCCACGGATTGGCTTCAGGTGGACCCGCAGCGAAATTTCACGCGCGCCTTCGAGCTCGAGGGTTTGTCGCCGTGGACCGACTACGCGCTGAAGGTCGAGTCACGGCCCCTCGGTTCTGGAAGAACAGCAAACGCGATCGAAGGCGCTTTCAAGACGGCGCCGTTGGCCCGCCATGCCGAGACCGTCAAATTCGCAGTCGTCACCTGTCACGACTTTCCCCGTCGCGACGACTTGGTTCAAGGGCATAGGATTTATCCTTCGATTTTGAATACGGTCGATCCCCACTTCCTGGTCGCTGCGGGCGACATCGAATACTACGACAAGCCCCAGCCTTGGGCGAAGACCGAGGAGTTGGCTTACTTCAAGTGGGACCGCCTTTTTGGGCTGCCCAACATGCGCGAGTTCTATCGCCAGGTACCGGCCTATTTCATGAAGGATGATCACGATACGCTCCGGAACGACAGCTATCCGGGCCAGACCTATGGTGAACTGACCTGGGATCGTGGTATTGAGATCTTCAACGAGGTCTTTCCCATGGGAGATTTGCCCTTCCGCACGATTCGCTGGGGCAAGGATCTGCAGATTTGGCTGATGGAAGGGCGCGACTATCGATCGGCTAACAACGCGCCAAACGGCCCGGACAAGTCGATTTGGGGCAAGACCCAGAAGCAGTGGTTCTTCCGCACTTTCAGCGAATCGGATGCGACCTTTCGCATTCTGATCAACCCGAACCCGGTGGTAGGTCCTGACCGGGAGAACAAGAAGGACAACCACTCCAACACGATTTTCGAGCACGAAGGACGCGAGATTCGGCATTTCATGGGCCAGCAGACGAATGCCTACATGATCAATGGAGACCGTCACTGGCAGTACGTCACCGTCGATGACGAAACTGGGGCGCGGGAGTATTCCTGCGGCGCGGGATCGGATATTCACGCAGGAGGATTCAAGGAATCGCTCCGAACGGAGGAGCACCAGTTTTTGAGAATCAAAGGCGGCTTTCTCAGCGTCGAAGTAACGCGAGTCGAGGGCAAGCCCCGGATTGCGCTGCGTCACCACGACGTCTACGGCGCGGTGGTGAACGAAGATATCTTCTGGGGAAAAGGCTAAGCCGCCATTGGACCCCAGGTTTCCCTGTCTTCGCCAGGCTAGGTCGAGACTGTCGAGCCGCTGCTTGAATCGCTGGGAATGGCCTCTTGGACATCGGCCGCTAGCGGGCTAGAAACGAATCAGGATTCCGAGAAGCAGTAGAGGTGCTGATCGCTTCGCAGGAGCAGTTTGTCGTCTATAGCGATCGGGGAGGCGATGATCGTTTCCAGTATCGAGTTCTCGACAACGTCGCTCAAGCCATCGGTCCCGATCTTCGCGGTAAACACAGTGCCGTCCTCGCGGACAGCGACGAAGGTGTCGCCCGCTATGATGGGCGAGGCGTAGTAGATTTTCGCAGATCGGGGCAGGGTGGATTCCCAGAGGGTGTCGCCACTCTCGAGGTCGATGCAGGTGACGCGACCACGGGTGATTTTCGAATCCTTGAGAATGTAGGCTTTCCCGTCGACCGCGATGGGCGTAGCGGAATCGGAACCGAGGGCTTCGTTCTTCCAAAGCCACTTCTTGGATTTGCCAGGCGAGGACAGGTCGATGGCCGCAATTGCATCGCCGCGGGCGTAAGGCACGAGGGCGATGTCGCTGTCGATGACGGAGGAGGCGATGACGCGCCAGTACTGGGCATTCTCCGGATTGAAGCCGCCTGTTTCCCAGAGGAGCGCGCCATTGCGGGCATCGTGGCCAGTCAGATGATTGGCTCCCCAGGTTACGATGGTCTCGGTGCCGTCGATTTCCAAAACCTGGGGACTGGTGTAGGCATCGCCCGACTCGGGAGCGGTGTCGTAGTTGCGCTTGGTTTTCCAAACCTCTTTGCCCGTGCGGGCGTCCAGGGAAACCAGATAGGAATCGCCTTCGGTTTGCATGATTGGAATAACGACATTGCCTGCAGCGAGTTCCGGGGAGCTGCCTTTGTCCCACCAGAGGGTGTCTTCGCCGTAGAGTTTAGTGAGATCGGCTTTCCAGAGCAGTTTTCCTTCGAGCGAGAAGGCGGCGAAATGGCCGGATTTGAAGTAGACGAAGAGACGCTTTCCGTCGGTTACGGGCGACGAATTGGCGCCGCTTCCAACCCGCTTGCCTCGTCCGGGAGTGAGCTCGCCGATGGTCGCTCTCCAAAGTTCCTCGCCTTTGAAGTTGTAGGCCAGAACGCCGTCCTGTCCATCGATCTCGGTCGTCAGGAAAATTTGCTCGCCCCAGACGATGGGCGTAGAGCATCCGCGTCCGGGCAATTCGGTTTTCCACTGCATGTTTCGCGACTCGGAGAACGAAGCCGGTACGTTGCTTTTGCTGACGCCGTTGTGCGTTTCTCCTCGCCAGGAAGGCCAGTTGCCAGCGGAGGCGAGAACGACGGTTGCAAGAAGAGTAGCTAGGGCGAAGGGAAGTTTCATTGGGAATTCGATTCAGAGTTGAATATGGGCGCTCGGAGAAAATATCCCCGAATAGGGGGGCAGATTGGACGAAAAATCGGAAAAGTATATCCGAATGGACTTTCACCAGAGGCGTTCGTTCCAGGCAATGAGGTTTGAGATTGCCGCTTGCTCCAAGGGCGCTGGAATAGACGAACTCGATGATTTCCAAGTTGCTCGCCATTGCCGCTCTCGCCTTGCTGCTAATGCTGTGGGTCGGCTGTAGCTCTTTGGAGCGTAAACACCTCTATTTCCCTTCCCATCGCCTGGGCGACGGGGGAATGCTTTCCTGGGAGATCGAAGGCGAGCGAGTCGGGTTCGCGCGGGCGGTCGAATCGCCAGAGAATGTATGGGTTTTCTTGCACGGCAACGGCGGGCAAGCTGCCGATCGCACCTATGCTCTCAGGTGTTTCGCGGAAGGGGATTCGGTCTATATTCTCGAGTATCCAGGCTACGGGGAACGGGAAGGAGCGCCCTCGCGGACGAGCTTCGATGTGGCTGCTGTCGAGGCCTTTCGGTGGCTCCAGAAACGGTATCCCGGCACGCCGGTATGCGCGGTCGGCGAGTCTATAGGCACGGGACCCGCATCGTATTTGGGATCGCTCGAATCGCCTCCTGCCAAGATCGTTCTGGTGACTCCTTACGAGACGCTTTCGCTGGTGGCCGAAGAGAGTTTTCCAAAATGGCTCGTCGGGCTCGCCTTGAAGTCCAACTGGAACAATGCGGCTTCGCTCTCTGCCTATCAGGGGCCCGTGGATATCTTCGGCGCCGCAGAGGATCGCATCATTCCGGTCAAGCACGCCCGCTCCTTGGCGGAAGCGCTTACCAACGCTTCTTTCCACCTAATCGAAGGCGGTCACAACGAGTGGTCGGAAGCGGGCCGAGTGGCTATTCGCAATCCGTAATCGAAGGACGGCGCTATTCGGGGGCAATCGCAAACGAGCGGGCGTCGTCGTCTCGAGACGACTGAATCCATTCGAGCAAGTAGCTCCGGTGCTGATTCAATACGCTTCGGTACTCGGGGTGCTGGGCGAGATTTGTCGATTCGCCGGGGTCTTTCTGCAGGTCGACGAGCGATTCCCGGTCGTCGCCGTATTGGTAGACGCAATACTTGAATCGTTCGCTGCGAAGCATGCGGCCCAAGTCGTTCTCGGAGACGACAAACGGTCGATTTTCCACGGATCGAGCGCCTTCGGCGACAGGGCGGAGGCTGCGACCGATCGCATGGTCGGGCGCTTCGATTCCCGCGTAATCACAAAGCGTGGGTAGAATATCCAGACCCGTGGAAACGAGGTGCGTTTCGTTGACGACACCGCTTGGGATGGCGCCATTCAAGCGCATGAGAAAGGGGACGCCGACCGAGTTTTCGTAGAAGTGATTCTTGGATGCCATTCGATGGGACCCGTCCATGTCGCCGTGATCGGAGGTGAAGAGCACCAGGGTGTTTTCTTCGAGACCATTGCGTTTGAGGGCGTCCAGCAGGCGAGCGATGTGACCATCCACCCGTTCGGTCAGCCGGCAGTATATCCACCGGTAGATGCGCCATTCGCGTTCGTCGTACTTCGCCCGAATGATTTTGGCGGGAGTGACCGCATTGACTTTCAAGCTCTGCTCAATGGCGCTTGGCTCTCGATCGGGTATCCGGAAATTATCAGGTAGAGGGGGTAGTTCGTCCGTGGACAGTTCGGACGCCTCTCGATAAAGCGCGTCGACGAGCGGGAGTCGCTGCTTGTCCTGCAAATACGCATTGTAGGCGAAGCAGATGTCGTGGGGGTTGATGAAGGAGGCGACGGCGAAGAAGGGGTCGTCTCGAGGCGTATCGATGAATTCGATACAGGCTTCGGGAAGTTCTTCGCGCTGGTTCTTGAAGTAGACGTCATAGCCGGCGTTTTTCGGCTCCAGTTCAGGGGTCAGATGGGTTTTGCCCCCGTAGAAAGTCGCGTATCCCGCTCGTTTCATAAGCTTGCCGAGCGAGTTTTCATTCACGCTATCCGGAAGGGTCGCTTTCATGCCGTTGTAGAAAACGCCGAAACGACCGGGCATCATACCGGTAGCCATGGCGATGCGGCTTGGGGCGCATACCGGATTAGCTACGTAGGCGTTCGCGAACCGAGCTCCTTCGGCGGCTAGCGAGTCGAGCGCCGGCGTTTTGAGATGGGGATTGCCCGCAGCGCTCATCATGCCCGCGTGATGCTGGTCGGTAATGATGAAAAGGATATTGGGCCGCTCTGGGGTCGCTGAAGCGAGAGATCGGGTCGCATGCGCTGCCAGCGCGAGCAGAATCGCTTTGGCGATGATAGGGATATGGCGAGTTTGTAGCTTGGACATACTTATTGCGGTCGAAATGAAAGGATCCGGTCGTTATAGCTGTCGCAGATGTAGAGTATTCCATTGGGACGCATCCAGACGCCGTGAGGGCGTTTCAAAGGGGTCGCGCTGGGTCCGCGATCCAGAAGGGTGACTACGGTTCGAGTGGCGGGATCGAAACGGCGAATGAGGTGGTTCTCGGCGTCGGCGACTATCACGCGATCCGAATTATCGATACAGATATGCTTGGGGCCTTTGAAGCCGGCTTCCAGGGCGGGGCCGTTGGCAGCGTTAGGCTGGCCGGTGCCAGCCACGGTGTATATGCGGCCGTCAGGGCGGACGACGCGCAAGGCGTGTCCTTTGCGGGAGAGAATATACAGATTGCCTTTGGAGTCCTCGGCGACGCCTCTCGGGTCGAGGAGGGGGCTTTCAGCGGCCAAGGCCCCATCCTGGGGAACGCCCGCTTTGCCATTGCCCGCAGCAGTATGGATTAGACCGCTTTCCAGATCCATATAGCGAACGCGATAGCCCCGAATGTCCGCGATGTAGAGTCTGCGGTCGTCTGGACTGAGGCTGATCGATATCGGGTCGCGCAGTTTCGCTTCGATTGCCGGAATATTGTCGCCATTGTAGCCTGCTTCGCCGGTACCGCAAACGACAATTGCCTCGCCGGTCTGCGGGTCGAGCTTGCGAATGTAGTTAGCTCGCGTATCGGAAATGTAAATATCGCCGCTCCGAGTTCGAACCACGTTGTGCATGCCATCGAAGGGCGTATTTGGAGCGAGGCGATCGAGTGGCTGGCCTTCCGAATAGCGCCAGAGACGCTGACCCTCGTATTCTGCGATGATGATACGATCCTGGTCGTCGAAGGCGACGCCGAAGGGATTGACCAAACCAGAGTCAGGCCCGATTACCTGTTTCGGTTCGGCGGCAAAGGATGACATTGCAGCAAGGGCGATGCAAACGATAGCAAGTCGAGGGGCGGGCACAGGGGAATATTCGTTTCTTAGATTGCCGGGAGCAAGTCGATTCGCGAGAGCCCAGTGTAACTGTTAGGGCGAAGAGGGCGTTCTCGGATAGAGAGCGAATTGTTCTCTACGCTCGCTTTATCGCCATTTATCGATAGGATATAACCGTGGTGCATTTCACTGCCCCTGCCTCGCGTCCGGACTGCTCTGAGCTTTCGCGACGTCAGTTCCTAAAAACGTCGACTTTCGCTGCGGCTTCGGCAGCTCTACCCTTGAGCGGACTCGCGGCGGAAACGGCGGTTAAAATGCCGGAATCGGAGACCTTGGTGAAAACCTTGTACGACAGCTTGAGCGGCAAGCAGCGCTCGGCGATGTGTTTCGATTTCGACCATCGCTTGCGGTCGGCCATCGATAATAACTGGTTTATTGTAAAGGATCACCGGGTGCGCGATTGCTCGAAGGATCAGCAGGCCATGATTCGCGAGATCTTTATGAAGATGCACAGCGAGGAGTACGTGGGTGAAGTGATGCGGCAAGTCGAGGACGACGCGGGTCGCGACGGTTTCGGCGAGTGCTCGGTCGCTATTTTCGGAACGCCCGACACGGGCAAGTTCGAATTCGTGCTCACCGGGCGTCACACCACTCGCCGCTGCGATGGCGATTCGGTGGCCGGCACGGCTTTCGGAGGACCAATCTTCTATGGGCATGCTTCGCGTTCCTTCTACGAGAAGCCCCATCACCCGGGCAATGCCTATTGGTTTCAAGCGCAGCGGGCGAATGAGGTCTATGGTATGATGGATGGAAGGCTATTTCGTTATGGCGATAGGATTTTGACGGTATTTCGGATCCAATTGTTTCCGCATACGGAAACTCCTAGGCCGATGACGCGGGGTTCATCTTCTTTATTGTGGCCGGTCATTTGTTTGTCGTAAAACCCCTGCATGCAAACCGTTCTAATAACTGGAGCCAACCGAGGGTTGGGGCTTGGATTCGCGGAGCAGTATGGGGGCTCGGGAATGACGGTGATCGCCACCTGTCGCAATCCGGATGAAGCTCGAGAATTGCAGACGCTGTCTGCAGAGCGCGACAACGTTACGATCGAACGACTGGATCTACAGTCCGACGCGGATATCGATGCTTTGGCGCGCTCGCTCGAATCGCGATCCGTTACCCTCGATTTGATCGTATCGAATGCGGGGATTCTCCAGGGCGAGGAATACGGCGATTGGACGCGTCAAGCCTTCGCGGATACACTGGATACCAATGTATCGGGCCCGGCGATTCTGGCTCAAGCATTGGACGAGGTCTTTTCGAGAAGCGGGACCTTGGTTCAGCTTTCCTCGGGACTTGGATCGCTGGAGTGGGGCGGGATGGGCATGACGGATGCGGATTCCTACTCCGTTAGCAAGGCGGCCTTGAATATGTTGACCGTCCGACTGAGTTTATCCTATCAGGGAACCGCGCGTTGCGTCGTGGCCATGAGTCCTGGTTGGGTGCGAACGGAAATGGGGGGCGCGGGGGCGAATCTGACGGTTGAGGAGTCGGTCGAGCGAATGACTTCGACCATCGATTCGTTGACAGCCAAGGAATCGGGCCGTTTTCTCGACAACGAAGGAAATCCAATCCCTTGGTGAAGAAGCGCAAATCCAAACTGCCCGGAAAGCGACGCGTGGCGTCAGGAGTGCCTATGGCTCCCATGATCGATATGGTTTTTCTGCTATTGGTCTTCTTCATGTGCGTCAGTTCCATGTCGCAAGCGGGCCATCGCGTGGAGCTGGACTTGCCGGAATCCACGGCCAGCGAAACTCCGAAAGATCTCTCGAATCGGGTCATCCTGTCCGTCCAAGCGGAAGGGGTTTACTACTTGGGCGGAGCGCAGGTCGATTCCGATGAGCTGGAAGAGCGATTGGACGCGCTTCGCACGCGGTTCCCGGAAATCAAGTTGCGTATTCGGGCGGATCGCGAGACGCATTACCAGCATGTGAAATTCGCCATGAAGGCGGCCGCCAGCGCCGGCATAAGCGACTATCTCTACGGGACGTTACAAGCGGAGTGAACGGTTCGAAGGGCAAAGGCTGGTTGCGTAAACGTCGCTCCGAGGGCGGGGAATTGCCGATCGCTCCCATGGTCGACGTGGTCTTTCTGCTGTTGCTCTACTTTATCGTGAGTTCGACGATTCAAAAGCAGGAAGCGGACCTCAGCTTTGCCTTGCCCGGACGCATCGAGCAGGACACGCCTATCGAGATGCCGGACGAGCAAGTGATTAAGGTGCTCGCGAGTGGTCAAGCGGTGGTAAACGATTATTCCTACGATTCGCCGGAGGCGCCGCGCTACCGTCAGTTGGAAGCCATGCTGAGCCGCTTTCGGCATGCCAGCGAATCGAATCAGGTAGAGGCCCGTATCACCATCGCGCCCGAGGACGCGACTCGCCACGAGATGGTGGTCAAGGTTATGGACGCCTGCGCCCATGCGGGCATTGACGCAGTTACCTTTGCCTTCGGCGGTTGATCGGACGCGTTGGGGCGGGGCACTATTGTATTGCCTTAGCCAACGGCATTCGGAGCATCGCGTTCCATGGCTAGAAAATCCCAGGCTACTTGGGGCGGACGCTTCTCGAAGGGACCCGCTGATCTCATGTTGGAGTTCAGCGAATCGGTTTCCTTCGATCAGCGCCTCGCTCCGTTCGATATTGCAGTCAATCGCGCCCACACCGCGATGCTGCATCACGTGGGTCTGCTCAGCCGTCGCGAATTGCGCGCGATTCACAAAGGGCTGGACGCAGTCGAAAAGCGCATCGCGGACGGCAAGCTGAAGTGGAATCCCGCTTTCGAAGATGTCCATATGAACATCGAGCAGGCTTTGACGAAGATCGCTCCCGAGGCGGCCAAAATGCACACGGCCCGTAGTCGGAACGATCAAGTGGCCACGGACTCGCGCCTGTTTTTCAAGCATGCCTGCGAGCGAATCGATGCCTTGTTGAAGTCGCTACAGACAGCGTTGCTCGAAGTGGCGGCGTCCAATCAAGATGTCTTTATTCCTGGATACACGCACTTGCAACGGGCTCAGCCGGTTTCGGTTGCCCATCACTTGCTCGCCTATGTGGAAATGTTCGATCGCGATATCAAGCGTTTCGAGAAAGTCTACGACGATGCCAACTGGTGTCCCTTAGGATCCGGGGCGATCGCCGGCACGACCTTGCCTATCGACCGAGAATTCGCAGCGAAGAAACTCGGCTTCGTCGACAAGCGCGGCAAAGCTCGGTTGACGACAAACAGCATGGACGCGGTTGCGGATCGGGATCTCTTTTTGGATTTCAGTCACGCCTGCGCCGTATGCGCCACGCATTTCTCGCGGGTTGCCGAGGATGTCATTCTCTGGAATAGCTCGGAGTTCGGTTATGTGGAATTGCCCGATGCCTTCTGCACGGGGTCAAGCTTGATGCCGCAGAAGAAGAACCCGGATTCCTTGGAATTGCTGCGCGGCAAGTCGGGTCGGATTATCGGAAGTCTCCAAAGTCTCTATACAATGATTAAAGGTCTGCCGTTGACCTATAATCGGGATTTGCAGGAGGATAAAGTTCAAGTCTTCGATGCGTTCGATCAAATTTCCATTTGCCTGCAAGTGTTGAAAGGCACGGTCGGCGGTATAGCGTTTCGGGCGGATAAGTGCGCGGAAGCGGTTTCCGATGCCGGCCTCTTGGCGACCGATCTAGCGGATTGGCTGGTGGATGGAGGGGTCGCCTTTCGCGAGGCGCATCACATCGTGGGCGCTCTAGTGGCAAAGGCCGAGGCTCTCGACGTTCCTTTGAATGAAGTGCCGCAGGCGGATGCGAAGGCCATCCACAATAAGCTCGCGGGCGATTGGCGAGCGGTATTCGATTTGGATCGAGCGATGAAAGCGCGGGAAGGAGTGGGCATGCCCGGTCCCAAGCAGATCAAGCGTCAACTCGCTCGTTGGAAAAAAGCCTACCGCGGTTAAATCATACCTGAGGACCGAGCGGAGAACGATTCAAGCCGATTAGATGGGAAAGATTTCCGTACTATCCGAGCAAGTCGCGAATCAGATCGCTGCGGGCGAGGTAATCGAGCGTCCCGCATCCATCGTCAAAGAGCTGGTGGAGAACAGTATCGACGCCGGCGCTACAGCGATCGAAATCGAGTTTAAGAAGGGCGGATCCAGCTACATTCGTATTGAAGACAATGGATGGGGTATGAGTCCGGAGGATGCGGCCTTGTGTTTCGAGCGTCACGCTACGAGCAAGATCGTCGCGGCGGACGACCTGAACACGCTGACATCGATGGGGTTTCGTGGGGAGGCCTTGCCTTCGATCGCATCGGTCTCGCGGTTTCAGCTGCAAACGCGCGTGGTCGAAGCGAAAGCGGGGACGGATATTCTCATCGACGCGGGCAAAGTGATTCACAATCGCGACTGCGGCATGCCTACGGGGACGCGAATGACGGTTTCCCAGCTTTTCAATTCGGTTCCAGCGCGGCGCAAATTCCTGAAGTCGGTGGCTACGGAATCGGCCCATATCATTCATCACGCTCGACTCTACGCGCTCGCCCATCCGGAGATCGCCTTTACGCTGATCGACGATGGTCGAACGCTATTTCGAACGCCGGCCTGCGGGCGTTTACGCGATCGGATCATGGAGATATTCGGCAAGCAAATCGCGGGGCGGCTCATCGAAATCGATGCGGAGGAAAAGGGCATGCGCATGACCGGTCTCATAGGAGAGCCCGGTCACTCGCGTTCGAGCCGTCACGAGATGCTCGTCTTCGTGAACAATCGACCGGTCGAAAATCGCACACTCAGCTACGCCTTAATCGAATCCTATTACGGTCACATTCCCAAGGGGCGCTATCCCGTGGCCTTTCTCTTTCTCGAACTGCCGCCCAGCCAGGTCGACGTCAATGTGCATCCCGCGAAGCGAGAAGTCCGTTTTCGCAACGAGTCTTCGGTCCGCGGCTTCGCGGTTCGGTCGATTCTGGAAGCCTTGCGAGCGTCGCTGGAAGCCAGTGGGGCGGCGACCGTTTCCAGGGCGGCGAGCCCGCCTGCAGCGAAAGCGAGCCCCCCTTCGGCTCCCATTCTGAGCATTGCGCCGGCCAAGGCGCCTGGCCCACCCGTTCAGACCTCTCGGAAAGTGACCCCGAGCGCTCCCGAAACCGATTCCGCGGGCCCTCCAGAGACGCCCGTGGCGGGGGGGGAGCTTCTGGAGAAATCGTTGTCTCAAGCGACTGATAGGGAAACGAAATCGAGCGACGAGTCCAGCGAGACTAGCCCGCCCGAATCGGTCCCGGAGCCGTCGCGTAGCGATTGGCGATTCATCGGTTGGTCGCAAGGGGAATACGCCTTGTTCGATACGGATGCGGGTCTGGTGGTCCTGAACTGTCGTGCGGCCCGAAAGCGGGTCTGGTACGAGAGCTTGCTCGAGGGCTATCGAAATAACCGGGTTGAGAGCCAAAAACTATTGCTCCCGGTTCCGGTTGAGTTCGATCCGGTTTCATCGGCCATCCTCACGGACAATGCCGAGCTATTGGAAGCCTATGGTATGGAGGTGGCCTTGTTCGGTCGCAATTTCTTTCGCATAGAAGCGGTGCCCAGTTGGTTGCCGGAGAGCGAAGCGGAATCCTACTTGGGGGATTGGGTGGATCTGCTGCGACGAGGCGAGATCAGCGACAAAAGCGCTGGCGCGACGCAAACGCTTTTGGCGAGACGAGCGGCGGACAAAATCGTGCTTGGGGCCAAGCCGCCCTCCGATTCCGAGTTGATGGAATTGGTGGACCGATTATTCGAAACGCGGAATCCGTTGGCCGATCCGGATGGAAGGCCTACTTTCTTCGAATTATCGTCCAGCGAGCTCAAGCGGCGCTTCCATCTCCATCAGCGTTAGGCCAAATTGAAATCCTCGCGATATCGAGAGGTTGGCGGGGCGATGGCGTCGCTGGGCAGGAATTGCTTGTCAAGGCGCCGATTAGGAGCGTTTTTCCGGCCCCATTAGGTTCGAATCGAGCAAATTTCAGCAAGCGACTCCGGTTTAAGTGGAGCCTCTGGGAGCGAATCGATCGACTTAGCGGTCCGAACCGTGGAAAACGTGACAAGGAAAGGCTTGTATATCGCATTTGGTACGGTATCCGCTGAGTCTGAAATTCAAATCAACGATATTTCATGAGCGCGACCGCTAAGAAAAAGAAAACCGCCTATCGGAAGGCGATCAAGAAGAAGGCCATCAAGCATCAGCCAATGAAGGAGTCCATTTTGGAGCACCTGCAGCTGACCTTGGCTCACGATCCCGCCATCGCCACCAAGCGCGACTGGTGGACCTGCATATCCCTCGCTGTGCGCGATCGCATGGTCAACAACATGATCAAGACGCAGGCGACGCATTTCGACACGCAGACGCGTCGCGTATACTACCTGTCGCTCGAGTACCTGATGGGCAGAATGCTGGTCAACAATTTGCACAATACCGGCGTTTACGACGAGGCGCGCGAAGCGATCGAGTCGCTCGGTCTCGACTGGGATGAAATCGTCGAAGAGGAGCTCGATATGGGATTGGGCAATGGGGGCCTTGGACGTCTGGCGGCCTGCTTCTTGGATTCCTTGGCGACCTTGGACCTACCTGCGGTGGGCTATGGCATCTACTACGAATTCGGGCTCTTCAAACAGGAGTTCGTCAACGGGCATCAGGTCGAGCATCCCGATAGTTGGAAGAAGTTCGGTACGCCCTGGGAGATCGTCCGCCCCGAGTACACGCAGCATATCAAGGTCTACGGACGCGTGGAGCAGATTTTCGACGAGTTTGGCGACTCGCGCGAAGTCTGGGTCGATACCAAGACGATCGAAGGGGTTCCCTACGATATTCCCATTGCCGGCTACGGTACGAATACGGTGAACTTTCTCAGGCTCTGGTCATCTCGAGCATCCGAGGATTTCGATCTAGACGAATTCAACAAGGGCGACTACGTGGAAGCGGTTCGCGAGAAGGCGATCGGCGAAACGATATCGAAAGTATTGTATCCAAACGATCGTACGGAAAACGGGAAAGAGCTGCGCCTCGTGCAACAGTACTTTTTCGTGACCTGTTCGCTGCACGACATCATCCGCCGCTTTCGGACGACCCACGACGACTGGGACGACTTCCCGGATCAGGTTTCCATTCAGCTGAACGATACGCATCCAGCGATCGCAGTGGTTGAATTGATGCGCATTCTCGTAGACGAAGAGCGTCTCGATTGGAACTATGCCTGGGAACTGGTTACGCGTACCTTCTCGTATACGAATCATACTTTGCTGCCGGAGGCTCTGGAACGTTGGAGCGTGCCCTTGTTCGAGAAGGTGCTGCCGCGTCATATGAATATTATCTACGGCATCAATAGCCAATTGATGGATACGGTAGAGGCGCGCTGGCCGGGCAATGACGCCATGAAGGAAACGGTTTCGATTATCGAAGAAAACCACCCGAAGATGGTCCGCATGGCTAACCTTGCGGTTGTGGGGAGTCACACGGTCAACGGCGTCGCGGCGATTCACTCCGAATTGCTCAAGACCCGACTCTTCCCCGAATTCGACGCGTTGTATCCGGGCAAGCTGACCAACATGACCAATGGCATTACCCCCCGGCGCTGGCTGTTGGCCTGCAATCGCGACTTGGCCGCTTTGATCACGTCGAAGATCGGAAATAGCTGGACTAAGAATTTGAGCGACTTGAAGAAGCTCGAAAAGTACGCCGACGATCCCGCTTTTCAGGATGCCTACATGGGCATCAAGCATGCCAATAAAGTGGCCTTGGCCGAAGTGATCGAAAAGGACTGCGGCATCCAGGTGGATCCGAACGCCTTGTTCGACGTTCAGATCAAGCGCTTGCATGAATACAAGCGTCAGCACCTTACCTTGCTGCACATCCTGCACTTGTATCGAAAATTGCTGCACAATCCGGATCTCGATATCGTGCCGCGCGTCTTTATTTTCGGAGCGAAGGCGGCTCCTGGCTACTATTTGGCAAAGACGATCATCAAAGCCATCAACGCAGTGGGCGAGGTCATCAACAACGACGAGCGGATCAAAGGAAAGCTGAAGGTTGCCTTTCTGCCTAATTACCGCGTATCGCTGGCCGCCCGCATCATTCCGGCAGCCGATCTGTCCGAGCAGATTTCCACTGCCGGCAAGGAAGCTTCGGGCACGGGCAACATGAAGCTAGCCCTCAATGGGGCGTTGACGATTGGCACGCTGGACGGGGCCAATATCGAGATCAAGGAAGAGGTTGGCGAAGACAATATCTTCATCTTCGGCTTGGACGTGGACGAGGTGGCCGAACTCGACGAGAAAGGCTACCGACCTTGGGATTACTACTACGCCAACGAGGACCTGAAGGCGATCGTCGATTGGGTCGGATCGAACTATTTCGCTTCCGGCGAACCGGGTATTCTCAAGCCTTTGCGAGACAGCTTGCTTGAAGGGGGAGATCCTTTTAAGGCGCTGGCGGACTTCGAGGGGTATTGCGCAAGCCAAGAGGACGTCGACCAGGCTTATCGCGATAAGCGTCGCTGGGCCCGCATGGCGATTCTCAATACCGCTCGGGTTGGGAAATTCTCTTCCGATCGCACGATCAGCGAATACGCCAAGGAGATCTGGAAGCTCAAGCCGGTAACGGTAACGTAAACCGTTCCTGAAAGAGGGATGGCTGCTTGTCCTCAAGCAGTCGCTCCGCTAGCGCGACAAGGCCAAGCTGGCAGGAATGCCCTCGACGAAGGGACAGTCGGTCCGCTTGAGCTCGGCAATTGCCTTTCTGCGCAGCTGCTGGACCGTTTTGCGGAATTTCGGCTGCAAGGCTAGGTTGTCCAACTCTTCGGAGTCCGTCTCTAGGTCGTAGAGCTCGTCGGTTTCGCCCTCGATGAGATTCATGATGTACTTGTAGTTGGCTTGCCGGTACGAGACCCACCAAGGGATGCGGTCGCCGCTTGGATCATAGGGGGCAATCACGCTCGTGTCGGATCCGTAGATGCGAGCGGTGTAGGCGATCAGCAATCCCCGGTTGTCGGTTTTTCGGGGATTCTCTAGAAAGCGCCGCAAGTCGCGGCCGTGCATTTTCCAAGGCATTTTAACGCCTGCGTAGTTGAAAATCGTCGGCACGAGGTCGTGTCCGCCCACGGGTTGCTCGCAGACTTCGCCTTCGGGGATTTTGCCTTTAAAGGAAACGATGAGGGGACAGGAGATGTTCGCATCGTAAGGAGCGATTTTGTGCTGGAAGCCGTGCTGTCCCCAGGCGAATCCCTGATCGGAGGTGAAAATGATGAGGGTGTTGTCGAGCTGTCCTGTGCGTTCGAGGGTTTCGACGAGCGTTCCCACGGCATCGTCGAGACTCATCGCGGTCTCCTGGTACTGACGGGAGCTGGCGTAGAATTCGCCGCCTCTAGGGGGACGGTTGGTGTAGTACTTTCCGTCAGCGCCCTTCTTCCAGGCTTGCCGCTTCTCCACGTAGTAGGGCTTTCCGGGACGCTCGCCTTCGAAATCGGCGGGCAAGGGAATCTGTATATTGGCGGGAACCGAATCGAGATGCCGCTCCGCAGGAGTGAAAGGGCCATGGGTGCCTGGATAGCAAAGCCATAGCAGCCAGGGTTTCTCGGCATCGCGTCCTTTGCCTTCCAGGTAATCCACTGCCCAGCTCGTGTAGTTGTCGGTCGTATACCCCTTGACGAGCGTTTCCGCGCCGCCGTTGAAGGATATGTACTGGTCGTGGTAGTAGTTGCCGGAGTTTTCGGGGAGCTTGGGCCGATTCCAGACGATTTGGTAATCCCAGTCGCGTCCGTAGCCTGCATCGACGCCGGTATGCCATTTACCGATGTGAGCGGTGGTGTAGCCAACTCGCTTGAAGGAAGACATCCAGAAAGGCGTCTTCTCAGGGTCATAGACGCTGCCTGGATACGGGCCTTCCATTCGCATCGATTCGACTCCGTACTGATGCTTGCCCGTGAGGAAAGTCGCTCGCGCGGGCATGCACCATGTGCCGTTGTAGGCGTGCTTGAAGCGGACGCCTTTGGAGGCGAGCCGGTCGATATTAGGAGTAGAAACCCACGGGGCGGCCCGTTCGTAGCTGGAAACGGTCCGGTCGGACTGGTCGTCGGTAAAGATGTAGAGAATATTCGGGCGCTCGGCGCCCGAACTCAGGACGGCGCCTAGGAAAGCTGCGAAACCGACGAGGGGAAGCCAGCGGTTCGGAGTTTCGACGAGTTTCGTCATAGGGAGGGGCGTTGGGTGTTCCTAGACGAGGGGCAAGACGGCGGCCCCGATCATGCATATGACCAAACCAACCGTACCCATGATGAGTCCCATAATCGTATTGGTCTTGAGCATTTCCTTTTCGGTCAGCCCGCTCATCTTGGAAATGACCCAGAATCCCGAATCGTTCATCCAGCTGATCGGCTTGGAGCCGCAACCGATCGCGAGAGCGATATAAATCGGGTGATACGTGAGGTCGGTCGCTGCGATGATGGGAGCGATAATGCCGATGGCGGTAATCATCGCGACGGTCGAAGAACCTTGGGCCGTGCGGATGAGCATGGTGATGAAGAAGCCGAGCGGAATGAGGCTCGACTGCGCGGCCGGCATCAGATCCTGAATGGTGAAAGCAATGCCGGTTTGGCGCAGCACGTGACCAAAGGTACCGCCCGCTGCGGTGATGAGAATGATGATGCCTCCGCTGGAAAGCGCGGATTGAACCTGGTCTTTGATCGACTTCTTGGAGGTGTTGGAACGCAGCAGGAGGATCATGGCGAAAATCGCGGCAATAGTCATGGCGATATTCTTATCTCCCAGAACCTTCATGATTTCGTGGAGGGAGGCCAGGGCGCCGGCGCTTTCCGGGGACCCGGATACCATCATGGAGATTGCGGTCGCTCCCCCCATTAAAACGACGGGCAATAGGATGGGCAACAGGGAGGAGGTCAATCCAGGCAAATGCGACTCGTCGCGGTTGGCGATCGCGTCCAGCTCTTCTTGAGTGAGTTCCTCGGAGGCTCGCAATGGAATCTCCCAGCGACTATTCGCGTATTTCGCCCACAAGTAGCCGGAAGTGGCGGTGAACAGTCCGACGATGATTCCTCCGATCATCATCAGTCCGATATCGATACCCATCTCCGCGGCTACGAAGAGAGGTCCAGGGGTGGGGGGAACGAGGGAGTGGGCCATGGTACCGCCCGCGATAATCGTCAGCACGTAGAGCAAGTAGTTCTTGCCTGTCTTGACCCGCATGGCCTTTCCCAGAGGAATCAACAGGTAGAATACCGTGTCGAAAAAGACGGGGATGCTGAGGGTGAATCCACTTCCGACAAAGGCCATGGGCAGGCGTTTCTCGCCAACTCCTTTGGCAATGCTCAAGACGATCCGCTCGGCGCCGCCGCTATCCATAAGGCACTTGCCGATGATGGAGGCCATCGCGATGAGGAGGGCGATCTTAGTGAGCGTGCTGCCCAAGCCCTCGGCGATCCGTTGGCCCCAGTTTTTGCCTGCTTCCTTCTGAGCCGCTGAAAGCTGGGTGTCGTGGATGACCATATCTCCCGGTTTGATTTGCACGGCGCGGTTTTCCAGGGTGATGCTTACCGGTACGGAGCCTTCGATGCCTGGGAGGTCGACCAAAGAGAGATCGCCGCTGGCGATCGTCTCCAACGCGCCGTCGGCGTTGGCTCTAAGAATGGTGGACCTGCCTTCGACCGGTTTGTCGCTCAAACCGGCCTTAACGCCATCGATAGAGACGATTTTGACAGCGTAGGTATTGAGCGAATACTGGAAAACTTTGTGGGACGACGTCAGAATGCTGACGCAAAAGGCGGCGAGGATGAGGGCGAGAAAGGCGTGCATGCGGAGAGCGAGAATGCCGCTTACCACGATGCCCATGCCGACGAGGGCGATAAGGAGGGGGTTCATAGGCGCTAAGTTGGGTGAGAAAGCATCAACGTTCTCCGGAATTCGGAGCGATGTCGAGAGCGAGTTTTTAGGAGCCCGTAAAAGGGGCTGAGACTCGTACCATACGAGTCTACGTAGTTTAGGCGCTGTCGCATAGGAGTCTTGCCCTTTTGCGACAGGCCGTTACGTAAATGCGTCTTTTCGATCCCATTTCCTGCAATCGTTTCGCTATGCCACGCCTTTTTCCCACCGTTCTATCGCTTTTCACAGCCGCTATTATCGGCTCAATCGCCTCGCTACAGGCTCAGGACCAGGAGCCTACGATATGGGAGGAGAGGGCCAGGGAGACGCTCAAGACGATGTCCCGGGCTCAGAAGCTGGCGGTCAGTCAGGGTCAGCCCTCTCAGTCCGATCTGAAGAAAAAGCAGCTCAAAAAGCCGAAGCGCATCCTTGTATTCTGGCGCAGCGAGGACTTTATTCACACCTCGATTCCCACGGCGAATTTCGCTCTTCAGGAGATGTCCCGCAAGACCCGGGCGTTCACAGTGGAACTCGCGGACGATTACAGCGTTTTCAACAAGAAGAAGCTCAAAGCCTTCGACGGCATTCTCTTCAACAACACGACCCATCTTGAATTTCCTCAGGAGAGTCAGCGCCAGGCTATCGCGGACTTCGTGAACGGCGGCGGGGCCTTGATCGGCATTCACGCGGCGGCGGACAATTTCTACGAATGGGAAACGGGGGCGGCGATGATTGGCGGCCAATTCAACGGCCATCCGTGGACAAAGGACGGCACCTGGGCCTTCAAGCTCGACGACTCGGAGCATCCGCTCAATGCCGCCTTCGATGGAAATGGCTTTTGGCTCAAGGACGAGATCTATCAGTATAAGCCTTCGACCTTCCAAGGCTTGGACGCGCTCCGGGTTCTGGTCAGCCTCGATACCAGCAAGAGGGAAGTGACGGCTCCGCTGGAAAATCCGAAAAACGCGGAAAAGTTCGGAAAGGACTACGGTCCGGGACCGCGTCAGGTGCCTGTATCGTGGATACGGGAGATCGGCAAGGGGCGGCTCTTCTACACCAATTTCGGCCACAATGAGTCGACCTATGAGAACAAGGCGATCATGCAGCACGTTTTCGAGGGCATTCTCTATGCCCTGGGCTATACGGAGCTAGACGCGACCCCCACGGCTCAAGCGGGGAGTTTGAAGACGGCGCTCGCTCCGACGCTCGAACCCGCCCCGGCGGAATAATCGAACGGTCAGCCTTCCTCGCCGTAGATCTCCAAATTGTGGATTATCCAGGGCTTCCAGCTGTTCTTCTCGGTCATGACTATTTTGACGAACTGGGCTTCGATCGCCTCGGTCATGTGGATTTGAGTAAAGGCCTCCCCGCGACCGCTCGCGACGGGGGCGCTCCATTCGATTCCATCATTGGAAACCTGAACGTCGTAAGCGAGCGGCCAGCCGATGATCTTTTCGTCGTCCACCCGGGCATCGAGCGTGATTTTGCGAATGGCGCTTTGGTTGGGCAGTTCGAGCTGGAACCACATGCCGACATAGGGCGTGCTCTTGGTTTCATATCCCTCTTGGAGCAGGTCGTCCGCAGCGAGGCCGGTTAACTCATCGGCATGGCTTGCGGTGAGCGTCCACTGATCGCGCTTAGCGAATCGCTCCATGGGTACCGCGATCGCGGGGATTGAGGCCTCTAGCTCTTCGATCGTCCACGGGGTGGACCGGAGATCGCGGGCGGCGGCGATGTCTGCGGGCAAGATGGCCGGGCTTCGATTGCCAAAGGCATTGCGGACATAGGTTAGGACGTTGGCCAGTTCTTGGTCGCTATAGCTGGCCATGGAGATCATAGGAGCCCCGTAGTCGATGCCGTCGACCAATCCCTGCAGTCCATGGAGTACCACGTTGATGCTAGCCGCTTTCGAACCGACTACTCGGGGAGAATCGAGAAGGGGCGGGGCCAAGGACGTGCCATTGGGACCAGGGGTTCCTTGACCGTCGGGGCCGTGACAGGCGAAACAGAGGGAATCGTAGAAGTTCTTGCCCTTGCGGTAGGTTTTGAGGCCTTCCGAACCCAGGACTTCGAGCAGTTGGGCATCCCCCGCCGAATCTTCCCACAATTGTTCATTGATGGCGTAAACGCCTTTCGAGGGACTTGATTCCGCGGTCTTGCGGGTCAGCTCCTGGGCATTCGGCGCCTCGCCGCGCTTGAGGGAGAGCATGGCTTGGATGACTACGGACGGCGTTTCGTCTTCGAGACGATGGGATACCGCTGCCCGAATCGTCGCGTTGGTTTCGAGATAAGGCTCGGCGAGACGAAGACCGTGCTGGCGAATGGAAGAGTGGTCGTCTTCCAAGGCGCGGCGAATCAGTTTGGGAGAGAGCGTTTCCAAGCCCTCGAGCGTTCACAGGGCGTGCCCCCGCGTTACTGGATCCGCATCGCTTTGGAAAAGCGCTTCGAGTTGGGGGACGACGGAGTCGTCGCCCCGCAATACGAGCAGCTTTTGAGCGGTGTCGCGCCACCAGCCATTGGGGTGCGATAAATGTTCGATCCATTGGCGGGGAGATTCGTCTAGCATTTGGGGCTTGAGGGCCCGGTTCGAAGTGCTCGTGGACGAGACGGTAGATGCGGCCTTTTCCGATTTCATAGCCGAGTCCGGTTTCGTCGATGATTTCCCGCAGATAGGAGCCCTTCTTCGTCCAATTGCCCTCCTGGATAATACCGCGATACATATCGACGAGGTAGAGCGTGCCATCCGGAGCGGTGCTCATGTTGACGGGACGGAAAAGCGGATCCTTGGTGCGGATGAACTCGTTTTGAGGATATACGTTTTCCAGGCGAGTCACGCCGTCCTGAACCTCGATCCGCGCTCGACGGATCAGACGACCTACCGGTTTGGCGAAAAGCAAGTCGCCGCGCAAGTCCGCTGGAAGTCGGTCGCCGCGAAAGATGTCTTGTCCGCAGGTTGCGGTGAAGTGGTTCAGGGAATTGTCGTCTCGCAGTTGAAAGCGCCCACCTTGCGTATCGGGGATGTCGTCGATGGGCCAGACCACTCGAAAGTCGTCCGCTTCCTCGCCGTCGACGGAGTAGGCCCCGTAGAGAATATGCTGCTGGAAGTGAATCGGTCCTTGCTCGCCGCCCGCATCTAGGTACCAGACTTTGCCGTTATCGTCTTGGGTCAGTCCCCATTGGCCGCCGTTTTGAGGAATCTCTTCTTGGACGGCCTGGCCGTTGGCATAGCGCAGGCGATAGTCATTGTAGGTCGTATAGAGCCAATTGTCCTGGGCCCAGATGAGTCCGCTGGGCTGGTGTTCCAAATTGCCGCCGCGGGGCCCGCCGTCGAACCAGAGTTCCTTTTCATCCGCCACGCCGTCGCCATCGGAGTCGCGATAGACATAGAGATCGAGCGTATTGGTCTCGCCGATGATAACCCGATCGTCCAAGGGAAGGACGATTCGTGGGAGAAGCATGTTATCCACGAAAACGGTGTGGCGATCGTAGGCGCCGTCGCCGTTGGTGTCCTCGTGGCGCGATACGCGGCTGGTCGGCTCGAATTCGCCAGTGGCGTCCGCGTCCTGCTTATAAATGCGCATTTCGGCTACGTACATGACGCCGTTGCCGTCGAAGACCGCCAGCGCGGGCTCTTCGATTTGCGGTTCGGCTAGGACGACTTCCAAACGGTATCCCGGAGGCAACTCCATGGCGGCAATCGCTTCTTCGGGCGTTTTGGCGACGCTGGCTCGCAAGGGAGCCGAATCCTTCTTGGTATCTTCTTCGAGTGAGGCGCAGGAAACGAGCAATGCCGCGGTTGCGGCGAGCGGGAAAATCGAAACGAACTTCTTCATGGGATGGAAAATCGTTGGCCGCGCAGTCGATCGCGGCAAGAGGCAGTACGACGCAAGGGGCCCTTGCTCTGGCAAGGAGGAAGCTTCTTCGCCGAGAAGCGCTTCCTTGGGCGAAGGCAGTCGCTAGCGACGGACTGCGGTGGCGGCGTTCAGAGCGAGGACAGCGAGTCCTTCGCTATCCAGAGACTGGGACGGGTTTCGGGTGGCGCTCAGATAGCCGGGGCTGGTTGGATCGATTGCGATCTCGGGAATCGTCGTCTGGGCGGACGGCTGGTCGATAGGCGTTCCGATCCACACGAGTGCGGGTTCCCAGCCGAATTCGAGATAGGGCAGGCACGTTGTCAGGACGTTGTCGAGTTGAGCGTTCTTGAAACCGGTATCCGCAATCAGGATATCGATGCCGCCAAAGGATTCGACTGCCTTAGCCAGCTCTAAGCGCAGGGCAACGGGGTCTTCGAGAGCGCAGTCGAAACCAACCCAGGCAGGAGTCGAGTCGCCTTCGGGAGCGGTCCCGTAGGAAATGACTGCGGCGCCGGCGCCGAGATAGCGTTCGATACAGGCCGATCGCCGAGCGGCATTGCCGAGGGCGATCAGGGCGACTTTCCCTTGCAAGGCTGGAACGGCCTTGCCTGATTTGAGTTTCGCCTGCTCGAGCTCCCAATACTCCACTTCGAATATGTCGGCTTCGTCGAGCGGTTTCCAGCCGCCGAGCGCCTCGCCTGCTTGCACGACTTGACTGGTGTGGTAGGCGATGTCTCCGATGACTCTGGCATTCTTGGGGTTCGTTCCGAAGGAGACGATACCGGAGCCTGGCCAGACTGCCCATCGAGGCGCTGGATCCAAGCAGGAAAGCCCGGGGGTGGCATTGCGGTCGAAATAGGATCGGTAGTCCGCGGCATAGGACTGAACGGATGCGATCGGATCGGGGCCGAGGAAAGCGGGAATGCGCTTGGCGAAAATGGAGTGGTCGGGAGTGAGCGGTCCTTTCGTCGCGAATCCTTCCGCTCCGGGCAGATTGGCGTAGCCAACCGCTTCGGGCCGGCGGTCTAATCGGGCAATCAACGATTGCCCACGGAGCTTGGATATTTCGGCCCGCAAGGCGGCGAGCTCAAGTGGTTCTAAATCGCCATCGGCAAGAGCGGGTTGCCTCGCATTGAGCGCGTCGAGAGCGTTTTCCGCTTCGGTGACGAGGGCGATCATGGATTCGTAGGATTCCCGAGCGCTGTCAGAGAACGTGAATACACCGTGATTCATGAGAACCATTCCCTCGTAGCGACTCCAATCGGTATCGAGCGTTTGCTGGTAGACGAGCTTGGCCAGAGCGAAACCTGGCATGACGTACGGGATGACGATTACACGGTCTCCGTAAAGGTCGCGAATGCGCGCTTCGCCGTCTTCCGTATTCATGAGGGCGATCACCGCGTTGGCGTGCGTGTGGTCGACATAGCGAAAGGGAATAATCGCGTGGAGGATTGCTTCGACCGACGCGTTGGGAGCCTTCGAGTCGAGTAGGGCGACCCGCTGCTGTTCGACCATGTCGGAGTCGGATAGCGTATCCAGGGTAGCCAGTTGCTTCAGGACATCGAGTCGTTCCGGGGCGAATCCAGGCTTCTTGATCGTCGCCAAATCCCAGCCGCTTCCTTTGACGTAAAGCGTTTCGACCGTGTCTCCGAAGAAGTCGGTCGCCTCGGCCTTGACGGACGTGTTACCGCCTCCGTGGAGGACTAATTCCGGTTCCTGCCCAAGGAGGCGGGAGGTATAGGCGCGCAAGGCGAGCGGGTCGTTTTCGAGCGGAGAGGCTTCGGCTTCGTTCCAGCGACTTTTCATCGCCGAACAGAAAGGCCAGACCGATCGATCGGGTCAATGCTGCGTTGCGTTCAGGGAGCGATAACTAGGTCGCTAGCAGCGAGAGTCCTACAGGGTGGGGGGCGCTGCTTCGTTGGCGCGCCTGAGCGCTGCGAACTCGATGAAACGGGGCCGATCGCTTTGCTTGGCTTAAGGGGAAACGAACAACCCAGCGGAGGACGAGTGGGTCGGTGGTCAGTTCACTCGATCAAGGATTGGGAAATGCCTTTTAGAGACATAAGAACCGCTAACGCTGCGAGTAGAAACATAATGAGGTATGTAGAAAAAATATGCGATGTTGTCTGGGGTTCCCGACTTTAATCCCCTCATGCTTAAAGCTCAGGAGTTTCGCTGCCTCCCTTCCGGCTGCGTCTAGATAGATGGCGCCGCCAAAAAGGGCAACGATTGGCCATTTAGCGTTATCGATCACCATCAGAATGCCTGAAAGCGGCATCCATCCCAAGGTTATTAGATCCAAGTAAGCAGTGTATCGCTCGGATCTTTGCAGCAAAGGATCCGCTTCGTCAGGATTCTCCTGCAATCCGATTCTTTGGGCGAAGGAAAAATTGAAGGATGAAATTATCTGGGCGCAAAACAGTATGCCCGGAAAAACAATGAAAACCCACCCTAGTATTAATTGCATGATTTCTCTCGTTGAGTCTATCCAACGATGACGCATTAAAACGAACTCAATGGCAACCGCCCTTATGTTCCCATAAATGTTGGCGTGCCGGGCTGGCGTCGAGACGAGATTTCAGGCGTGCGAATTAAGAGTCAACTGTCGTTGGAAATGCAGTACAGATGCGTATGGCTTCGGATGAAGAGTTCGTTGCCGATGATAACGGGAGACGCATCGATGGGATCGTCCAGCGTGTTGGTCGCCACGATCTCGAATTTGTCCGAATCCTTGAGCACGACAGAGGTGCCTTCCTTGCCGAGCACGTAAAGATGTCCATTGGCGGCGAGAGGCGAGGCGTAAATGCCGCGTATGCCTTCCAGGGATTCGTCTTGGTAGAGCACCTCGCCTGTACGGGCATCGAAACAGGTGAAATAGGCGTCGTTGCTTTTGTTCATGTAGAGGCGATTGTTGGATAGAACCGGCGAAGCGACATAGGGGGCGCTGTGCGGAGCGGACCAGGAAATGGCTTCCGTGTCGGTGACGTCGCCTTTGGAGTCTAGGCGGATGGCTTGCACGGATCTCCCTCGGTACCCGCTCATCACGTACACGTGAGTGTCGTCCACTACCGGGGTCGGAATGATGTTCGCGGTCAGTCCCCCCGCTTCCCAGATTAACTCGCCCGTCGCGGCATCGTAGCTGCGGGTGCGATTGGCGCCGGGAATGATCGCTTGATGGCGCCCTTCGTATTCGACGACGAGTGGAGTGGTCCAAGAGGTAGGTTCGTCGCGTTCGACGCGCCAGGCTTCCTCGCCGGTCGATTTGTCGAGGGCCACGAGATAGGATTGATCTTCTTGGTCCCAGAGAACAAGGAGCAGGTCGCCGGCTAGGGCGGGAGAGGCCCCTTCGCCGAATCCGTTGCGTGTGCGAAGGTCGCCGAGATCGACATCCCAAAGCTGTTTGCCGTCGAGATCGAAGCAGAAGATGCCTCGGGAACCGAATGAAACCCAAAGACGCTCGCCATCGGTTACGGGGGAGCCTGAGGCGAATCCATGGGTGGGGTGATGCCCTTCGTGGGGCGTTTCGGATCGAGCAGTCTGCGACCAAAGGACGTCTCCTGTAGAACGATCGAGGGCGATGATTTTAAAGGCATGTTGCGATTGAGTCCCTGGGCCGGGTCGACCGCCTCCTCCTCCGCCGCCGCGTCGGGGACGTTCGCCAGCTCCTCCCCCGGGACCGCCGCGCTGTCCGCCACCAAAACGTTCGCGCATGGCGGCTCGTTCTTCCTGACTGAGCTCGCCGTCGCCGTTCTTGTCGAATTCCTTCATGATAGCCTCGCGGTTGAATCCGCCACCTCCGGGGCCGCCTCCTCCCGGTCCGCCGGGACGATTGCCCCGTTGGGGACGTTCTCGGCTGGCGACCGCTTGCGGCGCCTGGTCCTGGGGCACTGCGGTCAAAACGAAGATACGATTGCCCCATACAATGGGCGTGGCCAATCCCGAGCCGGCAATAGGGGTCTTCCATTTCACGTTCTTATCCTCGCTCCACTCGATCGGAGGCTGGGCATTGGGAATCACGCCATTCTGAGTAGGTCCCCGCCAATTTGGCCAATTAGCGGCGGCTGAAAGGGCGGGAGGGACGAGTAATAGTAGGCCGAGCGAACAAAGGCGACGGATAGATGCGGATTTCATCATGGATTTGGGTTGAAGGTTCTAAGGCCTAAGGACGCTGGGGAGCCGGTCCTTGGTTTCAAAATTCGACAAATAGAGGGTCTTCCCAGCTGGAATTAGCATTCCGACTGATGGGAGGCACTCTAAGTCGCGTAGCGTTTTCGATAGGCCAGGGGAAGACAGCTCATGTGGCGCTTGAAGTAGCGAGTGAACGAACTGTGATCGTAGAAGCCGCAATCGATGGCGATTTGGGTAATCGTCTTGCGGGTCTGAGTGAGCTGATCGGCGGCGATGAGGATGCGTAGACGTATGAGGTACTCGCGCGGGCTGATGCGAAAGCGCTGCTTGAAAAGACGCTCGAGCTGACGCTGGGAAAGGCCCGCTTTCTGGGAAAGCTCGGGTATGGAGAGGCTCGAAGCGTAGTTCTCCTTGATCAGCCGAACCATGCGTATGACGGGATCGTCGCTGTCCTCCTCGGTGCGCTCGTAGTTCTGCACAATACCGCAAACGCCTTTGACGCGCCCCTTCCCATCGAACAAGGGGTACTTGTGCGTGACGAACCACTCGGGCAACCCATCGCGGGTGGGGAACAGCTCGACGAGCTCGAGCAGCGGCTTGCCGGATTCGATGACGCTGCGATCGTCGGCCCGAAACTTCTCGGCCATGTAGGTTGGAAAGAGATCGAAGTCGTTCTTGCCATGCAATGCGTCCACGGTGGGAACGCCGCAGTGCTCGAGGAAACGGTGATTGCCGAGAATCAGGCGGCTATCGCGGTCCTTGACGAAGAACATGAGATCGGGGACGTGCTCGAAGAGCCGATGGAACTGACCGCCTTGCTCGAGTTGGGAAAGCCAATCGTTAGGGGTAGTCATGGCGTAAAAATACCAAATCCATGATCCATAGGGCAACTGGATATTCCGCCGATCGCCCAAAGAGGACTGTCCAAATTCATCCCGCGAGTCGGGAATCTTCTCGTCAGTGGCGGACCTTCGCTGCTGATATGGCAACCACTTCACCCGGCCCTATGCAATTCAAACGAATCATCCCGACCTATCTGGCCGCCGTCGCGGCCTTCCTCCTATCCGCCAGTGGAGCGGATCGACCGAATATTCTGCTCATGATGGTGGACGATTTGGGCTATGCGGACTTTGGCTGCTACGGCAGCGAGATCGAGACGCCCAATGTGGACAAGCTTGCCGCCGAGGGACTGCGATTCTCGCGTTTCTACAACACAGCCAAGTGCCATTCGTCGCGGATTTGTCTCCTCACGGGACTCTACACGAACCAGGCCGGGGAACAGGCCTTGAACCGATCGGTAACCCTCGCGGAGGTCCTTTCCGACGCGGGCTATGCCACCACTATGACCGGCAAATGGCACTTGGACGATCAGCCGACCGATCATGGTTTCGACCGGTACTTCGGGCATTTGTCCGGCGCCACGGACTTTTTCATTGGCGACGATACCTTCCGCTACAACGGGAAGGAGTGGAACGACTTCGACGAGGATTTCTACATGACCGATGCAAACGTGGACTACGCCATGGATTTCATCGATCGTTCGCTCGAGCAGAAGAAACCGTTTTTCCACTACATCGCTTTCAACGCGCCGCACTATCCGCTGCAGGCCCCGAAAGAGGATATCGAAAAGTACCTCGGGCGCTACGACGCGGGCTGGGACGCCATCCGAGCGGAACGCTTCGAAAAGCAAAAACGACTGGGCATGTTTCCCCAGAATGCCCAATTGCCTCCGCGTCCCAAGCACATGAAGGGCTGGGATGAGCTGAGCCCCAAAGAGCAAGAGATGGAGAGTTTTCGCATGGCAATTTTTGCCGCCATGGTCGATCGAGTGGATCAGAACATTGGCCGGATGCTCGCCTATCTGGAGCACAAGGGGGTGCGCGACAATACCATCATCCTACTCTGCTCGGACAACGGAGCCTGCCCCTTCGAACGTAGCCACGATGTGGATATCGAGCCTTGGAAGCCCAATTCCTACTACCTGTATGACGCCAGCTGGGCGACCGTAGGGAACACGCCGTTCCGCCACTACAAGCAAACCCAGCACGAAGGCGGCATATCGACCCCTATGATCGTCAATTGGCCAGGCAATATCGCTCGGCCGGGCAGCTGGGAAGACGAAACGGGGCATCTGATCGATGTGATGGCGACCTTCGTGGATATCGCCGACGCCAAGTATCCGCGCAATTATCGGGGCGAGGCGATCGAACCGCTTCAAGGCAAGTCCTTGAGCCCGCTCTTCAAGGGACAAGCGCGGGAGGGGCACGACTGGCTCTACTTTCAATTCTCCAATTGTCGAGCATTGATCCAAGACGACTGGAAAGCGGTCAGCTTCTACGGTCACGCTTGGGAACTCTACAATCTGAAGAACGACCGCGTGGAGCAGAACGACCTCGCCAAACGGCATCCCGAAAAGCTGAAGACCTTAGTGGCTTTGTGGCAGGATGTTGCGGAGAATATCGATCAAGCGCCCGCTAAGCAATTGAAGCCCGTTAGCGACAAGCCGACCCCCCACAACAAGGGTAGTTGGCACAAGGGCGACAAAGATCCCTACGACGACTGGAAAATGCCTCGATTCTAGATTAGAAGATGGTGGAGAGGATCGGATTTGGCGATCGATACATGTTTGGACGTCCGAGCGGATCGTCGCTACCTGGAAGGTTATGGGCTGCCTAGCGCATCGCCTGCGCCTGATTTTAATTGTCGTTCGCGAGGGGGCGCCTTTCGGTGGGATGATGATTCGTTCGTTTCTTTTCTCCCTTGGGCTTGTCTGGTCGTTTTCTAGCTCTGCCGCGGAACGCCCCAATATTATCTATGTGCTAGCAGACGATCTGGGCTACGGCGATTTGAGCTGCTATGGTCAGGAGACCTTGAATACGCCGGCCATTGATCGGATGGCGGCGGATGGCATGCGCTTCACGCGTCACTATTCGGGTTCAACGGTCTGCGCCCCGTCGCGAGCGGTGCTTATGACCGGTCGACATACGGGACGCGTCTCCGTACGGGGCAATCAGGTTGCGGCATTGAGCGAGACGACGGTGGCGACCGTTCTGAAGGAGAATGGCTATCGAACCGGCTGTGTGGGGAAGTGGGGCATTGGCCACCCGCCGCCGTTGGACGATCCGAATCGTCACGGATTCGACTATTTCTACGGGTACGTAAACATGTTTCATGCCCACAATTTCTACCCGTCCTTTCTCGTCGAAAACGGAAAGAAGGTCCCCTTGGGCAACGTGCAGATGGAGGCCTTTCGAGCGCCTCCCGAGGGCCGGGACGGCGTGGGGGTGGCGGAGGTAGCAGTCGACTACGCGCCCGCCTTCATCGCTGACAAAGCCGTCGAGTTCATTCGCGAAAGCGCCGAGGGGCCGTTTTTCCTCTACTACGCGTTGAATATCCCGCACGCCAACAACGAAGGCGGCCGCTACGATCGAGGCATGGAGATCGACCATCTCGGGGAATTCGCCGACAAGCCTTGGCCCCTCGCCGAGAAGGGATTCGCCGCCATGATGAAGCGAATCGATGACGACGTCGCTCGCATTTTCGAAACGCTCGACGATCTAGGCGTCGCGGAGAACACGCTCGTTATGTTCTCCAGTGACAACGGACCGCATCAGGAAGGCGGGCATCAAGTCGACTTCTTCGATTCGAATGGCCTTCGCCGCGGTATGAAGCGCGATTTGTACGAGGGAGGCGTGCGCGTACCCTTCATCGCCCATTGGCCGGGCAAGATCGCTCCAGGATCCGTGGTGGACAACGTAACGGCCTTTCAGGACCTGATGCCCACTGTGCGGGATTTGCTTGGTCTTTCTCCTATGAAGACGGATGGGGAGTCCATGCTGCCGATATTGCGCGGAGCGCGTTCGAAGCCAAAACAGAGAACCTTGTATTGGGAATTTGGAGAGCGAGGCGGCAAGCAGTCGGTTTTGCAAGGCGATTGGAAGCTAATACGCTTCGGTCTGGAGAATCCGGTCTACGAACTCTACAACGTAGTGGAAGACCCCTCCGAAGAGCTGGACCGCTTTTCGGAATTCCCAGAACGCGCCTCGGCCTTGAAGAAGATCCTGGAAACCGTCCCTGACGACCGCAGCGCCTTTAAGGACGTGTAGGCAAGCGAGGAGCTCTGCGTCGATGTCGCGCGGCTACTAGCGATGCGAGAGAGGGCGTTGAGGCATGCGCCTACAGGGCAAAGACCCGGTCCATTTGCTGGGAAATCGTTTTCAGCTCGGCGGGGCCTCCGCCTTTGACTTCGGCCGCGACCCAGCCGTGGTAATCGATTTCGATAAGGGCTTTGCGAACGTCCTCGAAATCGAGATCGCCTTCGCCGATTTGAGTGAACGTGTCCTGAGCTCGGGAAAAACCCTTCACGTCGAGCTTCTGGATGCGTTTTCCGAGCTGGCGTATCCAATCGCCCATGGAGCCGTACTTCCAGTGATTGCCTATATCTAACTGCATCCCTACGAAGGGCGAATTGAATTCATCGACGTAGCGAACGAAATCCGAAGCGTTTTGATTGGAATCGCCATTGTGATCGTAGAGAAAGCGATTCCATACGTTTTCGATGACGATGGAAACGCCTAGGCGGGCGGCTAGTGGAACTGCTTTGCGAATGTTCTCCACCGAGCGTGGCCAAATTTCCGATACCGGACCATCTTCGTCCTTACCGACGACTAGCAAAACGGAGTGACCGCCCACCGCGTGGGTGGCCTCGATGGCATGGGTCAGGTCGGCGAGCGCCTGGGCCCTCGTGGAAGCGTCGGGACTGGAATGGCGAATCTTCCAATGCGTACTGCACACGGTTCCATCGACTGGCAGCCCAGAGGCCTCGATCGCAGCGCGGGTCTCCTCGACATCCATTCCGGGCGAATTCATTTCAATGCCCTCGAATCCCGCTCGTTTGGCGGCGATGAAGCGTTCGACCAGGCTAGCCTCGGGCATCTTGACCATATTGATCTTGAGCGTCTTGTAGAGGCGGCCTTTTAGCGAGTGAGGAGCGTGGTGATTCGCCTGGAGCAGCGAGGGCAGCGCCGAGGCGGCGCCGAGCGCAGTGGCGGTTTTCAGGAAACGGCGTCGGTCGCAGTAAGAAAAGGGCATAGGGAGAGTTAAGCCGCCCAGGCCAGGGGCATCAATCTCGATTTTCGATATTCGACTCGACTGACAAGCTGCGGATGAATGGATGGCCATCTCGTATTCGCTCTATTTCGATTGGTTTGTCTGGACAAGAACGACCATAGCTTTGGGAATGCGCGGCAGCTGCGATCATTAAGCTATTAGAAATACCATATTATGCCTCACTATAGATTTTTGGGATGCGCTGCGGTGATACTCGCGATTGCAATATCGCTTCGAGCGGATTTCCGTTTCGAGAAGGGCGATCGGATTTGCTACATCGGTAGCGGTCTCGCCGATCGCATGCAGCATGACGGGTGGCTCGAGACTTTGTTGCAGAGCCGAATGCCGGAAGAGCGTTTGGTTTTCCGCAATCTCGGCTTCACTGGCGACGAAGTGGATAGTCAGCCGCGGAATCGAGGTTTCATGCCGATGGAGACCTATCTCCAGCACTGCGAAGCGGACGCTTTGTTCGTCTTTTTCGGCTACAACGAGTCGTTTGCCGGCAGCGGTCGAGTTAACGCGTTCAAGCGGCGCTATACGGATATGCTGCAACGCTACTTGGAGCTCGAACCGAATGGCGAAAGTCCGGCGCGTCTGGCGCTTTTTTCGCCGATCGCCCATGAGAATCTAAATGACCCGAATCTGCCGGATGGCTCAGAGAACAATGCCCGCTTGGCTATCTACGCCAAGGCGATCGAGGAAATCGCAACGAGCCTGGGCGTCACCTACGTCGATCTATTCGCTGCAAGCCAGGAACTCTACGAATCCAGCGCGGCTCCCCTAACGATTAACGGCGTACATTTGAACGAGGAGGGGAATCGCCAGATTGCGGAAGTCATCGCTCGGGAATTGCTCGGCAAGCGAGTCCGAGCCAATGACTCGCTGAAAGAGCTGCGGGCGGCGGTTCTGGATAAGAACTGGCACTGGTTCAACCGCTATCGCGCCACCGATGGCAATGATGTTTGGGGCGGTCGCTCTACCTTGAAGTTCGTTGACGACCAAACGAATGCCGAAGTCTTGCAGCATGAGCTGATCATGCTCGATACGATGACTGCGAATCGCGACAAACACATCTGGGCAGTGGCCCAAGGCGAGGTCGAACGCTCTCGCGTGGATGACAGCAATGTACCGGCGCCGATCCCGGTCATCTCGAATGTTGGCGGAGGGAGCAAGAGTTCGAATCCGGATAAGGAAGGTACGACGACCTATATCAGCGGCGAGGAAGGTCTGGATCGCATGACGGTCCCAGAGGGGTTCGAAGTCAACCTATTCGCGGACGAATCTCGATTCCCGGAGTTAGTGAATCCGGTACAAATGCAGGTCGATGGTCAAGGGCGCATCTGGGCGGCCGCCTGGCAGACCTACCCGAAGTGGGAACCGATGAAGGAGATGCTCGATAGTCTCCTGATCTTCGAAGACGAGGATAAGGACGGTAAAGCGGATCGGGTTACGACCTTTGCCAAAGTACACAACCCGATCGCGTTCGAATTTTGGAATGGCGGCGTCATCGTTGCGAGCCAGCCGGAGATTTTGTTTCTCAAGGATACCGATGGGGATGGCGTTGCGGACTTGCGCGAAGTACTGCTACAGGGTATCGGTTCATCGGATACGCACCATTCGGCGAATAACTTCGTCTACGGGCCGGACGGGGCCATTTATTGGCAAAGTGGCATTTTCCTCCAAAACGCCTTCGAGCATCCGTGGGGTCCCGCGCTTTCAACGACTGCTTCCGGCATGTTCCGATTCGACCCGCGTCGATACGCCATCAGCTATCACGCTGAGAACCGACCGAATTCTCACGGGATCGAATTCGACCGATGGGGCTATCACTATGCGTCCGATGGAACCTCGGGACGCACTTATCAAGTAGTCCCCGAGAAGAATGGCTTTGCCATGAACGAGCTCTTCAAAAAAGAGGTTCGACCGGTAGCGGCGAGCGCGATTATTTCCAGCTCGAATTTTCCGGAAGCGATACAAGGAAATATCATCGTCTGCAATACGATCGGCTACCTCGGCCTGAAGCACTACGACTTGGAGCGGAACGAGAAGCGTGGCGAGGTATGGGGCGAGCCGGCCGTTGATTTGCTGTATAGCTCCGACAAGAATTTCCGTCCGACCGATGCGGTATTCGGAGAGGATGGAGCCTTGTATGTGGCCGATTGGCACAACGTGATCATTGGGCACATGCAGCACAATATTCGCGACCCGAATCGCGACCATTTGCGAGGCCGCATCTACCGGTTGACGAATACGGGGAAACCGTTACAGGAACCGGTGAAAATCACTGGCGCATCGCTGGCGCAATTGACGAGGAATTTGGAGCATCCCATTGACGGGGTGCGGCACCGTACCCGCATCGAGTTGAGCGGTCGGGAAACCAAAGAAGCGATAGCGGCGACCAAAAGTTGGATCGCTCAATACGATCCGAAAAGCCGAGCGGACGCTCACTATTTCCTAGAAGCGCTTTGGGTTCACCAACAGCATAATGTTATCGACGAGGACTTGCTCGATATCGTTCTCGAGTCTCCGGAACCGCACGCCCGTCACGCGGCGAAAACAGTCGAACACCTCTGGTTCACGGTAGATACGACTGGCGGCGAAGGCTATATTCGTCCCAAAAAGAGAAAGGGCGAAGCTGAGCCGTTAAAGTCTGGAGTAGTGAATGATACCGCGGATCTAACGGAAGTTAGAATCGGAACGATCGTGGAGAAAATGAAGTTCGACGTGGATCAATTCGCGGTCAAAGCGGGCAAGAAGGTGAAGCTGACCTTCTTCAATCCGGACTTCATGAATCACAATCTCGTCATGGTTAAGCCCGGCGCGGCGGACGAAGTGGGACTGGCGGCCTTGACTATGGGTGCGAAGGGGTTCGAAAAAGCCTACGTGCCCGACAGCGACAAGGTTCTATTCGCGACTCGGTTGATTGAAAACAATCAGCAGCAAGTGATCGAGTTTGTCGCTCCCAATGAACCGGGCGACTATCCGTATGTATGTACTTTCCCAGGTCACCATATTATGATGCGCGGTATTATGAAGGTGATCAAGTAACGAACTTCGGTATTCGAATTTCGAAGACCTCGAAGTTTCGACTTCGAGGTCTTTTCATGTCGATCGCATGCGAACGCTTGTTCTTGCGAGCAGGCCATTGGAGGGCTACTGCGAACGTTTAAATTGACACGGGTTTGATCGCTGCAGAGGGCGAATCCCGGATTCGAACTGGGAGTAGATCGTTCCTCGGCTCTAGCTCTCAATCTTAATTGAAAGCAGTAGGCTGGACTGAAGATGAAGATGAGAGTAGGGGTAAGCGGAATTAGGAGCCTTCGGCGCTGGCTCCGGTTTCAATGAGAATGCCAGCTTGCTTGATCTTCTGTTTCAAACCCTCGATTTCGGATTCCCAGGACTCGATTTGGGATTGATCGAGCATGTCTTCCTTGAAGGCTTGAGCGCCGGCAGGAGTGACTTGGGAACCCCAGAGGTAAAGGCTCTTGAGCGCATCCAGATCCTCCAGGTATTCCAATCCTTCGTCAGTGACTGACGTCTCGTAGAGATTCAGGTATTGGAGTCGACTCAAGTCACCGAGATGGACGAGCCCTTCGTCGGTGACCGCGGTTTTCTGCAAGTAGAGGCGCTCGAGGTTTACCAGTTTGGTCAAGGCGGCGAGGCCCGAATCCGTGATCTGGCTCCCGCCGATGTCTAGTTCGACGATATTGGCTGCTACCGGCTCGAGGGCTGCGAGGGCCTCGTCGTCGAATTTACTCTCCCCGAAAGGAGCCCTAACGCGTAGCAAGGAGGTATTCATCGCTACGGGCTGAATGTTGATTCGGGGATCGGCTTGCAGGGCAACGACGGCTTCCTCGATCGCTTCCCAAGCGGGCGCTTCGATGGGGGTGTCTTCCTCGAGGATCTCTTCGGGCGCGGCGCCGGGACCTTCCAATTGGGCGACTAGGGCGCCCTTGATTTCCGGCGCGAGCTCTAGTTCGCCCAAGGCGCCGCTGGATGGAGCGCCGCTTTGAACCCACCATTCGAGCAAGGCGACTTGAGATTCGCTTGGTTGTGGCTTGCCTTCCGGCGGCATGCGCTCGTCGTCGTCGATTTCCAAGTGGAGTCGGAAAATCAGTTCGCTGGCATCGATGTCGCCTGGAATGATGGTATCGCCCAGTTCGCCCCCCGCCATAGCAAGATCGAAGGTGTCGAGTCGCAGATCGCCTTTGGATTTATCGGGACCGTGACAGCTAACGCAGGTTTCTTCGAAAATGGGGTGGATGATGTCCTGATAGACGTCCGCCGATTCGAAGCTGCTGGTACCGGCGTCTTCCTGGGATTCGGTTTCCATTCCGAAGACGCTTTTGATCGGGGAGGGAAGGTAGCGAGTGAGATAGCCGGATCCATGAGTCAGCGTGCCGCCGTCGTGACCGACGACCAGGATCAGGATAAGAGTCGCTCCGAGAGCTCCGTGGTAAGGACCGGAGAATCCACTGCGGCGCTGGTTTCGGGCGTGGGTACGGAGAACTACGAGCCAAAATGCGAGTATCGCAGTAATGCAGCCCAGCCAGCGGTGGCGGGCTAGCAGATCGTCATTGTAGCCGCCTGGAAGGGCCAGAAGCACGCCGAGTACGGCGGCGAGGGCCGAGACCCAAGCGGTGTATTTCAATACGATCTCGCAGGCCTTTCCGATGCGGGGGCCGCCTTTGGAGCTGTCCAGGTATTCGATGATTCCAAGAACCGCGAGAAAGCCGATCGGCATGTGGAGCAGCGCAGGATGGAAGCGGCCGAGAAACTGGGTCCAGTCGGGAGCGCTTTCGGCGTCGACGGCGAAGTAGGCCAGTCCGAGCAGGAAGAGAGTCGCGACAGTGGCGGTGAGGATTGAGGGGGCGAGTTTATCGTGCCTACGGCGATTGGGTTTCATAGGATGCTATCGGGTCGTTTTAAACGTAAAAGGTGATGCCTGGATTCCCGGCAAGATTCAACCGTTTTTGCTCGGATCGGGCGCTTCGAGGACGGAACTCGTTTAGAGTTCGCCTTCGATGGGTATGAGCGAGAGGAGCTTGAGCGTCTGGCGTTGAAGCCAATCGGATCCCGGTTCGACGCTCGCGGTCTCTTCGGGCGAGCCTTGCGGGTCCGTCCATTGAATGCGTTCGTTGTCGGCCAATTCGAGTTTCCAGTAGCTTTCCTCCACGCTGAGTTTGATGCGGCGAATGAGGTCTTCGGCTAAATCGGGGGAATCGAGGGCGATCATTAGCTCGGTATTGAGCAGCTTGGAACGCGGGTCGAGATTGAGGGAGCCGATCATGACGTAGCGCCGGTCCACGAGGAAAAGCTTGGTGTGGAGGAAGGCATTGTAGTGGAAGTCCATGAACTTGGGGTCGTTCTGGTCGCCGCTGGAAAGGCCCTTGGTCTCCAGCAGTTGCACGCCGCTGGAAAGCAGTCGCTTGCGGTACTTCATGTAGGCGGCGTGTACGATCGGGTGATTGCTGGAATCGAGACTGTTGGTAATGATCGCGATATCTACGCCTTTGCTGGCGAGCTGTCCGAGGTTGCGGGAACCGCGTTTGCCTGGAATGAAATAGGGCGAGACGAGGATGAGTTCGTCTTCGGCGTATTCAATGTATGGGGATAATTCGTTAGTTAAATGCGTGCGAGTGCGGAAACGCGAGTAGTTGAGCTTTTCAGGGCGATCGGCGAAGGCCCGCGCCTCGCCCCAAGAGAAGGCGAGGCTGCCGGTTTCCATGCGCGAAACGATGGAAGCCCCGTCGAAGCGATCCAGGTAGGCGAGGGCTTCCGGCGAGCGATTGGCGGCGCTCAAGCGGTCGCGAAAGGCTTGGCGCTCCTCCTCGCTGACGCGTTTCTTGAGAACGACCCAATCGACTGGACTGGAAAGCGGGTAGTTCCAATAGTCCTGAAAGAACCGGTTCAATTCCTCGATCGCCTTTCCCAAGGCGATCGCGTCCAAGTCGATGAGCAATCGTTCGGCCGCATCGAAGTACTCGTCCCCGATGTTGCGCCCGCCGACGATGGCGTACTTGCCGTCGACGACCATCTGCTTGTTGTGCATGCGACGATGGATACGGCGAAAGCGAGCAGCGGCTTTGAGGGGGCGGAGGGATCCGATGCGTACGGGCGGATTGAAGAGGCGAATGTCGATATTCGGGTGGGCGGCTGCGAAGGCGAGCTCTCGGTCTTTCCAACCTTTGGCGAGATCGTCGAAAAGCAAGCGCACGCGCACGCCGCGATCGGCTGCTTGAAGAAGGCGTTCCATGAAGATTCGACCGGTTAGATCATCATCGAAGATGTAGGTCTGGGCATCGATCGAGCGTTCCGCGGCGTCGATGGCATCGATGCGGGCTTGGAAAGCGTCGACTCCGTCGAAAAGCAGCGAAAAGCCTGTTTCGTTCGGATGGGAAGCCGCGAGGCGATCCGCGATGCGGGCGAGACGCGTATCGTCGCCGATCGGAGTGGGGGGCGAGTGCGCCAAGCCAGCTTCTCTGGCGGGAGTGACGCAACCGCTGCCGAGGAGGGCGAGAGCAAAGACGAAGAAGGCTCTCGCTTGCGCGATTACGGCTGGCAAGCGGTTCGAGATACGCCGAGGCGTCGAAGCTGTTGACGGGAAACGCATCGATGCGGAGACGGAGAAGCGACGCTTACTTTTCTCGAGGGCGCATGGCCTTGCAACCCTTTTTAGCTGGGCCACTGGCAGCGGCGAAAGCGAAGTTCGGCCTCTCCCTAGGAGCGTTCTCTAATCGAGAACGATGCCTTCGGTCTCTGGACTGAGGGCCAGGCTGGCCGTCTTCTTGAAAAGATCGCTGATATAGACCAGTCCCTCGACGCGCCCTTCTTCGACGACGGGGATGCACTCGTATTTGTATTGGGCCGCAAGCAGGATTAATTCGGGCAGTCCGGTTTGCAGTAGAGCAGTGGGTTGGCCGCGTTGGAGAATGTCGCCGATCGTCTTGGATAGTCGTTCCGAGACGGATTCCAGAAAAGGCTCTTGGGAGGATTCGTCTTCGGATGGACTCCATTCGTCGAGGAGGCCCATGACCACATCGCGGGGAGTGATCGTACCAGCGAAATTGCCGTCGGTATCGATGATGGCAATGGCCCCAGTATCCTGTTTCTTCTGCTCGCCGTATAGGATGATGCCCATCGTCTCGCGTAGCGTATGCTGCGTGCTGATACGCAGAAATCGCTTGGTCATGAGATCGTATGCAGTGGTTTGCATGGGACGGCTATTGGGGCTTGGGCAGTTCCTGTTCCGGGTTGAAATCGATGGCGGTCCCCAGGGCTTTCATGAGATCAGTGGGCGTGGCCATGCCGGCCAGTCGTCCTTCCTCGTCGCACACGGGCAGCGAATGCAGGTGTCGATCGCGTGCGAGGCACAGCGCAGTCTCTAGCTTATCGCCGACCGTCAATTGAGGCAAGTCCGCCTCGGCGGCTTCATTGATACGCACCTCGAATTGGCGACGGAGAATCTCGCCCAACTGCGCATCGTCGAGGGATTTCAGGTCATCGCGCCCTTCGAGGGCCTGTCCTAGGGTTTGCAGCGTTTTCCAGAGGGTCAATTCCGAGTCGAGCTTGCCCTCGCTGTCCTGCAGGAAAAGCGGCTGAGGCGCTCGTTGCTTGGAGTGTTTCATCATTTCGGAAATGAGCCAGACGGCTTCCCGAATTTGATGCTGATTTCCGAAGCGCAGAATTCGTTTCGAGGTCGCTTCGGCAAGCGTAACGCTTGAATCCAACTGCCCTTCGGTCTCGGCGAGGGCTTCGTCTCGGCGCCGTTCCATCTCGACGATACTCCAGGCTCGGGCCAGCGATAGCTCGGTCGATTGGAACAGCTTGTTGTCGGCATAGAAGAGATTCTGTTCGCCTATCCGTCGGCGTAGACCGGAACCAGTCATGACATTCTTGAGGCTCTCTTCGATGCCACAGGCGACCAGGTGGATACCGCGGGAGCCGAGGATTTCGTGAAAGCGCTCGAGGATAGACATGGCGGTGCTTCCCACTGCCCTGAGGCGTTTCATGCGGAGGATGACGACACGGGTCTTAGGGGTCAGGCACTCCAGGAGTTCGTAGTCGAGGTCTTCGGCGGCCGCGAAATAGAGATCGCCTTCCATGTTGACGGTGACGACCTCCGACTGGGGAGCGCGCGAAAACGGAACCTCGTCGAACCCGGAGTCCGGGCGTTGTACGAGCTGGGTTAGATCCGTGTGTCCCGTTGTGCGAAGGAGGAGAACGATGGAGAGGAATACGCCAACGAAGACAGCGTATTCGAGTGGTAGCATCAACGTGGATACGAATGTGCCGAAGAGAACCAGTCGCGAGTGCTTGGCCGATTTCCAAGTGACGATCAAGCGTCGCTTGTCGATCATGGTATAGGCGACGACGATGAGAATACCGGCGAGGCTGGCTTTGGGGATGTAGTTGGCGATGGGCGCAAAGAGCAGAATAGTCACCGCGGTCCACACCGCGGAAAATACGGCTGCCATACGCGTCACACCGCCTGACTTGTAGCAAACCGCGGTCCGGGTGAAGGAGCCTGAACCGGCAAAACTGGAAAAGAAGGCGCCTACCATGTTGCTGGCGCCTTGCCCTACGAATTCCTGGTTGAAGTCGAGTCGCTGTCCGGATTGCGACGCCACCGCTCGGGCAATCGAGGCGGCTTCGATGAGTCCGAGGATGGCCAAAGCGGCCGCGCCGACGCCGAGTTCGCGGGTGAGTTCGTAGGGCGGTGGAAATAGCAGCTGCGGAACGTGGAAGAGATTCAGATTGGCGGCGATGGGTTCGATGTCTTTGACGATCTCGATCTTGGTGGCCCCCATTTCCGGCAAATGCCAGCCAAAGAGGTAGGCGGCTCCTCCGGAAAGGGCGATTCCGATCAGGGCGCCGGGCAAGCGTTTGTTGAGCCGCGGCATGAAAATGACGCATAGCGCGGTCGCCACTCCCAGCGTCAGAGCGATCAGATTGCTGTCGGGAATCGACTTCGCGGTAAGAACGAGTACTTCGAAAAAGTGTTCGGGACGCTGCTCGAATCGGACTCCCAGAAGATTCTTAAGTTGGTTGGCTGCGATGAGGATACCGGCGCCGGCGGTGAAGCCCACCACGACGGAGTGGGAAACGTAGCGAATGATGCCGCCCAGGCGCAGAAAACCGAAGAGGAATTGAATCAGACCCGTGAGAAAGGTAAGCAAGAGGACGATCTCGAGCAGGCCGTATCCATAGCGCTCGGGTAGATGGGCGGTCAGTCCAAGAATGACCATGCAGATTGCATTGGTCGGGCCCGTCACCAAATGGTTGGAGCTGCCCAATACTGCAGCGACCACGCACGTGACCATGGCCGTGTACAAGCCCCAGACCGGCGGCAAGCCCGCAATGAGGGCGTAGGCCATTGCCTGGGGCACGCCCATGACCGCTACCGTGAGTCCCGCCGAGGCGTCCGCTCTGAGACCGCTACCGGCGTATTCGCGGGCAGGCGGAAGCCAATGGGAAGGTTGGAGACGGTCCAGGATAGACGACATTGGGAAGGGGAAGCGAACGGCGGATTCGCTGGGGCGATGCGTTGAGAAGAATCCTGTATCCAGCAGTTCCCTTCGGCAATACGGAAATGAGGTCTGGTGTGGGAATCGCGCGCTCGGCGACTCTTTGGTCCGTCCATGTCCCTTCGTTCTTTATCCTGGTCTTCTTCCCATTTCCGCTCGCCGCCGGGCAAGCGATCGGCTCGAAGGGCGAGACGTATTGGGGCCGTTCTTAGACGTTCACCGAGCGCTTCGCGATTTCGGCGATTTCGGCGATCTTGCCGTCTATGAAGTCCGGAGTTAGAAAATCCATGCCTATACCGGGCGAATCCAAGGGGCGGACGTAGGGTCCTTCGCGCAGAGCCATGGTCTCTTCAGGGGCGGATTCGCGCAGCCATTGATGGACCTGATGGTACTCGACGGAGTCGCATTGGGCAAGGCTGGCAGCGAAGTGGATGCTTGCGGAAAACAGGGAAACGGCGTTGGCCGTGTGCAGGGTGCAGGGCACGCCGTAGGATTCGGCGACGGCGGCGATCTTGCGCGCTTCGGTAATGCCACCGCAGGCGCCGAGATCGAAATGGGCATACGCGGCGCCGCCTTGTCCGATCAAACGATTGAAGTTGCGAGCGCCGTAGAGCGACTCGTTGGCGCAAACTGGAATGCCTCCTTGCTGGTTGACCAGAGCATGGCCTTCGTAGTCTTCCAGGGCCACGGGCGATTCGAACCAGTAGATGTCGTGCTCGATCGCTTTAGCGGCCATCGACAGCGCCTCGGGGGCGTTGTAGGCGTGGACTGCATCGATCATGAGACGCGCATCGGGTCCGATCGCTTCCCGGGTCGCGGCGATACGTTCGAGATCTTCCCGTTGGGAAGCGCCGCCGATCTTTATCTTAACGCCTTCGAAGCCTTGGGACATATAGTCCGAGACTTCCTCGCCGAGCTGGGAAACCGTTTTATTGCGGCCATAGAGTCCTCCGCTGGCATAAGTATAGACCTGCTCGGAACGAGCGCCTAGCAGCTGATAGAGGGGGACGTCAAACAGGCGGGCTCGCAAATCCCACAGCGCGAGATCGAGGCCGCTCAAGGCATTGACGAGTATGCCTTCAAGCGTTCCGATCGGAACGAGTCCGGTGATGCGTTCGCGTATGCGTTCGATAAAGTGAGCTTCCTCGCCGATGACCAACGGAGCGAAGTCCTTGTTGATAATGTCGATGACCGAGCGAGCAGTCCCATAGAAGGGCCAGAGCTCGCCCACGCCAAGCGTGCCGTCAGTCGTTTCCACGAATACGAATACCACTTCCTTGGCATCGAAGGTGAGGGCTGGGTTCCAGATCTCGCCTCCCATGGGGAAGTTAATCTGCTTGGCGAATACATGTTTGATTTTCATGCAGAAGCGGGATCCGCTTTAAGAGAACGGAAAGGGGTAGGATGTAAGAGTCCATCTGACAAGACGTAAGTCGAGAATCGAGGGATGTGACGCGTAACACCCGCTGCCTAGGGCGGCGTCTGGGCCCGATCGGATTTTCTTGGCATTTCCCGCGCATCCTGCGTTTTTGACTCGATGGATGAAACGGAGAAACGGAGCAAAGCCTGGATCGGCGATGCGGTATTGGCCCTCTTCGCTCGGGAGTGGATCCTCAAGCAATCGGATATTGGCCCCGGAGAGCGGATCGAGGTTTTCAAAGGGATGACGTCGAATCGTTTCCTTGCCTGTCTGGGAGAACCGACGGGCGAAGAAGCGAAGATTGGGTCCGTCTATCAAACGCAAGGCTTGCCAGGCGCATTCTCGTATATCGAAGACACGCTCTTGCCGGTATTCAAAAAACAGCGACGCAATTTATTGCGAGGCGCTTCGAGCTACCGGGATCGCAGGCGATAGTTGCAGCTTAGCGTCCACCGTTCATCTAGATCTCGCGCTTACTCTTTATCTTACTCTCGGATCTAGGGAGAAGACTAGGAGGTAGCGTAAGATAGAGAGTAGGGGCTAGCTCGAGGGAAGCCGCAGGAAGGAAATCTGATTGAGCAGACTTTCCTTTAACTTCGGTCGATCGAGCGGCAGATCCTTCAGTTCGTCGCGTAGCTCGTCCTTGAATCGTTCGACGGTCAGGGGGTCGAGCGCGATTTGCGCTTTGAGGTCGGCGAGCTCGCAGCGATAGGCGAGCCATTGGGCTTTGAAATCCAAGACATGAAAGCGCTCGGCGATCGCTTTTTCAACTTCTCGGGCATCCTTGGTTCGCAGTTCGCCTTCCAAGCATTCGCTCAGGCGAATGACCAGCGCTTGCTCATGCGTCTTAAGCAACTGCGGCTTGAGACCGGTCAAGTGGCATTTGAGATCGGCAAGGGCTTTACCCAGTTCATGGGTCTTGACTCGAGTCGCTAGGTGCAACGAGCGATAGGTCCAATCTTGAAAGGTCCGGCCGACTAGGAGGAAGCGTTGGCGATGATTGAGGCCATTGAGTTTTTCGTGGGGTTCCGAAAAGTCCGACGAACCGCCTTCGCTTCGCTTTTGGAGCTGCACTTCGAGGAAGCGCTCGAGGTCGGAAACGCGCTTTATGTAAGGAGCGTAACGCCAGCAATCCAGGAGCAGCTTGCGCGTTTCCGTCAACCGTTCGTTCGGATCGGAGCGCCCAATCAAGTAAAAGTACTCGGATAGGAAATCGAGATAGTACGCGGTGGCCTGCACGAATGCGGCCGCGTTTCCGGATCCGCCCTTTCTCAGCAGGTGACGGATCTTGCTCCGATCCTGCGTGATGGGCGATGTATGGGAGTGGGACGGAGAGCCTTTGAGAAAGGTCATGAGTCAATAAAGCGGTGGAAAGCTTTGCTAGGAGAGGGCAAGCGCGGGACGAATTACTCTTCGTCGAAACGCTTTGTCGCGGCCGCTCGACAATCGGCGGTCACGCGTAGCCAAATCTCTCGAATGTCGAAGAGACGGGTTTTCGCTTGTTTCGCAAATGCGTTCAGCGCGTCGGTGTCGAGCGCTTCGAAATCGGCGAGCAGAGCAAGCAAGGAATTAAGCGCGACGAGGCCGCGCTTGAAATAGGCGATGGCGAGCGAGTAGTCGCCCAGATCCAGGGCCGTAACGGCGAGGAGCCCATAGTAATCGGATTGATTGACGGCATTCTGGAATTCGAGCGCCTGGGAGGCCGAGATGCGCTCGCCGCTCGAGGAGACGCGCTGTGTCCAGGTTTCCGTAAGCCAGCTGTGCAAAGCCTTGCTGGCGATAAAAAGCGGGTGTTTGTGAAGCGTATAGGGCTGATCGGGCAGGGTTTCGAGGGCCGGTTCTGCGGCTTCGATGGCCTCGCCACTGGCGCTCGCGGTTTCCCAGCCCATGAACAATGCGACTTCATCTAGTCGATTTTGGCTGCGAATCAGCTTGTTGTAGAACTTCTGGTATTTGCGTACCTGGCTTTTTTCCTCGCTCAAGTAGCGTTCCCAATCGAACTCGTTCCAAATGGTTTCCCAGCTGTCGTCCCATTCGTTGTCGGGATTGCTGTCGTTCTCGAAACTGGCCATATTGTCTTAACAGGCTTTTTAAGAAAAGCAGCGGGAACGTACCCCCCGCATTTTCGTTTGGCAAATTAAAATCGGAAAAAATGTTGGGAGTCGTCCAATGTCGAGCGTGAAACCGCCTTCGAGAGCGGTTTGGAGCGCGTCGCTCGAGTTGCGGGGAGGGACGTTCGGAAACAAATGTCGGAGGGCGTGTCTTTGCGATTGGCAATTGGCGTTTTTCTTTCCAGTTTAGCGACTTATGGAATCTCAGGAGACGGTTTTCCAGCTGAGCGCTTTTTTCACGGGACACGTGCAAGGCGTTGGATTTCGCTACGCGACCAAACAGGTTGCGAACGGATTCGAAGTGACGGGGTTCGTGAGGAATCTCCCGGACGGACGGGTGGAACTGCGTGCCGAAGGGGAGGAAATGGAGTGCCGTCGTTTCCTGAGAGAGGTACAGAGCGAGCTCGATTCCTATATTCGAAACACCGATTCCCGAGAGAGCGCGGGCCCACGGACCCATTTTCGGTTCGGCATTGCGTAGAAGCGACCTATGACTCCGGCCATTTCCATTGATAGCCTTACCAAGGACTTCCGCATTCCGGGAGCGACGCAGCGCTTGAGAGCGGTAGACGCGCTTTCGCTGACCGTTGAGTCGGGTGGGATATACGGTCTGCTCGGTCCGAACGGTTCGGGCAAAAGCACAATCATAAAAGTCATTCTCGGGCTCTTGAATCCCTCTGCCGGCGCGTGCTCGGTATTTGGAATCCCGAGTTCGGACCCCTGGGCCCGTCAGCGCGTTGGCTACCTTCCCGAGGCGCCGTACTTCCAGCGTTTCCTAACCGGTCGGGAGCTCTTGGAGTATTTCGGTAGTCTGTCGGGCGTGAGCCGAGCGAAGGCTCGCGACCGCATCGAATTATTGCTCGAGCGGGTGGGACTGGAAGATGCGGGCGATCGGAGGGTCGGCTCGTATTCCAAGGGCATGCTCCAGCGGATCGGATTGGCCCAGGCGTTGATCGGCGATCCGGCTCTCTTGATTTTGGACGAACCTACCGCAGGGGTCGACCCAGTCGGAGCCGCTGACATTGCTGCCTTGATTACCGAGTTGAAAGGCGAGGGAAAGACGATTCTGCTCTGTTCGCATTTGCTTTCGCAAGTCGAGGCGGTTTGCGACCGGGTGGCGATTATGGGGAAGGGCCGGTTGCTTCGAGAGGGTCCGGTGAATACGCTGACCCGCCAGCCGGCGACGGATGCCATTCGTGTGGACGGGCTATCGGAAGCCGCCCGAGGAGAATTGGAGCGGTGGGTCGCGGAGCGGGGCGGAGGCGTTTCGCCGCTTTCCCGTAGCTTGGAAGATCTCTTCCTCGAATTGGCCCGCGACCCGGAGGAGGACGGATGAACGCGGGAAGGGCCAAATTGAATTGGTCGCTGGGGCGCGTCGGGGCAATCGCATCGAATACCTTCCGGGAGGCGGTGCGCATGAAGCTTTTCTTGGCGATGACGACGCTGGCGATTTGCTCGCTGGCCAGCGCCTTTTTCTTTCGCGAGTTCAATTTCGGCTCGTCCGAACTGAAGTTCATCGCCGATTTCGGGTTTGGAGGAATGAGCCTCTTTGGGTCGGCTTTGGCCGTTATCGTCAGCGCTCAGCTTTTCTACGGCGAGATCGAGCATCGCACTGCCCTGACGCTGCTGGCGAAACCGATCTACCGTTCGGAATTCGTGCTGGGAAAATTCCTAGGCGCATGGGCGACGGTCCTCTGCTTTTTGGCGATGCTGGCAATTTGCTTGGTCGCCGCCCTTTGGTGGCGGGAGTCCAGCCTCATGGTCGAGTATCCCGAGGCCTTCGAGAACGGTCGGATCGTCCAATACGGATCGGTGGTGGGTTTTGCCATCGCTCAAGGGTTGCGGATTGGGATCCTCTGCGCGGCGGTCGTTCTCTTTTCCACCTACGCGACCTCTTCCCTGTTCGCGATGGTGATGGGCGTTTTGATTTGGATCGCGGGTCAGTTGCAGCACATTGCGACCGAAGCCTGGGGAGCGGTGGACAGTTGGCTGCTCAAGGGAATTTACGCGTTGGTAAGCTACGCCTTGCCTAACCTGCACCTCTTCGACATCGGCGATCGGGCGGCTCTCGGCGAGTCGCTGGCCCTTGCCCTGTACGCCAAGCTAGGGATCTACGCATTGCTTTACTGCGCCTTTTACTTGGCGATCGCCAGCGCTAGCTTCAATCGACGTGAACTCTAATCGACGCCTAGTCCTGCCTGCCGTAGCGGTCGCTCTGATGCTGGGGGCGGCGGTATCGCCCCTCGATCGCTCGATCAGCGATGCCTTGGGACAGGGTTCGGAAGTGGAGTCCTTGAGGGCCTTGGATTCGCAGTTTGGACAAGGTTTGTCGGTGGCCATTCTGGGGGGCTATCGTTCGGTAGCGGCCAATCTGGTATGGTTGGCCAAGAACGACAATTGGGAGCAGAGGGATTTCGGGGGGACGCTGGCTAAGATCGCCTTGGCCACCAGTATCGATCCGCGCCCCGAGCTGTTCTGGCTCAACGGATCGAGGATAATCGCCAACGATATGCCGGCTTGGGTCGTTGGCGATGCGAACACGGAATTGCTCTTTCAATCCGATGAAGGACGGGGGATCGTCCAGGACTATGCCCGGCGCGCCTTGGGGTTCTTGTCGGGTAGTCGCCCGTATCATTCCGAGAATCCCAATATTCTGCTCGAGGAAGGCATGATCTACTGGAGGAAACTGGAGGATTTAGAGGAAGCGGCCAAGCGGATCGAATTGGCGGCGCAGGCCGCGGACGCCCCTTATCACGTCTTTCGCCTCTACGGCGAGATTCTGACCCGCATGGGCCTCAAGGAGGCGGCGCTGGAAGTACTGGAAGCGCATTACGAGACGCTGCCCGATGATTCCCTCGAGGCCATGAAACCCGTGGTTGCCGATCGAATACGGGCGTTGCGAGAGGAGCTCGCTGGGTCGGGCGAGTAAAGGGCTGTCTCCTGGGTCGGAAAACGCTGCCTATTCCGGCCGATTAGTCGCGCTCTCAATTCCCCATGCGCTAGACCGACGCCCACGTAGGACGTGCTTGCGTAATGGGATGAGGACGCTTGAATAGCCGTCATGACCGAAAACCTGCATCCTATATCCGATAGATTGCTCAAGCGCTCGGACCGCGAATCGCTTACCAAGCAGAAAGCCTGCGCTATTTGGATGTGCGGATTGTCGGGGTCGGGCAAGAGTACCTTGGCCACCGCTTTGGAAAAGAAGTTATTCGCCGAGGGCAAGCTGGTGTATGTTCTCGACGGTGACAATGTGCGTACCGGCCTGAATGCAGGGCTGGGCTTTTCGGACGAAGATAGAACAGAGAATATTCGGCGAATCGCGGAGGTTTCCAAGCTGTTCGTCGATGCGGGTATCGTGGTTATCAACTCGTTTATTACGCCCAATGAGGAGCTGAGAGACCTGGCTCGAGAGACAATCGGGAAGGAAGACCTTATCGAGGTATACGTGAAAGCGTCGTTCGAAGCGTGCATGAAGCGGGACGTGAAGGGCTTGTATGCGAAAGCGGAAAAGGGCTTGGTTCCTCAGTTCACGGGCAAGGATTCGGGATTCGAGGAACCGCGAAAGTCGGATTTGGTGATCGATACGGAAGCCCAAAGCATCGAGGAATCGCTGGATGCCCTGTTCGACTTCGTCTCTCCTAGGTTGCGGGCCTGAGGGAAGTCATGACGCTCTATTTGCTCAAAATTGGCAAGTGGCTTTTGGGCAAGTCGATCGCTTTGCTGGTCGCGATCGCCATCGCAGTCGGCGTTTTCGCTCTGTACTACTATCTTGGCGACAGCCTTCGCTACGAAATGGAACGCAAGGAGAGGCTCGAAGCGGCCCAGGCCGAAGCGAAGCGCGTCTACGGAGAATTGGAGTCGCTGGGAGGCGAGGTCATCGAAGTCGGAAAAGAACTGGATGCGGCCCGCTTGCAGTTGCAAGCGGCCAACGACTTGATCGAGCAGCTGGAGGGATTCCTCTCGAAAATCGACTACTTGTTTTCCACTGCGGAAGAAAAGGCGGCGGTCGATCGGCGATTGGCCGATGCGCAAGCGAATTCCAATCGACTGGATCCCCTGATCGAATCGCTACGCAAGAAGCAGATCGATATGCGGATAGAACGGGCGGGCTTGAGCGAGCAAGCGTTGGTCTTGGAAGAGCGTATCGGAGCACTGGAGAAGGGGTCCTCGGAGCTCGCCCGCTATCTTCTCGATTCGTGGCGGCGGCTGAAACCCTTTTTACCGTTCGCGATCGGGGCCATATTGCTAGGCCCGATTCTCTTGAAAGGGTTTGCCTATTACGCGATCGCTCCTCTGTTTCAGCGGGCCCGGCCGATTCGCTTCAGCGAGCAAGGTCTTCGCAAGCCTGAAGCCTTGGATGGAGGGGTTTCGGTAGCGCTTCGCTTACAGGGAGGGGAGCGGGCGTGGCTCAAGGAAAGCTATTTGCAAGCTTCGGACGAGCACTTGTCGCGCAAAAACAAATTCGTATTGGATTGGAAAATACCGGTTACGTGCTTAGCGGCGGGTCTGGTGGAGCTGATCGAATTCGCTCCAGATGGAACGGAAGGAGCGGGGGGAATCACGGCATCGACTCAGGATAAGGCGGATATGGAGCTCCGCTTGGTAGACGTTCCGGAGGGCGGTTCCTTGATCCTGCGTCCGAGTCACCTGGTCGGGTTGGTCTCCACGAATGGAGATCCGGTGCGGATCCGGCGTCGCTGGAGTTTCGGGCGAGCCCAGGCTTGGATGACCTTGCAATTTCGCTTTTTCGAGTTTGTCGGCCCTTGCCGCTTGGTCGTGTCAGGGGTGAGAGGCGTACGGGTGGAGACGCTCGTTCCGGAGCAGATCGCGGGACGGCGGGCCAATCAGGACTCCACGATCGGCTTCACTCCCGATTTGGAATTCGGGGCGGTTCGAGCGGAGACCTTTTGGGCCTACTTTCGCGGATTCAATCCGCTGTTCGACGATGTGTTTCGGGGTAAGGGCGCCTTTCTATGCCAGGAAATTTCGAAGGGCGAAGAGGGCGGCCCGAGACGTTTCTGGGCGGGCATGCGGGATGCGGTCTTGAAGGTGGTAGGGGTGTGAAGGTAGGAGACAGGGAGCGGGGAGCAGGAGACAGAGCGTTGGAGCGTGGGATTACGCTTTGCTGGAAATTGGAAAATGAATGTGGTTGAGAAATGGAGATGATGACGGAGAAGGAGAGAATTGGCTTTATATTCGATTGGGATGGCGTGGTGGTCGATTCCTCGGCCCAGCATGAGGAGAGCTGGGAGCGGTTGGCAGAGGAGGAAGGCCTGCCTCTATTCGAAGGACATTTCAAGTTAGGGTTCGGCAAGCGGAATCAGCTTATCATTCCGGAGATTCTGAAATGGGCGGAGGATCCAATTGAAATCGCTCGACTGGGCGATAGAAAGGAAACCCTCTATCGACGCATTTTGAGCGAAACGGGAATCGATCCCTTGCCGGGAGCGCGCGCGTTCGTGGAGTCGCTGAGGGAGGCAGGCCTTCCATATGCGGTGGGTTCGTCGACGCCGCGGGAGAATATCGAGGCGGTCGTGGAGGGCGCGGGAATGCAAGGTCTGTTCGAGACGATCGTTGCGGCGGCAGATGTATCCAAGGGCAAACCGGATCCCGAAGTCTTCCTTAAGGCGGCAGCCGCGATTCATGCGCCTGCGGAACGTTGCATCGTATTCGAGGACTCCTTGAGCGGCATCGAGGCGGGTCTCGCCGGAGGCATGCATGTGGTCGCTTTGGCCACGACGAATTCCCCTGAAATACTGATCGAATCGGGAGCGTTCCTCGTTGCTGAGAGTTTCGAAGAACTGAAGGTGACAGAGCTATTGCAGCGAATCGATTGAAGCGCTCCTTGATTGCGTTTCTCCGGAGCGCGCTCGTTCTGGGCGGATATTCTACTTTGGCATTGCTCGTCTTCAGGGTTTGCGGCGCAGTAAGGACGTCTATCACGACGCCTCGTTTCCCTCACGCCTATGGAACTTCATAAAATAAAGCTGACGCGCTACATTCTTATTTCAATGGCTCTTGGGGCCGTTGTCGGGCTCGTTTTAGCCCAATTCATCGAGTTTGCAACGGACACGGAAACGGGCGAACTGGTTAGGGATAGCAACAATCGTCCGGTACTGGCTCATAGCTTTATTGCGGATTACGTCGTCAATGGATTATTCCAGTTTCTTAGCGATGCGTTCATTCGGAGTTTGAAGGCGCTTGTCGTCCCCTTGGTATTCGTATCATTGGTATGCGGAACAGCGGCCATGGATGACGTTCGAAAGTTGGGAACGATAGGCCTGAAAACACTGGCGCTCTATTTGGCGACGACAGCCATTGCCATAACCATCGCAATCGTAGCTGCTTTGCTCATACGTCCGGGCATTGGCTTGGAACAGATGGAGTTGAGCTCTTTCCAGCCTGGCGAAACGAAATCCTTATTGGCGGTGTTTACGGAGATCTTTCCCGACAATATCGCGTCGGCATTCGTTGGCGGGGAGATGCTGCAGATCATCGCAGCCGCGCTCGCATTTGGGATCGCCCTCGTCGTCTCTGGGGAGCATGGGAAAAGGATATTGAACTTCTTCAAGGACTTGAACGAAGTCATTATGAAGTTGGTTATTATCGTGATGCTGATGGCTCCGTTTGGCGTGTTCGCTAAAATCGCCCAAGTATTCGCCAAGGAAGGCTTCGAGACCATTTTCGCTTTGGCTAAATACTTTATCTTAGTGATCGTCGTATTGCTGATACATGCCTTTGTTGTCTATCCGACGTTGTTGAAAGTGTTTACAGGCATGAATCCATTGCGCTTCTTCAAGAAGATGCGCAATGCTCAGATGTTCGCGTTCAGCACGGCCAGTAGCAATGCAACTATTCCGGTTACGTTGCGAGCGACTGAGGAGCGGTTGGGCGCGAGCAATAAAGTGGCATCGTTTACGGTTCCTTTGGGGGCGACAATCAACATGGATGGCACGGCGATTATGCAAGGCGTGGCCACGGTCTTTATCGCCCAAATTTCGGGTATCGACCTTACAATTACGCAGTACCTGACAGTCATTCTAGCGGCGACAATGGCTTCTGTCGGTACGGCGGGCGTCCCGAGCGCAGGACTGGTCATGCTTACCATGGTGCTAGGACTGGTAGGATTGCCGCCAGACAAGATCGGTCTCATTATTGGCATCGACCGCTTGCTCGATATGGTACGGACCGCCGTCAACGTCACTGGGGATGCTGCGATTACCTGTATTGTCGCCAAGTCGGAAGGGCAATTGGATGAAGACGTCTTCGATCGTCCCGCAAAGGAGGATTATGTCAGCTAGGGACGGAGCCGGCCCGATGGGCCGCAGAGGTTTTCCCTGCATCCGGTTCGCATTCCTTCAACTTGCAGGGAGATGCTCTTCGATTTAAAGTCCGATTATTTGCCGATGGGAGATCAGCCCGAAGCGATCGGTCAGCTGGTCGCTTCGATTGAATCGGACAATCGCTATCAGACCTTGTTGGGCGTAACGGGATCGGGAAAGACCTTCAGTATGGCCAATGTTATCGCTCGTTGCGAGCGGCCGACCTTGGTGATTTCACATAATAAGACGCTAGCGGCCCAACTGTATTCGGAATTCAAGAACTTCTTCCCGAACAATGCGGTCGAGTATTTCGTCAGTTATTACGACTACTATCAGCCCGAAGCCTACGTACCGTCCACGGATACGTTCATCGAAAAGGACTCGTCGATTAACGATGAAATCGATCGCCTGCGAATTTCGGCGACGAGCAGCTTGATTAGTCGGCGGGACGTAATCGTGGTCGCGAGCGTTTCCTGTATCTATGGTTTGGGAACTCCCGAGGATTTTCAGGAACTGATGATTCCATTGCGCACGGGCGATGAATTCGGTCGAGACGTATTCCTCAATCGCTTGGTCGATATTCAATACGAGCGAAACGATGTTAACCTCGAGCGTGGCCGTTTTCGGGTACGGGGCGACGTGATCGATGTGATGCCGGCCTATCTCGAGAATGGTCTTCGCGTGGAATTTTGGGGCGACGAGATCGAAGGACTCTCGGAGTTCGATCCGACCACCGGTACCGCGACTCGTCGTTTCGAGCAATTCAACCTGTATCCAGCCAGTCAGTTCGTAACGACTCGAGAGAAGACGGAGCGAGCGATTGGTTCAATTACGGAGGAGCTGAAAGCGCGGGTGTCGCAATTCGAGAGCGAGGGAAAGCTGCTGGAAGCCCAGCGAATCAGCATGCGAACGAACTACGACTTGGAAATGCTCCGCGAGGTGGGGTTTTGCAATGGCATCGAAAATTACTCGGCCCACCTTTCCGGACGCCGGTCGGGCGAGCGTCCGTCCTGCCTCATCGATTTCTTCGACGACGATTTTCTTCTTTTCGTGGACGAAAGCCATGTGTCTATTCCCCAGGTAGGAGCGATGTACGCGGGCGATCGCTCGCGCAAGACAACCTTGGTGGAGCATGGATTTAGACTGCCCAGCGCCTTGGATAATCGGCCAATGAATTTTCAGGAGTTTTCGGATGTGACCGGGCAGACTATCTTCGTGTCGGCTACTCCGGCCAAGTACGAGTTCGAGAAGAGCGCTGTGATCGCGGAGCAGATAATTCGTCCCACAGGATTGCTTGACCCGGAGATCGAGATTCGGTCGACCAAGGGACAAGTCGAGGACTTGATCGAAGAGGTTTTCAAGGCGATCGAAGCGGGTGAGCGCGTACTCGTTACTACGCTGACGAAACGCCTTTCGGAAGATATCACCTCCTATTTGCGGGAACGGGATATCAAGGTGGAGTATTTGCACTCGGATATCGACGCGATCGAACGCGTCGAGATTCTAAGACGGCTGAGAGCCGGCGAATTCGATGCTCTAGTGGGGATTAATCTGCTGCGAGAAGGGCTTGATCTCCCGGAAGTGGCGCTTGTCGCCATTCTCGACGCCGACAAGGAGGGCTTTTTACGGAGCGAAACCAGCCTGGTGCAGACCGCGGGGCGCGCTGCGCGGCACGAAAAAGGACGCGTCGTATTCTATGCCGATGTGATTACGGATTCGATCCGCCGCACCTTGGAGAAGACCGAATACCGTCGCTCGAAGCAGATCGCCTTTAACGAAGCCAACGGGGTTGTGCCTCGAAGCGTACAACGCCCCTTGCAAACAAGCTTGCACGATGGGAGTTCAGGCGAGGAGGATTCGCCGCTATTGGTGGGCGAGGATGACGATGTCGAGTCCGTGATCAACGAATTGACCGGCGAAATGGATGACGCTGCGGCAAAGCTGGAATTCGAACGAGCGGCATTGCTACGAGATCAAATCGACGCCCTGCGATCCGGGGACTTTGGAAAAGCCAAGGCGAAGCCAGGAAAGAAACGCCGTGGCTACGGACGACGGTAGGATTAGGGGATAGGAGACAGGGAACAGGGGAAGTCTTTTGCTGTGGTGGGGTGTAGCTGAGGGCGAGAATCTAAAAGCTAAGCGCTGACAAAAGACAAGAAAGGCAGGAACCTCGCGGTTCCTGCCTTCTATGAAATATACAATGATGAGAGTCGTTTACAGACCGAGATTCGCGATGTGAATCTTGCGCACCCCTTCGAGGTAACGCGTGATGAAGTCGCGTGGCTCGAGGGTGTTGGCGCGCTCGAGGAGGGGGATCGCCTTACCGTATTGCTCGCGAGCTACGTAGGAACGGGCCCAAGCGATTAAGCCTTTGACTTCCACTTCTTGAATCTTGGCTACCCGCTCGTAGAAGAGATCGGCGCGAGCGTAGCCATCGATGTCGTCTTGGCTGGTGTAATGATCGGCGAGCATCATGAGGGCTTCGCCATCGAGCGGATCGTTTTCGATCAGTCGTTCGAGAATTGGGATGAAGACATCGGTATTGCCGTCATTCATCGCAATATGCGATTCCATGCGGAGGAGACGGGTGTCTTGTGTCTTGGGAAGGCGGTCGTTCGGGTAGGTCCGGCGAATGTCGCTAATGAGAACCTTGGCTTCGTCGAAGGCGCCGCGGCCTACGAGGATGTCCGCGGTATCGACGTGAGTCTTAGCGGAGCGCTTCGGGTCTTTCTTGATCGCCTTGCGGTAATAGGTGAGCGCGAGATCATTCAAGTTGCGGGACATGTAGATATTGCCCATGAACTCGAGGGAGTCCGCGGTGGACTTGCCCAAACGATCGACGATTTCCTGGATAGCAACCGCGGTTTCCGCGTCGTCCAAGCCGAGGTAGGCATTGGCTTGGCTGATCCATACGATTTCGTTTTCAGGCTCCAGGAGAAGGATTTCCTCGAGTACTGCGATAGACTCGCGGTACTTCTTCTGGTTGAGCAGGGACTTGGCGAGACCGAGTTGCCAGTCCTTGATCTTTGGATTCAGAAGAATCGCTTCGCGATAGGCGGTTTCCGCCGAAATGAACTGGCTGCCATTAACGTAGCAGAGTCCGAGCAAGCCGAAAGTGGTGGTGTCGCGAGCGCCGAGGTCGATTGCCTTGACGAAGTGGGGGATGGCCTCTTCGAACTTCGCATTCTGAACGAGCATGATCGCCAAGTTGCGTCGGGCCCGGAGGAAGTTCGAATACTTGTCAACCGCTTGCATGAAATACTTCATGGCTTGCTCGACGTCTTCCTTTTCCCCGTAGAGAGAACCAGCCATGAATTCCAGGGCTCCGCTGGATTCCGGGGTGATGTTGGTAAGCAGCAACTGGAGGGCGGCTTCCTTGTCGGTCTTGAGCAGCTCCAGCAGTTCGCGGAATACTTCCGATTCCGTTTCGCTGAGCTTCGGCTCGGTTTTCGTGTTCATCTCGTAATTGCCGAGATAGGCTTCTCGAATGTGGGGCTGGCTCCAGAATTCCTCGGCATTATACTCGAGTTGCGCGGAGGCGGAAGCGGCTCCAGCTGCGCAAAGGAAACCAGACAAAGCCAATTTCAATAGGTTGCTCTTAGTCATTGTATTGTATTTCGTAAATTTCGTTTCGGTGAATGACAGGGACTAGCGTCTTACTGGCCCTGTACTACTTTCATGGTGATGCCTTCCGCTCCAGCGAGCATGCAGGTGTCGTGAACGGTGACGTAGGTCGCGATGAGGGATTCTTTCTCAACGTTGATCATGATCGGGTAGACTTCGCGCTGCATTTCCTGCTGCACGACGGCGCGTACGCCGCCTACGCCAATGTTCTTTTGCGAAGTGCCAATCTTGGAGAAGACCTCGCCATTCTTCTTGATGAGAAGCGTGAGGCGGTCCTTTTCCTCTTGGTCCTCTTTGGGAGGAGCTGGATCAGGCGTATTGGCTGCCATACCCTTTTCTTCGACGAATACCGTAGTTACGATGAAGAAGATCAGGAGGATGAATACCATGTCGATCAACGGCGAGATGTTGATGTCGGTCATCTCATCGTTGTCGCTGAAGTGCTTTCGGTTTCTGGCCATGTTTCGTTATGGGCTAATCGACTCGCTGTCGCGAAGGATCAGTTCCGAAGCCTTTCTAGCGAGAGGTGAATGTTGCCAGCGGGCACTTCGGCCAGTTTGCACTCGTCGATCAAACGGGCGATGGTCCCGTTGGTGGCGCCTTGGTCCGCTTGAATGATCACGGGATAGCTTTCGTTTTCCTTGATCATACGGCGTACCTTGACGCGAATGCCGGCCAAGCCGACTTCCTCGCCTCCGTAGAACACGTTGTCTTGATCGGTTACGCCGATCAGAATACAGTTCTTGGCGAGATCGTCCGCATTGTAGGCGAATGGCTTGACGATATCGACTCCCGGTTCTTCGACGAAAACAGTGGTTACAATGAAGAAGATCAGGAGGATGAATACCATGTCGATCAACGGCGAGATATTGATATCTTCAACATCGTCGGTTGCGGACAGGGCTTTCTTATTCTTTCCCATGGGATCTCGGTCCTTTCGTTAAGTGGTTTTCAGCTGCGGCTTAGACGCCGCAGTCGAGCTGTCGGAAGCGCTGTCGTTGTTCGATTCATATCGTCTCGTGTCAGCGCCCCCGTATGGCTTAGCTTTTCTTGCTGAGTCCGTTAACGAAGGCTACGGATGCTTGCTCCATTTCGCCGAGCTTGCCTTTGGCCATACGGGTGAGCAGGGCTTGGGCGAGCAGGGCGGGGATTGCCACGTAGAGTCCGAATTGAGTGGTGATCAACGCTTCGGAAATACCGGATGACAGCGATGCGGCGTCGCCAGTACCGAATACGGTGATGAGCTTAAAGGTCTTGATCATACCCGTTACCGTACCGAGCAGTCCGAGAAGCGGCGCCGCGCCAGCGGTCAGGGCGATGAAGGCGAGGAAGCGCTCGAGCTTAGGCTGAGCTGCCAAGAGGCGTTCGTAGAGGACTTCTTCGAGAAGTTCCTTTTCTTCGTCGTGATGCTCGACGCCGGCGACGAGGAGATCGCCGAAGGGGCCGTCAACCGAATTCGCGATTTCCAAGGCTTCCTGCTTCTTGCCGGAATTCAGGTTGTCGAGAATCTTCTGGAGGGATCCGGCGCGTGGACGCTTGACCGAGTTGATTTCGAAGAATTTGAACAGGGCGACGAGCAAGGCTACCAAAGCCAGAAGCAGGATGATGTAGTTGGTCGAACCACCCTTCATGGCGTGCTCTACGATGCCATCGTTGAGCTCGCTGATCTTGAAGGCGTCGCCTTCGGTTGCGTCGATTGGCAAGAAGCCTTCGCCGGTTGAAGCGACATTGGCGATGACTGCCGTCGCTTCCGGCGTGATGCCGCCTTGCTTGACGAGCGGGAAGGACGCATTGGGGCGACCTTCGGAGAAGCCAACGCTGGTTGCTCCGTCGCCGAAGAAGGCGAAGGGGCCGACCAGGACGAAGTTTCCATCGACCGCGCGGTCGTTCTCGCCGAGGGCGCGACCGGCAAACTTGTGGCCGCCAACGATGTCTCGAACGCGATTGATCGAAGTCTGAAGGACTTTGATCTGGGTGGCGAAACGCTCGGAATCGGGAACGGTCGCATTCTCGAGAATCTGCTCTGCCGCATTAATGGTTTCCTCGTGAATTTGAACTTCCGACTCGTCGATACGGGTGCTGAACTGCTTGATGTAGCTAGACATCAAGTTTTTCAGGTAGATGTTCTCGTCTCGGCTCGCTTGTACGCGATCCTGGAGGGTGGAGAGTCCGACTTCGCGGTTTTCCGCTGCCCGAACGACTTGGTCGTACTCGGTACGCTTTTCCTGTACTTCGCTTTCGAGCTGCGTCAGGCGCTTGGAAATTGGAATCTTCTGGTCGGCGATGCTCGAACGGAGGTCGGCCAATTCCTTTTGGGCATCGAGGACCTCTTGCTTGGCCTGCTTGGCGACGTCGTCGAAATTCGGTTGAGCGGCAAGCGTTAGGCCGCTTGCGAGGACCAATCCAGCTGTGAGTAATTTAATCGCTTTCATGTGCTTTGAAATAGTTTTCTGTTTCTCTTCTTAAGGATTAGCCGCTTAGTTGACGTTGACCGGCAGGTTAACGAACTGGGCGCTTTCTTCACGCTCGAAGACCGCGATCGCCGTGGCGATGTCAGTCGCTAGGTCGTTGCGCTCTTCCTTGGTCCACCCCCCCTTGGCGGGGCGAAGAACGCCGGCCGTGGAACGGGTGCCATCCACGTAGTAGCCGACAGCCAAGCCGATATAAAGGGTCTTAACCGCAACGTCGGCGTCGCCGATCCTCTGCATGGTCTCCTCGACGGAAATGCTCTTATTGAACTTTTCGATTTCGCCGAGAATACCAATCACGAATTGAAGGCGAGTCGAGAGACCGAGAGTGTCGGCGGCCTTCGGCGTCTTGGGAATGCGCTCGCTGAGCAGCTTGACCTTGTCTTGAAGCGTCTTGGGGAACCATTCGATCAGTTCAAGAATGTCGCGTTCCAGATCGACGGCGATTTGCTTTACAACTGCCGCCGCTTGCTTGAGCTCGGATTCCTCGTTGTTGAGAGACTGGCGCTCGAGCTGAGCGGCGTCGGCCTCTGATTCCATCGTCGAAATCTGTTCGTCGAGCTTTTCGATTTCCTTGCTCAGGAGATCGATGGACTCATTCAAAGTTTCCTTCTCGACCCTCCACTTGCTGCTCTCTTCAGAGACGAGCTTTTTGAGCTCGACCCATTCCTTGAAGGTGGAACGAGTCGCTGCCAGTTCAGGAGCAGAGAAAAGCGAACTGGAAGCCGCGAGGGCTATGCCAGCTGCAATTAACGGTAACGCTTTGATCTTAGTCATTGTATAGTCTCTTTATTCGTAAGGGTTTAAAGTGTCGCAGGTTCTTTAGGGGGCGGAAGCGGCGGATTGCTGCAATTAAACGGGAGGCGTCTCCGTCATTGCCAGCGACGAGGTTAGATTTGGGTTAGCTAAGTTAAGGGAAGAATGCCTTTTTGGAGGCGGAGATACTCGAGCTTGAAGCGTTTGCGAACAGACCAAATCGCCCAGGTCTCATAAGTGGAAGCGGGGTAGGATAGGGGACTGTAAGAATCGAGTGTCAAAATTCGGTTATTAGCGGAAATCGAGAAAAGGCTGAAAGAAAAATGGTGCTTTAGGCGGGACTGCAAGAACTTAAAGCGATTTTGGCGTCTTCTGGGTAAAATTTACGAGAGAAGGCCTAGATCCAAGGGGTTCGAAAGCTTAATTCAAGGTTATTTGGGATTATCCATTAGAAGTTCGCAGGGGCTTGGAGCATTCACCTTTTGAATACGATTCGGCAAATCGCCGCGATTTGGACTAAACGAGCGCCCCCGATGCAGGTCAATCAAATAGACTACAAACGTAGTACTTAGTTCCAGAAATTGTCCCTACGGGCGGGTAAGGTCGCTTTCGGGAAATCGATGCGAGGAATGGCGTCTCGGATCAGGCGGAATTTCGCTGAAGTCCTTCGATGCCTGTGAAGGCGGAAGATTGTTCGTCGGCGTGATAGGAAGAGCGGACGAGGGGGCCGGATTCCACGAAATCGAAGCCGATTTCCTTGCCGAAGCGCTGCCAGCGATCGAATTCCCCGGGGGTGACCCACCGGTCTACTACTAAATGCCGGGACGAGGGCTGCAGGTATTGCCCGAGCGTGACGATCTTGACGCCGGCGGATCTTATGTCCTTCAGGGTTTGTTCGATCTCCGGTTCCGTTTCGCCTAGACCGAGCATGATGCCGGACTTGGTGACGAATCCTCTGCCGGAAGCGTGTCGCAGCACGTCGAGGGAACGGTTATACTTGGCTTGGACGCGGACGGGCTTTTGCAGGCGTTCGACTGTTTCAACGTTGTGATTGAAAATATCGGGTACCGCGTCGAGCACGACATCGACTTGGTCGACATTGCCTTTGAAATCCGGGGTGAGGACTTCGATAGCGGTGCTGGGGTTGCGATTGCGAATCGCTCGAATGGTCGCGGCCCACACGGAGGCGCCCCCGTCGGCCAGCTCGTCGCGGGTTACCGAGGTGATGACGCAGTGGCGGAGGTTCATCTTGGCGACCGCATCGGCGACGCGGGCGGGTTCCCCGAGGTCGAGCTCCGTGGGGCGTCCCGTTTGAATCGCGCAGAAATTGCAGGAACGCGTGCAGACGTTTCCGAGGATCATGACCGTTGCCGTGCCTCTGGACCAGCATTCGCCCATATTGGGGCATTGGGCGCTTTGGCAGACCGTATGCAGCTGGTTGTCATCGACCATCTTACGCACGGCGCTGTAGCCTTTGCCGCTGGGAAGTTTGGCACGGAGCCAATTCGGCTTACGCGATTTCATGCGGCGACGTTTTTGAATCTGCGGGAAAACTCAACCTCAAAGAGCGATTGGATCGAGGCAATCCGCTTTTGGGTCCCTTGGAATTTCCCCGTAAAAGGCTTTGATCTTTTCCTGGCAAGTCGCCTTAAGTTTGGGTTTTCACGATGAGTTCGAATCTTTCCGATATTTCGCACGATCAATTGGCGGTACGCCGTCAGAAGCTCGAAGACCTGCGTTCGAACGGGGTAGACCCGTTTCGCGCTACATTCAGTCCGACCCATTCTGCGTTAGACGCAGTGGCCGCCTACGTCGAAGGACAGGAGGAGGACGCCCAAGCGGAAGTAAAGGTGGCGGGCCGCCTCAAGTTCATTCGCAAGATGGGCAAGGCCCAGTTCGTGAAGATCCAGGATCAGACTGGGATTATTCAAGCTTACGTGCGAATCGACGCTCTCGGCGAAGACGCCTATGCTCAATTCAAGAAGCTGGATACGGGCGATATCATCGGGGTTGCGGGAACGCTCTTCGTGACGAAGACGGGCGAAGTGACCGTACGGGCAACGAAATACGCGCTGGTCTCCAAGGCTTTGCGCCCCTTGCCGGAGAAGTTCCACGGCCTGACCGATCAAGAGCAACGGATTCGTCAGCGTCACCTGGATCTGATCATGAATGGGGAATCTCGAGAGCGCTTCTTCAATCGGAGTCGTATGGTCAGCGGGATTCGTCGCTTCCTCGAGGATCGCGGATATTTGGAGGTGGAAACGCCGGTTTTCCAGAATGTGGCGGGCGGCGCGGCGGCTCGGCCCTTCGTGACGCATCACAATTCCTTGGATCGCGACTTCGTTCTGCGCATTTCATTGGAGCTGTACCTGAAGCGCCTGCTGGTTGGGGGGTTCGATCGCGTGTTCGAAATCGGACGAAACTTTCGCAATGAAGGTATTTCCCGCCGTCACAACCCGGAGTTTACGATGCTGGAGCTCTACGAGGCCTATTCGGACTACCGCGGCATGATGGAGCTGATCCAAAGTCTGATCCGCTACCTGGTTAAGGACGTGCTGAAGAAGGATGAGATCGTCATGCCGGACGGGGAAGTCATCGATTTCATGGGTGAATGGAAGGAAGCCAAGTATAAGGACTTGGTTTGCGAAAAGGTTGGCGACGCGGGCTGGTTCGAGCTTTCGAAGGAGGTCAAGCTGGCGAGGGTCCGCGAACTCGGACTCGAGGCCCAGGACGACTGGGAGGATTACGAAGTGTCCAACGAGGTCTTCGGAAAGCTCATCGAACCGAAGCTCATCCAACCCACCTTCGTTACTCACCTGCCCAAGGAGCTTTGTCCTTTGGCTAAAATTACCCAGGACGATCCCAGCACGATCGATGTGTTCGAGCTTTGCATTGGAGGCATGGAGATCGCTCCGGCTTATTCCGAGCAGAACGATCCCGATACGCAGCGCCAAATGTTCGAAGCCCAAGCTGGAGAGGAAACTCAGAATATCGACGAGGATTTTCTCGAAACGCTCGAGTATGGGATGCCGCCAGCTGGAGGATTGGGCATGGGCATCGATCGCTTGGCGATCCTGCTGACCGAAGCGGAAAACATCCGAGATGTGATCCTTTATCCTCAGCTGCGGTCTTAGGGCTTATTCGAACGCCCAAATCAGTCTGTAATCCGCGAATTCGATGCCTTGGTACTTGCACATCGCTCTGAGGCATCTGTTTCCGCAGGGAAAGCGATTTCCGTTTTTCACCTTCATGTCGATCACGGGGGTTGCCCTCGGGGTAGCCTTGCTGATCATCGTGATCAGCGTGTTTAACGGTTTCGGCTTTGAGCTTCGTTCGAAGATCGCCGATACCTACGGAGACTTGCGGGTAACGAACGCGGGCATTCTCTTCGATCCCGATGGACTTTCCGATCGATTGAAGGCTCGGGAGACGATCCTCGAAGCGACGCCCTATGCTCACGGGGTGGTCATGCTTCTATTTCGCAATCAACCGCTGTATCCACTAATCGAGGGCGTCGATCTGCGCTCGGATACCGAGTTGCAAAAGCTGGAGCGCTATTTGGTGAGCGGGGATTTGGACGATTTCGATGACGATAGCCTGTTGCTGAGTTCCGGTTTCGCCGCCCAGCTAGGCTTGGTCCCAGGCGACGAAGTGGACCTCTACACGCCGCTCATGGGCTTGCGCCTGAAGCAGACGGGCGGAGACGAAGTGATTTTGCCCCGCTTGCTAACCGTGGCTGGCATTTACCAGACCGGCTGGCAGCGAGCGGACGAGAACACCGTCGTGTGTTCCTTGCGCCTCATGCAAGACCTCTACGATCTGGGCGAAGGGGCTCATGGCATTCGAGTCGAACTGGAAGAGGGGATCGATGCCGAGGGGGAAGCCTACGCCTTGAGCGAGGCGCTGGGGCGTCCTTTCCTGGCCCGCACGTGGATGGACTCTCAAGCCGAATTCCTCTCAGTGCTCAAATTCGAGAAGCGGATGATGTTCTTTCTGCTCTTCTTTATTGTGATTGTATCCGCTTTTTCAATCACGTCTTCGCTCTTGATCTCGGTAATTCGGAAGACGCGCGAGATCGGATTGTACCGCTCCATGGGAGCCACCTCGAAGCAGGTGTCGGCGTGCTTTTGCTTTCAGGGACTGCTCATTGGGATCGTGGGCACAATGGTGGGGTTTGCCATGGGCTTCCTCGTGCTCGCTTTCCGAGAGGAGATCACCAAGGCGATTTCCGCGGTGATGGGGGTGAGCGATTCCATGAAAGAGATCTACGCCTTCTCCTATCTGCCGGTCCATATCGTGGGGACGGACTTGACATTGATTGCCTGCCTTTCCGTTTTGGTAGCGGTATTGGCGGGTTTGATACCCGCGTATAGGGCGGGCAAACTTAAGCCGGTGGAGGCGCTGCGCAGTGAGTGAAGCGATCCTAGAGTCGGTTGGCGTCAAGCGGTCCTTTGCGAATGGATCGGATCGGATCGAAGTTCTCGGAGGAGTCGACTTTTCCTTGGCTCCGGGACAAAGCGCCAGTATTCAAGGCGAGTCCGGATCGGGTAAATCGACTCTCCTGAATTTGCTGGCGGGTCTTGACTCGCCGAGCGAGGGAACGGTCTACTGGAATGGTGCCGATATCGATGGCCTGGCTGACGATGCGTTGTCCACCCTGCGAGGATCGCTGATTGGAATGGTCTTCCAATCCTATTACTTGGTACCCGAACTGCGGGCCTTGGAGAATGTAATGCTGGGCGGGCGCGTGACTGGCAACACGCAATCGCTGGAGTCGCGCTCGAAGGCCTTGCTCGACCGAGTGGGCCTGTCCCAACGAATGAGCAGTCTGCCGGCGACCCTGTCGGGAGGGGAGCGTCAGCGAGTGGCGATCGCTCGAGCGATGGTATCCCAACCGAAAGTTCTACTGGCAGACGAGCCGACTGGCAATCTCGATGAAACGACGGGAGACGCGGTGATGGAAATGCTCTCGGAGCTGTGTAGAGAAAAAGGCGTATCGCTGGCGTTGGTGACCCATAATTCGAACTACGCGGCGCGAATGGATGTATCCTGGATATTGAGTCAGGGCCGCTTGCGGCGCGCGTGATCGAGCAAACCTATTTTGAATACGAAATGAGCGAAGGAATTTTAAAGTGCGGCGTGGCGGGGGTTGGCTATCTGGGTCAGCATCACGCCCGAATCTACAGCGAGCTGGAAGGCGTAGAACTTGCGGCGATCCTCGAGAGCGATCCGGAACGAGCGAAGGAAATAGGGGAACGGTTCGACTGTCCGATCGTGGGCAGTCTGGAAGAACTGGCAGCCGCCTGCGACGCGGTAAGCGTTGTCGTGCCGACTGATAAGCACCACGAGGTGGCTATTCCGTTGTTGGAGTCCGGGTGTCATTTGCTGATCGAAAAGCCCATATGCGCGAGTCTGGAAGAGGCCACTCGGATTCTCGAGGCGGCTACTCGGGCCAATGCCCTGGTTCAAGTGGGCCACATCGAGCATTTCAATCCGGTGATGAGCTATCTGGAAGGCGTGGTTACCGAACCGAAGTATATTACGGCGGAGCGCTTGGCCCCGTTTCAACCGCGAGGCACCGAGGTGGGAGTCGTCCTTGATCTGATGATACACGATATTGGCGTGGTACTGCAATTGGTGGGTTCCGAGCCGGTAGACGTGCGAAGCGTAGGCGTTCGAGTGCTTTCCCAGACGGAGGATATCGCCAATGCGCGAATTGAATTCGCTAATGGTTGCGTCGCTAATCTGAGCACGAGTCGGGTTAGTTCCAAGAAGGTGCGCGAGATTCGCGTATTCCAATCGTCCGGCTACTTGTCGCTGGATTTCATGAATCAGGCGGGCCACCATGTAGCGATGGGGCCCCAAGGATTGGACAAGCAAGAGGTGCCGATCGAAAAGGGAGAACCCTTGAAGCTGGAGCTCGCGTCCTTTGCGGAGAGCATTCGCAACCGCAAGGACCCCAAAGTCGGCGGCGAACTGGGCAAGACTGCCTTGGGTTTGGCGATTCGCGTAACGGATCAGATTCGACAAGCGATGGATTGAGTCCGCGCCTCCCCTCCCTACGATATTCCATGCCTTCCAATCAGCTAGCTCAGACGGCATTTCCTCTGCCCGCTCCAGAAGGCGATGAGGTCGATGTCTTGATCATCGCGGGAGAGCATTCCGGAGATGAGCATGCGGCTCGCATGGTACAAGCGGCTTTGGCTCGAAACCCCGACCTGAGAATCGCCGCCTTGGGCGGACCGAATCTGAAGCGAACGGGCGCTCAGGTCATCTGCGACATGATGCCGTATGCGATTGTAGGGATTTTCGAGATACTCAAGCACTACAGCGAGTTGAAGCGTCTGCGAGATGGCATTATCGAATGGATTTTGAAGCATAGGCCGAAGACGGTATGTTTCGTCGATTATCCAGGGCTCAATCTTCGACTCGCGAAATTGCTGGCCGAAGCGAAGGCCACGCGAAAGTCGGGCGGCGATATTCGACTGCTCTACTACATCAGCCCTCAGGTGTGGGCCTGGAAGGCGAAGCGCCGATTCGAAATGGCGGAGTCGATAGATTCTCTGTCGGTGATTTTTCCGTTCGAAACCGAAATCTTCGCGGATACGACGCTTACGCCCGAGTTCGTGGGACATCCCTTTGTTGCCCAGGATTACGAATTGCCTACCCGCTACCAAGCGGACGCCCCGGTATTGCTTTTGCCGGGGAGCCGAGCGGGAGCGATTTCCCGTATCGCTCCGGCTATGTTCGCGTCTCTGCAGGAGCTGCGCAAACGTCGCGGCCAGATAGGCGCTCGCTGCATCTATGCGAGCGATTCGCTGAAGGATTTGCTCGAGTCGATCTTGGAGTCCTTCGGGGACCTTAAGGACTCCGTCGAACTCGTGCCCAATTCGGAAACGGTGGGGGCGAGCGCCGTTTTGACCAGTTCCGGGACGATGTCCTTGAACTGCGCTTTGGCGGGTATTCCCGGCGCCATTGTCTATCGGATACATCCATTGACCTATTTGTTTGGAAGAGCGGTTCTGAAAATTCCCTACATCGGTATCGCGAACTTGCTTCTCGATAGACCGATGTATCCAGAACTTATACAGGGAGACGCCCGACCTGATAGATTGGCGGACGACCTGGAAGATTGCCTGGACAGCGAAGAGAGAATCGGACGAACTCGCGAAGACGCTGCGTCATTAAGGGCTATTTTGAATAAGCCGGACGGGGGCGGAGCGGGACGCTGGCTCGCCCAGCAAGTCGAATTGCAAGCCAACCAAACGGTTGGCTAGGGGATTCGCTCAGACGTTTTTCGAGGGCAGCAGCGACTCCACCTGCCCTCTGATAATGTCTGGACTCACCAGGCCGGTGTAGCGCTTCTGCACTTTGCCTTCCTGGTCGAGTATGACAATGGTCGGGATATACCGTATGGGTCCGAACGCTTGGTCCAAGGAAGCGTTGTTGCGAGCCACTGTGTAATTAATGCCATGGGCCTTGACGAAGGCGCGCATGCTTTTGGGGGCCTCGTCGAGCGAGACGCCGATAATTTCCAATTCCTCTTCGGGATAATCCTTTCGCAGGGCGACCAAGGAGGGCACCTCTTCGCGGCAGGGCGCGCACCAACTGGCCCAATAGACGATTAAGGACACCTTTCCTCTGGAGCTTTCGCTGTCGATTGCGGCTCCGGCAAGGGTGGTGAGTTCCCAACTGGGAGCCTCCGTTTCGCCAATGACCGACGCATTTTCATTCGTCTGGGCATTTTCCATCTTGTCCCCGGAAAAAAGGTCGGCCGCTACGCAGAGCGGGCAGTCGCTCGTACCCATGCTAATGCCTAAATAGGCGGCGATGCCGGCGATAAGTATGAGAGTCGACCAGTGGCGTTTGAAAAAGTCCATTAGAGTGTAAAGCGATAAGGGGGTTTCGCTCTATAAACGGCTATCGGTACGGGCTGATTTCACCGGACCTATCAAGGAATCGCTAAAACGCGCGTTTTGGCGAACTCGATCGAGGTCCAGGCGAGGTCCAGAGCCTCCACTAACGCGGGAGGCGGGACAAGGTCTCTTCGAGGGTTCCGTAGAGAGAAGCGAAGCGTTCCTGGCGGGCCCAGCCTAGCTCTCCGTTCGGCAGCTCCACCTTGATCCAGCCGAGGAATCGTTTGCGGGCGAGGCAGATGGATCCTTCGGGCAGCGGGGATTCGATTTGCTCGACTTCCAGATCGGTTGGGATGCTTTTGAGGCGATCCTCCGTGGTAGCGACGAGCGTCTGCGGATTGGCGAGCAGGCCGTATTCGCGGCGGGCCCAATCGGCCCCGAATACGGAGGCGACCGATACGACGCCAACGAGCAAGGCGGCGAATTGCAATCGCTTGAGGCGTGGAAAATAGGCGAGGCCGACCCAAACGCAGAAAGCGGCGCCTGCAATGCGCATGGCGAGATAGGCCAGTTGCTCCCATTGGGCGGGCGAACGCAGGGCGATGTAGGCCATGTATCCATCGCCTTTGACCAGTCTGCCGAGGGTCGGGTAGTAGCTGCCGCTTTTATTCAAGCCCACTTTCAGGTTCCAATTGAGTTCGGGCGAGCGAGGATTCAAGAGAAAGGCGGAGGTCCAGTAGGCCATGGCCTCGCCCCAACTTTCCTGCTGGGCGGCGGCAAGGCCGATATTGTGGCGAAGGGCCCAGTCGCTTGGGCGTTGCGCGAGATTCGCAGTCCAGGTCGATTGAGCTTCGTCGAAGACGCCCTCATTATAGCGCTCTAAACCTTCTTGGGCATTGCCGTTGGCGAGAGCAAATAGAACGACCCCGAAAGCGGCGACGGCGAACCAGGCCTTGGTCGAGAAGAGGCGATTGAAGGAAAGTCCTGGTTGGCGAACGAATTCAAGGGCGTCGCGCAGGTCGGATTGCCAATCTTTGAAGGAGGGTGGTCGCTTTCCGAATAGAATGCGATCCGATACATGCCACAATGATTGCCAGCGCGCGGCCTGGTCGTCGTCCGACTCCAGCGAGACTGCGTTCTTGACGTCGTCCGGCGAGGGTTCCTCCGCCTCGATGCCCCAATAGCGCTTAGCGGCTTCCCGCCACGAAAGCTGAACCACTCGCGCCTGTTCGACGGAATCGTCGATCTGGAGGGCGGCGGCCCGCAGCGATTTGTAGGCTTGTCGTCGCTCCTTGTTCGGGTCGAATAGAATGGCCCGTATCAAAGCGATCAAGATCCAAAGCAAGCAAGGAGCGGCAAAGGAATAAGCCAATTGCCAGAGTTGGATCGAGCCTCTGGGAATTGAAGCCAGGCCAATGGCCGCGCTGGGCTCGCTCAGAAGTTCAACGGGTTTCGAGAGCAGGTTGATGCCCCGTGGATCCAATTCGATTTCGAGCGGTCCGGTCGGGGTTTCATTCGTTTCCAGTGGCGCGGCGGATACGCTTTGCGGCAAATCGGGCTGGGCAGTCGCGACCATTGGGTTGACCACGATCGAGCGTTCGGGAATGTTGATCGTCTCGTACCGATCGGTCTTTGGATTAAAGTATGTGAATTCGATCGGACCGAAGGAAAAATCGCCGTCTTTCGTTGGGATCAGCACGATGTCCTCGGTCAGGCTTCCTTCGAAGGGCGAGTCTTCCGACAATTCCTTGTTCACATCGGGTTGAATGGAACGGAAGCTGGCGGAGACGGAGCGGGGGCTAATGCCGATCCCCTGGGGCCAATTGCCAGTGCCGCTGAGCGTCAGGGTCCAAGTGACGGGTTCCCCGACTTGCACGATTTCCGGTACGATGGTCGATTCGAATTCGAATTGCCCCACGGCCCCATTGAAGGAAGGCGGCGCTCCGGTGGGGAGAGGCTTGATGTTCAGTTCGAGCGTATTCGAAGCGATGTTGTAATTGTCGACTACGGGATCGTCGAAAATAAAGCCCCTCCTGCGTCCCACCACCATGGATACGGTTTGATTGACTTTGGGAAGCTTGAGAACGCCATTGCGGGTGGCCATCGCGCTGGCTTCCGAAAGGCTGGCGGCGTAGCTGCGACCACTGTGGGTGAAGTTAGTCATACGGCTTGTCTCGAAGCCCTTGGTGACGATGCCGACGGGATTCCATTGGGCGGTGGATATGTCGTTGAGTCGCGTTCTGTAGTCGTCCCGTACGCCGATGACGTAGCGCAGGGTGAAGATCTGCCCCTCGTAGATAGATTCTTCGACGACGCTGAGCTCGCTCTTCAGGATGTCCTCCGGTTTCATGCCCGTATTGCCTACGGTCGCTTCTACGACCTCGTAGCTGACGGCGTTTACGGGCAGATCTCCCTTGTCGGTTTTCGCAGTGAATGCGGGGATGTCGACGGGATCTTCGGAGAGCGGGGAAACTTGGAACTCGAGTATCAATTTCTGTACGACACGCGAATTGAAGATATTCATGGAGCTGCTCTGGCCCACGTGGGATAATTCCGCATTCGGCACATCGGGCAGGGTCACGTTGCCGTCGGGCGAGCATCCTTCGAAGTTGAGTTGGATGCGATTCGTTTTGCCCTGTTGCAAGGTGCCCGAGGCAGGCGACCAATAGACTTGCTGGGCAACGAGCCCGGTCGAGGCGAGTAGGGTCGAGATTATCGAAAAGAGAACGAGTTTGAGTACGTCGCGTTTCATCGCTACCAATCCTTGAGATTCTTGTTCTGTTGAGGCGCTTGCTCGCTTCGCTCCGCTTGCTGCAGGAGCATGTGCAGAGCGCCTGGCTTGTCCTGTTGCCGAAGCTGTTCCAGCTGTTGCATGGTCATCGCTTGCTTGGCTGAACGAATGGGCTGTTCTTGCTGTGTGCCGCCGATCTGATTCTGTTCCTCCGGTTCCCGCGGGTTCGCCGATTGAGGCTCCGGTTGCGGTTCGTCTTCCATGTCGCCAAGCGTTTGATTCGTTTGCGGTTGGTTCTGCTGGGAGTCGTCGCCTTCCTGGCGTTCGTTTTGCGATTCCTGGTCGCCGCTGGGATCTTGCTCGGTTTTGGAATCTTCGCCGTCGCGCTCTTCAGAAGAATCGGAAGGATCGTTCGGGTCTTGCTGGCTCGAATCTTGATTCTGCTCTGACTGGGAGTCCCCTGACTCGCCTTGGGAATCCTCGTTTTGGGAATTCTCTTGGCTCTCGGAATTGTCCTGATTCCGATCTTGCTGATTCTGCTCGGACTGCTGGTCCTGCGGCTGCTCGGGCGGCTTTTCGAGTAGCTTCTCGAGTTCCGCTCGCAGGGTGGGCCAATCGGCTTGCGATGGGTCGATGGCGTCGCCCGTATCCACGGCGTGAATGCCGTCCCAGATGGTCGAATCGGGCAAGGCCTGTCCTTGCTGCATCGACGCTTGCCCGAGTTGGAGGGTCATTTCGGCCAATTGATGATAGTCGACCGCCGTTCTGTCTTGGCTTTCGGCGATCGTCCCGATGATCTCGCCCAGAGTTGGGCCTTCCGGTTCGGCGGGAGCGCTACCGGGGATGGTTTGCGGGGTCTGAGCGCGGAGGGCGATCGAAGTCAGGAGCGATAGGGAGGCGGCCAGCAAGAGGATACTGCGATGCGGCCTTCTTTGAGTTGCGCAATTCATCCGGCGACCTTTCTAGCGTGAATAACACGCGGTTTAGGAGTGAAGGGAAATTCTCGGTACAGAGATACTAGAATGAGTAGCAGTCCAGGGGCGAGGAAGATCTGGTAGCGTTCAATATGGAAGGATTGGGAGGTGGCGCTTGTTTCCCCTGTCTTGCCGCGCTTGACGGTTTCCTCGATGAGGGCAGCGAGATCGATCCAGACATTGGCTTCTCTGTAGGCCCCGCTTGTCCCGCGGGCAAGCGCTTCCAAGGTAGTGGATTCGAGCTTCGTCAAAACGACCGCTCCGTCCGAATTCTTGTGATAGGCGCCTTCGCCATCGGGGATGAGGCCCCCGTCAACGGTGCCGAAGCCTAAGCAGATTGCTTGAGCATTCTGCTCGTTTAGGGCGTCGAGGTGACGTTTCCAATTGGCGTCCTGACTTTCGCCGTCGCTGATGACGATGAGGAAGCGGTCGGCGTCGCCATCCGATTGACGGAAGGAATCGAGCGCCGTTTCGAGCATGGCTTCGTAATTCGTTCCGCCTTGCGGGATGAAACTAGGATTCAACTCTTGCAAAAAGCCGCGCAGAATCTGGTAGTCCGGACTCATGGGGCTTTGCAGAAAAGCGGTTCCCGCGAACACGACGAGTCCCACGCTCTCTCCTTGCAGATTGTCGAGCAGGCTTTCGACAACGAGCTTGGCCCGCGTCAAGCGATTCGGTTTGATGTCTTGAGCAAGCATGCTCTTGGAGAGATCCATGGCGATGATGACCTCCCGAGAGCGTTGAAAGACTTCCTTGTGCACTTCGCCCCAGCGTGGACGCGCGAGGGCGATAATGACGAAGCACAAGCCTATGAGGAAGAGCCACTTGGAGGGTTGGGAAAGCTTCGACTGAATTTCGAAGACGCCGGCGAAGGTCGCTTGTACCCGTTTGGCTTTGACGCGTTCGCCTTGGCTTTGGGCCCGTCGTCTGAAACCCAAAGTAGCGAGCATGCCGACGATTGGAATGGCCAGGGCGAAGAGGTAGAGTTCGTTGGCGAAACTCATGCCAGAGCCTCCTTTCGATTGAGAGAGCCGATGCCCAAAGAGAGAAAGAGCATGACCGTCGCGGCGATAGAGCAAAAAGGGAAGAGCTCGGTGGTGATGCTGTACTGGTGGGATTCGAATTCGATCTTTCGCGTTTGGTCAATCGAATCGAAGGCCTCCTCGATCGTACTCGAGGCGTCCGCCCGGAAGAAATCCCCCCCTGTGAGTCGGGCGATTTCCTTGAGAGTCGGTTCGTCGGTGCTGGAAGGGTAGTAGACGGTACCGATGCGATCCCCTTTCTCATTGAATCGCGGGGCCCGCACCTGTCCGTCGCGTCCCGCTCCGATCGTGTAAATGGGAATATTGTTGTCGGCTGACAGTTCCGCGGCGGCGATTGGCTCGATCGAACCCGCTGTTTGCGAGCCGTCGGTTAGCAGTACGGCGAAGGCCCCTTCGCGCTCGCCGGAGCGTTCCTTGGCGCCTTCCTGCAGTCTGGAAATGGCCACGCCGATCGCATCGCCGATGGCCGTTCCGTCTTCGATCAATCCGACCCCGAGGCGATTGGTCTGCGAAGCGAGCCACTTGTGATCGAAGGTGAGCGGCGATACCGTGTAGGCTTGGCTAGCGAAGGCGACCAGTCCGATGCGATCGTTTTCCCGCTTTTCGATAAAGGCGCTGAGGACGGGTTTAACCGCCTGCAAGCGATTGATCCATTTGAATCCGTCCTTGTAATCCTCATACAGCATAGAGCTCGACAAATCGAGAATCAGCATGATATCGTAGCCCTTGCTCTTGGACTGCCGCTCAAAGTCGAGCGCCTGAGGGCGAGCCAGGGCTAGGATGATAAGACCGGCTCCGAGAAAGGCGAACAAGGATGAAATCTTGGAGCCCCCTGCGAATACCGTGCGCTGCCAAGCGCCCGCGAAGGGCAAGACGATAGCGGAAGCGGCCCGGCGTCCTCGCATAAGCGCGATGAGGGGCAATGCGATTAAAGCGAGCAACCACCAGGGGTCATCTAGCGCGAATTCATCCATGGGCGCTAATGTGAGGGCCGCCTAGAGATAAGCGGTCTAAAAGGGGCGAAATGATTGGTATCGGCTGTCGCGGTCGCTTGGGGACAAGCGACCTGACCTTCATTGCGTATCGATAATTCACGTCCGGTCTCATGGCTATACTCGGGCGTAGCGTAGGGCGCGTTTGTGAAAAAGCTGAACTACGGACTCGAGCGCATCGTCGCCGGCTTGCAAGGTGAGTCGATCCGATTCGACTGGAAAGAGCTCGTTGAAGGTGGCATCTCGGTCGCGATTCCATTTTTCATGGGCTGTCCGCTGGGCGGCGGAAGCCGAGGACAGATTGAAAAGCTGTCCGCTGACGGGATCGTAGACCGTCTGTTCGCCGCGTTCGGGCAGGGCTCGCTCCCAGGGATCCTCGATGCGAAAGCCAACGGGCTGATAGCGTTTCTTCAGCACATTCCAAGCGTCGGGCTTTTGGCGGTTGGGAAAGTCGCTTAGCCAGACAAAGATACTGTGACGCGGCGCGGCGCGAACGAGATACTTCCAGGGCGTTTTCGCTTCTTGCTCGCCGAGCAGGTCGGGCGCCGGTCGCCCCAATAACGATGCCGCGGTGTGAAGGACCCGCCCCCGCCCGGCAGAGCTCTTGGTGAATTCGTATCCGGTCGGCGAGGAGTAGAGCAGGGAAACGCGATCTCCATTTACGGCGGAGAGCAGCATGAGCAGACTGGCTAATTCAAGCAAAGCCTCCCGCTTCGAGCGTTCGCCGGACCCGAATTGGAGGGAAGGGGTGTCCTCGAAAAGGAGGATGAGGGTGACCTCGCGCTCTTCCACGAATTTCTTGCGGTAAGGTTCGCCCAATCGAGCGGTCACATTCCAGTCGATATCGCGGACATCGTCCCCGTACTCGTACTTGACCACCTGGTCGAACTCCATGCCCTTGCCGCGGAAGGACGACTTGTATTCGCCGCTGAGGGTGCTCTCCACGGCATGGCGGACTCGCCACTCCAGCTTTCGCAGCATGGCGATAGAAGACGACAAGCTTTCGAACGTATCCGAAAAACGGTTATCCGATTCGCTCATACTGCCTCCGTTTTCGCGTTACGCTCCAACGCCTCCGGGCAGACGCGTTTGATCGAGAATGATCTTCAAGGCATCGTCTGCGGAGATTTCCTCTGCTTCCGCCTCGTAGGTCAGTCCGACGCGGTGGCGCATGGCGTCGTAGAAGACTTCCTTGATAAGGGAAGGGGTGACGTGGTCCTGACCGCGCAGCCAAGCCAACGCTCGACCCGCTTGATACAAACTGAGGGAGGCCCGTGGCGAGGCCCCGTAGGAAAGGTAGCGTTGTTCGACGGTATCGCCTTTGGCCATGCTGCGGGTGGCCCGTACCAGTTTGAGGATGTACGCTTGGATTTCCTCGGATACGTGAATCTGGTCTACCGACTCGCGAATCTCGAGTAGCTCGGCTCCGGTGGATACAGGCTGCAATTCAGGTTGCTCGGTTACTTGCCCCCAACGCTGCATCATCTCGAATTCTTCGGCATCGGTTGGATAGTCGACGATCAGCTTGAAAAGAAAGCGGTCGCGTTGGGCCTCGGGAAGCGGGTAAGTGCCTTCCTGCTCGACCGGATTTTGAGTGGCCATAACGAAAAATGGCTTGGGCAAGATCTGAGACTCGCCGCCGATCGTGACCTGCTTCTCTTGCATCGCTTCCAGCAGTGCGCTCTGTACCTTGGCGGGAGCGCGATTGATTTCGTCGGCCAGCAGCATATTGGCGAATACAGGTCCTCGGTGAGGAATGAACTGTCCGTCCTTCGGTTGGAAGACCATGGTCCCGACCACGTCGCTTGGCAGGAGGTCAGGAGTGAATTGGATTCGCTCGAATTGCAGTCCCAAGGCGGTGCCCAGGCTTTTGATCAGCAGGGTCTTGGCCAGACCAGGCATGCCTTCCAGCAAGACATGCCCGTTGGCCAACAAGGCTACGAGCATGCGTTCGATTACGATGTCCTGTCCAATGACAGCTTTGCCAACTTCGGATTTTATGCGTTCAGCCCAAGTGCTCATGCGCGCGTGCTATATCGTTCTTAGAGGGAGAGAAGCGTCTAGTCAGTGGCGATTGACCGCGAAATCAAGACATTGTTTCGGCGAAAGTGACGGGATGGGGCCATTGGAGGCAAAGCCCATCCGAATGGATGGGGTCGCGTCCTCGCCGATTGCTCGTTTTACACCTCCAAGGGGAGGGACTTCAGCTTCGATCGAATGCCATCGAGCATGTCGTTGGGAGAAAGTCCCGCGCTTGCTCGGAGGGTAGCTATATCGCTCCCGTGTTCGATAAACGCGTCTGGCCAGCCAATCCGATGGACCGGGGTCGCGACCCCTGCATTGGAAAGGGTTTCCAGTACGGCGCTTCCGAATCCGCCTGAGAGAACTCCGTCCTCCATCGTCACGATCAGTTTCGCATCCTTCGCCTGGCGGAGAATCAACTGCTCGTCGACAGGCTTCGCGAATCGGGCGTTGACGATGCCTACGGACAGGCCGTCTTCCGCGCCGAGGCGTCGCTTGAGCTCGTAGGCCTCTGGAATCATCGGGCCCAGCGCCCAGAGGGAGACATCGGTTCCGGTCTCGAGCGTTTCCGCTTTGCCGATATCGAGCATTCGCGGAGTCGCCTTGATATCCACTCCCGCTCCGGATCCGCGCGGATAGCGAATGAACGCTGGCTGACCGCAATTCAATGCGGTATGCATCATATCGATCAATTCGTCCTCGTCCTTGGGCTGCATGGCGACGGCATTGGGGACCATGCGCGTATAGCTGATGTCGAAGAGACCGTGGTGGGTCGCTCCATCGTTGGGAGACAGTCCCGCTCGATCCATACAGAAGACAACTGGCAGCTTTTGCAGACAGACGTCGTGAATGATTTGATCGAACGCTCTCTGGAGAAAGGTCGAATAGATCGCCACGACTGGCTTCAGTCCTTGCGTTGCCAATCCGGCCGCGAACAGCGCGGCGTGCTCCTCGGCGATGCCGACATCGTAGAATTGCTTGGGAACTTCGTTGGACAAGTGAATCAGTCCTGTTCCCGAGGGCATGGCTCCCGTTATGCCGACCACCTTCGGATCCGCTTTGGCAAAGCGAACCATCGCCTTGCCGAACACGTCTTGATAAGCAGGGGGCGTGGTCGTTCCATTGGATTTGGATTTGCCCGACTTGACCTCGAAGGGACTGGTTCCGTGAAAGCTCTCCGGGCTGTCGATGGCGGGTTTGTAGCCTTTGCCTTTTTTTGTGACGACGTGCAGGATGACGGGCTCGTCGGCATCCTTGGCGAATTGCAGATGATGGGTCAGGAGCGACAGGTCGTGTCCATCGATGGGGCCAAAGTAGCGCACGCCGTACTTCTCGAACAGAGATGAGGGTACCATGATGCTCTTCCAGCCTTTCTCGGCGCTCTTGCCGATCTTGAGCAGATGATCGCCTCCAGGTACTTTCTGGAGCAAGCTGCCGACATCGTGGTGGAGGCGGTTGTAGATCGGGTTCGTGATCAGTTCGTTGAGATACTTGGAAATCGCTCCCACGTTCTTGGCGATCGACCACTCGTTGTCGTTGAGGATGATGACGAGACGTTTGGTGGCCGCCGCGACATTATTGAGCGCTTCCATGGTGATGCCGCAGGTAAAGGCGGCATCGCCGCAAAGGGCGACGACATGCTCATCGCCCCCGAGCTGGTCGCGGGCGGCGGCCATGCCGAGTGCGGCAGATAGGGCAGTGCCGGCGTGGCCCGCGCCGAAAGCGTCGTGAGGGCTCTCGTCTCGCGAAAGGAAGCCGCTGTAGCCTTCGGACTTTCGCACATTGTCGAAGCGCTCGTCCGCCCGTCCGGTCAGGAGCTTGTGGACGTATCCTTGGTGAGAGGTGTCGAATACGAATTTATCCTGAGGCGTATCGAATACCTGGTGCAAGGCGAGCGTCAGTTCGACGACCCCTAAGTTCGGGCCCAGATGCCCCCCATTCGTCGAGGTGACGGCAATCAAGCGTCTGCGTATCTCGGTAGCCAGATCAAGCAGCTGGTCCTCGCTCAAGGAGCGAATGTCCGATGGCTTTTCGATCGCGTCGAGGAGCGGATAGGCGGTGCTTTCTTCCGCGTCGTTGTTGGTGTTCGTATTCAAGGTCGGTCGATTAAAAGCGGGTAGGTGAAGGCAATCGCGTTCGCTTGTCCACTCATTTGATCCGGAGTGACTATTCGTCAGGGTCGAAGTTCTCGAACTCGGGGGCGTCGGCGCTTTGGTTGCGCAGGATTTCTATTTTCGCTTCGGCTTCGCCAATCTTCTTGTCGCAGTGTGCGAGGAGCTTGGAACCCTCCTCGTAGCGTTTGATCAAGTCGTCCAGCTTGAGGTCGCCGTCCTCCATTTGCTCCACGATTGCCTCGAGCTTGTCTAGGCCGTCTTCGAAGGATAGGTCCTCGTCTTTCTTCTTTTCGCTCACGCCGACCGACTATGTAAGGGGGAGATTTTATGACAAGATCGCATTTGCCGGGAGCCAAGGCTGGACAGAAACGAGGCGTTCGCGCCAGTGTGCGGCAATGACCAACTTGGAACTCGTTTTCGTAGTCGCTCTCATTCTGAAGAGCGGCATGGAGCTGTGGCTCGAGAAGCTCAATCGGGGGCAAACGATTCGACACGCGAATGCCATCCCGGAAGCCTTGCAGGGGGTGATGGACGAAGAGACGTATGGGAAGTCCAATGAATATACCTTGGCCAAGAGTCGCTTCGGGTCTATCGAATTGCTTTTCGACGCAGTTGTGTTGGCGGTCGTGATTCTGAGCGGACTGCTGCCGGCTCTCTTCGATTGGTGGAGCGGCTGGCTGGGCGGAGGCGCTTGGCAGTCGGCTCTCTTTCTCGTGTTCGCCACTACCCTCGTGGGCCTGCCCAGCCTGCCTTTCGAGTATTGGAGCCAGTTCAAGATCGAGGAACGCTTCGGCTTCAATCGCAGCACGATGAAGCTATGGGTGACCGACAAGGTAAAAGGCGCCCTGATTGGAGTGGCCATCGGCGTTCCCTTGCTCTGGGTGCTCATAAGCTTGGTAGACTGGTTGGGCGATAGTTGGTGGATTTATGGATTCGTCATTCTGATGGCGTTTCAGCTATTGATGATGGTCCTTTATCCGATGTTGATCGTCCCGCTTTTCAATAAGCTATCTCCCCTGGAAGACGGTCCGCTGAAGGAACGGCTGATGGCTTTATCCGATCGAGCGGGATTCAAGGCGAAAACGATTCAAGTGATCGACGGAAGCAAGCGATCGGGCCACTCCAATGCCTACTTTACTGGCTTCGGGCGATTTCGCCGTATTGTGCTTTACGATACATTGATCGAGCAACTGAGCGAAGAGGAACTCGAGGCGGTGCTCGCCCACGAAATCGGTCACTACAAGAAAGGCCATATTCCGAAGATGATCGTGCTGTCCGGAGCGATGACATTCGCGGGCTTTTGGGTGATCGATTTTCTGCTCAACAGTTCCGCGTTCTTCGAGAGTTTCGGGTTTGCGGGATTCGGGGCGGATTCGCGCGGGGACTTAGGCATCGCTATGCTACTCTTCAGTATGCTGGGAGGACTGGCCACGTTTTGGATCGGTCCCATATTTAACGCAATGTCGCGAAAGCATGAATACGAGGCCGATGCCTTCGCCCGCGATGCGGTCAAAGGTTGGGAGCCGCTCAGCGGGGCGCTGCGTCGTTTGAGTGAAAAGAACCTTTCCAATCTCAACCCGCATCCCACTTATAGCGGCTTCCACTATTCGCATCCGACCTTGCTTGAACGCGAGGGAGCGATGAAAGAAGGGGCTTGAAGAGTCAGCGATGGAGAAGGGCGGGAAACGGTCGCTCCGGCTGCTTGGGGCCATAGCGGTCGCGTTGGCAGGAATTGGAGCCTTCGTATGGCTGGGCGAAAGCGAACCGAAAAACGCCTATGGCTTTCAAGAGGCCGTTTACGAATACGGTGAACTGCGGCATGAGATCTACTACGGGACGGAAGTGGATACCTCGTTGCTGCGGGATTTTGGCGATGCCTTGGCGGAAGCCGGCTATTTCGGCGAGCAATATGGGGGGATTGCCCGGCTCGTTACCGAAGGCGAGGCCTATCGAGTCGATTTGGCCTATCCCGAACGATTGTGGGGTGACGAAGCGTTTTTGGAGGATATGCGAGTGCTCGCCGAGGATTTGCGGACCTTCGCCCTCGAGCGACCGGTTCGCCTCTATTTAGTGGATGTGGACGAGGAGGGAGTGTATGAAAAGCGCGTTGAAGAATAAATCCTGGAATGTCGCTCTCGTTTTTCTATTAGCCAGCCTTTCGCTCGGTGCGCTCAAGGGCGATTCCTTGCGCATCGCCAGCTACAATGTCCGCAATTATTTGACTATGGATCGTCTGGCCGAGGGTCGCTGGCGGAAGGAATATCCGAAGCCGGAGTCCGAAAAGCGGGTCGTGCGCGAGACGATTCTCGCAGTGCGACCGGACGCGCTCGCTTTGCAGGAAATCGGAACGCGCGGGCATTTGGAGGAGTTGCGACGCGATTTGGCCCGCGAAGGCCTGGTCTACGAAGGCTCCGCTTGGATGGAAGCGCAGGATAGCGAGCGCCATGTGGCGGCCCTTTGGGTCGAGGGTCTCGAGGTGAGGGCGATACCGCATCGCGATCTGCGTATCAAATACATGGGCCAATACGACAATGTGAAGCGCGGCATGCTGGAGTTGCGGATAAGCGACGGACAAGGCGAGTGGAGCCTCTTCAATTTACACCTGAAAAGCAAATACACGGACGTGAAGAGCGATCCGATGTCTACGCAGCGTCGCACGTTGGAGGCTCGAGCGGCTCGGGATCGAATCGTCAAGGTCTATCCCGATCTGGAGCGCCGGCGCTATCTGGTCGTAGGGGATCTGAACGATTCGCCCGCTTCGGGAGCATTGCGGGCCTTGGCCAAGCGAGGCGATCGCATTCTCTCGGTCCCGATTGAATTCCAGGATAGCCGAGGCCACCGCTGGACTCATTTCTACAAGCGGGAGGATAGCTACACGCGGATCGACTACATGTTGCGTTCGCCAGGCTGGAAGGCCTTGGCAAGTATTACCGGAACGATCGACGAGCGCCCCGATTATTATCAAGGCAGCGATCACCGCCTAATCTGGATGGAAGTCCCGATCGAATAGTCGATCGGAAATGCGCAATCCTCAGAGAGGGCGCTCTCTGAGGTTGCAATCGCCAAATTCTTTGGGGAAGCTCGGGGAATGAGAACCCTGATAACTGTACTCTCGTTAATGGTTTCGGCAGCGTTTGCGACGTCGGTCGCGGCGGAAGATCGCCCGAATATCCTATTCGTTTTCACGGATGACCATGCCCCCCATGCGATTGGGGCCTACAATGGCTGGCTCAAGTCCGTTAACCCGACACCCAATATCGACAAATTGGCCAAAGAGGGCATGACCTTCGTCAATAGCTTCTGCACGAATTCGATTTGCGGACCGAGTCGAGCGGTTATTCAGACCGGAAAGCACAGCCACAAGAATGGCTTTATGAATAATGGCAACAGCTTCGATTGGGATCAGCAGACCTTCCCGAAGCTCCTCCAAAAGGCAGGCTATCAAACGGCGATCTACGGAAAGTCCCACTTGAAGGGCAAGCCGCAGGGCTACGACGACTGGGCTGTGTTGCCTGGGCAGGGGCTCTACTACAATCCGGACATGATTACGCCGGAGGGCCAAGTGACAATCGAAGGTTATTGCACCGACATCGTTACGGATATGGCGGTCGATTTCCTGAAGAACGATCTCGATGGCGACAAGCCCTTCATGCTCATGGTTCAGCACAAGGCGCCGCACCGCAATTGGATGCCAGCCTTGCGTCACTTGGACCTCTACGATGACATCGACATCCCCGAGCCGGATACGCTATTCGACGACTACGCGGACAATGCGCCTTCGGCTAAGTACCAGGAGCTGGAGATCGATCGTCACATGCACATTAACTACGATCTCTTTCTCGACCTGACACCCGATTTCGAAGACTTGCCCATTCAGACCGACAAGTCGGCCTGGCGCAATATGCAGCGCATGACCCCCGAGCAGATTGAGACCTGGCGGGCGGCCTACGGCCCCAAGGATAAGGCCTTTCACGAAGCGAACTTGAGCGGCAAGGATCTCGTGCGTTGGAAGTTCCAGCGCTATGCGAAGAACTACTTGCGTAGCGTCAAGGGTGTGGATGAGAGCGTGGGAACGCTCATGAAGACGCTCGAAGAATTGGACTTGGACGATAACACCATTGTCATCTACAGCTCGGATCAAGGCTTCTATATCGGCGATCATGGCTGGTACGACAAGCGTTGGATGTACGAAGAGTCGCTCAAGATGCCTTTCATTGCGAAGTGGCCTGGCGTTACCAAGAAGGGTTCGAAGAGCTGGAAGATGATCCAGAACCTCGATTATGCATCGACTTTCCTCGATGTCGCCGAGGCTCCCATTCCGGACGATCTGCAGGGCAAGTCGATCGTACCCTTGCTAAAGGGCGAAAAGCCAGACGATTGGCGCACTGCGATTTACTATCACTATTACGAGTATCCCAGCGTACATATGGTGCCGCGTCACAACGGCGTCCGCACCTTCCGATACAAGCTGATGCACTTCTACGAGTTCGACGAGTGGGAATTCTACGACTTGAAGGAAGATCCGGACGAAAAGACCAATTTGTACGACAATCCGGAATACGTGAAGCAAGTGAGAAACATGAAGCGTCAGCTGACAAAGATGGTCGATCACTACGAAGATGACAGTCCGATGGCGGAGCGGGAAGAGGCGTGGAAGCGCAAGGTACGTCCCGCCGCGTATCAGTAGAGGATCGTCGGATACGAAAATTTCGAAAGACCGCTCGCGAGGGCGGTCTTTTTTTGTTTTTAAATAACCACGGAGATCGCGGAGGAACGGAGGGAATTGGGAGCGGCCGATCTCCGAGCGGCCATCGTGGGAGAGGTATTCTTAGTATCTACTTAAAATGCCTGTCCGCGAATTTCAGATACTGCTCCCAATCGTAGTCGGTTACGTCGTGACCGCCGGAGCGGACGTGGTAGCCGATGGAGTCGCCGATGGGCGTGTCGATCGGAGGCTGGATTCGGGCGCCCACTCCGTTCTTGCCGAAGAGTTCGTAGACGGGGCCCGCATGCTTGGCCGATAGAAACTCGCCATTCGGGTCGGCCCATTGGTCCTCCACGGCGCTGGCGATGTAAACCGGACGGGGCGCCATGAGGGCGATCAACTGATGCTGGTCGACTGGCAGTTCGCTTTCGTTGTCATTGTACTGGCTGAACGTTTGGCAGAACCAATGCGGGAAATTCGTATTGATCCGTTTCACGGTTTCGCCAAAGGCGCGGCGGCTCAAGGCGGCCCCGCCGCATCCGGAGTTGTTGGATATGGTAATGGCGAAGCGCTCGTCTGTAGCGCCCGCCCAAAGGGAGCTTTTACCAAGGCGCGAATGGCCCATCAGAGCAACTCGCTCAGCATCGATGTCGCCATCGGTTTCGAAATAATCGACGATGCGACTGAGCGTCCACGCCCAGGCGGAGATGGCGCTCCAATCTTCCAGCTGCAGCGGGTTTCCCTTGGCGTCGCGCGGGTAGTGTGGACGGATGCCGTCCTTCCAGCCTTCGGCGTGGTCTGGTTCGACATCCCCGTAATAGGCGGTCGCGAGTCCGTAGCCGCGTTTTAAGATCATATCGACCGCCCAACGCTTGGCGCTTGCCCCGCGTGTGGCTTCGGTCGCTCGATGATTGATGACGCCATCTCCATTTTTACGCATCCAAGATTTGGACAAGTGTATTTCCGGATCGGTATTAATGGTGTGGTTGCCATTGAAATTATAGCCCACGAATAGAGGCGATGGTCCTGAAGCGTTCTTCGGTAGATAAATTAGGACGTGAATGGCCAAATTTCTGTCGCCCCCTTCGAAGAGTACGGTCACTTGCTTGCGTCTGGCCAAGCCGCCCAAGGCGTCGCTCGATTCTTCAGTGACCACGAACTCGAGGTTGTCCGGCTTTCCAGGCCGAGGACCGTAGACGGACTGTTCGAAGTGCCTGAGTATCTCCGAGCGTCGCGATTCCATCCACTGGCTGGCGGAGGCAACGCGTTCCCCAGCATCGTTAATCAAGGGATCGGGCAGCGTGTAGTTCGGGACCTTCGATTCGTCGTAATTAAAGCCTGCAGTTTGAGCCATTGTCACATTCATGAGGCAGGGGCAAAGCGCTAGTAAGGCGCCTAAGTAGGGTTTCATGAGGTGAAGTTGCCTCAAACTTAGGAACGCAGCAAGCCCCATGCGATCGAAGAGAGGGATGGATCCCGACAAAGCGTAAGAAGGCAATGCGTTGCATGGCGTTTACGGGTAATAGATCATTGGATGGGTGACTTCAGCAGGCGACATGTCCCTAACCTTGACCAAACCGCCCGTTTAAGTACAAATATTACGGGGCTTGCCTGTCCCAATATGTCACCAAATTAAGATGACATATTAATACTGTTGGACAAAACATGATACGAACTGGGAAAATTGAGTATTTGGCAGCAATTCGTTTCTTCGAATTTTTTGGAGGAAGTCACGTCGATCATTGGTCCGCCCGTAATGATCGTAAGAAATTGGTAGAGCAATTCTATGGATACAATCCGATACGTTCGCTCAACTGCTTCCATTCCTGAACCAAAGACGCGTTGCTTCATAGATCGAGAGACCGAAAAGGCGTTCGTCTATTATCGAGAGGGCAAGGTATTCACGCTAGAAAACCAACTGGGCGAGCGTGTAGATGGCATTTACCGAAGCGTTGCGGTCTGATGGCTCGCTACTGCATCCGCGCTTCAATCAACTGAGCCACTTGGGGAAAGCCGCGAGATTGGGCGAATTGGACGGCGGTTTCGCCATCGACGTCTTGAGCGTTCGGGTCGGCGTTGTTGTCCAAAAGCAGCTGTACTACGTCGGTGTGCCCTTCGGCGGCGGCGAACATAAGGGGGGTCCAGCTTTCGTGGTTGTCAATGCCGTTGATGTCGGCTCCCCGTCTCAGCAGCAAGGATACAAGCTGAGGGTTGGGACCTGTACAGGCGAACATGAGCGCGGTGCGATCGGTCGTGTCCTTTAGATCCACTCGAGCGCCGGCTTCTAGCAAGCGTTCGACGATCTCCAGGTGACCGTTGAAGGCCGCCAGCATTAGCGGCGTGCGATTTTGATCTCCGAGGATGTCTGGATCGATGCCCGCTTCGAGGGCCAGAGCAATGGCCTCGACATTCCCGTTGAGAGCCGAGTCCATGATAAAATCGACGGGGATTGGGGGAAGGTCGGCGCCAGAGGGAAGTGGCTGGGAAGCGGAAGCGGACGAAGAAGGAGAGGCGGAAGAAGATTGGGTGTTGGAGTCGCTGCAGCCGCTTAGGACGAGAGCCAAAGAGGAAAGGGAGATTGCGAGGATTTTGATAGGCATTGGCTTATGACTCATGGATTTGGAGGGAAAGGCAATTGGGAAATCGAAGTGGCTAGGGTTTGGAACCACGGAGTACGCGGAGGTACGGCGTTTTTTGGGGGACTGGGCGATGATTTTTGGATCAATCGGACGAGAACCAATCCGGTCAAGACCTTGCTGGCTGCAGGCCATCCTGCTCCCGCGGCAGCGGGATCCCTGTTAATACCAGAACCGATTCGAACAGGGATCCGGCAGAGGCGGGAGCAGGATCGCTCTATCGAGCGAACAGGTTTGAAGAGTGGCGGCTCCGAAGATCCACCGCTACCTGGGTGATATTCTAGGTCCTTCAAAACCTATTCTACTTCGACTGGAAAATATCGCTTTGCACGCAGGCGTGGATGAGCGATCGAAATCCGTAGTCGCTGTTTTCCAAGTCCTCGACGATGGCGGCGATTTCCCGACGGTCAGCGAATTCTATACTGGCCCCGGTCGCGTAAGTGAGGACCTTCTCGACCATATTCCGGGCGATCTTTTCCGGATGCTCGAGCGCCATCGCCTTGAAGCCCTCCACGTCGCGGAAAGACTTTCCATTGGGCAAATCGTAGCTCGGATCGACTTCGGGTCCGTGAGTCCATTTCCCTTTTTCGGGCAAGGCTCGATAGCGTTGTCTCCAACCTCCAGTGACGTCATAGCTCTCGAGCGCAAAGCCGGGAGGATCTATTTTGAGATGGCAGGCCATACAGCTTCCCGTGGAACGGTGCTTGTCCAGTTGGTCGCGAATGGAGATGGCGCCACGAATGTCGGGCTCTACTGCGGGGACATCGTCGGGTGGGGGAGAGATATGATTGCCGAGAATGCGTTCTTGCAGCCAAACGCCTCGGATTACGGGTGAAGTGGTCGTGCCATTGGCGGTTACCTTGAGAACGCTGCCCTGGGTTATAATCCCCCCGCGGCGATCGTTGTCCTGAAGGGCCACGCGCTGGAACCCGTTGCCGCTTACCCCATCGAGACCGTAATGAGTGGCCAGGCGTTCATTGAGAATAGCGAAGTCGGAATCGATGACATTGGTAACGCTCAAGTCGTCGTCGACCATGGCCTGCAAAAAGGCTTTGGTTTCATCGACCATTGAGTTCTTGAGGATGAGATCGAATTCTGGATACAGTTTCGTATCGGGCGTCGTGAAATCGATGTCGCGGAGATTAAGCCAATCGTCGGCGAAATTCGAAACGAAGGCCGAGGCGTTTTCATGCTTGAGCATGCGTTCGACTTGCTTGGCCAACTCGATCTTGGTTGAAAGACGTCCTTTCGCGGCAAGCGTGAGCAAGGGCTCGTCCGGCATTGAGCTCCAGAGAAAGTAACTGAGGCGGGAAGCGATACTGTAGTCGTCCAGCCTGCCGGCTTCTTCCTCGGTGAAGTAAAGGAAACGCGGCGAGCTGAGCACCGCTCGGTAGCCGGACTTCAGGGCGTCTCGCAGCGAGGCCCCGGAATCCAAACGCGATTGGGCGAAGGAAAGGTAGGGAGCGATTTCGTTTTCGGCCACGGCTCTTCGGAAGGCGAACGCAGCAAAGCGTTTCACGAGTCGATCCAAGTCGCCACTAGGGTTTTCGGAGTTTAAGGTCCCCTTCTCGAAAGGCAGATTCGCGAAGAGGCGTTCCTTGATCTCGGCCTGGTCATTCCCAATATGGATACGCTCCATCTTGATCCATTCCATGGCGGTGGCGGGAATGTCTTCCTCGAAAGTCGAGGAATCTTCCAGCAGTTTGACGGCAATGGTTTTCAACGTTTGATCGCCAGGTCGCATTTCCAGGCGGTGGCCCTCGCTCATCCAGGTGACGAAGGTGACGTTCTTCGGCTTCTCGGTCGCTTCGAAGCTGCCTACCCAATAGAGGTTAGGGGCGCTGGCGGCGGCGACGCCGCTGCGGATCTGCGTCCATACGCCTCGCCCTTCTGGAGGACGGTGGGCCTTGGCCCTGACCGTGATGCGATACCATCCGCTCTCAGGTACGGCGGTAGGCCACATGCGCCCCTGGTAGTTGCCGCTCGTCTGGTAGGAAAGGGCGTGTCCTTTGTAGAGGTGCGGTCCTCGTCCGTTTTCGCGCGTCTCTGGATTCCAGCTCACTTCCTCGGGAAGGAAGGTTCGCGAATAGAAGTCGGTTTCACGCTCGGCTCGCCGGAAAGCTTCGTCCAGAGAGATGTCGATGGCTTCTAGGTATTTCTGAAGGAGATGATGGGATATCTGTTGCGAATCGGCGATATTGCTGAACCCGTCCTGCGTCGGATCTTCCGGAAGGAAGTCCTTGATGGGGACATCGACTCCCAAGAGGTCGTGCAAGGTATTTTCATATTCAATACGATTGAGTCTCCGGGAGCGAACGCGACCGAGCTCGGATTGCAGCTTCGCTGATTCCGTGTGCAGCGTGTTTTCAAAGGAACGCAGGAAATCCGCTCGCCAAGCCTCTTCGGGCCAATCGGCTTTCTCGGGGGGCATCTCGCGATGCTCGATGCGATCGTGTACGATGGACCACAGCTTCATGGAAGCCGCATTATTCGGGTCGAAGACGAGATTGGAGATATCGAGCCCGCCTTTCTTCTCCGTATCGTTGTGGCACTCGTAGCAATTGATATCGAGAAACTCGACGACGGACTCGGGGAGCCGAGGACTCGAGTCCTCGGAACCGAGTAGGGAGGATGCCGATACGGCGACGACCGATAATGCGATGGATCGCTTCATAGAAAGAAACGCTTGATTCGCGGGTCCTATGCCAATTCCAAACCGGACATCGTTCCGTCGCTCGTGGCGAAACGATCGACTTCCAAGCCTTGACGCTGCAGAAGGCTGAGGAAGAGATTCGGTAGCGGATAATTGTCGTTCTTGTCGAAGGCAAGGTGCTGCCCGTGTCGGAATCCGCCTCCCGCTAGGAGCACCGGCATGTTCTTATTGTCGTGCGAGCTCGCGTTTCCGAGATTCGAAGTCATGAGCACGCTGGTTTGATCCAAGAGCGTCGCGCCCGATTCGTCGATACGGCTCAAGCCTCTAACGAAATCGCCCCAGGTATCGATGAGCGCGTTTTCGACGACAGTGAGCTGATTGATCTTCTCATCGTCGAGTCCGTGGTGACTGAGACTGTGGTAGCCTTCGTTGATGCCCGGCAAGGGGATCGATTCACCAGCCCCGTCGATTTGCAAAGTGATAAAGCGCGTCGAGTCGGTTTCCAAGGCCAAGCTCATGATATCGAGCATGAGTTTCTTGCGCTTGATGACTTCGTTGTTGCTGGCAATATCGGTCGGACGCTTCATGGAGACCTTCGGCTTGGGCCTGTGAGCCCAATCCTCGGAGGCGCCGAGGCGTTTTTCGAATGCCCGAACGGAATCGAAGTACTTATCCATCTTGTCGCGATCGCCCGCGCCTAGCTTTCTCTGGAGGGACTTGGCATCTTGCGAGACGACGTCCATGATGCTGCGCCCTTCCTTCAAGCGCTCGATTTGCTTGGCTCGGTCTTCGGGGGTATCCGCGACGAAGAGCTTGGCAAAGAGCGCGGAGGGCGAAGTCTCGGCGGGAATCATGCTGCCCGCTTCGGTGTAGGAGGCGCTGTTGTTGCTGCTAAGATTGAGGACCAGGGAGGGAAAACGGGTGTGATGGCCCAAGTGCTTGGCCATGTACTGATCGATGGAAACCGTATTCTTGAAGACGGCGCTGCGAGAGTAGGGCGCGGCTGTGAGAATGCTGCCCGAGGCCTTGTGGCCGCCTGTAACGCCAGGGTGCGAGGATCCGGTCACGATGGTCATGTCCTTCTGAAGGTCCTGGATTCGCGATAGATAAGGCGAAGGCGTGTAGTTGAATCCGGAATCGATCGGATCCAGATTTGGAGCGTGCAGGCCCAAGGAAAGGCTGACTGCGACGAAGCGACGGGGCGGTATCGAAGCGCTTGATTTGGCGAAGGCCGGGGTCATCGCGTCGAGCCATGGCAAGGCCATGGCGGCTCCGGCGCCTTTGATAAACGCTCGACGGGATAGAGATTGGGAGAAATTGAAATTAACGTTTTTCATCTACAGCAGCGATCGATTGGGGATGGGCCTTTAATGGGATTACTTAGGGGACACGGAAACCGGACAGTATATTGCGCTCGATTCCTAGAGAAACGCGACTTGGAAATGGGCAGGTCGAAGAATTCGGCCCACGGAGTGAGCGGAGGAACGAAGTTTTTGGGGCCCTAAATCCCCGAATGAGCGCCTGCTGGCCTCAGGCCATCCTGCTCCCGCGGCACCGGGATCCCTGTTAATATCTAAAAACGGTTCGAACAGGGATCCCGCCAAGGCGGGAGCAGGATCGCTCTGTCGAGCGAGCAGGTTTGAAAGAGTGGCGCCTCGGAGATCTGTCGCTACCTTGTAAGCGCAGGAGCCTGTTTGTAGGTTTTGTAACTCTAAATCGGAAACATCGCCGGTCCCGCCGAGCGGACACGCGTATCTAGATCCCGTTTAAGGGACCGTTTCCACACGTCTGATCTGGAAGGAAACGCGTCCGGAGATCGCGGTCCACCTATTGTCCTAAATGTACAGCCCTTGCTTGCCGAGTGGAAGGGCGTGAACGCGTTTGCCGGAAGCGGCGAAGAGCGCGTTGGTGATCGCGGGCGTGGCCGGCGCGATGGGGGGTTCGCCTAATCCTGCCGGCGGATTGTCGCTTTGCACGTAGTCCACCGAAATATTTGGGGCCTGATTGATTCGAAGCAGGTTGTAATTCGAGAAATTGCTTTGCTCGACGGCTCCATCGGCGAAGGAAATCTCGAGGAAGGCCGTGCTGAGGGCGTCGATGACGCTGCCTTCGACTTGGTTGTCCGCTCCGCTGCGATTGATGATCGGTCCCGCGTCGGCGGCTCCGTAGACATGGTCTATCTTGAATTGTCCCGAGTCCTGAGCCGTTACTTCCGCGACGTAGGCGACGTAGCCTCCGTGGTCGAAGTGGAAGGCGAGGCCTTGACCCTGATTGGGCCCCATCTTGCGTCCCCAGTTCGCGTTTTTGGTTACCAGCTTGAGAGTATCCGCGGCCCGGTTCGTGTCGAAGTCGGTCTTGCCGTAGCGCTGGGAGAGCAAGTCGAGTCGGAACTCGAGGGGATCGCGACCGCCAGCGAGGGCGATTTCATCCATGAAGCTCTGGAATGCGAAGCAGTATGCCGAGTGCCCGGGCGAACGCCAGGGGCCGGTGGGCACGCTGATTTCGATGAGCGATTGGCGGAGCCGGTAGTTAGGCGTCAGGCCATTCGGGTAATGCTTGCTCGACAAATTGGCGCCACTGACGGTGCGGTTGCCGTTTCCGAAGGTAACGAAGTGATTTTCCCAGGCTACGAGTTTGCCTTTTTTGTCGATGCCGGCCTTCAAGTTGTGCCAGGCAGCAGGACGGTAGAAGTCGTGCTGCATGTCGTCCTCGCGGGTCCACTGAAGCTGAACCGGGCGATTGGCCTTGGAGGCGATATAGGCCGATTCGACCATGAAGTCGGGAGTGAGTCGGCGACCGAATCCCCCTCCGATGCGGGTCATGTTGACCTGAATCTTCTCTTCCGAGATCCCGAGCGTGCGGGCGATGAGGGCGCGTCCACTCTTCGGGTTTTGCGTTGGGGCCCAGATTTCCATCTTGCCGGACGGATGCTGGTAAGCCGTACAGTTCTGCGGCTCCATGTTGGCATGGGAGACGAAGGGATAGTAGTACTGCGACTCGACGATTGTTTCGGCCTTGTCGAAGGCTTGGTCGACGTTGCCGTTGTGGACGAGCGTCTTGCCTTCTTGCTTGGCCAGCGATTCCGCTTGGCGGTTGTAGTCCAAGGTGGAGTCGCTTTGAATCGTCTCCCAATCGACCTGCAATTGCTGGCGAGCGCTCTGGGCTTCCCACCAGCTTTCCGCGATGATGGCCACGCCCGGCATGAGCCCTTTTAGGTTGTCCGTGCCTTCGACGACGAAGGCGTCGATGATGCCGGGAAATCCCTTGAGCTGACTGACGTTGGCGTTCTTGACCTTGCCGCCGAAGCTGGGGCACTTCTGGAAGACGGCGTAGGCCATTCCGTCCAGGCGCGTATCGCAGCCGAACTTCATAGAGCCGGTAAAGATCTTCTTGTTATCGACGCCGGGGATGCGCTTGCCCAGCAGCTTGAATTCCGAAGGTCGGCTCTTCAGCTTGAGCTTGCTCACGTCGGGCGCCGTTTGCTTGGCCGCGAGCGGAGCAAGTTCTCCATAGCTCATCGACTTCTTCGACTTGGAGTGCGTCACGGCGCCACCATCGGCCACGCAGGCATCGATGGATACGCCCCATTTTTCCGCCGCTGCGGCCCGCAGTAGGTACGCGGCTCCCGTACCGGCGATCCGCAAGTCGTCCCAACCATCAGGCGTGCCGCGGCTGCCGCCTGCGGCTTGGCGCCCGTAGCGTTCGTCGAGGTTGGCTTGCTCGACGGTGACGTCTTCCCAGTTCACTTCGAGGCACTCGGCGACGACCATAGGCATGGCGGTCTTGATGCCTTGGCCGCATTCGGGATTCTTACTGACGATGGTGACCGCCCCATTCGGATCGATGCGGACGTAGAGATTGGGCTCCCACGTTTTGGCATGTCCGCCCCCGTGGTGGGCGGCTTGGCTGCGGTAGCTGACTCCGATCATGAAGGCGCCTGAGGCGAGAGCGGAGACTTTTAAAAAGGCGCGACGGTCGACTGTTTTCGTGACGTTCATGATTAAGCGGCTCCTTTCTTGATGGCTGCGGCCAACTTAACGGCTTTGCGAATTCGGTGGTAGGTGCCGCAGCGGCAGATGTTGCCGGAGTGGGCAGCGTCGATGTCGGCGTCCGTTGGATCAGGATTGCGTTCGATAAGCGAAGCGGCGGTGAGAATCTGTCCGCCTTGGCAGTAGCCGCATTGGGGAACGTCGACCTTATGCCAGGCTTGCTGGACGGGATGTTCGCCGTTTTCGTCGAGGCCCTCGATGGTGGTGATATCCATTCCGGCAACGCTGGCGGCTGGGGTGATGCAGGCTCGCATCGGCATTCCGTTGACCAGAACCGTGCAAGCGCCGCATTGACCGATACCGCAGGAGTATTTGGTCCCGGTCATGTTTAGCTTGTCGCGCAGGGCCCAAAGCAAGGGCATGTCCGCGGAGACGTCGACCGGCTTGCTCTGGCCGTTAATTTTCAGGGTAATTTCGCTCATGGGTGGTTAGGCGGTTGGCGGTTAGCTATTAGCAGTTAGCAATTAGCGATTGGGCGTTCGGTTAATCCAAGGAATAATTCCGATGGTATTCAATAACTTATGATGAAAACGGGTCAGAAGTAACGTTTTTATTGGTTTACTGTTAAATCATTTCCAGGCCGGTCAAGGTACTGCTGCTAGTGGCGAAGGAATCGACTTCGAGGCCTTGGCGTTGCAAGGCGCTGAGGTAGAGGTTTGGAAGCGGGTAATTGTTCTTCTGGTCGAAGGCGATGTGCTGGCCGTGACGGAAGCCGCCGCCTGCGAAGAGCACGGGCATGTTCTTGTTGTCGTGAGCGCTGGCGTTGCCGAGGTTAGAGGTCAGCAGAACGTTGGTCTGATCGAGCAGATTGCCGGACCCTTCCTGGGTTTCCTTGAGCTTTCGTACGAAACCGCCCCAGGTTTTGACGAGTTCGGATTCGACGATGGTGAGCTGATCGATCTTGTCTTCGTCCAAGCCGTGGTGGCTTAGGCTGTGGTACGCCTCGGCAACCCCTTCGATGGGGGCGGTACCGCCATTGCCATTGAGGTGCAGGGAAAGGAAGCGGGTCGAGTCGGTCTGGATGGCCAGGTACATGATTTCGAGCATCAGCTTCTTGCGACGGATGAACTCGTCATTGTCCTTAATGTCGACAGGCGCCTTCATCGTCACCTTAGGCTTCGGGTGGCGTACCCAATCTTCGGATTCACCCAGGCGCTTCTCGAAGTTGCGTACGGAGGTGAAGTACTGGTCCATCTTCTCTTGGTCGCCCGAGCCGAGCTCGCGCTGGAGCTTCTTGGCATCGTCGGCGACGATATCCATAATGCTCTGGCCCTGCTTGAGTCGCTTGACTTGCTGCGTCTTTTGGGCGGGCGAATCGGCCACGAAAAGCTTGGCGAAGAGTTTGGAAGGCGAGTCTTCGGCGGGAATCATGCTGCCCGTTTCCGTGTAGGAGGGGCTGTTGTTTCCCGAGGGATTGAGTACGAGCGAGGGGAAGCGCGTGTGGTGGCCTAGTTCCCTGGCCATGTACTGATCCAGGGAAATACTGTTCTTGAAGGCCGCGTTGCGCGAGTAAGGCGCCGCGCTGAGAATCGAGCCTTCCGCGTTGTGGCCGCCCGAGACGCCCGGATGGGAGGATCCCGATACGATGGTGAGATCGCCGAGCAGGTCTTCGATCTGCTTCAAATAAACCGAAGGCGTGTAATTGAAGCCCGCATCGACCGGGTTGAGGTTGGGGCCATGCAATCCGAGGGCGAGGCTCACACTGACGAAACGTCGCGGGGACGGGGTGACGGCCGCTGTAGAGGCGAAGGCGGGGCTCATCGCTTCGAGCCAAGGCAGGGCCATGGCGGCGCCGGCCCCTTTGAGAAAGGTCCGTCGGGAAAGCGATTTGTTGAAGCTGAAGTAGACGTTTTTCATTTGCTAGCGGTTGGCGATTGGCGTTTCGCGGTTAGTTTTGGGGCTACTTTTCGAGGAAGATGGAGCTTTGGACGGCGGCGTGGATAATGGAGCGGAATCCGTATTGGTCATGGGCCAGGTCGGCGACTAGGGCGTCGATTTCGCGTCGATCCGCGAATTCGATGCTAGCGCCGGTTGCATAAACCAGCGTCTTTTCGAGGAGATTGCGAGCGATTTGATCCGGTTTAGCGAGGATCATGCGCTTGAATCCGTCGACGTTGTCGAAGGAGGGTCCGTCGGCAGCGTGATAGCTCGGGTCGACCGTAGGTCCTTTGTCGAGGCGACCGTTGTCGTTGATGGCTCGGTACCGATCCCGCCAGCCGCCGATGACGTCGTAGTTCTCCAGGGCGAAGCCCGGCGGATCGATTTTGACATGGCAAGCGTTGCAGGAGGCCGTGGAGCGGTGCTTGTCCAATTGTTCGCGAATGGACGAGGCGCCGCGGATATCCGGTTCGATCGCAGGCACATCGTCGGGAGGGGGCGAAATGTGTTCCCCGAGAACGCGTTCGAGCAACCAGACGCCGCGAATGACAGGCGAGGTCGTGGTGCCATTGGCGCTGACTTTAAGTACGCTGGCGTGCGTGATGAGGCCGCCGCGCCGACTTTCCGCGTCGATCGGAACGGGTCTGTATTCGCTTCCGCTCACGCCATCGATGCCGTAGTGGCGGGCGATGCGCTCGTTGAGCATGGCGAAGTCGGAGTCGATGACGTTGACGACGCTCAAATTTTCATCGAGTAGCTTGCGCAGGAAGCTGTGGGTTTCCCCAAGCATGGCATGCTTGAGCGTGTCGTCGAATTCTGGATAGAGCTTTTCGTCCGGCGAGGTGAAATCGATATCCTTCAAGTCGAGCCATTGGGCTGCGAAGTTCTCGATAAAGGCGGCGCTGCGATCATCGGCGAGCATGCGTTCCACCTGCTTGCGAATCACGGCGGGGCGGTTGAGGGATCCGTCGCTCGCCGCGGCGAGCAATGGCCCGTCCGGCATGCGATTCCAGAGGAAATAGCTTAGGCGGGAAGCGATGCTGTAAGGATCGAGTTGCCCTGGCGTTTCGCGAAAGTAGAGAAAGCGGGGCGAGGAAAGGATGGCTCGATAACCTGCTTTGAGTCCCTCGAGCAGGGATTGTTCGTCCCGGTAAACCCGATTGGCGAATTCAATGTACGATTCTATTTCGGCGGCGTTCGCGGGACGACGGAAGGCCCGTTCGGCGAATGCGGCAATGAGTTGCCTCAGGTCGCGTCGGGGATTGGCGCTAACGAGTTCTCCCTTGCGAAGGGGCAACGATCCGAAAAGGCGTTCGCGCAGGTCCTTCGTTTCAAGGCCCCTATTGATTGGCGTAATGTCCAGGTATTCGATCGCGACTCCGGGCGCTTGCTCGTCGGGAGCGGTACCGCCAGTGATCGTTCGGCCTGAAATTCGTCGTAGACTGCGGTCGGAGGGGCGAACCTCCAGCATGTGGTCTTCCTCTATCCAAGCTTCGAATTCGTGCTCCTCCGGTTCGTCGCGGGCTTCGAAGCTACCGATCCAATACATGAGGGGCTTGACCGCGTAGCAGTAGCCGCTCCGCACGGAGGTCCAGACGCCGTGACCTTCCGGAGCATTCACGGCCCGCGCTCGCAGGCGTACGCGGTACCAGCCGCTTTCTAGGCGACGGGTATTGGGCATGCGTCCGTGATAGGAAAGCGTGGTGGGGTAGGAGACGGCGGCATTGTCGATTGTGAACGGGTCGCGCGTATTGCCGCGCCGGTTGCGTCCTTTGGAAATCTCGTCGATGTCGTAGACGCGCGTTTCGAAGCGCTTGGGTTTGAGGGCTCGCTGGAAGGACTCGTCTAGGGCGACGTCCGCCGCCTCGAGATAGGTTTGCAAGAGGTGATAGGAAATCTGTTGGGCATCCGCGATATTGTCGAAGCCCTCCTGTTCGGTGTCCTCCGGCATGTAGACTTTCAGGGGAATATCGATACCCAGCAAGTCGTGCAGCGTATTCTCGAATTCGATACGATTAAGGCGTCTCGAGCGCACGCGCCCCTTGGATTGTTGCTGTCGCTCCGAGGCCTCGTGCAAGCTCGCTTCGAAAACGTGGAGGAAATCGGCGCGTTCTTGGACTTCCGGCTGCAGTTCGTCCTTAGGCGGCATCTCGCCGTCGCGTACCCGATCGTGAAGCAACGCCCACATGCCCATGGAGGCGTGGTCGGTGGGGTCGAAGCGGAGGCTCTCCATGTCCAGACCGCCTTTTTTTTCGGTATCGTTGTGGCACTCGTAGCAGTTGAGATCGAGGAAATTGAAGATAGATTCGGGCAGTTGAGCAGACGGTTCCGCGGTCGCGGAAAAGGCCGTGAGCGTCCCGGCGCAAAGGGCGGCAATTGCGTGGGAAAATCGAGTCATGTAGAGTGTCGAACGAGGAAACTTAATAGTGGAAACGGGGTTCCATGGAATATTACCCGAAACAGAGGGAAAACGGACAGGAATTCGAGAGGGAATGGAATAACCGAGATGATGCCTCATTTCCAACATCCAAACCTGACGGCCGCAGGCCATCCTGCTCGCGCGGCAGCGGTATCCCCGTTGATATCTAAAATTGATTCGAACAGGGATCCCGCCAGGGTGGGAGCAGGATCGCTCTGTAGAGCGACCAGGTATTGAAAAGTGGTGGCTCGGAGATCCGCCGCTACCGTGTGGCAGTCATTGGGAGGAAGTGAACGGATCCGCACGCCGCTTAGCGGACCGTTTCCCCAGCAAAAAAAAGCCCTACTCGAAGGCCCGCGAACGGGTGGCGTCGGCAGTGGGGAAGTCGCTGGGAACGTCGGTCTGAGTGACTTTGCCGGTGGCGGCCCATTCGGTCCCGCGGAGGAAGGTGGTGATGAAACCGACGCATTCGAAGGAGTAGTCCGCGTGTCCCAAGGCGTTGTGGAAGACGCGTCCCTTGCCGTAATCGATGGTCATGAGCATGGGCTCGTGTCGATCGGTGCCCTTGTTGTCGGGTTCCGAGTAGGCGGTGGCGAGGATGGTCAGGTTTTCGCCCGGACCGCGGAGATTAGCGTAAAGTTCGTCCTTGGTATGGAGCCATTCGGCGGGCAGTCCTTTGACAATGGGATGATCGGCCTGGCGTATCGTTATGGTGAAGCTATGCTGGGGACCATGCGACCCGGATTTTCCATCCGATGGGTCTTGGATCCGCTTCTGCATGGCGTCGTAGTAGAGGTAGGGACCATGGCTGGGTTTCCGTCCGCCCCAACCGCCAATGCCAATCATGCGATTGTAGGCCTCCCAGTCGCCGAACGAATTGTTGGCGGCGTGCACGCTCACGAATCCGCCGCCGTCACCGACGAAGGAATCGAACGCCTTTTGGGTTTTCTCGGGCCAAGGCGCGGCGTTGTTGCCGAAGTTAGAGATGACGACGTCGTATTGGGAGAAATCGGGACTGAAGTTCGGATCCGCCTTGGGCTCTTTGAGGGCTTCGGTGTCCGCCAATCCCTCGATGGGGTATTGTTCGATGAG
>CBFHHM010000004.1:0-14952 GCA_965655705.1 Candidatus Pelagisphaera sp.
CATGATCGCGTAGGCGTGCAGCTTCCACCCCGCGCGCTCGCAGGTCTCGAAGAGAGCCTTCTGGAAAGACTTCCTGGCTCCCTCGCTCTCGAATACCCAAGAGCGATAATTTCCGCGATTAATCACATGATAGATCGCGCCGGGGTATTCCAATCTCAACTTCCTCGCCACCGGAACGCCCATTCATGGCCATGGAATTGAGTTTGTCAAATTTCAAGCACTGACCCTTTTAGCCTACAGTTCATACCGCAAAAGAAGAGCATTATCCTCAATCGCGGCGTGTCGCTAGCGGCAGCCTTACATCGAAATACCCGTCACAACGAACTTTTGAATACCCTCAATAACCATCAAGACTCAACCGCTGGAGATACTGTACAAATACGCGCCGGTTCTGATGAAGAGTTGGTTTCCGGATACAGCAGGCGTAGACAGGGTAAAACTCCCATCAAGCTCGCTCTTCCCCAACAGCTTAAACTCAGGGCCTGTTTGTATTACGGCCGTTTCCGAGTCTTCAGCCGTGATGTAGATTTTGCCGTCCGCTAAGACCGGAGAGGAACTCACACGCCCCAACCCAGTGACCTCAGGTCCCCAAATCACATCTCCTGTCTTGGCATCGAGACAAGTCACCTGCCCGAAGTCTTCGATCATGTAAAAGTACTTTCCATCGCAGATGGGCGTCGGCACGTCCGGACTGCCAGCCGGCTTTTCGTATTTCCAAACCAAGTGGCTTTCGGTGACATCGCCCTTGCCTCCAGCCCGCAAGGCGAGCAAAGGCTTTTTCCGCGTAGGCGCGTAAATCATGCCATCGATCGCCACCGGCGAAGGCACGATACGATAATTGCGCGCTTTCTGAGGATTGAGCCCTCCCGCTCTCCAAATTTCTCTACCAGTATCGGGATCGTGACCCGTCACGTAGTCCCCCCCTAGTATGACTAATTGGATACCATCCTTTGTTTTGGAGAGCGCCGGCGTCGTATACGCATCCGGCGATTCATGGATCGCGTCGGTTTCGCGCTCCAGGTACCAAAGCTTTTTCCCGGTCTTCTTATCCAGAGCCAGGAGGTAGGACGGATCGTCCGTGTGCATGCCGTGCAAGACCTGGATGATGAGTTTGTCTTCGAACAAGATAGGCGATGACGCATAACCGGCCTGCAGGCCCAACTTCCAATGCGACTTTTGAAGGTCGTACTGCCAGTGCACTTTGCCCTTCATATCAACGGACGAAACGATCCCATTTCCCGTGACCGTCCAAACGCGTTGGCCATCGGATACCGGCGATGGGGAGCTCATGTTCTGCTTGAACTGAATCTCGTTACCCTCGTCTATCTTGCTTTTCCAATTGAGGGAGCCGTCTTTGGTGGAAAGGCACATCAGAAAAATTTCCTGGCCGCCAGGTCCCATTCCCGGTGGTGGAGCAGGTCCACGACGCCTTCCCTCCGGAGCCGGTTCCGTTGCGGGCTGCGTTTCTTCTTTCGACGGCGATACCACGAAGACCTTGTCCCCTACAACGATCGGAGACGCGCCACTCCAGGCAGGCAGTTTCACCTTCCAGGACACATTGGAATCCACCCCCCATTCGACCGGCAGATTTTCAGCGGAACCGATTCCGTTTGCGCTCGGACCCCGCCATGCGGGCCAATCAGCAAACGCGGAAACGCCAAGGGTAACAGATAGACTTAAAGCGACTAGGATATTGAGGTGTTTCATAAGAGAGTATTCATCGAATCGATTGGAAACTAACACGTAAAAACGGAAATGGGAAAGCGTATAATACTGATTCGCCGTTGCCAGAATAGCTTTGAGTATTGGCCCGAAATTCGGACGGTATAAAGCGAATGGACCAGAATAATGAGCGTATTCCGACCGAGAGAGAGATTTCCTTGTGCCCGTGCAAGAGTCAGCTCAACTACGGAATATGCTGCCGCCCCTTTCACTTTGGCAGAGAGAAGCCGAAAACCGCGGAGCAGCTGATGCGGGCCCGTTACAGCGCCTATTTTTTTCGAAGAGTGGAGTACCTTGTCGAGACCACGCATCCCGATACGCGAGAAGCAGGTCTACAAGAGGAACTTCAAAATTCGATCTACCAAGCCAATTGGAGTTTTCTCACCATTCTCGGCAAAACACGAGGCGGCGCAGGCGACAAAACAGGAAAGGTCGAATTCATCGCAGAGTACTACATCAACGGAGAGCCGTTCGAGCTCCACGAATGCTCTCGATTCAAACGTTTCAAAGGCGATTGGAAATACCTCGACGACAAAGGATAGCCAGCGGCTGCAAATCGAATGATGGCATGGGAGCAGCTGAAAGTCGCAACCAACTTGATGATGGACTCTATGAGATTCCATCAAGCTGGCGCGGCCATCTTGTCGCCCCGAATGCGGGGCGTATCCTGTTAGAAAATACTAGATCGTGTACGGAGCGCGGCGTTTGTAGGTGCGGAAGCGGTTGGCCTCGGCATCCCCAATGAAGCGTTCCTTCTTCGGATCAAAGGTAACCTTGCGTCCCAATTTCCAGCTGATCGCAGCAGCGAAGCAGGCCATGTGTCCGTAGCGAACGGCTGTAGAGTTGCAAATCGGATCCTCCCGAGTCTTAACGCAATCGAGGAAGTTGCGGACGTGCATTACGGGATCCGTGCCGGTAATCTGATCGTATTTCTTGTTCTCGATCAGCTTAGGGTTGCTGGCTACTATTGCCTTTGCGTCCCCTGCTTCAACCCAGCCTTCATCGCCCTCGAAACGCACGGGACAAGAGCCAAGTCCTTCTTTCCAATCGCCCTCTCCTTTGAATCCGGAAAGACGCATTACCAACTTAACGCCATTGTCATATTTCCCCGTAATCGTTCCATCCGAATCCGCTTCGAATTCGACGGGCGTCGTTCCATCGGCATCCGCAGCCCATTGGCAGACGTCGATCGTATGAGAGCCCCACTCGGGCAATCTCCATGCGGCATACAAACCCGCGTGGTCGCGCCAGCGTCCTCTGCAATACGCGGCGTTAAAATCCATCCACGGCGCAGGCCCCAGCCACTTGTCCCAATTGATGACCGATGGATCCGGCTCCGGTTCGGCCGCCAAAGGCTCATAGTATTCCCGTAACTCCAAAATACCCGCATGAACGGACGTCACCTGCCCTAGCTTACCACTGCGGGCCAGATCGACCGCTAGCTTGAAATTGGGCACGCTTCGACGTTGCGTTCCCGCTTGGAAGACGCGCTTGCGCTTCCGAACCGTGTCGTCCAGCTGCTGGCATTCCATGATGTTCATCGCGCAAGGCTTCTCGCAATAGATGTCCTTGCCTGCCCGCGCAGCGCGGATGGTAGCCGTGGTATGCCAGCGGTCCCCGGTTGCGATGATGACCGAGTCGATGTCATCGCGCTCCAAGACTCCCGACATGTCGTCGTAGATGACGCAGTCCGAGTTGCCGTATTGGCGGTCCGCTAAACGTTTGATGATTTCGCGACGCTCTTTTTGCACATCGGCGATGGCGACGAATTGACAGTCCTTGTGAGCGAAGAATCCTGCGAGTACCTTTCGTCCACGTGGGCCTAAGCCGATGCCTCCCACGACTATTCGATTGCTGGGAGCCACGGCGCCATTCTTGCCCAGAGCGCTGGCCGGTATCAGCGTCGGCATGCCGATAGCGGCAGCCGCAGTGGCGGTCTTTTTAATAAAGTTTCGGCGATTTGTTTTTGTATTCATTATTTGGATAACGTTAGATTTTGGGCTAATACTGTTAATTGCTAAAATGGCAGCGCAGGCATCTTGCCTGCGAACACAGGCAAGATGCCTGCGCTACTATTGATCGATCAAGTGATGATTGCTGTTAAGCTATTCAGACGCTTTTTGATGGGAGTCCGCATGGGCCGTTCTTGAGGATTAGGGGTTATTGGATGAAACTAGAATCAAGATGAAGAATAAGATCAAGAATTGGAAGCCAGATTACTCAATAAATCGATTAAGCACGTTTGACATCATGCGCTGTACGCGTGGATCGGGGCGGCATGCCTGTGAGCGGGCAACGGACATCGGCTCAGTGAAGTCGCCGCTAGGATCAAGCCTTGGCTCCGACTGCCTTCGATCAATGGCGCGGACGTCGATGCCGTGAACGAAATCGAAGGCTGGGACCGCGGGATACAACCTCTCGCCCAAGGCGACTACGACTCATCTCAGTTGTTGGAAGCCTTGAAGTCGGTCGACTACGAAGGCCCTGTAATTTTGCATACTTGGGGACTGCAAGATGAAGCGGCGAACCACCATCACACCTCGTACAAGCAATATCGGAAAATGCTAGACGAGCTGTGATTGAATAGCTCCCTTTGCCCCGAACAGCGCTATACGGTTCCTATATGGACCCAAGCCCCTCCGCATCAAATCGGACCCACTAAATTTTCGATCAACGTTCAAGGTCGAACGAATACGACCAAGCAAGATCTAGAATCTGAATATCGAGCTGAGCTTAATCGTTGTATCCATTTGCTGACGTACGAATCCAGTCCTTTCGTCAAGGTAGCTTTGATTCAATACCAAGAAAAGCCGTTGTCCGGGTTTGTACTCCCAGATGAGCCGACTATTTATTCCGAGAGTGTCGGAGATATTGTCATACTGGGCCAGATTGGTCCAAGTGAGGTCTGGAGTTATGTTTACTAAGGCAGTGAGCGAGGCGACTTCGATATCGAATTCAAGACTAGGCAATTCGACATTTTGAAAGGTATAGTCGACCTCCAGCCCAAAGTGCTTCGACGGCTGGTAAACGAGACCAGATCTACTCTCCATTCGATCGCCATCGTAGAAACTGCCGAACGAATACTCGTACGTGACGTCCACCACCCGATTGGTCGCCGATTCGAACCCTAGAATTCCGCGATTCCACTCGTATTCGCCTGCCTCGATCGTCGCCGTTCTCGAAACTGTGAAATCGCTATCGGGCGCGTCGAACGTATTTTCCAACCGAAAGTACAGCCGATCAAGCGACTCAAATTCAAAGCTCAATGGCGTCAGTAGATGCCTCGACGACTCCAGCGCGTTGGATAAGTTGGTCACGTATTCACCTTCGTACGTCAGCCGATACTGACGTAGCCAGGGTACCTTCTCTGGCCGGGGTTGGTAAGTCGCTGCAGTACTGTATCTACGTATACCACGTCGCGGGGCGAATCCCATCGCGGGATTAAAATCTTCGTCTATCTGCAGGAATGAGCCTTCCACTTCGAACTCATCCGCAGGAATGATGAAATTACCGCCCAAACTGGGCGAGAATCCCGAGTCGAAATCCGGATCGTCGGACTGCGAACCCAAGAAGAAAGCGTTCGCCTCAAGTCGATACTTGCTGAGAAACGAGTCGCTTAGATATCGAAAATCCGTTCCAACCACTAAGTTGTCGAAATCGGAGTTAGGATCGCCATGCGTGACCAGCGCCCCAACAGACGACTGGTCCAGGACTTGACGGCTAACGCGCCCTACGAAGGTGTTTTGGCTGCCTAGATTTTCGCTCGAGTCGATGACCGCATTGATCACGCCTATGTCGTATTCGCCCACGCGTCCGGACAGTTTAGCCGCTCCGACTAAAGGAATGACCTGACCGCTGCTATTCAATCCAATACGACGGCTAAAGTAGGGAAGGAAAACAGGCGTTGTGCGCCGTCCTCTTCGAACTCGACCGCCGAGTCCTCCATAATTGAATACGCCCGCATCCTCCAGGAAGAAGCGGCGCTTCTCTGGAAAGAACAATGAAAACCGCGTCAAGTTTACCTGTCTGGCATCGGTTTCCGCTGCAGCAAAATCTGTATTATAACTCAAGGTCGCGCTCATCTTGGGAGAAATCCGGTATCGAAAATCTCCACCCCAATCGAATTCCGAGCCGCTGGTCCCCGCACTGTCGTCATCGAAGCTACTCGCCAAAATGTAGGGGTTGAACTCCAGCCCCAATCCTTGCTTTAGATCACCCAATCCTTTGAGCTTTCCTGCCTCGGAAACATAGTAGGACCTCATGGATAGTCGCGGTGACGCCCATATTCCACGTTGGCTGTTTCGAGCTAGATTGCGAGAAAGGTTGAGTCCCCATTCCGTAGAATCAGGATCGAAACTGAAGGTTGTGAGCGGGAATGCCGCTTCGGCAAACCAGCCCTGATCGGTTACCGTTGTCTTCAATTCCCAAATACCGTCCCACTGGCTATTAATATTGGCGTTGTTGCTCACGAGCGCATCTTGCCGCGTTCCATTTGGATTGAAGCGAAACCAGTAGCCGTTTCGTTGATCGTTAAACGTATCGAACACGAGTATCACATAGTCGTCGGGGCGCATACTGTCGTCTCGACGCATGTATCGGGCTACAATTTCGTTTGGCTCCGTATCCCAGCACCAGACCGCTACGTATAGATAGCTGCTATCATAAGCCACTCGGAATTCGGTCTGTTGGTCCATAGCGATTCCCGCGCGGGGACGGTACTGTATCAACGGTCCGCTGACATCTGCATTGCCCCAGACGTCATCATCCAGTTTTCCATCGATTTTAGGCGGGGTCTCAACGCGGACCGCCCTAATTTCCGGCTTGTAGCCTCTCTCCAAACGAAATTCAGGAATTCCCGAGTCTAGGCCGGCTCCTTGCTTATCCTCAGCCCAGAGATTCGACCCCCACAAAACCGCCAACAAATAGGCGCCTATCAATCGCAAGGGCCAGCTGAATCTATCTTGGGGTATGGGCATCTGTGAAAGCGAAAAGCCTCTTCTGCGGCAGACAAAGGGAACTAGCAAGCACAACTCACCGGGTAATTCGAGCGGAATCCCCACCGCTCGCTTCTTCTTACGACAGTTGACAATGCACCGCGCTCAATCCGACGGTGGCATTGGTCGATTCGCTGCTAAATCCGTATTTCACTGAAAGCGTATCCAAAAATCATCGAGGATTACCGTGTCTATGTCGGATGCAGTCGCCGACCCTATCGGAAAAGCGTTTCGTAACTTGAGAGCGCAAAATTGAATTCAACCTCCCTTCCGAACCAAAGCGGATCAAATAGACCGAACGAAGAGAACCGTTCATTTCCAACCAATTACGCTGTGGCGAAGGGGCTAACCCTTTGGCGAGGATTCGTATCAATTCTCGGAGAGGAAGCCATAGCTCTCGAGAAAAGCGACAAAGCGACCGTCGGCGATGACTGTTTTCTGGAACTCTGGATACCTCACGAGGTGCGGGTAGCTCCAGGGGTTGGCGCAGATCACTTCGAGAGAGGCTCTTTGGATCGGGTCGTTTGAAATGTCCCTGAATATCGTATACGCTAGATCAGGGTCGATAAGATCCGCTGCTTCTCGCAGGACCCCCTTCTCTATATATTCGAGTAGCGATTCCGGTTTGTCAGCCAGCTTGCGGAGGGCGTACTGCAGGTCGGCCTTCGCCTGCTGCGGGTTGTCGTTCATATGATGCAGCTTTGGTCGGACCGTCTCCGTGTCGAAGGTGCATGCTGCCAGTGGATTCGGGGGAAGGTGGATGTTTTTGAACGACTCCTCGATGATTTGCGATGCTTCCGAACTGCGGCCTTGAAAGAGTAGTAGAGCAGCGTGATTGGCTTCTGAGTTGACCTGCATCGGACAGACCCAGTCGCCGTGGTCGCGATGATGCTTTTCCCACTCGATGCGAAAGTTGTCGGCGTAGGCGTCGAATTCTCCATTGAGCATGGCAACCGTCATGCGCCCGTGTCGTCATGCGCCCGTGTCGCCATGAGGCCGGTTCGCAGCCTTTAGTGATGGGCATGGCGGATAACGCCGCATCGTATTTTGGAAGGTCTCGAGATCGCCCGTAATGAGAGATTGGCAGTACCGCTTTTCGAGAATGTAGTCCGACCGACCGGGGCTACGAGCAAAGGCCCAGGCGATTACCACTACCAAAGGAAACCCCCACGCGTGCATGAAAAAGACGAGACGCAGAGCCCAGGGAGGCACGTCGAATGCCGGGAACAGGATTGCGGCCACCTGCAGGATAAGCCAAGCCACGACGAGGTAGGAACCGGCGGCACGGAATACTTTGCGACGCTTCAGTTCCGCGAAAAGGCTCAGTGGGGCGGATTTGGCTCTGGGGCGTCGTTCTGCGGGATTGCTTCGTCGTTTTCGAGCCCCTCTGTCTTGTCTTCGTCGCCCATGATTTCAATAAGTGGGTTAAAGACATTGGCATTACAAGCGGATTACGGAAAGCCCGTTTGGACCGGCTGAACTAGCTCCGATCGCGTTCAGCTTGAGAGGCACCGATGGTCCATCGGCTTGTCAACAAGACGACTGCTGGAGGGGGGTTATGCTCTCTTTCGGTTCACGAGGCTACAGGTCGCGATTCCAAGGAGAAAGGCCCGAGCGGCGAACGTCAAAAGAGAGCTTGTAGCGAGCTACCCGATCACGTAGCCATGGGGGATGGCGCCGTATTTCGAATCCAAGCTATGAAGGAAGATGCTCCAGAGCCTCCGAAGTCCTCTGGTATGATCAGGATTTGGAGGGAGCTTAAGCGCCGCAAAGTCATGCGAGTGGCATCGGTATACGCCGTTGTCGGATGGCTGCTCATTCAGATTGCCGCGACTACCTTCGAGAATTTTGGAATCCCAGTCTGGGCCTTTCGCTTCGTGACCCTCATGGTTGTATTGGGGTTTCCAATATCGCTCATCATCCCATGGGCCTTCCAGATCACGCCGGAGGGAATCGTTAAGACTCAATCGTTGGCGGATGCGGGTCCCGGGGCGGATGCCGATGCGGGTCCGCAAAAGGGCCGCAACCTGATGGCTTATTTGCTGGGGGCTGCCGTTCCCACATTGATCTTCGGCAGTTTGGCTCTGGTATTCTTTATTCGCTCGAGGAGCGGTCCGGATAAAAGCAGCAACTCCTTATCGATCGCGGCAATGCCTCTGCTGAGTATGAGCTCGCTAGACGACGGCCCCTTTATCGCAGGCGGGGTCCAAGAGGACATCCTTACGAATCTGTCGCGCATTGCCGGGCTCCAGGTCGTCTCTCGGACATCGGCTATGCGATACATTAACTCGGACAAGAGCTTAGCTGATATCGCCAATGATTTAGGCGCCCGCTACATCGTCGAGGGATCCGTTCGAAGGGTGGCTAATCATGCGCGGGTGGCGGTCCAGTTGATCGATGCCTACACGGATACCCACCTTTGGGCGAATAACTACGACCGAGAGCTCCTGGACGTATTCGCGACTCAAAGCGCTTTGGCCAGGCAGATATCGGATTCCATAAACCTGGAGAAAGCGGGGGAAATAGCCCGATTGATTCTCGATGCGGATATTGACCCTGAGACGATAGGTATTACTTCTGATTATTTCGCTTCCCTAACGGCCTACGCCCACTTTGTTCTCAGAGAACTGGATGAAACGCGATCGATCGCAGACGAGTTTCCTCGGAATCGGGATGAAGGCTACAACGCCTATATCATTGGAGGCTATATCACCCTGGCCCTTCTCGAAATAGATCAGGCTGCAAAACTATTTGTCGATTTCAAGAAACACGAACCTGACTGGTGGGGAACGAACATAATAGCAACGAATCATCTGAGTTTCAGGGAGTTTCTCATTCATCCTGCCGCTAAAACTTCTATCGCGAAGAGGGGAAATGGATTGAGTTTCTTTCTAAGCGCATACCGGAATATACCGAAGAGCAATAGATGGAGAACCCATTAAGACAGGCGCTAGCAATGCGACGTTACCCTAAAATCTTCTAGAGAGGAAAGAGTATTAAAATACTGGTTACAGGCGCATCGGGACGGTTGGGCAGCTGCGTGTGCCGATTGCTCCAGGAGTCAGGCGAAACGTTCCAGGCCGTTGATAAGTTCCCCAATGAGGAGGCCGATTATCCCATAGAATCCGCGGACCTGACGGATTGGGACGCCTGCCAACGGCTGATGGAAGAGGTCGATGTCCTGGTCCACTTGGCGAACCTCTCTAATTTCGACAGCGCTCCGAGCGAGATCCTGTACGCGGCCAATGCGGCGATGAACATGAACTTGCTTCAGGCGGCGGCGAATGCCAAGTGCCGCCGAGTCCTGTTCGCCAGTTCGATACAGGTTCTCGATGGGCAGTTTCCGACTAAAGACCGGACCCAGCAGAGGAATGTCTTGTCTTACCTCCCGGTTGACTCGGAGGCCCCTGCCGTGCCGCGGAACGCCTACGCGCTGAGCAAACAAGCAGCTGAGCAGATGCTGGCCTACTTCGCGGACACGGAAGGAATGACCTGCCTTGCCATCCGCTTCCCCTTGCTAGTGGATTGGGAGTTCATGCGAAAGGTTAAAGCGACCAATGGGCTCAAACGAGGCAATGCCTACGACCTATTCGCCTATCTTCCCGTGTATTCGGGAGCGGAAGTCGCGGTCAAGGCGATCACGGCGAAAGTGGACGGCTACCGAACCTATTTCGTGGCTTCAAAAGACAATCTCGAGCAGGCTCCAGCGCGGGATTTCGTCGAACGAGAATTGTCTCATTTGCCCTGCAAAGCGCCCATTGAACAAATGGATTCGCTGGTAGATTGCGCGAAGGTCGAAGCGGAACTCGGCTGGAGACAGCCGCAATCGTTGGACCAATCGCTAGTAGCCTATGAAGGACGCGAAAGCGTTCGGCCCTACGATTGATTGGCTGGTTTCGAATGGCAGGCAAGCCGGCTCGACCCTCCCCGATGAGAAGGTTAATATTTCGAAGGACTGAACTATTCCTTCGGACCGTCTTGTCCTTGGGCCGCTCGCCAGCCATCTAGGTCGCCGTGTGGCTCTAAGTCAGAGTAGCGGCCCCATTCTGGGTAGCTGCCGTGGGGATAGCGCTCTACCATTTCCTGAGCGAGCTCAGGAGAGTCGCCGTACTGGGCTTGGAGCCGGGCCAGTTCGACTTCGAGTTCGGCCCGCACCCCTGCATAGGCGGGGTTGTCTGCTAGGTTGGCCATCTCATTGGGATCGCTCTCGAGGTCATACATTTCCCATGCCTCGATGTCGTGGTAGTAGCGAATGAGCTTGAAACGGTCGGTGCGCACGCCGTAGTGGCGTTTTACGTAGTGCCATCCTGGGTACTCGTAAAAATGATAGTACATCGAGCGCCGCCAAAGGGCCACCGGATCGCCTTCAAGGAGTGGCCGCAGCGAACGGCCTTGCATGTCATTGGGAGCCTTGATCCCAGCGTAGTCGAGAAAGGTTTGGGCGAAGTCCAGATTGAGCGTGATGCGGTCTTCGACGGAGCCGGGCTCGATGGCGGGCGGGTAGCGTACGATAAACGGCATGCGCAAGGATTCTTCGTACATGTAGCGCTTGTCATACCAGCCGTGCTCGCCGAGGAAGAAGCCTTGGTCGGAGGTGTAGACGACTATGGTGTTATCGGCGAGGCCGAGTTCATCGAGGGTATCGAGCACCAAGCCGACGGCGTCGTCTACCGAGAGCACGCAGGCCAAGTAGCGTCGCATGTACCATTGGTAGAGCCAGCGGGTGCGCTCTTTGCCGACGAGCTCCTCGGGGATGCGCAGCTTCTCATCCCATTGGTACTGGAGAATGAGATGCGGGTCGATTTTCATATCGCTTACGGACGCGCCTTCGCTCCGGCCCTCGTAATCGTCGAAGAGGTTTTCGGGCTCGGGAAAGGTGTGATTGTCGAAGTGATGCCGGTACTTCGGGCTTGGATTGAAACTGGAGTGCGGCGCCTTGTGCTGGGAAAGCAGAACGAAGGGCTTGTCGGAGTCGCGGTTGCGTAGCCATTCGACGCTCTTCTCGGCGATGATTTCGGTAGCGTAGCCTTCGTTTTCAACGACTTCGCCCATCTTGATGAATTCAGGGTCGTAGTATTCGCCTTGGCCGGGAAGGACGTCCCAATAGTCGAAACCGGTGGGCTCCGTGCCTAGATGCCACTTGCCGATGACGGCGGTCTCGTAGCCGGCCTGCTGGAAAAGTTTCGGGAACGTGGTTTGAGCGCCGTCGAAACGAGTGGTCTCGTTAACGAGAAAGCCGTTGAGGTGGCTGTACTTCCCGGTCAGGATAACAGCCCGGCTGGGCCCGCAAATCGAATTGGTGCAGAAGGCGTTGTTGAATAGCATACCTTCGGAGGCGAGCCGATCGAGGTGCGGCGTTTGGATCAGGTCGCTGCCATAGGCGCTGATCGCTTTGTTCGCGTGGTCATCGCTCATGATGAACACGATGTTGGGCCGTTCAGGGGTTGCCCCGCGCAGCGCCTGAGCCAGCAGCAAAAGGGCGGGGAAAATCAGAAGACGTTTTTTGAGCATGGTACGATCGTATGCGGCGTTAAGCCCTCGATGAAAAGTCTATTCCTCGAGGCGGCGGGTTCCGGTTGGATTGGGAAATAGCGAATAACGAATGGGGCCGCGAGAATTTCGAAGGCGAAGACACAGCCTTTCCGGCTTGGATTCTACCTGGGGAGCTGAATGCGGCTCAGGTTCCACGGTCCGATTGAGACGAAGCGACTTGAGTCTTTTGAAAACCCGAAGATCCCAATTATCACGAGCGCTCGGGGACTCGGTCCCAACCATGCGGGCGACCCGGTTGAGGCAGTTGCCTAGGGTCAAAAATCCAGCAATCACGCTTCTCGGCGTTCCCATCACCGGTCAGGTTGACAACCTCGGCTCCGTTCGATGGACTACGAGTGGCGACTGAAATTCAATTTAAGAGATGGCGCCAATATTCACAGGATTGCTCGCAGAGCGTTCACCAGACGAAATCGCAACGAATGGATACCCCGCATGACCTTTACGAATTTAAACGCTCGTGGCCTCAATAGAACGTTAATGGGTACGGCGCTCGTCGCCGCGTCGTTGGCATTGTCAGCCCCCTTGACGCAGGCGCAGGAAACAAGTCCGGAAGAAGGGACGCAAGTGAGAGAGCGAGGCCAGCGACCTCCACGCCCAGGGGGACCCCCTCGCGGTCCTCGAAGAGCGCCGCCTCCTCGGGCGACCGATGGATCGCGTGAAGCCGGCACGCCCATGTATACCGTGGCTCCGGATGGTATCGGCGTAACCCTGCGCGAAGGCGCATCGCCGCTGCCTTACACCAAAGACACCGTCACCTATGTACCCTGGGAAGAAGGTTCAAAAATGAAGCCATTGGCGGTAGGCAGCAAGCTTCCGAAAGGTTCGGTAGCCTGGACGAAGACAGGCGCCGCGCTGGACCTAAATAAAACCGCCAAGGAAAAACCCACGGTATTGATCTACTACCGAGGCGGATGGTGCCCGTTTTGCAACATACACCTACAGGAGCTGCAGAAGAGCGTCCCAGCCCTTGAAAAAATGGGGTACCAATTGCTCGCGATAAGCGCCGATACCGTAGAGGCGCTGAAAGCCTATGACGACTCCGAGCTCGAATACCAGTTGCTCGCGGACCCTGACCTCAAGTTGGCAACCAGTCTGGGCATCAAGTACAAAGTAGCGCAACAGTACATCCAACACGTTAAGGAAATCCCGCAAGGGCGGGCATTCGATATGGAGAAACGCAATGGCGGGTACTTGGTGACGCCCACGGCTTACATTCTAGACACAGGCGGCACTATACGTTTCGCGTATTCCAATGACAATTACACCGTTAGAGCCAGTCAGGACGGGCTCTTGAAAGCGGCGAAAGAGGCATTAGGAAAGTAGCTGCTGGGCTCCCTCCTTTTCAATCGTTGGACGAATCGCAGGAGGCCTATGAACGCTGCGAACGCGTTCGACCCTAAGCGCGGATTCGTTTCCTTCGCCATTCAATGGACCGTGTGTTTGTTCCGCCACGCCATTACGGGCTTCATCGCCGCCAAAGGGCGAAACGCAGGGGTGTACAATTGAATCCCCTATCAACCTTTGTTGCGATCGATCAAAGAGCCGTTGCGGGCCGCCCAACGCCCAACCGATCGCCCATCTTGGCGTATACTTCCCTTGTCTGGGCCGAATGATCCAACAAGTCGCTTTCCAGCGCCACTCGTCCACGTTCGAAGATTGTTGCAACGCAAGAGCCGCCAAAGGCGAAATAACCTAATTCCTCGCCACGCCCTACTTCGTCGCCCACCGATCGTGTCATGTGAATGCGCCCCACGCAGGTTGCCCCGATAGCCACAAAGGCGACAAGTCCATAAGCGTCCGTATCAATCGTTGTCACTAGGCGCTTATTCTCCCAAAGATATCCAATCTTTCGACACAAGGCGATCGGACTCACACTGAATAAAGAACCTCCGACTTCGTATTGATCCGCCACTCTCCCAGCGACCGGGGAGTGATACCGGTGATAGTCCACCGGGCAAAGTCGAGAAATCGCCATCGAGCCATCCGAAAAGCGCTCGGCGAGATCCATGCGCCCTAGAAACGCCTCCAAGTCGAACCCTTGCCCTTTAACGTAAACCTGGTCGACCTGAGAAAGGGTTGGAATGACCATATGTCGTCCATCCGCAGGCAAACTAATCGTATCGTCACCCGTCGCAATCGGACGAGCCGAGCCTGTCAGCTCGCGATAGAAAAAGTCATTGAAAGACCCGAACGAATCCGCATCCGCCCGACACTCCGACATATCGATTCCATAGCGTTCGATAAATGGCGCCACCTTCTCTCGGCTGCCTGGCCGATCCATCCGCCACCCGTACCACGAACTGAACAGCGAGCGTTTCACTAGGAGATTCAGGGCCAAACGCCCGAAGGGGTTCTCGTAAGTCCAACGCAAATACGACTCGCCGTAAACGACCTCTGTTTCCACCGCATCCGTGTAGCGGTTATAAAATTGAATGGGTTCACTCATCGCCAATATAACAACAATCGCATCGGCTGCGCCAATGCGTATCCATCAGGCGCTTCCTGGAGTTCGAGCAAAGGGAATTACGTCACGAATATTCGAGACGCTGGTTACGAACATGAGAAGACGCTCGAAACCCAATCCAAACCCTGCGTGAGGAACGCTGCCATAGCGACGCAGATCGGCGTACCACCCGTAGTCCACTTCGCTGATGCCATGCTTCTTCATATTTTCGAGCAAGAC